>JAKFEQ010000053.1:0-160999 GCA_036675625.1 Opitutaceae bacterium | reverse complement strand
AAAAAATCACATCTCCGCCCGCATTATCGATGGTGACGTTACCCGTGCCGGTGATGCGGCTGTTGACCTGGAGGAGGGTGCCGCTGCCGCCGCCGGCGAGGGTGAGCGTGTTGCTGCCGAGGGCGACGGTGTGGGTATCGGTTGGCGTAATGTTCGTGTGACTGGGGTAGTTGTTATTGATGGAAGAATCTTCACCGAGGTAGAGGGATCCGCTGGCGACGTTGATGGTGGTGTTGCCGGTGAGGGTGATGTTGCCGTTCCAGGTGTTGACGTCGCTGGTGTTGACGAGGGCGCCGGAGCCGGAACCGGTGCCGGTGAGAGAGAGGCCGCCCTTGGCGATCGTGATGTTGTTCGCGAGCGAGAGAGTCGCGCCGTTGGCGACGGTGGTGGTGGCCGAGCCGGCGCCGAGTGCACCGGAGCTGCGGGCGGCGAGCGTGCCGGAATTGACCGAGACAGCGCCGGTGAACGTGCTCGGGCCATCGAGCGTGAGGGTGCCGGTGCCGGCCTGTGTGAGGGTGCCGGTGCCGCCGATGGCGTTGGAAACGGTGAGCGCGTCGCTGCGATTGAAGGTGAGATTGGCGTTGTTGGTGATCCCCGCAGTGGAAGCGAGCGAGCCCGTGGTGCCGCCGGAGCCGATCTGAAGCGTGCCGCCCGAGATGGTGGTGGTGCCGGCGTAGGTGTTGGCGCCGGTGAGCGCGAGGGTGCCGCTGCCGGTCTTGACGAAATTGAGCGTGGACGTGCCGGTGTCATCGAGCACGCCGGAGAACGTGGTGCTGGTGTTGTCACCGCCGACAGTGAAAGTGCGGTTGGAGCTGGTGGTGCGCACCGAGCCGGCGCCGGCAAGCGAGCCGACGGTTTCGTTATACTGATAGAGGTCGAAAATGCCGCCGGAGGCCACGGTCACGGCGGAGCTGTCGGAGATACGGTCGTGGCCACCGAGTCTCAGCGTGCCGGCATTGATCGTGGTGGCGCCGGTATAGGTGTTCGCGCCGCTGAGGATCCACACCCCCGCGCCGTCCTTGGTGAGGCTGGTCTTTCCGACGGTCGGGTCCGCCAGGATGGCTTTGAAGTAATTGTTGCCCGTCTGGGCGCCGCCGAGGGTGAGCGTGCGGTTCCCGTCGCCGGTGGTGGCGACCGTGCCGGTCGCGTTGATGTTGAAGGTGCCGCCGCTCGAATTTTCGATGGCGCCGCCGTTCTCGGTCAGCGTGAAGAGTCGGTTGGTGGCGTCGTTTCCGCCCGCGACGGAGCGTAGGGTGCCTCCGTCGAGCACGAGGTTCGAGGCGGCCGAGCTGGTGTTGCCGAGATTGCCGGTGGAACCGGCGTTATTCGGATTCGTCAACTCGAGCACCCCGCCGGAGATCGTGGTTACTCCCGTGTAGGAATTGTTTGCTCCGAGGCGCCACGTGCCGGTGCCGCTTTTCGTGAGACCGCCGGAGCCCGTGATGACTTCGCTGATGATGTTGGTGTTCGTGCTCGTGCCGTTCAGCGTAAGGGTGAAGCCGCCATTATTGATGCTCGTCAGCGAGCTGAGGAAACTCATGGTGCCGCTGCCGTTGCTGGTGAAAGCGGCGGCGGTGCCGAGCTGGATGGTGAGGTCGGAGCTCGGGCCGGTGAAGGTTTGGGTGTTCGACGAGTTGTTGACGATGCCGGAGGAACCGATGGTCAGCACCTCATTGGAGCCGCCGTTGGTGCCGCTGAACGTCCACGCGGCCGTGCCCGAGGCGAACTCGATGCCTTTCACGGAACGGCTGCCGGTGAGCGCGGGGTTGTTCGTCGCGGTCGCGGCATTGAAGACTGCGACGTCGTTCACGCCCGGCGCCACGCCATCGACCCAGTTGCCGGCGGTGTTGAAGCTCGTGCCGGTGTTCTCCCAAACGATCTGACTACGCGCTGGAAGCGCGAGCGCGGCAGCGGTGATCGCGACGCAGAGCGCGCGGCAGAGAAGCGATCGCGAGGAGGCCGTCCCTGAAATATCGATATGCTGCGTTCGTGCACCACTCACCGGAGCCGAAAAAGTCTGAGTTGAACGCATTGGACGGGAAAACTGGGGTGATCCTTTTTCTATCGGCCTGCCCCCGTCAATGTTAAACATAGGGTGATAACCCTACTAACCCGGGATTTGGTTATCGCAGGCAGTTGTATTTTGAGAGCGTCCGAGCTGACGCACGCGGTGTTGCTACGGGCATCTACGAACCAATAGGTGCACAGTTACTTACCAGGACAGGATAGAATCACACATTGCTTACTTTTGGCGTGGACATGTGAGGAACTTACCCTATGTGGTCCCTAGGCTTCCTCTACTTTTCCCGCGATGACACCCTTCAGCATCTCTCCCGCATCGGTCCGTGCTTTGTTCTGTGCAGTGGCAACTCTCGTTTGGGTGCAGGCGAGTGCGTGGGCGGTGGGGATAACCAACAAGGCGGTCTACACGCCAGCGCTCATCACCCTGCAGGGCACGGTGCCGTTTGCGCAGAGCTACACGCTGGAAATCACGTCGCCGGCGAATTATCCGGCGGGGCAGACGAGCACGGTCTCGTTTGTGCGTCAGGTGGATGCTGTGCCAGCTGGGGTGAGCGAGGCGACGGCGCTGAGCTACCTGAGTTTCTCGACGAACCAGTTCACGTTCACCGGGAGGCTGCAGAAGCAGAGCGTGGTTGTTACGCTGACGGTTCCGGCGGACGGAATCGCGGGCGCGTATGGCTTTCAGCTCAACACAGTGGGCTGGCCGACTGGCATCACGTTCGATAATTTTGGCGCATCGGTGAACGCGACGGTGACGTTCGTCCCGCAGCCAAACCCGCCGACCGTCATCATCACGACGCCGGATGACGGCGCGGTCTACACGGTGCCGCACACGAGCCTGCCGGTCGTGGTGCCTTTTGCCTTCACTGCCACGACAAATCCCACCGATCCCGTGGTATCGTCCGTGGCGGCGACGCTCAACGGCACCGTGATCACGCTGAACCCGCCAGTCGGTCTGAATACCGCGCTCGCGAGCGCGACCGCGAGCCTGAGCATTGCGCAACCCGGCAAGTATTCGCTGAACGCCAGCGGTACCAACAGCGTTGGCACGGCCAACGACACGAGTGAATTCACCGTCGCGGTCACCGCGCCGCCGCCGACCGTCGTGATCAACACGCCGACGCCGAACAGCACCTACACTTATCGGACGGGAGACCCGGCGACGAATGTGCCCTTCACGTTCACGGCGACGAGCCACTTTGGCGGCATTCGCACGCTCACGGCCAAGGTCGACGGAGCGGATGTCACCTTCACGCCCAGCGGGCTTGGCACGCTCACGGCCACCGGTACCATAAATCTGCCCTATACCACGCAGGGCGCGCATACGCTCGAGGTCACCACGACGGACGACTACGGCACGGACACGGATACGTCGAACTTCACGGTCAACGTGATCACGCCCACGCCGACGATCGACATCACCACGCCGACGCAGAACCAGGAATTTCAGATCCCCGCAGGCGCGACCTCGGTCGACGTTCCCTTCCAGTTCAATACGACATCCAACAACGGTTTCGTCGTCGATGCGGTGAGCGCGATGCTCGGCACGACGCCCGCTCCCATCGCGACCACGACAGGCCTTGGCACCGCTTCCGCCCAGAGTGCCGGAATCCTTCCGAGCCTCACCGCCGGTACCTACACCCTGACCGCGACGGGTGTCAGCGCTGGTATCACCGTCTCGGATACGGTCACTTTCCGCGTCGTCGGCTCGGCGACGGTACCGCCGAGCGTCGTGATCGACACGCCGCCGGTGGGTTCGACTTACACGCTGGCGCCTGGCGGCACGTTGAGCATCCCACTCACGTTCACGGGCACGAGCAACACGCCGGGCGGGGTTATCACCACGCTCACGGCCTCGCTCGGCAGCACGGCGCTGAATGTCACTCCCACGGATCTCAACACCAAGATCGCCAAGGGCGCAGCGACGATGACCGTCACAGCAGCCGGAACGCACACCATCTCCGTCACAGCCATCGATGCCTATGGCACGGCGAGCGCCACGCGCACGTTTGTCGTTACCGTCGCGGAGCCGAGGACCGTTAGTGGAAAGACATTCTTCGACCTCGACCAGGACGGCACCTTCGATGTCTCCGAGTTCGGGCTTGGCGGCGTCACGCTCAAGCTCCTCGACGCGTCCAGCCAGGTCGTGGCTACGAAAACCAGCGGAGCGGATGGCTCCTATGCGTTCACCCAGATCGCACCTGGTTCTTACAGCGTCGTTGCGACGGCGTTCGCGGGCTTGAAGGCCACGACGCCCGCCACACGCAGCGTGACGGTCGGCACCTCGAATGTGACCGTGCCTGCGATCGGCTTCGCCCTCGATTTCAAGGCGATCTGCGGCATGAAGGCGGGCGGCTTCTCGCATGGCTTCTGGAAGAGCAACATCGACAAGGCGATCTCGTGTAAGACGAGCGGAAGTCAGGTTTCCGCCGAGAAGATCAAGCGTTATACCGCGCAGATCGGGGATCTCGCTCTCGCGCCCTACGATTCCCTCACGCTCAAGCAGGCCTCCGCCATCCTCAATTCCAAGAGTTCCAAGGCTTCAGACCTGCTCTCGAAACAACTGCTCGCCGCCGAATACAATTATGCTCACGGCGGCTATATTAACCAGAATGCCGGGCTGACCCTGCTCTTCATCTGGTGGGGCGAGCACCTGCTCGAGAATGGTGGCAGCACCAGCGAGCTCCTCTTCGCCAAGGATTGGTTCGATGCTTATAACAATAGCCATGGCGACAGCTTCTGCGGGCCCTCCATCCCCGGCACTTCACCCGCACCGCTTCCTCCGACGCCTTCGATTGGAATTTCAAATCCCGCCGCGGGACAAACCTTCACGATCCCGGCAGGCCATACCAAGATGGATGTGCCGTATACATTCGTGACGACATCGAACAATGGCTATGGGGTGGATTCTGTGAGTGCGAAACTCGGTTCCACGTCGATCACGCCTTCCACCGTGGGATTGGGAACGGCGACGGCGACGAGCAGCGGCACCCTTTCAAATCTTCCGGCGGGCAGCTATACGCTAACCGCGAACGGTCTCAGCGGCGGGGTGGCGGTTGCTGCCTCCACGACGTTCACCATCGTGCGCAAGCCCACGGTCGAGATCAACCAGCCGTCGATCTGCTCGATCTATACACGCCCGGCCGATGGCCCGGCGGTTTCGATTCCGTTCCTGTTTACCGGCACGAGCTATTCCAATGGCATCACGGCGGTCTCGGCGAAGCTCGATGGCGTGGCGCTCGCCGTTACGCCGAACAAGCTCGGCCAGCTCGTCGCCACTGGCGCCGGCACGATGCAGGTGCTCACCCAGGGCGAGCACACGCTGACCGTCACCGCGACCGACGACCAGGGCACGGCCACGACGTCGCGGTCGTTCAATGTCCTCGTGGTCAAGCCGACGCTCGCTGTGACGATCACCAAGCCCTCGAGCCAGCAAGTGATCACGCGCCTGGCCGGCAGCCCCGCGACCAACGTGCCGTTTTCCTTTACGGCCAAGACAACCCGGGGTGTCGTCAGCGCGGTCTCGGCCACCCTTGATGGTGAAACGCTTTCCGTCGCGCCGTCAGGATTGTATACGGCGACTGCGACCGGCAGCGGCACCCTGAAAGTAAGCAAGGCCGGTACCTATATTCTCAAAGCATATAGCAAGACGGCCGGCGGACTGACCGCGACGGAGAGCGTCGCTTTTATCGTCAAGGAAACGCAGGCCGCTCCGCAACCCTGCGCGGCAAGCGTCGCGTGGGTCAGCCCGGGCAAATCTGCAACGGTGGCCGATAACCGCACCATGGAAATCACCTTCAAGGTGAAGCAGTGTTGCACATCGTCGTCGCACGGCAGCTGCACAAATGACGACGACGACGATGACGACGATGACCACAAGGGCTGGGGCTCGAGGTGGAACGACGATGATGACAAGGGCGGTTCCTCCCGGGGCTTCTTTAAACACTCTTCATCGTCCGCCAAATATTCTTCCACGTCCTCGTGGTTTTCCGGTCGCGACGACGACGATGATGACGACAAGAGCGGCGGCAGCTCCTCCGGCTCGCAGTGCGCCTATATTGCCGATCCGACTGTGATCGTCTCCGTCTATGAGATTTACTCGAACGGAAAGGCCTCCGCGCCGAAGATCTACACGTTCAAAAGCGGCGCGGCGGACAGTGCACATTATACGATCGACGGCCAAAAAGTGTACAAGCTGGATTTCAAGACGTCGTCTGGAAGACATGAATATCAGATCGACGTGGATTACTTTGCGGCTGGATCGACCAAGCCGGTATTGATCGGCAGCCGGGAGTTCACCGCCAAGTAACCAGCGCTTCCGGATCGCATTTCAGAGCGCGACTTTAACCGTCGCGCTCTTTTCATTGGCAGGCTGAGGTGGCGAAGCACAAGGGCGTGGCCGCGAAGTGCGTCTGAAAGCTGCGTAGAGCCGGAGGCTGGAAGAGAGCGTTCGCAAGGGCGCAGGCACGGGAGTGATCGGGAACATCAATATCCTCGCGCCTTCGAGGTTGCGCCGCCGCGCGTCCGGTAATGGAGTCGGTCCCGCCCCAGGCGTTTTTCGCCGGTTATGTTGTCTTATCATTCAAGGAAATTGAAAATCGCTATTGTCTGGGTAGCCATCGCGCTGGCGGGCGGCGCGACGGGCGGTTGGGCGTGGCAGGCTCGGGAGCGCGACCTGCTCGAGCGGATCTCCCGGCGAGCCGCGCGCATGGCGGTGGCATTCGACGGCGCCGATTTACACCGGCTTTCCGGCACCCGGGCGGATCACGATTCGCCGGCTTACGCGAGGCTGGTGAGGCGGCTGCGGCAGTTTCACGTGGCCGATCCGAACGTGCGCGCAGTTTCACTCGTGCGCTATTCAACGGCGGCGAGCGGCGGTGGCGAGCGGGTGTCCACGCTCGCCGCTTCACGGCACGACGGCGATGCAACGACGTCGGGCGCGAAGGATCTCACGAAGCGTGATGCGAGCGTGCTGCGTGAAACCTTCGAAACCGGTCAGCCTGGTGCGGCGCAACCGTTCTCCGATGCGCAAGGCCAATGGATCCGGGGCTTTGCCCCGATCGAGCCGACGACGAGCGGCAGGGACGTGAAGAGCGCGCGCGAGCTGCTGGTGCTGGAGATGGATGCGAGGCGCTGGCAGCGCGAGCTGTTGCTGGCGGGATTCCAGGGCGCGTTTTTCGTTTGGACGCTTCTCGGGCTGCCGCTGGGCGTGTGGCTGGCGCTGCGGCGCCAGCACGAACAGCGCGACGTGATTCGCAATCTTTCCGAGGCGATGGAGCAGAGCCACTCGGCGATCATGATCCTCGATCTGGAGAGCCGGATCGAGTTTGCGAATCGCGGTCTCTGCCAGCAAATCGGCTTCTCTCGTCGCGAGATGATCGGGCGAAGGTGGAAGGAGTTTCAATTTGCCGGGGCGGCGGACGGTCACGTCTCGGATCTCATTGCGACCGTGAAGGCCGGGCAGACGTGGGAGGGCGAGTGGTTCAACAAACGGAAGGATGGCACGACGTATCCCGTGCGCGGCGTGGTCACGCCGGTGAGGCTGCCCGGCGGTTCGATCTCGTGCTTTGTGGCGGTCTTCGACGACGTCACGGACACGAAACGCCGCGAGGAGGAGCTCCGGGAGGCGCGTGATCTCGCGATGGCTGGCGATCGTGCGAAGGGCCAGTTTCTGGCGACGATGAGCCACGAAGTCCGGACGCCGCTCAACGGGATCGTGGGTTTCACGAGCCTGTTGCTCGATACGCCGCTGACGCCCGAGCAGCGCGAGTACGTGCAGACGATCCGGATGAGCACGGAGGCTTTGATCCAGCTCACGGGTGACATCCTGGATTTTTCGCGGATCGAGTCGGGCAAGTTGAAACTGGATCCGATGGCGTGCGATCCGCGGGAATGCGTGGAGGATGCGTTCGACCTGCTCGCTGCGAGGGCTGCCGATAAACACATCGAGATCCTGCATCGCGTCGCGGACGATGTGCCGGCGGCGATCGTGATCGATGGCGGGCGCCTACGGCAGGTGCTGGTGAATCTCGTGGGTAACGCGATCAAGTTCACCGAGCGCGGCGAGGTGGAAGTCTCGCTCGCAGTGGCGTCGGAACCGGAGCTGGAGCACGCGAACCCGACGGCGGATCCGGCCGCGCTGGCACTCAACGACCACGCCGTTTCGGTAAACGCAGATGTTCGCCCCGCGGTGCCAGACGAGACATGCTGCACGCTTGTCTTCCGCGTGCGCGATACGGGCATTGGAATCCCGCCGGAGCACCATGCGAAGTTATTCCGGCCTTTTACCCAGGTCGACGAATCCACCACGCGCCGGTATGGCGGCACGGGTCTTGGGCTCGCGATCTGCCGCAATCTCGTCGAATTGATGGGCGGCGAGATTCGAGTGGAGAGCCAGACGGGACGCGGCTCGACGTTTGCATTCACCGTCCGGGCGCCGGTCGCGGCAGCGCAGGCGCCCGTGCGGAAACTGGCCGGACTCCGACTCGGCCTCGCGGTGGGGCCGGGTGCGTTGCGGCGAGAGTTGGGCCAGCTGCTGCGGAGCTGGGACGCGCGCGTCATCGAGGCCGACGCCCCCGAGCAGCTGATCAACCAGGAGTGGGAGCTTGCCTTGGTCGAGGTGGACGAGGTGATCGCGCGTGCGCTGGCGGTGCAGGACCCGTTGCCCGAACTGCCGCCGGAGAAATCGATCGGCCTCGTGCCGGTTTCGCTTTCGAACGAGCTCCGCACAGCGCTCCGCAAGCACTTCGGCCTGCTGGTGAACCGGCCCGTGCGGCACGCGATGTTGTTCGACGTTTTGTCGGGTGCGCAGCCGCAAGCGGCAGTGATGGCGCCGCGGACGTTGTTCGGTTTCCGGGTTCTTGTCGTGGAGGACAATGCGGTCAACCGACGCTTGATTTCGCGCGTCCTCGAAAAGCTCGGCTGCGTGGCCACGCTCGTGGAAGACGGCCGGAAAGCCCTCGAAGAACTGCGGCAGCGTGCCGAACGCTATGATCTCGTGCTGCTCGACCTTCACATGCCGGAGCTCGACGGGCTGGCGACGTTGCGCGAAATCCGCGCCGGCAATACTGGAGCCCGCGCTCAAACCATGTGGATCATCGCTCTCACGGCGGATGCGCGGGAGCAGCAGCGCACGCGCGGCATGGCCGAGGGGCTCAACGATTACCTGACCAAGCCGCTGAGCGTGACCGATCTCGAAACGGCACTGCGCCGCTTCCGGCAAGAGTGGTCCACGCGCACGCGGTAGTCTGGTGGAGCAGCCTCAGATCAGAGACTGAAGACCAGAGACCCTAGCCAAGCGCGGGTTGGGCGTTCAAGAAGGCTGGGGGGCGCGCTTCGGAGCTGGAGGACTGGGCTGCGAATCGTGCGCGCCGACCGGGCCCGCATCACGGCGCCGGCGGATTCCGGCACGACTGCCAGGCGAGGAAACGCCAGACGCCGTTCTCGTTGCGCCAAACAGCCAGATAGCTGAGGTCGATCTGGATCTTCTGACCATTGGCGAGGAGGTCCACGATCACACGGCCCTTCATCAGCATCGCATCGGAGCCCGCGGGCACGAACGAGCGTTCCTTGTAGTTGAATTTCTCATACACGGTGCGCCGGCTGGTGAGCGACTCGATCAGCGTGGCCTTCGTGTCGACCTTGCCGCTCGAGTGGCCGTAGTGCAGCTCGTCCGAGCAGATCGCGTCGAGCGCGGCGCGATCGGCCCCCGACATCGCCGCGAGCCGTCGATCGTCGGCGATGCGCACGGCGGCGATCGCCGGATTGCTGTCGGGCTTCAGTGCCGGCGCCACGGGCGGAGCGAGCAAGGGCGTGTCGGGACGCGTGTCGCGCGGGGCCTGCGCGAAGGCGGCGAGCGTCGAAAGCGCGGAGAGCGCAAACAGGCGGGATAGAATCTTCATGGGAAAAACGGGCGGCGGGACGCAGCGCGCTCAGCGTGTCACCGGCTGCGGTTTACCGGCCTCGTCGATTGCGACATAGGTGAACGTGCCTTCCGTGACATGCAGCAACGCGCTGTCGGCGTAGCGCTGTACCCAGGCTTCGACACGCACCCGCATCGACGTGCGACCGATGCCGAGGAGCTGGCCGTAACAGGTGACGACGTCGCCCACGTTGACGGGGCGGAGGAAGGACATGCCGTCGACGGCGACCGTCGTGACCCGGCAGCGTGCGGTGCCGCGGGCGAGGATCGCACCGCCAAGGTCCATCTGTGACATGAGCCAGCCGCCGAACATGTCCCCATTGGCGTTGGCGTCGGCCGGCATCGCGATGGTGCGAATGACGACTTCGCCATGCGGCAGCGGCGGAGGCGGGGCGGGCTCGGTCATGCGCCGGAGCAAACGCGAGCGCCGCACGGCGCGCAAGCGGGAGAATGTAGCCGGGTCGCGCGGCAGCGATCACGTGCTGCACCGTCCGTTCGCGGGTGCGGGTGCGGCAACAGCCAAACGCGAGCAAGCTTGCGGTTCCCCACGCGGGTGGAGCTCGCGCGAGTCAGTAGTCGGCGCCGCTCAGGCTGCGTTCGACCGAGCGCTGCCACGCGTGCAACGCGTCGGTCATCCGTCGCACGACATCGGGGTGCCCGGCCGCGATGTCATTCGCTTCTTTGGGGTCGGCGATCAAGTCGTAGAGCTCCACGCGCGCGCCGCCCTTCGCGCTCTTTCCGCTCTTCCCGCCGCGGCGCGCTTCGGCGACGACGAGCTTGTAGTGGTTGTCGGTCCACGCCGCCTCGCCGCCGAAGTCGTGGGTTTTTGCCACGGGATGCTTGAAGTTCTGAAACAGGATCGCCGGATTGCGCGTGGTGGGCGTCGTGCCGCGGGAGAGCTCTTCGCTGATCCAGCGGTCGTTCCCGGTCTCGTCGCGCGCGGGGTATTTCCAGAAACCGATGGGCGCTGGGCGTTCCGCCAGCGTGCCGTCGACGATGAGGCGCTTCAGGCTGATGCCATCGAGGGGACGTTGCGGCGCGGGATGTTTTAGTCCGAGCAGGTCGAGCACAGTGGGCAGAATGTCGGAAGTGACGCAGCGCACCGACGACGCGCGCGCCGAGCGGATGACGGCGGGCCACTCGATGATCCCGGGCACGAGCACGCCGCCCTCGTAGAGGTCGCCCTTGTGGCCGCGCCATTCACCGTTGAACAGATCCTTGCGCTGCTCCGCGGGAATGCCCTCCCAGGTGACGCCATTGTCGGAGTTGAACCAGAGCAGCGTGTTCTCGCGGACCTTCAGCTCGCGCAACGCCTCCCGCAACGTGCCGATCGCGCGATCCATCGCGGTGATCTCCGCGAAGCGCCGGCTGAGCGGCGCCGGCAGGTGCGCATAACGCGCGAGGTCTGCGGCCTCGGCTGAATAAGGGTCGTGCGGCGAGCCGAAGTGAACGACGACGAAGAATGGCCGGCCCTCGGTGCCCGCCTTGCGCACAAACTCGACGGCCTCGGCCACGATCACCGCCGAGCCCTCACCTGCCACGTTCTCGGGCGGCGCGCCGTTGCGGCTGAGCGGCGGGCTCATCTCGAAGAAATTGTCGTGGGATAGATACTCGTCGAAGCCCAGACGCGACGGGTTCAGCGGCGATTCCTTTTTCACGGCGCCGAGATGCCACTTGCCGAAGTGCGCGGTGCGGTAGCCCGCGTCTTTAAGAATCTGCGCGATCGTGATCTCCTCGGGGCGCGTCGACCAGTTGGGCGCGAACGCCCCGGAGCGGTTGGCGTGGCGGCCAGTCATGACGCTCGCGCGGGTCGGCGTGCACAGCGGTGACGCCGCGTAGAAGCGATCCAGTCGCAACGCGCCGCGCGCCATCTCGTCGAGCACGGGTGTTTTGAGGTCCGGGTGCCCGTTGTAGCCGGTTTCGCCCCAGCCTTGATCGTCGGCCATCAGGAGGACGATGTTGGGCCGCGCGGCCGGCGCCGCGAAGACGACGAGCGGTGCGGCCGCAAAGAGGAGAAGAGCGAGCAGGCGTTTCATTTTATCTATTTGGGGTTGGGGCGGAATTCTGACGCCGGATTACGGGGAGTGGCGAAGCCGCGACCAAACTCAAAAGTACAGAGGGAGTGGCCCACCGGAAACGGGCATTACTTTCGGTCGTAACGCAGGAGCGTGCGCGAGGATTCCGAGGCCACGTAGAGTGTGCCGCCCTCGGCGGAGAAACAGATCCCTTCGGCCTGCGGCAGATCGTGCGCTCCGAGCACGATGGGCGGGCGCGCGAGCGTCTCGGCCCAGGATTCACCGCGTTCGCGCGGGAAGAGCAGCACGTCCCCGTACGTGAGCACCACGGCCGCCGAGCCGTCTGGCGCGAAATCCATCGCGCAGGGCCGTGCGCGTTGTTTGCCGCGGTGGCCCTTGAGGAGCGCCTGCGCGGCGGTGGGTTTGGGGAGGTGAGGCACGAGGCCGATGAAGCTCGCGCGCACCTCCGCGTCGGCGAGCGGGCCGTCGGGCAATGTGGCGCGATAGAGGCGTGGCACCGCGTCGCGTTTCGTGAGCAGATAGATCGCGCGCTCGGCCGGATCGATCGCGAGCGACTCGCAGTCGCGCGGACCGTCTTCGTAGGTCAGGCGCAGCGTTGCGGCGGGTTGTTCGGCGAACTGGCCGCTGAGCGAGAGTTCGGCGGCCGAAGGCTCGGGGACGAAATACACGGTGACGCTGCGGCGCTCCGCTTCGTTGTCGCCGATGTCGCCGACGAGCAGCCATGGTTTGCCGTCGAGCTCCACGGCGGCCACGTCCTCCCAATCCTGGTTTTTCACGCCGCCGACCTGGAGCTTGCCGCGCGCGCGACCATCGGCGTCGACGGCGTACAGCATCGGTGCGCCGCCGCTGTCGTCGTGGGTCCACAACACCTCTGCCATGCGCCGTGAAGCGGCGAGGCCGCTCGCTTCGTTTTTCGGCGGTGCGGTGAGGCGGCCGGAGACCTGAGGCCCGGTGAAAGCGGGTGCATTGGCGGCGGCCGGCAGTGCGGCCGGTGTGCCGCAGAGCAGCACGAGGGCGAGCGGATGCAGACGAAGGCGGTGAGAACGGTTCACGCGCGGGACGGTGTGGAGCGCGCGGCGCGAGGCAAACCGGGCGCGGAGTTTTCGACGGTGGGAATGGTTCTCCGAACCGGCCTGAGTCGCGGTTGGAGTTGGACGGGAAGCGAGCTCGGGAACTCAGGCCCGCTCGGAGAGCGGAGCCCCATCTCAAACCGTTGAAGGCTACTCGAGCGCGGTGAAGAAACGATCGAAGCGCGGCGCGAGCCAGCGTGCTGGATCTGCGGATACGAACACGCCTTTCGCTTCGCCGACAATTTCACGGCGCGGAATCGTGCCGAAGAAGCGCGAGTCTTTGCTGTTGTCGCGGTTGTCGCCCATCACGAAGTAGCTGCCGGTGGGCACGCGCATTGGGCCGAAGGTGCGGAGGGCCGGGACGCCGCGGAGTGCCATGACGGCATGGCCGCGTGGGCCGTGCGATTCGCGCGCGAACGCGGCTGCGGCGCGTTCGGACGGGGTGAGGTGGCGCGTGAACTCGGCGGGCAAGGGCGAGTAGCTGCGCGACACGCCGTTGATGAACAGCAGCTCGTTCCGGAGCTCGACGGTGTCGCCGGGCAGCGCGATGACGCGTTTGACGAGTCGCGTGCCGTCTTCGGGCGAGAAGCAGACTACGACGTCGCCGCGGTCCGGTGCGGACCAGGAGGCGAGGCGGGTCGTGGTGAACGGCACGCGGAAATCGTAGGCGAGTTTGTTGATGAACACGACGTCGCCCTCGAGGATGGTCGGCTTCATCGAGCCGGACGGGACGAAGTTGATGTCGGCGATGGCGGACTTGGCGGAGGCGATGAGCAGGAGCGGCAGCGCGAGCGGCCGGACCCATTCGGCCCAGAGATGACGTGCGATCCGGCGGGCGAGCGGATGGCGAGCGGCGGGCATGCGAGGTGACATGAAGGGGCTGCGACCTGAAGCGCACGAGGATGTTGCAGTGCGCAGGAGAAATCCGCGATGCGAAGCGCAGGCAGGGCGGCCTCTCGGAGCCGGCTGCGCCGGCGTGTTTGTCATCTATTAGATGACAAACACGCCGAGTTGAGTCGGCCCGGTTTGAGTGACTTGTCATCTATTAGATGACAAACCGGCCATCGGAAACTGGCTAGACTCCAGAGGCCGGCTCGAGCGGCAGCCGCACCGATTGGAGGGCGGGGCGGCGAAAAATCCCGCTTGAGATGCGGTGGCGAAATTGCCGAGGTTCGCGGGCGATGACTCTTTCGGGCACGCGTTTGTTGATCCTCGAGGATGAGCCGCTGGTGCGCCGGCGGCTGGCGACGCAGCTGGAAAAACTCGGCGCGGAAGTGACGGCGGTCGGCACGCTCGAGGAGGCGCGGCGGGTTTTCCGCGATCTGAGTTTCGAGTTTGCGTTGCTCGATGTGAACCTGCCGGACGGGCGCTGCCTGGAGTTGTTCGAGGAGAAAGTGGTGCCGGCGAGTGTCGTGGCCGTCGTGATGACGGCCGAGGGCGGGATCGGCGGCGCGGTGGAGGCGATGCGGCTCGGGGCGGCGGATTATTTGGTGAAGCCGTTCGATGTGGAGGATTTTGCGGCGCGGCTGGCGAAGGCGCGGCGCGCGCGGCAGGCGCGGCGGGGCGATCAGTTTCGCCAGCAACAACAGGCGGCGGCGGAGGATGCGTTCGTGTTTGGCTCGGCGCTCGCGGGCGTCGAGGCGCAGCTCAACAAAATCCTCGCGGCCGACCGGCGTCTGCAGGGCGGCGCGCTGCCGCCGGTGTTTATCGAGGGCGAGACGGGCACGGGCAAGACGACGCTCGCGCGGTGGATCCACCGGCGCGGTCCGCGGGCGGATGGTCCGCTGGTGGAGGTGAACTGCTCGGCGCTGCCGGAGACGCTCGCGGAATCGGAGCTGTTTGGGCACGAACGCGGGGCGTTTACGGATGCGAAGGAGGCGCGGATCGGGTTGCTCGAGGCGGCGGAGGGCGGGACGTTGTTTCTCGACGAGCTGCCGAGCTTGTCGCTCGCGGTGCAGGCGAAATTGTTGAAGGCGCTCGAGGATCGCACGATCCGGCGCGTGGGCGGCACGCGGACGGTGGCGATCGACGCGCGGATCGTCGCGGCCACGAATGCGGATTTGCGCACGCTCGTGGCGGCGGGAAAGTTTCGCGAGGATCTGCTGCACCGGCTGGATCTGTTTCGGGTGCGCATCCCGCCGCTACGCGAACGCGGCGACGACATCGTCGTGCTGGCGGAGACGCTGGCGGCGCGGATCGCCAAGAACTACCGGATCGCGCCGCGGCCGATTCCGCCGCTGGGCCGGAGCCGGCTGCGCTCGCACACCTGGCCGGGAAATGTCCGCGAGCTGGCGCACGAGATCGAGCGCTCGCTGGTCTTCGACGAGGACGAGCTGATCTTTTCGGGGCTCGCGGCGGCGGTGCCGAAGGAAACCGCGGACGGCGGGTTGCTCGGGCCGCGGTTCCGGATTCCGGCGAGCGGGTTCTCGCTGGAGGCGACCGTCGATGCGTTGATCAAGCGCGCGCTCGAGCAGACGGAGGGCAATGTGTCGGCGGCCGCGCGACTGTTGAACGTGGAGCGCGATTTCGTGCGCTATCGCGTGAAGACCCGGCCGCATCTGGCGCCGACGGGCGCCGATGGGAAGCCGCTCGCCACTTCCGAGCCGGCGGATGCGGCGGAGCGATGAGAGGAACCGTGGTAAACGCTTCCCGCGCCGCGCGCCGAATTGGGAAATGTTTCCCACGATCGAGCCCAATCGAAGGCGGTCGCTAAGCGTTGTAAGTACCTGATGTTTAGATCGTAGTCGGCATTGGCACGCGTTGGCACGAGGGGTGCGAAGCGTGGGGCGCAACCGGCTTCCACAAAACACATGAAAAAGAAAACGATCAAAAAACTCATTCAGGCGATTGCGGTGGCCGGAGGGATCCTTGCCGGCTCGGTGAACAGCTACGCGCAAACCGACACTCGGCCGGCCGATGGCGCGGTCAGCAGCGACGGCAAAGCGACAACGACTCCGGCTCCGACGACTCCGCCGCCGACGCGCGATGGCGGAGCGGGTGGTTCTCCGGGAGTGGTGCCCGCGCCGGGCACGGTGGAGCCGATGCCCATGCCCCGGCCGATTGTGCGGCCACCGGCAGGAGATGCGGTGACGCCTCCGCCGGCCGGTACGCCGAGGGAAGTGCCCCCGCCGGGAACCCGGCCGACTACGCCGACGACGGGCAACGTGACGCTGATCGGCCGTCCGGTGAGCCGGCCGCTGCCGCCGGGCACGGTGACGATCTTGCCGGTGCCGACAGGGGTGACCGCGGCCAACAGCGGCGTGCAGGTCTTTGCCGGTGACATCGTGCGGGCGACACCGGGTGAATCGACACCGACGACGCTGCCGGCCGCCACGACGCCGGTGCTGACACTCGTCCGCGATTTTGATGCGCAACGCACGCAGGAGCTCGCTGCGCGGGCGACGGTGCTCGATCAATTGCGCGCCGCCTCGCCGGAGCAACGCACGGCGCTGATCGCGGAGATGCAGGCGACGGGGCAGCAGCAGGCGGTGGAGCAGCGCGAAGCCGCGCGCGAGCTGCGTAACGAAATTCGCGCCCTGCGCGAGGAGCGCAAAGGTCGCTAAGCGCGCCGAAGACTTGCGGGGCGCGCGTCGGAAGCCGGGCGCTCCGCATACTCGCAGGGAGGAGGCAATTCCGCCTTCGCCCTGCGTTTCGCCCCTATCCGTCCAGAGCCGAAACTTTACCGAGATCGATGCCTGCCGTTCCGTTGTCACCGCTTCGTGGATACGCGCGTCGCGCGCGTTGCGCCTTGCTGCTGTGCGTCCTCGGCGTCCTCGCTGCGCCGCTGCGCGCGCAAGTGGTGGTGCCGCTGCCTGCGACGCTGGCGCCGGGGAGCGAAGTGGACGCGAAGAAGGAATCGACGTGGCACCTCGGAACGACGACGCGGGTGGTGCTCGGGTATACGGACAATGTGCTCTGGAGCGGTGTGGCGCCGGAAGGACGCGGATTCGCGCAAGGCGAGCTCGAGGCGTTTCTGTGGCGGCCGAAGCGCAGCGGCTGGGAGGCGAAGCTGCTGTTGTCGGGCGAGGCGCGGCGCTATGCGGATGCTTTGCCGGAGGCGGCGGGCGAGCAGCGCTGGATTGGCCGCGGCGAGCTGGCGGTGATGCCGCATCCGCGGCTGCGACTCTCGCTGGTGCCGCAGGTTTTCTATCTGGATCAGGTTTACGATCTGTCGCCGGATCTGGCGCGGCGGTTTGTCGCGAAGATGCGCGTGCGCGGCGCGTCGGGGGCTTTTCAGGCGCGGCTGACGTTGCCGCGCGGCTGGGAGATCGAGCCGATGGTGCAGGAGCGCTCGACGGATTATTTCGATTTTACCGAGGACTTCTCGGAAACCAAAACCGGTGTCCGCCTCCGCTGGCGAAGCGGCGCGCGGCTGGAGGCGGGCGCCGCAATTTACGATCACCGCCGGGATTATCGCGACCGGGTGAATTACACAGCGGGCGGTCGGGCGCTGCCCGGGACGAAGCTGCGATTCGAGCAGACGAGCGCGGAGGCAAACATGGCCTGGTCGTGGACGTGGCGCGGCGCGTGGAGTGTATCCCCTTCATGGATATACCTGGAGAATCGCGACCGTGCTTCGGGTTTCTTCGACTACGACCAGCGGCGGATGCGGCTGGATATCGCTTGGGAAAGTGGCCGCTGCCGCGTCGATCTGGCGGCGTCGGCGGGGCGTTACGATTACCGCGTGCAGACCGTCGGCATGGGCCTGGTGCCGCCGGCGCGGCTGCGCGAAGATTTCACGGCGGGGATTGCCATCGAGTATGCGCTGCGTGAGGGATGGAAGGCGATCGGGCGTTATGACTGGGAGCGATCCCGCACGAATGAAACCAATGCCTCCTATCGGCTCAACACGGTGTCGTCGGGCGTGGCCTGGAGTTTTTGAACCATGACGAAGGTAGCGCGAATGAATCGCTGGATGCCGTTGGGGGTGACGCTGCTGCTCGTGGCGATGTTTGCCGGGGCGGCGGTGGTGCTGTCGCTGCGGTGGCGCGGCGACCTGCATGCCGGCTTGCTGCAACGTGAGGCGGAGGCGCTGGACACGGCGGTGCTATTGTTGCACGAAACGACGCCGGTGGGACAGCGGTTCGCCGACTATGGCGTCGGCGATGGCACGCGCGATCTGTTCACCGCGGTACTGAAGTCGACGGCGCTGAAGGGTTTCGTGATGGCGCGATGCTTCGACCGCGACGGCCGATTGCTGGAAAGCTGGCCGTTTGCCGCGGATGCGCGGCTGCCGGATACGGCGCTGCGCGAGCGTGCGGTTCACGACGGAGCGATCGCGAAGTTTCATCCGGCGGCGCCGCTGGAGTATTATCTCGGCGCAACGCTCGCTGCACGCGTGGCGGCGGCCTCCGCGCCCTTGCTCGAAGTGCTCGTGCCGCTGCGTGCCACGAAGGGAGGACCCGTGCTCGGGGTCGCGCATTACTGGATGGATGGCGCGCCGGTGGCGGCGAAATTCGCGGCGGTCGATCGCGGATTGCTCTGGCAGGTGGGATTGATCGTCGCGCTGGGCTCGGCCGGCATTGCGCTGGTGGCGGGCTGGACGCTGCGACGGCTGGCGGCCACGAACCGCGTGCTGAAACGACAAGGCGAGGACCTGGAGCGCGCGAATCGCGAGCTCGTGCTGGCGGCGAAGACATCGGCGATCGGCGCGATCAGCGCGCACCTGATTCATGGGCTCAAGAATCCGCTCGACGGGCTCGAGGGTTTTGTGACGGACACCACGAGCCAGGGCGGCGCGCCGGACGGTGTGGCGTGGCGCGAGGCGGCGGAGACGACTCGGCGGTTGCGCACGCTCGTGAACGATGTCGTGGCGGTCCTGCGGGACGAGGCCGCGGGCGCGGGTTGCCAGGTGGGATTGCGCGATGTGGTGAACGACGTGCTGCACAAATTTGCGTGCGACGCGGAGCGCAATGGCGTGCAGCTGACGGCGATCGCGCAGCCGCCGGACATCACGCTCGACACGCGGGTCGCGCATCTCGCCGGACTCGTGCTGGCGAATCTCCTCGGCAATGCGCTCGAGGCGGCGCCCCGCGGATCGGCGGTGACCTTCGCGGCTGGATGTTCGAGCGGTGAGATCGAGTTCAAGATCGAGGACCACGGGCCGGGATTGCCGGCTGCGGTCCGCAAACATCTCTTCCGGCCACTGCGCAGCACGAAGCCCGGCGGCAGCGGCATCGGCCTGGCGATCAGCCACCAACTCGCGCGGCACGTCGGCGGCCGGCTCGAGTTGGTGCGCAGCTCCGACGAGGGCACCGTGTTCCGCTTCGTTGTGCCGCAAGGCTGAGGGACGTGAGGCGCTGCCATCGCGTGGTGGCGACGGGTCAAAACGGTTTTCAAATCATGCGTCGTTTCCTTGGTTTTCTCATTGGGTTCGCAGTCACGCTTTCCAGCGCACAAGGCCAGGCCGACGGCACGTTGAAGTGGGCGTTCACGACGCTGTCATCGACGACGCCGGGCGCGATCCTGTCGTCACCGGCGCTCGGCGCGGATGGCACGGTTTATTTCGGCGTGCAGGCGGGCACGACGCAGGCCGATGCGAGCGGCCGCGTGATCGCGTTGACGCCGGCGGGTGCGGTCAAATGGTCGGTCACGCTGCCGGACTGGGTGGATGCGACGCCGGCGATCGGAGCGGACGGCACGATCTACGTCGGCTGCTGGGATGGGAAACTCTACGCGTTCGCGCCGGACGGGACGAAGGTCTGGGAGTATCTGGCCGGCGGATACATCGCATCGTCGCCCGCGGTGGGAGGCGATGGCACGATCTACGTGGGCGCGGGCGACTTCAATCTGCACGCGGTGAATCCGGATGGGACGCGGAAGTGGATTTACCCGACCGCGGACTGGGTGGACGGCAGCCCGGCGGTCGGAGTGGATGGCACGGTCTACGTGGGAGCGGGGCAGACGTTTTACGCGATCGGTGCGGATGGGATCGGGCAATGGCACGCCACGCTGCAAGGGGGCGTCGTCGGCGCGGCGGCGATCGCGGCGGATGGGACGATCTATGTCGGAGCGCGCGACAAGAAGGTCTACGCCTTTGCGTCGAACGGATCGCTGCTGTGGTTCTTCGAGACGGGCGACAGCGTGGAGGCTTCGCCGGTGCTGGGCGCGGACGGGGCGATTTACATCGGCTCGCTCGATGGGCGGTTTTACGCCCTCGGGCGCGACGGCCAGGAAAAGTGGCGGTATCCGCGGGCCGGGCAGCCGGCGTTGAGCGGAATCTATTCGACGGCGGCGGTGCGGGCGGATGGCTCGGTGGTGTTTGGCTCGACGGACAACGCGGTCTTTGCGCTGAGCGCGGACGGCGCGTTGGCGTGGAAGACGGCGATCGGTGACTGGGCGGATGCGTCGCCGGTGGTCGCGTCGGATGGGACACTCTACATCGGCTGCTACGACAAGAAACTTTATGCGCTGCACGGCACGAGCCTCGCGGCGAAGACCGACTGGCCGATGTTCCGGCGCGATGCAGGCCGGGCGAGCTGGCAGCCGGTCGGACTCGCGCCTGGCGGCCAGGGGCGATTGGTGAACACGTCCGTGCGCTCGGTGCTCAAGCCGGGCGGCCCGGCGCTGACGGTGGGATTCTCGATCGCGGGGAGCGGCGAGCGCACGCTGCTGGTGAGGGCCGTCGGCCCGACGCTGACGGATTTCGGCGTGACCGACGCGCTGGTCGATCCGCGCCTGCGCATCATCCCGCATGGCGGCACGCAGCCGATCGCGGAGAACCGAGCCTGGCACCGAGGGCCGGATGTATCCAAAATCATGGCACACGCCGTGGCGGTGAGCGCGTTTCCGCTGCGCAATCCGAGCGACGACGCGGCTCTGGTCGGGGAATTTGCGGCAGCCGGTTACACGGCGGTGGTCGACAGTGGCGGCAGCAACGCGGGCGTGATGCTGATGGAAATCTATGACGCGGCGGGGACGACGGCGCGGTTGATCAACGTCTCCGCGCGGACGGAGGCCGCGGCCGGCGAAGGCGTGTTGACGGCGGGATTCGTCGTGGCGGGCGGGCGGCGCACGCTGCTCATCCGGGGAGTGGGGCCGGCGCTGGCAGGCTTCGGGGTTAGTAATGCATTATCGGATACGCGGCTGGCGATCTTCGATGGCGGAGCGGCGCCGGCAGCGGAAAACGACAACTGGGCGGCGGCGCCGAATGCGACGGCGGCGGCGGCGGCGATGCTGGCGGTGGGGGCATTTCCGCTCGCGCCAAAGGGGCTCGATGCGGCGCTGCTCGTGCAAGTCGAGCCGGGCGCGTATACGGTGCAGGTGAGCGGAGTGGGAGACGCGGTGGGGGAAGCGCTGATCGAGGTGTATGAGCTGCCGTAGTGGTGGCGAAATGTGGGTGGTGTCGGGGGCGGTGAACCAGTGGACCCCTTTCGATGACTACTCATCAATCAAGAGGCCTCCTGCCCCGGGGATAGCTCCTGAGCAACCGATAAACGCTCAGCTAAAACTGCGTTAAGCGTTGAGCGTTCCTCCGCCCTGCCTGGCCCTCCTGAGCGGTGAAGACTCACACCGTCTCCGGAATGACGTAGGGAGGGCGTGGCGCTTCGCGGAGGAGGAAGCGGGCGGTGGCCAGCGCTTCCGGATTCGGCGTATCCAGCTTGGCAATACCATCGCCGGTGGCGTCGAGGTGCAGCCAGGGACTGAGGCGGAAGGGGTGTTGCGCGAGGTCGATACCGTGGACGCCGAGGTGCGTCTGTAATTCGCGATGGATGGCGGCGGTGGCGGGTTGGGCGCCCAGCGCATCGGCCATGCGCGCGCCGGGAGCGGGCTCGCCCACGCGGTAAGCGATGTTGCCGAAGTGGCAGAGTGCGGCGGAGAGGTGGCCGGTCTCGACCGGTGCGGCGAGATCCTGTTTGCGGCGCGAGCGGACGGCGGCGAAGAAGTTTGGCACATGGCCCGCGCCGCCATCGCCGGTGAATTTTTTGATCACCTTGCCGGCGGGATCGTAGGCGGTGGCACCGACGAGGCCGGAGAGCGAGCCGCCTTCGCAGTGCGCGACGATGCCGACGCGCAGACCGCCGTGCTGGTCCATGAAGGTGACGCCCGGTTTCGCCGGGAGCGCGCGATGCTCGAAGATCAGTGGGATCTCGGGATAGTCGTAGAGGGCGACGTGGGCGTTGGGCGTCTCGGCGACGTCGTCGATGCCGTAGCGACCGCCGAAGCTGAGAATGCGGCGCGGGGTGGCGGCGTGTTTCGCGATGCGGAGGGCGATGTCGAGCACGTGCACACCGTTGTTGCCGAGCTCGCCGTTGCCGGTGTCCCAGTGCCAGTGCCAGTCGTAGTGGAGCTGGTTGCGCGTGAGCGGGGCGACGGGCGCGGGGCCGCAGAAACGGTCGTAGTCGAGCCCTTCGGGATACCACGGGAGTTTGCGGCCAATCGACGGGCGGAGGTTGTAGACGACGGCGCGGATGTGATCGATGCGGCCGAGCTGGCCGGCGTGCAGGTAATCGATCGCCTGGGCGAGTCCGGTCTCGGAGCGGTAGTGGGTGCCGACCTGGACGATCCGATTGTATTTTGTCGCGGCCTCGATCATCTTGCGGCCTTCCCAGACCGTGCGGGACATGGGCTTTTCGACGTAGACATCCTTGCCGGCCTGGCAGGCCCAGACGGTGAGGAGCGCGTGCCAGTGGCTGCTGGTGACGATCATCACGGCGTCGACGTCGTTGCGGTCGAGAACGGCGCGGGCGTCGGTGGTCTTGAAGGGCGCGGGACGGTCGGCGGGGATGAGAGCGGCGGCTTTTTCGAGATGCTGAGGGTCGACGTCGCAGAGAGCGGCGATGCGGACGCCGTCCATCTTCAGGATGTTCTTCAGGTGCGGAATGCCCTTGCGGCCGAGGCCGATGAGGCCGAGGCGAATGGCGGAATTGGCGCCGACGGGCTGGGCGTGAGCGGAAGATCGGAAGCCGGCGGTGGCGACGAGGCTGACGCTGGCGGCAACGGCGGAGCGCTGAAGGAAAGTGCGGCGCGTGAGCGAGTTCATGGTCGTCATAGCAGCGAAGAGTTGAACGAGCGAAACCGGGAGGCCGCCAAAGTAACTGGACGGTTCATTGGTGCAAGCCTGTGGGCGGACGGGAGCGATGCGTGGAAGGTGGCTCAGTTTTCCGCGCGCCGCCGGGACGTGAACATTTTTTGTCGGACACGGCGGATAGGGTTCGAATCAAGGCCCAGTCGCGCTCTCAGTAGCATGGCGCGGATAGATCGAGGTCTCCTGTCTTTATCCGCGGAATCCGCGCAATCCGCGGTCAAAGATCTGAGCGTTTTCCTCGTTAGATCTTTAAGCCCAGCGGCAGGGTGTCGCCGAGTGCGCGGGCTTCGTCTTCGACGGAGAGGGTGACGACTTCCGTGACGAGCTGGAGCCAGCGGTCGGGGGCCTTGGCGTCACGCAGCGCGGCGACGGTGCGGTCACGTAGGGTGGAGCCGAGGTCGCGCGTGCGGTCGCCGGTCAGGCGGGCGAGCTGGACCGCGGCGAACGCCGCGCCGTCGATCGTGCGGAGGTCGCGGGCGAGAAGCAGTTCGAGCCACTCGGCGGCGATCTCGGGCGCAACGGTGCGGTGGCCGCTGCCGTAGATCGGGGCGCGCGTACCGAGGCGGCCGAGCGCCCAGGCCCACGGGCCGGCAGCGGACTGGCCCGGAGTCGTCAGGCGCGCGCGAATCCAGTTTCCGAATACGTTCTTCTGTGCCGGCGAAAGATGTTCGAGGGCGGCGGCGGTGCGCGCCATTTCATCGAGGCCTTCGGGCTGCAGGCCCTTGGCGCGCGGGGCGCTTTTGGCGGCGGTGGGCGGGATGCGGCGGGCGAGGTGCGGCTCGAGGACGCGCCAGAGCGCCTGTTGCTGCTCTTCTGTAAGGCCGCCGCTGATACGGCGCCACATGATCCAGAATTCGTTCCAGACGGAGGTCTCGCTGTGGAAATGGACGTTCTCGGTGAGGAGCGAAAAGGTCTGCTCGCAACGCCAGTCGTCGAGGGGATAACCGAAACCGGGGCGGAGGCCGTAGCCGATGAAGCGGTAGAAGAGGCGCTCGTGCACGGCAGAGCGGCGGCGGCGTTTGGCGTTGGCGAAGAGCGTGCCCCAGAGCTCGCGCAGGAGCGGAACGGTCCAGGTCTCGCGCGGGCCGAGGGCGGTCTCGAGCGTCTCGGGAAATTTCTTCACCTCACGGGGATCAACGGTCCGCGCGGCGGGACCGAAGACCCGGTCGACGAGGTCGCGGACCTGGCCGAAGCTGGCGGGCATCGACTCGGTGACGGTCGCGCCGGTGCGGGCGGCGGCGGCACGGAGCTCGAACTCGAGGCGCCAGCGTTCGTCGGCGAGGTTCGAAACGCACCAGAGCTCGAGCGTGCCGAGCTCGGTGAGCGTGGAGCGGAGGTGGACGGGGATCGGACGAGTCGAGAGTTGAGGGTTGAGAGTTGGGAGAGGGGAGTGCGCGGAGCGGAGGAGGGTGTGGAGGGGCGGGAGCGGGCGGAAGGTTTCGGAGTCGGAGATGTCGACGATTGCGCCGGGCGCATCGGCGCGATCGGCGGTGGTCGAGAAGAGCGGGAATTGAACGGGGCGGCCGACGGTAAGTTGGAAAGGGCGCTCGGTGAGATCGAGGGTCTGGCCCTCCTCGTGGCCGCGCGGGATGACGCAAACGGCGCGCTGGGGAGCGGTTTCTTTTTCCGCCGTGAGGCCGATGTAGAGCGCTTGGGCAGCGCCGCCGCCGATACGACGGCCGACGCCGCGGCGGACGAGTCCGTAGGCGGCCGCGCCGCGGGCGACGGCCAGGTCGAGCGAATCGTGGTGGAGGAGTGGGATGCGGGGCTGGTCGGGCCACCAGGCGGAGACGACTTCGACGAGGCGGTGGGCGAGGCGGGGTGAGTTGAAGACGCCGCCGTTGAGGAGGATGGCGTCTGGCCGCGGCAGAGCCGCTACAGTTGAGAGTTGAGGGTTGAGAGTTGAGAGCGGGGAGTGCGACGAGCCGGAAGAGGAGAGGGCGGCGGACGCGGCGGCGGCGTGCTTTTGGAGGAACGCGGCGAGGTGGCGGGAGATGGCGGGATCCTGCGTGTAGGGGAGGCCGAGTTCCTGGAGGGCGGTGCGGGAGGTGCGACGGGGTTCTTCGGTGGGCGCGGTGTGCGGGAGGAAACCTTCGACGATGAGCTGCTCGACTTCTTCGCGGGTGAGCTCGGTGGAGAGCGTGGCGCCGATGAGGCGGCTGCCGGAGCCGGCGACGGCGATGGGGTGGCGCTCGGGCGCGGTGACGGCGAGGAGCGATTCCTTGGCGGCGCGCGCGGCCTGGACGAGTTGCGTCCATTGCGTGGCGTTGAGCTTGTGGCCGGAGGCGGTGAGGCGTTCCTCGGCTCGGCGGGCGAGGGCGGCGTCCATGTTATCGCCGCCGAGCATGAGGTGCTCGCCGACGGCGATGCGTTTGAGGACGGGGCCGTCTTCGCCGACGCCGACGGCGATCAGCGTAAAATCGGTGGTGCCGCCGCCGACGTCGACGACGAGGACGAGACGGATGCCGGCGAGCGTATCCGAAAGATCGTTACGATGGCGCGAGGTGAAATCGTAGAACGCGGCGGAAGGCTCCTCGACGAGCGTGAATTTCTCGAGGCCGGCCTGGCGCGCGGCGGTGACGGTGAGCGCGCGGGCGACTTCGTCGAAGGAAGCGGGGACGGTGATGACGACTTCCTGGGCGGAGAGCGGAGCGGACGGATGCGCGTGATTCCAGGCGGACGAGAGATGCGCGAGGAGGAGCGAGGAGGCGGTGGTGGGGGAGAGTTTCTGGATCTCGGCGGGGGCGCCCCAGGGAAGGATGGGGGCGGTGCGATCGACGCCGGGGTGGCAGAGCCAGCTTTTCGACGAGGCGACGAGGCGGCCGGGAACGCGGGAGCCCTGCCAGCGGGCGAATTCGCCGACGATGGGCGGGGGTGGCGCGGGGTTCCAGGGGAGCGCCGTGGCGCCGGGAGGGAGTTCGTGTTCCGCGGGGAGGTAAAGCGCGGAGGGAAGGAGGGGCTGGGCGGAAACTTGTCCAGGGCGCTGGAGCTGCGGTATCGGAAAATCGGTTACGGTGGCGTCGGCGCCGGCGGCAACGCGCGCGAAGGCGACGGCGCAGTTGCTGGTGCCGAGGTCGATGCCGACGACGTGAGTGGCGGAAGCGGACATGGATGAGGGATGATCAGATTGGGCCCACGAAACACACGAATCACACGAAAGGGATCAAAACGGGATCATTCGGACCAAGCATTTTGCCCACGGCCGTTTCGACAGGCTCAGGGCCTGAGCCTGTCGAAACGGCCGTGGGCAAACCCCGTGGATTGAAGTTTCGTGTGGTTGGTGTGTTTCGTGGGCTACTGCCTTGGCTTTATTCCTTCATTCTCACGTTGAGCTCGAGCTTCCAGCGGCCGGGGCCGTTTTTCTCGAGGAGGCGGAGTTCGAGGGTGCCGATCTCGGTGACCGCGGCCTGGAGATTCACGGGGACAAGGCGGCCCGTGTCGTTGGCCTGGGCGGGAAGCGTCGATTCGATGGGGGCGACTTCCTCGAATTCGTCGCTGGTCGCGGGATCGTCGAGCATCGAGCCGACGGGATCTTCGCGGCGGACAGAGCTGGAGAAGAAGCGGAAGCGCGTGGGCTCGCCGACGACGAGGCCGAACTCCTGCGGTGGAACGTCGGCTTTGGTGCCTTCTTCCATGCCGAAAGGCGCAACGCAGAGTGCCTTGACGGGCGGCTCCATGCCGGGGACGGCGGGCATCGCGGATTCGATGCCGACGTAGTACGCGCGGGCGGTGCCGCCGCGGATCCGGAGGCCGTGGCCGTGGCGAGCCCAGCCGTAATAGGCCGCGCCGCGCGCGACGGCGAGGTCGAGCTCGACGCCGGCGAGTTCGGTGGCGGGTGGGCCGCCGTCGGATGTCAGCCAGCGGTTGAGGACGTCGAGGACGCGCTGCTTGAGTATCGTAGATCTGAATACGCCACCGTTGAAGAGGATGGCGGTGGGGTGGACGAAGGCGCGTTGCGCCTGAGTTGAGACTTGAGGGCTGATGGTTGAGAGATCGGAAGAGGAGAGGGACTTGGCCTGGCGGGTGAGGAAGGCGGCGAGGTGACGGGTGATGCCGGCGTCCTGGGCGTAGGGGAGCGCGATCTGGGCGAGGCCGGTGGCGCGGGCGGTTTTCGGCAGATCGGTGACGGGGACGTCGGGGAAGAAACCGTCGGTGAGAATCCGGGTGAGCTCTTCGCGCGTGAGTTCGGCTTTGATCGTGCCGCCGATGAGCGAGGAGCCGCGGCCGGGGATGACGAGGGGCGCCTTCTTTTGTTTTTCGTCGGCGAAGAGGGTTTCCTTCGCGGCGCGGCAGGCGTGGGTGAGCGCGTTGAATTGCCAGGCGTCGAGCTTCCTGCCGTCGGCGGCGAGGCGCTGGTTGACGGCGTAGGCCAGCGCGAGATCCATGTTGTCGCCGCCGAGGAGGATGTGGTCGCCGACGGCGATGCGGGTGAGCTCGACCTCGCCGTCGCGATCGGTGACGGCGATGAGGGAGAAGTCGCTGGTGCCGCCACCGACATCGACGACGAGGATGATGTCGCCGGGGCGGACGTGTTTGCGGAAGGTTTCGCCGGCCTGTTCGGTCCAGGCGTAGAAGGCGGCCTGGGGTTCCTCGAGGAGGGTGAGGTTTTGGAGGCCGGCCTGCTGGGCGGCGGCGAGGGTGAGATCGCGGGCGGCGGCGTCGAAGGAAGCGGGGACGGTGAGGACGACATCCTGCGCGGCGAGCGGCGTATCCGGAAACTGGTTATCCCAGGCGGCGCGGAGATGGGCGAGGTAGGCGCGAGAGGCGTCGACGGGCGAGATGCGCGTGACATCGGCGGGAGCCTGCCAGGGGAGAATCGCGGACTGGCGGTCGACGCCGGCGTGGGAGAGCCAGCTCTTGGCGGAGGAGACGAGGCGCGCGGGAACTTTGGCGCCGTGGATGCGGGCGAACTCGCCGACAGCGCTGGTGCCGTTCTTTTTATCCCACGGCAGGGCGAGGGCGCCGGCGGGGAATTCCTGGGCGTTGGGGAGATAGAGGAAGGATGGGAGAAGAGGCTTCGATTCGACGGTGCCGACGGCGGTGATCTGCGGAATCTCGAGCGTGGATTGTCCGCGGCCGCGCGGAGAGGTGCGCGAGAGCTCGAAGTAGGAGACGGCGGAATTGGTCGTGCCGAGGTCGATGCCGATGGAATAGGTGGCGGGCATGAGAGAAAAGGGACTAAAGGACCAAAGGACTAAAGGACCAAGGGACTACGAGGCCAAGGGTTGGGAGTCCTTTGGTCTTTTGGTCTCTTGGTCCTTTGGTCCCTTCAGAGTTCCACTTCGGCGGGGGCGAGGATGCGGGGGTCGAGGGTCGGCGAGAGGGAGGGGAGCTTGATCGTGGTCGCGACCCAGCCGTGGTGTTTGAGCGCGCCGCGGTAGGGCGGCTGGCCGGCGACGTTGCCGGTGAGGCGGATGCGCTCGGCGTTGAAGCCGGCAGGGACGGTCACGGTCGCGCCTTCGGCGTCGTTGAGGATGGGCTCAAGCGTGACGTACTGGTTCAGGATTTTGCGGCTGCCGGCGTGGACGACACGCGCGGCGGCGCCGATATCGGCGTCGGAGAACGAGGCGACGTCTTCCTGGAGGAAATCGATGAGGCGGCCTTCGCGTTGGAGGAGGGCGAGCACGGCGAGGCCCGAGGCGTGGGTTTTTTCCGGGGGTGGTTCGGCGGGTTTCTCGAGAGCGGCGGGCGCTTCGAGGGCGGCGACTTTCTGGGCGAGGTCGGCGTTGCCGAGCACGCGGAACGCGAGGCCGAGGCGAGCGAAGAACGACGGAGCGGAAGGCGACGTGGACATGTGAATCGATGAAGCGAACAGAGATTGCGTGGAGATTCAACGCGGCAGGCGAACGTGCGCGGGAGCGTGGCCGTAGCGGGTCGAGTCGACGGCGTCGTTCAGAAATCGAAGGAGTCGCAGGCCGACAGGGCAGATCCGGGCGACAGCCTGGGGTGCAGCGGGCGGTATGTGTCACACAAGGTGTGACACGGAAGCTTCCCTGAAGGCAGCCTGAAACGTCCCGCGCCCCGCGTCGTGCCAAGGTGGCGCAGGGCAGACGTTATTCTGATCGCAGCGCGGTGAGCGGATCGACCTGGGCGGCGCGGCGGGCGGGGAGCAGTGTGGCGCCGATGCAGGCGAGCGTCATCGCGAGGGCGGCGGCCGCGTAGAGGGGGACGTCGAGCGGCGGGACATTATAGAGCAAGGTGGTGAGCGCGCGCGTCGCCGCCAACGCGAGGAGGACGCCGGCGGCGAGGCCGGCGAGGGTGAGGCGGAGGTTGTCGCGCAGGACGAGCGTGAGGAGGTTTGTGCGCGTGGCGCCGAGCGCGGCGCGGATGCCGAATTCGTTGGTGCGGCGGGCGACAAAAAACGCGTTCACGGCGTAGATGCCGGCGAGTGAGAGCGCGACGGCGAGCAGCGCGAAGGCAACGACGAGTTGGGTGACGAAGCGACTTTGCCAGGCGGACTCGGCGTATTGGGTCGGGACGTCGACGTGCTGATAGAAGCTCATGTCGGGATCGACATCCCAGACGGCGCGCTGCAGCGAGCGTTCGTCGGGCGGCACGCCGCGGTGGCGGATGTAGAAACCCATGCCGAGGCCGGGTGGCGCATATTGCGAGAGGGTGGCATAGAAGCCGTCGACGGTCGCGGGCTGGTGGCCGAAGCCGAGGACGTCCGAGACTATGCCGACGATCTCGAACCATTCGCCGGCGGGGCGGCCCTCGAGGTGGACGCGCCGGCCGAGCGGTGATTCGCCGGGCCAGTGGCGCGCGGCGAGAGCGGCGTTGACGACGACGACGGGGCGTTTGCCGGCGGTGTCGTCTTCGTTGAGGAAGCGGCCGGCGAGCAGCTTCAGGCCGAAGACCTGGAAAAAGTTGGGCGAGACGGCGCGTTGCACTCCGCGCTTGGGCGTATCCGAAATCTCGAGACCGTCTCCTTCCTGGATGAAGCCGAACCGGCCGAAGCCGGGCGGCAGCGCGACGAAGTTGGCGAGGGCGACATCCTGGACGCCGGGCAGCGCGCGGACGTTGTCGATGACGCGGTCGAAGAACGCGAGCCGCCGCGCGGGGTTCGACGCGTAGTCGGCGCCGCGGAGCCCGACGCGAAACATGTCGAACTCGGCGGCGGCAAACCCGAGGTCGACCTGGTGGCGTGCGTGCTGGCTGCGGACGAGCAACGCGGCGCAGATGAGCAGCGCGAGGGCGACGGCGATCTGGCCGGCGGCGAGGGCGCGCGCGGCTTTGGCGCCGGAGGCGGAGCCGGCGGAGCGGCCGCCCTCGCGCAGGGTCGACTCGAGGTTGAGCCTGCGCGTCTGCAGGAGCGGGACGGCGCTGAACGCGAGGGCGACGAGGCCGGCGGCGCCGAGGACGCTGGCGACGACGGGCAGATCGACGCGCGGCGCGGCGAGGGAGTTGACGGTGGCGAGCGAGGGGAGGAGTGCGGCACCGAAAGGGAGTGCGAAATCGGCGAGGGCGAGGGCGAGGAGCGCGGCGGGAAGCGCGAGCCAGAGCGATTCGGTGAAGAGCTGCGCGAAGAGGTGGCGGTGGGCCGCGCCGAGTGCGAGGCGGACGGCGAATTCACGGCGGCGCTGGATGGCGCGCGCGATGAGGAGGCAGAAGCAGTTGAAGCAGGCGACGACGAGGACGAGCAGGACGGCGGCCTGAAGGAGGAGGAGGTTGCGGCCGAAGTTGCCGAGGAGATCGTCGCGGAGCGAGAGTGCGACGAAGGCGCGGTCGGCGTTGGCGGAGGGGTATTCGCGGCGGAGTGAGGCGGCGAGGTTGTCGAGCTCGGCGTTGGCGGAGGCGAGGGAGCGGCCGGGCGCGAGCTCGGCCCAGACGTGGTGGCGGCGCTGGGTGCGCTCGGTGCGGACGATCTCGGCGGGGGTGAGCGCGAGCCAGGCTTGCGGGTTATCGTCGCCGGTCGGAATACGGAAATCCGCCGGCATGACGCCGACGACGTGGTAGTTGTCGTTATCGAGCCGGACGGTGCGGCCGACGATCGAGGCATCGGCGCCGAAGCGGCGACGCCAGAGCGAATCGGAGAGCAGCACGGTGCGCGTGCCGGAGATCTCGAGGTTGGCGGGCGAGATGAGGGCGCCGAGCGCGGGCCGGGCGCCGATGAGCGGGAAGGCGTGACCGGTGACGCGCTGGACGAAAGCGACCTCAGTGGCGTCGCCGTTGTGGACGGTGACGGATTCGTTGCGCCAGAGCGCGAGTCGCGAGAACGACGTGGCGCGTTCCTGGATGTCCGCAAAGTTTCCGTACGCGACGCGCATGGCGGCCTGCGGGCCGGTTTTGACGGAGTGCTCGTAGATGACGGCGATGCGCGAGGCGTCGCCGTAGGGCAGCGGACGGAGGAGGAAGGAATTCAGGAACGAAAACACGATCACGGCGGCGGCGAGGGCGAGGCCGAGGGTGAGCGTGATGGTGACCGCGAGGGTCGGCGCGCGGCGGAGGGAGGTGAGTCCGTGGCGGAGGTGGGAGAACATGGCGGGGGCCGGTGAGGAGGAGAGTTGAGAGGTGAGAGCGTTGAGCGGAGGACGGAGGGCGGGGATGACGGAAGCGGGAACGCTCAACGCTTAACGCTGAACGCTGAACGTTTAAGTTCGGAAAGCGGGGTGGGAAGCAGGGGCACTTGAGCGTTGAGAGTTGAGCGTTGAGCGTTCGGCGTTCGGCGTTCCGATTTCGGATTGGCACTCGGCACTCCTCATCACTCGGTGCGGAGGGCCGCGATCGGGTCCACGCGCGTCGCTCGGCGGGCGGGGAGGTAGCAGGCGAGCAGGGTGGCGGTGGCGAGCAGGATTGCGGCGGCGGCGAGGGAGAGCGGGTCGAAGGGGTTTACGCGGTAGAGCATTTTCGAGAGGGCCTGGCCGGCGAGCAGCGCGAGAACCAATCCGGCCGCGATGCCGATGGTGGTTTGCAGGGCGCCCTGACGCAGCACGAGGGCGAGCACGTGGCCGCGCTGCGCGCCGAGCGCCATGCGAATGCCGATCTCGCGGGTGCGTCGGGCGACGGCGTGGGCCTTGACGCCGTAGACGCCGACGAGCGCCAGCAAAAGCGCGACTCCGCCGAACGCGCTGAAGGCGATAGCGGCAATCCGGATGAGCCCGAGATTGATGTTCTGGTCGACGAAATCTCCGAGGCGGCGCACGAACAGCGGCGGATTTTCCGGATCGAGCGTCACGAGCTCGCGGCGTAATTGAGCGACTGCCGCGGACGCGTGGGTGGGCGACGCGAAAGTGACGTGGAGGTAGGTGTTGCGGATGGGATGCTGGCCGAGGGGGTAGTAGACGCGGCGCGGCGGATGCTCGCCGAAGATGTCGTCGCGAGGGCTCCGCACGATGCCGATGACTTCGAGCACGCGATTGGACGGGCGGTGATCGGTTCCGCCCGTGCTCGGAGAAATGTGTCGGCCGAGCGGATCGGCGTCGCCGAAGAGTGAGCGCGCGAGCGATTCGTCGATGATCGCGACGGGTGGGCCGCCGCCGCTGCTTTCGGTGGCGGAGAAATCGCGGCCACGCAGGAGGCGAATGCCGAGCGCGTCGAAATAACCGTGGCTCACGCTGGTGTAAGCGGCGCTGCGGGCGGTGTCGGGCGTCGCGGCGCCGACACCGAAGATCGGCCAGTAGTTTTGTTCGAAGTTGTAGGGGACGGCGGAGGAGAGGGCGGCGTGCGAGACGCCAGGCAGCGTGGCGGCGTGAGCGAGCAATGCTTTCTGTCGGCCGGGGATGTCGTCTTTTGCGGTGGCGCCGAAGGTGTAGTCGACGTTGGCGACGAGGCGACCGTGGGTCGCGAAGCCGGGGTCAAGGCGGGTGGCGTTGCGCGAGCCGCGCACGAACAGGGCGGCGCCGAAGAGAAGCATCAGAGCGAGGGCGATCTGGCCCATGACGAGACAGTGGCGGAGCGAGAAAAAGCGGTTCCATGTGCCACCCGCGGTGGGTTCGCCGGGCTGGCTTTTGAGATCGTCGATGAGATTGACGCGGATGGCTCGGAGGGCCGGACCGAGGCTGAAGACGAGCGTGGCGGCGACGCACAGGCCGAAGGTGACCGCGAGCGAGGAGGCGTCGATGGGCGGGTAGGTGTTCAACGTGAACACGGAGGCGCCGAACTTCTCGGCGGTGGAGTGGAGCAGGAGGTCGCCCAGCCACCAACTGAGCAGAAGGCCGAGGACGCCGCCGCCGAGGGCGAGGACGAGTCCCTCGAGCAGGAGCTGGCGCACGACCTGCCAGCGTGAGGCGCCGAGCGCGAGCCGGATGGCGATCTCGCGCTGGCGGGCGGTGCCGCGCGCGAGGAGGAGATTGGCGAGGTTGAGGCAGGCGACGAGGAGGACGATGAGCGGCATGCCGAGAACGAGGGCGGCGATGGTGGCGAGTTGGTGTTCGTCGGCGGGCTCGACGTTGCCGAGGCTCATGCGAGACGGCGGCGCGATGACCAACTGGCGCGCGGAGCCCGGACCGGAGAGAGTGGCGTGTGCGTTGAGCCGTGTATCGATCAAAGCGATACGCTGCGTGGCGGTTTCCAGTGTGAGACCGAGTTGGAAGGATCCGACGAGATGGAGTCGATGCGAGTCTTCGCGCAGCAGATCGGTGGAGCCTGAGCCCCAGAGGTGATCGGAAAACAATGGCGCTGCGCCGAGCGGGAGCCAGACGGCGGGAGTGATCGATGAGTGGAGGCCACCGAAGCCCTCGGGGGCGAGGCCGACGACGGTGAAGTCGCGGCCGTTGATCGAGAGCTGGGAACCGAGGAAATCAGCGGGCCGGCCGAGGCGTTGCCAATAGGCGTGGCTCGCCACGACGACGGGGAGCGCGGCGTTGGGGCGGGATTCTTCGCGGGAGAAGAAGCGGCCTTGAAGCGGCTGGGCGCCGAGCAGGTCGAAGTAGTTTTCCGAGACGAGGCAGACGAAGCTGCGCTTGAGATGATCGGAGCGACCGAGGGCGACCGTGGCGAAGGCCATCGCGGTGACATCGGAGAAGGCCTCGCGGGAATTCCGGAGCGTAAGGAATTCCTGATACGAGAAGCGGCGGAAGTCGCGCTGGGTGTCGGCCCGGCTGGTGTAGAGCGAGACGAGATTGGCGCGTTGATCGCGGACGAGCGGGCGCAGGAAGAGGTCGCGCACGAACGAATAGGTCGCGGTGTTGACGCCGATCGCGAGGGCGAGGGTGAGCACGGCGACGGTGGTGAAGCCGGGGGATTTCGCGAGGGAGCGGAGGGCGTATTTCATACGCGGTTTGAGTTTGGAGTTTAGGTTTAAGAGGGCAGCTTGCCCGGGGCGTGTGCGGTGGCGGTGGCTTCAACTTCACCTTTCAGCTTCAACCGCGCCGCAGGCGCTATTCGGCGCGGAGCGCGGTCATGGGGTCGACGCGGGTGGCTCGGCGGGCGGGAAGATAGCAGGCGAGGAACGCAGCGGGGAGCATGGGGATTGTGGCGAGCGCAAGGAGCGTGGGCTCGAAGGGGCTGACGCCGTAGAGCAACGCGGCAATACCGCGTGCCACACCGATGGCTGCCAGCAGTCCCAGTGCGAGGCCGATGCCGATGAGAGCCACACCGCGGCTGAGCACGAGACGTCCGATGTCGGCGCGCTGCGCACCGAGGGCGAGGCGAAGGCCAATCTCGGGCGTGCGTTGCGCCACCGTGAAGGCGAGCACGCCGTAGAGGCCGAGCGAGGTGAGCGCGAGTGCGATGGCAGAGAGCACGCCGAGGAGAGAGGCCGCGGTTTTCTGCGTGAAACGCGACACGCTGGTGTAGTCGGCAAGCGTGACGGCCTCGAAGATCGGAACATTCGGGTCGAGCTCACGCACGACGTTGCGCAAGGCCGGGAGATGCGCGAGCGGATCGCTTGGCGCCACGGCAACACGGAGGTGGATGGCGAGACCGGTGGCGGCGGAAAGGAACTGGCGAAGCGGAACGTAGTAGTAAGGCTGTGCGGCTTCGCCGAGGCTTCGCACTTTGATGTCCCGCGCGACGCCGACAATCGTGAGCGGGCGCGGGCGCTGGCCACCCCAAATCGAAAACGTGCGGCCCACGGCTTCAGCGGTGCCGAAATAGCGTCGGGCAAAGGTCTCGCTCACGATGGCAACAAGCGGAGCGGCAGCGTGGTCGGCGTCGTTGAACTCGCGCCCGCCGAGCAGCGGGATCCGCATCAGCGAAAAGTACCCGGGTGAAACGAGATTGCGGTAGACGCGGAGTTCTTCCCGTGGGGCCGGCGCGTAGCCGGGGACGTCAATCTCCTCCCACCCACCGCGGTCGAGGCCGAGCGGGACATCTTCCGCGAGCGCGGCGGACTCGATGCCGGGCAGAATGGCCAGGCGTTCTTGCAGGCGGTCAAGAAACGCGGACGCGGCGTCGCGCGTGTAACCGCTGGTGCCGAGCTTGAGCGCGGCGAGCAGCACCCCGGCGGCGTCGAAGCCGGGATGAGCACGTTTCGCCGCGTGGAAGCTTTTAACGGCGAGCGCGGTGCAGGTGAGTGTGACCAGCGCGATTGCGACCTGTGCGATGACAAGGGCGCGGTGGAAAAATTCGGCGCGCGGCATCATCGTGGCGGTGCGACCGCTGGCGCGGAGGACGTCAATGAGGTTGGGTCTTGCGGCCCAGAGCGCGGGCGCGAGACCCGCGAGCAGCGCGGTGAAGGTCGAGAGCGCGACGGCCACGAGGAACACGCGGGTACTCAGATCGGCGGTGAGCGAGATGGGCAGCGTCGCGTCGGGGATGAATTGGCGCAGGAGATCGGACATCCACCACGTGAAGAGCAGGCCGACAAGCGTGCCGGCAGCGGAGAGCAGAAGGCTCTCGGCGAGCAACTGGCGGACGAGCCTCAGCCCACCGGCGCCGAGGGCCTGGCGGATGCACATCTCGTGCTGGCGCGCGCTGGCCCGGACAAGCAGGAGATTCGAGAGGTTAGCGCAGACGATGAGCAGCAGCAGGCCGGCGACGCCGAGCAGGAGAAAGAGGGGCTTGGCAAGTTCCCGGTGCACGCCGTGCGGCGACGACGTAACAGGCAGCACGGCGAGACCAAGGCCGGGAAGTCTGTCCGACTGCGCGGCGGCGAGCCGCGCAGAAATAGTATCGAGCTCCGCGCGCGCCGATTCGAGGGTCTCGCCGGGGGCGAGCCGGCCGAGCATGTGCAGCTCATGCCAGCCGCGGGTCTCCAACCAACGAGATGGCCCGAGTAGCCGTGCATGGGTGGCGAGGGGGACCCATACGTCGAACGCCAGACCGTTGATCGCACCGAGGAACGTAGCCGGCGCGACGCCGATGACGGTGAAGTCCCGTTGGTTGAGCTTCACCGTGCGGCCGAGAATGTTTGCGTCGGATCCGAAACGGCGGCGCCAGAGCGCCTCGCTGATCACGGTAACGGGGGCGGCTGCGGGCTCATCGGCGCGATCGTCGGTGAGAAAGAAGCGGCCGAGCCGAGGGCGAATGGCGAGGGCGGTGAAGAAGTTTTCCGAGACCAGTTCCGCCCAGACGCGCTCGGCGTTTGCGCCGGTGCCGAGGTTGAGCGGCAGCTCCTTGTGGACCAGGAGATGAGAAAAACTCGTCGCCTGCGACTGGTAGTCACGAAAATCTGGATACGACGTGTCGATCAGGTCGCCCGCCGGTGTGCGCGTTTCGATCGCGACGATGCGATGAGCGTCGGTCACGCCGGGCAGCGGGTTGAGGACCACGCGTTCGATCCAACTGAACACGGTGGTCGTCGCGCCGATGCCGAGGGCGAGCGTGAGCACGGCGACGGCGGTGAAGGTGGGGGATTTGGCGAGTTGCCGGAACGCGAGGCGGAGATCGAAGAGCATAGGGGGACGGGGAGCGCGGGGAAGGGAGAACGCTCAACGTTTAACGCTAAACGCTTAAGTTCGGAAGGCGGGGTGGAAGCAGGGGACTTGGGCGTTGAGCGTTCAGATTTCGGATTTGGTGCTCGGCGCGGAGCGCTTCTGCTGGGTCGACCCGCAGGGCGCGGGCGAGCGGGACTGTGCTCGCGGCGAGGGCGGTGAGGGCGATGATCGCGGAGGCGGTGGCGAGCTTGGGACGGTCGATGGGTTCCCCGCCGAAGAGGAGGCTCGTCATCGGGCGCCAAGGTCGAGAGTTGCGTGTTGAGATTGCCGATCTCTGAAGGGCGAATGGTGGAGAATGGATCGTCGGGAGAGAACCTCCTGCCTGCAGCGCGGGATGCGCGGCGGCGCTGCGACAGGGAGCCGGTGACAGCGCTACTCTGCAACGCCTGTGCCCGCGACGCGTTCGCGGAGCTAACGCACTGAAAATCAGGCGGAAAAAAAATTCCGCCCCGAGTGGCGAAGGAGTGGTGGATGCACCGATGGGATTGCACCGTCCCGCAATTGGGAAAGAAAGAGCGATGAACCGAAACGGGATTCCTGCGCCACGATCTTTTCAGTCTTGCCGACCTATGCCGGTTCAATTCCGACGAATCGTCGCGGAGTGCGTGCCGGGCTCATATAAAATCGCGGAAACCATGTCCACTTAGGCTCATCCCGGCTGTTGTAAGACAAAAGGCGAACAATGACTCTTCAGAAGGTCTACCGGTCAGCACTTGTGTCAGTGGTCTGCGCTACCCTCTGGACAGGATGTGCGAGCTCCCGTCGAAAAACCGAAGAGCCAACCATGGCTATTGCGATCAGTTCACCGAATGCACCTCCTTCCGATGAACAGCTCGCACGCATCAATCACCTGCTTCTATCGCAGATTGTGAACCGGGGTTTTCGCGTGGCGAAGGATGTCGGGTCGGCAGAGTACCTTATGCGAGTTCGTTTCACGCCTGATGTTATCAATTCACCGGGTGGCCATTTGGAGCTTATCGGTATTGAGAAGAATCAGCGGACCAATAGCCGTGGTGGCGATAATGCCGCAGTTGAAGCCGGCGCAGGCACACTAGCGGAATTGCGGAAGGTAATTTCCGAAGTCGAATGGTCGAATGCACACTCGAACTAGAATTCTCCGTCGTGGCAGCCAACGCGGACGCTCCGCCCTGAGTTTTCGGAAGATCCGGATGCTTCGTCTTGCCGTGGGAGTCGTAGGGGGACTCCTGGCCGTTGCCGCGTTTGGCGCGCGTGACGTTGGGCCGAATCGGCTGCTTGACGATATTGTGGAGCTGCCGCCGTTCGTCATCACCGAGTCGAGGATCGCGAAGCCGTGGCGTTATGCGGAGACCGAGGGCTTCGAGATCATTTCCGAAGCGGGCGATGCTGCGACGCAGCAGGTTTTCGCTGCGTTGTGGCGTGGTCCCCATCTTACGCTGCCGCGGGAATTTCATCCGAGCAACGCCTTGCCGCTGGCGGTCATCCTTTTCGACCGGCTGCCCGATGACGTTGGGGCGGGTCAGGTGCTTGCCACCTCGCGGGGTCACTTCACCAACGTGATCAAGCGCACGCTGCACGATCGCGAAGTCTTCAGCGTCAATCTCCATGGCCGCGATTTTAGATACGCCACCACCTTCCGTTTTCACCTGCGCACGCTTTTGGCGCTGCATACGCCGACGGTGCCGCGGTGGTTGCGGGAGGCGCTCAACGGGCCTTTCGGCGTTTACGACGACACCTTCTATTATCGCGAAGGAACGGACACGCTCGTCGTGGGCCGGGTGGGTTGGCCTGCGCCATCAGCGGGGCGGTCGCTCCCAGCGACAACCCAGGTTATGGCGCTCGATCGACTCTGGACCAACGTCGTGCGCGTACCGGCCTCGAGCGCGCGGGCACTGCCCCGAGCCACAGCCGCCGACGGCATTGTGGAGATGCCGCCCTTTCTCGTGACCGAAACCGTGGATCGCGCGGCGTGGTCCGCGACGGCTGCACTTTTTGCCCATTGGGCGCTCGTCGCGGAAAACGGCAAACGCCGCGCGGCCTTCTGGCGGTTCGCCTCGGAAGCGTGCGCCCGGCCGGTCACCGAGGCTTTCTTTCGCGAATGCTTCGGTCTCACCTACGAGCAGGCTCACGACGCGCTGGTGCGTTACCTGCCGACGGCGTTGCGTGGGTCCGTCAACGTAACGATCGCGCCATTGAGCCCGCCCACGCTGCGATTCCGCGAAGCTACGGGTGCCGAGGTCGCGCGGTTGCGTGGCGAGTTCGAGCGCAGCGAAGCGCTCATCCTCGCCACGCGTGTGCCCGAGATCGCCGCGAAATATCGCGAGCAGGCGGCGCGCACCTTCCGGCGGGGATTGGAAACGGCTCCCGGCGACGCGCGCATCACCGCCAACCTGGGCTTGCTCGAATTCGAATCGGGGCGCGTCGATTCCGCTCGCGCGTTGCTCGAGACAGCGGCGGCGGCCGGAACGATGCGCCCCCGCGCCGCGCTCGTGTTGGCGCAGCTCCGATTCGTGGCGGCGAGCAAGGGGGCGTCAGACGCCAGCGAGCCGTTCAATGCCGCTCAAACCGCGGCCGTGCTCCAGTCGCTGCAACAGGCGCTCGACCAGCAGCCGAAAATGGCAGCGAGCTTCGGATTGCTCGCCGCTCTCTGGCGTCGGGCGCCGGAGCTTCCGGCCGACGACATGACGCGGCGGTTGCACGAGGGACAACAGGCGTTCCCCGGCGATGCCACGCTCGCGTTGGCGTGCGCCCGCGCGTGCTTCGAACGCGGCCGGCGACGGGACGCGCGTGAACTCCTGGAACGGAGCCTGGCATCCTGCACGGACGCCGGGATGCGCGAGCGTCTCGCCCGGACTCTGGCGCGAATCCCGGCGGACGAGTAAGAGATTCGTCGGCCCCAGGCGCGTTCGCCAGGAGCCGGCAGGATGCGGGCGCTACTCGGAGCGGAGGGCGTGGGGCATGGCGGCGGGAAAAGTAGCGAGTAGTGAGTAGTCGGCGAGCGAAGCTGTTCGGGTTGGTGCCTGCGGGTCGCCTGCGCACGTTCAGCTTGCGCTACCTCAGTCTCTTCACGGATTCGGCGGCGGGGGCGAAAGTCGGGTCGAGCGCGAGGGCCGCTTCGTAGGCGGCGCGGGCGGCGGCGGGGTCGGATTTTTTCTCGAGGAGAGTGCCGAGGCGCCAGTGGACGTGGACATGCGTCGGCGTGCCGGGGGCTGGCGGCGGCCTGAGCTCGAGGCAGCGTCGTAGGCTCGCGATGCCGCGGTCGATGGAGTGGCCGGTGAGGGCGGCGAGGCGGCCGATCTCGTAGTGCGCGCGATAGTCGTCGGGCGAGGTGGCGAGGACTTCGTCGAATTGGGCGAAGGCCTCGGCGTATTTTTTTTCGGATACGAAGAGCGTGGCGAACGCCTGGCGGCCAGCGAGGGGGTCGAGTTGCTTGATCGCGGTAGCTTCAGCGATGGCTTTGTCGCGGCCTCCGCCCACGAAGCCGGGGGCCTGGCGGTAGTATTCGAAGAGGCACTGGTGAAACTCGACGCGGTCGGGGCCGAGGGCGACGGCGCGTTCGTAGGAGGCGAGGCATTTTTTGGCGAAGCCGAGCTGCTTGAAGATCGAGGCTTTTTGCGCGGAGCGGCCGTAGGCGTCGCCGAGGGCTTTGTGGGAATCGCCGTCGTCGGGCGCGAGGGCGACGGCGCGTTCGAGGTGGGCGATGGCGGCTTCGGTGTCGTCGCGGCGGAGGGCGAGGAGGCCGAGGTGGAGTTGCGCGGGGTGGTTTTTTGGGTCGGCGGCGGCGATGGCAGCGAAGGCGGCCTGGGCCTCGGCGGATTTGCCGCGGGTGTGGTAGAGCGTGCGGGCGGTGTCGACGGTGGCGGGTTCGGTGGCGGCGAGGGCGACCGCCGCAAAGAAGAAGGCGGAATACCGAAGACCGAATTTCAACCGGCCGGGGAGGGGGAAGGAGTCGAACATGGTGATGCGACGCGGGTGTGGCGGTGGGTGGTCCCCGAAGGTGATGGCCGGGAGATCGCAGGGGAAGTGCCAGTCGGGATGAGCGTGCGGCAGGTGCATATCGAGGTGGAACAGATCGACGCGGCCAACGTGCGCGCGTTCCAGAGCTCGTCGTTGCTCGGACTTACTCGGTGCGCAACGCGGTCATCGGATCGACGCGGGTGGCGCGGCGGGCGGGGATGTAGCAGGCGAGCGTGCCGATGGCGGCGAGACCGATGGCGACGAGGCTGAAGCTCAACGGATCGAAGGCGGAGACTTCGAAGAGGATGCGTTTCAAGAGTTGCGTGAGCGCGAGCGAGGCGAGGAGGCCGACGGTCAATCCGAGGGCGGCGAGTTTCAGGCCTTGGCGCAGGACGAGGGCGACGACGGAGCCGGCGGTGGCGCCGAGGGCCATGCGGACGCCGATCTCGCGGGTGCGCTGGCCGACGTTGTAGGCAAGGACGCCGTAGAGCCCGAGGGCCGCGAGGAGAAGAGCGAGGGCGGCGAAGGTGCCGAGGAGAACAACGGTGAGGCGCTGGGTGGAGATGTTCGAGGTGAAGAGCTCGTCCATGGTTTGCACGCCGAAGATCGGGAGGTCGGGCGCGACTTCGCGCATCGCGGTGCGGAGCGACGGCGCGACGGCGGCGGCGGTTTGGTCGGTGCGGAGCGTGAAGGTGAGGACCGACGGGACGAACTGCGTGTGCGGGACGTAGCTCTGCTCACGCGTGGCCTGAGTGGAGCCGAAGCCGTAGTTCTGGATATGGGCGACGACGCCGACGATCTGGATCCAGTCGCTTTCCTTTTCCGGCGGGCGGCTCCCGTAGGCGAAGCGCTTGCCGAGGGGATCGGTGCCGCGGGGAAAATTTTTCTCCACGAAGCGTGTATCCACAATGGCAACACGCGGGGAAGTCGGGGTGTCGCGCTCGTCGAATGTGCGGCCGGCGAGGAGCGGAATCTGGAGCGTGTGGAACAGATTGCCGCTGGCGCGAAAGTATTCGACGGACGGCTGCCGGCCCGGCTCGGGGAGCGGCGCGCCCTCGACGTAGTATGAATTCTGGTTGGCGGTGCTGCTGAGCGGAAGCGGGTAGATGAGGGCGGCGCTTTTCACGCCGGGGACGGCGGCGAGGCGGTGGAGGGCGCGCTCGATGACCGGAAGCCGTTTTTCGGGTTCGTCGTAAGCGGTGCCGGGGAGGACCCAGCCGGCGGTGAGGGTGCGCTCGGTGGAGTAGCCGGGATCGGCGGCGTAGAGATTGGCGAGCGTGCGCAGCATGAGGCCGGCGCCGACGAGGAGGACGCAGGTGAGGGCGAATTCGCCGACGATGAGGGCGGCGCGCCAGTTGCTGCCGGAGGCGTGGTCGCCGGCGCGCGAGCCCTGCGCGAGGGCCTCGCGCAAATCCTGTTTCGCGGCGTGCAGGGCGGGGACGAGGCCGAAGACGATGCTGGTGAGAAGGCTGGCCGCGACGGCGAAGGCGAGGACGGGGGCGTTGAGCGAGACCTCGGCGATGCGCGGGATGTTGGCGGGCAGGATCGAGCGGAGGGCGTCGAGGGCCCAGATGCCGAAGACGATGCCGACGATGCAGCCGAGGCTGCCGAGGAGGAGGCTTTCGGCGAGGAGCTGGCGGATGATGCGAGCGCGGCCGGCGCCGAGTGCGGCGCGCACGGCGAATTCGCGGGCGCGGCTGTGGGCGCGGGCGAGCTGGAGGTTGGCGACGTTGGCGCAGGCGATGAGGAGGACGAAACCGGCGGCACCGAGGAGAATGAACAACGCGGGACGGACGCGGCCGAAGGCGCGGTCGGTGAGCAGCTCGACGCTGGCGGACTGGCGGGCGTTGGACGCGGGGTATTCGACGGCGAGTTGCTCGGCGATGGCTTTGAGGTGGGCGGCGCCGGCTTCGTAGGTCATGCCGGGCTTCAGGCGGGCGACGCAGTAGAGGCCGGGGTGGCTGTCGCGTTCCTGGTATTGGTCGGCGAAGAGACCGAGCGGGACCCAGAGCTCGGTGCGGTTGCTGGGATATTGGAACGCGGCGGGCATGATGCCCACGACGGTGTAGAGCTTTCCGCTGAGCTGGATCTTCTCACCGACGATGGATTCGCGGGCGCCGAAGAGACGCTGCCAGAGCGCTTCGCTGAGGAGGACGGTGCGCTCGGCGCCGGGCTGGTCGTCGGCGGGGCCGTAGAGGCGTCCGCGGAGGGGCGGGACGGCGAGGGCGGTGAAGAGGTCGTGCGAGGCCATGGCGCCGGTGAGGCGCTCGGCCTCGGAGGCGCCGATGTAGTTGAAGCCTTGGGGGCGATATGCGCCGAGGGCGGTGAAGGCCTGCTGACGCGCGCGCCAGTCCAGGAAATTTGGATACGACACCGACATCTGCGGGACCTGTTCGGACCATTCGCCGATGTAGAGGAGTTTCTCCTGCTCGGGAAACGGGAGCGGGCGGAGGACGACGCCGTGGACGACGGAGAAGATCGCGGTGTTGGCGCCGATGCCGAGGGCCAGCGCGAGGATCGCGATGGCGGTGAAGCCGGGGCTCTTGAGGAGCGAGCGGAGGGCGTAGCGCATGGCTATAGTTTAAGTCGGAAGTTTAAGTTGAAGACGCCGTGGTTCGCGGCGGGCGGGTTGTCGTCTGATCGCGAGCCTTACACTTGAACTTTTCACTTCAACTGCGGCGCGGAGCGCCGGTCAGCGGGTGGGGTCGGATTCGACTTCTTCCTGGACGACGCGGCCGTCGAAGATGTGGATCGTGCGGTCGGCGTGGCGGGCGAAACGGGAGTCGTGCGTGACCATCACGATCGTCGCGCCTTGCCGGTGGAGGTCGGCGAGGAGCTGCATGACGGAATCGCCGTTCTTGGAATCGAGGTTGCCGGTGGGTTCATCGGCGAGGAGGACGGCGGGTTTGCCGGCGAGGGCGCGGGCGACGGCGACGCGTTGTTGCTGGCCGCCGGAGAGCTGGGAGGGCAGGTGCTTCGCGCGATGGGCCATGCCGACTTTTTCGAGGGCTTCGGTGACGGCGGCTTTGCGCTCGCTGGCGGGCATGCCGCGGTACGTGAGTGGCAGCTCGACGTTTTCATAGACGGTGAGATCGCCGATGAGATTGAAGGACTGGAAAATGAAACCGATCTCGCGGTTGCGGATGCGGGCGCGCTCGGGGAGCGAGAGGCCCTGCACGGGGCGGCCATTGAGAATGTAGGAGCCCTCGCTGGGGGAATCGAGGAGGCCGAGAATGGAGAGCAGCGTGGATTTGCCGCAGCCGGAAGGGCCGGCGATGGAGACGTATTCGCCGCGCTCGATCTCGAGGTGGATGCCGGAGAGGGCGTGGGTCTCGATCTCGTCGGTGAGGAAAACTTTGGTGACGCCGTCGAGTTTGATGAGTGAGTCGGTCATGGGAGGAAGGGGGAGATGAGTTTGGAGTTCGGGATTCGGAGGAGTTGGCGCACGAAACACACGAAGCACACGAAAGGGGCGGGAGCGATGGGAGGTGGGGTGGGCGGACGAGAGTGGGCGGTCGGTTTGGATCAGTTGAGTTTGATGCGGGCGTTGGAATCCCACTGCGACATGTCGGAGAGGATGACGCGGTCGCCGGGGCGGAGGCCTTCGACGATCTCGATCGTGCTAACCGAGCTGCGGCCAAGCTTCACTTGCGTGCGGTGCGCGTAGATGCCGTCGGGATCGAGTTTGAAAATACCGACGGCGCTGCGCTCCTGGCCGAAGGCGGGGCGGCCGACATAGACGACTTCGTCGAGACGCTCGAGCTCGATGGTGCCGTCGACGGAGAGGTCGGGGCGCGAGCCGCGCGGGAGCTCGGCGGTGATGAACACGTCGACGGTGACGGTGCCGTTTTGCACGGAAGGATCGATGCGGCCGACCTTGCCTTCGACGACGCCGTGGCGGGTGTCGATCATGGCGACCTGGCCGATCTGGATGTCGCGGGCCTGGGTCTCGGCGACGCGGATCTCGGCTTTGAGCTTCGTGGGATCGGCGACGCGGGCGAGGTTGGTGCCGGGCTGGACCTGCGCGCCGACTTCGACGGGGAGGAGCTGGAGGACGCCGGCCATCGAGGATCGGACTTTGAGGGCGGCGAGCTCGTCGCGGCGGAGATTGGCGAGGGCGCGGAAGCGATCGACCTCGGCTTGTTTGACGGCGAGCTGGGGCTCGATGGTGTCCTTGGCGAACTGGTAACGTTTTTGTTCGATGCCGTGACGCGTGGAGGCCTGCTCGGCGATGACCTTGGAGAGGCGAAAATCGAGATTGGAGATGAGGCCGTCCTGTGAGAGCTGCTCGTTGACCTCGGCCTGAAGCTTGGAGCGTTCGTAGTCCGCTTTGGCGCCGGCGGCGACGGACTCGGCCTGGAGGACGCCGCTTTGCAGGGTGACGCGGAGGCTGAGCAGCTCGGCTTCGGCGGCCTTGAGCTGGGAGTCGGCGTTGAGGGAGGCCTGTTCGACGTCGGGATTGGCGAGCTCGAGGATGATGGTGCCGACCTCGACGGGAGCGCCGGGGCGGAGAACGATTTTGTCGACGCGGCCGGGGGTGCGCGCGGCGATCCAGCGAATCTCATCGGGCACGAGCGTGCCGAGGCCGCGAACCTGGCGGAGCATCTGGCCCTGTTTTACGGTATCGATGAACACCAGGTTGCGCTCGACGGTGGGCGCGGCGGGTTTGAGACGCGCGAGGAGAACGGTGATGGCGACGAGGACGAGCACGGCGAGGCTGCCGTAGAGGATGCGTTTCCGGCGCTTCGCTTTCGACTGGTCTGGGCGGGCAATGTCCATTCGGAGTGAGAGTGAGAGTGAAAGTGAAAGTGAGAGTGAGAGTGAGAGTGAAGGTGGGAGCGCGGTGGGAGGTGTTTGCAGCGGGTGTGCCTGCGGACGTGTTGTCTGCGTAAGCGACGAAGCTGGAGCGGAAAGAAAAATTCGGGCGGGTCTGGCCGGTGCGCTTGAGGCGGCCCTCGCCTTCGGGGTTGGGACGAGGGAATCCCAGGAATGGGACGGCGGAGCCACCCATGCAGAACACTGAATGCTCAACGTTTAACGCTGAACGCCCAGTGGGCGGAAGCCGCGGCGGTCAGACGGGCAGGCGGAGCGTCGCCTGGCAGCCGCTGGCGTCGGTGCGGTTGGCGAGGGTGAGGGAGCCGCGGTGGTTTTCCGCGATCTGACGGCAGAGCACCAAACCGATGCCGCTGCCTTCGGGTTTCGTGGTGAAGAACGGCACGAACAGATTCGTGGCCTGTGCGATGCCGGGGCCGTCGTCCTCGATGAGGATCTCGATGCTTGGGCTGGCGCCGGGAGTTTTGCGCCATTGCAGGCGGACGCTGGCGTCGGGTTTGTGGCCGCTGGCGCGTTGCTCGAGTGCGGCCTCGACGGCGTTTTTCAAGAGGTTGATGAGCACCTGCTCGATCTGGGCGGAGTCGCAGATGAAGGAGAGATCGGGTCCGTCGAGGACGCGGATCGGGAGGCGGCGTTCGAGGGCGACGACGCGGTGGACGAGACCCGTGAGGTTGCACGAGGCGAGCGTGGGCTGAGGCAGGCGGGCGAGCCGCGCGTAGGCTTGCATGAAGCGCGCGAGGCTGTCGGCGCGGGCGGCGATGATATCGAGGCCGCCGCGCAAGTCGTCCTCCCAATCGGGCGCGCGCCGGGGGTTGCGGAGGAGCGAGCCGAGGCTGCCGGCGATGGATTTGATCGGGGCGAGTGAGTTGTTCAGCTCGTGGCCGAGCACGCGGACGATGCGTTGCCACGCCTGCAATTCCTCTTCGCGCAGGGTGCGGCTGAGGTCGGCGATGACGATGAGTTGATGCGGGCGGCCGCCTTCGCGGAATTCGCTGCGGCGCATGCCCCAGCGGCCGGAGCCACCGGGAAACGAGGTTTCGAGCATGCGGGCGGGTTCGCCGCCGAGGCATTCGGCGAGGCCGATCTCGGCGGCGTCGCGGCCGAGAATGCGTTCGGCGGGTTTCGCCAGGAGGAGCTGGCCCGCGTGATTCGCGAGTCGCAGCTTGCCGTCGGCATCGAAGGCGAAGATCGCGAGGTTGATCTCCTCCATGACGGTGCGGAGCAGCGCGGTGGCTTCGAGCGCACTGAGGCGCTGGTCCTGCAACGTGCGGCTAAGAATATTGATCTCGGCCATGACATCGCCGAGCGGTTCATCGCGGCGGGCGCCTCGAGCGCGGATGGCGAAATCCCCCTCGCGCAAACCGGAGAGGAGATTGGCCATCGTGTGCAACGGCCGGACGACGTGGGCTTGCGCCGCGAGGGCGAAGCCGAACCAGAACCCGAGGATGAGCAGCGAGAGCGTCCACTGGACTTTCGGCGGCGGTGGCGTTTCGACGAGCCACAGGAACCAGAGGGAAACGATCACGGCGGGAAGTGCCGCCAGTAGTGCCTGGGCGAATACGACCTGCTCGTGACTGAGGCGGGGCTTGCGCGGGGGAGGCATCAGAAGTGGCCCACGAAATACACGAAACCGGAGAAATGCAGTTGAGAGCTGAGAGTCCAGAGCTGAGAGCAAAACCAAGTGGTGAATCAGTCTTTCAGGGCGAACTCTGGTCCAGCTTGCTCGGTGGATTGGGCTCCCAGCTGTCAACGATAGACGCTCAACCGGGGATGAGTCCGGCTAGATGAGAGAATCAGAAGAGTTTGCCCGCGGAACACACGGAATCCACGGAAGGAAGTTTTGGATTCCGTGTGTTCTGTGTGTTCCGTGGGCGAGAGGTCTGAGGTTTGGGCCTTTCGTGTCGTTCGTGTGTTTCGTGGGCTCTACAAACCATATTTTTCGAGCCGCCGGTAGAAGGCACTGCGGCTGAGGCCGAGGGCTTCGGCGGCTTTGCGGGCGTTGCCGTCGCAGCGGGCGAGCGTCTTCTTGATCAGGAACGCCTCGACTTCCTCGATGCTCATTTCCTCGAGGCGTGGCGCGGCCTGACTGGCATTCAGGCCAAGGTCGGGCGCGCGGAGGATTTTGCCCGGCGCCATCAAGACGCCGCGCTCGACCGAGTGGTCGAGCTCGCGGACGTTGCCCGGCCACGAGTAGTCGCGGAGTGCCTGCAACGCGCCCTCGTCGAAGCCGGTGATCGACTTCCGATAGCGCGTCACGTGCTGCTTCAGGAAATGCTGCGCGAGCAGCTCGATATCCTCGCGGCGTTCGCGGAGCGGCGGGAGGTGGAGCTGGATCGTGTTGAGACGAAAGAGCAGATCCTGGCGGAAACGCCCGGAGGAGACTTCGGCCGCGAGGTCGGAATTCGTCGCGGAGATCAGGCGGACGCTCGCGTGGTGCGTGCGCGAGGAACCGACGTGCTCGAACTCGCCGGTCTCGATCGTGCGGAGCAGTTTCGCCTGCTGGCTGAGCGGGATGTTGCCGATCTCGTCGAGAAACAGCGTGCCGCCGTCGGCGAGCTCGAAGCGGCCGGCGCGGTCGGCCTTGGCATCGGTGAACGCGCCGCGCACGTGGCCGAAGAGCTCGCTCTCGAACACGCCTTCGGGAAGGCCGCCCATGTTGACAGAGATGAACGCGTGGCCCGCGCGCGCGGAGACGGCGTGCAGCGCCTGCGCGACGAGGCCTTTGCCGGTGCCGTTTTCGCCGGTGATGAGGACGTTGGCGTCGGAGGGGCCGACGCGGGCGATCATCTCGAGCACGGGGCGCATCGCGGCGGATTGGGCGAGGAGGGCCGGGCCGGATTTGCCGTTGCCGCGGAGGATCGCGTTTTCCTGCTCGAGCCGGCGATACGCACGGACGGCGCTGCCGAGGTCGATCTGGTTGCGGACGATCGCGAGCAGCCGCGGATTATCCCAGGGCTTCGTGATGAAATCGCGCGCGCCGCGGCGCATCGCTTCGACGGCGACGTCGACGCTCGCCCACGCGGTCATGACGACGACCGGCAGGGCGGCGTCGAGGGTCTGGAGTTTTTGCAGCAGCTCGAGGCCCTCCTGTCCGCTCGTGGTATCGCGCGCGTAATTCAGGTCCATCAGCACGAGGGCGTAGTCGTTTGTCTCGACTGCCTTGATGACCGCGGCGGGCGAACGTGCGGACTCGGTGGCATAGCCTTCGCCCTTGAGGAGCAGGCGGAGCGCTTCGATGACGTCGGCTTGATCGTCGGCGATGAGGATCCGATGCGCGGCGGGAGAAGACATGCTGGAGGGAAATGACGAGGGCGTGGCGAGGGGTGTCAAGGGGGGTGGTCAGAGCTGAGAGCTGAGAGTCTAGGGCTGAGAGCGGAGAGCGGGAGCGTGCCCGCTTGGCGCGAGAGGATGGTTTCGGCTCACGCGGCTCAGGCGGCGAGCGGGTAGGTGGATTTGGTGGCGACACGAACGGGCTGAGCGGAGGAGGAGCGGAAGGAGCGTCGTGAGGGGCGCGCGTAATCGGCGAGCGCGGTGAGCACGACGAGCGTGGTCACGAAGGCGCCGAACAGATATGCAGCGTTGAACGCGGCGGGAAGAGGCAGGCCGGCGAAGTCGGCGGCGAGGGCGCTCGGGAGCGCGACGGTGAAGACGAGGGCGAGGATTTTAAGTGACGTGTTCATGATGTGCCCTGTGCTTTCGCACTGCGCGTGCCAACATTTTGGATACAGCATAACTGCCCGCGCGCGCAGGTGATTGCGTTTTTCGGTGCGCGCCCGCGAGGCGGACGAGTGTCGAGCGCGTGGGAAAATCGAATCCCACATTCGGGACGCAGACGCGTCAGGGTGTGAGGTCGCGCTCTTCGGGCGGAGCGACGGCGCTCGTGCGCCAGTTGAAGACGATGGCGAGCGCGCGAAAGACGAAGGTGACGGCGATCGCGGCGATCGCGGCGGGGGTGGCACCCACGGCGAGTTGCGCGCGGAGGAAAACGAACGTGACAGCTCCGGCGAGCGCGGTGAGCACGTAGAACTGGCCGGGGCGAAACACGAGCGGCTCCTCGCGCGTGATGATGTCGCGGAGGAGGCCGCCGCCGGAGGCGTTGATGACGCCGACGAGGACGGCGGCGGGCGCGGCGAGGCCGGCGTGGAAGGCCTTTTGGGTGCCGAAGGCGGCATACGCGCCGAGGCCGAGCGCGTCGATGAGCGCGATCACGCGACGGACGCGTTTCACGTGCGAGCTGAAGAACGCGGCGGTGATGGTGGCGGCGAGGACGAGTCCGATGTAGCGCGGGTCGGTGAGGAGAGGCGTCGCGCCAGCATCGGGCAGAAACACCCCATCGCGGATGAGCCCGCCGCCGAGACCGGTGGCGAGGGCGAGGAAAAATACGCCGACGATATCGTAGCCGCGCTTGATGCCGGCGAGCGCGCCCGTGAGCGCGAAGGCGAAGGTGGCGCCGAGATCGAACCAGGCGGGGAGTTGGAAGGCGGGCGGCAACGGATGGAGGAAAAGTAGCGAGTAGCGGGTGGCGAGTCGTGAGTAGCAGGCGGGCGTGATTGTTTTGGATGCTCGCTACTCGCTACGCACTACTCCGTTTCATCAATACGTGAAGAAGAGTTCCTGCAGTGCGTGCGGGTCGCGGGCGCGGGTGAGGCCCAGTTGCAGGAGCACGCGGGCTTTCGGCGGGTTGAGTTCATCGGCGGCGATGAAGCCGAGGCCGTCGTCGTCGATCTCGATGTTGCGTTCGACCACTCCGCCGCCGGTGCGCGTGCTGCGCACGATGCTCACGCCCGAGCGCGCGGCGGCGGCCGCGGCGGCGAGCGCGAGCGCGTGGAGGTTGCCGTCGCCGACGCCTGCGATCACGAGCCCGTGTGCGCCGGCCCGCACGGCGGCGTCGATCAGCTCGCGGCCCATGCCGGCGTGCGCATAGAGGATATCGACGCGTGGCAGCGGCGGCGTGAGGCAGGCGAGGGAAAACTCGCTCGCGTTCGTGTGGCGGCGCACGGGTGGCGCGTAGAGGTGGAGCCGGCCGGCGTTCACCAGCCCGGCGAGACCGCGGTGCGACGCGCGAAAGGTGCCGACCTGCGTGGTGTTGGTTTTGGTGACCTCGCGCGCGAAATGAATCTCGTCGTTCGCCACGACGAGCACGCCGCGCGCGCGAGCCTGCGGATGCGCGGCGACGGCGACCGCGTTGTAGAGATTCATCGGGCCATCGGCGCTGATGGCGGTGGCGGGCCGCATCGCTCCGACGAGCACGATGGGTTTTTCGCTCTGCACGACGAGGTTCAGAAAAAACGCCGTCTCCTCCAGCGTGTCGGTGCCGTGCGTGATCACGACGCCGGCAATCTCGCGGGCGTCGAGCGCGGCTTGCGTGCGCGCCGCGAGCTTGAGCCACGTGGGCTCGTCCATGTCCTGGCTGCCGATCGCAGCGACGTGTTCGACCTCGAGCTGCGCCAGCTCGGTGAGCTGTGGCACGGCGGCGATAAGAGCCTCCGTCGAAAAGGCGGCGGCCTTGTAGCTGCGCGTGCCGCCGCCGAGAGCGTGCGCGCCGGCGATGGTGCCGCCCGTAGCCAGAATTCGGATACGAGGTCGCGAAGGCATGGGGAAGAGTGCGCCGGGGGCCGCGGCGGCGTCAAATCGGGAAGCCGGCACGCTGCCGGCGCTACGGGGCTGGCAGCGGGGTGTGCTCGAGTGCGCGGAGCGCGTGGAGTTGCGTGAGCGCGGGCTGGTGGTCGACCGCGAGCAGGAAGGCCCACGCGGCGAGCACGCGACGGTAGAACAGCGTGCGTTCGGCGGCCGTGCTCCGGGGGATCTTCGTGGAGTTGCCACGCGGTGGCGGCGTGCGGGCCTGGCGGAAGCCCGCGTCGAACTTCCCCGCGGCTTCGCGGACGGCGGCGGCGGGGGAATTCGCGGCCCATTCGAGAATGGCGACGCGGCGGGTGGCGGCCCAGCGCGTGACGGCGGCGGCGGTGGCGGCGTGGAATTTCTCCGGCACGGCATAGGTCGAGGACCAGTAGAGTTCGTTGAGCGCGCGGTTCGACCACGCGTCTGAAAAGCCTGCGGGGCGGCCGCGGGTCTCCGCCGCTTGCAGGCGTTTTTCGAAGGCGACGGCGGCGGCGGGCAGGGTGGTGGCGGCGCCGGTCGCGACGGCCTTGGTCCACGCCGGGCGAAGCACCTCGCGCCACGCGCGAAGCTGCGTGCGCGAGAGACGAAGGTCGGGCACCGCATCGTCGTTGTCGTCGAGGTCGCGCTCGCGCGGGCGCGGCGCGTCCGGATCGAATGCGGCTTCGAGCTTCTTCGCCGTGCCGCGGGTGATGAGCGTGCGCGCGGAAGGATTTTGCTCGATCAGACGCGCAGTGAACTGCGCGAAACGCGCCTGGGTCTCGCGCAGCGCGGGGTCGGTGGCGGCGGTGTTACCGATTTCGCCGGTGTCGATGGCCGCGCGATACGCTTCCAGTGCGGATCGTACGCGCGGCGTGAGCAGAAGCTCGTGAGCGAGTCGCGTCTCGATCAGCGACGCCCATCGCTCGAGGAAGTGTTCCGAGCTCGAACGCGGCTTGTCCAGGGTGTGATCGACGAGCACGGCTGCGGCATGGGCGTCATGGAGCGACGCAGCCGGCAAGCTTGCGGGACGGACCGCGTTGCGCCCTCCGAGCAGGTCGCGGCCGAGCAATTGCTCGGGAAAAAATCGTTCGTAGCCGGCCCAGGTTTCCGGATCGGGATCTGGGTCGCAGCCGGCGGCGATCGACGCTTCGTCGGTGGCGGTGAAACCAGCGACGGCTGGCAGAGACTTCGGTGCGGCGCCGAGCCAGGCAGGCGGGGAGAGAAACCACGTCGCAGGGGGCTGCATTTCGCGAGGCACGCCCAACTCGTGAAAACCGCCGGAGTGACACTGGGTCATGACGAACACCACGCGGCCGGCACCGAGCCCGGCGACGAGGGCGTCGCGGAGCTCCGACACGGTTAGCGCGTAGTCGCGGGCAGTCGACCAGCCGTTAGGCCGTGCGGGGTCGCGTTTCAATCCCCACAGCGTGATGGCGCTTTCCGGATTTTTCCCGCTCGTGAGCTCGCCGTGATCGCCGACGAAAAAGTAGAGCGTGCCGCCGCCGCGCACGCGCGGGAGGACCTCGGCGCGCAGCGTGCGGAGGACGTTTTCCTTCGTCGCCGGGCGGTTGTCGGGCAGCGCGCCCGGGAGCCAGGTGTCGAGGAGCAGGCCGTCGTCCTTGATTTGTCGATACACGTCGGCGAGCACGGGTTTCTCGCCCTCGCGGTTGCCCTGGCCGAAGAAGGTCCAGACCGCTTCGGGCGAGTAACGCTCGCGGAGAAACGCGGCGAACGCGCGCGCCTGAATGTATTGCGAATAGTTGTTCGAGGTCGGCGTGCCGCCGCCGGAGAGGACGACGAACGCATCGCGCGGCGCGACGGACGGCGCGGCGGGTGCGTGGGGGGATGAGGGCGGGCGGGCAACGTCGACGCCGCGGCACGCTGCGAGCAGCAGCAGCGCGGCGAAAGCAAAGGGGAAAACGGCGGCGGGCATGGGCAGGGAGGGCGGCGAAAGGAAAGCAGGCTGGGGTGACGGCGCACTTTAAAACGAGAGGGATCGTCTGCACGACGGCGGTGGATTCCTTGCCGTTCCGCAAATGTCTGCCCGGTGGGTCAGCGCGGTTGCGCGCCCTCACGTTTGGCCAATTCTCCGATGGCCGGTTTGTCATCCATTAGATGACAAGTCACTCGAAGCGAACAGTTCAGCCCGATGTGTTTGTCATCTATTAGATGACAAACCAAGCGCGCTGGCGCGCACCTAACCGCGTCCGCAAGCGGACTGCCCCTACAATTACAGAACCAGATCGTGGCGCGCAGCGTGGGCTCGACGCGGATGGCTCGACGCGTACGATTCACCGGTGTTGCCCATGACACTTTCAAACCCCTCGCGTCGCGCGTTTCTGAAGACCGGTCTCGCCGGCGTGTTCGCCACGGGCGTGGCACCGCAGTTCGTCGCGTCGCGGTTGTTCGGGGCGAATGCGCCGTCCAAGAAGATCACGCTGGGCTTCATCGGCGTGGGCACGCACGGACTGGGCGTGAACCTGAAATCGTTCCTGCAACAGGACGACTGCCAGGTGGTCGCAGTGTGCGACGTGTTTGCCAGCCGGCGCACGAAGGCGCGGACGATCGTCGACGAGCATTACGGCGCGACGGGTTGCGCGGAGATCGCGGACTTTCGCGTGCTGCTCGCACGTTCCGATATCGACGCGGTCGTCATCTCCACGCCCGATCACTGGCATGTGCCGATGGCCTTGATGGCGCTCGAGGCGCGCAAGCTCGTCTTCTGCGAGAAGCCAACGCTTACGATCGCCGAAGGTCGCCAACTCGCCGACGCGGTAGCGCAGCGCAAAGCCGTTTTCGCCACGGGGCTCGAGGATCGCGCGGTGATCTATTATCACAAACTCGCCGAGGTCGTGCGCAACGGCGGCATCGGCCGGCTCGAGCGGATCAAGGTCGGCCTCCCCGTGAAACCGATCTTCCCGAACGAGGAACCCGTTCCGGTGCCGACGGGGCTGAACTATGAGATGTGGCTCGGGCCGTCGCCTTTCCGGCCCTACACGCCGACGCTGACCGACGCGCAGGTGTGGCGGCAGATTCGCGATTTCTCCGGCGGTTCGCTGACCGATTGGGGCGCGCATCTCGTCGACACCGCGCAGGTCGGAAATTTCGCGGAGATGTCCGGCCCGGTGGCCGTCACGGGCCGGGGTGTCATTCCGCCAAACGCAGTCAATTCCGTGCCGCACACCTACGAGCTCACCTATACGTACGCGAACGGCGTGAAGCTCGAGGTGAAGTCGGGCGAGACGGAGATCCGTTTCGAAGGCACGAAAGGCTGGGTGGGAAACAAAGGCTGGTCGGGTCCGCTCGCCGCGAGCGACATGGATCTCTTTCGCAAGACCTACGATCCCGCGACGAACAAGATCTGGCCGCGGCGGCCGCGTGAGCAGCGCGATTTCCTCGACTCGATCAAGTCGGGCCAGCCGCCCATGTACACCGCCGAGGCGCTGCACCGGCTCAGCTCCGTGCTGCACATTGGCGCGATCTCCATGGAGTTGGACAAACCGTTGCGCTGGGATCCCGAGACGGAAAGCTTCGACGACGCGCAGGCCAACGCGCTCCGGCAACGGCCACGGCGCGACGACTGGAAGCGGCTCGGTTGAGCCCAAAATCCGCACTCGACAACGGACGTGCTGCGCGTTCGTTATAGCGCCGTTCGCATGAACCTTCGCGCCCTCATTATTGCCGCCATTATTATGATTCTTCCCGAATCAGGGCGGCGGCGCGTGACTATATAGCGACAGTATAACAGTCACTCTTTCCCGAAGCCCTGAGCCTTACCGCTCAGGGCTTTTTGTTTTCCGAAATTCGCACCAGTCCGTCCGCATCCGAAATCTTGTATGAAAACCGAATCCGCTCCGGCCCTGGGCCTTGCCGATGTAGAAGCTGCCCGCGTGCGCCTCGCGCACGGGCTTCGCCTGACGCCGTGTCTGATTGCGCCGGCGCTGGCTGAGATCGCGGGAATGGCGGGTGCGCAGATCTGGCTGAAGCGCGACGACCTGCAGCGCACGGGCTCGTTCAAGGAGCGTGGCGCGCGAAACGCGTTGCTGTGTCTCACCGCCGCGGAGCGGGCGCGGGGCGTCGTGGCCGCTTCGGCGGGAAACCACGCCCTCGGTCTCGCGTATCACGGCGCGCAACTCGGCGTGCGCGTTACGGTGGTGATGCCTGCGACGGCGCCGGCGATCAAAGTCGCGCGCTGTCGCAGCCTCGGTGCGGAGGTGGTGTTGCAGGGCGCGAGCTTCGAAGCGGCGCACGCTTTCGCCGAGGGCCTCGCGTGGGGCGGTAGGAAAAGCGTGGATACGGCAACGCCGGGCGGCGGACCGGTGCTGGTGCATCCGTTTGACGATCCGCGGGTGATGGCTGGCCAGGGCACGATGGCGCTGGAGATGCTCGAGCAGGCGCCGGCGCTCGACACGATCGTGGTGCCCGTGGGCGGTGGCGGTCTGCTCGCCGGTGTGGCCACGGTCGTGAAAGCGCTGCGGCCGGATGTCCGCGTGATCGCAGTGGAGCCGGAGCGGGCGGCCGGTTTTCGCGCCGCGCTGCGGGAGGGTGCACCGAGCGATGTCGCGCTGGGCGGCACCATCGCGGACGGGCTGGCGGTGGCGCGGGTGGGCCGCGCCTCGTTCGCGACGGCCGCGCGTCTGGTCGATGAGGTGGTGACGGTGACGGAGCGGGAGCTGGGACGCGCCGTCGCGGTGCTGGCGCGCTCGTGCGGAGCGGTCGTGGAAGGTGCCGGGGCGGCGGCGCTCGCGGCGGTGCTGGCCGGAAAAGTTTCCGGCCGGCGGCTGGTGCTCCCGGTGTGCGGGCGCAATATCGACGCGGTCACCCACGCGGAGATTCTCGCGGCGTATCCGCCGGCGCCCTACACGGCGATCTCGCGTGCGGCGTAGGACCGGCGATGTCATTGCCCCGCTGGTTCGCGGCGCGGTTGTTGGGTGGCACGCCCTGTCGAACGATCTTGGGTGTGTTGAGCGCGTGCCTGGTCCCGCCTCTCCCGAGGCGGGCTACGGGCAGTCGATGGCAGCTGCGTGCGGGTTTTTTTCTTTCGCTCTGTCGGGCGGTGCGGAGCATCTGTTTTCCGGCTAATGGAAAAACCAACGAATCGTCCCCGCGATCCTCGCAATGCTCGTGACTCTCGTGATCCGCGCGACTCGCGCGAACCGCGTCCGGGCGGCGGACGACCCCCGCAGCCTCACGGCGGCCAGCGTACATCGTCGGGACCGTCGCGCGGACCCGCTCCGGTGGCGCGCGCACCGGTCGCGGTGGCCAACGTGAAGTCGGGCGTGCCGCATGGTGCGACCGAACTGGGCTGGTTGCCTGACTGCGTTTACACCGGGGAGAAATTCGAAACCGGACTCGCGTTTTTTGCGGATGCGCAGGGGCGGATCACGCGCTTCTCGCGCGAGGCGGCGGACCTCGCGGCGGCGCGGCGGCTCGCGGGACAAGCCGTGCTGCCGGGGCTCGTCGACACGCATTCGCACACGTGGCAACGCGTGGCGCGCGGCCGGGCCGAGCAGCGCCCGCGCGGCGATCGCGATGCGCTCTCCGGCTGGCGCGACGCGCTCGAGCGCGCGACTGCGCGGCTCTCGGATGAGGACGTTTTTGATACGGCGCGAATGGTGTTCATGGAGATGCTCCTTTCGGGCATCACCTGCGTCGGAGAATTTCACTATCTGCATCATCAACCGGACGGCGCGGCGTGGCCCGAGGCGAATCACTTGGGCCGCGAGATCATTCGCGCCGCGCACGACGTCGGGATCCGGATCGCGCTGTTGAAGGTGGCGTATGCGCGGGGCGATTTTGGGGGCGATGCGGGAGCGGCGCCGGCGCGTTTTCGCACGCCAGCGGCGGAGCAATTCGTGCGCGAGACCGAGGCGCTGCGGCTCGCGGTGGAGAAGGAATTTCCTGCGGACGAGGCGTGGCTCGGCATCGCGGCGCACTCGCTCGCGAACGTGCCGCTCGACCCGTTGAAAGCGATCGCGACCTATGCGCGCGCGCAACGGATGCGATTGCACGCGCACGTCGCGACGACTCCCGCGGAAAACGCCGCCTGCGTGGCCGAGTACGGCCGCACTCCGATCGCATTGCTCGCGGAAAACGGGATCGTCGACAAACGCTTCACGGCGATCGATGCGCAGCATCTCACGGATGACGAAATCAAATTGCTCGGCACGGCGCGCGCGACCGTCTGCGTGTGCCCGATCGCGGCCCGCAACCTGGGGCTCGGCGCCGCGCCGGTGGAGAAACTGCTCGCGGCGGGCGCCGGTCTGGCGTTCGGCAGCGACACGCAGGCGCAGATCGATTTGTTAAAGGATGCCCGGCTGCTCGAGTACGATTTGCGCGTGGCGAGACAGCAGCGGGGCGTGATCGCGCCGGATGCGGCGACGACGCTGTTTCATGCGGCGACGGTGACCGGTGCGCGCAGTCTTGGTGCGACGAGTGGCGCGCTGGAGGTAGGCCGGCCGGCGGATTTCTTCACGGTGAATCTTTTCGATCCGTCGATCGCGGGAGCCGATTCCGACACGCTGCTGGCGAACATCGTGTTCGCGCTCGAACGGCGCGCGATCCGGGATGTGTGGATCGGCGCGCGGCAGCGGATTGCCGGCGGTCGCCATGTGAATCACGGCCCGATCGTCGGCCGGTTCGTGGAGTTGCAGAAGAAAATCTGGTCCGCGCCGGGCGGAGCGTAGATTCGGCGGAACCGTGCCGGGGCAACGGGTTCACACCGGGCGCCCCATGAGAACTGCGCTGCGCATCCTGCCAGTTGCGGTCGCGATCTGTTGCGCCCTGCCCCGCGCGCAGGCGCAAGCGGAGGCGCGGCCGGCGATCTTTGCGCCGCCAGCTCTGCTCGCACGTGGCGATGCGGCAGAGGTCTCGGCGCGGCGCTCGCCGACTTCGGAACGCCTCTGGACGTTGATTTCGGAGCAGGCGATGGCGCGGGCGCAGGCGTTCGATGTTTCGAATCTGCCAATCACGCGCGGTGCTGGAGAGGAGGAGTCGGCGGTGGTGATGGAGAAGTATCTCGTCAACGCCGCGGAGCTCCGTCCGATCGAGCTGCCGGTAGCGGAGTCGCCAGCGATGCGTTTTCTGAAAACGGGGCGGCTGTTCGAGAAACTCGATGGGAAGGTGCAGTTCGCGACGGATCTCACGTTGCTCCCGGTCGCGCCAGCGGGGGCCTTGCCGAAGGAGCCGGTGATGCGAGTGGAGATTTTGTTTCGGTTCAAGTGGTAGGCTGCTCGTGGCGCTGACGGCGCCTGGCGTCCGGTCCCGCTTCTTCCGAAGCGGGCTACACCTACCTACGGCGCCGGATTCGGGCGCAGGAAAGTGAGACGCGCCCGTCCGCAGATTGTTGGAAGACCGCGGCATTGACCGCGCGGGGAGGCTGCGCTTGATCTCGCCGCCATGTCTCTCTCACTCGTGGTCCTCGCCGCCGGCATGGGTTCCCGCTACGGCGGATTGAAGCAGATCGATCCCGTCGGGCCGTCGGGCGAGACGGTGCTCGACTACGCGGTGTTTGATGCGGTGCGCGCCGGCTTCACGCGCGTGGTGTTTGTGATTCGTCGCGATTTCGAGGCGTTGTTTCGCGAGAAGATCGGTGCGCGTTATGCGGGGAAAGTCGCCGTCGATTACGTGTTCCAGTCGCTGGATGCGTTGCCTGAAGGATTCACGCCGCCGGAAGGGCGCGAGAAACCGTGGGGCACGGGGCACGCGGTGTGGTGCGCGCGCGCCGCGGTCACGGGCAACTTTGCCGTGATCAATGCCGATGATTTCTACGGCGCGGACTCGTTTGAAAAACTCGCCCGATTCCTTACGGACCGCGTGAGCGTCGCAGGAAACCCGGACGCCAAACGGCCGCAGCGGGCGGAGTTCGCGATGGTGGGATTCCGGCTGGCGAACACGCTCTCGGAGCACGGCAGCGTCGCGCGCGGCGTCACCGAGTCCGATGCGGCGGGCGACCTGCGGGCGATCGTCGAACGCACCGGAATCGCGGCGGCGGACGTGGGGCCGGGCCGGAAATATTCCGGCGGCGAGATCGTCTCGATGAACTGCTGGGGCTTCACGCCGGCGCTGTTCGCCGGGCTCGACGGCCAGTTCCGCGAATTTCAGACGGCGCATCGCGGCGAGCCGAAAGCGGAATTCTATCTGCCTGCGGCCGTATCCACAATGATCACACGCGGCGAGGCGATGGTGCGCGTGTTGCCGACGGACAGCACGTGGTTCGGCGTCACGTACCGCGAGGACAAGCCGCGCGTGGAAGCGGCGATCGCGGCGCTGGTGCAGGCGGGCCGTTATCCGGCGCGGCTCTGGGCGTGAGCGCTCGCCGGCGCCATCAAGTCACCGGCACGCATATCCTCTCAAACGCTCACGCACGGACACGTATATACTTCTCACTTACACCCACACGCTCACTCTCACTCGCTCACTTACACTCTCTCTCCCATGAAACTATCCCGTTCCGACGCGGACATCTATCTGCCGAAGGCCGCCGCCGGGCTTACGCCCGACGCCGCGCTCGCTCGCACCACGCATCTCTGCGTGATCGCCCATCAGGACGATATCGAGATCAACGCCTACCCGGCGGTCGCGGAATGTCAGGGGCGTGCGGATCGATTTTTCACCGGCGTGGTGATGACGAATGGCGCGGGCTCGGCGCGCACGGGGCGTTTCGCGAACACGACCGACGCGGAAATGCAGCAGATCCGGAAGCAGGAGCAGCGGCGGGCCGCAGATATCGGCGGCTATAATCTGCAGCTGCAACTTGGCCACCCGAGTGGCGATGTGAAGCGGCCGGATCATGGCGGCGTCCGTGACGATCTCGCGGCGATTTTCGGTGGCTGCGCGGGCGCGGTGCAGGTGGTTTATCTGCATCAGCCGGCGGACAAGCACGACACGCACGTGGCGTGTTTCCTTCGTTGTATCGAAGCGATTCGCGCGCTGCCGCGCGAGCGACGGCCGCAGCGCGTGCTCGGCGTCGAAGGCTGGCGCGATCTCGACTGGCTGCACGACGAGGACAAGGTCGCGCTCGATGCGAGCCCGAATCCGCAGTTGGCGGACGAACTCGTGAAGGTGTTCGAGTCGCAGATCGCGGGCGGCAAACGCTACGATCTCGCGGCGATCGGGCGGCGGACGGCAAATGCGACGTTCTTCGCCTCGCACTCCACGGACCAGGCGACAGCGCTCTCGTTCGCGATGGATCTCACGCCACTCGTGCAAGATGAAATGCTGTCGCCGCTGGACTTTGCGCTAAAGCATGTTGACCGTTTCCGCTCCGATGTCGCGGCGCGGCTCAAGCAGCTGGGTGCGTGAGCGCGAGGCGCGTCGGCAAGCGTTATGCCCAAGCTCATTCGTGCTCGAGACAATCACAACGCGCCTATCATAGCACCGGGTGGGGGCGACCCCACGATGAGTTATTTCAACATCCTGCGCCTGCGCGCGGGTGAGGCAATGACGCTCGATGTGCCAACCTGTGAGGTGCTGTGTGTCGTCCTGTCCGGCCGGGCGGATATCGCGGCGTGCGCGCAGGAGTTCAAGAATATCGGTCGCCGCGCCGACATCTGGGATGGGCCGGCGGATTCGGTCTACTGTGGCACGTGCCCGCGCGTGACGGTGCGGGCGCTGCGCGATGGCACGGAAGTCCTGGTCGCGGGCGGGTTTTGCGAGCAGCCGTTCGCGCCGTTTCGCATTCCGCCGGAAGACGTGGAGATGGTGGATGTCGGCTCGCAGGACACGCATTCGCGCCGGCGGATTTTTCACATTCTAGGGCAAAACGCCGCCGGTCGGGCGGGACGATTGCTCGTGAGCGAGCTCTACGGCGACGAGGGCTGCTGGTCCGGGTATCCACCGCACAAGCACGACACGGAACGGCCGCCGGAAGAGACGGATTTCGAGGAGATCTATCATTACCGCTATCGGCCGGAGAATGGATTTGGCGCGCAGTTTTGCTACGACGGCGACGACGGCGAACCGAACGTGGTGATGACGCGCCACGGCGACACGTTCGTCATCGATCGCGGTTATCATCCGACCGTCCGCGCTCCCGGGCATGAAGGGTATATCTTCACGATCCTGGTTGGGCGAAAGCAGCGGTCGCTCGTGCAATACTTCGAACCGCAGCACCGGGCTTTGATGGACAAGATTCCGGGAATTCAGGCGATGCGCGACAAGTTCAAGTGAACGGGTGGTGACGTTCTGCGCCGCGCGCGCATGGAGAGGACTGAGTCGCCGCCACTTTCTTTTGCCGCGACGCCGATCGTTCATCGGGTTGGCGAACTGGACCACGTTCACGTTGCCTTTCCATGGCAGGCCGTCGAACTTCCGCCCGACATGAGCGACGTATGCAAGACGCCTTCACCGGACTCCCGACCTGCCTCTGCGGTGCCAAGCTCCCCAGCGAAGCAGAACGGGCCGCTCTTTTGGGTCGTAACCGGGAGAGACTTCGGGCGTTCGATCACCTGGTCCAAGTCGCAGGAGAATGCGGTATCGAAGCAGATCAGGACCGCCACTTCTTCGTCCTCCCCGAAGACGAAGTAAGTCTGCTCGAGACGGCGGGTGAGCCGTGGAGTGGATTGGGCGAGGCGATCCGCGCGTTTCGCCGGCTCCTGCCGGTGATTCCGCTCGACGCCTTCGGTTTCGAGCCAAACGGCGAGGATATTTTCGACACCAACACACCGCGGCTTGTACGCATCGGCGGCGGGGTCGAGGCTCTGGCCTTCGAGGCCGCGGATGCTTCCGTCTATAAATTCTTTTTCTTCCGCCAAGGCGGCTATATAGGTTCCGGCTTTTCCTATTCACGCGACGAACACGGGCTGATTCTAGCGAGTGCCTTTCCGGGTAATTATCGGGAGCTGCTGGAGAAGCTTCTCATCATTGATTGCATCGGTGTGCCGACGGAAGTCATCGGGATCAGTCCCGAAGGCGTGCTCATCGTGAAGCAAATGTTGGGCGAGCCGTTGCCACAGGGCCTGGACACTTCGAAGATGCTTCCGGCGGGTCTCATTGTCATTCCGTCGCGTTTCCTCCGGGCCGATCGCGATCACCCGCGTTTGTACTTTTTATCCGGCCGACCGTGGCTCCTGGCCGATCTGCATGCGCGCAATATGGTGCGTTGTATAGACGGCGAGCTCCGCGTCATCGATCTCGTCGCCGGCCCCTGGCCGCTCGCCATCACGCAGGGCGATCCGCTGGTGTCGGACTGGCTGGCGCGCGTGCGCCACGATCCGGCCTCAACGCTGCTGCCCGGCTCACCCGACGACGAGTTATAGTCATAGCGCAAAAAAAGCGCGCCGCGAAGGCGCGCTCGGAATAGGAAGGCAATCGCGTTGTAGTGAGCTCAGCTCTTCTTCGCGTTGAGAAACTCGAGAACCTTCTCGGCCTGCTTGTCGGTCTGTTTTACGTCGTGGTAAACGACCTTGCCGCTGCGATCGATGAGATAGGCCTCGCGGCTCGCCATTGCCATGCCCGACTGGCCGAAGGCCTTCACGACTTTCTTGTCGGTGTCGGCGAGCAGCGGGAATGGGAAATTGTTCGTCGCTTTGAACTCCTTCTGTTTCTCGACGGGATCCGTGCTCACGCCCACGACGGCGACGCCGTGTTTCTTCAGGTCCGCGCTCGCGTCACGGAGCGAGCAGCCCTGTTTCGTGCAGCCGCCGGTGAGGGCTTTCGGGTAGAACCAGACCAGCGTGTAATTATTTTTCTTATATACATCGGCGAGGTTGAGGGTCTTGCCTTCGTCGGTGGTGGCGGCGATGGCGGGAGCCTGGTCGCCGATCTTGAGCGGCTCCGCCCGGGCGAAACCGAAGAGGAGAGTGAACAGGGACATGAGAGCGAGGGTACGGGGAAGTTTCATGGCAGCCCGGACCGTAGCTGGAGTCGGCGCATTCGCAAGGCGCAGCACCAGCGGCTGCGGCTTAAGCGGACGTTTGCCGCCGGCGGTCACCAGTCGTCCGATCGAAACGGCACGGCGGGAAGTCCCGCGCCGTTGTAAAGATTGGCCTCCGGCGCGTTGGTCCACGCATAGCGCACGGCGATCGGTGCCTTCACGGCTGGCGAGGTGACGAGCAGGGTGGTGCGATCCACGCGCGCTTGGGCGGGATGAAAAACGCGATCGGCGCCGGCGAGTTGCAGCGCTTGCACGGGTTTATCGTAGGCGATCAATCCCCCCTCGATGTGGGTGAACCGGACGCGCAGCCCGTGGCCGGCGCCGGGGACGGCGGAAAGCGCCTCGCTCGTGGCGCCGGCGAACGTGGGGCCGGTGTCGTCGCCCACGATCCCGTACACGCGATGCCGCGCGAGCAACGCGAGACGGCGGCCGACCTCTTGTTTGTTCGTGGGATGAACATCGTTCGGATTGCCGAGATCGATCGCGAGTGCCTGGCCGGTATTCGGCAGCGCGAGTGTTTTCGTTTGCGCCTCACGTAAAAACGCCGCGGCCACCCCTGTCGGGTCGCTCGGATATTTGAAACTGGCGAGATTCACCCAGAAGAACGGCACGTCGCCCTGGCCGAAGTGGGCACGCCACGCGGTGATCATGGCACTGAAGAGCGCGTGGTATTCGCCGGGTCGATCGACGTTGTTCTCGCCCTGATACCAGAGTACGCCGCGGAGCGAATACGGCAGGAGCGGATTGATCATGCCGTTGAAAAGACCGCGTGGCGTCCACGGATGTCCCGGCCCGATTGGCGCGCGGGGCCGGGGATTGTTTTTGAGAAACGCATCGTGCGCCGGCTTGCCCTGTGCCTTTGCGCTCGCTTCGGAAATCGACCACGCAGCGAGAGCCGCCTCGAACTCGGCCTGTTTCACCGGATACTCGGCGAGCGTCTGCGCCCAACGCTCATCAATGACGCGAAACGCGGGGTCGCCCGCGAGCGCCGCGGGACTCAGCCACGCCTCGATCGGCGTGCCGCCCCAGGAGGCGTTTACCAGTCCGATCGGGACGCCGAGCTTCTCGTGCACGTCGCGCGCAAAAAAATACGCGACCGCGCTGAACGCGGCGACCGTCTGCGGCGTCGTCGGCTGCCAGCCGCTTGTCGCCACGGTGGTCGCGGGTGCGGCGGCGACGGTGCGTTCGATCTTGTTGTAGCGGATCAGCGGGAAATTCGCCGCGGCGATCTCGTGGGCGGCGTTGTCGGCGCGCGACACCGGCCATTCCATGTTCGATTGCCCGGAGCAGAGCCACACTTCGCCGACGACGACATCGCGCAACGTGAGCATATTCGTGCCGGTGATCGTGAGGTCCGCGCCCAGCATCGTGGCAGGCATCGCATCGAGAATCGCGAGCCAGCGGCCGTCGTGTGCGGGCGTCGCCTCGCGGGTCTGGCCGGCGAAAGTGACCGTGACTTTCTCGCCTGCGCCGGCGAGGCCCCAGATCATGACGGGCTTGTCGCGCTGCAGCACGGCGCCATCGGTGAACAAAGGCGCGACCGTCACCTCGCCGTGCGTGTTCGCGACAAGTACAGCAGCCGCGAGCGCGGCGACGAGGCGGTGGAGGAGGGCGGGCATCGAAGATGAAACGGTACGCAGCATCGTGGGGTTTCCGAGTGCGAAGTGTGGGCGCCGCGCCCGCGCAAACGCGGCGACACTCTTGCGTGTGCACTGCCACCCGCCACACTGGCGGCCATGCCCCATCGTTTTGTTTTCGCTTCGCTCTGCCTGATGGTTGCCGGCCCGGTGTTCGCTGCCTCGGCTCCCGGACCTGCAGGATTCAACTACGACGAGAGCAAGGTCGCCCCCTACACTTTGCCGGAGGCGCTTGTGCTCAACAACGGCCAGCGCGTGACCGACGCCGACACGTGGCGGACGAAGCGGCGCGCGGAGTTGTTGGAGCTGTTTTCACGTGAAGTCTACGGGCGCACGCCGGCCGGCAGGCCGGCGAAGATGCACTGGGCCGTGACGTCGGAAGATCGCGCGGCGCTTGGCGGCAAGGCGGTGCGGAAGGAAGTCACGGTGTGGTTCACCGAGAAGAAGGACGGCCCGAAGATGCATCTGCTCATCTACCAGCCGGCCGGCAAGGCGGGCGCGCACGCGCCGTGGCCGACATTTCTCGGGCTGAACTATTATGGAAACCAGTCCGTCAACGCCGACCCGGGCATCGCGATGTCGCAGGCTTGGATGCGGACGAATGCCGATTTCAAGATCGTGAACAACCGCGCGACAGAAGGGACGCGGGGCGCGCACGCCTCGCGCTGGAATATCGAGACCGTCATCGCGCGCGGTTATGCGACTGCGACGATCTACTACGGCGACCTCTGCGAAGATCGTCCCGAAGGGTTGGCGAAGGATGTGGCGCCGCTCTTCAACACGGGCGCCGTCAACGATCGCGCGCCGGATGCGTGGGGCGCGATCGGCATCTGGGCGTGGGGCTTGAGCCGCGCGCTCGATTATCTCGCGAGCGACACGGAGATCGATGGCCAGCGCGTGGCGGTCCACGGTCACTCGCGTCTGGGCAAGGCCGCGCTTTGGGCCGGGGCGCAGGACGAGCGATTCGCCTATGTGATCTCGAACGATTCCGGCTGTGGTGGAGCGGCGCTCAGCCGGCGGAATTTCGGCGAGACGGTGGCGCGCATCAACACATCGTTCCCGCATTGGTTCGCGAAAAATTTCCGCAATTACAACGGCCGCGAGCACGCGCTGCCGGTCGACCAGCATGAGTTGATCGCGTTGATCGCGCCGCGCGCGGTGCATGTGGCGAGCGCCGAAAGCGACAAGTGGGCGGATCCGCGGGGCGAATTCCTCAGCGCGAAAAACGCGGAGCCGGTCTACGCGCTTTTCGGCCGGAAAGGGCTCGGCGTGGCGGATTGGCCCGCGGTGAACGAGCCCGTTCTTGGCGATCACATCGCGTATCACATGCGCACCGGCAAGCACGACATCACGGCCTACGACTGGGCGCGGTATTTGGATTTTGGAGACAAGGTGCTGAAGCGGTAAGGTGAAGGCGTCTGGGTATATCGGCGGTGGGTCTGGTTCTCCGAGCCGCTTCACCAGGAGGTGCTACTCCAACGAAACGTCGTCGGTCGGCGCCGGCTCGCCGTTTGTTTCTGCGGTCGGCGGTTCCGGCCGGTTTAGAAATGCCCGCAACTCCGCAGCCATGCGCGGGCCGAAGCCGGCGACCTCGGAGATCTCCTCGACCGTCGCGTCGCGCAGCCGGTCGATGCTGCCGAAGTGCGCGAGCAGCGCGGCGCGGCGGACGGGCCCGAGGCCGGCGAAATCGTCGAGCACGCTCTCGCGGATTTTCTTCGAGCGCAGCGTCGCGTTGTAGGTGTTGGCGAAACGGTGCGCCTCGTCGCGCAAACGCTGCAACACGTGCAGGCCCGGATGATTCAGCGGCAGGTTCAGGGGCGGACGCTCGTCGGGAAAAATGATCGTCTCGTGTTGCTTCGCGAGGCCGATGAGCGCGGGCGGCGTCAGGTCGAGCGCAAGGAACGCTTTCAACGCGGCGCCGATCTGGCCGCGGCCGCCATCGATCACGACGAGGTCGGGAAACGGCCGCTTCTCCTCGGCGAGCCGGCGATAGCGGCGGCCGACGACCTCCTCCATCGCGCGGAAGTCGTCGTTGCCGATGAAGCTCTTGATCTGGAAGCGGCGATAATTGTTTTTGTCGGGCCGGCCGTCGGCGAAGTGCACCATCGACGCGACGACGAAGGTTCCGGAGATGTGCGAGATGTCGAAGCACTCGATCGTGCGGGGCGGCTGCGGCAACTGGAGCGCGCGTTGCAGCGATTGCAGCGCCTCCTCGTCGCCCTGCGGCCGCGTGGGATCGAGCCGCTCGAAGCGGCGCGTCTTGCGCAGTGTCTGTTCGAGCGCGAAGACGACGTCGCGGAGCTCGGCGGCCTTTTCGAATTCCTGTTTCACGGCGGCGCTCGTCATCTCGGCCCGCAGCGTCTCGAGCCACTCGCGCGACTTGCCTTCGAGAAACGCGCACGCGTCATCGACACGGTGGCGATACGCCTCGGTGGTGACGATGTTCTCCGTGCCGTAAAGCTCCTCGCGCACGTCGTCGTAGAGTCGCCACGTGCCGTCGGGGAGGCGCTGCGGATTCGAATCGCCGAGGAGAATGCCGAATTGCCGGCGCATCTGCGCGAGCGTCTTGCGCAGCAAGCCGCTGTGCGCAAACGGACCGAAGTAGCGCGAGCGATCCTCCTTCTTCAGCCGCGTGAGCCGGAAGCGAGGGAGCTCTTCGCCGAGATCGACGCGCACGAGGAGGAAGCGTTTGTCGTCGACGAAGTCGGTGTTGTAGCGCGGCCGCCACTGCTTGATGAGCTTGCCTTCGAGGAGCAACGCCTCGGGTTCGGACTTCACCTCGACGGTGTCGAAGTCCGCGATGAGATCGATGAGCGCACGAATCTTGGGCTGGTCGACCGTCGCGGCGCGGCCCCGCTGAAAATAGGAGGACACGCGTTTTTTCAAGCTGCGCGCCTTGCCGACGTAGATGATGCGGCCGAGCCGGTCCTTCATCAGGTAGACGCCGGGCTTGTCCGGCAGCTGCCGGACTTTTTCTTTCAGCGTGATGGGCTGATTTTCGTTCATGCGCGCGCGGGCCGACGCGTCCCGCGAATTTGTTTCGCGGGTTTGCGACGATGGGCAAACGAGATGGCGACGTGGCGCATTGGATTCGTGACAGCAGCCGGCGGCGCACCTAATCGTCGCTGGCATTTTCGCAGAATCCGCCTAATTTCCGCTCCCGCAAGTATGGTTTCAGCCCACAACACCGACGGTGAGTCGCCCCGCCCCGCCGCACGCAAGGTGCGCTACGAACTGCTCACTCTCGGCGACGAGTTGCTGCTCGGGCTCACGCCGAACGGGCATCTGACTTTCATCGGTTCGCAGTTGGGCCGGCGCGGGGCGTTGTTGCAGCGCAACGTGACGATCACGGATGAAGCGGATGCGATCGCGGCGCAATTTCGCGAGAGCTGGCAGCGGGCGGATGTCGTGATTACGACGGGCGGGCTGGGGCCGACGTGCGACGATCGCACGCGCGAGACGGTCGCAGAAGTTCTGGGGCAGCGGCTCATCTACGATCCCGCAACCGAGCTGGCGATCGCGGAGCGCTTCGCGCGACACGGGCGCAAGATGACGTCGAACAACCTGAAGCAGGCGTATGTGTTCGAGCGCGGTGAAGTGTTGCCGAACGCGCATGGCACGGCGCCGGGGTTGTGGGTGGAGCAGGACGGAAAGGTGCTGATCATGCTGCCGGGCCCGCCCAACGAGTTGCAGCCGATGTTTACCGAGCAGGTGACGCCGCGGCTGGCGGCGCGCGGCCTGCTCCTCGATCGTGAAGCGTATGTGCAGCTGCGCACGGCCGGCGTCGGCGAGTCGGCGCTCGAGACGAGATTGCAGCCGATTTTCGAGCGTGCGGGCCGCGGGTTGAGCGTGGCGTTTTGCGCGCATCAAGGTGCGGTCGATTGCCGCGTGAGCTCGCCCGCCGGAGTGCTTTCGCAGGCGCAACTGGAAGGAGTCGCGGGCGAGTGCGCGCATCTGCTGGGCGACGACTTCGTGTGCTACGGGCATGATTCGCTGGCGCGCGTCTGTGCGGAGCTGTTGCGGGCACAGGAGAAGAAACTCGCTGTGGTGGAGACGGCGACGGGCGGGTTGCTCGCGCATGCGTTCACCGAGGTTTGTGGCGCGTGCAAGTTCTTCGCGGGCGGAGTGGTGTGCTGCTCCAACGACGCGAAGATGCAGCTGCTCGACGTGCCCGAATGCCTGCTGCTGCAGCACGGGGCGGTGAGCGACGAGGCGGCGGTGGCGATGGCGACGGGCGCGGCGGAAACGCTCGGCGCGGACTATGCGCTCGCGGTGACCGGTTTTGCGGGCGCGGCCTCGACGGGGCAGAACGGGAATCCGGTGGGGACGATCTTCCTGGCGTTGTTTTCGCCGGCGGGCGTGTGGTCGAAGAAGGTCAGTTATCCCGGTCCGCGCGCGACCGTGAAACTACGGGCCGTGAATGCGGCGCTCGACTGGCTGCGCCGCGAATTGCTGCGGGCGCAGCGCGGCGGGACGCTGCCGCTCCGGCGCATCGGCGCGATGCAGTGACGCGATCGCGAATCGGTGAGACGAGCGTTTGAGCGACGCCCGTCTCCTTTCCGGTCCGGCCGCGATGCCCCGGGTTCAGCCTGGGTTCAGCCTGGGTTCAGTCGCCGATGAGGTTCTTCAGCGCGGCGAGGTATTTCTCCTGAGTGCGGGCGATGACGTCGGCGGGCAGCCGGGGTGCCGGCGGCTTTTGGTCCCATTTAATGGCCACGAGGTGATCGCGCACGAATTGTTTGTCGTAGCTCGGCGGTGACTGGTTCGGCGCGTAGCTCTCGGCGGGCCAGTAACGCGAGGAGTCCGGCGTGAGCAGCTCGTCGATGAGCCAGAGATTGCCTGCGGCATCGGTGCCGAACTCGAACTTCGTATCCGCGAGGATCATACCGGCCTGCCGGGCGCGATCGTGGCCGAATTGATAGAGAGCGAGGCTGATGGCCTTGAGCTTCTCGTACAAGGGAGCGCCGACGATGGCGATGCCCTGCGCATCGTTGATCGGTTCGTCGTGCTCTCCTTTTGGCGCCTTCGTGGTGGGAGTGAAGATTGGCTCCGGGAGGCGATCGGCCTGGCGCAGGCCGGCGGGAAGCTTGATGCCACAGACGTCACCGGTTTTCTGATACGAGCTCCAGCCGCTGCCGACGAGATAACCGCGCACCACGCACTCGATGGGGACGGTTTTCAGTTTCCGCACGACCATGCTGCGCAGTTGGAGATCGGGGTCATTGAACCCGCGGCGGGCGAGCTCGGCGGGCTGGTCAGGCAGGAGGTGATTCTGGATGATGCCGCTGGTCTGGGCGAACCACCAGTTGCTGATCTGGGTGAGGATGGCGCCTTTGCCGGGAATTCCGTCCGGGAGGACAACATCGAAGGCGGAAAGTCGGTCGGTGGCGCTGAGCAGGAGGGCATCGCCGAGGTCGAAGATCTCACGAACCTTGCCCGAGGCGATGCGAGGGTGAGGGACGTTGTCGATGGTGAGGACGGCCTTCGAGGGGAGCGCGGCTTTGATGTGGGAGAAGGTCATGCGCGGAAGGTTCTTGGCGGAGATTTTGGAAACGTCGCGAACAAAGTTTGTCACAGGCGTCGCCCGTGCGGGTGCGGAAGCGCTGGAGCAATGGGGACAAGTGCGAGGCCGGAGCTGGAGCATGCGGCAACGTAAGGCGGCGAAATTGTTGGAAAGGGTCCGGAGAAACCCTGAAAAGGGTCAAACATTCGTTTCCCGGCAACTCGGTCGCGGCGGCGGTGCGTGGTGGGTGCACGAGCCCTGCAGGCACAAAAAAGCCCGGCTGCTTGGCCGGGCTTGGTGAATCAATTGTGGCAAGGGGCTAGAGCCCAGCGGCTGTTCGAAAGACGTCGTCGACCTGGCCGGTCGTAAGCTCGAAGGCGGCGGCGAGCGTCGCGACCAACGGATGGGCGCGTTCGAACTCGGTCGCTTCCTCGAACTCGATCAGCGCGGATTCGCGGGCGGTGGCGTCGGCGATCGCCTCGAGCTGCGTGCGGATCGCGGCACGGGTGATCGCGTGGCCGTTCAGGAGTGCGAGCAAAAGTTGGCGGCGGGTGACGTTGGTAGGCACGGCGGCCGCCGGCGGATTTGCGATCGCATAGGCGATGTCGGCCGCGGCGTTGGCTTCGGAGGGTTCGCCACTCACGGACGGGAAGGCGGTCACGCGGCCGTCGACGAGACGAGCGCGGTAGCCGGGCTCGCCCTCCGGCGCGATGATGGTGATTTCACCGAGACCCTCGACGGTGAGTGAGTATTCCTCGAAAGCCGGCGGTGCGGGGCTCTCGGGTGGCGGCTCTTCGGCGGCGAAGGCTGCGAGTGAAAGGACGCAAAACGTGAGGAATGGCCGGAGTGTTTTCATGGGAGGGAAAATCAATCGACTGCGTGGAGGACGACCGTGTGTTGCAGCACGTCGGTCGTGCTGGAGTTGCACCAGAGGTTGGCGGTGTCGGGCGTGCGGTCGTCGAGCGTGATGTCGTTGATGCCACTCACGAGCACGATGGCGTTGTCGTATTGCGTGCCGGCGCTCACGTTACCGAGCGATACGGTGGGCGTGCCCGCGCTGTTGATCGTCCACGAGTTGATCCGCCACTTCTTCGTGGTGTCGATGACGCTGGCGCCACCGAGCTGCTGATTACCGTTCGTCGAGGTCGAGAAGCGGATCGTCTGCGTGCGAGCGTCGGGACTGGTCGTGACGCCCGTGGTCGAAAGCAGGAAGTCCGTGCTGTCGTTGGTCGAGGACTTGGCGGAGTTGAGCGCGGTCAGGCCCGCGGCGGTGTCGGTGCGCAGCCGGGCGGTGTAGCCGATCTGTTCGACGGTGATCCCTTTGATATACAGCAGATCGTCACTTGCCGAACCCGCACCAGTGAATGAGCTGGACACGGTCGTGGCTTGCTGAATCTGAAGTACGCCTCCCGTAGACATCACCGGCAGGTCCAGGTTTATCGTCGTCCACGCGTCGTAGGTGGGGGCTATGAAGTTCGTCGCACCGCCGGTGAACAGCACCACGAATTTGTCTACAGTCGTGTTAGCTGCCGGGATGTAGTAGCTGAAGCTGACGCGTGCGCGCGAAGCAGCACTCGAAAACACAAATCCTTGATAGATCCGGTGATTTCCCGCAGTTGCGTTGGCGTATAGTTCAAGCACGTCGTCCTGCCCGAAAATTGCGTCTTTGTTACCCGTCGCCGTTACGCCATCTGCAGTCCAGCCGCTAAGGCCTGCCGAGAAATCGCTCGTGTATTTGGCTGTCCTCGTCGCTCCCCCCCACTCCGGCCCCGGCTCGCCGCGCTCGTATTCGGTGCGCAACTGCGCCTCGGTCATGGCGACGTTGGCGAGGCGCGCGTCGTAGGTAAGACTATCGAAGACTTCGCCACCGGCAGAATATCCAACGCCGAAATATGTTCCGGGAATACTGGCGCTCCAGACTGCACCGGCGCCTCCGGAGTCCGTCGTTGTGAGATTCGTGACTTCCACAAAATCCCCATCAAGCCCAACGAATATCTTCACTGTCGTTCCGCTCCGCGTTAGTGCGACGACCCCGCGTTTCCCTGCCGCCAATGCCTGCCACCCAAGTAGCCGGAGGCGCGTGTAGTCGCTAGTCGTTGCGCCGCGCATGAAAAAATCCAAGGCGGTTGAGCTGAGACCAACGGCGACAGCTCCAGCCGGCGAAGAGTCGGCGGCAGAGGTTAAAATCGCCATTCCGTGATTTGTCGTTCGCGAGGAGAACACCCCGTCCCACCACAACGTCAGATCGCCCGTTGCAGGGTTCTGCGTCCCGAGCGTGGCGCGGACCGTCGTGTTTGTTGACCCATCGAGCGCCAACGCCGTGCGCGGCGCACGCTGCGGAATCCCCGGCGGATTGCGCGGCACCGCATGTGTGAGCCCGCTCGCACCCATGAGCGCGGGCTGATTCTGTCCGCTCCGGTCTTTGACAATCGGGCCGTAACCCTGCGAGAAATCAGCCCACTGGTAGAACGTGAAGCTCGCGGCGAACGGCGCGATGCTGCCGGCCTTGTATATATCCGAAACCTGCGTGGCGGTCAGGAGGCCGTTGACGATGAAGGTTTCGCCGAGGGTTCCGACGATGAATTGGGCTGTTCCGCTGTTCGCTCCCCAATAGAGTGCTGCGGTATTGGTTGCCGTCTGCGCAGAGAGCGAAGCAATACTTACAGCGGCACCAAGCTGGGAACCGTTGACATAGAAAACTAGATTCCCGTCGCGGTCGAAAGTAGCCGCGTAAAACGCCCACGCGTTATCAGCCACGCCCGTAGCTACTGTGGACGTGAACGTGGTCTCTCCAGCTCCATTACCGATACGGGCTTGGAGTGTGCCGGCCGGAAGCAACGCAAGCGACCATCCCGCCAAACCAGTCCCCTTGCCAGCAATGCGCTGTTCAGCGGCGGGAGTCGAATCGGCGAACCGCGCCCACGCGCCGATTGAAAAATCCCCCGTCCCGAACGCCAAACCTGTATTGTCGCGCGTGAGCCCAATATATGTCGCGCCCGTAGAGTTGATGCCGCCGCGGGGGGAGTCAGAAGTCGTGACCGACAGCGTGCCGCTCGAGAGGCCGAGCTTCGGCCCGAGCGTGACGCTGCTCGCGACCTTGCTCGCGTTGAAGTAGGCCAGCGTGCTCGCGGTCGCCCCACCATTGGTCAGGTTTCCCGTCAGCACCAGGCTCGTGCCCGTCGCCGCGCCGATGTTCGGCGTCGTGAGCGGCTGTGATGCTGGCAGGGTCAGCGAGAGATTCGCCAGGCTGAGCGTGCCGCCGGTGGGAGTGCCTCCGAACGTGCCGCTGACCGTCAGCGTGCCTCCGCTGCTCACCGTGATCGTCTCGGTTCCTGTATTGAAGGAGCCGGTAAGATTGCTCGTGGCGGTGCTCTTGGTGACCGTCGTGGTGTTCGACGTCGGAAACGTCTGCGCGCGGAGACCGAGCAGCGGGACCAGGCACGCGAGCAGCGCGAGGGAGAAGCGGAAGCGAGGAGAGATCATGGACGGGAAATTATTCTGCGGGGCCGAGAGCGAGCACCGGCGCGCCACCCTCGATCTTCACGAACACGCTCACCCACTCGCCGGTGGGCGCCTTGAGCTGCAGGAACGTGCCGTTGCCATCCGTCTTCAGCCGATACGCGCCGTCGACGGGCGCCTCGGGCAAACCGGTTAGAACGATCGGGGCGGAGATGAGCGCGGCGGAGGCCATGGATCAGGCTTGGTGAATGACGAACGCCTTGTTCTGGCCGGCCGATCCGTGGATCAGCCAGATGTCGTGCCAGAAATCCTGATCACCGCCGTTGTTGCCGAGCATCAGCGTGCCGGCGGCCGGGATCGGGATGCCGTTGGCGACGGTGAGCGCGGTGTCTCCGCCGTCGTATTTGGCGTAAATCGTGACGTCGCTGCGATTGGAGATGTGCACCCAGCGGCGGCGTTTGCCGGCGTCGACTTTGGTGGCTGCATCGGTGGCGTTGCCGCTGGTGATCATAAAATGGGTCAGTCTTCTCCGGGGCCGATCGCGAGCTCCTCGGCGCCGTCGTCGCCCGTGACGAAGAGGGTGTGAAACTTGCCGGTGAGCGCGTGCTTGAGCTGCCAATATTGGCCGTCGCCCGTCGTCTTCACGCGATAGGTGCCGTTCTCGGGCACGCGCAGCGCGAGCGAATCGATCGCGGGATATTCCGGATCCGCGGCGAGCGGGTCGCCTTCGCCGTTGTAGATCCGGCCGCGGACGGTGCAGCGAAACTGAAACACCTTCCGCTCGGTGTTGGCGGCGTTTTGCACGCGCACTTCGCCGACGGTCGAGATCACGGTCTCGTCGCCGAGCGCATTGACGAGCTCGGTGGTGTCGAAGTTCACCAACGCCGCGTAGCGGCGCTCGTTGCCGGCGCCCTCGAGCACGAAGCCCGTACCGGAAACTAGGAGCGTGCCGCCGGTTTTCTTCTTCAACGCAAACACCACGACATCGCCATCGGCGAGCTGGGTGACTTCGGGCGCGACACCGGGCGTGGCGCTCGGCGTGAGAAACTGGATCCGCACGAGCGGCTTCTCGCCATCGATCCACACCGGGGGCTCGGCGATCGTGAGGTCGCGGCGGCCGGCGAGCAGCACGCTGTCGGACGGCCGGGCGAGATTGAGGTAGAGATCGACGTTGCGAGACACGCGGTGAAGGAAAGCCCCACCATAGCGATCGCACCGGGCGAGCGGCTACGCGCCGTGGCGCGGCTGGCGCGCGTGCGCAGCGCGTGGCGCGCGCGGCTATTTCCGCCGGAGGGGGCGCAGGACGTCGGGGACGGCCTTGTTCCAATCCTTCTTCCGCTGCCCGCAGCCGGCGCAGTTGGCCAGATCGGTGCCGGCGACCGCGTCGATGCCGCGGGCGATCGGTTGCGCGACGGCCGCCACGACATCGCCGAGGCCGCGCTTCCGCATTTGCTGGCGATTGACGACCTCAGCCCACGGGCGCCACCTCGGATCTGGTAGCGGACACTTGCTCCGCCCGTCCGCGTGGTCGATCCGGCCTGCCGTGAACGCCTCGCAGGGACTGGGGCACCGCCGACATACTTCCCGCCGGCCGGTTGCCACCGCCCGCGGCATGATCGAGGGTGTGATGATCACGGTGCTCATAGGCATTCGAGAGTGAAGGTCCACGACGTGGTCGGACTCACGGGGTCGAGCGGGTCGCAACGGTGGGTCACCACGATGCGGATTTCGTGATAACCGGCGCTGGTCGAGAAGCTGTTGCTTGCCTCACCGGTCACGCATCCGCTGCTCCACACGAGGGAGCCATCGAGATAGACGGCTATCTGGTCTTTGATGGACGCCGAGGCGTTGAAATAGACGCCCCAGTTTCCCCCGCAGAAGGCGAAGGTCTCGTCGTGGCTGACCTCGCCGCCTGACCGCACTTCGGCGCCGCCCACGCAGAGCTCGGCACTCGGCACCACACGCCCGTTCGCGGTGTTGCTCAGCCCGGAATAGTTGTCATCCAGGCCGGACACGACCCGACGAGCCTGTACAGCGAGCGTGTAATCCTGGCAGGTCGTCAGCCCAAACGGGTCGAGGAGGTGTGAGGTTCCGACCACGCCGGTGTAGACTGGGCTGCCGTTCAGCCAGATGTCGTACTCGGTGGCACCATCCGCGGCGATCCATGAGCATTCGATGCCGTCAGTCCGATCTTCCGTCGCGGTGAAACCGGCCGGCTCATCCAGGAAACGCCGCGTGCCGAGGTCCGCCGAGCTGGCGACCGATTCCTCGACGGTGTTGACGGCCACCAAGGCGTAGAAGGCAGAGCTACCCGCCAACGGCACATCGTCATAGCTGGTTCCCGCGATGCCATCCGCGACGGGGACGCCATCGCGCAGCACCTTGTAGGTATCCGCACCGTCGACCAGGCTCCACGTGATCGTGACTTTATCGTAGTCGTTTTCTGTCGCGAGCACATCCGCCGGAGCGGCGAGCGCGGCCGCGTAGCCTGTGTCTTCATTGCTGAAATCCGTCGATTCCCCGCTCTCACCTCGCGACTTGACCGAGTAGGTGTGGAGCGCACCCGAAGCGACGATGTCGTCGTAGGTGTTCGCGACCAGCCCAGACGCGAGCAATGCCCCGTTCCGATAGATGTCGTACTCGGTCGCATACGGCACCGTGCTCCACTCGATCGTGACCTTGGAAGGGAATGCGCCGTCGCTGGCGATGACATCATTCGGCGCGGCCGGCACGGGGTCGTTTGCCTCGAGCTCCTGAATGTTGCTGCCGGTCGAGCCGGTGAAGTTGCCCGCGAACACCTGCCATTGATACGGCACGTGCGGCGTGACGTCGAAGTCTTCATATTCGTAGGGGCCGCCGGTGGCCTGTATCCGGGCGATCAATACTGTGTCGCGGTAAACTTCGTAGAAGAGCGCACGGTCGACCGCATTCCAGCTCAGGTAGACGAGGCCGGCCTCAGGGCTCGCATCGAGCGTGGGCGCGTCTGGCACCGCCATTTCCATCCAGCCGGTGGCGACGCCGCTGAAGATGCTCTGCGTCGCCCCGGCGACGGCCTTGATGAAATAATAGCGGAATGTCTCTGCCTCGAGGGAATTGTCGTCGTAGGCGGTCCCGCCGACGCCGGCGGCCAGGAGCGTGGCACCGATCGAGGTGGGAGTCGTGTTGGAATAGACGTCGTAGCTCGTCGCACCGGTCGATGCCTGCCAGCTGACGGTGACTTTATCCGTCAGGTCGATCGTAGCCGTGACACCGAGAGGGGCGCGCATGATCAGGCGGCCGGCACGAACCGTGCGCAGCAGATGAAGTTCTCGCCGTTCTCGTCCGGGCGCTCGGTGATCGCGAAGATATCGGATTTGGGCGTGGCCGCTGAGCCATCGAAGGTTTGCGGGTTCACGGGATCTTGCGGATCGTCCCCGTCCGGGATAAATCGCTCCTTCCATTCGATGCGGAAGCTCGTGGCTCCGACGATATGGGGAGCAATGATCTTATAGCGCACGCGCTGGATCACAAACTCGCTCTCATCGGCGGCGAGTCGCCAGACATTCGGCACCTGATAACGCGCACCCGAATCCCAAAGATAATCGCCGCTCTGGTAGCAAATCCCGCTTTGGACGAAATGGGCCGTGCCCGGAAAACCCGGCAGATTTGCCCCCGGAAAATCGCCCGGCTCCGACCACGCGGGCAGCTCATCAATGGTCAGGTTCTGGAGATGCTCCGTTGTCATCTCTCTCGAGAGGACTTCGAGCTGCACGAGGCGAGCCTCCACCTCGTCGCCGTTATATTGAGTCCAGACCGTGCGACGCGTGGTCGCGGTCGTCGTGATGACTGGGGTCTGCGACATCACCGGGAAACCGGGGAATGCCGGGTCGCTCGCGGTGAAGGTGCCGTCGCCCGTCTCAGCGTCGACCTCGCTATACTCCCAGTAGTCGGAAGACGCAAAGTCGCCGGCCGCGTAGTGACGAAAGGTCGTGTGCTTGAGGAGAAAATAACGCGGCGGGTCTGACACCACGAACTCGGTGAATCCGACTTTCTCGCGCGTGTTATGCACCGCCTCCCACTCGACATGGAACTGCGGGTGGCAGGAATACTTGCAGCCGCAGCTCTCATCGCCTCCGCCCACCCACCCGACGTCCAAGAGAAAAGGATACCGGTACTCGCCACCGGACTCTCCGAAGTGCTCGCTCATCAGAGCCCCCAGAAATGATAATCGTTCGTCCCACAGCGGCGGGATCCGAGGCTGTGCGTCACGGCCTGATTGATCGCGGTGACGGCGTCTGATGCCACGGTCACTTCCGCGAGCGTGAGGTAACCTTCGGTGACGGTCGATGCAGGCAGGGTCGCGGCGTTGCCGATTTCGGCGGTGGAGACCACGCCCGTCTCCTCGTCCACGGTGATCTTGAGATACACCACACCGCTCACGACGGTGAGCTCGGGCGCCGGATCGGTGCCGAGCGCCACGGTCGCGATCGTCGGCGTGATCGAGTTCACCTGGCCGAAGACCACGCGCACCTTGGCCTCGGTCGCGGTGCTGGCGTTGAGGACTTTGAAGGGGTGCGATGCCGACGGCTGGCGCGCGACGATCGAGGCGGAAAACGTGGTGCCGCCGCCGCCGCCATTCACGCGCACGCCCGGCCCGCTGCGGGGCGTGATCGAGCGGAGATAGCGGATCACCTGCTGCCCCCACGCAAAGTCGAGGGTTTCACCGGCGCGTGGCTCTCGAGGCAGCTGCATCAGATGACTCCGGTGTAGATATCGGCGTCGACTTCCTTGGCGCCCTGCCACTCTTCGACGCGCTCCCAGCCGGAGGCGGGCGCCTGGCGGATTCCGCGATCAGCGGTCTTCAACCATTGGTAGCCGGACGGAGCGCCCGTGACCGGCGCCGTGGCGCTGCGGGTGCCGCAGTTGGAGTTCGTGGGGGCGACGGTGCCGCGGGTGGTCTTCCGCGCGATCGGCGTGGCCACGAGATACGACTCGATGCCTTTCCTCAGCTTGCCGACGAAATTTTGCGCCGAGGTCGAGAGCGCGAGGTAGTTGGCCTCGCTCGGCTCGTTTTTCCAGAGCTCGATCTTGCGGCGATCGTCGTCGGTCAGCGCATCGGTGCCGCCGGTGGAGTAGCGAGAATGCGTGATGAGCGGCCGCTCGGTCAGCGTCCAATCGATCTCGATCGTGGTGAGATTGGCTATGAGCGATTCGCCCCCGCTGCCGGGCATGTTGGAATAGACGACCGTCAGCGTGCCCGGGCCGGTGTCGCCGGCGCCGTCGGGCTGGCACTCGACGGAGTCGGCCCACACGATTTCGTCGATGGGCGTGTAATCGAACGCGCCGAGCGTGATGGCGTCGCCGATATCCGGGCCGTAGGTCTGCAGCGTCGCGTAGGGACCGCGGAAAACGAGCGTGAGCGTGGCGCCGCGCGCATCGCGACGGAAGCGCGGGTAAGTGGGCTGCAGTTGGACCGCGGTGGATCCTCTCCAGGTGGGCGTGGACATCGGAAAATCAGCCGTGCTGCACGCCCCACGAGGAGTTGGGCCGCGAGATCGCCGTGGCGGGCATATCGGCGAGCTTCTGGAGGAACATCGCGGAGCGCGCGGTGGATTCGGCGGTGCGGCGGGCGTAGTCGAGCGCGGGGCCGCCGGCCCCGACGAAGAGGCCGACGCGGGCGAGATTATCGGTGGGGATCTGCGGGGCGCGCGCGCCGTTGCGCATCGTGGTCGATGTGCGATCGAGCGAGCCGAAGAACTCGTTCAGGTGGTCGTCGACGCCCCGCTGGCGGATCGCGCCGAGCTGGCCCGCGAGCGAGACGAGCTTTTCGTAGACGGGCACGAGCTTCTCGAGCTGTTGCGCGGAAAGGGCCGCCATCTCGCGGTGGCGCGACTGCGCCTGTGCCATCTTGATCTCGGCTTCGACGCGCCGGAGGGCGCTGTCGACATCGGTGACCTCCGTCGAGTTATCCGGCGTGATGCCGCTCTCGCGAAACGCGCGGCGGCCCGCGGCCTCGAGCGCACCGGTGCGTTGAAAATCGGTCGCGAGCGGATCGCCAAGGATCCGCTGCGTGCGCGCTTCGTCGAAGGCCCGCCGGGTATCGCGCACGGAGTCGCGCGCCCGCGAGAGCGCATCGAGGGGGCCGAAGAACTCATCGAGCGCCTCGCCGACACTGGGAGGCCGCGCGCCACCGCTCGCGCCACTGCGCCGGGCCCGTGTGCCCGCGCCACTGGCAGCGGCAGCCGGCGCGGAATCGCCGGCGAGCCCGCGGACGAGATCGACCCCAAGACGGAGCGGATTGGCGGCGACCCGCGCGAGGAGCGTGTAAGCGGCCACGTTTTCGCGCAGCGAAGTCGCAAAGGTATCGAGCGCCTCGGAGCCTTCTTTCACGTCTTCGGTGAGGCCCGGCATCCATGGCTTCATCAACTCGACGGCGGCCATCTTGGCGGCGTCGGTGAGATTCGACCAGCGGCCGCTCAACGTCGCGCTGCGGCGTTCCATCTCGCCGGCAAACCGACCAAACTCGGCGGCGGCGACGGACCAGACCGCATTGCCCCGCCGGCCCTCGGCCTGCAAACGCTCGATCTCGGTGCGCGCCGTGCCGGACATGACGCCGAGCTCCTGCAGACGCATGAGCGCCTCGCCGATCGGGCGGCCGCTCTGCAGGCCGTCGTACGTGCGACCGATCCACATCGCGAGCTCGCTGAAGGGCTGGCCTGTGTTGGCGGCGACATCGCCGACCATGCGCAAACCGTCGCCGGTCGAGAGTGCGCCCCGGGTGAGCGTCTCGAGGACGCGGCTCGCCTTCGTGACTTCGGAGAGTTCAAACGGCGTGGCGGCGGCAAACTCGGTGAGTTCGCCCATCCGTTGCTGCGCGGCCTCGGCGGAGCCGAGGAGCGTCGTGAAGCTGACCGTGAAATCCTCCATCTCCGACGCGGCACCGAGCGCAAAGCGACCGGCCCTGATCGCGCCGTAGAATGCCGCCACCGGCCCAAACGCACGCGCCGCGGAGCGGCCGACATCGTCGAACCAGTCGGGGCTCACGATATCGGGGCCAGGCAATTTGGGCGGAATGGCTCCGCCGCCGAGCAGCAGCGGACCGCCACCCTGGCCACCGCCACCACCGCCGCCGGCCGTGCCGGTGACGTTGATGATCGAGCGGCCGCCACCACTGCCACCGCCGGCCTCGCGCAGCGCGAGCAGTTGCCGGCGGAACTCCATCACCGGAGCCGCCGCGCGGCGCATTTCCGTGGCCACTGCGACGGTCTGGCTGCGGATGAGGGAGAGGGCCGCCACGGCGGGCGCAGCGCCAGCAGCGAGGCCGGAACCGGTGCCGCCGGGGCCGAGCAGCAAGGGCGCCGCACTGCCGCCGGCGCCACCGCGGCGGGCGTCGAGCTTGTCGGCCTCGCGGGCGACATCGGCGAGCTCGCGCTTCACCCGCTGCAGCGGGCCGAGCGCGGCTTCGGCGGGCCGGACAAAGCCGCCGGTTTCGAGAATGAGGCGGGCGACCAGGTTCATCGCGAACGGCGGCGCGCCGGTTGGGATTTCTTGCCTTGCACGGCCTCGAGGGCCGCAAGCAACACGCGATCCTGATACGTTGGGCCGGTGGGCTTCATATCGTAGCGGGCGGCGATGGCGGCGTAGAGGGCGAAGGCAATCGAGAGCGGGACAGCGAGCGCGGCGTAGAGGGCCTGCTCGCTAAACCCGCCGCCGTATTCATGGAGGCAGGTGTCCAGCAGCGTCAGACCCCAGCCGAGGCCGGGGTCTGGGCGGCTGTTTTTTTTTGATCGCTGGCCCCCATGGGTTGCATGGAAGCGAAACCGGCGACGATCGCGGCGCGCACCTTCAGGCCGAGAGACACGACCTCGCCGGCGGCGATGCGATCGGCAAAGGCGGCGACATGGCGATCGAGATCCTCGCGGCCGCCGTTGGTCAGGATGCCGCGCGCGTGGCCGGGCGGTAGTGCCAGCACGAATACGCCGAGCGCGAAATCCGTGGTGGTGGGCTCCTCGTCGCTGTCGGCCTCCGCCTCCTCGAGCAGCGGACTCTCGAGCTTTTCCAAAAGCATGAAATCGCCGAGCGTGAGCGGGCGCAGCGCGAGGTCGCCGACCTTGATGGTGGCGGGAAAGAAGGCATCGAGCACCGGAGCCGGATTGGTCGACTCGCTGCGCTTGCGGGCAGCCTCGAGCGCCGCGATCTCCTCCGGGGAAAACGAGGCCGAGGCCGCGGACCGGCGCGGCTTGAGTTTCGACGCTGCGGCCTTGGCCCGGGAAGCCGTGGATTGCTTGCCCATGGCTTACGGCGCGGGATCTTCGATCGAGACGTAGTTCGTCGCGGTGACGATGAGGCGGCGGGCGTTGTTGTTGTCCCAAAGCTCCTCGACATCGTCGACGAGCGCATAGGCCACGCCGCAGATCGTGACGCCATCGCCACGCGCAAGCGTGGGGGCGGCGGTCTTCACGAACATCTCGAACGAGACATTGTTTTTGTCGTCGAAATAGATGACGGCGACGGTGAACCCGTTGGCGTCCTTGATTTCGACCTTCTCGCCCGAGAGCTTCTTGTTGCCCTTGGTGACGAAGCCGACGCCGGTGCCGGAAAAGACGCCGCTTGCGCCCCAAAGTACGGTGCTGTCGCCGCGGATGACTGGATTGGCCATAAGAGTCTGGAGTTGAGAGCTGAGAGTTGAGTGCTGAGAGACGGAAGGATCAGCCGCGGGCGCTTGCCGGCTCGTCGGCGGTCGTAATGGAAAAGCGGAGACGGAAGCCTTTCAGCGGCGTGCCGTCGGGCAGGATCGCGGGATCGGCGCCGAGATACATGGCGCGCTCGCTGGTCGTGCCGGCGGGGAAGACGAGCGTGCGCACGCGCTCGCGCGTGAGCTGCACGAGCTTGAGGAGCGAGGGCGCGCCACCGGGGCGCTTCTTCATGATCGCTTCGCCGGGCTTCGCCGTGAGGCCGAGATTGCAGGTGACGCCGATGTGCAGCTCGTTGCGATTGATCGCCACGGGCGGGCCATCGGTGGCCTGATTCTCGTCGCCATTCCACGCGAGCACCAGGCGCCAGCCGCTTGGGGCCTCGGCGAGGAGCTCGAGGAAGTGATACGGATCGGCCGCGACCGAGAGCGTGCCGCGCTGCTCTTTCACGAAGACGGCGAGGTCGTCGTGGAGGAATTGCAGGAGCTCGTCGGGATTCATTTTTGGAAAGTAGCGGGTAGCGGGTGGAATCAGTAGCGAGTAGTGAGTAGCGGGTAGCGAGTAGCACGCTGGCGGCTGCGGAGAGTGGTCTGGTGGTTTGCCATGCTCGCTACTCGCTACTCGATGCTCGCTACTTTTGCCTCAGATGGCGGCGCGGCCGGTGCGGCCCATCTTGCTCGGGGCGCTGATCACGGAGGCGCTGGCCTTCGCGCGCTTCGTATCGGGCGTGAGCGGCAGCTCACCCTTCGCGATCTTCTCCAACTTCTCGCGGAGCTTGGTCGCCTGCTTGACCCACGGGTTGACCTCATCGGCATGGCCGCGGCGCTTGTAGAGCAGCTCGGCCGCAAAGATCGGCGCTGCCTCGAGCACGATCGGCGGGAGAGGATTTGAAAACGGAGTCGTGAAGCGGACGCTGAGCGGGCCATCGATCAGCTTGTGCGTCTGGTTCAGCACATCGGCCCACGCGGTGAGATCGGCCGCGCCGTCCTGGTCGTCGTCGAGCGCTTGCACGAGAAATGCGGCCGGGATGAGGCCATTCATTTCGGACATGAGAACGTAATCGGGCATGGAGCGGGCGCGGCGCGCAGTTGAGAGTTTAGAGCTGAGAGTTGAGAGACCGGGAGGCCGATGGGCTCTAGAGAGCCCTCGCCCGCACGCGGCGAGGAGGGCTCGAAGAGACCACCCGGCTTAGGCGGCGTCGGCGCCGGTGCTGCCGTAGACGAGCTCGGGCACGAGGGCCGCGACCGCGTAGCGACCGTAGGCCTGATACTCGAATTGCTTTTTGTAGAAAACGTTTGGGTCGCGGAGATCGGCCATCTCGACGTATTCCGTATCGACCTCGACCTGATGAACGAACGGCTTCACGACGCCGCCATTGTCGACGAGGAACCACATGTCCTCGGTCGCAGCGCCGGCGAGCCGGTTCCACACATCGAGCTTGGCCTTGCCCTTGTTCACGTTGGTGCGGCCGTTATCGATCTTGTCGGCGAAGAGAATCTGCTCCGCGGTCTCGCGGTATTTCGGCGAGACGACGAGCGTGACGTCCGGGTTGTCGTTGATCGGCTCGCCCTCGGCGTCCTTGCGCTCCTCGAGGCTCTGCATGCCGAGGACGAAGTTCGCCGCTGAGAGCTTCTTCGTGCCCTTGTTGGAGAACTTGGTCTTCCCCTTCTGCGGCTCGTGGTTGGTGTCGAAGAAGTTCTTGTTGGTGTAGCACGGCGTCGTGAAGCCGCTGGTGAACGCGGCCGCGAGGAGTTTGTCGGGGTGGCGGCCAGCGCTCGCACCCATGGCGGTGAAGAAGTTCGTGTAGATGCCGAGCGCGTCGCGCTCGATATCCTCGCGCTTCACGGCGACAGTGACCTCGAACGGCTCGTTGATCACCGCGAAGCCGTGATCGGCCAGGTTCCGAATGTTCACCTCGCCGACGAGCTTGCGCATCTGCGGCATCGCACCGAGCCAGCCGTAGGTCTCGTCTTTGCTGCTGGAGGTGGTGCGCATCGCGTAGATGCCGACGCGCGGCTTGCCGACGGAGGCGAGACCGCCGCTGTAGAGCTTGCGGAAGCCTTTATTGGCGGCTTTGAGGACAGGGGCGGAGATGACCATGGGAGAGGAAGGTTTGAGCTAGTGGACGATGTTCAGCCCAAAACCCCGCCGCTCCGTGGAGCAGGCGGGGCAGAATGGGTCGCAGCGGCGCTCAGCCGAAGAACGAGGAGTGAAGCGCGCGAGTGTCGTCGCCGCTCTTTTCGGCTTCGGCAGCGAGTGCCGCGAGATCGGCGGCCGCCGCGGCGGCGACACCGTTGGTGCTCGTCAATGTGGGCATCGTGCGCGGGCCAAAGAACGCGTGGCGGGTATCGATCCACACGCCATCATCGTCGGCATCGATGCCCATGATGCGGCCGGCGCAGACCAGATTCGTGGACGTCTCGGCGACGGTCTGGTCGTCCTCGACCACGGCCATCTTGCCGAGGTCGTCGGCGTCGATCGCGTTGTCGGCGCTGTTGGCGAATTTGAAGCAGCCGAGGCGGATCTTCACGTTGATATCGCCCGCATCGCCATCGGAGTTATCGGCCTGCTCCTCGGCGCGACCGATCACGCGCAGCCCGGCGGTATCGCTGGCCGGCACGGCGCGACCGTTGGCATCGCGGGCGACCAGCGTGCCTAGATAGATGATCGTGGCGGCGGCGACGGGGATTTCGATCTCGTCGCTGGGGCGCTGGTCGGTGTTGCGATCGGCATCGGCCGCGGCGTAGCACCGCGCGGTGGCCTTGGGCAGGCCGAGCGTGAGTAGCGCGACGAAAGCCAGCGCGGCGACCGGGCCGCCGTAGTTCTCCGACAAGGTGGCGAGACCAAACGAGAGCGGAAACACGAGCAGCGCGAAAAGCGCGATCGCGGCGAAAATGCGAAGTATGAGGGAAGAGCGGTGAGATTTCACGTGGCTGAAATGGGTCGAGGTGAGGGCTGAAAGTTGAGAGATGAGGTTGGGAGCCGGCGCGCGGAGCGGGGACTCAGGCTTTCTTCCAGTCGTCTTCGGAGATGCCGAGTTGGCGGCGGACCGCGTCGTCGGTCGCGTCGTTGCCGCCACCGCCGCCGGCGCTGAAGTTCGGCGCGCTGAAAGTCTTCACGAGCTCGGGCGTGCGCTGGGCGAGCGGCACGATTCCGGCCGGTAGCGCTTCGAGGACGGCCTTGAATTGCGCGTTGCTGAGCTTGTCGATCTCGGCGTTGTGCGGCACGAGCTTGCCGTCGCGCAGAGCCTCCGCGACCAGCGCTTCGCGCTCCGCGGTGTCGAGCTTGGTCTGTAGGGCCTGCAGGCTCGTCTTGAGCCCGTCGACCGTGGCGCTGAAGGTGGCGACCTGGCCGGCGACGCCGATCGCGCTGTTGATGCGCGAGGCGAAGGTCTTGGTCGCATCGGCAATCTGCACATCGGTCGCGGTGTGCGCATCGAGACCGAGGAGGAGGCAAAGGAGCTCTTTGTGATTCATGGCGTGATTTTGATTTTCGGGTGAAGTGGAAAGGGTGGCGGAGTAGAGCTGGAGCTGGGTCGCAGTGAGCGCGGCGTTGAACACCTGCAGATCGAGGCACGAGCCCTGGCGGCACATCGCGGCGCTGTGCAGAAGCACGACCTCGCCCTTGTCGTTGGCCTTCACGGCGGGCGAAAGATCGGGGTGGTGACCGCCACGCACGGAGGCTTCGCCCTCGGGCGTCCAGCGGATCTCTTCGATGTAGAGACCATCGCCGGGAATCACGCGCGGCACGCCGTGCGCGGCCACGTGGCGCGGCTCGGGGGCCTTCTCGTATTCCGGCGTGCCGGGCACGGTGTTGTGCTCGAAATCGATCGCGACCGTGTCGAAGCCGAGCACGCGCTGCACGGCAGGCAGCATGCGCGCGGTCGTCTCGTTGACGGTGAAGGGTCCGCGCACGCTCTCGTTCTTACCCCACTTGGCGACGAGCAGCCGTTTGGGCGGCTCTTTGCCTTTGAGGTCGGGAAGCGATGCGCGGAACGCGAGCAACATGGCCCGCATCGTGCGCCAAAATGGGTCGTGCCCGCTACGCGCCGTGGCGCGGCTGGCGCGCGTGGCGCGCGGAAGTAGCGAGCATGCCGAGCCACCAAACCACTCTTCGCGCCCGCCTGCGTGCTACTCGCTACTCGCTACCCACTACTCGCTACTTGCCCAGCAGGGCATTCAGTTTCGCCTGGCCGATCTTCTGGAGCTTCGCGCGGGCGACGGGCGCGAGCTCGGCGGAATCACCACGGCCGAAGAACGGCAGCATGGGGCGCGCGGGGATTTTGCTGCCCGGATGGTTCACCTTCTTCACCGGGTGCCTGGCGCCGGGGAAATTGAGCGCCTTGCCGAATTTCGGGCGGATGACGTGCGGCCGCGTCTGGCCGCCAAACTGGTGAATGGGCGCGTAAGGGCGATCGTTCGCGACCGTGATCGCGTTGTGCGTGGGCTGGCCGACGCGCCAGGCTTTGAAGAGCGACTGGCTTTTGCGGAGCGTGGCCGGCGAGCCGTTGAGCTTGTTCGGCCACGGCGCGACGCGCAGCGAGGGGTTGTTGAATGAATCCTGCGTCATGCTCAGCAGGCCGAGCCCGAGCGCCTGCAGGATGGGCTTGGGATCGCGCACGGCGCGGACCTTCGCGCGCAGGCCGGGCGAGATCGTGTCGGTCAGTGACAGCGAGGCTTTCATATAACGGACTCGGAGGTCGGCCCACTAAACACACGAAATACACGAAAGCGGAACTATTGATACAGGTGAGGACGCCGGCGCCTGTCCTCGGCGACAGCGAGGTCGAACTTCTTAAAAGCCTGTCGAATTGCCTCGTGTTCTGCGCCGCTCGGCGTGAACGGCTCCAAGTCGTTTTCGTGCGGCGCTACGCGACCGCCGTGTGCGAATTGCACCACCCACAGCCCTTCGACGTCGCTCGGTCCGACGATCTGCCCATAACGATCGTGCGTGCGCTTATCGCGGACAAAGGCACCAAGCTCGAACGTGAACGGCCAACCTCCCTGCGTGTTCATAGGAGGAGGGGAAGGCCAGTAGGCGACCTCGTCGAGGACGATGTCGGCTTTGCCAGTGAGGTTAATTTTCATGTGATTGGTGTGTTTCTTGGACCCTCGGATTTCTTGACCGCGGATTACGCGGATGGCGCGGATGTCCACGGAACACGATGTGCCTTCCATGCCGAGAGCTTCAGCGGCTTGGTCGAGTGAAACACCAATTTCTGATAAGGCTGTAGCTTGGGGAGGATGATTTTCTCACCGTCCGCGGCCCTGCTGTGCACCGGCAGCGGCACGCGATCGAGATCGCTCCCCATGCCGCTCCGACTCGCCTGTGCGTTGTCTCCATCCGTGTTCATCCGTGTGATCCGTGGTTCAGCGAAGAAGATGATTCGCGAGGTGCTGCTCAATGATGTCCTGCAAGTGCAGGTTTTCATCCCATTCATTGTCGCCCTTCTCGCGACACAGTGCGCGCAGCGATTGAATCGCCGCCTCACGTTCTGATGCCCAGCGGGCCGCGGCTCCTTCCGGGCTATCGTAGCCGAGCTGGCGCAGCGCCTCGTTTAGTATTTTCTGCCACGCGGCGCGGTGTCCTTGAGCGTATGCCGCTTCTTCGCTTTCGTTCATCGGAGCTTTTCGTGTGATTCGTGTGTTTCGTGGGCCCATCACCGCACGTCGTTCTCATCGGCGTAGGTGCCGGTGCGATCGACTTCGACGGTGGCGCGGTCGCGGTCGGCGAGGTGCTGCACATACGAACCGAGGAGCGTGGGTCGCGCCACACGAGGGAGAGACACGAGGCGCGCGTACTGACCTCCGAGTTGCAACGGGGCGAGGTCGTTGGGATTTGCGGCGGTGATTTCCGCTGTCGCCTTTTCGCCGTCAGGCCAGGTGAGTGTGTAACGAGTAGTCATTACTACGCATTCGTATAAAACCCCCGGAGAGTAATGAGCAACGTTTCCCTCACGGTCGGATCGTTCCAGAATTTGGCCAGTTCTTCGGGCTGCATGGTGAGCAACTCGGCGTAGCGCGTGGGCACCTCGAGACCGAGATGCGTCTGCTCCTCGGCATAGAGATAGATTCGGCCCGCGTAGGCTTCATACCATTTGTCGCGCTTGCCAGAGGTGCGCCGCGAATACGCTTCGAGGTGCAGCATCTCCTCGCCGGCCGTACGGGCGGTGAAGTGCGCGGCGATCGCCTTTACCCACGGATCGTCGCCGGGGCGCTCGCGGTGCAGCCAGTGCGCGAGCTCGTGCCAGAGCGTGCGGCGCGCCTGCTCCTCGGTAGCAATGGCCGTGGTGCTGAGCTTGAGCGTGCCGCCCTTGAAATACTGGCCGCGATCGCTGAGCGGCGCGGCAATGATTTCGAGCTTGGGGAGCTGGCGCGCGACCGAGGCCGGCACGAGATCCATGAACTCGCGGGTCCACGTGGTGAGGTTGGCCGTGCTGGCGACACCGAAGGAACGGCCGCGAATCTCGCGCACCACATCGGAGAGCGGCACGGGCGAGTCTTCGCGGAGCTCGTCGAGCAGTGCGCGCATATCGGCCGGCGTCGCGGGGCGATCGAGCGGGAGATTGATGCGCGCGAGGCTCTCCTCGAGCGTGACGGCCGGAGCCGGCACGCCGGGCACGACTGGCGCGGGGATCGGGGCGATCGGCGCCGGTGCCACGGGTTGCACGGGAGCGATGGGCGCGGGCAGCGCAGGGCGCACGCGGCGGGCACGGGGCGCCGGCCGCACTGGCCGGGCGGGTGCGCCGTCGCCGTCTTTATCCAGCCACTGCCAAACGGTGCGCTCCTGCTCGGGAATCCTCGTCTGCTTCGCCCACGCTTCGAACGTGGCCCACGTCTCGTCGTCGTAGCGGCCGCGCAGATCTTCGAGCGATACCTCCAGCGACGATGGATCGAAGCTGTAGCCGCTGCCGCCGTGCTTCTGGCGTGGGCTGCGAATATCGATCTGGCGCGGAATGCCGTTTTCCTCGGCCCAGAGCACGCCGTCTTTCTCGGCGCGGTCGAGCCGTTCACCGGTGATGACGCGGCGCGCCTCGAGCGGCGTCTTCGCGCTTTCCTCGGCGGCCTGGATCTCGGCGATATCGTCGGCGGTGCGCGCGATCACGTTGCAGCGGCAGCCGTGCTCCCACGGTGGGAAATGCGTTTTCCAGAAGTCGGCGTTGGCAGGAAAGATCTTACCGTCGAGCGCGGCGTGAGCGGGGCGCACGCGGCCGTCGTCGGCATCGTCATACTCCCAATACGGGAAAACGTCGGTTTGCGCGGAGAGCGTTTTGTAATGCGCGACCGAATACGCCTGAAAGCCGGTGTTGCGGAGCACGAGCTCGGCGCGGCGGAGCGCGGCGGTGCGATCGGTGCCCATGAAGGGTGAGAGTTCGGCGGCGATATCGCCCTTGATGGCATCCCAGTCGGCGCCGGCCGGCAGCTCGGCGATGCGATCGCGGAGTTTCCGCAGCACGCCCATATTGGTGATGCCGGCGATCGTGAACGCGCGGGCCCGCAGCTCGGGCAGCAGACCATCGAAGACGGTGCGCGAGACGACGGGCTTGTCTTTGAGAAAGCGGATCGCGGCCTCGTTGGGCGATGGAGTGAAGAGGAAGTCGGGCACGCTGCTGATTAAGTTGAGAGTCTAGAGCTGAGAGACCGATCCGTTGCACACGGAAGCGCAGATCTCGCGGGCTTCGGGCGTGGCGAGTGATACGCGCACGCTGCCTTTGCCGGAGGACGCTACGCCGCGTTTCGATTTCGCGACGCGCTCGCACAGGACCGCGAGCAGCCGCGGCACGTTGACCTCGACGAGCACCAGCACGGGCGTGCCGTCTGGCGCGGGCATATAGTGCATGCCGAGGCTCGTGAGACGCTGCGTCGACGTATTGGCGCGTGCGATCGCTTCGAGGCGCTGGCGAAGATCGGCGCGGTTCATTGTAAAAGTGAGAGGGGTGCATCGATTTCCCGTAGACACGGACTCCAGCACCCATAAAATAGGTGGAACACCACCACCCCAACAAGCATGCCCCCTGAACTGACTGCACTCATCGCGCTGATTGGCGCATTTCCCAACATACTGCGCGCCTTCGTCGCGATCAAAGCTTGGCTAGCCCCGAAGCAAGCACCCAACACAACGGTTAGCACCGGCAATGTCATTATACAGACCATTGTGATCATTCAGAGTTAGGGAGTTCAGCGGAGCGGGCGGCCGCGGCGCCATGGCTCCTTGGGTTTATCGCTGTTCAGTATCGCGCAATCCACCAGTGCCGCATCGCCTGGCCATGTAATGGCGATCGACTCCGGTGCGATCGACTCCGGTGCGATCGGTCCACGCTCGACGATGATTTCGCCGCGCGCCAACGCCTCAGCCAGCCTGCGGCGGTTGATGCCGCGCGCTTCACACGCGATCAAAACAGATCGGGGGTTAGTCATCTTCCGTGTTGGCCGAGGGCCATGCTATAGACGCGCTTGGCGGCGATCTCTTCGCCGCGTTGGAGCCCGTGGAGAAAGATCGCCTCGAGGAACTTCTCCCGCTTGGCAGCGGACCTCGCACCCTTGATGAAGTCGCGCCAGGTGGATGTCGCCTTGAAATCGGCGAGGGCTCGATCGTAGGCGTTCATGGGCCGTGTGCGGGTTGAGCGAATCGGGAGCATCTTCAGAACGGCAGCGGCGTGAGGGCGGCGCTGATTTTGGGGTTCGCGAGCAGATCGGCGGGGACTTCCCAATCGAAGAGCGACTGGCGGCCGGTGCACGGGATCGGCGTCGGGAGCAGCGTCATGCACGCAGGCATCCAGATAAACCGGCCGGGCGCATAGTTGCCCCAGCTCTGTTCGAGCGCATCGGGCGCACAGGCGGTGGAAGACTTCACCGCATCGATCATGCACACGGCGATGATGCAGCCGCGGGGAAGATCGGCCCAGGTGCGAATGCCGGCCGCGTGGAAGGCGGCACGGCTACGCTCGCACGACGCCAGCCGCAATTCGAACCAGTCGGCGAGCAGATGGCCCTCGCCGCGATCGCGCTCGGTCTTGGCGGCGTGCACGGCGAGCGGGCCCTTATATATAATGCTGCCGAGCTCGGGGTGAGACACGCGGGGCACCCAGTGGCGCGTCTCGCCTTTCTTGAGCCCAAGCGCCCATGCGGTGGCCCACGGCTGCCAGAGAGAAATCGCTTTGATCTTCATACTATATAGAGAGGGGATCAGATTTTGACCGCGGATTGCGCGGATGACGCGGATGGCGAACTCACGCGGAGGGCCACGAGACAGGCGGCTTCCGCCATGGTGGGCGCTTCTTCAACCGTCAGCCCGTGGTGCGGGTGCCTGTCGTCGAAGGCGACGTGCCACCCGTCGGAGCATGACGAGACGCAGACAAGTCCCCGCGCGCGCAGCCACTCGATGACAATCCACCCGCCGCCGGGTGTATCGGAGTAGCGGATGTGCCACGACTCGACATGCACGCTGACTTCCTCGCGCAGCGACCACGGGACTTCATCCATCAGCCGTTTCCAGTTTTCTTTGCTGAACTTCGCGATGCGAAGCCACGACTGTGCCTCGCTCTCTTCCTTGACGCGCAACTGCGCCAGGTTTTTCCCGATCCAGCGGACGTAATAGGCGTACAGCGGCTCGGCTTTCATCGTTTCGCCGACGAGAGCGTTGCGCTGAACGGCGGTCAGTGTGGGCCAGTTGGTTTGAGCATCCGTGTTCATCCGTGAAATCCGTGGTTAAAACCTGAATTGGGTCGCGCGATTCTGGCCGCGTTTACGAGGCCCGGTTTCCCGGACGCACGTCCCTCGATTTTGGATCGTGGCCCTCATGCACGGCCAGTGCACGGCCCGCACGGGGCGGTTCTGTCGACTGTGCGGCCAGAGTCTGGTTTTTCTCGGGTTCCGGATTGTTGCCCACGGAACACACGGAAGACACGGAATGGATTTCACAGGAGGAATACCGAGGACGATCCGAGTTCCGATCTCGGCTCCCTCTCGGTTCGGCTCCTGTGCAAAGCGTTTGGTTCATTTCCGTGTATTCCGTGTGTTCCGTGGGCAAAACTCAGAGAGCTTGTCTAAACCGCTCCAAGTTGCTGAAGCGCTGATCGGGCTCGGTCCTATCCCAGAACTCCGGGTCGCTCGCGGCGGCCTCGTGCTCTAGATAGGAGAAGTAATCGAACTGGAAGAGATTCGGCGTCGTCTTCTGGCCGCGCACGAACTTGCCGTTGATCAGCCGCTGCATCGTGCGCTTCGAAATATCAATCCCCAGCCGGCGGAGGTTCTTCGCACTGCAGGAGAAATACCGCGGGCAGATCCGCGCCACGATGCGGAACGTGCCATCGCCGGCCGGCACCATCTCCGCGATCGCGAGTTGATTCACCGAGTTGACGGGCAGGGCGACGAACTTACGGCCGGGGATGATTTCGACGAGCGTGCCCGGCTTGGCACCAATGACGGGGAGAACGGTGGCGGCGGCGGGCATGGTTCGGGAGAAGTAGCGGGTAGCGGGTAGCGAGTAGTGAGTAGCACGCAGGCGGGCGCGGAGAGGCTCGGTGGTTTGGTATGCTCGCTACTCGCTACTCGATGCTCGCTACTACCGGAGCGGGAGCTCCGTCTGGCCGGAGATCGCGAGCTGGCGCTGGTGGTGGAACTGATCGAAGGCCTCGCCCTCGGTCGCGGCGCGATACGTGCCCTCGCCCTTCACCGGTTGCTGATCGGCCAGGCGCACGAGGCCCAGCTCGAGCAGCTCGGTGGTGCGCGGGCGGATGCTGAGGACGTCGATGCCGGTCCGCGCCGCGAGCTCGCGCGTGGTGCACGGGCCGTGCGCGAGCCATGCGGCGAGCACGCGACCGCGCAACCCTTCGAGCCCGCGGGATTTCAGGTCGGCGAAGGTGGTGTTGCGGAAATCGATCGAGGTCACGGCGAGCTGAGAGTTGAGAGCTGAGAGCCCCTCGACAGGCTCGGGGCCGGAAGCTGCCGCACGCGGAGATCGGCGGGCCACTCGGCCATGTCGCCGCCGTGGCCGTCTTTGAGGCTCAGACGCACGACCTCGCGCACGCGGTCGCCGTCGCGGATCGTGTCGACGGGGCGCTTGCCGAGCTGCTTCAGGAAAAACGCCGTGCCCGCCGCGGCGCACTGGTCGCGGAGCGAGCGGAGCCAGTCGAGATCGCACGGCGCGGCGGATTGGCCGCTCTCGCCGCCGGCAATCACCCAATCGATGCGCGGAGTTTCCGCGGGCTCGTTGCGCCCATCGCAGAACACAACGCCGCGGAGCGCGTCGATCTGGCCGGACTCATCGCCGGCAACGCAAGAGAGGTCGAGCGCGCCGACGAGAGGCTCGGCACTGATGAAGCGAATGGGCGCGGGCAGCGAGAGAAGCAGCGGCACGCGTACGTCGGCCGTGGCCTGATCTTCCGTCGACACGCCGAGCCAGGCATTCGCGGGCCACTTCCCGGCGAGCCACTCCGCGGGAACCATCTTCCGCACGTTCTCCGGCCGCTTGGTGAGCAGGAGCAAATCGAGATGCGGCACGCAGGGAGCAGCCGTGAAGAGGATGCTGCGCACGGTCGCGAGTTCGGGGTGATCCTCGAACGTGTCGGCCATCGAATTGATGAACACGCGGCGACGCTCCCCGCGGCGAATCGCGCGACGCTCGAGGCGGAGCAGTTCGCCGAGGGCTACGTGCGCGCGGAGCCAGCGCTTGCCTGTCGGGCCCCATGTTGCCTGGCCTTTGCTGAGGCGGGCGGCAAGCGAGGCGGCGTAGCAATACTTGCAGCCGCGCGAGACCTTCGTGCAGCCCCACCAGAAATTCACGCTGTCGTGTGCCCATTGGATGACGGTGTCGGCGCTCATTGGGAGGAAGAGTTGAGAGCTGAGAGTTGAGAGCTGAGAGCCGCGTTATCCGCCTCGAGGGCGGCGATACGTGCGACGAGCGCGCGGCGATCGCGCTCGCCGGCCTCGATCACCTTCGCGGCCATCGCGGTGCCGTTGCGCAGCGTGGCGATCTCCGCGAGCGCGCGATCGAGCTGCTTGATTTCGTCGACGTAGGTCCAGCCGCTGCCGGTGACGATCGCGCTGCGGGTGCGCGCGCCCAGGTGGTCGCGCAGTGCGATGAGGTTTTTCTCCGTGCTCATGCGGCGGCCCGTTCGCGGGCAAGCTCGGGCACGTTGGCGGCGACAAGGGCGCAGGCGATCGGCGGGCAAACGCTGTTGCCGCACATACGCACCTGAGCGCTCTTCGTGAGGACGAGACCGCGCGCCGGATCGTCGCCGATGATATAGCTCTCGGGAAAACCTTGGGCGCGGAACAGCTCACGCGGCGCGAGCATGCGCAGGCCAATATCGACGATCGCGTACTCTTCACCGGCAACCGTCACGAGGCCGAACCGGTCCCGACTCGTGACAGTGTGCAGCGGGTCGCGCAGCTCGGGCGCCTGGTTGCTGCCGTAATATTTAATCAGGAACGCGCGGACGAGTGCCGCATCGGCCTTGCTGGTGATGGTCTGGACGGGCTCGCTGGCATCGCGCGGCCGGCTCTGCCCGGCGCGGCCGCCGACGCCGACAAGCTGCGCCGTGCAGAGCGAGCCGCCATTCCCAGTCGGCACGATCGTGGGCGCGGGCGTAGAAATATCCCGCGCGCGCGGCTCCTGCGTCGGCCGCTCTCCGTAGCGCGGCACAAGGCACGCGCTCACGAGGGAGTGATGATCCGTGGCGGTGACGGTGCCGGCCGGGCCGGTGAGCGGCACGCCGACGACGCCCGTGTAATGCTTCGCGAGAAATGCAGACACGACACCGAGAGCGTGCGGGGCGCCGGCCGGGTTCTCTTTGGGCCCGGCTGTGATCGTCGGCACTGGCTCGCGGGCATCGCTCCCGGTGCTGCCGGTGCGGAATTTCGTGATATGCGGCGCCTGCTCGCCGTGGGCCGTGCGCACGACGAACGGCTCAGCCGCCTCGACGACATAGCGCATGATGCCTTTCGCGATTCGCCGCAGCGTCGCCTCTGCCAGAGGCCGCTGGCGCGTAAAGATCGAGGGGCACTGCATTGACCAGTCGATGCACTCCGCCGCGGTGCGCCAAGCGGCGAGCCGGCCAGATTGGACGCCTTCGCTCTTCGGCGCGCCGTGCGTCGGCTCCGGCCAGACCACCGGCAGGCCATCGCACCGCGCGATCAGGAAAAGGCGTTTGCGGATCGTGGGGGCGCCAAAATCGCACGCGCGAAGTTCACGCCATTCCACGATGTAGCCGCGGCGACGAAGTGCGCCGATGAAGCAACGGAAAAACCAGCCGCGCCGATGCGCGTGCGCGTGGCCGTCGGCCTGCAGCGGGCCCCATGTCTGGAACTCCTCGACGTTCTCGAGCATGATGACGCGCGGCCGCACGGCGTTCACCCAGTGCAACACGATCCACGCCAGCCCGCGGATCCGCTTCTCGCGCGGTTTGCCGCCCTTTGCTTTGGAGAAATGCTTACAATCCGGAGAAAACCACGCGAGGCCCACCGGCCGGCCGCGCGTCGCCTCGACGGGATCCACATCCCACACGCTCTCGCAATGGTGCTGCGTCGCCGGGTGGTTGGCCGCGTGCATCGCGATCGCCTGGGCATCGTGATTGATCGCGAGATCGGGAGAGCGACCGAGCGCCAGCTCGATGCCGGTGCTCGCCCCGCCGCCGCCGGCGAAGCTATCGAGAATGATTTCATCCGTGTTCATCCGTGCTATCCGTGGTCAAAAAGGATTGGTCCCGATCGGTGCCGCGCTGAGCTTGCCGACCTTGGTGCGCACGTAGCGCGGGCGGGCCTCGCGCTCCGCCTTCCGGCGCTTCTTCACATCGAAGAAGAGCGACCAGAGCTGTTTCTCGCCGGCGTCGCCCAGCTCGCACTTGAACTTGCACCGGCAGATCGTGGCCGCGTAGCCCTCGTTCAGCCCGCGCTCCTCGAGCGCCTGCAGGAGCTTGAAGAAAATCGTGATGCGGCCGGCCTCGGCGTGGCGAAGGAGCAGCATCAGCGCGCGGCCGCCCTCACCCTGCAGCTTCGCGAAATGCGCCAGCAGCGGCAGGTAGTGCTCCTCGCTCGTGCACTCGGTGAGCGACTGGCGGCCGGTAACCTTGCCCTGCTCGCACCGGCGCCACGCCTCGAAACATTTCGAGGGCGAGAGATCCGGGTTGATGAGCTCGAACTCCTCGCGCATCGGCCAGGCGTTGTAGGCTTTCTTGGCCTGCATGCAGACCTGGCCTTTTTGATCGTTGGAGAGGAAATTCATGGGGAGGGGGCGGAGGAAAGTTGAGAGCTGAGAGTTGGAATCAGGCGGCGGCGGTGAGCGCCTTGAGCGCGGCCTTCGCTTCGCTGCGCAGTGCCTCGAGCTCGGCGGGAAAGTGGGGAGACTCGTTGTGCAGGCGCGCGCTCACCACGTGCAGACCGTGCTCGACGCCGCCCTCCGAGCGATTGAACGACAACGCGATCATTTTGGGGGAGTAGGCGGTGAGCTCGCGGCAAAGGCGCATGGCGATGTGCCGCGCAGTCGTCGTGTGCGCTTCGCGCGAAACACCGACGACGAGCTCGACAGGAATCTGGTAGCGGCGCGCGACGATCTCCTGAATCAGGCGAACCTCCCGCGGCGCCGCCGGGGTGTGCGGCTGCGCCACGTGCTCGAGCGTCGCGCTCAATTCCTGAGCGGCGGCAATCAGCTCGCGTTGCGCGGACCGGAACCGACGGAGCGCCTGCGGGATGCTCGACATGGCGGGGAATCAGGCAGCGGCGACTTCCTTGGTCTCGAACGAGACCGTCGTCTTGCCGGGGTTGGTGACGAGCTTCACCAGCTTCGCGCCATCCTTGGCGCCGAGCAGGCTCGCGGCTTCCTCGCGGAAGTTGGCGACCGGCTTGTAGGCGATTACCGTCTCGAAGAGCCGCGTGAAGTGGCGATCGGCGGCCGCCTTCACTTTCTCGATGTCGCGGCCCTCGGCCTTCACGCTGCTCTTCAGCGTGGCGCCCGCCGTAGTGATGCGGGCGATACAGCCATCGTGGCCGGCGAACTCGATCGATGTGCCGCCGCCATCGGTAGCCGTGGCGTCCTCGGCGCGCGACTCGGCCTCGGCGGCGAGCTGGGCCTTGAGCTCCTTCAGCCGCTCCTGGCCTTCGTTGATATTGCGGTCGAGCTCGACCGCCTCGGCGACAAGCGCCTTCAGTTTTGAATCTGTCATGGTTCCTTTCGTGTGGTTCGTGTGTTTCGTGGGCGAAAAAAGTAGTGAGTAGCGAGTAGCGGGTAGTGAGTAGGTGAAGGCGGCGGTGGCGTGATGCTCGCTACTCGCTACTCGATGCCCGCTACTGTTCGGGGGATCTCGTTGTCGGTCTTGAGCACGAGCACGGGCGTCTTGGTCTTCACCCACACGTCGGCCTCGCGGAAGTATTTCGCGGCGACGTTTTCGAGGGCTTCGCCGACGGTCTTCACCGGCATCAAGCGGCCCTTTTTCGACGCGTTAAAATCGTAGGCGCCACGGAAAATCCGGTCGCACGTCGTCGCCACGCTCTCGTTCTCCGGGATCTGGAGAACCCAGCACACGAAATCGTTCTTTGGCATCTTGCCGTCCGGATCGCTGAGGAGGACGACGTACTGCTTCTTGACCGGGGGCGGGGTCTCGCCGTCGCCCGGATCGGGCTGCGCGGCGATGTTCATCTCTTCGACGACGCGGCGGAGCAGCGCGGGATCGAGCTGATTCCGCTTCATGATTTCGGCGGCTTTGTTGACTTCGATTTTAGGCATTTGAGTTTAGGGCTGAGGGGTGAGAATCGAGCGACACGGCGCACGGCTCTGCGCTGAGGGGGTCGCAGGCCGGCGCGGTCTTGAGCGTGGCGGCATACATCGCCTCGATGAGGCGCGCGTCGTTGACGTGGGGCGTGAGCTGCAGGCCGGTGGAAAAGCCGAACGTCTCGAAGCGGCCGTCGCCAAGCGGGCGCACGAAACCCGCACTCGTGGCGCGGTAACCACGCGCCTGATACGGCGCGGCGAGCTCCGGGTGCGTGACGAGCAAACCGAGCGCGATCACCGGCAGCTTGTCGGGGTGATGGAGGACGACGTATTTCACGCGGCCTCCTTCCAGCAATTCCACGCGACGCGTTTCCGGGCGTCGGCATGGGTGGCGAAATTGCCAGTGGGCTCGTCGCCGCCGAAGAGATCGCGCGCGGCATCATTGGCCGGGAAGAGCGAGAGCCCGCCGAATGCGTTGGGCGCGATCCGCACCTCGATCTCGCCGCCGTAGGTCGTGAACAGGCCGGCAAGCCAGCCAAGCCAGCCGGAGTTTTTGACCGCAGATGACGCGGATGCAGCGGATACGCTGTCGCGACAGCCGGTGCCTTTATCCGCGCCATCCGCGTAATCCGCGGTCAAATGGTTCGAGATCGGAATCATGACGCACCTTTCCGGCGCGCTGGTCGCGCCTTGGATTGGCAGCTCGAGGGCAGCGGCAACCATGTGCCTTTCGACGGGCGACCGGGCTTCCACCGAACAATCTCGACCTCGTTGTCGACGAACGGGAGCTCCCTCATTCCCATGTGCAGCGTAGGGCCGAAAATCTGCATCAGCTCCCACAGGGGCATTTCTACAGACTTGATGGCCGCCGGCACCGACACACCGAGCGTGCGGTGAAAAAGTGTGTAGTATTGCGTGCCGTAGTCGGTGAGCTTCGCGCGCACGGTGTCGTTGATGTTGAATTTCACGACGTGCCTTTCACCCGCGCGCGGAGCGTCGCGTTCACGGGCTCGATCTCGACCTGGCTCTCGGGCACGCCGAAGTGTTTCGCCGCGGCGGCGCGGGCCGCCGTGGTGGCGTAGTCGCCCCACTCCATTTGCGCGCCGACGATCGCCTTGAAACGACCGTTGAGCTTGATCGTGACGACGGTGGCCTCGATAGGCGTATCCGCCGCGGGAATACCGCTGGGCTCGGGGGGCTTCATGCGGCATCCTCCTGCACGCACTGCTCGGCGAACTGCGCATCCTGCTCGAAACGGTGCCAGGCGAGGATGACCGCGCCCCACGAGATCGCGCGGCGCTTCTCGCGGGCAAGGTCGCTGGCCTCGGTCAGAATCATCAGCCAGCGACCAAGCCCGTGCTCGCGAATGACATCGGCCTGCAGCTTGAGCGGGCTGTGCTGGATCTTCTCGGTCTTCTCCTCACCGGCGGAATCGATCACCGGGGCGCGGATACCGATTTCCAGATCGTCGATCTCCGGCAGCCCGTAGGCCGCCGCGAAGCAGGCGAGGTCGCGCTTGGGGGGCACCGCGGGGAGCTGCAGCGGCGTCATGCCGCGGCGCACGAGGCGCACCATGTTGGGCGCGTTGTGACCGTGCAGGAGGCGGCGCTTGAAGATGTTGGCGCCGGCGAGCACGACGCCGCACTTCCGCTTGTCGTGCAGCTCGCGGATGAAGTTGAGCGTGTTCACGCCCTTGGTGCTGCCGGCGCGATCGACCAGGCACTCCTCGCACTCGTCGACGATCAACAGCATCCGGCTGTCGAAGCACTCGAGGATGCGGCGGCGCAGATCTTCGGTGCGGCTGCCGGCGGGGATGCCGAGCACACCCGCGAGCTCGCGCACGAACGAATCGTAGCTGCCGCCGGGCGGCACGCGCACATACTTCGTCTCGCCGTGATTGTGCCGGCGGGCGTATTCCTCGAGGGCGGTGGTCTTGCCGATCTGGGAATCGCCGTAGATGAACACCATCTTCTGGCGCAGGAGGGCGCGGCGGCAGGTCGAGAAGATGCGGCGCGACAGGCTGGTCTCGATGAACGAGACGCGCACCTGGTCGGCGCGCTCGGTCTCGACGGAGCGGAGCCGCTCGATCGCGGTGACCATGTTGTCGAGCTGCTCGGCCTCGCGGCCGCCGGTGAACATGTGGTAAACGCTATCTGGCGAGTAGGCCTTGCCGTCGGGCTTCTTCAGCATCTCGGCGAGATCGTGGTGCGAGAGATTGCGCGCCCGGCAAAAACCCTCGGCCCACCGGATCGCGATGCGCTGGGGCTCGGGCAGCTTCGCGGTGGCGATGGCGATCTTGTCACCCGCGATACCGAACTTCGATGCATTGGCGCGCCCTTGCGGGGTGCGGCTGATCTCGGTCTCGGTCGTGTGCGTGGTGCCGGTGCTATCGCCCGCCTCTAAGGTTGCGGGGTTGATCATTGGGATTCTCCTTTTTTGCTGCGGTTAACGTTAGGCCCAGTCCTCGAACGCGGAGAGCTGAGGGCTGAGGGCTGAAAGTCGGGCCGCGGAGCTGGACGCGGGCGCAGCGCTGCGGTGCACAAGGGCGGCGGGCAACGCGGCCGGAGTCTCGGTGGTGAAGTCTTCCGCGATCGCCGGGGCCGCCCGGCGCGCGGGCTTCGGCGCGGGGGCCGGCGCAGCGGGCGACTCCATGCGCGAGAGCGGCGCGGCGCCCGACTCCACGCGCGCGGTGCGGCCATCGCCATCGTGGCTGTGCTGCACGCGGCGTGCGCCTTTTCCGAATACGCCGAGCGAGGTGAACGAGGCGCGCACCTGCTGGTCGCGAATCTTGCGCGCCTGCACGGTGGGATCCTCGGCGCGGGCGCGGCCGGAGAGATCGAACTGCGGGCGATCGACGGCGAGCGGCGCAGTGAAGAGTTTCTCGAGGAGCCGGAAGCCGCCGCGATTGCGGGCCGTGTCGTCGAGATTGAAGATCTGCGCGCCGGCCGCGGCCTCGTGCGGATCGAAGCACACGATCACGCGGTGCTTGCGCTCGAGGAACGGAAATTCGCGCCCATCGGGCCCGATGCCGGCGCACTGGAACATGAAGGGCTGGCGATAGCCCTCGACACTCACGCTCACGTGGCCCGCCTGCGTGGTGCCCACGCCGACGATGCGCTTCACGGGCAGGAAATGGAAACCATACTCCGGCGGGCAGACCGGGAGGCGCTTGCCCTGCCGCGCCTGCATATCGCGCCACCAGATATCGTCGGGGGCGAGCGTCTCGCCACTGTGGCGATCGTAGTGCGCGCGGCCGTTGTATTTCTTGCCGGCCTCGTTGAAGGCGTGGAGCACATCCTCCCACGGGATGAAGCCGCACTCGCGCGGGTGCTTTTTCCCGTCGTTTACGGCCATCATATCGGCCGAGGGCTGCTCATACTCGCCGCGCGTCTTGCCGATGCGCACGCCGTAAAGACCGAGCAGCTTGTGCCACATGCGAAACGAGCTCTCGATGCCGCCCTTGCCGTTGGAGGAATACTGCGGATCGACGGGCACGAGCTGCGCGAGCCCACCCCAGCGGCGACCGTCGGGCAGCTCGAGGCCTCGGATGGCATCGCTCTCCCACTTGCCGCGCTCGAAACGGAAACGGCCCGGGAGGCCATGGCTCTCGATCAGCCACTTGTTGAAGCGGACGATGTCTTCGGCGCGGTAGCTATCGCGCTCGCGCGCGACTGCCACGGCACCGCGAAACGCGCCGCTGCGTACATCCCGCGCCATCAGCACCTGGCGGCCCACGCGGAAGGTGCCATCGGGCAGCGTGACGAAATACGGCACGTCGACCGAAACGTCGTCTTCCTCGATGATATCGCCCGAGACGATCTCGCGGCGCTGGCCCTGCGCATCGAGCATGAACATGCCGCGGCGGGTGACGAAGGTGGTGCCCTGCGCCTGCTTCTTCCCGCGGTAGGCGGCCCAGACTTCCTCGGGGAGGCGCAGCGCCTGATAGAGGCTCGGCGGGTAATCGCGGGAGTCGCGGTAGCGATTGAGCAGCTCGCGCGTGCGGTGCGAGCAGACGGGTGAATCGGCGAGATACTCGATCGCGAGCGGGAGCGATTCGAGCTCGAGCTGGTAGCGCTTGGCGAAGGCGATCTCGTCGTCGGTGAGGATGACGGCGAGCGGCGGGCGCCCGGCGTTATCGGTCTTCGGGATGAGCGACTCGAGCGAGCCGCCGCCGGCCTGATACGCCTTCCTATACCGGCTCAAGTTGGCGATGGGTTCGCCGAGCCCCTCGGCCGCGGCCTTGAGCGACGCGTAGCGCGGCAGCGCGTCGACAAGCGCCTGGCGGCGGCGGGCTTCCTCGAGCTGGTGCGGAGTGGCCATCGGAAAATCAGGCGCCGACGGTCTGTTTCGCCTGTTCGCTGGCGGCTTTGCGGGCGACGGCGGCGATCTGCTCGACGAGCTCGGCCGGCCACACGCGGAAGGTGTCGAAGAGCTTGCCCTTGATCTGGGCGCGCTGCTCGGGCGTGGCGGAATCCCAGTGCAGGGAGAGTTTTCCCAGATTGCCGAGGAAGAGCCGGTCGTGCTCGTTGCGCTTGCCGAGGTTTTCCTCCGCCTTGTTTTCCAAAATGGCGGTAATCCCGTTGATCATGTAGCCGAGGCCGACGGGCTCGTGCCACTCGCCGTGCTCATCCTGCCACGGGCCGAGGAGCCGGGGCTCATACTTCGCGCGCACCTCCGCGCCGGCTTTCACGAACATGCGGTGCAGCTGAAGCGCCTGCATGTAGAGCGAGCGCCCTAGACCCATTTGCGCGGCGACCTCTTCAGCCGTTTTCGCCGCCGACAGTCCACTCAGTGGACTCTCGGGCGCGACGGCCTGCCCAGCCATCACCGCGGCGACCTTGCCGACCGCGACATTCGGCAGATTCCGCACACGCCGCTCCTTCGACTCGGCGATCACCGCGTCGAACATCGGCGCGAGAAGATAGGCGAGCGCGCCTTTCGTGAGGTGGCGGCGGTTGCCGAGCGTCGCGACGATGATCGAGGCGGCATCAGCCTGATCGACGAAGCGGCAGCGGATCGCGCCGCGGCGGCACCCGCGCTGATGGCCGAGCGTCGCGATCGCGTTGCGGCGATTGCGACCGTCGACAATCTCGAACGCGGTCGTGACGAGAATGTCGTAATCGAGGCCGCGCTCGGCGATGCTGTCTTTGAGCGAGGCGAACTCCGCGCAATCGCGCGGCCAGGTGGGGATCGAGGCGAGCAGCGGATGATCCGCCAGGTCGCGCAGATCGACTTCGTGTGTCTCTCCGGGTTGAGGAATGAAGGATGGCATTTCGGAAAGTTGAGGGCTGAGGTGAAAAAAAGGGGGGCGTTCAGTTGAACGCGGGCGTGTCTTCACCCGGCCGCTGCTGGGCCTTGAGGTGCTGGTAGCGCGCGAGCAGGCGGGCGCTCTCCCGCTGGCCGGTGAGCACCCGCCAGAGATGCGTGCGCGAGACGCCGAGCGCCTTGGCGTCTTCGACGATTCCCGGAAACTCCGTTGGGCCACGCGTATCGGGTTTTCCCTGAAATCGCGCGTGGGGTGCCTCCCTCAGGTTTTTTGCTTTGTTTTTCATCCGGGTTGCGCGCAACATCCGCAGACTGACTCCAGTTTTATTGGAGTTTCAACACAAAAAGTGGAGCAAGACTTAAAAAAATTCGGTGTCAGATTGCGACGTCTGATCGACGAGCGCGGGCTTGCGTTGACCGAGTTTGCCGAGCGCTATGGGCTCACTGAATCCCAGTTGCACAACTGGCTGAAACGCGACGATCCGCCGCTCGCAAAACACTGGGACAAACTGGCCAGTTTTTTTAAAGTGGACCGCTCCGTAATTATTGGATCCGACACACAATATTTATCGGAGCCTCACATCGGTGAGGCTACCCAGGCGCCTTATGGCGACGCCGCCGGCCTGAAGCGCGAAATACAGTCGCTCGTGGCGGAAGCGGTGCAGGCGGCCGGAAACGATGTGGGGCGGCTCGGCTGGATCCGCGAGCAGCTCCTGCGCTCCATCGCCGTGCCGGAGCACTGGGAAGTACACGAGCGCGCGCTGGCCGATGCGCTGGCGCGGCGGGAAAAAGAGCGGGAAGAAAAAACGCGCGATCAGGAATCTTCGCCCAAGGCGACGCAGTTGGGGGCCGGCTGATGCGCGAGCATGCAGTAGTCGCAGCGCGTGCCCTTCGCCGTCTCCTCGGCGCTGAGGATCATATCGAGCCAGTGGCTGAGCGCAGATTCCCGGGTGAGGGTGCGAAGCCACTTGCGCCGCAGCGCGGCGGTCTTGGATTCGGGAAATGGATAGTTGAAATTTACGGGGCGGCTGTCGTCTGACATCACGTGAATACGCGGAACGAAAAACGGTTTGGAGTGAGTGACGCACCGCAATGCGGTAGGCCGGACCCATTGAGGAGCATGAAAAACACGTATGCGGTAGCGCGTGCCCATCCGACGCCGAGCGGCCCAGAGTTCCCGCACTTCAGTCACGAGCCATCCGGTGTTGTTGAAAGCATCGCAGGAATGGGCAACGGCGCTCGATCTGGCCTGGCCGCACTACGTGGTCCATCTGTTGCGCAACGATCTCGAAGCGAAGGACGGCGGGATAAAGCGGCTCGTGGAAATCAAGATGGCGGCCGACGAGAAGCGCGCGACGATCTCGATCACCCTGCCGCGCAAACTCTACGCCGAGGCGGCGGCGAAAGCGGAGCGCCTCGGCGGCGTGATCGGATATTACGTAGACACACTTTTTCTGCACGACCTGCAGCGGCCGGAGAATTACTTCGTCATCCATCCCGGCAAGAACGCGCGCAAGCCCGTGCTCAGATTATAGCCCCTCAGCGTGTGGATAGGGGCGAGTTGCTTTCCAGCTCATGAAAACACTACCCCTGTTCCTCGCGGCGCTCCTCGCAGTGCCACTCTTCGCGGCCGAGAAACCCGCCAATCTCACCCTGAACGATGGTGTGGTGCTGAAGGCCGCGCGCATCGTGGCGATCGGCAAAGAGCAGGTGACGATAGTCCACGAGGGGGGAGCGCACAGCACGCAAACCGACAACGTGCCGCTCGACGTGCTCGCACGGGCGCACATGGCGCTGGAAGCCGGCGACGAGGAACGGAAGCAGCAACGCGAGGTGGCGCTCAAGCGGGCAGCGGAAAGCGACGAGGACAAACGCGACGAGATCAATGCCCGACTCGCGATGGCAAAGGTGCGAGCGGCGGAAGAGGCGGCGAAGCCGCCCGGCGTTCGTCGCGCGATCGCCAACATCGAGCACGGCCTCGCCGCGTTGAAGGCGCGGTTTCCAGCGGCGGAGAAGCGCAAGGTGAGCGTTAAAATAAACAACCCCCGAGGGAACAGTAGACAGAGTGCGGCTGTGCATGGCCGTCCGTACCGCTACGACACCATCGAAGTCCAGGTGCCGTCTCCAGACTTACATTCAAAATATCGCGGCTGGGTGATGGCGGCGAGTGCGGCCTCTTTGCCATCGATCGTTGAAAAGCTCGATTCGCAGCTTGCTGCTGATCTTTCCGGCACCATGCCCATCGCGACAGAAAACCAGTCGGCCGCCGCGCAAGCGCGTTACTCGAGGGAGTGGCTCTCCGGCGTGATGCGCCCGTATATCGCGCAAATGCGAGCGCTGCATGCGGCGCGGTAGGTAATCGTCCACCGCGCAAATTCCGCATCACGCGCCTTGCCAGCAGACCACGTAAAGAGATAAATTCCCCGCATGTCTCTTACCCGAGAGCGCGAGTTGGAGCCGGAGTTGCTCCTGACAGACCAGGCCAGCCCGGACATGCGATTTGCCGCTCGGCAAATGGCGACCGTGAATCGTGAGCTTTCGCAGAGAAACCGGCATGTCCTGCGTACGGCAGGCCGCTGGCTAGATCTTTTCGACTACGTGAAGATGCTTGAGGAGGACCATCTCCTCACCGCCGACTCGACCACGGGCCAGCGACAGTTTTTCATCGGAACCGTCGCCGTCGTGCGCGGGCTCGGCACGTTGCTCTTGGGTAAACTGCAAAACGACGATGCCGAACAATTGAATGCGCTGGGTGTATCGTATCGCGATTTACTAGCGTGTGTCGAAGAGCTTGCCGATCTGGAGCGTGCACTCCAGTGTGACCTCTCCCCAGAAATGATAGCGGAGATGAACCACAGACTTTTCGGCAGTGGGCAGCCTGCGTGACAAGCAGCGCCTATTTGAGCTGCTCTTTGAGGCGAAGGAAGCAATCGCCGACGAAAAAGCGGCAGCGTGGGATCTGTTCCACGCGGAGGTGGATCGTGTGCGCGCCGGCACTCCTTTTTCGCGCTCCCAAGTGAAAGAGCTGCTGTATTGCGACGGATACTTCCCGTACGCGAAGCGCCGAAGAATGACCGAGCGGCCGGGCGCATAACGTGCGATAGGGTCGCGGCCCACCGCGCAAACCCCGCGCGGAGAATCGGAGAAAGCGCGAACGCTGCGCGCCACGCGCGCCAGCCGCGCCACGGCGCGTAGTCCGCGCACCGGCGGTGCCACTATGGTGCGGGGCACATGACGCCCGCCGCCCTGGCCGCATCGTTCACACCCATTTCCGCGGACTTCCAACTGAACGCATGGAGTCTGCTCTCCGTCGTGCTCGCGCTCGCGACGGTGCTGGGCTACTACAGGCGCAAGCCCGCCGTCGACGTCGACCTGGCTACCCTGCAGGGCTCGATCACCAATCTGCAAAAGTCCGTCGACGCGCTCACCCAGGAGCACAAGCGGCATGCCGGCCATGAGGCCGAGATCGAGCAGTTGAAGTCCCAGGTGCGCGAGCTGCGCGCCCAACGCGAGACCGATGGGCACAACCAGCGGAGCTACATCGCCAAACTCTCGCGCGAGATTTTCGAAAAGATCGAGGCGCAGGGCGAGGGAATGGATTCCAAGCTCGAGACGCTCTCCCTCACGATCAACAAAGAGTTTCGCGATCTGTATCGTGCGCTCGGCAAAGCGGAGGGCCAGCTTGAGCACGCCTGAGACACTCGCGCAGGAACGTCGTGAGGAGTGCCGCCGGGCCGTGCTGGGCTTTCTGGCCGAGCGCCAGGCGGTGGCGCACCACCCGAACACGATCCGCAACCGGCTCAACGCCGGCCATGAGCACGACTTTACGCGGGACGAGATCGACGCCGCACTGGCCTTTCTCACCGGCAGCGAGCCCGCGCTCGTGCACGGCATCAACGATGCGCTCGGCGCCACGAAATACTATCAGGCCACCGCGGCCGGCGTGCTCGCGCACGAGCGGAGCCTCTGAGGTTTGCCCCGCTCTCAACTCTCAGCTCATCCGCCCTCCCATGAAAAACACACTCCGCCTCCTGCCCTTCGTTCTCTTCATTGTCGCCGCTTTCGCGTTCGCGTTCGCGCTCACTCTGCCCGCTTTCGCTCAGACGGTCGTCGACAGCACGCAGCCCGCGCAGGTGGTCGCGGTAGAAGAGACGTCGGCGACGACGCTCGTCTCGATCGCGATCGCACTCATCACCGGCCTGCTCGCCATCTGGCAAAAGAAAGAGGCGAGCACGGCGAAGAAAATCACCGCCTCGATCGTGCTCGGCGTGGAGCAGGCCACGAAGCTCCCGCAAGTGCAGGAGCAGGAACGGCGGATCAAAGGCATGATCCGAGCACACGCGGAAAACCTCGGTGTCGAGCCGCTGCTGCAACGCGTCGTCAAGGATCTGACGTAACCCGAAGCAGCGAGCATCGAGTAGCGAGTAGCGAGCATGGCAAACCAGCAAACCACTCCCTGCGCCCGCCTGCGTGCTACTCACTACTCGCTACTCGCTACCCGCTACTAATGTGTCCCTCCTACTCGCGCTCCTCTCTCTCGCCGCTGCGCTCGTGCCGCTCTTTGTCATTCGCGCGCGCCGCAAGCATGCGCGCACGCCCGAAGAGCGGCGCGACGATCGCGAGCACGCCTTCGCCGAGTGTGAAGCCCAAATCGCCGTCTTCGAAGCTGACGGCGATTTTGCCGCTGCTGATGCTCTGCGTCGTCAGTTGCTCGACCGTATCGCAGCCGTCGATACAGCCCGCGCAGGGAGCACCGGCGGCGAACGCATTCCGCCTGCAGCTCCCGGCCGGGACGAAGATCGCACCAGTTGACGACCGCAGCCGCCGCGAGCTCGAGGCGATCGCGCACAACGAGCTCGAACCGCAGCTCGTGCGCGCGCGTGAAGTGGAGCTGGCGAAGCCGCTCCAGCTCGTGAGCCCGGCCTACATCGCCCAGCGCAACGCGACCGAGATGCACCTTCTGAAAATGATTTCCGAACTGAAGGAGGAAAATGCGCGCCTGCGGGCCAGCCGCTGAGATTGCTCTCAGCTCGATCGTGCGCGCTACGCCGGGGCTCAACGATGCGCTCTGCGCGCTGAGCTTCTTCCGTCGGCGCCACATCTGGAAAGAGGCAGGCACGCGGAAAGGGTTTATGCGAAATTTCCGGATCAAAGACCTGAGCGCCTCCGGCGAAAACAAGCGCAACGCTCGCGCCTATATCGCACGTGCGCGTGCCGCCGGCTGGCGTGGCTCCATAGTCGCCGCGATCGCGGCACACTCCGTATGATCTCGGAACCGACCCGCACCGGCAAGATCGCGCGCTGCCCGCCGCACATCCGCGAGGCTGTAAATCAGCGGCTGCTCAATGGCGAGCCGGCGAGCAAGATCCTGCCCTGGCTGAACACGCAGGAAGAAGTCCTGCGCGTGCTCGACGAGTATTTCCACGAAGAGCCAGTGAGCCCGCAGAACCTCAGCGAGTGGCGCGCGGGCGGGTATGCCGACTGGATCAAGCGCCGCGAGCGCGTGACCAATCTCACGCACCTGGCGGCGTATGCCGTGAAGCTCGGCGAGGCCGCCGGCGGATCGATGACGGATGGCTCGGCCGCAATCATCGGCGGCCGAATCCTCGAAAAACTGGAGGATGAAAACGCCGACATCGGCGAGCTCGTGAAAGCGCTCGTGCCGCTGCGCGCGACCGACATCGAAAAGCACAAGGTGCGGCAGCGCGATCGGCTGCTCGACCAGCGGGAGCGCACGCTCGTGCTGGCGGAGAAACAGTTTCAGCTCCGTTTCTGCGAGAAGTTCATCGAGTTCGCGGAGAACAAAAAGGCGATCGACGTCGCGACCGGCACGGCGAAGAAGCCGATCAAACTCGAACAGCTCCGGCAGCTCCTGTTCCCGCAGCTCGCGCCGCTGGATCCGACGCCCCTCAACGAATGAGCACGCCCTACGCGCTATATACATGGGCGCAGCTCGAGGCGAAAATGCGCGAGCAGTTTCCGCTCACACAGCTCGGATCGGATCCGATGAACGATCGCTATTGCGCCGCGACGCGCGGCTGGGTGGGTGGGCCCTTCTCGAAATACTTCGGCGAATACCTCACGGCGCGCGGCGATCTGAAATGGCGGAAGCGCGGCAACCAGTGCGAACACTTCGCGCTGCGCGCGGCACTCGAGGCGGTGCAGCTCTTCAGCCAGGCCGACGATCCGAACATCCCGGCCGAGGCCGAGTCGCTCGCGGTGGCGGCCTGTAAGTATAAAAGCGATACGCTCGGCTGGCACGAGGTGAACCTCTGGTTTCTCGACGAAATGTGGGTGCCGTGGGAGCCGCAGACGCGGGCGTTTTTCGAGTTTTCCGAGGTGGAACGTTTCACCGTGCAAAAGCCGATCATCCCATGAAAGACCGGACCTTTTTCCGCATCGCGACGTGGGCCATCGTGTTCGTGTGCGCCCTGCTGTGGGCCGCGGGTTCGCTCGTAATCCTCAGTGCCTCGGGCTGCGCCAGCGCGAGCGGGCCCACGCTGCCGAAACCAATCCCGGTGGAGTTGCAAACGGGGAAATAGCCATGGCCCCGACAACCAAACAGCCGCTCATTCCCGGGCGCGCATATCAGGATGAGGCGTTCCGCGTGATCCTGCGCCGGCTGTTCTACCTGTGGGCGCGGCAGACGGGGAAGAGTTACGAGTTCGGCCGCGAATCGTTTGACGAGATGATGGGCAACCCCGGCCGGCTCATCACGTTTATCTCCGCTTCGGTCGCGCTCGGCGGCGAGTTGCTCCTGAAGGAAGTACAGGTGTGGCAGACGATGCTCCGCGCGATGCAGCAGGCGGCGGCGGCCGGCGGGTGCCTCTTCACGAGCAACGGCCTCGAGGTGATCGAAGATCTCGACGCGCTGGCCGATATCTTCACGCACTCGAAGCTCGAGACGCAGCTCTGGCACGATCGCACGACGTGCTCGCGCACACGCGTGATCGCGCCGAATCAGGATACGGCCGTCGGCTGGACGGGCTCGATCTACGGCGACGAGGTGGGCCGCTGGCCGAACGCGCAGGCGGTGTTCGAGGCCGTGATTCCGTTCATGTCGCGGAACCCGTCATTCCGGCTGCGCCTGGCGACCACGCCACCGCCCGACGACAAGCACTATACGTTCGAGCTGTTCGCGCCGCCGGCGGATTTGGAGTTTCCGCGGAACCCGAAGGGGAATTTCTACCGGTCGGAAGCCGGCATCATGGTGCACCGCGTCGACATCGACGATGCGTTCGCGGCTGGCTGTAAAATCTACCACCCCGACACGGGTGCGGAAATCACGCCCGATGAGGATCGCGCGCTCGCCTTCGACAAGGTGGGGTGGGACCGAAACAACCGGCTCACCTTCGTGGCCGGCGGCACGGCCGCGCTCAGCCTGGCGGGAATCGCGCGCGCGCAGGCGGCCGGCAAGGGCCAGTGCATCGGCGTCAACATCACGGAGGAAATCGCGGCGTGATCAGCACGGTTGCCGGCTATCTCCACTCCCTCGGCGTGATCGAAACCGGCGCGATCACCGAAGACATCCTGCGCAAGCTGGGTTTCAAGTGGCACCAATTCGACCGCCAGCCCGACAAGCATTGGGTTTTGTGGCTCGGCAATGCGTGCGGACAACGGGGCAGCTACGAAGATCTGGGCATCGAGCTGGCGTGGTGGGCGCCCGGCTCAAACTGGTTTTGCTGGCTACGCTCCGACACAGCGCACCGCTATTCACGGTTCGTACACATCCGTCACCTCACGCGGCTCGACGAGCTCGTGCTGCTGATCGAGGGCCTCACCGGCGCACCGTTCGACCCACGCAATTGTATGTACGGCGGCCTGCAGTCTGCCGCCGACGCGGCGCGGATGCGTGCGGAGAAAGAGCGCGCGGATCTCCGGTGCCTGTTCGAAGGGCACCCTTGGCGTGAAGTGGAGAAAGACGACTCACGCGGGCGGCCGCTGGTCGATCACATGGAGGCCGCCGTCAAGGCGGGCGTGGCCAAATGACCTATTTGACACGGCTCCACGTGGGTGAACCTACACAATCTGTCGGAAATCATCACCGGTGCCGCGGGCGCTCTGCTCGCCACCTTCATCGAACGGGCCTGGCGGCGAGTGCGGCCGGCTGCACTCGTTCGCACGTGCGAACAGATCGTAGACACGCGTCTACAGCCGAGGCGCACGTTTTCACGACGTCGTGATCGCCGCATGAAACTCATCTGGACCAAACACGCGCAGCGGCAGCTCGAGCAACGCACCGCCCTCTACGGCGACGACGTGCTGTTGTATTTCGTCCTCGAGGCGGCGGTGCTCTCGCGCGAGGAAGACAACGGCACGCGCGAATACGTCATCTTTTCCCCGAAGGATAAGGAGTGCTACGCGGTGATCCTCACGCGCGGCAACCAGGTCGTCACCATCATGCCGATCAAATGGCGGCGGATCGCGCCCGGGTTTCTAGAGGAAGCTCGACGGCTGCACCGCGAAAAGATCGAGCCGGCCTTCGCATGACCCCCAGGCGAAAAATCATCCGCGTCGAAGACGTGCTGCCGAAAGGCTGCTTCAACCTGTTCTCGCGCACGCATCCGAAGGTGGCGATCGGCCTGGATCTGGGCACGACGACCAAGGCGAAAAGCAACCCCACCGCCGTCGCCGTCCTGCAACAGGTGCACCTCATGCACTACGTGCGGCTGCTGCTCCGATTCAAAAACTCGGATCCAGCCGTGCTCCGGGCAATCCTGTCGATGATTCTCGAAGGCCTCGCGAGCGTGGAGCTACGCGCGCGCCGGCTGTGCATCGACGCAACGAACGAACGTTTCTTCGCCGTGGATCTGCGCCGCGAGTTCGCCGGAAAAGTGCCGGTCGAGCTCATCATCAACAGCGAAAAGACGACCTACGGCGGCGAGGATATGCTGTGGAAAAACTACCTCGTGAACCTGTGCGTGAATACGGTGGAAGACGGCTACCTCGCGCTGCCCGCCGGGAAATGGGTCCAGACGGATTTGCGCCAGACGGTGCGCGACCGTGGAACGTTTGTCTGCGAGGTGATCGAGGATGGCGGCCACGGGGATTGTCACCGCGCGATCGAGAACGCGTTGCACGGCCTCGTCGCGAAGGGCGGGCCGATCGACGCGCAGGCGCTGCAGGTCGGTAAATACGGCGCCGGCAAACGCAGCGACCCGCGGCGCGATGTGGGGCGGCTCAGCGCCCGCAACCGGCCGGCGGCCGCCCGCCGAGCGATTTAACCGAAGGAAACACCATGGCCACTCTCAGCTATAAAGACCGCATCTTCCGCTGGCTCGGCGACCACCTGCCCACGAAGGTCCGCACCGTCTTCGACGTGCGCACGATGCCGCGCCTCGAGGCGGCCGACCTCGACGTCGACCTCGTGCACGAGATCATGACGAGCGCCAAGAACGGCAACTGTGAGCAGCTCTTCGCGCTTTACCTCGAGATGATCATGACGGGCTCGCACCTGCAGGGCCGGTTCATGGAGCGAAAAGAGGCGGTGCTCAGCGACACGCTCACCGTGCAACCGCGCGACAAGGACAACGCCGACGATGCGACCGCGGCGGCCGTCGGCATGGACATGATCGACGAGTCTCGCGACTGGGAAGAGGCCTGCGCTCACCTGCTCGACTCGGTGCTTTACCCGGTTTCGCTGGTCGAGAAGACGTTTCGGCCCGCGACGCGGGTCGTGGGCATCAAAGGCGGAAAAGCGGTCAAACTCATCTACGAATTGGCCGCGCTCACGCCGGTGCCGTACGAGCTGCTCGATTTCCGCAACGGCCGGCTGCAACTCCGCGAGGTCGACGAGCAAGGCCGGCCCACGGCAGAGCTCTTCGACCCGCCGCTCTCGCGTTACATCATTCACCGGGGCCATCTGCTCGGCGCGCCGGATAATTTCGGCGGCCCGATGCGGAGCCTGGTGTTCTGGTGGTTGCTCGGCCACATGGGCCGCGACTGGTGGGCGCGTTTCTTGGAGCGTTATGGCGCGCCGTTCATCGTCGGCAAATACGACCAGGCCGACGACGCCACGCGCGGGATCCTGCAAAGCGCGTTTTCGGCGGCAACGCGGCTCTGGGGCTTGGTCGTGAGCAGTGAAACCCAGATTGAGCTCGTGGAAGCCAGCGCGAGCAGCTCGGGCGACGCCTACGACAAGTGGAAAACGGTCTGCAACGAGGAGATCTCGAAGCTGATCGGCGGTCAGACTCTCTCATCTGACGCGAAATCGACCGGAATGGGCTCGGGCGTCGCGAAAAGCCAGGATGCGGTGCGCTCCGACAAGCGAAAGAGCGACGCGCGACGACTCGCAGCGTGCATTCGCTACCAGCTCCTAGAGCAATACCTCAAAATCAACGGCCTGGCGGGTCGCACACCGAAACTCGTGTGGGCTTCGGACACGCCGGACGAGGCCAAGAACACCGGCGAGTCGCTGAGTGCGCTGAATCAGGCCGGGCTCGAGCCGGCAGACGAAGCGCTGCCGATCATCTCGGAAAAAATGGGCTTTGCGGTGCAGCGCGCGCCGGCGCCGGTCGCGGCTGGACCCATTAAGGCCTTTTCGGCGTCTGGTTCGCTCAAAGCCCGGCGCGACCAGGCGACGGCGGCGAACGAAACGATTGTTCGCGGCGCGGCTGCGGAGCTCGCGCCACAACTGCGCACGGACTACGCGCCGATCGTGCAACTTATCGCGCGGTCGAGTTCGCCGGAAGATGCGATCGCGCGCGTGGAAGCCTACTGCGCGGCGCTGGATCCAGTGGAAGCGGCGGACGTGATCGAGCGCGCGATGGCGGCGATGGCGGCAAATGGGTGCGTGGTCGCGGCGCGCTGAACGTCACAACGAACGTTTCTCGAACTCGTGGAGCTGGCGTATCGTCGGCTCAAACTCTTCCAGTTGCGCTCCTGGCAGCTCGATGCGGACTCCGGTCGGGAGCTGAATGATCCAGTGTTCAGGGCACCCGCGTTTGCATATGCGGCCCCAGTCGTCGGGAAAACGGCGCGACCGAACAAATGCGCCGATTACGAAAGTAAGCGGCCAGTCGAGCGGGTCTCGGGCCATTGCCCAAGTTGCATCGATCGACACCCATTTCAAACATTTCCCGGGGTCCCCCAACAGCCGCTCCCCCATTTTTGTTTGGAAAGCTAAGGGCGCCCCGTTGATCTCAGAGGCAATCCGCCCCGATCAAAGTGGATCGCACCCGTTCCAACTATTTCTGGGCTCTTGGGCAAGTAGGGTTCCGGTTGGGTTCCTTGGCTCATCATCTTTTTCGTGTGTTTCAGGTGTTTCGTGAGCTAGATCGGTCGTCATGAATTTCGTCGTTGTCGGCGCAGGCGCCTGGGGTACCGCTTTCGCGCTGCACCTTGCCCGGGTCGGTCGTCGTGTGACCCTGGTGCCGCGGCGCGAAGATCACGCGCAGGAGCTGATCGCGGCGCGGGAGAATCTCGAATATTTGCCGGGGGCCGTGCTGCCGCCGGCGATCAGGATCACGGCGTCGCTGCCGCTCGCGCTGCTCGATGGGGACATCATTCTCGTGGCCTGTCCGGCGCAGGCGTTGCGGTCGACCTGCGTCCGGATTCACGGCGCCCTGCCGGTGAGTACAAACGCGAGGCTGGTCGTGAGTCTCGCGAAAGGCCTCGAGCTTGGCACGCATTTGCGGCCGTCGGAAATCATCGCGGAGACGTTGCCCGAGATTCCGGCCGGCTCGCTTTCCGGCCCCACGAATGCGCTGGAGTTCGCGCGCGGCCAGCCCGCGGCCATGGTCCTGGCTGCGCCGTCGATCGGGAGCTTTGCCAACGAAGTCCAGACCTCGATCAGCAGCGTGAGCCTGCGGATTTATACGAGCGATGACCTGGCGGGCGTGGAGTTCGGAGGCTGCTTGAAAAACATCTACGCGATCGCAGCCGGGTGTTGCGACGGCCTGAAGCTGGGCGACAACACGAAGGCCGCGCTGCTCACGCGTGCGCTGGCCGAAATGGTGCGGGTTGGTGCGGCGCTCGGCGCTCGGCCGGAAACGTTTTATGGGCTCAGCGGTTTCGGCGACCTGGTCGCCACGTGCTATGGCGGCTGGAGTCGCAATCGCGAATTCGGGCAGCGGATTGGCGAGGGCCGCAGCGTCGAGGAGGTGATGGGCGGCCGACGAACCGTGGTCGAGGGCCACAAGACGACCGAGTCGTTTGCCGGCTTGTGCGCGGAGCGCGGGATCGACGCGCCGATCCTGCGCGAGATGCACGCGATCCTCTTCGAGGGAAAAAAGCCCGCAGCGGCGCTTGCATCGCTCATGACGCGTGAGCTGAAACGCGAAATGGCTGCGAACGTGTAGCGCGCAGTTGCCCGCGCGTCGCGCGATTTTTCGCCGGGGTGAGGCTGGTTCTCCGCCCCACCCCGAACCGTCCCACCTTAATTAATGTCCGGCGCCCGCCTGGTGCTCCTGGATGTATTCCTGTTTCAGGCCGAGTTTTTCGGGCGCGTGCAGCACCAGCATCTTCATGCGCACGTCGGCGGGGACGTTTCGCGCCGTGGCTTTCGAGACGACGATCATCAGAGTGATCGCCAGCGGGACGGTCCAGATCGCGGGCTGCTCGCAGAGGATGCGGAGCAGCGGATGCTGCGCCCAGAATGAGTTGAGCGGCGCGAAGCCGGCGAAGACTTTGCCCATCGGGCCCTTGTCGAGCGCGAGCGTGGAGAAGTTCGTCAACGCTGCCGCCACCAGCGCGCAGAGGCCGCCGGTGAGCATGCCGATCGCGGCGCCCTTCATCGTCATGCCGCGCCACCAAACGCTCATGAACAGCAGCGGGAAATAACTCGCCGCGGCGATGGCGAAGGCCTGGCCGACCATGAAGTTGATTTCGAGTGGTTCGACGAAACAGCCGAGCCCGATCGCGATGCCGCCGACGAGCACCGCGGCGAATTTGAACGCCACCAATCGCTCCTGCGGTTTCGAGTTTGGCCGCAACATCCGGCCATAGACGTCGTGCGCCAAGGCACCTGTCATCGAGACGAGCAATCCGCTGAAGGTGCTCATGAACGCGGCAAACGCACCCGCGCAGGTGATGCCACTGAGCACGGAGCCGAGCAGCGTCGACTTCACGGAAAGCAGCGTCGGCAGTTCGAGCACGATCTTGTCCGTGCCCTTGGCGCCGACGCCGGCGTAGAGCTCTGGCATCAAGTTGCGGCCGATCACCCCGAAGACCGGCGGGAACACATAGAAGATGCCGATCAGAATCATCACCCACATCGTGGTGCGTTTGGCCGCGACGCCATCGGGGTTCGTGTAGAAACGCACGAGGATGTGCGGCAATCCGGCGGTCCCGCACACGAGCGCGATGATCAGGGAATAGGTATAGAGCAGCGAGTAGGGGCGTTGATGTTCCTCGAGGTAGGCGGCGCGTTGTTCGGGAGGAAGAACGGCGGCGGCAGCATTGACGGCCTTCGTCGTCAGCGGGCCGAAGGGCGCGATCCACGCGGCGTCCGGCGGTGCTTTTTCGGTCAACGGCTGGCGTTGCACTTTGGCGGCGCTGGAACCATCCACGCCGCTTGCGCTGGCACCGATCGCGACCGGCGGTTCGCCGGGCGCCTGGTTCGCGCCGACGTGCTGATTATAGAAACCGAAGACCGCCATCACGACGAAGATCGGCACGCTTATCGCGAACATCTTCGCCCAATATTGAAACGCCTGTACGAGCGTGATGCCTTTCATGCCGCCGAGGGCGACGTTGAAGGTGATCACCGCGCCGACCAGCACCACGCCAGCCCAGTACGGGATTCCCGGAAAGATATAGGCGAGCGTCACGCCCGCGCCCTTCATCTGCGGCATCGTGTAGAAGAACCCGATGAACAGTACGAAAATGACCGCGATCTTCCGGAACAGCGGCGAGTCGAAGCGACCCTCCGCGAAGTCAGGAATGGTATAGGCGCCGAACCGGCGCAGCGGCCCCGCGATGAACAGCAGCAGGAACAGATAACCGCACGCGTAACACACCGGATACCACAGCGCGTCGTAGCCGCTCGACATCACCATGCCTGCGACACCCATGAACGACGCCGCGGACAGATACTCGCCCGAGATGGCGGAGGCGTTCCAACCGACCGACACCGAACGGCCGGCGACGAAGAAATCGCTCGCGGTCTTGGATTTCCGGGCGGACCAGAAACCCATCCCGATGGTCACGGCAACGGTGATGAACGAGAACGTGAAGATCCAGAGATCGACGCCGCCGAAGGTTGCGGCGAAAAGGGGGAAGGCAGCCATGGTCAGCGCCGCTCCTTTCCGTTTTGGACCTGTGCGACCTCATCGTTTTCGAGCGCGATCGAGCGCCGGATGAAGACATAAGAGATGATCCACACGAACGGGAAGAACAGCACGCCCACCACCAACCAGCTCAGGGTAAATCCCCCGACGCGTGTGGCCATGAGCTCGGGGGCGAAATAGTTCGCCAGCGGCAGACCGAGCAGCGCGACCATGAAGGTCGAGGCGCAGGAAATCGACAAGGCCAGCTGGCGGCGCATCAGTGAGCGGAGGAACGGCTCACTATGCACCACATCATCGTGGGCGGGGGTGGGAGGGGGCATGCGGGCGTTGACGATGGAATCGAGAGACGTTCTGGCAACTTTGCATTGTGGGAAACTGCTGGCCCGGCCCGCGAGGGGTGCGAGCGCAGTACGCGTTTCCTTCTAAAACAATGCGAATGTCCGCGACTGATCGGGACACGCGAAAACCTCGTCACGCCTGCGATCCGGCGTCACGTCCAAACCGCGCGAAGTGAGTATTAAAAATAAGCATAATCTGATGAGTCGAGCGAAGTCTCTGCGCTTCTACCTGCTGGAATGCGCAATGATTGGTGGTGATAAATATCATTTCTTCTTGCGGGCAGGCTTTTGCCGGCTCTTCTAGCCAGTGGTGCCGCAACTATGCGGTGCCGCTGACCTGACTGAGCCTCGACTCCACCCCACCATGAAACCCCTGTCCTTTGCCGTCTTCGCATGCGGTCCATTTCCGGCCTGTGCGATTAGCCTTTTCCGTCATCTTCTTCTCGCCGGCTTTTTGGCGACCGCTGCGCTTTGCGCGCAGACCGGCACGGTTGTCGGCACCGTGGCCAATGAGGCGACGGGCGACTTGCTGCCGGGCGCGACGGTGCGCGTCGAGGGCTCGACGATTTCTGCGACGGCCGAGCGTGGTGGCGCGTATCGCCTCACGCTTCCGTCCGGCAACCACACGCTCGTGATTGGGTTCACCGGGCTGGATCCGGCGCGCGTGACGGTATCGGTCACTGCGGGGGAGACGGTCGTGCAGGACGTGCGGCTTTCCGCTTCGATCTATCGGCTCGAGCCGTTTTCCGTCACCGGCGTGCGCGAAGGCGCCGCGCAGGCAATCCAGCTTCAGCGCCAGGCGATGAATCCAAAAACCGTGGCCGCGGCCGACACGTTCGGGAATCCCGCCGCGAATCCGGGTGAGCTCATCCAACGACTGCCGGGCATCTCGACCGACGTCGTCGGCGGCGAGGTGCGCACGCTCTTCATTCGCGGCATGGGCCCGGGTTTCTCCTCGCTGCTGGTCGATGGCGACCGCATGGCGAGCTCCACCGGCACGTCGGCGAGCCGCGATTATCAGATCGAGCAGCTCGGCACCGGTAACGTCGAGTCGATCGAGCTGATCAAGGCTCCGACGCCGGATCAGGATGCCAGCGCCGTGGCGGGTTACGTGAATCTCGTTTCGCGCCGCGCCTTCGATCTTCCCGGCCGTCGCATCACTGTCACCGGCGGCGTGCTCTGGCGGGAGCGCAGCTTCGACGGCAGCCCATTCGAGGACCGCCCCGACAATCTCGACCTGATCGGCGTTTCGTTTGCGGATGTGTTCAGCGTGTTCGGCGGCAAGCGGAACCTCGGGCTGGCCTTCAATGTGAACCGCCGCGTCTCCGCCACCACGCAGGACGAGATCGGCGCCGCCGGTGTACTGTACACCGGCGTTTCCCAATCGTATCTCAACGCGACCTCCGACAACCCGCTCACGCGCATCTTCGGCACGGGCGATTTCGGCTATCCCGCCGAGGCGCGCAACACCGGCCTGAGCATCGACTACAAGCTGAGCCCCGAGGCTTTCGCCTACGTGAAGTTCTCGCACAACACGAATGTGCAGGATCAGGAATACTACCGCCCGGCGTTCGGCAATCCGGCCGCGACCGCTGCGAATTTCACCGCCGACAGCACTTATGAACATTCGGTGCTGCTCCCGCACGCGGCGTCCGTCGGCATCAGCGAGTCGTCCCTCTTCACGAAGAAATCCGCCAATTTCGCGATCAACGGCGGCGGCGAAACCAAGCTCTTTCAAAACACAGCCACGCTCGCTCTGCGGCTGAGTTACTCGCACGCCAACATCAATTATCCTGCCTGGATCCGCACCCAGGCTCGCACCACCGGCACGACGGGCATCGGTTTCGAGATCGATCGTCGCGGGCAGGATCCGTGGTACCCGATTTTCCGCCAGACCGCCGGCCCGTCGATCACCGACCCGGCGAGCTACAACGTCCGCACGATGACGCGCCAGTCCTACAAGGCGCCGAACGATCTCTACGGCGCGCGCGCCGACTTTACGAAGACCCTCGACCTCGGCGTGCCGGTCGTCGTGAAGACCGGCGTCAAATACGACGACGATAATCGCATGCAGACGACCGACTACGCCGCCTACACGTTTACCGGCGCCGACGGCATCGCGAACTCCGCGGACGACGCGCTCACGCCGTTTGCCACCGTGAACTATAAACAGGCGGACGGTCGTTACGGCCCCTTTCCGTTCATGACGGTTCCCGGCACGGGTCGCGCCGGCGATCCGGTGGCGGCGCCCGCCGGCTTCTGGCGGCAGACCGCCGCGGATGCCTACAACAGCTTCGTGACGTCGAATGCCGCCGACGCGAAATTCCGCGAGACCATCACCGCCGCCTATGTACAGGCGTCGGCGCGCTTCGGCCCGCTCCGCGTCCTCGGCGGCGTGCGCCTCGAGGAAACCGAGACGGAGGGCACCGGCTGGGTGCGCAACGCGACCGCTTCGTGGGGTGGCAACAGCGTCGGCGGCGCCAGCCTCGTGCCCGCCACCGTGGAGGCCAACGCCGCCCGCGCGCAACGCTCCTTCGTGCGGCGCAACACCTCCACCGGCGACTACCGCGATGTGTTTCCCGGCCTCCATTTCATCTACGAGCCGCGCGACGGCCTGCTCTTCCGCGCGAGCTTCAACCGCGCGATCTCGCGCCCGCCCGTCGCCAGCCTCATTCCGACGATCACGGAAAACTCGGAGACGAGTACCGTCACGATCGGCAATCCCGACCTGAAGCCGTATCACACCGACAACTACGAGCTGAGCGTCGAGAAATACTTCGAGCCCGTCGGCCTCATCAGCATCGGGGCGTTTCAAAAGGACATCACCGATTACGCCCGCGTGACCTCGACCTCCATCGGGCCCGAAGGTCTGGACGGCAGCGGACTCTACGCGGGCTACCGGCTCTCGACCCGCGAAAACGTCGGCGACGCGCGCATCCGCGGCGTCGAGATCAGCTATCAGCAGCAATTCAGTTTCCTGCCGGGCGCGCTGCGCGGGCTGGGGGCCTTTGCGAACTTCACGCGACTCGAAGCCGAGGGCACGTTTGGCGGCGCGGCGACGACCTCCAAGCTGTCGAACCTGGCTCCGCGCAGCGGCAACGCCGGTTTGAATTTCCGCCACCGCGGCCTCGATGCGCGCGTGCTCGCGAACTGGACCGACCGGAAATATTTCACGACCAACGGCGGGGTCGATGTCTACAACGAGGAGCGGCTGATGCTCGACGTGAAGCTGCAATACGCGTTCAACCGCCGCTACGAGGTCTTCCTCGATATCTCGAATCTCACCGACGAGCCGTCACGCGCGTGGGTGACCTTGAACGGTCTGCACTTCTTCAAGGCGAATCAGGGCACGAGCTTCACCGCTGGTGTGCGCGGACGCTTCTGAGCCCGTGAGGCAATGAGTGCCGGGCCGCCCGCCGATCTCCCCGGCGTCGGTCAGCCTTGCGGTGACGGCGCGGTGCCGGGGGAGAGTCGTTTTTTAATTACCCCATGACCCCAACCACCCTCCGCCTGTCGCTCATCGCGGCCACCGCCCTCGGGCTGGGCGCCGCCGTCGCGAGCACCCAGCTCCGCTCGTCGCCCGCCTCCCGTCTCCCGCTCCACGACGCGCGCACCGAAGCCTCGACCGCCCCGGCGCGCCCGCGTATCAGTCAATCGCATACACTGCCGCCCGGCGCGTTGGGCCTCGGCTACGAGATGCCATTGGAACCCGGCCAGCCCGCCAGCGGAGTGCTCACCTGGAGCGTCGTCTCCGGCGCGCTGCCGCCTGGCCTGCAGCTCGTGTCCACCGGGCTCGACGCCGCGCGCATCGTCGGCGTGCCGACGCAGCCCGGCGAGTATGCGTTCATCCTGACGGTGGCAACCGCCGACGGCGAAACGGAGGCGCATGAATGCGCGCTCGCCGTGTGGGACTTCATGCCCATGACGCCGGTCTCGGCGTCGGACAATCGAGCCGCGGTCGCGTCTCCGCCGCCTGCGGTCGCGATGACGTCCATCGCGCCGCGCGCGCCACCCACCGCCGCCGCTCGCAGCGTCGCGCCCGACACGGGCCTCGAGGCACCATCGCTCGCCGCCGCCACTGCTCCCACCATCGTCACGCATCCGATGAGCCAAACCGCCAATCTCACCGATCGTATCACGTTTTCGGTGACGACCAGCGGCACGCCGCCGGCGTATCAGTGGCAGAAGGACGGCGTGAACATCGCCGGCGCCGTTCATGCCTCGTTCACGTTGACGAGCGTCGCGCTGGGCGATGCCGCCAGCTATCGCGTCGTCGTCACCAACGCCGCCGGTTCGGTCACGAGCAACGCCGCCACGCTCACCGTCACCAGCCTCGTCCCGCAGACGTTCGCCACCACGACGATCGCGAACGACACCTTTGCCGACGATGAGCGCGCGACGCAAAGCCTGCCCGGATCGCTGGCGTGGTTCTGTTCGGGCCCGGGCACCGCGCTCACAGTGGCCAACCAGGCCATGACGCTCACCACGACCACCACCGGCCGTCACGCCGTCGCGCATTTCCCGCTGCAGACGCTCCTCGTCGGCGATGCGCTCACGCTGAGCTTCGACTTCGCGCTCACGGCCCCGATCAGGAACGGCATCCTGCGTCTCGGTCTCTTCAATCGCAATGGCGGCAGCGCCTTCACCGCCGACAACGCCGATCCCGCCGTGAACTATACCGGCTACGCTTCCTACACCAATGTCGCGCCCGCCGCCGCCAACCCGCATCAACTGCGTGAGCGTCGCTCGAGTTCCGCGGCCACGCTGATCACGGGCAGCCAGGCTTATGGCAGCCAGCTTGGGCTCGCCAGCGGCGGCCCGAGCGCGCCCTTTGCGGAGGGCGAGACCTACACCGCCCGTTTCACTGTCCGGCGCACCGCGGAGAATCACGTTGCCATCACGATGAGCTACACCGGCGGCGCGCTCGCCGGGCACACGTTTACGCGCAACGACATCGATATAGTCACCGCCTTCGACACCCTCGCGATCTGCCTTTACGGCAGCGGCGGCGTCGTCGCGGCCGAATCCATCACGGTGGACAACGTGTCCCTCGTGCTCGCGAAGCCTTCGGTGCTCGACACCTTCGCGGACGGCGAGCGCAGCTCGCAGACGCCGTCGGAATCGCTCGCGTGGTTCGCTTCGCACGCGACTGGAACGGTCACGATGGAGGGCGAGGCGATAAAGCTCACCGCCGGTTCCGGCGGCAGCGGCAGCAGCCGGCACGTGGTCGCGCATTTTCCCGCGCAGAGCATTCCCGTCGGCGACACGCTCACCGCCAGCGTCGATTTCACGCTGACCAATCCGGCGACCGATGGCGTTATCCGCCTCGGCCTTTTCAACAGCAACGGCGGCGCGCTCTACTCGGCCGACAACAGCAACCCCGCCGTCACCTATCCCGGCTACGCCGTCTTCACCAACATCGCCCCCACGTCCGCGAATCCCACCTCCTGGCGCAAGCGCGGCACGAGCCCAGCGGCGACGCTCATCACGCAGTCGGGCGCTTACGGCTCCGCCCTCGGCGGCGCGGGCGGGCCGCAGCAGAGCTTCGCCGCCGGCATCTATTATCGCGCCAGGCTCAGCCTCACGCGCACGGCGACCGATGCGCTGTCATTGAAAATCGAATACACGGGCGGTGCGCTCAGCGGCTACACGCTCACGCGCACCGACACCGCGATCGTCTCCACCTTCGATACGATCGCCGTGTGCGTCTACGGCAACGGCGGCCTCGTCGGCGCCGATGCGATCACCCTCGACAACGTCTCGCTCGTCGCCGCCCGCCCGCCCGGCGCCCTGGCGATCGCGACGCAGCCGACGGTCGGCACCGTTTACTTTGGCGACAGCCTCGCGCTCGGCGTCACCGCCACCGGCGAGACGGGCATTTTCAGTTACCAGTGGAAACTCGATGGCGATGACATCCCCGGCGCCACGTCGGCGTTCCTTTCGTTGCCCAACGTGAAACCCGCCGCGGACGGCAGCTACACCGTCGTCGTCACCGGGCCTTCTGGCTCCGTCACCAGCGACGCCGCCGTGCTCACGGTGAACGATCTCGATCCGATCCAAGCCGCCGTGACGATCACGACGCAGCCCACCGGCCAGACGTTCACCCCGCCGGGCAACGTTACCTTTACCGTCGCCGCCACGGGCAACCCCGCGCCGACTTTCCAGTGGCGCAAGAACGGCGTGAACCTCTCCGGCAAGACGGGCGCCACGCTCGAGCTCCAAAACGTCGAGCCTCTCGCCGCCGGAGACTACACCGTCCTCGTCAACAACTCCTCCGGCACCGTGATCAGCAACAAGGCCACGCTCGTCGTGACCGCCGCCCCGCAAATCGTGACGCCGCCGCTGTCGCAGACGGCCCGCACCCATTCCACCGTGATCCTCCGCGTCGCCGCCGCCGGCACGCCGCCGCTCACTTACCAATGGAAAAAAGACGGCACGGCCATCGCCGGAGCGACGGGCCTCACGTATCAACTTTCCGATACACAGCCGGCCGACTCCGCCGATTACACCGTCGTCGTCACCAACGCGTCCGGATCAACGACGAGCGCCGCGGCCACCCTCACCGTGACCACGCCCGGCACCACCTACGCCTCGACCAAAGTCGTCGACGATGGCAACGGCAACCTCAGCTATCCGGCCGACGTCGACGGAAATCGCGTCGTCGATTTCAGCCACGCGGGCTACAAGGGCGGCGGCGTTCCGCTGCCGGCCGTGCCCGTGGTTAAGACGATCTCGCCCATCGCGGGCGACAACACCGCCGCGATCCAGGCCGCGATTGACGAAGTCGGCGCGATGACCGCTCAGCCCAACGGCTATCGCGGCACGCTCCTACTCACGGCCGGCCTCTATCGCATCGACGGCACGATCCGCATGAACAAGAGCGGCGTGGTGCTGGCCGGGGTGGGCGACGGCCACGACTCCGCGACCAACACCATCCTGCAACGCCCGCTCTCCGCCAGCACCGCCTCCGTCGTCATCGCGGGCGGCGGTTTCAACGACCGCTTTCGCAGCGAGCTCCCCAACACGCGCGCCGAGATCACGACGGCGTTTGTCCAGGTTGGCGCGCGTAGTTTCGATGTTGATACGCCAGGTCTCTACACCGTCGGCGACCAGGTGGTCGTGCATCAGCCGTCGACCGACGGCTGGCTCGCCGCGATCAACTACGGCGGCACGGCCGAAGAGCCCTGGATACCCGGCACGAAGGACCTGCGATATCTCCGCTACATCACGGCGATCTCGGGCAACACCCTCACGATCGACGCGCCCGTGTTCAACCACCTCGATCGCAACCTCGCGCAGAGTTACGTCTACAAATACGATCGCACCGGCATCGTGACGCATGTCGGGCTGGAGAACTTCCTCGTCGATATCGTCACCAACGGTGAGCTCTCCGAGGATCATGCGAAACACTGCATCGAGTTCGTCGAGGCGGAGGATTGCTGGGCGCGGAAGGTGACGACGCAGCATTTCACGCTCTACGGGATCGTCCTCGGCGGCGATTGCTCGCGCACGACCGTCGATTCCTGCCGCGCGATCGAGCCGCATTCGCTGGTCGGCGGCGCGCGGCGCTACAACTTCGCGACGTATCAGGCGCAGCTCGTCCTGTTCCGCAACTGCTACGCTTCGCAAGGCCGGCACTCGTTTGCGAACAGCGGCGGCGCGGTCGATGCCGGGGTCGTGTTTCTCGACTGCGTGGCGGACAACACGCTCTCCGCCTCCGAGCCTCACGCGTGGTGGTCCACGGCCACGCTCTACGACAACGTCGCGTTTCAACACCCCGGCGTCTCGACCGCGGTGCAGCTCTACAACGCCGGCGACGTCGGCGACCACGGCTGGTGCGCGGCGCACAGCGTCGTGTGGCGCTCCGATGCCGGAGGCGCGGGCTACAACATCGTCGTCCAAAAACCGCCGACCGCGCAGAACTACGCCATCGGCTCCTTCGGCAACAACACCGGCATCGGTCCCTTCGTGCAGCCGGCCGGCTTCATCGAGCTCGCGAATCAGGAGCCGGCGGTCCGTTCGCTTTACCGCGCACAACTCGCCGACCGGCTCGGCACCGCCGCCGATGGCGCGACGACCATTACGATTCTCAACGACGCGTTTGCCGATGGAAACCGCTCTGGGCAAAACCTGCCTTCGTCCGCGGCCTGGTTTGCCTCCGCGGCGAGTAGCACGCTCGTGATCGATTCCGGCGCGATGAAGCTCATCGCCGGCGGCACGGCGAGCCGCCACGCGGTCGCGCATTATCCCGCGAAGACGCTCGGCATCGGCGACACGCTTGCGCTCGACTTCGATTTCACCCTGACGAATCCGGCGACCGACGGCGTGATCCGGATCGGGCTCTTCAATAGCAACGGCAACAGCCTCTTCGCCGCCGACAGCTCGAACCCGAGCGTCACCTACACCGGTTACGCGGTGCTCACGAATGTTGCGCCGACTACCGCGAATCCGACCACGTTTCGCCGGCGCAACGCCACGAGCGCGGCCACTTTGATCACGCAATCCACGGCTTACAGCACCAGCTTCGGCGCCGGCGGTCCGCAAGTTTCGTTTGCCAGTGGTACGTCCTATCATGCGCGGTTGACGATCACCGTCACCGGTGTGGATTCGGCGACGCTGAGCATTACGTACACCGGCGGCGCATTGAGCGGCTACACGGTGACGACGGAGGTGACCGGCATCGTTTCGCTCTACGACACGCTGGCGGTCTGCGTCTATGGCAACAGCAACGATGGCAGCGGCGCCGATGCGCTCACGGTGGACAACGTGACGCTGGCGCATACGTCGACGCCATAGGTCCCGACGCGTGCCCGGCGCCGGGCTGTTCAGGGTTCGATCGCGGCTTCGGGATCCGATCGCGGGTAAACCCCGCTCGTCTCCTGCAGCAGCACGCGAGATTCGTCACCTGGTCACTCAATCCCGCCTCTCCGGAGGCGGGCTACGCTCGGATGCAGGCCACGTGTGTTCTCGGGCGCCACGTTCGTGGAGCCAGCCGTTCCAGCTGCTACTTCGCGGGGCCGGAGGTCGCGCCGAGGCGGAGCTGCGCCGCCATCATGATGGTCTGGTAGTTTTCGTCCTCGGCTCCGGTGCTGTCCAGCAGCACGCGGGCGGCGGTTTCCCCGAGCTTTTCCGGCACGGTGCTCGCGCACGTGATGTGCGGCTCCTCCTCGACGCAGACACGCGTGGCATCGATCGCGACGAGGCTGAGGTCGGCGGGGATCTTCCAGCCGGACTGCAGGAGCGCGTTCACGGCGCCACGGGCCATGACGCCGTTGAAGCTCACGATCGCGGAGGGCGGCGATTGGCGGTGGGAGATCAAGGCGAGCGCCGCTTCGCGGCCCTGCTGCCGGTCGGCTCCTTCGCGTTTGATGATGCAGCGGTCCGCGCCGGGTTCGGCGAGCCCGCGGCTGGCCAGCGCCGCGCGGAACGCACTGAAGCGAGATTCGTGCATCGGATAATCCGGCAGGCCGCCGATCCATCCAAACCGCCGGTGTCCCAGACCCGCGAGGTGTTCGACCAGCAGATCGACGGACTGCGTGTCGTTCGACATCACGGAATGGCAGAGGCCCGGATAGCTGCCGTTGATGCACACGATCCGCCGGGTGTGCTGCCGGAGCTCGCGCATGAAGCGCGGGTTCACGACGCCAAGCACGACGAGGGCCGATGGCAGCGGCCCGAGGTTGGAGAGGTTGAGCGTGTCCTCGGAACCGAGCAGCACGGTCGAAAAGCCCCGCCCGTGCAGCGCCGCGTGCAGGCCGGCATGCACGTGGCTGAAAAAATTGCTTTCCACGAACGAAGGTAGTCCCGCGCGCAGAACCAGCCCGATCTGGTGTGCGCCGCGGGCGAGCAACGGCGCATCCGGCGTGATGCCTTTGCCGCGATAGCCGAGCTTGATCGCGTGCGCCCAGATTCGGTCGTACGTCCCCGGGTCGACGCGTTCGCGTACGCCGTTCAACACCTTCGATACGAGCGCCTGCGAGAGGCCTAGGTCGCGAGCGATGGTCGTCTGGGAGACTTTGGAACGGGTGCGCAAGCAGCGGAAAGATTCGACGTGCAGCCGGGCTGCCTCGTTTCGGTGGCTGAAACGCGCCCGGTTGGCGAGACTCGATGATAACTATCACCATTATTTCCCGAGCGGTGAAAAATGGCGTGGGAGCCGCGCCCCGGGAGCGGTTTACGTTTCGCATCGCGCGCTGGAGCGCCTCTCACGGGCAAAGGCGGGTTGCGCTTGGGTGGGTTTGCCTGCATTCTCGCGACCCTTTTTCTCAATGTCCGACTCTGCCACGCAGCCTCTCCTCTACGAATCACACTCCCACACGACGTTGTGCAAACACGCCATCGGCACGCCCGCCGATTACGCGCGAGTCGCGGCCAACCGCGGGCTGCGTGGGATTATTTTCACCTGTCACTGCCCGCTGCCGGACGGGATCTCGCATGCCGTGCGCATGCAGCCGCACGAATACGAGGCGTATGTGGATCTCGTGGCGAGCGCACGTGAGCAGTTCGAGGGCCGGGTCGATGTGCGGCTCGGGCTGGAGAGCGATTTTTATCCGGGCGTGGAGCCGTGGCTGGAGAAACTGCACGCCCGCGTGCCGCTGCATCACGTGCTCGGCTCGGTGCACACGCAGGTGCCGGATTACCGGGGGCGGTATTTCAACGGGGATTTTTTCGACTATCAGAAAACCTATTTCGAGCACCTCGCGCAGGCGGCGGAGACCGGGCTCTACGACACGCTGGCGCATCCTGATCTCGTGAAGAACGAGTCGCCGCGCGAGTGGCTCCTGGCCCGTATCGAGCCGCACATCGAGCGCGCGCTCGACCGCATCGCCAAGACGGGCGTGGCCATGGAGCTCAACACTTCGGGGGTGAACAAATCACTGCCGGAAATGAATCCCGGCCCGCGCATCCTGGAGTTGATCCGGCGCCGCGGCATTCCGGTCGTGATCGGCGCGGATGCGCACCGGCCCGAGCGCGTGGGCGATGGTTATGATGTGGCGCTCCGCCAGCTCGAATCGCTCGGGTTTAACGAGGTGAGCTTCTTCCTCGATCGCAAGCGGCAGACGGTCGCGATCGCCGACGCGCTCGCATCGCTGCGCCTCGCGGTCGCCGCGTAAGAAGTGTCTGGAGCCCGATGCTGGCTCGCGGGGGCGCGAGTCCGGGCCGGGTGGGTCTGCGTTTGGCATCGAAGCGGGCGGGCTTGCGCCTGGTCCGCGGGTCGGTTCCGTTGAGCGCATCATGCGTTGCGCCTCTGTTGTCCTGATCGGTCTCACCGCGGTTTCAGCCGCTTTCACCGGCTGTCGGAAGGAAGAAGTTACGTCGTATCGCGTTCCGAAGGAGCCGGCACCGGCGACCGCGAAAATGCCAGCGGACCACAATCACGCGGGTGTCGCGCAGGGCGCTGCGCCGGCGGCTCCGGCGGCCGGCGGTGGGAGCAGCATGGCGAATACGCCGGTCGCGACCGCAACCGGTGGCGCTTTGACTTGGAAGGGGCCGGCCGGCTGGCAGGAGAAACCGGCGGGAGGGATGCGGAAGGGCACGTTCACGATCACGGGAGAAGGCGGCGCGACGGCCGAGCTCGCGATCACTGCCTTTCCGGGAGATGTCGGCGGCGAGGTCGCCAACGTGAATCGCTGGCGCGGGCAGATCAATCTGCCGTCGCAAGCGCCCGACGAGGTGACGCGCTCGATCGAGCGCGTCGAGGCCAACGGCCTGAAGATTGGTGTCGTCGATATCGCGGGCACCGGCGCCGGTGCGACGCGCCTGCTCGGCGCGATGGTGCCGCACGCCGGCGCGACATGGTTTTTCAAGCTGACCGGACCCGACGCGCTCGTCGCGAAGGAGAAGGCGGCGTTCATGGAGTTCTTGAAGACGGTGAAGCCGGCGGGAGCCTGACGCGTGAGGCTCGGTGGCTGGTTGCTTCCGGTGGTGGCCACGGCTGCGTCGGCCGTGCTGGCCGCGGCGGCATCCAATCCGCCGGCGGCGGCGAAACTGGAACCGCTGCCGACGACGTCCGGCTGGAGCTACACCGAAGTGCGGCGTTACAAGGCCGACGAGGCACGGCAGGGCGTGGCGGTGGACCGCGAGTTTTTCTACGCGATCAACAACCATACGATTGGAAAATATCGCAAGGCGACCGGCGAACGTGTGGCGCTCTGGGAAGGTGGCGCGGGCGGCGAGATCATCCACCTGAATTCGGGCAACGTGATCGACGGCCGGCTCTACACAGTGCACTCGAATTATCCGGGCGTGCCGATGTTGAGCTCGGTGGAGATCTTCGATCCGAAGGCGCTCACGCATGCGGGTTCGCACAGCCTGGGTCGGGTGGATGGATCGTTCACGTGGCTCGATCGCCGCGACCGTTCGGCGAAGCTCACGGCGTCGGGCGGCGGGTGGATCGCGTGCTTCGTGCACTATGGTGCGCGCGGCGCGGAACCGAATCGCGACCCGGCCTGGACGCAGATTATCGCCTTCGATGACGAGTGGCGGCGGACCGGCGGGTGGGCGCTGCCGGCGGACTTGCTGGGGCGGATTGGCGCGCGCGGGTTCAGTGCGTCGGGTGGCGCGTTTGGCCCGGGCGGGTTTCTATATATGACGGGGCACGACAATCCGGAGCTTTACGTGCTGCAATTTCCGAAGGCGGGATCCGTTTTGAAATGGATCGCGACGATCGCGATCCCGGCCGAAGGCCAGGCGTTCGCGTGGGATCCGGCGTATCCAGATAACCTCTACACGATCGCGCGGAAGACACGGGAGGTGGTGGTCGGCCGTGTGATAGGACCCTGATGAGCGGGGCGGGCGGGCGGCGAGGAGAATTCGCCGGCCAGATCGCCGCCCTCGCGTGCGGTCCTTGGCGACGACAGTCACCCTTTTGCTGTTTGCATTCTTCTTTATATGAAAACCTCGAGACTGCTTCTTGCCTGCTGCTTTGGATTGGTGGCGGCGCTCCGTGCGGCGGAGCCACCCAATATCATCTTCATTCTTTGCGATGATTTGGGGTTCGGTGACACCGGTCCGACTTTTCAAAATGAGCGGCGCGCGCGGAACGACCGCTCGATTCCGTGGTTTGCGACGCCGCAGCTCGATCGGATGGCCGGGGAAGGCGTGCAGTTGCGTAATCACTATTGCGCCGCGCCGGTGTGCGCGCCCTCGCGGGCTTCGCTGCTGCTGGGCCGCACGCAGGGGCACGCGAATGTGCGCGACAACCAGTTCGACAAGGCACTCGCCGACAACCACACGATCGCGTCGGTGCTGAAGCAGGCTGGCTACGCGACGGCGGCGATCGGCAAGTGGGGACTCCAAGGCCGCGCCGGGGGCGCGGCGCAGACTTCCGGCGCAGCGGCTGCTGCGACGGATGGCAGCCCTGCTTCCTGGCCGGCTTATCCGACCAAGCGTGGTTTCGATTTCTACTTTGGTTATGTCCGGCACCGGGACGGGCATTTCCACTATCCGAAGGAAGACAAACGCGAGGTGTGGGAGAATGACCGCGAGGTGTCGGCGGGACTCGATCGCTGCTACACGACGGATCTCTTTGCGGCGCGCGCCAAGAAATGGATCACGGAGCATCGCGCGGCGAAACCGAAGCAGCCGTTTTTCCTCTATCTCGCGTTCGACACTCCGCACGCGGTGCTCGCGCTGCCGTCCTGCGAATTTCCCGCGGGCGGCGGATTGAAGGGCGGCCTGCAATGGACGGGCCGCGCGGGCGCGATGATCAACACGGCGACGGGTGAGACAGACAGCTGGTTCGATCCGGCGGTCGCCGACGCGACGTGGGATCACGACAGGAATCCGGCGACGCCCGAACTGCCGTGGCCGGAGGTGCAGAAGCGCTATGCCACCGACGTGCGGCGTATCGACGCGGCCACGGGCGATTTGTTGCAGCTCCTGAAAGACCTGAAGATCGACGACAACACGCTGGTGGTTTTCACGTCGGACAACGGCCCTTCGCGTGAATCATATCTCAAGGGCAAGCCTTACGAGCCCGAGTTTTTTTCCGGCTACGGCCCGTTCGACGGGATCAAGCGCGACACGCTGGAAGGTGGCGTGCGCGAACCCACGTTCGTGCGCTGGCCGGGACGGATTTCGGCCGCGCGCGTCGACCGCACGCCGTCGGGCCACTGGGACTGGCTCGCGACGTTTGCCGACGCGGCGGGCGTGGCCGCACCCGCGGCATCGGACGGCGTGTCGCTGTTGCCCACGCTGACGGGCCGGGGAGAGCAGCGCCGCAGCGCGCTCTATGTGGAGTATTTCAACAATCAGAAAACGCCTTCGTATGCCGAGTTCGCGCCGGAGCATCGCGGACGCGTGCGGCAACAGATGCAGACCGTGCTGGTCGGCGGCTATGTCGGCGTGCGCTATAATATCAAATCCGCGGACGACGATTTCGAGATCTTCGATGTGGAGAAGGATCCCCGGCAGACGCGTAATCTCGCGGGCGAGGCTGGCATGGCGCGGATTCAGGCTCAGTTGAAGGCCCGCGCACTGCAGGCGAGGCGGCCGGATCCCGCGGCGCCGAGGCCTTACGATACGGCGCTCATTCCTGCCGTCGCGGCGCCGGCGGCGCTCGAGGTGGGGAAAATCAGTTATCGGGTTTACGCGGGAAAATGGGCGTGGGTTCCCGACTTCAAGACACTCGAGTCTTCGAGCGAAGGCGTCGCGCAGGCCATCGATGCGAGGGTGCTTCCGGCCGGGGCGAATGGCGGGGCGGCTTTCACCGGATTCTTTCGGGCCGAGACCGATGGCGACTACACGTTCTTTGCGTCGAGCGATGGTGGCACGGAGATTTTCCTGCACGACGCGCGTGTGATCGATGACGACTTTGGGCGGAGCGGCGAGGAGGTGTCGGGCACGATCCGGCTGGCGGCGGGCTGGCATCCGTTGCGCGTGTATTATCGGCACGGAGAGAAAAACGCACGGCTGGCAGTGGACTATGGCGGCCCGACGACGGGTCGGCGCGCGATCCCGGCCAGCATGCTCGCGGCGGCGCGTTGAACCGCCTGGGATCGGGGGTCGGCGCTGAATTGCCCGGCAGCGCCAGCCTCCGACTGGCGAATCCCAGGTCGGGGACGCTCGGCGAGTTTGTCATCCATTAGATGACAAACCTGCACGGGGCAATTGGACAAACTTCAGCTGTCGGTCGGAGGCCGGCGCTACTTGTCCAACCGCGCGCGCGGCGATCTTATTGCGTGGTGGGGCGGCTGTTCTCGCGGCGAATCTCCGCGACCTGTCCGCGCCGGAACGTGACGTGCAGGTCGCCGTCGTTGTTATCTGGATACGTCCAGGTCGCCTCGAGGGAGATGCCGCTGGGCTTGGCCCGGATGCTCGCCGGCTCGCCGAGGGCGCGCTGGACCATCTCGGGAGTGTAACCGATCTCGATGGGGCCACGCTCGCCCCTGGCTGGCGTGGCAGGATCGATCTCTTCGAACGCGGTGGTGCTTTGGCGGAGCGGCTTGCGATCAATGGCGCAGCCCGCGAACAGGAACGGAATCAGGATAAGGAGTAGGGTGCGGGGCATGAGCACTTTGACCCGGAACCGCGGGGTTGGTTTGCGGAAATCGGAGAGCCGGCCTCCGCCGCTCAACCGTGACGATTCAATTGAACCGTGAAGGGACGCGAAGGGACGCGAATGAAAACCAGGTCATGGCGCGGCCGTCGGACAATTTCTCCAAGGAGTGACCAGCGATCGCGCCGCGGATCTTGTTTCGCTCTGTATTCGGTGGATGGGCTCTCAGCTCTCAACCATGGACGCTCAACTGATTGAGTTGGCTCAGATCGCTTCAACGCGCTTTATTTCCACGACACGTCCGTCGCGAAACGTGATGTGCAGCGAGTGCGCGCGGAGATTGGGAAACAGGCGCGGATCGATCGGCTCGGTGACCACGACATCGCTGCGTTTCACCGGATCGAAGACGACGCGACGGCGGAAACCGGCGCGGATGAAGTCGCGGTCGTTGCGATGATAGTCGTGATAAACCCACGTGCCATCGCGCGTCGAATCGGCCAGGCCATCGGCTGGTTCGCTGGGTTTGCCGAGCGCGAGGTAGACCATCTCGGGCGTGAAGCCGGGCTCGACGACACCGCGTTTAACCTTCTCGTGGATCTTCGGCTCGAGCGTGGTCGCGGTCGTCGGAGGTTTCGCGGTGTTGCAACCTGCAACGGCAACGAGAGTACAGGCAGCGAGCAGCGTGATGAAGCGGTGCATGCCGCGGTAGACCCGCGGAGGCCGGATCGGGTCCGCCGCGCTTACGGGTTTAGCGGGGTGACAAAGTGATACGCGGAAATGTGCATCCGTTCGCGGAAATAAAAGCGGTGCGCTTCGCAACGCTGTACGCCCGAGTCCAATTCAAGTTGCACGCATGCGCGGGCGCTCGCGTGGTCGCGGAGCCAGGTGAGCAAGGCGCGACCGTGGCCGTGCGAGCGGGCGGTCGAATCAGTCACGAGATCGTCGACGTAGAGCTGCGCGCCGGAGGAAAGTTTCTCGTAGAGGCGAAAACCGGCGACCGCGCGGACGGTGCGCGTCTCGTCTTCGCGGAAGGCGAGATGATAGCCTTCGCGTTGCATGCGACGGACGCGCGGCACGAAATCGGACTCGACGAGATGCGGCCGGAGTTGGTGCATGACGGCGAAGCAGCGGGCGATGTCGGTGTCGGTTTCGGCGAGCGCGATGTTCATGGGCGACGGAAGAAGGTGTTCGTGACGAGGCAGACGCGTCCGTCGCGACGGTCAATCGCGAGGCACGAGAGCGTGGATCACAGCGTGAAAAACAAAAAAGCCTGCGGTGAACCGCAGGCTTTTCGGCATGAGAGAAGATCTGGAGAGGAACTCAGGCGGCCGCTGGATCGGCGGATGCGGCCTGGCGGCGCTGGCGGGTGCGGACGATCACGAGTCCGGCGACGAGCACGGCTCCTGCGATCGCGGCGACGGTGCTCGATTCGGGAATCGGGACGAGCGTCTGGCTCCCGGCGTAGACGCTCATCTGGCTGAAAACCCAGTCGGTCGTGCCCAGATTTGTGGCGCCATCGAAGCCTGTGAGTGAAGTCTGGAGGGGGTTCGTGAAATTCGCTCCGAGCGCGATCGTGTTCGGGCCGGATGTCTGGCTGATCACCATCGCGTAGGTGTTAGCGCTGTTGGTGAGGTATCCGAAAGTTGGATGCACAAGAGGGTCGAGGATGGAGGTCAGGTCGAACGATTTCTGATAAGTCAGGCCGGAGAACGAACCGATTGTCGCCGTGCTCCAATCGCCCGTCGCGGGAACCGTGAAGTTTCCGAGCGAAACCGAGGTGGCTCCGATCAGGGCGCTGCCGTTCCATTGTCCGATTGTCGCGGTAAATTCGCTGGCTGCGGAAGGAGTCGACGTCGCGAAGAAGTTGAACGTCATCGAGTGAACCGCCGAAACATTGCCGAAGGTTTGGTAGAGGGTGTTGCCAAACGACGAGAACGTAATCGCGGACGACGAATATCCGGCGTAGGTGTCGGTGTTCGTGATAACCTGAGCGCAGACGGGGCGGGCCAGACCGACACATGTCGCGGCGAGAGCAAGGAGGAGCCGAGCTGGAGTCTTCATGCAGGGTGAATACCCTAGTAGGCGGCCCACGAAAGCAAGCTCTCGCAGGCTAATAGAGTATAACTACTCCGTTGCTCTTGCAGCTTGGCTGCAACTGCTTGGGCGGGCAACCGTTGTTACCGATGCATGGCCTGCGGCTCAATCCTCTGACGCGGGCCGAACCAGACGGGTAAGGAGCGCGTGTAGTTCGGCGGGCGCGTCTTCTTCCCACGGAATCGACACGGCGAGGAGTTGGGCAGGCTGGTGCTGGCGGGCGTCGCGCACTTCCGTCCAGCGCCACATGAACCAATCGAGCCACCGGTTCGTGTCCGACGCTGTGAGGATGCGGCCGCGGGAGGGATCCCAGACCGTGAAGGCAACGAGGATGTGTTCGCCGAGCCGGCGGAATTTATACGCGAAAAACGGGATCTCGCCGCCGCTCCAGGTCACCGGGATGGGCGGGAGCGTTTGCACGAGCTCGCAGCCGGAGAAGGGCAGGCAGACCGTCGGGTTGTGCAGGAATGGAGCGGTGCGGGCGGTCTGGCCGCGGTGCCATTCGATATAATAAGCGGAGGCGAGGCGGTCGCGGCCGAGCGGCCAGCTGCCGGCGACGAATTCATCCGGCGCGAGCATCTCGCGAGCGGGCGCAGAAAGGGGTTCGCGGCGGAACGTGGGGCGCTCGGTCGGCAGTTGTGCGACCCACTGCGGCACGTTTGCGCGCGCGACCGCGCCACGCGCATACCAGAGCCGGACGGTGATCTCCGACCCGAGAAAACAACCGACCACGATCGCGGCCCAGCGCCAGGCGGCGCCGCCGTCGGCCGCTGGCGCGCGACGCGGCGCGCGGTGTTGCTGCGGCAGCCGGTAACCGGCCCAACGCCAGGCGAGCCAGCCTGTGAGCAGCACGCTCGTTCCCATCGCGAGCCAGCCGGCCAGATCGTGTGCGGTCTCGACTGCGCCGGCGCCGGCATCGGCCCGGAGCGAGAGGAAAATCACGCGGGCGCCGTTGCCGAAGAGTGCGGCGGCGCCACCGGCGATCACGAGCGCGAGCCGGCGCGCGAGCGCGAAGCGATACCACTCACCGAAGAACAGCGCGATCATCAGGCACGCCTGCAGCGAGCGGATGCCGCCGCACGCCTCGTCGATGCCGACCCAGCTTTGCGCAAGCCGCACGCTGGTGCCGGAGGCCATCGCGGGCCGACCGAGGAGATTGCAGATCTCCGCGGCAAGTCCGGCCATCAGCGTCCGGAGCGGGCCGATAACGTGCAGGTCGATGAATGTCGGCGCGGGCAGGACGGCAAGTACGAGGATGAGCGGACCGGCGATCCAGCGTAGCGCAGCGCGGCCGCCGAGCAGCCACGAGCCGGCGAGGGCCGCGGCGGCGAGCGTGGCCGTGAAGGCGCCGAGGACGGCGGGCCAGACGGGAAAAGGCGTCAGGAAAACGCGCAGCGCGCCGTGCGCCGCGACGAGTGCGGTGGCGAGCAGCCACCACGAGGCGCGGAGCGGGGGCGTCGCGCGGGGCGAAGGACGTTCGTCCCAGCGTTCCCAATACAGATACGCGATCAGCAGCGGCGCGACCCAGGCGTGGCCGAGATCGGGCGCGATCTCCCAGGCGCGGCTGAGCGGGAGCAGCCAGGCGGCGGCGAGACTGCCGGCGACGCACCACGGCAGGGAGCGCAAGAGGTCAGGCCGGCTCGGCCCGTTCGACGGGCTCAGGGCAGGAGAGCCAGCCCCACCTCCGTTCCCCCGGGGGGTTGCGGGCGCGGTGTCAGGCGGATGCGAGGACACGCGTCATTAGTTTTTGGATACGTCGGATTGCTTTGGCCCCGCAGGCCGCGGCGGCTTGCGCTCCAACTCTTCGCGGGCGCGTTCGAAGAGGCGCTTTTCCTCGGGCAGATAGGTGACCCCCTGCGCGAACTTCTCCGCCCGCTCGACGCCGGCGGCATCGCGGGCGACGCCGGAGATGAAGGCGAGGTAGGGCTGGCGCGGCGGGTAGTCGCGTTCGACGGTGGAAAGTTTTTGCAGGACGGCGAGGGCTTCGGCGGGTTTGCGCGATTGCGCGAGGGCGAAGGCGTGGCCGGTCGCGTAGTTCGGATTGGTGGGCGCGGCGGCGTAGAGTTTTTCCATGATCTCCTTCGCGGCCGTGGGTCCGGCGGAAGGATTCGTGAGCAGCGTGAGCAGAGCCCAATCGTGGCTGTAGCGCGGCACGGACGCATCGGTTTGATGGAGGCCGTTCATGACGTCGCGCATGGCGACGGCGTCTTTTTTTGCGGCGTAATGGTCGAAGAGCGTCTGATGCGCCCAGGTCTGATCGGGAAACCCGCGCACGAGGCTCCAGAGCGTGCGCTCGATCTCGGTTTCCCAGCGCCAGGTGGAAGCGATGCGTTGGAGGACGCTGAGGGTGCCGAGGTGGCCGCCGGCCGACTGGAGGGCGAGATCCCAGGTCTCGCGACGGAGCGCCGGGCGGTCGCGATCGGAGATGGCCTGGGCGGCTCCGACGAGGCGGAGCGTCTCCTTCGAGATGGGCCCCCAGGCGCCGGTGCCAAGAAGGGCCGCGAAACGATCCCAGTCCTGAAGCTGGGCCGCAATGTCGGCTTCGAGCGAGCGCAACGCGCGATGCTCGCGCGTGGCTTTCGGCAAGGTCGCGAGCCAGCGATCGGCCTCTGTGGCGCGGCGCTGGACGAGCAGCCATTGCACGAACTGCGCGGCGTCGGTCTCGTTCCTGCCTGCGGTGGCGGCCAGCGGCGTGAAGACCTGCTCGAACGGCTGTTTGGCGACGAGCACATCGAGATTCGCGAGCTGAAGCCGGTCGCCGAGCGTGGCCTCGGGATGGGCGATCACGCGTGCGAACCGGGTGCGGGCCTCGGTGTAGTCGCGGGTGGCGAGGGCAAAGCCGGCGAGCTCGCGGTGGATGCGCAGCGCCTGGAGCGGTTTGGTCGCGGCGAGGGATTCGAGCGTGCGGCGGGCGGCCGTGCGCGTCTCGGGCTGCGGGTGCTTGAGGTGGAGGAGCGCCTGCGAAATCACCAGATCGTCATCGTTCGGAAAGTGCGCCTTGAGCTGGCTGTAGATGAAATCGATGACGGGGACGTCGTCCGTGTGGACGGCAAACGCGAGGGCGGCGCGCAGGGCGGTGGGATGATTGGCGAAGGCGGGTGAAAAGGCAGAGAGGGCGTCTTTCGCGGCGTTTACGTCGCGGAAGCGGAGACAGCAGAACACGAGGGCGGCGGCATCCTCGACGGAGTCGGGGCGGGAGCGGGCGACGGTGCGGCGGAGGCGCATGGCCTGCGGGGCGTTGACCTGCTCGAGCATCGCGGCGGCGGTGCGCATGATGTCGAGATTGCCCGGGCCGGCGGTGAGCGCGACCTCGAGCGCGAGCTGGGCATTGGGGGCGTCGCGTTGCGCGATGAATTCGCGGGCTTGCGCGAGGGCGCGCTGTTGTTTGCTGCGTTTGTAGTAATTGACCGCGGGGCGATAACCGAACCAAGCGCCGACGCCGAGGAGCGCGAGGGCGAGCAGGAGGCCGCGCCTCCACCACAGCTGGCGGCGTGAGATGCGATGGGACTCGATGAGTTGCATGCGGAGGAGGGGACGCGTGCGGGCCGGAGGAGGCGCGCGCAACGCAAGCGCAGGAAAACGCGGGCGGATTTCCGCAGTCGAGGGCGGACACTACGGCTCAACGCCGCGGAAATCCCTTAGCGAGGTCCGTTCGCCCGTGGGTTTTACGAAAGTGGCGCCGGATTCCTGCCGGTTCGTTGAATGCCGGCGCTACTTCGCAGCGCGCGTCTTTTCAGTCGTGATGATCGCGACCGCGGCGACGATGATGGCGGATGCGACGAGCGTGCGCGGCGTGATCGGTTCATCGAGGATCAGCCAGCCGAGGAAAACGGCGACGATGGGATTCACGTAGGCGTAGGTCGCGACGCGGGCGGGCGCGGCGTGTTTCATCAGCCAGACAAACGTCGAGAAACCGATCAGCGAGCCGATGCCCACGAGGTAGGCGAACGCGAGCCACGAGCGGGCGGAAATCGCGCCGAGCTCCAGGCGTGCGAAGTCGCCGTGCGGGAGCGAGACGAGCAGGAGCGCGGCGCCACCGCCGAGCATCTGGAGTGCGGAGGCGACGAAAGGGTCTGCGCCGTGTTTCGCGTGACGCGAGTAGATCGACCCGATCGACCAGAACACGCATGCGCCGAGGATCGCGACGACACCGCGCAACGGAACTGCGCCCGGCGCGGCGGTTTCCCATGGGGCGGCGAGCCAGGTGACGCCGCTGAACCCGAGGAGCAGCGCTCCCAGCGTGATGAGGGTCGGCCGCGTGCCGCCGGGCCAGGCCCACTCGGTGAGTACGATGAAGAGCGGGCCGATGCCGATGAGCAGCGCGGTGATGCCGGAGGGCACAAACTGCTCGGCCCACACGACGAGGCCGTTGCCGCCGAGGAGCAGGAAGGTGCCGATCACGGCATTGGCGGCCCATTGGCGCCGCGTCGGCCAAGGTGCGCCGCGGAGCCGCAGAAAGGCGAACAGGATGCCGCCCGCGAGAATGAAGCGCGCGGCGGCCATCAGGAATGGCGGCATCGTCTCGATGGTGACGCGGATGCCGAGATACGTGCTCCCCCAGACGAGATAAATCACCGCAAACGCGAGCGTGAGGGCGGTGCGTGAGGGAGCTTTCGCGAGAGGCGTCACAGGAATATGAATACGAGGCAGCGAGGCCGGGGCATCGAAGCGGATGCCGGGCGCGTGGGCTTTGCCGGGCCGGGCGAAAATCTCCGTGGAACTCGGCTCGGGCGGGCTGGCCCCCGTCTCGGGTCTCGTGCTCACAAACGACGGTACTCCATGTAGCGAGCGGTGGCGTCGGCGGCCTCGGCACCGAGCAGGCGCTCGATCACGTGCAGCGAACAGTCGATGCCGGCGGAGATGCCCGCGGCGGTGAGCAGCGTGCCGTTATCGATGAAGCGCTCGGTCTCTACGATCTCGGTGCGCGGGGCGAGCTCGCGCAGGAGACCGAAGCACTCGTGGTGCGTGGTGGCGCGCAGGCCGTCGAGGAGGCCGGCTTGCGCGAGCACGAGCGCGCCGGTGCAGACGCTCATCACGAGCTCGGCGGCGCGGGCGCGGTTGCGCAGCCATTCGAGGAGTGCGGCCTTTTGCAGGAGCGCGCGCGTGCCGAAACCGCCGGGCACGATGAGCACGTGGGGCGCCGGGCAGCGGTCGAGCGTGTAGTCAGGCACGATCTTGAGGCCGTTGCGGGCGCGGACCGTGCCGGGCCGGTCGGCGATCGTGAAGACATTGAACGTGTCGTGGCCACGCAGCTCGTCGGTGACGGCGAACACCTCGAACGGGCCGGCGAAGTCGAGTACCTCGACGTCGTCGAAGAGCAGGATGGCGACATTGCGTTTCATGCGAAGTCGGGCGGGAGATCGAGGCGGTTACAGCTGTTTGCGAGCGAGCTCGCCGAGTGTGCGCAAGGCGGCCTCGATCGTCTCGGTCCACGGCACGCCGCAGTTCATCCGGAGGCAATTGCGGTAGCGGTCCTTCACCGAGAAGAGGGCGCCGGGTGCCGTGACGATGTGTTGTTTCACGGCGTCGCGGTGGAGCTCGAGCGTGTCGACGCCGGTGGGCATTTCGACCCAGAGCACGAAGCCGCCGTCGGGCCGGCTGAGCCGGGTGCCTTCCGGGAAATACCGCAGGATCGCTTGCGAGAAGAGGTGCAGCTGGTGGTGATACGCGCGACGGATCGAGCGGAGGTGGTGATCGTAGCCGCCGTTGCGGAGGAAGTCGGAGACGGTTTTCTGGAGCACGACGGGCGTGCCGAGTGTATTCGTAAACTTGAGACGCCGGACGCGCTCGAGGTAGCGGCCGGGAGCGCACCAGCCGACGCGCAAGGAAGGCGCGAGCGTCTTGCCGAAGGAGCTGCAGAGGATCACGCGGCCGTCGGTGTCCCAGGCTTTGAGCGGCTTGGGCCGGCGTTCGCCGAAGTGGAGATCGCCATAGACGTCGTCCTCGATGGCGGGGACGTCGAACTCGGTGAGGATCTGGTAGAACTTCGCCTTCTTGTCATCGGGCATGCAGGAACCGAGCGGGTTCGAGAAGCTGGGCATGACGATGACGGCCTTCACGTCGTTGTTCGCGAGGGCGTCGCGCGTGGCGTTGAGGCAGATGCCGGTGCGCGGATCGGTGGGCACCTCGATGGCCTTGAGGCCGAGGCTTTGAATCGTTTCGAGAAAACCGAAATAGGCGGGGGTCTCGATTGCGACGGTATCGCCGGCCTTGGTCACGGCGCGGAGCGCGAGGTTGATGGCCTCGGTGCAGCCGCACGTGATGATGAGCTCGTCGTGCGGGAGCGGGCAGCCGGCCTGCAGGTAACGGCGCGCGATCTCGCGGGCGAGCGGATCGTAGGCCCAGTTCATGGAGTAACGGCCGAGCAGGGTGGGATCGTTGCGGCCGACCGCGGCGAGAATGCGCGCGAGCTTCTTGGTGGGAAACAGGCTGTGGTCGGGGCACGCGGCGCCGAAAGGCACGTAGGTGGGATCGACGGCGAGCGAGAGGACTTCGGCGGTGAGGTCGTTGATGCCGACGTAGCTCGCGCGGGCCATCGGCTTCGCCATCCGCGGCTCGGGGACGTTCATCGGCAGGCGGGGCCGGACGTAGTATCCAGATTGTGGACGCGCCTCGATCCAGCCGCGGTTCTCGAGCAGCGTGTAGGCTTGGAGCACGGTGGAGATGCTCACGACGCGCTGAAGCGACATCCGGCGGACGGATGGCAGACGGTGGCCGGGGCGGAGCGTGCCCTGCTCGATCAACTGTTCGAGCGAGCGTGCGAGCTCGACGTAGAGCGGAGCGGTCGCGGGGGCGGTGAGCGTTTGGATCATGGCGGAGGGACTTGGAGACGGAGAGGGAGAGAGTGGGAGAGGGGGAGAGGAGGTGACGGAGAGATTGGAATGGCGGGGCTGGGAAGGTAGGCGAAAGTTTGGGCGGGGGGCAGGCGTAGCGGCGGGAGTTTGCTACCAGCACAGTTGGAGCAGTGCGGTGGGTGTGACCATGACAATCGGGGGCTGGAAAGTGTAACGTAACACGTGACACTTCGGCGGGACGCTGGCGTTGACACGCCGGTGGCGTCGCGTCGTGTTGCGCGGGATGGGAGCTGAACGACAGGAATTCGAGGGGTTGGTGGCGCGGATCCTGGCGCGTTTTTTCGCGCAGAACGGCCGGGCGGTGCCGGCGGTGGCGGAGTGCGAGGCGTTCGCGGCGCGGCTGGCGGCGGTGGTGGCGGAGCGCGGATTGCCGCGTCCGCTGGCTCCCGGCGAATGCGGGGTGGCGGGGAGCTTGCCGGAAGAGGTGTGTGCGCCGCTGGTGGCGCGCGTGGTGGCGGGGGCGAGCGAGCCGCTGCTGGCGGATGCGGCGCGGCAGTTGGTGAAGGCGTGTTTCCATCCGGCGTTCACGGAGTGCCGGGATTCGTTTCGCGAAGTGGCGCGCGACGGTACGTGCCGGCGGCAGGATCTCGCGCGGGTGCGAGGCCGGGTGAGCGGGACGCATTGCGTGGATTGCCCGCATTGGGTGGCGCTGACGCCGGCGGAGCATGAGCGATTTGTCGCGGATGAGTGGAAGGCGGGCGCGACGGAGTTTGCGACGCATCGCGACGTTTATTTGCCGGAGGATTTTCGGGCGTTTCGGCGCTGGCTGCAGGCGGCGGCGCGCGAGGGGCAATCCTGAAACTCGCGCCGTTGTAATGTATGCTTGAGTTCCGCGCGCCGGATTGTCAGACGGGACACGCTAGCAAGCGCGGTTCCGTTGCATGCGTTGTGCGACCTCTGCGCGTGTGATAACGCTCATCCCCAGCCTACGAAATGCGAAAACTTCGCGCCGTCCTCATCGAAGACGAAACTATGTTTCGTCAGCTGATACTTTTAACGCTCGGCAAGGTGAAGGATCTGCAGGTCGTTGGGGAGTTTGGCTTGGGCAGGCCGGGTCTCGAATTTTGCCTGCAGGAGAAGCCGGATCTGCTCGTCGTGGACCTGATGTTGCCCGACATCAACGGTATGGAGATCGCGCGCGAGGTGCGGCGGGCGGTGCCGGAGATGAAGATCCTCGTAATCACGGCGCACCCGAGCGAGCGGCTGCCGGCGGATCTGATGGTGCTGGGGGTGAACGGCTACGTGGACAAGACGGAGCCGATCGAGTACGTGCTCAGCGCCGTCGAGACGGTGCGGAGTGGCGGGATGTTTTTTGCGAGCCGGGTGCGGGCAAAGGGCGGCACTTCGCCCGGGTTCACGGGCACACGGCCGCCGCTGGAAGTGCCGTTGACGGAGCGGGAGCAGGAGATCGCTCGATTGGTGGCGGCCGGTCAGATGTCGAAGGAGATCGCGGCGAAGTTGAATCTCAGTGTGCGCACGGTGGAAAAACACCGCGCGAACATCATGGAGAAGGTCGGCGTGCGTGAAGTGGCGAGCCTCACCCGTTGGTGCATCCAGGCGGGGTTGGTGGATACGTGAGCGGGCGACTGAAACCGGGCGTTCCGAGCTCTAGAGTTGAGAGCTAGAGCTGAGAGTTCGCGCTTTGCGCCGAGGTATTCCGTCTGACCTTCGGCTCTTGGCTTAGAGCACGCAACGCGCGCCGCGATTCATGGGGCGTTTTAACCGGGCCCGACGAATTTCCGCAGCGGTGCGGCAATCTCTTCGAATTGAGCTGAGATCGCGGCCAGGTCTTCGGCGTTGATGTCGGGTCCGTCGGGCTGGGAGAGGCGGATCTCGAGCTCCGCCATGCGGCGCGACAACGCGTGCGCGCCCATCAGGCGCGAATTGCTTTTCAAGCTGTGCGCGATGCGGTGGAGATCCTTGCGCTCGCCGCCCCTCCCCAGCTCCTGAAACGAAACCGGAAAATCCCGGAGAAATGTCCGCACCAGCGTGCGGACGTTGTCGTCGCCCAAAACGGCGGCGAGCTCAGCGAGAGCGTCGTTCGGCGGAGGCGTGGACATGGTGGGAAACGCCAACCGATCGGGTGACGGGCGCAAAGCAAAAAACCGGGGCGGCGACGTGGCCCGGGCAGGCGCGGAAATTGGGAATCGCCACGTCGTCGGATCGGGGCGACGTCTCGTTTAGCGATACTGCTCGAGCGCTGTGCCGGTGAGACGGCAGATCTGCCATTCGCGCATGCGTCGCGCGCCCAGCGATTCGTAGAACGCGATCGCGGGCGCGTTCCAGTCGAGCACCGACCATTCCATGCGGCCGCAGCCACGAGCGTTGGCGAGCTTGGCGAGGTGCAGAATGAGACCCTTGCCGACGCCACGTCCGCGGAAGGCAGGCTCTACAAACAGGTCCTCGAGATACAGGCCGGACTTGGCGAGAAACGTGGAGTAGTTGGTGAAGAAGAGCGCGAAGCCGGCGGGTGTGCCGTCGACGAACGCGAGCACGCACTCGGCCGCGGATTTCCCGGTGGCGGGAAAGAGCGTGGTGCGAAGTTTTTCTTCGGTGGCCTCGACCTCGTGCGAGAGTTTCTCGTAGGCAGCGAGATCGCGGATGAACGCGAGGATCTGCGGGACGTCCTCGGCGGTGGCGGAGCGGATCGAAAGCGGCATTTGAATCGAGCGTGGAGACGGGCGCAGCGGCGCTCGACAGGATTTTTGGTGGAGTTTGGAGGCAGATGTTCGAGGGGGAAACGGTTGGGCTCGTTCAGGTATGCCGGGGATGCGCGCGCTGTATTCACTTTGCTGTGACGTGGCGGGTGGGCGTTTCGACGGAGAGAAGGCTGGCGCCGGACGGCGAATTGCCGGCGTAATCGGCGGCGATGTTTCCGCTTGCCGATACTGCGAAAGACAAGGGCCCGGCTGCCGTCACGAAGCTGTTGATGGCGGTGAACGTCGCGGTCTTTGCGTGGGAGATGTGGCTGTCGTTGCACGGCGGGGAACGCGCGTTGGCGGGCTTCGTGGGCGAGCATGCGCTGGTGGCGCAGCGAGTCGTGCAACACCCGTTCGAACAGCGGTCGTGGCTGACGGTGCTCACGCACATGTTTCTCCACGGGGGCATCCTGCACCTGCTCGGGAACGTGTGGTTTTTATGGATCTTCGGCGCGCCCGTGGAAGGGAGGCTGGGGGCGCCTCGTTTCCTGTTGCTTTATGGACTCGCGGGCCTGGCGGCGGCGGGGGCGCAGGTGGCGGCGGGGCCTTCATCGGCGGTGCCGATGGTGGGAGCGAGCGGCGCTATCTCCGGCGTGCTGGGGGCGTATCTGATTTTGTTTCCGACGGCCTTCGTGTGGACGCTGATTCCGTGGATCGTGCCGATCGTGCCGGTACCCGCGGTGGTGTTTCTCGTGCTGTGGTTCGTCCTGCAGGCGTACAACGGCGTCGGCGCGTTGCTGAGCGGCGCGAGTGCCGCGGGTGGCGTGGCCTGGTGGGCGCACGCGGGTGGATTCGCGGCGGGCGCGGCGATGGTGCTTTACGCGAAGCGGATGAAGTGGATTCGGCGGCGGTGACGGCGGCGGGAGAAGGAGAGATAACAGAAGAAAGCCCGCGCTCTCCTCTCTGCGTCTCTCCCTCTCTCCGTCTATGCCCTTTCTCAGTCAATGCCCGCCGTCGAGGTCGCCGGGCTTCAGCATGGGGGCGAAAAGGGCTTTGTTCGCGGCTTTCATATAGGCTTCCTTGGCCTCGATCGTGTTGTCCTTCACGCGATTCAGGAGGCTGTTGTCCATCGTGATCATGCCGTCGTTGCCGCTGCTCTCGATGATCGACTTGATGTTGGCGATCTGGCCGCTGCGGATCGTGTTCGGCAGGGCCTCGTGCGTCAGGAGAATCTCGTGCACGGCGCAGCGGCCCTTGGGCACGCGTTTGCAGAGGAGCTGGGCGACGACGCCGGCGAGGCAGCTCGAGAGCATGACGCGGACCTGGTTCTGCTCTTCGGCGGGGAACGTGTTGATGATGCGGTCGACGGTTTTCGCGGCGTTGTTCGTGTGGAGCGTGCCGAACACGAGCATGCCCATCGAGGCGCAGCCGAGCGCGAGCTTGATGGTCTCCATCTCGCGCATCTCGCCGAGGAGGAGGATGTCGGGGTCGTGGCGCATCGCGCCCTTCAGCGCGGCGGCGAACGACTCCGTGTGCTCGCCGACCTCGCGGTGTACGATCACCGATTTCTTCACGGGATGTACAAACTCGATCGGGTCCTCGATCGTGATGATGTGCCGCGCGAGGTTGGAGTTTATATAGTCGATCATCGCGGCGAGCGTAGTGGATTTTCCACTACCAGTGGGGCCGGTGACGACGACGAGGCCTTGATCGAGATGGCAGAGCTTCTTGAGCGACTCGGGCAGCTTGAGTTCGTCGAAGGAGAGGATCTTCGCGGGGATCTGGCGGAAGACGGCGGCCTGGCCCCAGTGATTATAGAGATAATTGCCACGGAAGCGCGCGAGGCCGGGAATCTCGTGCGCGAGGTCGAGATCCTTGCGGTCGAGGAAATCGCGCCAGCGTTTCTCGGGGCAGATTTCCTGGAGGAGCGATTCCATCGTCCTCGCATCGAGGGCGGAATCGCCGATCGGCACGAGCGAGCCGGAGATGCGCGACTTGGGCGGGAGGCCGACGGTGAGGTGGAGGTCGGAGCCGCCGCGCTCGAGCATGGTCTTGAGAAGGGAATCGATGGCGGGCATGGGATCAGGAAGCGGATTCGGCCCTGGCCCGGAGCTGGGCGAGCTTGGAGCGCAGGTGGATGAAAGTCATGATGTCGCGGCCGAAGACGACGAGGGCGACGATGATGACGAGCCCGAGCACCTGCGGCGGGAGGCCGAAGATGCGGCGGGCGATCACGACGAAAACGACGCAGAGCGCCAGGAATATGCCGTGGCCGATCATCGTGAATCGGGATTTCCGATACGCGATGAGCGTCTGCTCCAGTTCGTCGGTGGACATGGTGGGTTGCGTGGTGCGCAGGCGGCTCGCCGGCCCGCAAGGACGATCAGGAGAGCTTCGCCTTGAGCACGCGGTTCGTGATGTTGGCGCGGGCGGTTTCGGCGGAGATTTTCCGTTCCTGGCAGAGGCCGAAGACGACGTTGTCCATGAGGCACATTCCCTCCTTCACGCCGGTCTCCATCGTGTTGCGGAGGCCGGTGGATTTGCCCTCTCGGATGAGGTTCTGGATCGCGGTGTTGCTCACGAGGATCTCGCAGGCGAGGACGAGACCGCCGTCGATGCCGGGGAGCAGACGCTGGCAGACGACGCCGCGGAGCGACTCGGCCACGCTGGCGCGAATCTGCGTCTGCTGCGCGGGCGGGAAAACGTCGAGGAGGCGGTTGAGCGTCGTCGAGGCGTCGCTCGTGTGCATCGTGCCGATGACGAGGTGACCGGTTTCCGAAGCGCTGATGGCCATCTCGATCGTTTCCAAGTCGCGAAGCTCGCCGATGACGATGATGTCCGGGTCTTCGCGAAGGGCGCCTTTGAGCGCGGTGAAGAACGATTTCGTGTGCGGGCCGACCTCGCGTTGTGTGACGTTGCAGCCTTTCGGCGGCTGCACGACCTCGATGGGATCCTCGACTGTGATGATGTGGTCGGTGCGCGTCTGGTTCAGGTAGTCGACCATCGAGGCGAGGGTCGTGGTCTTGCCGGAGCCGACCGGGCCGGTGATGAGGATGAGGCCGTTGTGATAGGACAGCAGTTTCTTGAGCGTCTCGAGGTGTTTGGTGTAGCCGAGTGCCTCCATCGTGCGCGTCTCGGCGGGGACCATGCGATAGGCACCGGCGGCGCCGTTCTTATGGAACATGAGGTTGACGCGATAGCGGTCGGTGCCGCTGAGCGCGAGGGCGTAGTCGTAGTCTTTGCGCTCGAGGAAAATCTGCTTCTGGCCTTCCGAGAGCAGGGCGAGGTTCAGGCGCAGCGCGTCCTTGGCGTTGAGCGTGTATTCGGAAAGGAAGGACAACGCGCGATCCTTCCGGATGAACGGTCGCGCGCCGGTCGAGAGGTGGAGATCGCTCGCGCCGAAACGCGCGGTGGCTTTCAGCAGCTCGCGCAGGCTGGCGGCGAGGGCGTCGTCGGTGAGCGTGGCGATCGTCTCGAAGGCAAAACGCGGCGCGCCGGCGGGCTGCCCGGGTGCCGCGGAGTTGACGGCTTTTTCCGCATCAGTGTCGTCGTCGTGTTCATCTCCGGCGGCATCAGCCTCTCGCTCTGGAGCGAGCGGATCGTCCGCGGGCGGGCCTTGTTCGCCTTTCGCGACGGCGAGCTCGGCGAGTTTCTCGAGGGTCTCGACGTCGGTGACGATGCCGCTGTCGATCAGCTCCTGGGCAAAGGTCATCAGGTCGGCGTTGGCGCCGACCTTGTCGCGGACTTGATGGGATTGCGGCCGGGTGAGCAGGCCTTGATCGATGGCGAGGCGGACGAGCCAACGAGTGTCGTTATTCATGCGGCTGGAAGCGCGGCGAGATTGCCGGCGGGGGGGCGCAAGCCAAGCGTGAACGCCACGCGCGGCGGGCATTTGCGTGCGGCGCGCGAGACTGCGACGGATTTTTTACTCGGAGGGCAGATGGCGGTTGGGCTGGTCGGCCGCTGACGGGAGCGGCACGAGTCGCAGCGGTATCCCGTCGGGATCGGCAAGCGCGGTCGGACGCGTGACACCCGGCCGCGCAAATGTCGCGGCGGCGAGACCAAGCGCGTCGGCCGGAAACGGGTGACGCGGATCGCCCCAGCTGTTGAGCCCGAGATGGTGGTGATAGCCGTCGGCGGCGAGAAAGCGCGCGCCCGGGTAGGAGCGTTGGGTGACTTCGAGGCCGAGCGTCTGGCGGTAGAATGCTTCGCTGCGCTCGAGCTTGGTGACGCGGAGATGAAGATGGCCCCAGCCCGCATCGGCAAGCGGCGCGGGGCCGGGTGCCGCCGCGGCGAGCAGCTCGCGCACGGCGAGCGGGCGCGTCGTCATCGCGAGTTCCCCATTGCTGAACGGCCATTCGGCGCGGGGGCGGTCGGCGTAGAACTCCAAGCCGTTGCCATCGGGATCGGACAGGTAGATCGCCTCGCTCACGCCGTGGTCCGAGAAGCCCTCGAACTCCACGTGTTGCGCGGCGGCGAAGGCGAACCAGCTGGCGAGCGCGGTTCGCGACGGGAAGAGCAAGGCGGCGTGGAAAAGGCCGGCGGCATCGCGAGGTGGGACTGCGGCGTGGCGACCGGCGATCAAAGAGAGAATCGGCGCGGCGTCGGAGGAGGTTGCGAGCTCGACGCGATCGGGCGTTTCGGAGGCGACTGAGAAACCGAGCTGGCGCGCATAATACTCACGACTCCGTGGCAGATCGGGAACGCGCAGGGCAACGTGGGTGAGCGGGATGAGGGCTGGCATGCGGTTTGGTGGAGCTTGTTGCTCGGTTGCTTGCGCGATTGGACATCGTGCGGAGGCGAATGGTTCGGGCGAGAGGAGCGCTTCACGGCGGAGGAACCTCGAGCGGGGGCGTTTCATCGCGGCCCGGCTGACGATGAAATCCCCATGCGGGGAAGGGGGGATTATCGGTGGTTGCAAAGGCGCGCAATTCGCGGACGCTTTGCGGCCTCTATTGTCATGTTGAAGAAAATATTTGCGAAGCTGCGCGAAACGATCGCGCCCTCGCGTGCAACGAAGCCGGCCGCCACGGGCGGAAACACCGGCTCCGCTCCCAAATCACATCCCGGCTCTCAGCGGGCCGAAGCACGTCCGGAACGTGGTGGCGGACCGGGTCGCGGGGGTCGCGGCGAAGGCGGTCACGAGCCGCGCGGACGCCGTGAGGGGCAGGGGCAGGGCGGGCGCCGGGAATTCGAGCGCCGGGACGGTGGCGGAGGGCGTTCGCGAGAAGCCGGTCCGCGTGAGGGCGGCGAGTCGCGCAGCCGTGGCGGGCAGGGCGGTCGTGGATTTCAGGGCGGTCGCGGCGCGGGGCGCGGTCGCAGCGATCCTGGCCGGGGTTTCGGGCCGGGCGAGCGGCCGCGGAAAGACGACGCCTTCGATCATCCGCGGCGGGAGCCGGTGAAGCCGGTCACGCCGATCGACGTGCCGAAAATGGACACGGCTTTCACGGCGCTGGGGTTGAGTGACGCGCTGGCGTTTGGCGTGCAGGAGATGGGCTACGTGACGCCGACGCCGATCCAGGCGCAGGCGATTCCGGTGGTGTTGCAGGGCGGCGACGTCATCGGTTCCGCGCAGACGGGCACCGGCAAGACGGCGGCGTTTGCGCTGCCGATCATCCAACGTCTCGGCGCGCATGGTCCGCTGCGCTGCCTGATCCTCGAACCGACGCGCGAACTGGCGTTGCAGGTCGAGGATGCGTTCCAGAAATTCGCGAAGTTCACCGATCTCCGCGTGACCATCGTGTATGGAGGAGTCGGATACGGCAAGCAGGTCGAGGATCTGCGGCGCGGGATGGATATCCTCGCGGCGACGCCGGGGCGGTTGCTCGACCATTTGGAGCAAGGCAACTGCTCGCTCGATCAAGTCGAGATTCTCGTGCTGGACGAGGTCGACCGGATGCTCGACATGGGCTTCCTGCCGGACGTGCGGCGCATCGTGCAGAAATGTCCGAAGGCGCGGCAGACGTTGTTCTTCACGGCGACCTTGCCGCCGGAGCTCGAGCAGCTCGCGGGCTGGGCGTTGAACAATCCGGTGAAGGTGGAAATCGGCCGTCAGCGCTCGCCGGCGGAAACGGTTTCGCATGCGTTTTATCCCGTGGTGGCGGCGCAGAAGTTCGACCTGTTGCAGCTCCTGCTTGAGCAGACGGACTTCAAGAGCGTGCTGATTTTCTCGCGGACGCGCATGGGCGCGGATCGCATCGCGCACCGCTTGGTGAGCAAAGGCCACACGGTGGGCGTCATGCATTCCGATCGCAGTCAGCGTGAACGCATCGAGGCGCTCGACGGTTTCAAGAGCGGCAAGTTCGAGGTGCTCGTCGCGACGGACATCGCGGCGCGCGGCCTCGATATCGCGGGCGTATCGCACGTGATCAATTACGACGTGCCGGAAAATCCCGAGGACTACGTGCACCGGATCGGGCGCACAGGTCGCGCGCAGAAATCGGGCGACGCGTTTACGCTCGTGACCGAGGAGGATGTGCGCGATGCGCGCTCGATCGAGCGTTACATGGGAATCACCGTGGAGCGGAAAAAGATCGAGGGCTTCCCATATATTTACTCGGCGCTGTTCGACGAGAAGGCGCTGGCGGAAACCGCGGCGGCGGCGGTGAAGCCGACGAGCCGGCTGCATCGCGGCGTGCGGCGGGGTTGAGTGGTGGCCCGGGCGCGCGGACGTCCGCGACCGCGCTTCCGATCGACCATCCCGGGAACGCGGAGCTCCAGCTCGGCCCTTGGCCTCAATGAGTTTTCACGGCCTGAGCCGAGCTGGAGCTCGGCGTTCCCGGGGAGCGTTTCCGCGCCCGGCGGAGCCGATCAATCGAGGCCGTTGACCAGGCGGTAAACGAGCGCGCCGACCGCGGCACCGGCAAAATCGGACACGAGGTAGACGCCGAACTGCTTCGCCGATTCCATTCCCATGGTCCAGACGCCGAGCCCGACCGCGGGGTTGAAGGCGCCGCCGGAGATGCCCCCGACGGTGATCGCGCCGACCAGGACGGTGAAGCCGATGGCGAGACCGTAGAAGGAATTTCCCATCGTGCCTTTGGCGGTCGCCACGTTGAGCACGACCCAGGCGAGCGCGAAGGAGAAGAGGAATTCGACGATGAACGAATTCAACGTGGGTCGCACCGCGACCGTGGGATTCACGCGGCCTTCCAGCACGAGATTCACGACGAGCGCGGCGACCACTGCGGCGCCGAATTGCGCGATCCAGTAAGGGAGCACGTCGCGTTTGTCGCATCGGCCGCGGAGAAATGCGGCGAGCGTGACGCCGGGGTTGAAGTGGCCGCCGGAAACATGGCCGCCGGCGAAAATCATCACCATGAGAATCGAGCCGATCGCAAATGGGGCGAACGGCGCGGCTTGGCGGACAGCGATTCCGACCGTGAACACGAGGAAGAACGTACCGATGAACTCGACGAGGTATTTTTTCATGGGGGCGAAGGGAGAACCTCCCAGAGGTAGCGGGGACGATCGCAAACTCAACCCGTTTTACTGCACCGCGATACCGCGGTGACGGTGGAGGGCGCAGAGCGGTGCGGCTTGGACTAAACGCGCGCGGGGTGCGGGCTGGAGTCGCGGCGAGAAGACTCGTCGACGCGGATTGACGGCGAGCCGTCCGCGGCGTGGTTTCTATGTAGATGACGCCTTATTCGAAACCCAATGTGTTGATCCTTTGCACGGGCAACTCGTGTCGCAGCCATCTGGCGGAGGGGCTGCTGCGCTCGATCGCGGGCGATCTGTTCGAGGTGCATAGCGCGGGGTCAAAGCCGGCCGGCTACGTGCATCCGTTGGCGATTCGGGCGATGGCGGAGGTCGGCGTCGACATTTCTGCGCATCGATCAAAGCACATGGAGGAGTTTTTAAAGACGCCCATTGAGACGGTGATCACGGTGTGCGGAAACGCGGACCAGGCGTGCCCGGTCTTTCCTGGGCAGGTGAATCGTCACCACTGGCCATTCGATGATCCGGCTCACGCGAAGGGAACGGAGGAGGAGCAGTTCGCGGTGTTTCGGCGCGTGCGCGATGAGATCCGGCGCACGCTGGAAATCTACGTCGCGGGGCGGCGCGATGCGTTGAAAGCGGCGTCGGCGGCGAGTGCCGAGACGAAGCGATGAAGCTGCCGGCGTGGTGGGTGGGCGAGTTCTTCGGGACCTTTCTGCTCGTCTTCTTCGGGTGCGGCTCGGTGGCGGCGGCGGTGCTGACGGGCGCGCAGGTGGGGCTCTTTCAGGTGGCGATCGTGTGGGGCGTCGGCATCGCGACGGCGATCTATGTCACGGGTTCGCTGAGCGGGGCGCATCTGAACCCCGCGGTGACGTGTGCGCTGGCGACGGCGGGCCGCTTTCAGGCGGCGCGGGTGGGCGGGTATATCGCGGCGCAGTTTGCGGGAGCGTTTGTGGCGGCGGCGGTGTTGCACGCGCTGTTTGCCGGACCGCTGGGGGCGTTTGAAACGGCGAACGGGATCGTGCGCGGAGCGGCGGGCAGCGAGGCGAGCGCGATGATTTTTGGGGAATACTTTCCGAATCCGGGCGGCAAGCCGTTTACCGATGAGATCCGTGCGCGGGTGTCACCGCTCGCGGCGTTTGCGATCGAAGCGGTCGGCACGGCGATTCTGGTGCTGGTGATCCTGAGCGTCACGGATGAGCGCAATGCGTCGCGGCCGCGCGAGCTCGTGGCGGTGACGATCGGGTTGACGGTGATGCTGTTGATCTCGCTGTTGGCGCCGTTGACGCAGGCGGGGTTCAATCCGGCGCGGGACCTGGCGCCGCGGGTGTGGAGTGCGCTGGCTGGCTGGGGCAGCGTGCCGTTTTCCACGAATGGTTGGGGGTGGTTGACCGTGTATGTGCTGGCGCCGCTGATGGGCGGGCAGTTGGGCGCGCTGGGTTACCGGGCGGTGCTGCGGCCGGCGTATGCGGCGGCGAAGGGTTAGCTCGGCCTATGATCCAGCGGCGAGGATTCGTTTGCGTTGAAGCGAGCGGATTGCAGGGTCGACGGTTCGCATGAAACTGGAGATACCGCCCGGCGACTTCGCCGGTTACATTTTCGATCTGGATGGGACGCTGGTGGACACGATGCCGCTGCATTATCGCGCGTGGGATGCTGCCATGCGGGCCGTGGGGCTGAATGCGCCGCTGGACGAGGAGTTGTTTTATTCGCTGGGCGGGGTGCCGACGAAGCGGGTGGCTGAGCTCATCGCGGCGCATTATGGGTTGACGATCGATGTGCACGCGGTGTTCGACCACAAGGAGGCGCTCTTCGTGGAGCTGCAGAAAGATGCGACGCTGATCGAGCCGGTCGTCGAGATCGCGCGGCGGATGTCGTTGACGCATCCCGTATCGATCGCATCGGGCGGACCGCGGGTGATCGTGCGCGGAATGTTGGAACTCACGGGGCTGGCACCGCTTTTCGACGGGAATGGCTACGACCGGGTAATCACGCCGGAGGACGTGGAGCATGGAAAACCGGCGCCGGATATGTTTCTGTTGGCGGCGAAGCGGATGGGTGTTCCGGCGGAGAAGTGTCTCGTATTTGAAGACGCGGAGCCAGGGATGCGAGCGGCCGAGGCGGCCGGAATGAAATGGGTGCGGGTACCGAGCCGGGCCGGAGCCGGGAAGCCTTAAGGTAGAGGGGGCCGCGCTCATCGCCGCGCTCCGAGGGAGGCGGCGAGCATCCTGCATCCTGTCACCATCCTGTCACCATTCTGTGGGGTGGCTTTGTAGTGCGTTCGGGGGGCGATTCGTGTGCTCTTTGGTACTGGGTTGCGCCGCGGTTCGGTCAACGCCCGCGGGAGTTTGCGGGCGGGGGGCGCGGCGGTTACTTCGGTGTCGGGGCGGTGTCGCTGGGCGGGAAGCGGCGCAGGGTCACGATGTCGCCGGGCTTGAGCTTCGCGGTCGCGGCAGCATCGGCGTAGTGGCGCGCGAGCCAGTAGAAGCCATCGGCATTCGCGAAAGTGACCCATTCGGCGCGTTTGACGCTGTTGAAGTCGCGACCATGAAGCACTCGGAACTTCCTGTCGCCGATGAGGAGCTGGCACCACGTCATGCGTTCGATGCCGGCGGCGGCGAAATCGGCGGGTTGGGCGTTGATAAACACATTGCCGTAGACAGCGGAGATCTCGATTACGCGTGCGTCGAATCCGCGGCCGTCCGGGTGCATCGTGACTTGTGATGCGACGGGTTCAGGCGGAACGGTGGCGTCGAAGAAAGGCGCGTGGGGCGTCGGAGGTGGCAGCGTGTGGCGGCCGCGGTCGAGCCAGGCATTGAGCGCGCGCAAGGCGACGAGGCGCTCGTGTTGGTTGACGTTGACGTGTCCATCGCGGGATACGCGGAACAACACGGGCGTGAGCGAGGGCAGCCGTGGCAGATCGGCGATGACGTAGTTTCGCGGGCCCTCGAGCTCGGATTGGTTCGTGAGGAAAAGGAGCGGAATGCGCGGCTGAAGCGAAAGGCCCGCGGCGGAATTGGGTTCGCGGACATGGAGGGCGGCGCCGATCGCGATCGCGCCGTCGTAGAGAGGCACGTCGCCGGGTTCGCGTTCGGCCATCAACGTGACGATGAGGCCGCCCATGGATTCGCCTTCGAGGATCACGCGGGAAGGGCGGCCATGCGTTTGTTCGATGTGGGCGCGCAGGGCGTCGAGATCCGCGATCGCGTCGGCGACGATCAAGCCATTGCGACGGTAGCTGGTTTTCGCGACGATCCAGCCTTCTTCGATGAGCGTCTTGTAGGCGAGGTGTTCGGGAAACAAGTCAGCCACGAGGGGCCGATCTTCGGAGCGAAGGCCGTGGGCGAGCAGGAGGACGCCGCGGTTCCAGTGTTCGGGCCGCGCCAGCGAGAAGCGAGCGCCGGCGATCTCGCCGGTTTCGATCGCGGGCTTGCTGGCCGACGGGGCGGCGCTGGCGAGTGCGCCGAGCGAAAGGGTGAATGCGAAAATAAACCGCCGGAGCATCCGAGGAGATTTCGGGCTTCCGCGGGCGGCTTCAATCGTGTTCGAGTGCCCGGATGACCTTCGAGTCGCTCGTGAAACCCTCTGTGTTGACGCAACCGGTCTACGAGCCGGGCAAACCGATCGAGTACGTGGCGCGCGAGCTCGGGCTGGATCCGTCGGGGATCATCAAGCTGGCGTCGAACGAAAATCCCTTCGGGCCTTCGCCTCGCGCGGTCGAGGCGGCGAAGCGGGCGTTGGAGCATGGCGAGTTGTATCCAGATGGTGGATGCTTCGAGTTGCGGCAGAAACTGGCGGCCGCGTACGGTTTCGCCCCGGGCCAGTTTGTCGTGGGCAACGGTTCGAACGAACTGATCGAGCTGCTGGGGCACGCGTTTCTCGGACCCGGCGATGAAGTGGTGATGGGGGCTCCCTCGTTTGTCGTCTACAAACTGGTGACGCTGCTCTTCGGTGCAAAGGTGGTGGAGGTTCCGCTGCTTGACTGGCGGCACGATTTGGAGCGGATCGCCGCGGCGGTCACTGCGCGCACCAAGCTGGTGTGTGTAGGGTCGCCCAACAATCCGACCGGGACGGCGAATACGGAGGCGGAATTGCGGAAGTTCGTGCGGGCATTGCCCGAGCACGTGATATGCGTGGTGGACGAGGCCTACGCGGAATTCGTCGAAAACCCGCCCGATCTGCGCCCGCTGATTCGTGAAGGCCGAAAGCTCGTGTGCTTGCGGACGTTTTCGAAGATCTACGGGCTCGCGTCGCTGCGCATCGGATATGGTTATGCGGACGCTGTCCTGTGTGGGCTCCTGAATCGCGTGCGGCAGCCGTTCAATGTGAACGCGATCGCGCAGGCGGCGGCGATTGCCGCGCTGGACGACCGGGAGTTTGTCGAACGCTGTGCCCGGGAGAACCGCGCCGGCCTCGCGCAGTTGGAGCGCGGTTGTCGTGACCTCGGGCTGGAAATCGTGCCGAGTGTCGCGAATTTCATGCTGGTGAAGGTCGGCGACGGCGGGCGCGTTTTCGAGGATTTGCAACAGCGCGGTGTGATCGTGCGGCCGGTGAAATCCTATGGCTTGCCGGACTGGGTGCGCGTCACCGTGGGCACGCGGGAACAGAACGAGCGGCTGCTCGCCGAGCTCGCACGAGTTGTCGTTCGAGGTCGCTGAATATTTCAAACCAAGGGGCGCCGCGACGGCATACAGGTGCCTGCTGCGCGCGAATATCGTGGGGGGAAGCGGGTTGAAAAAACGCTTGCGCCGTAAATGCATTTTCCACTTTGTTCCCGCTCCGACCCATTGTGTCTACGAGGTTGCTGTGCCCAGAAATAGGCAGAGCGCCAGTTGCTACGGAGGGTAGGAAGTGGTTTTGGCCGGGTCCGATTTCGGGCTTCGACCACCTGCCACTCGTTTCACTTTTTGCCTAAATCGAACGTTCTACACCGCACGCCAATGAAGAAAACCATCCGCCTAGCGTTATTCTCAGCTGTTTTAGGGGCTCCCGCCTACGCAGCTCCCTTTATGGCCATCGGAGATGGCGCCGAGCTCTTTCTGACCGGTTCCCTCGGTGTTCGCGCGGACGATAATATCTTCCTTTCGGGCAACGAAGAAAGCGACCTCATCTTCGACGTCGCTCCCGGCGTCGATCTCACCTTCGGCAAGGATGCGCAGCTGAAGGGCTCCGTGACGCTCTCTCACACCTGGTCGAATTATTCCGATAACAGCGGCCTCAACACGAATTTGTTCAACGGTGACTTCGTGACCCGTTATGATGACGGCAAATTGAAGCTGGGCTTCAATGCCGGTTATCATGAGCTGAACCAGAACTCGGTCGATGTTCGCGGCCTCGTTCGTCGCGATGTGTTCTCGGCAGGCGGCAACGCTGAAGTCGAGATTTCGCAGATCACGTCGGTTGGCGGCGGAGTGGCTTTCAATCACGAGAATTACAAGCGCACGGGCTATACGGATTCCGACAGCCTCACCGTTCCGGTTGATTTCTATTACAAATGGACGCCGAAGGTTGATCTCAGCTTCGGTTATCGTTTCCGCGACTATCAAGTCGACACGATTGGCCAGGATTCGACGGATCACTTCTTCAACATCGGTGCGCGTGGTGAGTTTTCGCCGAAGCTGACCGGCACGTTCAAGGTCGGTTTGAACACCCGCGAACTCGATCGTGGTGGCGACGACAGCCAGCTGGGTGTTGATGCCAGCTTCGCTTACGAAATCTCGCCCAAGACGAGCCTGCAGGTTGGCGCCTCCAACGACTTCGGCACGAGCCCGCAAGGTATTCAGCAGGAGAACACCACGCTGAACGGCATGATCACGACGAAGATCTCGGAAGAGTGGAACGTCAATTTCGGCCTCAGCTGGCGCGGGATCGACTACGGAACCCGCACGGATGACTACCTCGAGGGCCAGCTCGGCACCTCCTACATCGTCAATGCCAACGTCCGTATCGTGGGCGCCTACGTCTACCGCGATTACAGCTCCGACCTGGCTGGCTCAGAGTTTAAGAACAACGTATTCAGCGTTGCTGCAAACTTCCGCTACTAAGCCGGCCGAGTCAGCTTGACCACATTTCGACGGAAGAGGATCGTCGCCGGTCTTCTTCCGTTTTTTTGTCTCTAAATGAAATCGTCTAAGCTGTATTATATTTATTGGGCCCTGGCCTCCATTTGTTTCCCGCTGTTTGCGGCGGAGCAACAGGAAGCAGGTTCACGCGGAGCCGTCAGCGGAGAGGCCGCGAGCACCGATTATGTGCTGCAGCCGCAAGATTTGATCCGCGTTTATGTTTTCCAGGAGGAAGACATTAACAAACAAGGTGAAGTCGGCATTTCGAGCGAACACTCCGTTACGCTTCCGCTGATCGGTACGATCAGCCTTCGGGGTAAAACGGTGCGGCAGGCGGAAGAGTTGATCCGTGCGCTCTACGATAAGGATTATCTGGTTAACCCCACCGTCATCGTCACTGTGTTGAAGTATTCAGACCGAAGTGTGAATGTCACCGGCTCGGTCAATGAAGCCGGGCGGTATCAGTTCCCGCAGGAGCGGGGGCTGACGATTCAAGACGCGATCACGCTCGCGGGTGGCCACAACCGGCTGGCTGATCTGAAGCGAGTGAAGCTCACCCGAAAAACCAGCGATGGGAACTCGGAGACGAAAGAGGTAAACGTCGATGCGATTATAAAAGGCGGAGCGCGCGATGTGCCGCTCGAGCCGGGCGACGCGGTTTACATACCCGAGCGCATTCTTTAACATATTCAGGCCACACATGCCCACGGATTTAGGTGATAAACAGCCGCAAAAAGGCAGCGGTTACGGCAATAATTATGGCGGCAACTACGCGGGCTATTCTGCGGTAGGTTACGGCTACGGCGAGGGCGCTGAGGGAGCCCATCATGTCCAGCGGACGTTTCAGGACTACCTGCTGATCCTGCGCGAGCGGATCTGGTATATTGTGGTTGTCTTCCTCGTGGTGTTCTCGAGTTCGCTCGTCTATACGCTGAGTGAAACGAAGATCTACCAGTCGCAAGCGACGGTGCAGATCTTTCGGCGCGATCCCACGGTGATGCAGGTGCAGCAGGTGATGGACACCGACATTCGGTCGGCGGAGGATCTCAACACCCAGATCAAAGTCATCGAAAGCGCGTCGATCATCCAGCGGGTCGCGGAGAGGATTACCGGCGAAGATCTGCGGGCATTTCTAGCTCCCTATCAACCGGTGACCGCCGATGTAACCTCGGTCGCGGAGCTTCTTGCCAAAAATCGCAAGGTCATCCCGCAGCGCCTCACGCTCGTCGTGACGATCGCCTACCAACATCCGGATCGTTTCATCGCGGCCAAAGTCGCCAATCTCTTTGCCGATGCCTACCTCGATCACAATCAGGCATTGCGCATCTCCGAGTCCAACAAAGCGGTCGATGACCTGAAAGACACCGTCATCGAGCAGCAGAAGCTCGTCGAAAAAATGGCGCGCGAGCTGCAGGACTATAAAGAGAAGCACAACATGCCTTCGCTCGATCAGCGTAAGGACATCGTGAGCGAGTCGTTGAAGCTCCAGAACGCCGAGGCGACGCGCGCGCAGATTGCCCTGGCGGAAGCCGAAGGCCGCGTGAATCAAATCAAAACGCTGCGGGAGAAAAACGGGGATTTGAACGATCTGCCGTTTATCGCCTCGCAGCCGCTGATCATCGAACTGACCCAGCAGCTGGCGACGAACAAGATCGCGATTGCGAATCTCGCGAAGCGTTACCGCGAGAAGCATCCGGAAATGATCCGTGCGGCCAATCAATTAAAACAGACGGAGACGGAGTTGCGGCGGGCGATCGATTCCGCTGCCGCGCAGATCGAGTCGGCCCATCAAGCGGCGCGACGCTCGCACGATCAGGCGCAGCGTGAGTTGGAAAAGCGGCGCGAAGAATCGTTGGCGCTCGACCGGATGGCGCTCGAGTACACGGATCGCGAACGAGCGCTCCGGATGAACGAACAGATTCTCAACACCATCGGAGCGCGCAGCCGCGAGACCACGATGACCAGCAACATTGCGACCCAGAATGCGCGCATCGTCGACAAAGCGGCCCCGCCTTTGGAATCCAAGCCGATTTCGCCCAACGTGCCACTCAATCTCGGTTTGGGGCTCGTCGGTGGTCTGGGCCTCGGACTCGCGTTCGCCTTCTTCGTCGCGTTCATCGATGATCGCGTGAAGAGCTCCTTCGATATAGAAGGGGTTGTCGGCCTGCCGCTGATCGGAATCATCCCGCAGATCAAGCGGATGGAGCAGCCGGATAAGGCGCAGATCGTGGTCAACAACGCGGACCGTCAGGTCGCGGAGGCGTTTCTCACCTTGCACTCGAGTCTGCGGCTCAAAGACGAAAGCAAGAACGCCAAGTGTATCCTTGTTACTAGTACAATCCCTGGGGAGGGAAAATCGTTTACGACGACGAATCTCGCACTGACGTTCGCCGCCCACGGAGAAAAGGTCGTGGTAGTCGACTGCGATCTCCGAAAGCCGAATATCCACAAGTCGTTCCGCCTCGAGAA
>JAKFEQ010000057.1:0-46938 GCA_036675625.1 Opitutaceae bacterium | reverse complement strand
AAGGACGCGCGGATCGAAACTGTAGTTGATGCCATCGGGCTGGCCGACGTGGATGGAGCGCCCTGACAAGCCCTCCATTGGGCCCCGCTGAATGCGAACGGCGCGGTCGACGAGAATCTGGTGCTGATCCGTCATCGGATCGTAGTTTTTTGGCCCAGTCTCCTCCACGAGGCGAATCACCGGGCCTTGATTCTTCGGCTCATTAAGTGTTGCGAGGAATGATCCGATGGCGTCGATCTGCGCGTCCGTCAAAACCGTAGGCAGGAACGGCGGCATGATGGGAAGGTAGGGCTGCCCCTGTGTTGGTCCCCGCTCAGCGATCGCGAGCTCCGTTGGCGGGCTGCGCAAACTGCGGTGGAGATAGGCGCGGTCGGCTTTGACCGTGAAGCGATGTCCTTCGCCGGCCACAATCACGCGGTCGCGTGGTTCGAGATGCTCCAGGAGAAATACGGGAAAGGCATCAAGCGCCGCACCCAATACGACGAGATCGAGCAGATCAACGCGTCGGAAGTCGTATCCGCAAACCAACGACTCTACGTGAATCGCGAGGATGGCTTCATCGGGCTCAACTGGCGGCAGCACGAATTCGTACAGGAATGCACGATCCTCGACAGTGCGTTGACGATCATGCGCGACGGCTCGCTGAAAGTGTCGAAGGTGGCCGACAAGGTTTTCATGGGCCGCGACATCATTCACTGCGCGGTTTTCCCGAAGGACGGCGACACGAACTTCTACACGATGGTCTACCAGGACAAAGAGTCCGGGAAGGCGTTTGCGAAGCGTTTCCAGATCGGCGGTTTGTCGCGCGACAAGCTGTATCCGCTGGTGAAGAGCGAGGGCTCGAAGATCGTCTATCTCGAGGTGAGCAAGACCGAGAAGGAGATGCCGAAAAAGCTCATGATCTACATCGACGGCCGCAGTGGCGCACGCGTGCGGGAGATCGAGTTCGATGTGAGCGAGGTGCCGGTGAGCTCGCGTTCCGCCAAGGGCCTGACCGTGACGAAGTGGCCGGTGAAGGACGTGAAGCGCGTGGATCTCGCGTTGCGCTGAGGGCCGGCGGAGCGGGAGGGGGAAGACGTCCCCAGCCGCTGGTAAACGTTACCGGCCTTCGTTCGAGATGCCGCGCGGATCGAAGATGTAACCGATGCCGTGCACGGTGCGAAATGCGTTCAACTCCAACCCGTGCGCGGCAAACAGGTCGCGCACCTTCACTATATATTGGTCGAGCGAGCGGCTTTTCACGTCGGCATGGATTCCCCACACGGAGTGGATCAGGGCCTTGCGGGTGATGACCTGACCCGGATGCGCATTGAGGTAGGCGAGGATGCCGAGTTCCTTGCGGCCGAGCTTCTGCGTGGCCTTGTCGGGAAAGGTGATTTCAAGTCGCTCCGGGATCACGCGAGCGCCGCAGAAATCGAAAGGCACGTCGCTGATCTTGACGTTCTTGGTGACGTTGAGATCGGCGTTCGACTCGGTGCGACGAAGGACGGCGCGGATTCGCGCCACCAATTCGGCATAGCTGAAAGGCTTGGTGACGTAGTCGTCGCCCCCCATGTCGAGTCCCTTGACCTTGCTCGTCTCCTCGACGTTGCCGGTGAGGAAGATGATCGGCACGGAGATGTCCGCGTTCTTCAAATCCTCGACGAGCGAGAAGCCGGACTGGTCTGGCAGGTTGATGTCGAGGAGGAGGAGGTTGGCGAAATTTTTCTTCAGGAACTTCAACCCGTGCTGCGCGCGATTGCAGATCTGGGTGTGCATGCCGGCTTTCTCGAGATGCACCGCGATGAGCGATGCGAGCTCCGGCTCGTCTTCTACGATTACGATCAACGGTTTCGGCTCCGTGCGGGGGGGAGGAGTATTTGGCATGAGCGGGCTGCGACAGCAGTTTTTACAATTGGGTCCGTGGTTGTCAACTGTGGCGCCCGTTGCGTCGACTCAAGACTTTGCTGCGGATCGCAAGGGTGTGTCAGCGCGGGAATTTGGCTTGAACGTGCCCGTCGGCGCGTGTGCTTTGCGGGCGTGTCCGCACTTGCACCTCTCCTAATGCTGGGACTGCCAAAGGGCAGCCTGGAAGAGTCCACGAAAAGCCTGTTCGCGAAAGCGGGCTGGAAGATCACCACAAGCTCGCGCAGCTATCGGCCGGCGATCGATGATCCGGAGCTCGATGGGCGCTTCATCCGCGCGCAGGAGGTGAGCCGTTATGTGGAGCACGGGTTTTTCGACTGCGGGCTCACGGGCGAGGATTGGATCAAGGAGAACAACTCCGACGTCGTGAGCGTTTGCGATCTGATCTATAGCAAAGTCTCGATGCAGAAATCGCGCTGGGTGCTGTGCGTGCCTGAGTCTTCGTCGGTGAAGTCGCCGAAGGATCTCGAAGGCAAACGCGTCGCGACCGAGCTCGTGAACACGACCAAGCGGTACTTCGAGTCGCAGGGCGTGAACGTCGAGGTGGAGTTTTCCTGGGGCGCCACGGAAGTGAAAGTGCCCGACCTCGTCGATGGGATCGTCGACATCACGGAGACAGGATCGTCACTGCGCGCGAACAAGCTGCGGATCGTCGACACGCTGCTGGAGACGAACACGAAGTTGATCGCGAACAAGAACTCCTGGGCGAATCCGGCGAAGCGAAAGAAGATCGAAACGATCGCGTTGTTGTTGCGCGGGGCGCTCGAGGCGGAGTCGAAGGTTGGCCTGAAGATGAACCTGCGAAAAAGCGGGCTCGATGGATTGGTGAAGGCTTTGCCGTCGCTGCGTAACCCGACGATTTCGCATTTGAGCAATCCCGAATGGATCGCGCTCGAGACGATCATCGACGAGAGCGTCGTCCGCGAAATCATCCCGCAGCTCAAAGCGCTCGGCGCAGAGGGCATCGTCGAATATCCATTGAACAAAGTGGTGTATTGAAAAAAGACGAGAGACTAGAGACCAGAGACTGGGGGAACTGAGACAGGCTGCTTGGGAGAGGACGAATGTCCCGCGGTTTGGCCCATGCGGTCCCGTTTGCATATCTCGTTTTCCGATCTCTTGTCTTAGTCCCTGGTCTCTAGTCTGGTCTCTGTATTCTGGTCTCCATCATGTCCAAAATAACCCTGGGTCTCCTCCAACACGCGTGCGGCACCGATCCGGCCGCGAATCTAAAGAAAGCGCTCACGCTCGCCGAACGCGCGGCGAAGAAAGGCGCGAACATCATCTGCACGCAGGAACTCTTTCGATCCCAGTATTTCTGTCAGGCGGAGAACCATGATTACTTCAAGCTCGCGGAGCCGATTCCAGGCCCGAGCACGAAGGCGTTTCAGGCGATCGCGAAGAAACATGGCGTCGTCATCATCGCGTCGCTCTTCGAGAAGCGGGCATCGGGTTTGTATCATAACACGGCGGTCATCATCGACGCGGGCGGGAAGATTTTGGGCATTTACCGGAAGATGCACATTCCGGACGATCCGCTGTACTACGAGAAATTCTATTTCACGCCGGGTGATACCGGCTTCAAGGCGTGGGACACGAAGTTCGGCAAGATCGGCGTGCTCGTGTGTTGGGACCAGTGGTATCCCGAAGGCGCGAGACTCACCGCGATGCAAGGTGCGGAGATTCTTTTTTATCCGACAGCGATCGGCTGGCATCCGGGTGAGAAGCAGGAATACGGCACCAACCAGCACGGGGCGTGGGAGACGATCCAGCGCAGCCACGCGGTGGCCAACGGCTGCTATGTAGCAGCGGTGAATCGCATCGGCCATGAAACGCCCGAAGGCGGATCGGGCATCGAGTTCTGGGGCCAGAGTTTTGTCGCGGGAACGAGCGGACAGATTCTCGCGAAGGGCAGCATCGATTCCGAAGAAGTCATGCTCGTGCCGATCGAACTCGGCAAAGTCGATGTGACGCGGACGCACTGGCCGTTCCTGCGCGATCGCCGGATCGACGCTTACGGCGAGCTGACGAAGCGGTTTATCGACTGAATCGATTGACCGCGATTACACGAATGGCACGGATTCCATTCCGGCTGCCTCGTGGTTCGAATCCGTGGCACCCCTCGCAATCCGTGGTTAAAAAAACATCCTCACCGAAGACGCCCTCGGCATTGGGCTTTCGCATGCCGGCCGAGTGGGAACCGCAGGTTGCGGTCTGGCTTTCGTGGCCGCACAAACGCGCCTCGTGGCCCGGTCAGTTTCGCCCGGTGCCGTATGCGTTTGCGACGATCGTCGCGGCCATAAGCCGCTTCGAGGAGGTGCGGATCAACGCCGCGAGCAGGCTTCACGCGCGCGCGAAGCGGCTGTGCGCAGCCGCGGGTGCCGACATGGCGAAGGTGACGTTCTACGATCACCCGACGAACGATGCGTGGTGCCGCGACCACGGACCGATCTTCGTCAAACACACCAAGACCGGCGAGGTGGCGCTCACCGACTGGCGCTACAACGCGTGGGGTGACAAGTATCCGCCCTACGACTTCGACAACGAGATCCCGCCGAGCATCGCGCGGAAGCTGAAGCTGCGTCGCTTTGAAAACGACATGGTGCTCGAGGGCGGCTCGATCGACGTGAATGGCAAGGGCTTGTTGCTGACGAGCGAGCAATGTCTGTTGCACAAGAACCGGAACCCGCATCTCACACGCGCGCAGATCGAGCAGAACCTCCGCGACTATCTCGGCGTGAAGACGATCCTTTGGCTGGGCGATGGTATCCTGGGAGATGATACGGACGGCCACATCGACGACATCACACGTTTCTACAAGCCCGATGGTTTCGTTACGTGCATCGAGCCGAACAAGCGCGACGCCAACCACAAGATATTGGAAGAGAACCTGGAGCGGCTGCGCAGTTTTCGCACGCGGGCAGGGAAGCCGTTCGATATCGTGACGCTGCCGATGCCGAAACCCTTTGCGTTCGAGGGCCAGCGCGTGCCCGCGAGCTACGCGAATTTCCTGATCATCAACGGGGCAGTGCTCGTGCCGACCTTTCGGCAGAAGAAGCGCGACGCGGAAGCGTGCGCGATCGTGGGCGGATGTTTCCCCGGACGAGAAGTAATCCCGATCGATTGTTATCATCTGATCTGGGGCCTTGGGACCTTGCACTGCATCTCGCAGCAGCAGCCGGCCTGAACGGGCGGTACGCACCCGCGACGGCGGTCGCCCATCGTCCCGTGTACGCGGTGAGGAGTGTAAAGGTTTCCGGCGAGTGTCGGCGGATTTGACGGAATTGTTGGCGGGAAGTTTAAACCGCCCGACCTGCCGAAAGACTGCTATTCATCGGGGAAACAGGAGTTTCCGCAGCGTGGATTCGAATTGGACCGTCGATTGCTTAAAGCCGGTCGATGTGTGGAACCGCCCCATTCCGTCCAAGCTGCCGCCTTCCGGTCCCTGGAGAGTGCCACCTTCGTAGCAGGAAAGATATTGCGGTCCCCTTCGTCCGCCCGCGCGAGCGTGAGCACGTCGGTGGGGTCCAGGCGTAATCATATAAGCGATACCGGCGCAATGGATGCCTTGAGGAACCCGGTGCCTGCGTTCGCAAATCGGCCTGCGGCCGCGCAGCCGAGGCCGCCGGCACCTGTAGAAATCCAGGGGAGCCGGGTGACCGAGCTGGCCGGGCTGGCTGCGGTGTTCGCGCAGGTGGCGTTGATCGCCTTGATCATGCGGAATGTCGGTCTGGAGCCCCTCGCGTTTCGCCGAGTCGTCTATATTGCGGCTGTCGGGTTCGTTATAAACCATCTGCTGCCGCTGCGCTTTCGCCCGCGTTTCTTTACGACGCTTTCGCTCTGTAGCATGGTGGTGATACTGGGCGGGACGATCGATTCGCGGATTCCCGACCTTGCCCTCGGCCTTGTGCGCACCGGCACGATCCTGGCTGTCGGAGCGATGGTCATCGGCCTCTGTCACCTTCCGATTGGATTCTGGTCGCGCGTGGCGTTGCTCGTCGTGGCGGGCTGCGCAATCGCGATCTTCAGGGCCGGGCTCTGGGAGAGCGGCGGACTGGCGGTGGTGTGGCCGGTGCTCGCAAGCATGCTCATGTTTCGGGCGATCGTGTATCTATATGATTTGGCCACCTCCCCGCAGCGGGCCACCTGGAGTCATGCCGGATCGTATTTCTTTTTGTTTCCGAATGTCTGCGCTCTACTGTTTCCGGTGGTCGATTTCCGCACCTTCTGGCAGAAATATTACGACGAACAAGCCCTGGTCATCTACCAGCGCGGGGCAAAATGGATGGCGCGAGGTGTCCTGCATCTGCTGCTGTATCGAGTTGTCGATCGGTTGTTCATGCTGGAAGCGACCGCTGTCACGAACGGGGCCGAACTGGTCCAATTCGTGGTCTGCAATCTATTCCTCTACTTGAAGGTGTCGGGTGTGTTTCACCTGGTCGTGGGAATGTTGCTCCTGTTTGGCTACAACCTGCCGGAAACCAATCATCGCTACTTCCTCGCCTCGAGCTTCACCGACTATTGGCGGCGGGTTAATATATATTGGAGGAACTTCATCATGAAGGTCTTCTATTATCCGACCTTCTTCCGGTTCAAAAGATGGGGCCAGACACGAGCGCTGGTCATCGCGACGCTCTGGTCCTTCCTGGTGACCTGGGCGTTGCACCTCTATCAAACGTGGTGGATCAAGGGCGAGGTCGCCTGGTCCTGGCCCGACACACTGTTCTGGACTTCGCTCGCGCTGCTGGTGCTGGCGAACTCGCTGTGGGAACTGAAACGAAATCGGCAACGAAAACTGACGACGGGGCACTACAGCGCGAGAGAGGCGATGGGCCTGGCGGTGCGGACCGCGGCGACGTTTACGGTGATTGCCGTGCTGTGGTCGCTGTGGAGTACGCCGACGGTTGGCTTGTGGTGGCATCTCTGGAGCCTGGCGGATTGGTCGACTGTGGGTTGGGGGGCTCTCGTGCTGGCGAGTGTTATGCTTGGTGCGATCGGGTTCGAAGTGCTGCCGAATCGCGGGCCACGAATCGCCGCCACGTCGAAGGAGTCTCATGTCACCAGCCGGCAGTTTCGGCTCGATGTGTTGTACGGTGCCGTGCCCCTCCTGGTGCTATATAGTGTCGTGCATCCGCAGGTTCAACTGCGTCTGGCTGCGTCTGGCTCCGCGGGAGCGACGGACCTCAACGCATTGTTCCACGTGGTCAGTGAAAAAGACAGCGACGCACGGGGACAGGGCCGTGGATATTACGAGAACCTGACCTCACAGGACGAAGGTGCCGGGCAATATTTTGAAATGATGAATCCGGGCCAGGGACGCCGTTACTCGCAGCCGACCGGCGAGGTGGAGGGAGTCCATTTTCGGGAGCTGATTCCGGGCACGCAGTTCAAACATCATGACTGGAGCTTTGCGACCAATCGGTGGGGCATGCGGGATCGAGACTACGAACTGACCAAACCCGCGGGAAGTGTACGGATCGCGATGCTTGGGTCTTCGCAGGTGATGGGATATGGCTTGCGTGACGATGAAGTCTTCGAGGCTGCCATCGAGAAACGCCTCAATACGGAGCATTCGGGCAAGGGAGGCTTTGAGATACTCAATTTTGCGGTCGGAGGCATGAGCCCGCTGGGGCAGGTCTGGTTGCTACAAGCGCGGGTGCGACGCTTTCAGCCTGATTTCGTTGTCTTTATAGCGCACCCTAACGACCTGGAATGGTCGAACCGCGATGTCGTGCGCACGCTGCGCAAGCGGTTCTCACTGCCGCCGGCGTTTCCGCTCGAGATTTTCGACCAGGCGCGCGTGAGGAGCAGCACGCCCGAGCCGTTCGCGGTCACCCGGTTGAGACCCTTCGAATCCCGGATGCTGGCGGCGTGCTATCAGAGCATTGTGGACGAGTGTCGGAGGATGGGAGCAGTGCCGGTCTATGTGTTTCTCCCGGTGCCGATGGATCTCCCGTTGGACGAAAAAAACACCGCCATGCTGCTTCGCCTGGCAGCGGAGGCGGGTTTTTCAGTGGTCGATTTTTCCGGAATTTTTTCGGGTCACGAGCCCAACGAGCTGACGCTCAAGGACCAGGGGCGCCATATAAATGCGGAGGGACACTCGCTCATCGCGCGCGAGCTATTCGACCGGCTCATCTCCGATACGAAAATCGACCTGTTCGGGCAGGGCGCGGGCATCTCCCGGCAGGATAACCTGAAGTAATCTCCAGCCGTGGAAACTGGCGGAATAACAAAGCATGAATACGACGAACTCATCCGAGATTGAAGCGCCTATAAAGGCGTTTATAATGACAGAGTTTCTGCCCGGCGAAGACGCTGGCCAGCTGGCGGAAGACACGCCATTGATCAGCGCCGGGATCCTCGATTCGATCGCGACGCTCCGCCTCGTGGAATTCCTGGAGAAGACATTCTCGATTGAAATGGCGGCCCACGAAACGGATGCCGAACATCTGGACACCATCGAGCGTATCGCACGGCTCGTCCGCTTCAAGAAGAGCCCGTTGGTACGCTGATGGGAGCTTTGGGCGTGAAACTGCCAACCCAAGTCATGTCGCTTCACTCTATCATCTTGGACGGAGTGGACCAGCAACCCGCCAAACCGGCGGTCATCGAGGGCTCTGGGACCGGCAGCATGGATTACGCGACATTGGGGGAGTTGTCGGACCGGGTGCGCGATCGACTGGTGGCGCTCGGGATCAAGAGGGGCGACCGGGTCGGAATATATTTGCGCAAGAGCGCCGACGGAATCGCGGCGATCGTTGGCGTACTCAAGGCCGGGGCGGCATATGTTCCCGTAGATCCGACAGGGCCTCCGCCACGGAATGCTTATATTCATCATGATTGCGAGGCGAAGGCGGTGGTGATCGAGCAGTGTTTCGTGCCAGCCTATCGCGAGGAGCTGGCGCGGCTTGGCGGGGCTTTGCCGTCGTTTATCATCCTCGAGTCTGTCGGTGGCGGCGCCCCGCTGGCCACGGCGCTGCGAACCCTGGACGAACGGTCTCCGGCTGGAGCCGTAGCCACGGTCGAGTCGGCTCCGGACGACCTGGCTTATATACTCTATACCTCGGGCTCAACCGGGAAACCGAAGGGCGTCATGCTTTCCCATCGGAATGCGGTGGCGTTCGTCGATTGGTGTTCGGATGCGTTTCAGCCCGCAGCGGACGATGTATTCTCGTCGCACGCACCATTCCATTTCGATCTCTCGATTCTCGATATCTACGTGTCGCTCAAACACGGCGCCAGCCTCGTGCTTGTGCCGGAATCGGCCGGCAAGGATCCGCTCGCGTTGTCCCAACTCATCAGCCGGCATCGCATCACCGTCTGGTATTCCGCACCCTCGATTCTGAGCATCCTCGCGCAGTTTGGTCGTATCCCAGAGCACGATTATTCGAGGCTTCGGCTCGTGCTGTTCGCCGGGGAAGTTTTCCCGATCGTGCACCTGCGCTCGATCAAACACCAGGTGCCGCACCCACGGTATTTCAATCTTTATGGGCCGACGGAGACGAATGTCTGCACGTATTATGAAATTCCGCCGGCGATCGCGGATGATCGAGTCGAGCCGTTTCCGATCGGGCGCACCTGCGAGAACCTGGAGAGCAAAGTGGTCGATCTCGAGGGACGGGTGGTGCCGGCTGGCACGGAAGGCGAGCTTTGCATAGCCGGGCCCAACGTGATGCAGGGCTATTGGAACCTGGCTGAGCAGACCGCGCGCGCTTTCATTCCGGACGAAGCGGGCAAGCGCTGGTATAAGACCGGGGATATTGTGGTGGAAAATCCGCCCGGCTGTTATCGTTACGTCGGCCGACGCGATCGAATGGTCAAGAAGCGCGGATATCGGGTGGAGCTCGGCGAGATCGAGTCGTGCCTGTATGGTCACGCGGCGATTCAAGAAGTGGCGGTCGTGGCCCTGCCGGACGAAGCCGCCGGAGTAAAGGTCAAGGCGCATGTGAGTGTCCGGGATGGGAAGCGTCCATCGCTCATCGAGCTCAAGACGTTCTGCTCACAACGATTACCGCTCTATATGATCCCCGACACGTTCGAGTTTCATCCGAGATTGCCCAAGACATCGACCGATAAAATCGACTATCAAACGCTCAAAGCCCTGGGGTGAGTTGGAGGCGCGATAGACGCTATCCACACGCGGCCTGGCGGCGAGAGCGACAGCACCGCGGATTACTCATTATAGTATAAACTGTTTTATGGATTTCTCCTGGTCCGAACCTCAAAAAGCGCTTTTCGATGCGATCGAACGATTCGCCATTGTCGAGCTGAACCACAACCTGGTCGAGAACGACCGCAATGGCGTCTTCAATCGCGATGGTTGGAAGAAGTGCGGCGCGATGGGCATCCAGGGGCTGGCCGTGCCGGTCGAATATGGCGGTCGGGGGCAGGATCCGCTGGCGACGGTGGGCGCGCTGGAAAGGCTGGGTTATGCCTGTCGTGACAACGGGCTCGTTTTCTCGCTCAACGCCCACATGTGGACGGCGTGCGCGCCGCTGGTTTCCTTTGGCACCGAGAACCAGAAACGGAAATATCTGCCCGGCTTGTGCAGCGGCGACCTGATTGGCGGCAACGCCATGACCGAGCCCGACAGCGGTTCGGATGCCTATAGCATGAAAACCACGGCCGAATTGCGAGACGATCGCTATATTCTAAACGGGCGAAAGATATTTATTACCAACGGCTCCGTGGCCGATCTGCTGATCGCGCTCGCGGTGACGGATCCCGCGAAAGGCGCAGCCGGGATATCCGCATTTGTGGTGGAAAAGGGATTCAAGGGATTTTCGGTCGTGCGTACGATTGACAAAATGGGGCTGCGGACGAGTCCGATGGCCGAACTCAGGTTCGAAAACTGTGAAGTGCCGGTGGCGAACCGGCTCGGAAAAGAGGGCGCGGGTTCGAGCCTGTTTACGCACGCCATGACGTGGGAGCGCGGCTGTATTCTCGCAAGCGCCGTCGGTTCCATGCAGCGACTGCTGGAGGCCTGCATCCTTTATGCGCGGAAGCGAAAGCAGTTCGGGCAACCGATTGGAAAATTTCAGCTGATCGGGAGCCGGATCGTGGACATGAAGCTCCGCCTGGAGACGGCCCGTTCCGTGCTATATCAAAGTGCTTACCAGCGCTCGATCGGGCGTTCCGCGGTGCTAGAATCCGCGCTGGCCAAACTGCACCTGAGCGAGTGCTGGATAAGATGCTGCGAGGATGCCATGCAGATCCACGGCGGCTACGGGTATGTGACCGAAGGCGAGATCGAACGTGAGATGCGTGATGCGCTGGCGAGTCGGATCTACTCCGGCACGACGGAGATCCAGCGCAATCTGATCGCATCGCTTCTCGGCTTATAGCATCGCGGGAAGCGCGGAAAAGGAACCGGCGCGGCGGAAAGTGGAACTGCAATCCGCGCGCCGATCCGGAAGAGGCGTTCAACCGCGGAGTGTCTTGCGCAGGAACTTCAGGCCCTTGATCGCGATGTCGTTGCGATTCGGCTCGATCGTGCGCCAGATGGCCGCGGCGCGCGCGATGACCTTCACATCCGTGGTGAACGACTCGATGACGACGTCGCCGCGATAGCGGATGGCGGCGAGAGCCTTGGCGATCGACGGCCAATCGGTGTGATCGCCGCCGGGTGTGCCGCGGTCGCTACCACAGGCATGGAAGTGGCCGAGGTTTTTGCCTGCCTTGCGAATGGCGGCGCCGAGATCCTTTTCCTCGATGTTCATGTGAAACGTGTCGAGGTGCAGCTTGAGCGCGGGTGAGCCGACATCGCGCAGGAGCTTCAAGCCCTGATCGCAGGTGTTGAGGAAATCGGTTTCGAAACGATTAAGCGGCTCGACGCAGATCGTGATACCGCGCGACTCGGCGTAGCGAGCGAGCACACGGAGATTCTTCACGACCAGCGCCCACTCTTTCTTTTGCTGCGGGGGCGGAACGGCATCGGCTTTGCCCACGACAGAATAGACGGGACCGATGAGCGAAGGGCAACCGAGCTCGACGGCCTGGTCGATGAGGGCGCGGCAGTACTCCATCGCGGTTTTCTGTTCTTCGGCCGTGCCACGAAAGTCGCGGCCCGGTCCCATGGCCGCGCATACACTGCCGATGGCTAGACCGGCTTTCTCCGCGGCGGCGCGAACCTTGGCCGGATCTATATGCGACGGATCCTCGATGGGGATTTCCACGGTATCGAAGCCCCAGCGACGGAAAGTCGGGAAGAGCTTAACGCTCTGCGTGGTAAACGGTGAGGTGAAGAGGAAGGTATTGATGCCGATTCTCATAGTGATCGTTGGGAGATTGAGCGGAAGAAGCGGACCGAGCCCAGTCTCAACTGGTGGAAAGTGACCGATCGTGGCGCTCCCCGACACGGGAGATGGCGGAGGTTCTGCGATCTCACTTCCGCGAACGGAACGGCGTGCGAATCAGTATGGGCCGCGAATGTGTGCGGCGACGTGGCGCTCGTAGAATGCCGCGAGCTTCACATGAGTCTCCGCGCCGAGCGGAGCGAGATGAGTGGCGCGAACATTGGCGGCGGCTTGCGCAGGATGGCGAGCACCTGGAATGAGCACGCTGACCGCGTCGAAATCCAGACACCAGCGCAACGCATATTCGGCCATCGTCAGACCGGTCGGCACGTGCGGCCGGAGCTGATCGACCAACGCGAGCGCGTGGTCGAAGGGCAGGCCGGCGAAGGTTTCGCCGACGTTGAATTTTTCGCCATCGCGATTGAAGACGCGGTGGTCATCGGCCGCGAAATGCGTTTCGCGCGTGAGCTTGCCGGCGAGCAAGCCGCTGGCGAGCGGCAGCCGCACGATGAGTGCGACATTCTTCGTCCGCGCGTGTGCGAAGAGTTCGTGGACGGATTTCTGGCGGAATATATTGAAGATGATCTGGAGCGAGACGCAGCCCGGTTGCGCGCAACACCAGAGCGCATCATCGGTCGATTCGACGCTGGCGCCATAAGCGCGGATCTTGCCCTCGCGTTGCAATTCCTCAAGCCAGCCGAACAACTCGCCGCGCCGGAGGATATCCGACGGCACACAGTGGAGCTGCGTGAGATCGAGTGCGTCGACGCCGACCCGGCGCAGCGAGTCCTCGGTGTGCTGGCGCACGACGGCGCGGGTGAAGTTCTGCGGCCAGCCGGGATCACTCCGGCGGCCGAGCTTCGTGGCGACGAACGTCCACTCGCGGGCGCCGGCGGTTTCGCGCAGAAAGTGCCCGATGAGTGTTTCGCTGCGGCCATCGCCATAGACATCGGCTGTATCCAAAAATGTGACACCCAGCTCGTGGGCGGCGCGGAGCGTGGCGAGTGCGTCGGCCTCGCTGACATTGCCCCAGCCGGAGCCGAGTTGCCAGGTGCCGAGTCCGACTTCGCCAATTCGGCGGCCGGTTTTACCGAAGCTGCGGGAGTTCATGAGGGAATTTGCGGACGCGATTGCGGCTTAGTCGAGTTTGACGCAGATGGGGATAGCCGGATGAGGAGTTTGGACGGCCAGGGACGACGCGTACAGCGCGGGCAAGAGGAGGACCAATGTGGTGCCGGAATCGGCCCGAGATTCAGCGGCGGAGTACAGCGAGCCAATCCTCGGCCGCGGGCGCGGGTGCGGTGAGAGGTACTATATTTCCTGCCTGTACTTTGCCGGCAGCGTGGAGCGGCCCGCCTTCGCGTGGGTTAAACCAGGAGAGCGTGAAGGAGCCGCGGACACCGGTGAGGTCGAGCGAGGCGGTGCCGCCCGCGGGAAGATACACGAGGTAAAGTTCGCCCGCTTGCGCGAAGCAGTAGCGCGAGTTGTCGTGTTGGGCGTTGCCGACGAGTTCGTCGGCGTTGGCCATTTTTTCGACGGGAATTTTCTCGCGGGCGAAGAACTCGAGCGCGATGCGGCAATAATCCCACGAACGGTCGCGGCTGCGGAAGTCCTCGCACAGGAGATCGTTCTCGGGGAGCCGATAGCCGAAATAATATTCCACACCGGCGCCGCCCGCGAGGAACGTGCCCCAAAGCGTGGCTTGGCGGATGTCGTGGAGATCATAGCTGCGGCCTTCCTTGTCCGCGGGCGTCCGGCCGGAAAAATCGTGGTAACCGGGGTCGGGCGGGACGCCGAGCGTGGCAGGATTCTGCTCGTCCTGGTTCACCACCCAGGGCCGGCCGACGCGGGCCGATTCGCGTCGCCATTTGATCGTGCGGGCATGAGCGGCGCTCCAGTGATTCTGCGCGGACAGGCCGGTGATCGCGGTCGGTCGCTCGATCAGCGCGCCATAGACGCGGTCCTGTTGCGGCGGAAACGTGTGCAGCACGATCAAGTGATGATAGGGGTCCGTTTCAGCGATGAACTGCGCCATCGCGGCCTGTTCCTCGGTCGACTGGGTGTTCTCCTCGCCGAGGTTCCAGTTGAGCGCGAGGTGATGGCCGAAGCGTGCGATGAGCTCGCGCAGGTAGAGCTTGCGCTCGGGGCCCGTCGCGCCGGCGTCGAGCGCCTCCGGAATCACTTTGGGCGTGCGTTGCGCGCCGGCGCGATGGTCATCGCTTTCGTTTTCCTGCAGCTTGAAATGGAGGAAGAGCCCGAGCTTCTGCGCGTGCGCAAACACGATGCCCCACTGGTCGAGCTTCGAGCAGTCGTAGTGCAGCTTCTCGTCGCGCGCGACGAACGGCCAGACGTTGTCGCCGTCGCCGCCCGCATTATAGGTGAGAAACGAGAACGCGTTGACGCCCTTTCCCGCGAGGTAGGTGAGGGCGCCGATGAGGCCCTTGCCCTTGCCGTCCTGCCACGTCGGATCGCCGGGCCGCCAGTCGCGCACATGCGGCGACCAGGTCTTGAGCGGAACCTTGGGTTTGAGCGCGATCGTGTCATCAAAATCTGAATACGCCAGGAGCGTCTCGGGCGCGTCGGCGCCGGCCTTCAGGAAGATCTCGCCGGTGCCGGCATGACGAAGGTAGTGGCCGTCCTTGAGCAGCCGGCCCCGGGCGCGGAAATCGCGGCCCGTCTTGTCCGTGGGGGCAACGGTGAACGTGCCGGTTTTGCCGTCGACCGGCGCAAGTGCGGCGCCACCGCCATCGAGCGCGGCGTGCCGGCCGCGGGTGAAACTCACGCGGTAGTTCCATCTGCCCGGCCGGTCAGGCGCAAGGTGCGCGCGCCACACGGTGCCCGCGGTGGCGGAGGTTTGCGCGGCATCGCCATCGGCGGCGAAGTAACCAGGAACTGAATACGTGGGCGTCCCGGATTCATGTGTGAATGCGACCGTGAAGCGATAGTCCGTGAACGGATTCGGCGCGGTGTCGGTCTCGGTGGCGAAGGGGCCGGCGAGCTCGACGGTGACCGCGTGCCACTGCTTGAGCTCACCCGAGATCGCGATGCGCCCGTCGCCGTGCGGCTGGCGGGCGGCCGGTTCGCGGGTCGCGGTTTTCTTCGCCACCGGACGGGGAACGCGGGTGACGGGCGCGACCTCGGCAGAGCCACGGCTGGCCGGTTCCGCGCCAGCGAGATCGGGGGGAGCAAACGGCGCGATGGCACTAACGAGGGCGATGAAGGCGGGGGTGAGTCTCATGGAGCTAACGAGGGATTCGTTGTAGGAGTGATGACGGAGCGCGGCGTGCGGCCGGCCGAGTCGTTCATTGCGGCCCGGGTACTCGGATACTGAATCCGCGTCGGAAAAATCAGCGTGCGGCTTGTTTGAGCTCGGCGAACCGGGTGCGCATGGCGGCGAGCGTGGCGGCATGCGCCGGGCTGCCGGCGAGATCGTTGGTCTCGCCGGGATCGGCCTTCAGGTCGAAGAGCTCCTCGTGTTTGAAATCGGGCCAGAAGAGATATTTCACCTCGCGGCGCACGAGCGCTTCCGATGAGGGGATGAAGTCGATATTCCTGATCGTCGCGTGTTCGTAGAAAAATTCGTTGCGCCACATCGGGCGTTTGGCGGCGAGATACAGCGGAGTGATGTTGCGGCCCTGCATCCGGGCGGGTGCGGCGATGCCGGCGGCGGCGAGAAACGTGGGCGCGAGGTCGACGTTGAGCGTCATGGCATCGTCGGTCCGGCCGCGCTTCGCCGCGGGGAGGCGCGGGTCGCGCACGATCAGCGGCGTGCGGATGCTCTCTTCGTGCGGGTACCATTTGTCGGCGAGGCCGTGCTCGGCGTGATAGTAGCCGTTGTCGGTGGTGAAGACGACGAGGGTATTATCGAGCACACCCTGCCGGCGCAGTTCCTCGAGGACGCGGCCGCACGTGGCGTCCACTTCGGTCGCGAGCCGGTAATAATTTTTCATCATCGTCTGGTATTTCTCGGGCGTATCGAAGCGCCAGTGCCAGCGATTGCGGCCCTCGTTCTTCTCGTTTGCGATGAAAGGCGGAAGCCGCCGGAAATATTCGTCGGCTGAGGTCTTCGGCACCGGAATCGTGACGTCCTCGTAGAGCTTCATGCTGCCGGGCTGGGGAAGATATTGCAGCGGGTTCCGGTCTTCGGCGTGAGTGGCAAAAAAGGCGAGTGTCAGGCAGAACGGCTGGCCGGTCGGTCGCGTGCGGAGAAACTCCAGCGCGTCGTTCTCGTTTTTCTGGGTGACGTGAATCTTCGAGCCATCGGGCTCCTTGATCCAATGCGTGCCACTGTAGGAGCGACCGAAATCGAAATGCTCGGCGGGAAACTTGCCGTTGTGCCATTTGCCGATGTGGCCGACGAAATAACCGTTGTTTCGAAGCAGGCTGGGATAGGTTTCGGTCCACGGCGTTTTGAACATCGCGAAGGCGGGATTGCCGTGGCGCGCCATCCACTGGCCGGTGAACAACGTGGCCCGGCTCACGCCGCAGATCGCGGTCGTCACGTAGTTGTGTGTGAACCGCACGCCCTCGCGGGCGAGTTGGTCGAGATTGGGCGTCTTGACGACGGGGTGCCCCGCGGCTCCGAGGGTGTCGTGGCGCCAGTCGTCGGCGTAGAGTACGAGGATGTTCAGGGGCTTCGACTCCGCAGCGGTGGCGAAAGAAGGAAGCGCGAGGGCAAGTGTCAGGAAGAGCGGGCGGATTGACATGGGGAAAGCGAGAAGGGAGGTGAGGTTGGCGGTAAAAATGAAATCTGGATGAACACGGATAAACAAGGCTCGCCAGAAGGACGGAAGTGAAACGCGTTCCCTCCATGGCGGACCAGGCGCGAGGGCGGCGCCTCGAGAGGTCGGATGGGGTGGCGCGAGTGAATTTTCGTTAATCGTTCTTCGAACGGACGGTGCCGGGCGTTTGTTTTTTAGCCGGTTTTCTGGGCGAGATGCTTTTAGTCATATTGTACAGTGAATGTGCCGGGGCTTTGCGGCTGGCGGCAGGGTTCGTCGGGAGCGCTTGGGCGAGCCGGGCCTTCACGTCGGCGAGCATCGGATCGGCGGCGCGATTCGTGAACTCGTGTGGATCGGTTTCCAAGTCGTAGAGTTCCTCGAAGCCGTTGCCATAACGGATCAGACGGTGGCGGGTGTCGGACACGGCGTGCGAGGGGCTGGGTTCATTCGCAAAGACGTGCGAGGTGAGGGAAAGACGTGAGCCCGGCTCGGATGGATTTCGCAGTTGTGGCACGAGCGACGCGCCGCTGCATTGCGCGGGCACGGGCAGGCCGGCGAGCTCGCACAGTGTCGGGTAAAGGTCGGTCAGCGTGGCGGGCGCGCGCGTCTTCGCGCCATCCTGGCTGAGTCCCGGGGCGTGAATAAAGAGGGGCACGCGTGTCGTCTGGTGCCAGAGCGCAAATTTTTCCCAGTTCTCTTTTTCGCCAACATGAAATCCATGGTCGCTCCACAGCACGATGATGGTGTTGTCCTTGAGTGGCGAGGCATCGAGAGCGTCAAGCAACCGGCCGAGCTGATGGTCTGTATAGCTGATGCTTGCGAGATAGCCTTGCATGAGTTTCGCCCATTGGCGGTTCTCAACCACCCAGCGATGCCAGTTCCGCCGGCCGTGTTCGTGGGCGTCGGCGAGATCGTCGGTGCGATGTTCGGGCAGTCGCACATCGGCGAGCGGATGGAGATCGAACCATTTCTGGGGCACTTCGAATGGGATGTGTGGGCGGAACAAGCCGACCGCGAGGAACAGCGGTTTGTCCTGCTGCGCGCGCAACTCGGCGGCGGCCCAGTCGACGATCTTGTGATCGCCCGTCTCTTCGTCGGGCACTGCGAGTGGTGCGGCGCCGAACAACTGGCGCTCCCCGAGCGGGCGGCCCGGAGCAAGGCCGGCTTCGGCATCGGGCGTCAGGGCGGGACGCGGCCAGTCCTGGGAAATCGGATCGAGCGGATCGCCGCGGTAGGCATCCCAGGCGGTGGGGTCGTTCTGGGAATCGCCGGGCGTCCATTGCAACGTGTGGAAAATCTTTCCTCCACCGACTGCGCGATAACCATGATTGCGGAAATGCTGGGAGAGCACGACGGCGTCTTTCAGCACCGGAGATTCGTCACGCCAGCGCGGGCCGTGGGCGCGGAAGAGATTCAGGTAAATGCCCGACCGCGTCGGATGCACGCCGGTCATCACGGCGACGCGGGAAGGATGGCAGGCAGGAGCGGCGCAATGCGCGTTGGCAAACGTGACCGCCCGCTTCGCGAGCCGTTCGAAGTTCGGCGTCTTGATGCCGGGGTGCCGGTCAAGCGGCGAAATGTAGTCGTTCAGATCGTCGATCGCGATGAACAGCACGTTCGGCTTTCTGCTGCGAGCGGGCTCAGCGGCCGAGAGCATGCTGCACGAGACCGACCAGAGAAGAAGAAGGATAAGTAGACGGGTGGGGTTCACGGAGGAAATGAGGAAGCGCTGCCGGAGGCGGTGAAGAACGCGGCGCAAAGCCTGATGCGGCCTTACGCCCGCGGCAACCGCTCCGATGCAGTTTGTTTTATCGCCCCGGAGCCGACCGCGTGCGCCGGCGGGGTGCGTTACCTTCTTCAATATTCTCATTGAAGAATATTCCTCTCTGTGCATAGTGCTGGCATGGAGCTGGTGAAAATCTACGAATGTCTCTGCGATCGGACCCGGCTCCGGATCCTGCATCTGTTGATCGAGGGCCCGCTTTGCGTGTGCCACTTTCAGGATATCCTGCGTGAACCGCAGGTGAAGATATCGAAACACCTGGGCTATTTGAAACGGCATGGGCTGGTGGAGGCCGAGCGTTGCGCCAACATGATGATCTACAGGCTGCCGACGAAGCGCCCGCGGCAACTCGAAGCGAATCTTGCCTGCCTGCAGGATTGTGTGGAGACGGAGCGGGTGTTTCGCGAGGATGCTGCCCGGCATGCGAAGGTGCGCGCGAGATTCGGACCGGACACGCCGGCTTGCGTGCGCGAAGCGGGAGCTTCCTGTGATGAATAACCCGAGCGTACTTCTCTCATGAAAAACATCCAAATCTACGATCCGCCGATGTGCTGTTCAACGGGGGCGTGCGGGCCCGATGTCGATCCGGTCCTGCCCCGTTTTGCGGGTCTGCTCGCGCAACTTGGCGCGGCCGGGGTGAAGGTGGAGCGCTATAATCTGGCCCAACAGCCGCTCGCGTTTGTCCAGAACGCCGCCGTGAAGGCTCTCCTCGATAGCGAGGGGCCGCCTGCGCTGCCTGCGATCTTCATCGACGGCGAGCTGGCGCTCAAAGGAACCTATCCGGACACCGAACAGAGCGCTGCCTGGACGACTCGCGCGCGCGCCGCATCATGAACGCGCTCTCACCGGCGGGCCTGCTCGCGCATCCACCACGCCATCTCTTTTTCACTGGAAAGGGAGGCGTCGGTAAGACGTCGCTGGCGTGCGCCGTCGCGCTCGCGCTCTCCGACCGCGGGCGTCGCGTGCTGCTCGTCAGTACGGACCCGGCCTCGAATCTCGACGAAGTTCTCGCCACGCCTCTCGGTCGCACGGCTCGCGCTGTCGCCGGGGCGGATCGTCTGCACGCGCTCAACATCGATCCGGCGGCGGCTGCACACGCATACCGGGAAAAAGTGATCGGTCCATTGCGTGGACAGCTGCCCGAAGTCGCTTTGCGCAGCATGGAGGAACAGCTTTCCGGCGCCTGCACGATGGAGATCGCGGCATTCGACGAGTTTGCCCGCCTGCTCGGCGATCCGGCCGCGACCGGCGACTACGACCATGTGATCTTCGATACCGCGCCGACCGGGCATACGCTTCGATTGATGCTGCTGCCACGAGCCTGGACGCGGTTTCTCGATGCGAACACCACCGGCACCTCGTGTCTCGGTCCGCTGGCCGGACTCGACGCGCAACGCATCGTATATGAGCAGGCCATGCGCACGCTGGCGGATGGGTCCCGCACCAGCGTCGTGCTCGTCAGCCGGCCGCAAACCGCATCTTTGCACGAAGCGCAGCGCACCTCGGAGGAGTTGCGTGGCGTAGGCCTCTCCAACCAGGTGCTCATCCTGAATGGCTTGTTCACGGCCACGGACCGGCGCGACACGATCGCGCTCGCTTTGGAGCAACGCGGCTTGCGCGCGCTCGAGGAGTCCGCCGCATTTCTCGAATCGCTGCCGCACTACGCTGTGCGTCTCCGTCCCCATAATATGCTCGGGCTGGCGGCACTTCGTGCGCTCCTCGATGCCGGTGATGTCGTCGTGTCGTCGCCGCTTCGCGAGGAGGCGTTTCCGCCGCTCACGAAACCGGAGGAGCTGATCGACCTCATCGCAACGAGCGGTCGTGGCGTGGTGATGACCATGGGCAAGGGTGGCGTCGGCAAGACGACGGTTGCCGCCGGAATCGCGGTGGCACTCGCGCAGCGCGGGCATCGCGTCCATCTCACCACGACAGATCCGGCTTCCCACGTCGCATCAACCCTCGCGGGCGAGGTGCCAAACCTTATCCTGAGCCGCATCGATCCGGTCGAGGAAACGCGCGCGTATGTCGCCGAGGTCATGGCGGCCCAGGGGGCGGCACTCGACGCCGGGAGCCGGGCCTTGCTCGAGGAAGACCTGCGTTCACCGTGCACCGAGGAGATTGCGGTGTTCCGGGCGTTTGCGCGGACGGTCGCAGCCGGACGCGACCGTATTGTTGTCGTTGATACAGCGCCGACCGGACATACACTGCTCCTGCTCGACGCCACGGAAGCCTATCACCGCGAGCTTGGTCGGCAGGCGCGGGAGACCGCGCCCGAGGAGGTGCGCGAACTACTGCCACGCCTGCGCGACCCGCAGTTCACGCGCATGCTGCTCGTGACCCTGCCCGAAGCCACGCCGGTCCACGAAGCGGCGGCGCTGCAGGCCGACCTGCGGCGCGCGGGCATCGAGCCGTTCGGCTGGATCATCAACCAAAGCTTTGCGCTCACGACGACGACCGATCCGCTGCTCGAGGAACGAACCCTGCGCGAGCGCACTTACTTCGAAGAAGTCGTGCGGATGCATTCCGCACGCACGCTGGCGTTGCCCTGGCTTGCCCGTGAGCCCGTGGGAGGCGCCGCGCTTGGACAGCTCCTTACCAACCCATCCGCAACGATGACGACCTACGTTTACGAAACCGTTCCTCAACAGGCGGGCGAGAAGCCCGAGTACTTCGAAGTGAAGCAGAGCATGCAGGACGCTCCGCTCACGACTCATCCCGAAACCGGCAAGCCGGTCCGCCGCGTGATTCTCGGCGGCTACGGCGTGCTGAAATCGGGCGGTTCCGCGCCGGCCCAAAACAGCGGGCAGGGCGGTTGCGGCTGCAGTCCGGGCGGATGCTGCAACTGAGGACGGCGAGGTCTCCGGGCGCGAGGTGCGTTCCCGGCCGTTAAAGAGGAGGCGGCGCTATGGTTTGGCGGCGGCCTTTTCGTCGTAGCTGTGGGCCTTGGCGCCCCACGCGATAAGGAATAAAAGAGTACCTGCCGCGGCGCTGACGAGCAGCCCGGCGAAACCGGCGTCCCAGCCGCGGGCCTGAACCAGCGTGCCCAAACCCCAGCCCGACAGCACCGTGCTGGCGTAACCGAACAAGCCCGTCAGGCCGATCGCCGTGGCCGCGGCCCGCTTGGTGGCCAGATTGGCGGCTGCCGTGCCGACCAGGCTCTGCGGCCCGTATATAAAGAAGCCGACGGCACCTAGCAGCAGGGTGCTCCAGAGCCTGGAGGTTCCGGTGTACTGCCAGAAGAGCAGGAGCGAAACGAAGGTCAGAGCCATATAGATTACGCAGACGCGGATGCAGCGACCGCCGAAGAAGCGGTTCGCCAGCCAGCCCGCCAGCAGCGTGCCGGCGATCCCTGCGATCTCGAACGATGCCACCATCCAGCCGGCGTGCGTGATCGTGACATGCTTCGCTTGCGTGAGGAGGCTCGGACCCCAATCGAGCACGGCGTAACGAATCGTATAGACGAAGAAATTGGCCAGCGCGAGCAGCCATATATAGGGATTCTTCAGCACGAACTCCATGAAGGTTGCGCGAAATTCGCCCCGGTCCCCCGCCTTCGAACTGCGGGTCTCCGCGATCTCCGGCAGGCCGACCGAGGGTGGGGTGTCCGGCAGCCGTTTCCAGATGAGGAGCGCGCCCAGCAACCCGATTCCGGCGGGCACGAAGAAACACAAGCGCCAGTCGTAAACCACCAGGTAGCCGCACAGGATCACGATCAAGCCGCCGCCGATGGTGTGTGAGATATTCCAAATCTGGAAATTCATCACCAGTTGCTTGGGCGAGAACCAATGGGTCAACACCCGCGCGCAGGGCGGAAACCCCATGCCTTGAAACCAGCCGTTGATCATCCAGAACAGGCCGAAGGCGACCACCGCTGTACTCAGGCCGAAAAATATATTGAGGATGGCGGATACGACAAGGCCCGCGGCCATGAATATCCGGGCATTGGCATGGTCGCCCAGCATGCCGTTGGCAAATTTCGAGATCCCATAGAGCAGGCCGTGCAGAGTGAGAAACATGCCCAGTTGCGATTTGCCGATGCCCAATTCCTGCTCCATCGCGGGCATCGCCACACCGATATTCTTGCGCACGAAATAGAATGTCGCGTACCCGATGATCGAGCTGACCAGCACGCGTTTCTGCCAGTAACGAAACGTCCGCTTCATCTCCGCCGGATCCGTGACGGTGACCGGCAGCGGGGGAGCGGGCTGGAAGAGATTCAGCAGGCGGTCGATTGCGCCGCCGGGCGGCGTCGGCTGCTGCGGGGTGGGGGCGACAGTAACGGTGGGTTTCATGAAGTTTGCGGTAAACGCTTCCGATCGGATCAGTATGCGGCCGGAGTGAGGTTCTGCGGATGCATGACGGGCATCTCGGCTGGCCACAGGCCCTTCGGGCCGAAGATGCCCTGCAACGCGCCGTCGAGGTGGCCCGTTTCGAAAGCGAGATCGAGCACAGTATAGCGGCCTCGTATATAGCGAGCCTGGTGAAAACTGTCGCGTAGTCGCCGCCGGGAAATTCCAATTTGCTCCGGTTCGCACGGGGCGCCGGCGGCGTGGAGCAGCGCGCGGAGCTCGGTCGCATCCAGAAGCTGCTCGCGAAGCCGGGTGCGCAGCTGGGGCCATGTGCCGCGGAGGTGCACCAGCCGTTCGCTGAGCGCGCTGCGGGTGAGGTGTTTTCGCGTCGTCTCCTCGATCGCCTTCTCTGCGATGTCCGGATCCGTGAAGGTCCGCCGGATCGCGGCGATTACTTGCGGATGCTCCGGCCACCGCACGCACATCGATGCCGGATCGAGCCGTTCCAGGGGCTGGGACAATATATAATCATACAGCGCGCAACTCGCGATGGTTGCGATGCCGACCTTGAAACCGTGCGACGGAGCCACTCCGTCGTGCGTGTGGTGCTGCATATCCCAGAGATGGCTGAATTGGTGCTCCGCGCCGGAAGCGGGGCGACTCGATTGCGCCCATTGCATCGCGAAGCCGCCCATCAACAACCCCTCCGTCAGCCGCCGGATCGCCCCGGGGTCCTGTCGGCGCACGCTCTGCGGATCGGCCAATGCCGCCCGCAACCCACCCTGGACGATGTTCCACGCCTCCGTTTCCACCGGGTCGATGCCGAGCGCGTCGGCCACGAGCCAGTCCGCGCCGGCCGTTACTTTTGCGAGCAGGTCGGCGTAGCCCGAGGCGGTCATTGCGCCGGGCGCCGCCGCAATCACGTCCATGTCGGCGATCACCGCCACGGGCGCCGGGCAGTCAAACGTCTGTTTGGAGCCCTTGAAGGTGATCGACGCGCCAAACGCAGTGTAGCCATCCATCGATGCGGCGGTGGCGATACAGAGATATGGCCGGCCTACACGATGCGCGGCCAGCTTCACGAGATCGTTGATCGTGCCGGCGCCGACGGCTACCGGGATCGCATCGTGCCGGCGCAATGCGGCCTCGAGCCGCTCGACGAATCCGAATTCCGCATACAGATCGTCTTCGGGAAAAAGTATTGTCTCTTTCAGGACGTGGCCGGCGATTGAGAAGACCTCTGCGACCGCGTGCCCGGCCACGGCGAGCGTCGTCGGATCGGCCACGATGACCGCGGCGCGGTCTCCGAACTGCTCGCGAAATACAGCCGCCGCTGCGCGGATCGCGCCAGGGCCGACCTCGACGCGGCGAGTCTGCCGCGCCTTGCGCAGTGCATCGGGGAGTGAAACGGGGAGGGTTGGTTTGGAATCGGACATGATGAAAAATGGGAGGGCGATGCGGCCGATGCACGTGCCGCGCCAGGAGTGGAAGGGTACGACACCGGCGCCGCCCCGGATGGACTCGGCGCAATGAACAAACGTGGGTCAAATTAATATGTTAGAATAACAATTCAGTGAGCTGCAGTAGAGAATAGCTATTCATCAATATTTATTTGACCGGCGAATGCCATCGCACAATGACCACCGCGTTCCCCGCCCCCTTTACCCTGATTTGCCTATATGAACTTCGCTCAACGCTTCCCCTCCCTGGCGGTCGCTGCCGGTCTCGCCGTCTTCGCGGCGCACGCGCAAACCCCTGCGCAATCCGATTGGAATCTCACCGCCCACATCCCGCTCGACCAGGTGGTCGTCCAGAGTCATCGCGGCGCGGGTTATCTCGCCGAGGAAAACACCGTCGCGGCCTTCGAGCTTGGGTGGAAGCTCGGCACGACGCCCGAGTGCGACCTGCGCACGACGGCCGACGGCGTCATCGTCACGTTCCACGACGCGAATTTCGCCCGGGTAGTAAAGGGCGCCAGCCCGGAGCTCGCAAAGAAAGGCGTGAAGGATCTCACGTTCGCGGAGCTGCTGAAGCTCGATGTGGGTGCCTGGCGGGGCGATGAGTTCGTCGGCCGCAAGGTCTCGAAACTTGCCGACACTTTCGAGGTCATGCGCGGCCGGCCTGAACGCCGCCTCTATCTCGACATCAAGCACGTCGACCTGCCGCAACTCGCGCGCGAAGTGAGGGCACGTGGCGTGGAGCGCCAGGTGATCTTCACGACGACGAAGCCGGAGCTGATTGCGGCGTGGAAGGAGTTGGTGCCCGATTCCGGTTCATTGCTTTGGATGCGCGGCAACGAGGCCGATCTCCGGCAGCGCATCGGGCATCTGCGCGCCAAGGGATTCCCCGGCATCACGCAGCTCCAGATACATATCTTTCCCACGCGTACAATCGAGGAGGCTCTAAAGATGGCGGCCATCACCGCCGATCGGATCAAGACCACCGTCGCGGAGGCGAAGGCCAGCCCGCATCCGTTCACGGTTTCCAACGCGTTTCTCATCGAGCTTGGCCGCGAGCTGCGCGCGCGGGGCATTCTCTTTCAGGCGTTGCCCTACACCTCGGACGTCACGGTGTGCCGCCAGCTCTTCGACCTCGGTGTCGCTTCGATCGCGACCGATTACCCCGACGCCGTGCTGCGTGAGGTGCGCGATTACTATGCGCGCAAGCAAGCGCAGCCGGTCGAAAAAACCAGATGAGGTCGGGCCAGCTTTCTAGCTCCCGGCCTCCGGGCTGAAGCCAACCCCAACAGAACACGAGATCATGATCATACTGCCCCTGCTGTGTCCTTCCGCGCCCATCGGCGCGCTCGCCCGTCTGCGCACCGTCGTGTTGTCCGGCCTCGTCGTCGTTTCCGTGGCCGCGTCGTTGCAGGCTTCCGTGCCGGTGACCGGTCGCTTCAACCTCGCGAGTGATGGCCTGCACGTCTTCGGCCCCAAGCCGCTCGCTGAAAGTCGAACCGTCATGCAGTCGTTCGCCTTCGATAATACGAACAACTATGTCTACGTCGCGCAGGTCACCCAGGCAGGTGTCGGCGGGAAGACCTACGCCCAGCACCTCGCGGATGGCGACCTCACGGTGAGCAAGCTCACGACCAGCGGCACCTACGTGAGCGCGATGCACCTGACGCGCTTCGGCCACGGCGTCGCCATCGGCATCGAGCCGGTTGGAACCTCCGCCTATCTCTGGGTCGAGGTCGACTCGGAGCAGAATGGCAACGGTGAGGGGCGCGGCACCAAGATCGGCCGCGTGCAATACGTCGCGGGCGCCACGCGCGACCAGACTTATTCCGGCATCAGTAAATACACGCCGGCCGCGGGAGGCGCCCACGCGACCGATCCAGAGTATTCGTGTAATATCGACATGGCCTACGGCCGGGTTGCCGTGCGCTATCTCGCGTCGAACGGCACCACCCGAAAACTCGGCCTCTATAGCCTTTCTTCCGTCAAGTCCGGAGGCACTGCCGCGCTCTGTACGGTGACCGTGCCGGCGGGCCTGGGCGCCAACGAAAACGATCCCAGCCCGCCGCCCTATACATTCCAGGGTTTCACGTCGCACGGCAGTTATGTCTATCTGCTCTACGGCGACTCCTATAATGTCGTGCCGTCGCCTGGGAACACGGAGCTCTATAGCTTCGATTGGAATGTTCCCAACCCGTCGACCTGGGTGCAGGAGGCTACGACGGCCGTCTTTGGGTCCACCATCTATCGCGAGCCGGAGGGCATGGGCATCCAGAAGGTCGGCTCGACTTACCGGCTCTGCTTCGGCTTTGCGACGCATGTATCGTCGAGCAACGACAATCGCGTGGCGAACATCGCCTATAAAGACGGCTGGATTCCCTGAGTACCTGTGGGGCGCTCCCGGTTTTCTCAGTGGCGGACTCTTACCGGTAATATGAAACTGCTTCGCATCGCCGCGATCACGGCTGCACCCGGCATCGCCCTCGTGTGTAGAGATCTTGTCTCGTGCCGCGTGGCCGTTCCAGGAAGCGCGCCGAATCCGCCGACCATGCTCATTCCGTCGTCGCGCGAGCTGCGGCCCGGTAATCAAGTTGCGGCTTCTCCAGCCACCGTCTCGCGAGTCGCGGACAGCAACCAGCGCGCGAGTGACCACATCTCCGCCCCGGGCGGTGAGGGCGCTTGCCACACCATCGTCGAGGACTGGATGCTGCGCGCACCCTTCGAAGCGTGGGATTGGATGCTCGCCGCGCCGGAGCGGGAGACGTTTGTATTGCCGGCCCTTCGCGCGCTCGCGAAGCAAAACGCCGCGGATGCGCTCGCGTTTGCGCTGCTCTGGAAATCGATCGACAGCGTCGAGACCACTTACGCGCTGTCGGTCGTCGCGGCTGTTCCTCTGAGCTCCGGCGAATATTCGCGCGCCGCGGGGCTCGTCGAGCTTACGCCCAATCACGATCTGCGCCTTCACCTCATCACCCGCATCGCCCCGGCCTGGGGCCGCGCGGAGCCGGCCGACGCCCTGCGCTGGGCGGTAGGTTTACCCGCCGAAGACGAGCGGCTGCGCGCTACCTTCGAGGTGATCGCAGCGTGGGCCGCGCGGGATCCGCGCGCGGCCGCCACGGCTGCCGCTCAGCTCCCTGCCGGAGCCCTCCAAGACGAGGCGCGCTTCGCTGCGCTTTCCCCGCTCGCCGGCCGCGAATCGGTCGTCCACGGGCGCGGCGTCGCTTTCACCCCGCCGTAACGCAAACGGTCACCGCCCTGAAATTTCAGCTCTCTCTCTAGCACCATGAAAACACCAAAACTCTTACCCCTCCTCGCCGCGTGGCTCACCACCGCGGTCGCGGCGCAGACCGCCGGTCAACCCAAGCCTGCTTCCTCGAGCGACGAACAGCCGATCCAGCTCGAATCATTTGTTGTCACCGGTTCGAACATTCGGCGGGTCGATACTGAGACCGCATTGCCGGTTTCCGTCATTTCAAACGCGGAGATCGACGCGCGCGGTGCCTCGACCATGGCCGAGCTGTTGGAAACGCTCAACGCCGCCGAACTCTCCGGTATCACTGAAATCAATACGGGCGCCCAGCAGGCGCGCGGCGACGTCGCCTCCATCGATTTGCGCGGCCTCGGCTCCGGCAGCTCGCTCGTTCTGATAAACGGCCGTCGCATGGTGCCGCATCCGATCTCGATGGCGGAAAATGGCGTGCCGTCGCTCGCGGCCAATATCAACAGCGTGCCCCGCGCGCTGGTCGACCGGCTCGAGGTTCTGCGTGACGGCGCCTCCGCCATTTACGGCGCCGATGCGGCCGCCGGTGTAGTCAACAATATCATCTCGCGTTCTTACACCGGGAGGTACCTCAAATTGCGCAACGCGCTCACCCAGCATGGCGGCGCTTCCGAATACGGCGCTACCTATACCGAAGGCTTCAAGGTCGGTAAGACCCACGTTTCGTTCTCCCTCGATTATTTTCATCGCGACCGTCTTGCCACGCGCGATCGGGATTGGGCGAGCGAGTACGATACACGTCTTAACGGCAGAGTGCCTGCGCCCTGGGATGGCCGGCCCATCGTCGATGCCAATGGCACGACGGTACGGGACAACGATTTTGCCAATACCATTGGCCAGGGCCAGTGGACCAACCAATGGCGGCGCGGGTTCATTCGCTCCGATTACCTGACGTTCGACGGCTCCCGCCCGGCCGGAAACATCGGGATCAATCCCAGCCCGACGCCTTCTCCCGGCGTCGCCACCGTGGCCGCCAATGGCGTGTTTTTTCTCTATCCCGATTCCTCGGGTCGGATCAGTTTCAGGCAATCCACGCCGTCCAAAAATATAGATAGTCCCGACAATGCTCTATACGAAAACCTGAACCTGTATCGGAGCCTCTTTCCCAAGACCGACCGCTGGCAGGCGAGTGCATTCGTCGACCGGCCGCTCAATGATCGCGTCAGCCTGTTCGGTGATCTGCTTTTCTATTCGGCCCATTCGGCGACGATGACCGAACCGACGAATTTCAAGAATACCGACGACCGCGGCATCTATGTGCCCGCCTCCAATCCCTGGAATCCCTTCGGCGTTCGGTTCTATGATCCGAATGGTGCGCCCAATGCCGACGGTACTCCCCGGCTGGTCGGCACACCGGCGGATGTCACGCCGAATGTAGGCCTGCGCTCCGTCGATTTCTCCGACCGCGAGGTCGAGGTCCAGAGCTATGCGTGGCGTCTGCTTTCGGGAGTACGTGGAAAATTCGCCGATAGCTGGGAATGGGAGTCCGGTCTTACGATCTCGGGTGCGCAGACCAACGAATATTGGCACCATATGATTCGCGAATCGCGTCTGCGTCAGGCGTTGAGCCGGTCCGATGCGACTGCGTTCAATCCCTTCGGCACTACGTTCAAGATCCAAAATGGTCTGATCGTCACCGATCAGCCTTATCGGAATCCTGGCGCGGTCGTGGATGCGATCTACGACGACGAGAAACGTTTCGGGCGCACCGGTCTCTATATATGGGATGCGAAGGCGAACGGCCGGGCGTGGCGGCTCTTCGGCGGTGGTGAGATTGGCATCGCCGCGGGGGCGGAGGTGCGCTTCGAAACCTATGAAGACAAGCGGCCGGCGTATGTCGGCCGGAATCCGCCCGGATCCGGCGATCTCTTTCCGTTCCTCCGCGAAGGCGACAACGATTTTATCGCGCTTAGCTCCAACGCGCCCATCGATGCCGAACAGACCATCTACGCGGCCTACGCCGAAGTCGCACTTCCGTTCGTCACGCGTGAAAATCGCCGGCCACTGATCGAAGCCCTCGAGCTCACGCTCGCCGGCCGGTTCGAGCATTTCTCGATTTTCGGGCAGACCACCAAGCCGAAAGCGAGTCTCGTTTGGAATCCGTTTCGCTGGTTCAAGCTTCGCAGCTCGATCGCCGAGTCCTTCCGCGCGCCGAACCTGGTGCAAACCAGCGTCACGCCTTTGAGCCGGCAGATTTCCTCGGAAGACAGCTATCGGTTCGATGTCACCGGTGCGATCGTCGACAGCAATTCCCTCCGCAACACGATCCGCCAGGGCAACCAGAACCTGAAGCCCGAGGAGGCGCAATCGTGGTCGGCCGGCTTCGTGGTGGAGGTCCCGAAGGTGCGCGGTCTCTCCGTGTCCTTCGACTATTTCCACATCAATCAGAACAAGACGATCGAGAACGTCGGTGCGGCCGCCACCATGCGCCGCGACGAGCTCCTCCTCGATCTGGCCACTCAGGCCGGCCTCGCCGCCGGAATCCCCGTCGACCAGATCGACCTCGGCTCCGGCACGGCGAATTACCAGGGTAACAGCAAAGTCATCCGCCGACCTGTGACCGATGCGGATCGCGCGTTATTCGCTGCGTATAATGCCGCCCAGCCGACCAACGCCACGAAACGCGCCCCCGTGGGCGATTACGTGAGCCTGTTCGACGACTATATCAATCTCTCCGGCCGCGACATCGAGGGCTACGAGTTCGGCGTGCAATGGAACTCGCCTCGCACTCGCCTGGGCCAGTTCCGGCTGACGGGCGAGGCGACGCACTATATTGTACGCCGCTCCCAGGAAGAGGATGGCGCCCCCACGCTCGACGAGTTGGAACTCAATGGCCGAGCGAAGTGGCGCGCCAATACCACGATTTCGTGGCGGCAGGGGCCGCGGTCGGCCGGATGGTTCAGCAGTTACTTCGGATCGTTCGTCGACACTTCTGCCGCGACGACCGCGCCAGTCTGGGAGGCGCTCGGCTATCCCAGCTATATTCGTGCCTTCAACGACAACGGGATCATGCGTTACTTGTATAAAGTCGAACCCTATATCCAGCACAACGTCTGGGCGAGCCACCGTTTCGGAGGCGACGCGCACCGCTGGTTGAAAGGCTGCTCGATCCGCGCTTCCGTGAACAACGTCTTCGACACCGAGCCCCCTCTGGCCGACGAAGCGTTCGGCTTCCGCACCGGAGCAGCCAATCCGCGGGGACGGCAATTCGCGCTCGAGGTTTCCCGAACCTTCTGACCGGAGCCCGTGGGAGCCCGGCGTGGGCGTATCTGAGTCACCAATACGCCGGGTGTGGCTTGCGGCAGAGCGTCGGCCGGGAAGCAGCCCTTTTGTAGCCCGCGTCGGGAGACGCGGATTCCAGATGTTCAATCTCCCTACGGGTGGAAGGCATCGCCGGACTGCGTTTCCAATGCCCGGTAGGCCTTCATGACCGATTCGGTCACGGGCTGGGCGCCGCGATCGTAGACGCGCTCGTCGATCCGGGCCACGGGCATCACGCCCAACAGCGCGTTGGTGATGAATACTTCGTCCGCCGTGGCGAGTAGCTCCGCGGGTAGGAGACCTTCGCGGCACTCTTTGCCCAGCAGGGAAAGCACCCGTGCGCGGGCCGTGCCGGGCAGGATGCCCTGGTCCAGTGCGGGCGTGTAGACGAGGCCATCCCTGACGACAAATACGTTGCTCGCCGCGCCCTCCAGAACCCGGCCGTCGCGATCGATGAACAACGCTTCATCGCCGCCCGCGGCCACCACCGCTCGTTTCGCGAGAAGACACCCGATATAGTTCATGGTCTTCAAGCCGCAGAGCCGGTCCGCCCGCCGGCCATCGCGAACCGTGTGCAGTCGAAAACCCCGCGCGTACTGTTCGGGCTGATACATGGCAGGTCGCGTGAGGATGAGCTCGCTCACACCACCCACATCCTGAAACACCATGAGTTTCAACGCCGCCTCGGTCACCTCGTTGGCCGCGACGCAGTCGCGGCAGCGGTTGTACAGCTCATCGGCCGGCGGGCCAAAGAGGAGGCCCAGCTCGATGGCACTGCGGTGAAGCCGGTTGAAGTGATCCGAGAAAAACATCGGGCGGCCGGCCCGCACTTTCATCGTCTCGAACAGGCCGAGCCCAAACATGAAGCCGTCGCTCAACGGCGAAACATGGGCCTCGGCGGCCGGGAGCCGTTTTCCGTTCAGGATAATCCAGCTATGTTCAACAGGACGGTTCATGGGACAAAATCACGGTTGCCCAACGAGAGCGGCGTGCAAGGCGCGGCCTTTATCGAGTGTCTCCTGATATTCACTCTCGGGATCCGAGTCCCAGACAATCCCGCCTCCGACATTATAATAAGCGCGTCCGCCCGTACACAGGATCGTACGGATGGCGATGTTGAGGTCGCAGTTTCCATCGAATCCAATATAACCAATGGCGCCGGTGTAAACGTGCCGTCGATGGGGCTCGAGCTCATCGATGATCTGCATGGCGCGGATCTTCGGCGCGCCCGTGATCGAGCCGCCCGGAAACGCGGCGCGCAGGCAGTCGAACACGTCGGCCGACACGGGAAGATCGCCCGACACCGACGCGACCAGATGGAACACCGTCGGGTGCGCTTCCAGCCGGTAAATCTCGTCCACGTGAATCGAGCCCACCTCGCACACCCGGCCGAGATCGTTGCGCTCCAGGTCGACGATCATCAGCAGTTCCGCGCGATCTTTCTCGCTCGCGATGAGCTCCTGCCGCAGCGCCGCGTCTTCCGCGGGATTTCTCCCCCGGGGACGCGTGCCCTTGATGGGACGCGTCTCGACGTGACCATCCCGCAGGCGCAAAAATCGCTCCGGCGAGCAACTCACGATCTGTCGCTCGCCGAAATTCAGATAGCTCGCGAACGGTGCCGGGCTCAGTCGTCGCAGGCGCCGGTAAAGTTCATAAGGATGACACGGTAGCGCCGTGTCGAAACGCTGGCTCAGGTTCACCTGGTAGACATCGCCGGCCCTGATGTAGTCTTTGATGCGGCCGATGGTATGTATATAGTCTGCCTTCGTGAAATTGGAGCGGGGAAGCTCGGTCGCCTCTTGCGCCGCTGTCGGGGACCAGCGCGGCCCACGCTCGAGGGCCTCCCGAATGATCCGCTCGAGGCGCTGCACGGCAGTTCGCTCCCGGGTGGCATCGGTCAGGTTCGCGACGATGAACGCGCGGCCCGTGTCGCAGGCAAATCCGAGCACTGCGTCGTGCAGGCCAAATTCCATTTCCGGCACGTCGAGGTCATTCGCGTTGGTGCGCGCAATGGTTTCGAAGCGGTGGCCAAGCTCGTACGAAAAATAACCGACGGCGCCGCCCGTAAACGGTGGCGACGCCACTTTTGGCGCGCGGTGAACCTTCAGCAGCTGGCGGAGTTCGACGAGTGGATCGCCCGGCCGGGTTTCGGTCTGATCGCCGCGGACGAGCGTGATATTATCTCCACGCGCGCGGAAGATCAGAAACGGATCACACCCGAGAAAGGAAAACTGCCCGAGCCCATCGGCCGCGAGCGCGCTATCGAGAAAGAAGCTGCCCGGCCGATCGCAAATCGCGCCGAAGATCTCCGTCGACCTGGCTCCGAAATCAACGTCCTGGACGAGCATCGGCCTGTGGCTTCGTTTCTTCCTGCGTCCATTCCAGGCGCGCGAATTTCCGGAGCTCGGAAGCATCGAGCTTGGCGGCCAGAGTCCGCGCCGACTCGCCGCCGAGCGGGAGATCCGGGGCGATTTCCGCCAGCGGTGTGAGCACAAAGCTCCGCTCGCTCATCCGCGGGTGCGGCAGCGTCAGCGTGGCGTCGGCGAGCGTAGTGTTGTCATACCAGAGCAGATCGAGATCGATCGTGCGCGGCCCCCAGCGCTCGTCGCGCACGCGGCCGAGGGCTGCTTCGATCCGCTGGCATTCGGCGAGTAATTCGTGCGGTGAGAGCGTGGTGTCCAGGTGGACTGCGGCATTCAGAAAGTCGGGCTGCGCCGGGCCGACCGGATCGGTTTCGTAGACTGATGAAGCCTCGATCACCCGGGTGCGCGGCAGCCGATGCAATCGACGCACCGCCTCGGTCAAAAACCCGAGCCGGTCGCCGAGGTTTCCGCCGATCGCCAGATACGCGCTAGCCACGGGCTTTGTGGGCCTCGATCGCCACGTAATCGAGCACGCCGGCCATCGGAACGGACGGTTTTCTGATCGTGATCTCGACGAGGGTGACGCGCTCGAAATTTTCGAGGATGCGATCCATGATGTCGCGCGCGAGCGTTTCGAGCAGTTTGACCCGGTCGTTCTCCACCACGTCGCGGCAGAGCGCAAAGACCTTCACATAGTCGACCGTCGCGTGCAGTTCGTCGGTGCGTGCGGCCTCGGCCATGTCGAGCGAGAGCGACAGATCGATCATGAAGCGCTGACCGAGGGCGTTTTCCTCGGCGAGCGCGCCATGATAACCGTAAAAGGTCATGTTCTTGAGATGAATTCGGCCGTTCATGAGAGGGAGGCTTGGCGGATGGCGTGGGCGATTTTTGCTGCGCGCAGGTTGGCGCGGACTTCGTGCACGCGGATGATGTCGACGCGTTGCCAGACGGCGAGCGCGGTGATCGCGAGCGTGCCCTCCAGCCGCTCCTCGGGCGGCAGCGGGAGCACGTGGCTGATGACGGATTTGCGCGACGCGCCGAGGAGCACGGGGCAACCGAAGGCGTGGAGCTCTGCAAGGCGACCGAGAATTTCCAGGTTTTGCGCGGCGGTCTTGGCGAAGCCGATTCCGGGGTCGAGAATGAGGTGCTCGCGCGCGAGGCCCGCGCGCGCGGCGATCTCGAGCGAGCGGTGGAAAAACGCGGTGAGCTTTCCGAGCGTGTCGCCGGGTGTCTCGCGAAACGCAGGCTCCTGGTGCATGACAATCACCGGGCAGCCGAACTCGGCGGCGATCTCGGCGAGCTCAGGATTGCGCTGCAAGCCGTAGACGTCGTTGAGCACATGTGCGCCCGCCTTCAACGTCGCGCGTGCGACCTCAGGCTTGTAGGTATCGACGGAAAGGGGAACGGCCACCCGACCCAGCAACGCTTCGATCACCGGCGCGATGCGTGCAATCTCGTCGGAGGCGGAGATCTCGTTGTGGCCCGGCCGCGTTGATTGCCCGCCGATATCCAGCACGGCCGCGCCCTCGGACACCATCTGCTCCGCCTGCCGCACCGCCGCGTCGAGCGACATGAATTTTCCCCCGTCGGAAAACGAATCGGGCGTGACGTTCAGGATGCCCATGATCACGGGCTCGGCTCCAACGGAGAGGGCACGATCCCGGCACGCGAGCACCCGCGGGGAGATTGGAGGAGGAGGCGTGGAGGTCATGGAGAAATTCGGCAGGATGCGAGTATCAGGGCGGACCGCCCGGGTCGCAGAACCGTGGTGATGCCGCTCAGCCTTGATGCCCGGGGAGCGTTGAGGCCGATCCCGCCCGTTTCACGCCTTCGGCGAATACGTTCGTGAAGCGCGGTGCTCCAGGCTGGGCGCGACGAGGGTTTCCCTTGCGAGTTTGCGGCATGGTGAACGAGTTCACTCTTCGCTGCCTTGTATGCAAATGTGTTCTGCTCGACACCGTGTGCTCGCCCTTTTTCCCCCGCGTCGCCTCTCGTCGAACCCCGCGTTCCATTCACCAGCCATGAAAATTCTCCCGTTTCACTCGGATTTGCCGTCGCGCGTGGCGCGGACCAAGTCGACGGTGGCGGGCCGGCGATCGTGGTCCTGGGTTGTCGGGTGCCTGCTACTGGTCGCGGTGGCGATGTCTTCGGCGGCGCGCGCGGAGTCGCTCACGAACGAGCGTTACTCGCTGGAGATCGCAGGCGACGACGCCGTGCGAGTCACCACCAACGATGCCGGAGCCTGGACCTTCCGGGCTGAGTTCACGGTGTTCGTGGCGGCGCGGAATCCCCAACCCGCGATGCGGCCGGCCGGAATTCCACGCGTGCCGTTCAACGTCCTCACGTGGCGTGCGTCCGCTCCCGGCAGCGCCGCGTTGGGCGCCACCAAGCGCGATGCGGCCCAGGCGGGCGACGGTTTCGACGACCGAATCCTTCGCGGTGACACACAGCAGCGCACGGCCGATGTATTTGCGGCCGCACCGCGCACGACAGTCCGGGCCATGGCGGCGAAGCGGGTGGGGGAGGCGATCGTATTCACTTTTCCACTTCAACCGGATTTCGAGCTTTCGGCCGAGCTGAGCCTGCCCGCCGGTGGGGCGGAGCCGGCGCTGTCGTTCACGCTGACGCCGAAGCGCGCCGCGTGGTTCTCCGTTGGATACATGGGCGCTCCCGTCTTTGATCCGGCCGGTCTGACGGAACTCTGGCAGCCGTTCATCTGGCAGGAGAAACGTTTCCCCGACCGCTCCTATTTGACGGCGGCATTTCAGTGTCCGTTGCCCGCGACCCTGGTGACGCAAGGTGGGGCCACCGTCGGCGTGGTGGCCGACGCCGGCGAATTTCCGTTCCAGCCGCTCCCGCTGCTCGAGAACAGCCGCTTCGGGGTCGCGTTGCGCAACGCGGCCGGAGAGGCGCAGCCGATGCTGTTCGCGCCGATTCTCGGCGGGGCCGAGTCGCAGCGCGCGCCGGGGCAGGCGTTCACGTTCAAGCTGCGGCTTTTCGCTGGCGTGGGCGATGTCACGCGCGCTTTCGAGACGATCGCGCGCGGGCTCTATGGTTTCCGCGACTATCGCCGCAACGCGATCGCGTCGGTCAACGAGACGCTCGACAACATGATCGACTATGGGATGAGCCGCTACAGCTGGTTCGTCGACGAGTTGAAGGGCTGCGCCTACTCGACGGACGTTCCCGGCGCGGTGAAAAACGTGTCCTCACTCAATCCGCTCAATTTCGCGCTGGTGACGGACGACGAGGAGATCTTTAAGAAACGCGCATATCCGATCGTTGAATACATGCTCTCGCGCGAGAAATTCCTGTTCTCGCTCGATCCGAAGCAGAAGATCCAAAGCCCGTCGCGTGCGCTTGCGGGGCCCTGCGCACCGGTGACGGAGCTGGCGGCGCTCGCGGGCATCACTCACGGAGCCTCGCCCGTGTTGCGTCACCTCGCCGAGACCATGCTGGGCAAGGATCGCACGCTTAATCTCGACGACGTCGCGGAGGGCGGCGCATGGCCCAACCAGCTCGCGCTTTATCGTGCGACCGGTGAGCCGCGCTTCCTCGCCGCCGCGCGGCGCGGGGCCGAGGCGTATATCGGGCAGCGCATCGCGCGGCCCGCGACCGGCTTCGACGCGCCGGGATTGTTTTTCTGGACTGGGTTTACTCCGAAGTGGATCGACCTGTTTCTGCTGCACGAAGCGACGGGCGAGCGCCGCTATCTCGATGCGGCACGCGAGGGCGCGCGGCAGTATGCGATGTTCACATGGATGGCGCCGCGGATTCCGGACGAAAGTGTCACGGTGAATCCCGGCGGGAAGGCGCCTGTTTACTGGTATCTCAAGAGCAAGGGCCACCAGCCGATGAGCGCGCCGGAGGAGAACGTGCCGGCGTGGCGGCTTTCGGAGATCGGCCTCACGCCCGAGTCGTCCGGCACGATGTCGGGTCATCGCGCGATCTTCATGGCGAACTACGCCCCGTGGATGTTGCGCATCGCGGCCCTGACCGGCGACACGCTGCTGCACGATGTGGCGCGCTCCGCGATCGTCGGGCGCTATCGTAATTTTCCCGGCTATCATATCAACACCGCGCGCACGACGATCTACGAGCGGGCCGACTATCCATTGCGCGAGCATCGGGAGCTCAGCGTGAATTCATTTCACTATAATCACATCTGGCCGCACATGAGCATCCTGCTAGACTTTCTGGTGACGGATGCTTTTGCGCGATCGCGCCAGGCGATCGATTTCCCATCCCGCTTCATCGAGGGCTATGCGTATTTGCAGAGCAAATTCTATGGGGACCGGCCGGGCAAATTCTACGGCCGCGACGATGCGGTGCTGTGGATGCCGCGCCGGCTGGCGAAGACGGAATCGGTGGAGGTGAATTATCTCACGGCCCGCGGAGCCGGCGGACTGTATATTGCATTGACCAACCAGTCGAAGGAAGCCGTCACCACGGACCTGACCTTCAATGCCGCGGTGCTGCCGCAGGTCGCCGGGAAAAAGTATCGCGTGCGGGTGTTGGGCGCGGAGGAATCTCTGTTTTCTCGAACTGGGCAAGCGACGGGAAACGGTGGGCGACTTAAGGAGCAGCAGGGTGACGTCTCCTCAGAGCTCCGTGACGGTCGGCTCACGGTAACTATTCCGCCGATGGGGCTCATTGCGCTGGAGGTCGAAGGACTGATGATTGAGCCGAAATTTCAGCACCGACTGGTCGGCGCGAAGCCGGCGGACGCGTGGAGCAAGGATTACGCGGAGATCGGTTACGGCGAGGCGCGCGCGATGATCCTGAACTTCGGACCTGCGGCGACGACCGCATACGTTTACCTGCAGGCCGACGATTCGCAGTTCGCGCAAGTCGCGCTCACGTATTCGAGCGGCGGCGAAAGGAAGACTCTCACGGATGCGTCGTATCCCTTCGAGTTCACGGTGCCGCTGGCGGCAGAGACGACCCGTTTCGAGTTCAGCCTGTCCGGGCGCGCCGTCGGTGGTGAGGTCTCTCAGTCCAGTCCGGTCGTGCTCGTGCGATAATTCCCTACTTCGATGCAAACCGCGGATCTCATCATCATCGTTGCTTACGTGATCGGTCTTTTCGTGATCGGTGGCGTCTATGGTGGACGCGTTCGCAATGCCAACGACCTCTTTGTAGCGGGCGGCCGTTCGCCCTGGTGGGTGTCGGGTTTGAGCGGTTTCATGACGATGTTCTCGGCCGGCACGTTCGTCGTTTGGGGCGGCATTGCGTACAAGCACGGTCTGGTCGCGGTGAGTATCAATATGTGCTACGGCGTCGCCGCGCTGCTGGTGGGCTGGCTGGTGGCGGGGCGCTGGAAGCAAAGCGGCATTCGCACGCCCGCGGAGTTCGTGCGGGTTCGCTTCGGACCGCGGGCGGTGCACGGCTATACTTGGACAATGATGGCCTACCGGCTGGTGGGGACGGGCGTTTCGCTGTACGCACTGGCTGTGCTGCTTTGCGCGTTGATTCCCGTGCCTGAGGGCTGGTTCCTGCGCGATGCGGCGACCGGCAATCTATCGCTGCCGTGGGCCGTGGGAATCTTTGGCACGATCGTGCTGATATATACTGTGACGGGCGGACTCTGGGCGGTGCTGATGACGGACGTGCTGCAGTTCATCGTGCTGTACGTGGCGATTGGCTTTGTCGTTCCGCTGGTCTTGCGCGATGCGGGCGGCATAACCGGTTTTCTGGAGCGGGCGCCCGAGGGTTTTCTCGCGCTGGTCAACCACGAGTTCACGAGCATTTTCCTGCTCGGCTGGACCGCCATTCACTTCTTCATGGTGGGCGCCGAATGGGCGTTTGTGCAGCGCTTCCTCTGTGTGCCGACTCCGCGGGACGCGCGCAAGAGCGCGGTACTTTTTGGCATTCTATATTTGATCAGCCCGCTCTTCTGGATGCTGCCGCCGCTGGCTTACCGGGTGATCAAGCCGGATGTGAATCCAGAGCAGGCTTATATATTGGCTGCGTTCACCGTGCTGCCGGCCGGCATGACGGGCTTGATGGTCGCGGCCATGTTTTCCGCCACGGCGAGCATGGTGAGCAGCCAGCTGAACGTTTTCGCGGGTGTGCTCACCCAGGACATCGTCGTGCCGCTGCTGCGGCGGAGGCCGGACGAGCGTTCCGTGGTGCGGATCGGTCGCGGCATGACGCTGATTTTGGGCCTACTCATCACTGCGGTGGCACTCGCCGTGCCGGTGCTCGGGGGCGCCGAGAAGATAATATTAAGCATCACGAGCCTCATCGTTGGCCCGCTGCTGCTGCCGTTGGTGTGGGCGCTGTTCAGCAGGAAGATAACGACAGGGGACCTCCTGATGACAGCGCTGATCTGTTGCGGACTTGGCTTGCTCGTGCGCTTCGGCGTCGCGGAGGGATCGCTCGTGGCGCGGTTGCCGGGGTTGGCGGATTTCGCCGGCTTCGCTCGCGCGCAACCTCGCAGCATGGAGGCATTGGTGGGCGTGCTCTTGCCGGCGCTGCTCCTGGCAACCGCGGAATGGCGACGCAAGCAACCGGCCGCCGGGGCGGCGCCATTTGCGGCGCTGAGGGAGCGTCCGATGGAGGCCGAAGTGCCAGCGACGGCGGCGGAGCTCGCCCAGCCGGCGCGGGTGGTGGGCTGGAGTCTCGCGGCCTGTGCGGTCGCGCTCCTGGGGGTCGGTTTGTCGGCCACCGCCGATCGCGGATTGCTCTTCCTCTGCGCGCTGTTCCTGGCCGCCATCGCCACGCCGACACTCCTTATTCGACCGACAAGCCAACCGTAAACCGTAGTAGAAAAAACCCTATAAACATCATGCATACGCTCACGACCCCGAGCATTCTCTCCGCCCGGTTATGGATCGTCGCGATAATATTTTCCGCGTCGGCCCTGCTCAATGCCTACGCGCAATCAACCCGCCCGGGTGACACCGCGACGATCGAAGGCCGCGTGCTCAACGTCACCAGCGGCAGCTATCTCAATAATGCCCGCGTGAGTGTCGAGGGGACCCAACTCCAGGTATTCACCAATGAATACGGTGAGTTTCGTTTGACCGGCGTGCCTGCTGGTTCGGTCACGCTCCGCGCATTCTATACAGGGTTGCCGCCGCAATCGGCGCAGCTCAGCGTTGGAGCCGGAACGACCGCGACGCAGGATTTCAACTTCAGCCATACGCAGCCGGGCGCTCCCGCGGTCGATGCCACGGTTCAGCTTGACGCGTTTGTCGTCGCCGCGGTGAAGGAAACCAATGCCAGCGCGATCGCGGTCAACGAGCAGCGTTTCGCGGATAGCATCAAGAACGTCGTGGCGGCGGACGAGTTTGGCGCCGTCGCAGAGGGGAATGTCGGCGAGTTTCTGAAGTTCCTCCCCGGGGTGACGCTCGACTACACCGATGCCGACGCGCGCTCGGTCTCCGTGCGGGGGCTGCCTTCCGAAAGTACGGCCGTGAACATCGACGGCAATCCGGTGGCGAACACCGGCGCCGGCGTGGCCGACCGCAAGTTCGAGTTCGACCAGCTCTCGATCAACAATGTGTCGCGGATCGAGGTCACGAAAGGGCCAACCCCGGAAAGCCGTGCCGATGCGATCGGTGGCACGGTGAACCTGGTCAGCCGAAGCGCGTTCGAGCGCTCGCGTCCGCAGTTCAACTACCGCGCCTCCCTGAGCATGAACCATCAATATCAGCAGGATGTTGACTATATTAGTTTCGACAAGACTCCCGGGCCTGGCCGCGAGCCGAGCACCAAGATCAAGCCGAATTTCGAATTCAGCTATATTAAACCTGTGACAAAGAATTTCGGTTTTACGCTGACCGGGATGGAGTCCAATATTTTCAATCAACAGTATCGGTCGGCACCGCGCTGGAGCCCCACCAGCAATGCCGGTTCGCCCGGCACGCTTGCCACCCTCGAGGATCCCGCGATGACCCAATATGTGTTCATCGATGGACCGAAGGCGACCTCGCGGCACTCGCTCGGCGCGACGGTGGACTGGCGCGTGGCGCCTCGCGATGTACTCAGCTTCCGCGGCTCGTGGAATGCCTTCGATGCGGTTTTCCGCAACCAGGTCGTGACGCTCTCGACCGGGGCTCCGACGAGCTTCGATCCCTCGTTTACCCAGGGCGGCAATGCCGGTTCGGCTTCGCAATCGATCAGCATGCGCCGGGCCGCGCGTCGGACCTATGCGATCAATAGCGGTTATCGCCACGACGGCCCGGTTTGGAAGATCGACGCCGCCGCCTCCTATTCGAATTCGCGCGCCTACTTTCGCGATATGGACTACGGCTGGTTCAATAGTACGCAGCTCAGCCGGGCCAGTACGCGGGTGCGTTTCGATGGCATTACAGAGACACGGCCAGAAGGGATATCCGCCACGACCACGACGGGCGCGCCGGTCGATGTCAGCGACCTTGGCAGCTATAATTTCACGCTCGTCAACACGAACCCCGTGGACTCGTTCAATACAAACAAGAACGCCAATGCCAGTGTGAGCCGGTACTTCGATGTCGGCGTGCCTGTCCGCGTTAAGATCGGCGTCGACGCGCGTCGCGTCATCTCCGAGGCGCGCCGGCCGTTCCGGCAGTGGAGGTTTGTCGGTCCCGACGGGATCTTGAACAATGCCGACAATGCGGCCGCGAACTATGATCTCGTCGATTCGAGCACGTCTTCGATCAGCGCGCCCTATGGCAACGGATCGTGGCAGTATGCGAGCCCCCACAAGGCCTTCGATCTATACCAGGCGCACCCGGAATACTTTGTACACGACGATGCCTACGAGGTCCAACAAAGCGCCCTTAACTCGAAGGTCATCACCGAGGACGTCATCTCCCAGTATTTCCGGTTCGATCTGAGACTGCTCGAAAACCGGCTCTGGATCGTGGCCGGCGCCCGTTACGAGCGGACGCGCGACGATGGCTACGGCCCAATCAACGACATCAGCCGCACCTACCAGCGTGATGCCGCCGGCAACTTCATTCGTAACTCCGCCGGCCGTCCGGTCCCGATCGTGGCCGATGCCGTGACGCTCGCGCACCTGCGTTATGTGGACCGTGGGGCGCACGTCACGAAGGATTATGGCGATCTATATCCGAGCCTTAATCTCACGTATAATATCACGCCGGACCTCATTGCGCGCGCCAGCTATGCCGATACGCTCGCGCGGCCGAACTATAGTAACATCATCCCCGGCACGACGCTGCCCGATCCGGCGGGCACTTCGCGCATCATCACGATCAACAACGTCGACCTGACTCCGTGGACGGCGAAAAACTACGATGTCGCTCTTTCTTATTATCCCAAGGGCGGTGGCGAGGTGTCGGCGGGGGTGTTTCGCAAGGACATCAAGAATTTCTTCGGCAGTCAGGACGTTGATGCGACGCCTGAACTACTCGAGCGCTATGGTATCGACCAGTCGTATGCGGAAGGTGATTACCTCATCCGGAGCTTGCAGAACGTGGGCGATGCACGTGTGACGGGGGCGGAGTTCAGCTACCGTCAGCCGCTGAAGTTTCTGCCGCACTGGGCGCGGGGCTTGAATGTGCGTTATAATATAACGAAGTTGCATCTCGCCGGCCAGGCGCTGGCCGACTTCAGCACGTTCATTCCCTCCAGCCAAAACTGGGGCGTAAGCCTCGATCGGCCCAAGTTCAACATACGGCTGAACTGGAACGCCCGTGGGCGCCAGCGCCGGAGCGCGATCGCCGGCAATGCCGAGCCGGGCACCTACGAATACGTCAACCCGCGGCTCACGCTGGATGTCGATGCCGAGTACCGCTTCAATAAACATATCGGCGTCTTCGTCGGGACGCGCAACGTGACGGCCGAACCGTTCATCTATGAACGTTACGGTCCGAACACGCCGCCTCATGCGCGTCGTTTCCAGCGCAGCGACTATGGCGTCGCGATCTCGGCCGGGGTGAAAGGTTCATTCTGACGCGGTCCGGTTTTCGCTTCTCTTCATGCATCTCGCTCCTCCCGTTTCGCAACGCGAACCACGCACGCTCCGCCTCGAAGCCGACCTCGTGGTCGTGGGCGGCGGCCTGGCCGGCGCGTGTTGCGCGATCACCGCTGCTCGGGCCGGCATCACGGTCATCCTCGTACAGGATCGTCCGGTGCTCGGTGGCAACGCCTCCAGCGAAGTCCGCTTGTGGATTCTGGGAGCGACCTCGCACATGGGAAACAACAACCGCTGGGCGCGCGAAGGCGGCGTGATCGACGAGCTCCTCGTCGAGAACATGTTTCGCAATCCCGAGGGCAACCCGCTGCTGGTCGACACGTTGGTGCTGGAGAAGGTGAAGGCCGAACCGAACATCACGCTGCTGCTCAACACGGCGGTGTTCGAGTTGACGAAACGCGACGCGGACACGATCGAGTCCGCGCGCGCGTTCTGTTCGCAGAACTCGACGCTCTACGACCTGAGTGCGCCGCTATTTTGCGATGCGTCGGGCGACGGCATCCTCGGCTTCATGGCGGGGGCGGCGTTTCGCATGGGGGCCGAGTCGCAGGCCGAGTTTGGCGAGAAGTTCGCCCCCATGCACGGCAACGGCGACCTGTTGGGTCACTCGATCTATTTTTATACAAAGGATACCGGACGGCCGGTGCGGTTCACGCCGCCGGCGTTCGCCTTGCGCGATATCACGCAGATTCCGCGCTGGCGGCAGTTCAATGCGAAGGAGCAGGGCTGCAAGCTCTGGTGGATAGAATACGGCGGCGCCCTCGATACGGTGCACGATACAGAGACGATCAAATGGGAGCTGTGGCGCGTCGTCTACGGCGTGTGGCATCACATCAAGAATTCCGGGCAGTTTCCCGAGGCGGAGACGCTCACGCTCGAGTGGGTCGGAACGATTCCCGGCAAGCGCGAAAGCCGGAGGTTCGAAGGCGACTATATATTGCGCCAGCAGGATATCGTCGAGCAGCGCGCGCAGGCCGACGCGGTGGCGTTTGGCGGCTGGGCGATCGATCTGCATCCCTCGGACGGCGTATTTAGCGAGAAGCCGGGCTGTACACAATGGCACGCGAAGGGTCTTTACACTATTCCTTATCGCAGTCTCTACAGTCGCAATATTTCCAACCTGTTTCTCGCCGGCCGCATTATCAGCGCCTCGCACGTGGCGTTCGCTTCGAGCCGCGTGATGGCCACCTGCGCGCTCACCGGGGCGGCGGTCGGGACGGCGGCGGCAGCGTGCCGGCGTCGCGGTGAATTGCCGCGGGCGTTGCTGGCTCCGGAGCGGATGGCGGAACTGCAGCGTGCGCTCATGCGCAGCGGTCACCACCTCCCGGGGCTCGCACTCGAGGATCCGCTGGATCTCGCGCGTGGCGCGGAGATCACGGCGTCGAGCGAGTTGCGCCTCGGGGAATTGAAAGCGGACGGGCCGTGGATCTCGTTGCGTGATGGCTGGGCGATGTTGCTGCCGGTGACGGCCGGCACGCGGTTGCGCCTTACTGTAATTGCGGAGACGACGGCGGCGGCCGAGCTGCGCGTGGAACTGCGGCAAAGCAGCCGCGCGGACAATCACACGCCGGACCTGACTCTGGAAACGCACGCGCGAATGTTGGGCGCGGGAGCTGCGCGGGAGGTGACGTTTGAATTTGTACACAGCTTCGATGCGCCGCGCTATGCGTTCGTGTGTTTCTTCGGGGGCGATGCGATTCGGATCCGATGCAGCGAACAACGCGTCACCGGGGTGCTTTCGCTGTGCCATCAGGTGAATCTCGCCGTGGCGAAATCAGCGGTGCAGATGCCGCCCGAGGACATAGGCGTGGACAGTTTTGAATTTTGGCAGCCGCAGCGCCGGCCGGGTGGACACAATCTCGCGTTGCGGATCGATCCTCCGCTCGCGGCGTTTTCCCCGCGTAACGTCATCAACGGAATCGCGCGTCCGACGAACCAGCCGAATGCTTGGGTGGCGGATTTCGCGGATGAGACGCCGACGCTCACGTTGCGCTGGGCGACGCCGCAGACGATCGCGCGGATCGAGCTCGGGTTCGATTCGGACTTCGATCATCCGATGGAGTCGGTGTTGATGGGGCATCCGGAGCGGCGCATGCCGTTTTGCGTGGCGCGTTATCGCGTGCGCGATGAGCTCGGCACGGTCATTGCGGGGTGCGACGACAATCACCAGACGCGCAATACGATCGTGCTCGCGAAGCCGGTCGTGACGCGCGCGCTGCATCTCGAGCTCATTGCGCCGTCGCCACAGGTGCCGGCGGTATTGTGCGAGGTCCGGTGTTACGCCGGCGCGGAAAGTATCGACGAAAACGGAGCTGTAGCCGCTGTTTCCGGGCCGAAGCTGAAATGATGAACCTCGCCGCCTTGTCTGAAATTTCTGTATCGAGCAGGGTATGACAACCGGCAGAGCGGCCGCCTCTGGCTGCTGTCTCATGACCGAAGAGATTTGGGCTCTTCGTCAAAGAATGGGGACATGCCGCTGAGAACCAGCAGACATGTCCCCTGCGATGTTAGAACTAGCGATGAACGGGTATCGGTTCCTGAGGATGCAGAGCAAGCCTGAGGTGCTGATCGAAGTGGAACCAGAGCAGCAGCCTGATACCTGCCCTTGCTGTGGAGCCAGCAGGCTCCACAGCAAGGGCAGGTATGAACGTCGGGTGCGGCATCTCGACCTGTGTGGTCGTCCCGCGTGGCTGTGGGTGCATTGCCGGCGGTTACCGCTGCTGCGCATGTGAGCGCACGTTCGTGCCGCCGCTGCCGGGCATCCGCCCTGGCTGCCATAGTTCCGAACCGCTGCGGCACTACATCTATCAACAGCATCACGACGGGATCTGCGCCGCGACGCTGGCCAGTCGGCGCGATCTGGGCCAAGCCACGATCGGCCGCATCTATGCCCAGTTCACGCAGCGCAAAGCGAAAGAACGGCTCAGCTTGGACTGCCCCACCGTCCTCGGCATCGATGAGCACTCCCTGCACCGCAAACAACGCTTCGCCACCACATTTTGCGACCTGAAGAACCACCGGGTCTTCGATCTGATGCCGGGCAAAAGCGACGCCGATCTCAGCGGCTTCCTCGGCCGGCTGCGCGGCCGCGACAAGGTCCGCGTCGTCTGCATCGATTTATCCCACTCCTACCGCGCCCTCATCCGGCGCTGGTTCCCCCGCGCCTTGATCGTGGCCGATCGCTTCCATGTTGTGCGAGTGGTCATGCGTCACCTGCTCGGCATTGCTCGCCAGCTCGTGCCCCAACTGGCGTGGAAACGCTCCTGGCTCACCCTGCTCCGCACCCGTGGCGACCGGCTCGACGCCGACCAACGCCCGCAACTGGCGCAACTCTTCCGCCACCAGCCAGTGCTCGAGCCCATCTACGAGTTGAAGGAACGGCTCTGTGCACTGCTGTGCATCCGTCATCAGACCAAGGCCCAGTGCCGCCCCCACGTCGCCGCACTGCTGCGTTTCATCCGCACTCTGCGCGAGAGCACCTTCGAACTCGCACACACCCTCGCCGCCACCCTGCACGATTGGTCCGAGGAGATCGCCCGCATGTGGCGCTTCACCCGCAACAACGGCATCACCGAAGGCTTCCACCGCAAAATGAAACTCATCCAACGCCGCGCTTACGGCTTCAGAAACTTTAACAACTACCGCCTCCGCGT
>JAKFEQ010000032.1:0-47303 GCA_036675625.1 Opitutaceae bacterium | reverse complement strand
CTGGAGCCGCATCAGGAGATTTTCTGGTCCCCGGCAGGCGCAACCCACCGTATCTGCGGCGGATTTGCCCGCATGAGCGCCATCTTTCAACGTGTGCGGCGGGAGTGCGAGGGCACCGTGATCGCGTTGGACAATGGCGACACGCTACACGGGACCTACCCGGCGGTGAAGTCGCGCGGCGAAGCGCTTGTCCCGTCGCTAAACCGGCTGGCATTCGATGCCTGGACCGGCCACTGGGATTTCGCCTATGGCGTGGCGCGGTTTCGCGAGCTCGCCGCGCGACTCAACTACCCTTTTCTCGCGAGCAATTGCTACGAGGAAACGACGGGCGAGCTGGCATTTCCACCGTCGACGGTGATTGAACGAGCCGGGCTGCGCGTCGGGATCATCGGGATCGCCGCGATGATCGTCGACAAAACCATGCCGGGCCACTTCAGCGAAGGGCTGCAATTCACGCTGGGCAACGCTGAGCTCCCCCAGCACATCCGCCGGCTCCGGCAGCAAGAACGCGTCGACCTCGTGGTGGTGCTGTCGCACCTGGGTTTCCCGCAGGACGTCCAGCTCGCCCGCGAAGTGGCGGGCATCGATGTGCTGCTGAGCGGTCACACCCACAACCGCATGAATGAACCTGCGGTCATCAACGGCGCGACGATCATTCAATCGGGCTGCCACGGCTCGTTCGTCGGTCGCCTCGCTGTCGAGGTGAACGGCGGCCGGATCGCGTCCACGCGCCACGAGCTGATCGAAGTGGATGCGCGGATCGAACCGGATGCGGAGATGGCCCGCCTCGTCGACGAGGTGATGGCACCGCATCGCGCGGATCTGGCCCAAATCGTGGGGCACACTGAAGTCGACCTCAACCGCCACACCTTTCTGACGGCTACGATGGATGATTTGTTGCTGGCCGCGGTGTGTCGTGCAGCCGGCACTTCTATTGGATTCTCGAACGGCTGGAGATATGGGGCTCCCGTGCCGAAAGGGCCGGTGACGCTGAACGATCTTTGGAACATCATTCCGACGAATCCCCCGGTGTCGGTGGTCGAGCTTACCGGTCGGGAGATCCGAACGATGCTCGAGGAAAACCTGGAGCGCGCCCTCTCGTCCGACCCTTATCGACAGATGGGCGGATTCCCCAAGCGCTGTCGCGGGGTCCGGGTCTATGCCAAGCTGGAAAATCCGGCAGGTCTCCGCGTCCAGGACATGATGGTCGCCGGTGAGCCGTGGCAGGAGGAGGGGGTGTATCCGGTGGGATTCGTGACCGAGCAGGGAGTCGCGCCGCACTACGGACGAAATCGCCGCGACCTCGACGTGCGTGCGATCGACGCCTTGCGCCAATACCTCGCGGATCAGCCCTTCCGGGGTGGCGCGCACGACGGCATAGTGGCCGTCTGACTGGCGTTGCCCGCGGGCGGCTCCGCTCAGGGAGCGAGCGTTGTTTCCTGCAATGTCCCGCCGGGGCCGCAGCCGAGGGCCTGCATCGCTGCATGAGTGTCGAGGTGCAGGCGTTCGCGTCCGAGACGCTCGATGAATCCGGCGCGCATGAGTCGTGTGAGGACAGGACCTTTGACGTCGGCGATATGAAACCGGACGTTCGCGGCATCGAGTTCGCTCACGAGCCGCTCCAAAGTCTCCAGCGCAGTCGCGTCGATGGCGTTGACGGCACTGCAAACGAGCACGAGGTCCGTGATGCCAGGCTGCGCGGCCGCCAGCCGCAGGAGATTCTCCTCGAGAAAGCGGGCGTTCGCGAAGAAGAGGCTTTCGTCGATCCGCACCGCGATCACATGCGGACAGGTTGCGACCGGGTAGTTGAGAATGTTGCGGTAGTGCTGCGTGTGGGCGACGCGCCCGAGCACCGCGATGTGGGGATGACTGGCGCGCCAAAGGAACAGCAGCACCGTCGCCACGAAACCGGTTGCCACGCCCACCTGCACGCCGGCTGCGAACACCACCGTTCCGGTCAACGCGTAGGCGGCGAAATCCGCTTTGCTGTAGCGAAACAGTTTCCGCGCCGCGCCCACGTTCGCCAGGCCGCTGATGGCGACGACGACGATTGCGGCCAGCGTGGCCTTGGGAACATGGGCGAACAGCGGCGTGGCAAATAACAGCGTGAGCGCCACCGCACCCGCCGTGATCGCCGAGGCGAGCGCCGTGCGGGTCCCCGCGGCCTGGGCGACCAGCGAGCGGCTAAGGCCGCTCGAGACCGGCAGCCCGCCGGTGCAGGCCGCCGCGAGATTGGCCGTGCCAAACGCGCGCAGTTCCAGGTTCGGCTCGATCGCGCGGCGGTCCTGTCCGGCCAGGACCTTCCCTATCGACAGGCTCTCCATGAACGCGACAAATGTGATGGTAAGCGCGGCGAGCGACAGATGGCCGAGCTGGTCGAGTTGCCCCCATGGCGGGCTCCACGCGGGCAACCCCGACGGCACAAAACCCACGACGGCGACGCCATGACGCGGCGCAAGGTCGAGGCCGGCGGTGACGGAACCTGCCAGCACCACGACGACAAGGGGCCCCGTCCTGGCCAGCGCCCGCGCGGCACTGGCTTTCATTCCGTTCTGGTGCAGGAAGCCGCCAAGCCGCGCCTTGAAGAGCCAGAGCACGAGGACGGAGGCCGTGGCCACCGCAATCGTGGCGGGATTAAACTCGCGCCAGCGACTCATCACCTGTGGCAACAGGACATATACCCGCTCGTCCGCTGGCAGGGTCACCCCAAGCAGATGCGACAATTGCGAAAGTCCAATCACCACGACGGCGGCGGCGGTGAATCCGGCGACAACGGGGTGGCTGAGAAAATTGACGACGAAACCGAGCCGAAGAAGGCCCATCGCCAGTTGCAGCGTCCCGACCAGCAGCGCGAGCGTGGCGGTGATGGCGACGGCCTCCGCGCCACCGTCCGGCGCGTAACGACCCACGGTCGCAGCCACGAGCAACGAAACGAGCGCGGTCGGGCCCACCGACATGCTCGGGATCGCACCCATTACCGCATAAACCGCGAGCGGCAGCAGGCTCGAATAAAGCCCCACCTCGGCGGGCAGTCCCGCGAGCATCGCGTAGGCCATCGACTGTGGCACAATCATCACGGCGACGATGGCCCCCGCCATGAGGTCGGCGGCGAAGTCCGACCTTCGGTAATGCGGGAGCCAGGACACGATCGGCAACACGCGGGCGAACACGTTGCGCGATGGGGCCTGGACCGGGGCTTTCATGAGGGCAGCGTGAGGCGCGAGACCGGCCGCAGCCGCGAGACAAGCCAGAGAGCGCTGGCGAGTCGTGCCTTGGGTGAATCGCGCTCGCGCATCCAGTCGGTTGCCGCGCGCAAGACTGATTGATCGCTCATTTCGCAATGCTTCCCTGGGGCGGGCGCTCAATACGCCCGCGAGCCTTGAAGCCCGACTCGATCATTTCGAACTGAGTGCCTCGCTCGGTCACCTCGCGCCCGCCGAGGACGGTGCGATAGTTGTGGCCACCCTCCGCCAACATCGAGTTGGTGGCCACCCGAGAGGCGCGCTGCGGATCGAGCGCTCCATCTTGGGCTGCCAAGCGCCGCACCTGTAGCAGCGATGCGCTTTAGAATGAACTTCATCGCTGATGCTTGATCGAGGTGAGTGACGCGTGATTTGGGCCGGCGGCTAATGGCCGCTCTTGATGTAGCTCCATCCGGCGCTCTGCTTCCGGACAACTTCCGCAACCCCGGAATCGGTCGTCTGCGCGAATGGGAGGAGCTGAGCCTTCGTGACGTTCTTCTTTTTCATGGTGTTCTCGCACGCGGCGAACACCACGCCGCCGTCGGCGAGCGTTTTCGCCCTGTCAGCGACCGGGTTGTCTTTCGCCACGAGCAATCCCAGGGCTTTGCCGTGCACGACAACTTCGACGGCGGTGGCGTCGCCCAGCGACGTGCGCACGTTCTCGACATTGTTGAGGACGGAGGTCCACAGCTCGGCGCCTTCGCCCGTGACTTCGAAGACGACTCGGTGCGCTTTTCCCGTCGACGATTTTCCCTCCTGGGCCTGCAAAGCCGACAACGGGAGCAGGAGCACAGCCGCCAGCGCGATGGTGTTGATTACGTTTCTCATGGTTTCTCCTCGAGTGGTTGACTGCATCATTTGTGAGGCCCCTCACTTGCGGGCAATGGGTTCGCGGACCGCTAGGGCTTCCGGACAATCTCTTCGATCCTGGCGATGAACTTGTCGGGGCCGCCGAATACATAGCCAAGCTGCCCCAGGACCTTCCCCTCGGGGCTCAGGATCAGAATCGTCGGAAAGCCCTGGATGCTGAAGCGCTGCGCCAGTTCATTGTTGGCCGCTTGCTGTTCCGGCGGGAGAGGCTTGCGACGCGGGAAGTCGATTTTGACGACCACCAGCTTGCGCCCGGCGTAGTCGGCGAACCCGCTTTGGGAGAAGACCTGCTTTTCGAGCAGCATGCAGGGCGGACACCAGTCGGAGCCGGTGAAATCGACCAGCAAGGGCTTATTTTCGGCCCGTGCCCGTTCCTGCGCTGCGCGGAAATCGGTGAACCATTCGACTTGCTTGCCGGAAAGGGCAGCGGGGGACGTAGGGTTAGGCGTGTCCCGGCGGGCATAGGCGACCAACACGCCAAGCGCCGCGACGCCGAGCACGACCAGTAGTTTGTTTTTCATAAAGTGACGAAACTTCACGCGGGCGACGCGGCGAAGTGACCACCCATCCCGCACGTTGGCATCGCGCCAACGAACCCAGATTAACCGCGTCAAAACCCGGAGCGGCGCGCCCCGCGTGGAGGTCCGTCCGGCCTTGGTCCAGATTCACGGCTGACCACGCAATTACAGCGATCCTCACGAGGAAGAAGGCGATGCCCACGCCGAAGATGAGAATGAGCCAGTCCATGGCGAAAGGCTGTCTACTACGGACTCGCAACCGGCGTTTCGGTTCGGGCATGGGCCATGTAATACAGCACCGGCACCGCCATGCGGCTGATCAACAGCGACGCGACTTCGCCAAAGAGGAGGCGCCTACAATTCGCCGAAACGCAATCGACCCCGCTTCGACTCCGAGACTCAGCACTTCGATGTTTTCAATTTCCCGCTGATAAACATCGAGCTTCCCCCACCGCGTTTCGTGGAGCGGAGCTGGGATCTTTTTCCATCGAGCCTTGTGCCTGAGGGCTGGAGCCGCGGTGGATTGAGCGATGAGATGCTTCTTCAGACGGAGAATGCTTCGACGCTCTCCGCGACTCTCTGACTCTCTCTGGAAACGCCGATGAATCCCTCTCCCTCTCCCGCCGCGGCCGACGCCGAGGCGGTCAACGCTCCGGCCGAGCCCTACGGCCAACTTTTCCGCCGCTTCCTGCGGTTCGGTTTGCTCGCCTGGGGCGGACCGGTCGCGCAGATCGACATGATCCGACAGGAACTCGTGGCAGAGGAAAAATGGATCTCGACCGCGCATTTCAAACGGCTCCTCGCCGTCTACCAGGTCTTGCCGGGACCGGAAGCGCACGAGTTGTGTGTGCACTTCGGGATGCTTTCGCGTGGACGATGGGGCGGCGTGCTCGCCGGGCTTGGCTTCATGCTGCCCGGCTTCGTGCTGATGTTCCTGCTCTCCTGGCTTTATCTGTCGCTGGACCTCACAGCGACCGCGTTTCAAGCCGTTTTCCTCGGCATCCAACCCGCCGTCATCGCGCTGATCGTTCGCGCGTGTCACCGGATCGGCGGCCATTGCCTCACGAACGCACCGCTCTGGGCGATCGGCACGCTCGCCGCAGTCGGTGAACTGCTCGGCGTCTCTTTTTATATAACGCTGCCGTTTGCCGGCGTCGCCCACCTGGTCGCGCGACAAGGGCGCTGGCTCGCGACCGCGCTGCTCGGAATCGTGTTCGCGGCCACCGTCTGGCAATTGTCGCCGGTGATCGCGGGCCGCGAACCGTTGATCCCGCCACGGCAATCGACCGCTCGCGCGGAAATTCGCCAGACGGGACAAGCCACTGCTCTCGCTCTCTTTGGCTCGGGCCTGCGTGCCGGGCTGCTGACTTTCGGCGGCGCCTACACCGCGATCCCCTTCCTTCGCGAAGATGCCGTCGAGCGCGGCGCCTGGATGACGGAGCGGGATTTTCTGGATGGAGTCGCGCTCTCCGGAATTCTCCCTGCGCCCCTGATCATCTTCTCGACGTTTGTCGGCTATTTTGGCGGTGGGCCACTCGGTGCGCTCGCCATGACGGCCGGGGTTTTCCTGCCGGCGTTTCTGTTCTCACTCCTTTTCTACCGGCACCTGGAGGCGGTCATTCACAATCCCCTGCTCCATCATTTCCTCGAAGGCGTCACGGCCGGTGTGGTCGGGCTGATCGCCATGACGACGGTGAGCTTGGGCGTGGCGGCAATTCCGAATTTGGGCGCCGGCCTGATTTTCGCCGCCGCACTCCTGGTCGTCTACGGATGGAAAAACAAACTCGCCGTACCCGCGATCGTCGTGGGAGCAGGAGTGGCGGGGTGGCTGGCGTTTTGAGCGCCAACGCTCGTCAAGGCATCAAGTCGATGCCGAACCGCTTCACCAACACGGCCGCCAAAAAGAAGCTTATCACGGTGAGCAGACAGCCGGCCCCCAAGGCCGGCCAGAAACCGAACCCTTTTCGAATCATCCACGGCATGAGAAGAAACATCGGCAGCGTCGGCAGCACATACCAGAACGTGTAGTATGCGTGGTTCGCGATCTTTGACTCGGGCTGCTGCTCGATAAAGAGCCAGACCATGACCATCACCGTCACGAGCGGGAGCGACGCAATCAAGGCGCCGACCCGGTCGCTCCGTTTTGCCACCTCTGAAACCACGACGATGACCAGTGCGGTGACGGCATACTTTACGATCAGAAAGGTCATGCGCGGGGTTTCGAACAAGTCTTGGACCGGCTCTTCACTCCATTCGTTGCCAGCTGAAAAAACGATCGCGCGCGTTTGGAAAACGGACTCGTTCACACCGCGTCTGGGCGCTCGAGGCGTCTAGCTTGTTTTCTCCGGCACGATCGAGATGCGGCCGTCTACCTCGAGGATCGCCCACCGCACGGCTTCGAGCGAATCGAATCCGTTCTTATGCATCTCACCGAAGATTTCCTCCGCGGAGATGCGTTCGCGGTCACAGTTCGGAAAAAGAATCTTGCCCCGCGCGACCAGCAGGGTCGGCGTGCCATTCACAAAGCGTTCCATGCGCCGAAACCGGTGCGTCAGCGCCGAGCTGAAAAACACGAGGCAGAACAGCGTCGCCACCGCGACGAAGGCGTTCGTCAGCGAGTAATCGTCGCGCGTGATGGCCTGCGAAACGATTTCGGGCACCAACAGCAGCGTGACCAGATCGAGGGCCGAGAGCTGGCTGAACTCACGTTTACCGAGCAGTCGCAGTCCGAACACGATGAAGACATAAATCAGGATGACTCGAACGACGGTTTCCATGGCTCAAGGATAGGCGAACGCCTTCAGGTCGATCTCCGCTGGAGCACCGCCGCCGGTAAGCGCAGCCGCCACCCGGCCGCGCACCGGTCCGTAGCGCTCGGGCTCCAACTCGATCAGGATGACACCTTCGTCGTCAGAAGCGGGCAGGACAAACGTGTGATGCCGCGCGTCAGTCCGACTGGGAAGTGGGACCAGGGAGAGTTGCGCGAATCGGTTCAGAAACTCGCTCTCGACCCGCACCGCAACCGGACCGGCGTCGCTCCCGCGGAGCGCCTTCACCTGAATTCTCACGCGCGTCGGCAGACCGTAGCGCACTCGGGGCGAGTGCTCGATCGTAAGGCCCACCTCATCGTTGGTCGCGGTCAGCGTGATCTCCCGCGTCCCGAACCGGTCGAACGCGGCGAGAAGCGGCAGCAGCGAGAGGAGGCCCATGCCAGCCACCTGGCAGAAGGAGAAACGGATGCGGCGCTGTGCAGGCGGGGCCGGCGGCGGCGCGCTGTCGCGTTCTGCTCGGGACGACATGGGGAAAGCGCCTGACCGTCAGGAAAAAGCGCTGCGCGATGGACCCTGGGCGGCTCCTTGCGTTCCCGGCGGCCGGGCTCACTCCCCACGGTCCCGATTCCGGCGAACCGGGACCGACGGAATGAGCGCGAAATTTCGGGTTCACCTGTTCCCACTGGGAGTTGGGCGATTTCGCGCGCTTGCGCACCACGTGCCGATTCCCAGCGTTCAGTTCGCTCAACTACGATGGAATCGCTGTTCGACCTCTTGCAAGGTTCGCCCCTGGCGATATGGGGCTTGTTTGCCCTGCTGATTCTATGCGGCCTGGGACTGCCGATGCCGGAGGACATCATCCTCATCGTGGGAGGAATGATTGCAGCGGAAACCGGCGGCTCGTGGGTTTATGTGAGCATGTTGATGTATATCGGAGTGCTGGCCGGCGACTCTTTGATCTTCGCGATTGGCCGTCACTTCGGCGGCCGGCTGTTGGGACTGAGCTGGACGAGGCGGTGGCTGTCCCCGGAAAAACAGCAGCGCATCGAGCGGCTTTTTGGACGATACGGCGCCACCGCGTTTTTCCTCGCGCGATTCATGCCGGGTTTGCGCGCCCCAATATTTTGCACGGCAGGCGCGATGAAAACGCGCTACGCGCAATTCATAGTGTTCGATGGTCTGGCCGCATTGGTCAGCGTGCCCGCCTTTGTGTGGCTCGGAAGTTTTCTTTGGGCCCGCTTTGGCGACGACTTCGAGCTACTCAGGGATGCCGTGTCGCGGACGCACCACTATACACTGGCGTTCGCAGTCGTCGTCATGCTCGCGGTCGGGGGTGTGGTCTGGAGAAACCGGCGCAAGTTCGCCCGCGCCGCCGGCTGAGCCCTAAACATCGACCCATGGGGCGGGCTCATGTGCCACCGCACCTATTCGTCCGCAGGTCGGTCACTCGCACCCGTGCCGGGGAAACTTATATAGACATGTCCCCATTTCGCGTTCGACCGATGAACTCGGTGATTATAACGCCTGAGCAATCCCCACTCGCTGGTATTATGTATCCCCCATGAATCATTTCGCTTCCCCCATCCGCTCCTGCCCCGCTCCAACACCCAAGACCTTCCGAACTTCGGCACTTCTCCGGTTCATCGGCGCGCTCGTCCTCGCCTGCGCCGCCACGGCGGCCGGAGCCGCCAAACCCAACATCGTGTTCATCCTCGCGGATGATCTTGGCTGGGCCGATGTCGCGTTTCATGGCGGTAATATACCGACCCCAAATCTCGACCGGCTTGCCCGTGAGAACCTGGAACTCACCCAACACTACGTCGCCGCGACTTGCAGCCCGACGCGCGCCGGACTCCTGACCGGCCGCTGTTGGAGCCGTTTTGGCGTCGTCAGTCCCGAAAATCGCCGTGCGCTTCCGTGGGATACCGTCACGTTGCCACGCGCGCTGAAACACGCCGGCTACGAGACCGCCCTGATCGGCAAATGGCATCTGGGTTCAAAGCCGGAATGGGGTCCGAACCACTACGGCTTCGATCACAGCTACGGCTCCCTGGCTGGCGGCGTCGGTCCTTATGATCACCACTATAAAGAGGGCGAATTCGTCAAGACCTGGCATCGCAATGAAACGCGCATCGACGAGGAAGGCCATGTCACCGATCTCCTCACGAACGAAGCCGTCGCGTGGCTCGGCGCGCGGAAACGGGCGCCGTTTTTTCTCTATCTCGCGTTCACGGCGGTACACCTGCCGTTGAAAGAACCCCAGATGTGGCTCGATCGCGTGCCAGTCGCGATCGAAGACAACGTCGCCCGCCAGTATGCCGCGAGCGTGCTGCACCTCGACGACGCCGTAGGCCGGATCGTGGCCGCCCTCGCCCAAAACGGGCAAAAAGAAAACACGGTGTTTGTCTTCACCAGCGACAACGGCGGCAGCACATCGCCGAACCACACTCAGGCGTATCCGGCCGACAACTACGCGGAGGGCACGATCCCGGGCAACAACCAGCCCTGGCGGGGCAAGAAGGGCGACCTCTACGAAGGCGGCATTCGCGTGCCCGCGGTGGTGAGCTGGCCGGGCAAGCTCCGGCCCGGGAAGTACCAGCACCCGGTGCAGATCATCGACTGGATGCCGACCTTTTGCGCGCTCGCCGGCTACACTCCGGAACGAGATTTGAAATGGGACGGGCTGAACGTCTGGCCGCACCTCACCGGAGAAGCGCAGCCGCCAGTGGCCCGGCCACTTTATTGGACGACTCCCAACGCGAGCGCCGTCCGTGAAGGCGATTGGAAACTCATCGTGCCCCGGGCACGCGGCGGCAAAACCGCGAAGGCCGAGTTGTTCGACTTGGGGAAGGACCCGTATGAACGCACCGATCTCGCCGACCGCATGCCACAGCGCGTGCAGGCGCTCGAACGGACGCTCCTCGCGATCTCCCGCGCTGATCGCGATGCGATGGCAAAGGACTGATCGGCGACCAGCCTCCTCCTCCTCGCGAGATGCGACGTCGACGGCCCCGTGAACATCATCGCGCGACCGCACGTTCTGAATTGAATCCGTCCGCCCGCACGCCCGGCCCCATGCCTTGGAGTTCCATCCGAACGACCCATCGAATTTGTCCATTGTCCCACGCTGTGGACGTCCCTCACATCATCGGAGCGTGCGCGAGTCCCCTTCTCGCGCGCGCCCCACCGCTCTCGCCGCCCCCAACGCCGATGCTTCTTCACTCTCACCCTTCTCTTCCCTGGCGCGCGATCATCGTCAGCGCCGCAATGGCTGCCACCGCGGCCGTCGCCGCACTCTCCTCGCTCACGACCGCTGCCGCCGCACCCGCCGGTCCAACTGCCTCCTTCAAGTTCCCCACGCAGACACTCACCGTCCCCGCCGGCTTCACCGTCGAACAGGTCGCCGCACCGCCGCTGGTGAACCGCCCGATCTCGATCGCGTTCGACGAGCTCGGCCGGCTCTACGCCACCGATTCCTCCGGCTTGAGCGACCGCGCATCCGTCCAGTTCGAACAAAAACCGCATCGCGTCGTGCGGCTCGAGGACACCAACCACGACGGCGTTTTCGACCGCCAGACCGTCTTCGCGGAAAAGATGATGTTCCCCCAGGGAGCGCTTTTCTATGAAGGATCGCTCTACGTCGGAGCGCCCCCCCACATCTGGAAACTCACCGACACCAACAACGACGGCATCTCCGACGAGCGGGTCGCGTGGTATGACGGCAAGACCCTCACCGGCTGCGCCAACGATCTCCACGGCCCTTATCTCGGGCCCGATGGACAGTTCTATTGGACCAAAGGCGCTTTCGCCGAGCAGCAGCACACGCTTCCAACCGGCAAACAACTCGTCACCCGCGCCTCGCACATCTTCCGCGCGCGCCCCGACGGCACCGGCCTCGAGCCAGTCCTCACCGGCGGCATGGACAACCCCGTCGGCGTCGCCTTCACCGCGACCGGCGAACGCATCCTCAGCGGCACGTTTTTCCAGGTTGGCGTTCCCGGAAAACGCGACGGGCTCATCCACGCGGTCTACGGCGGCGTCTACGGCAAGGACCAGGCCGCGCTCTCCGGCCACACCCGTACCGGCGACCTCATGCCGATCATGACGCACATGGGCGCCGCCGCCCCGTGCGGTTCCACCGCGTATCGCTCCGGCCACTACGGCCCCGACTTCGCGGGCAATCTCTTCGTCTGCTATTTCAACCTCCGTAAGATCTCGCGCCATCAACTCGTGCCCGACGGCGCCACCTTCAGGACCATCGACAGCGACTTCGTCACCTCCGACAGCCCCGACTTCCGCCCGGTCGACGTACTCGAAGACGCCGACGGCAGCCTCCTCGTCGTCGACACCGGCGGCTGGTATAAAATCTGTTGCCCCACCTCGCAGCTCGCCAAGCCCGACATTCTCGGCGGGATCTATCGTATCCGGAAAACGGACACATCTCCACCCGCCGACGCCCGCGGCCTGAAAATCGCCTGGCCCTCCCTCCAACCTGCCGACCTCGCCCATCTCCTCGCAGACTCGCGCCCCTACGTCGTCGATCGCGCCATGCACGAGCTCGGCAGGAAAGGCCCCGCCGCACTTCCCGCCCTCACCCGCTCCGCGCTCAAATCCGCCAGCCCCGCCGCCCGCCGGCACGCGGTCTGGACCCTCGCCCGCATCGACGCCCCCGATGCGCGGGCCGCCGTTCGCGCCGCGCTCGGCGATGCCGATCCCTCGGTCGTCCACGCCGCCCTCCAAGTCACCAGTCTCTTCCGCGATGCCCAGGCAATCGATCCACTCCTGCACCGGCTCGAAAATGACACTCCGCTGCACACGCGCCTCGCCGCCGAAGCTCTTGGGCGGATCGGCGATCCGCGCGCCATCGGTCCCCTGCTCGCGACCGCACAACGCTTCTCGTCCTCCGCGTTCACCGCGAGCGGCACGCCCGAAGCACCTGCCGACCGCGTCCTCGAACACGCCCTCATTTACGCGCTCATCGAGATCGGCCGCAGCGAGCCGCTCCTCGCGCGGCTTCAGCCCTCCACGCCCCCGCGCCTCGCTCGCATCGCGTTGGTCGCGCTCGACCAAATCACCGACAGCGCTCTCAAACCCGAGCACGTTCTTCCTTACCTCAACTCCTCCGTCGGCCAACTGAAGCAGACCGCCGGCTGGATCGTCACCCATCGCCCCGATTGGGGCGATGCCCTCGCCAGCTATTTCCGCAGTCGCCTCGCCTCACCCGCAGCGACGACCGAGGACCGCTCCGAGTTGCAGGCGCAGCTCGCGCAGCTGGCGCAATCGCAACAGATTCAAGAGCTGCTCACGTCGACTGCCCGCGGCGCGCAGGGCGACCCAGGCGCACGCCTTCTCGCGCTACGGGCCATGGCCGATGCGCCGCTGAAACAATCACCGCCACGCTGGCTCTCCGACCTCGCCAGCGTCCTCGCCGAACGCGATCCCGCACTCGTGCGGCAGGCTGTCTCGACCGCGCGCGCCCTCGCGTTGCCCAAGGCCGGACATCCCGCGCTCCTCGCCGCGCTCGCACGAGTCGGCCGCGATTCCACCGTTCCCGCCGACGTACGGCTGGATGCTCTCGCCGTCTCGCCCAAGACGCTGGGCACCATCGAACCGGAGTTGTTTCGCTTTCTCAGCACCCAACTCGATGCCCGGCAGCCGATGCTGATCCGTGGCTCCGCCGCGTCAGTCCTCGCTCGCGCGCCGCTCTCGCACGATCAGCAGCTCACGCTCGCCGACACGATGAAGACGGTCGGCCCGCTCGAGGCCCCCAAGCTCCTCCCGGCCTTCGAGCAGTCCCCCAATGAAGCGCTCGGCCGCCGCCTCCTCGCCGCCCTCGAAGACTCTCCCGCGCGCGCCGGACTCCGCGGCAACATTCTCAAACCCGTCCTCGCGAAATATCCGCCCGCCGTGCAGCAGCGGGGTCAGGCCCTGCTCGCCTCGCTCAACAACAACATCGCACGCGAAAATGCCCGCGTCGACGAATTGCTCCCGGCGACGAAAACCGGCGACATCCGCCGCGGCCAGGCCGTTTTCAACAGCGAGAAAACCGCCTGCATGCTCTGCCACACGATGGGCCATCGCGGCGGCAAGCTCGGCCCCGATCTCACCCGCATCGGCCGCATCCGCAGCGAACGCGAACTTCTCGAAGCCGTTATCTTTCCGAGTGCGACGTTTGTTCGCGGCTATGAACCGTTCACCGTCACCACCCATTCTGGCGACGCGCATAGCGGTATCCTGCGAACCGATACAGCCGACGAGATCATCCTCGCGACCGGGCCCGAGTCCGAACAACGCGTCGCGCGCCCGCATATCGCCGAGATCCAGCCTGGCGCAGTCTCACCGATGCCGCCCGGCATGGACGCCGTCCTCACGCCGCAGGAGCTCGGCGACCTCGTCGCGTTCCTGAAATCCCGTCAGTAATTCCGAGGCACGATTAGGACGCCCTGTCCTGGGGCGCGCCGGGCTCCAGCTCGGTACTCTGCCGATCGAGCATGGCTCGAATTAAAAACCACAGAGCCGGGCTGGAGCCCCGGCGCCCCAAAATGGGGCCGCTCACCTCCCACTCAATTCCCGCACGACATCCTCCAATTCGCGGAGCGTCTTCAACTGAAACAAACGCCCCTCTGCCGGCGGCATCTCCTCGACGTGCTCCGCCGCCCACGTGATGCGATACGGCACGTGCGCTCCCGATCCGCCGAGCACCAGCACCGGGACAATATCGGACTTCAACGAGTTGCCCACCATCAGGAAATCCGCCGCGGCGATCCCGTGCCGGCGGAATATCGCGGCGTAGGTTTCCTCGTTTTTTTCCGACACGATCTCCACGCCGCGGAAATGCTCCGCCAGCCCCGACTTCGCCAGCTTCCGCTCCTGGTCGCGCAGATCGCCCTTGGTGATCAGCAGCAAGCGATGCCGCGGCGCGAGCGCGGCCAGCGTGTCCATCACATCGTCGAGCAGTTCGACCGGGTGCTCGAGCATCTCGCGTCCGAGCTCGATCAGTTGCTGGATTTCTTCCGAGCTGATTTTGCCCCCCGTGAGCTGAATCGCCGTCTCGATCGCCGACAAGGTGAACCCCTTCACGCCATAACCATAGAGCTCGAGGTTTCGCATTTCCGTCGCGAACAACGTGCGGTCCACCGTCACCGCCTCGTGATAGCGCGCAAGCAAGGCGCGATAACGCTCATGCGTTTTTTCGAAAATGCTCTCGTTGTGCCACAGGGTGTCATCGGCATCGAAGCCGATGACGAGTTCGCGCGTCGCCATAGGCCCATGCAAAAAACCCCCGCAGCGGACCGCAAGCGCAGTCACATGACGAGGAGGCCGTCAGCACCTGGCAACGCCCTCGTCCGCCTGCGCCCGCAATCGCTGTTTCATCCCGACGAAAGATGCCAGTGCCGGCAGAGCGGACAGAGATACGCGGTCCGCCGCCGCTCCACGCCCGCGAGCATTGCCGCATCCAGCGCATCACCTTGCGTGCGATAACGCCGCTTCCGCGTGCACATCCGCCGCTGTTCCTCACGCGTTGGTTTTTTCATGCTGGATTGAAAATACGGGAACCCATCAATCACGCCAACGGACTCATGTCACCTTGCGACACATACGTGTGTGTCGCGGGTGAACCGCGTGCTCTGATTCAACCGCTCGGGCTTAGGCAGAACCTTCACGTCGAAACCGGGAAATCTCACCATTTCCAGAAGTGCTTTTCGGGCTAACATGCTGTCAGGGGGAAAACAGGTGCCGCAAATATCGCGCAAGATTCCGCTTCGAGCCATGAACTTTCCGCCCTCGCGGGCGGCTGTGTTGGGTAATTGCGCGACGTGGCATTGCGTGTGCGCCAACCCGATCGCGCTCCAAGGTCGCTCGGGACCGGCCGCCGGCCCGACGCCCGATTCGGTGGTCACGTGCCCGCGCTGTCGCCGCGTTTATTTCGTGATCCCGCAGGATAAATCGCACGGCCCACCCATCGAGGTGGTCGAGCTGTTCGTGGCGCCAGTAAACTCGGACGAGCCTAAGCCCGCCTCCGCCACCTGAAGGCTTCAGATCACGAACAGAAGAGAACCAACGGACCGAAAAAAGGCCGGGCCCTCCGCGCTCTTTCCGCTCGTTGTTGCCTGTAGAGCGATCGAGTTTGAGTTTGGAAACGTGGCCTGCCTGCCACGAGTTTCGGAGTTCAAGGAATCGACCGGGTGACGGATTGCGCCTTCTGCGTACCGAGCGCGTCCCGCACCTCCGCCAGAATCTCGAACGAGCGCACGCACGCCGCGTGGTCGAACATCGCCGTGTTGACCATCAACTCGTCGACGCCCGTCCGCTTCAAGAAGGCCTCGATCCCGCGTCGCACCGTCTCGCGCGCTCCAACCACCGCCTCGCGGAATGCATGCTCCACCATCGCGCGCTCCGGCGCCGACCAGCGTCCGTCCATGGTGTCCACCGGCGCCGGCAAAGGCGTGGGCCGGCCCCGCCGCAACGCCACGAAACTCTGCTGCAGCGAGGTGAACAAGCGCCTCGCCTCGTCATCCGTCTCCGCCGCATAGACGCCGATGCACGCCATCGCATGCGGCCGCGGCCACTCGCGCGACGGCCGATACTCCTGCCGGTAAATCGCGAGCGCGTCATGCAGCAGGTCCGGCGCGAAATGCGAGGCAAACGCGAACGGCAACCCGAGCGCCGCCGCCACCTGCGCGCTGAACAGGCTCGAACCCAGCAGCCAGATCGGCACCTCCATGCCCGCGCCCGGTACCGCAGTCACCACCGACCGTGAAGACGCGGCCTTCTCCGGCGGCCGAAAGTAAGCCTGCAATTCCACCACGTCTTCGGGGAACGTATCCACGCTTTCGTTACGCCCGCGCCGTAGCGCTTGCGCCGTGAGCTGATCCGTCCCCGGCGCGCGGCCGAGCCCCAGGTCGATCCGCCCCGGGAAAAGCGCCGTGAGCGTGCCGAACTGCTCCGCGATCACGAGGGGCGCATGATTCGGCAGCATCACGCCGCCCGACCCGACGCGAATCGTCGATGTGCCCGCGGCGACATGCGCAATCACGACCGATGTCGCCGCGCTCGCGATGCCCGGCATGTTGTGGTGTTCCGCCAGCCAGAAGCGGCGGTAGCCGAGGCGCTCCGCCTGTTGCGCGAGATCGCGCGAGTCGCGCAACGCCTGCGCGGCATCGCCGCCCTGTCGAATGGGTGCCAAATCGAGAACGGAAAACGGGACCATCCGCCATCGTGCGCGACTTGGTTCATTTTGCGAGCGGGCCCACCTTGATGACCCTCCTGGTGGAGCCCACATCGCGCCGACGGCCGCGGCCCCCGCGTCGCCACCCCTGCGGTGGCTTACGCGTGCGAATGTTGATGCAGCACCATCCGGGTCACCGGCTCGACCTGTTCCTCCAGCCATGCCGCCATCGCTTCCTCTTCCTCGAGAATACTGGCGCAAATCTCCGCGATCTCCGGCTTGCCGGCTTCCTCAGCCGCCGCGATCAGCGAACGATAACACGCAATCTCGAAGTGCTCCGCCGAGCAGTCGGAAAGCACGTTCTTCACGAGCTCGTCGCGAAACATCCCCGTCGAAACGCCCTGCAACGTCCCCATGAGGTTTCCCATCGCCGACTTCACCGCCGACGGCTTCTCGCCCAGCAGTTCGAGGCATTCCCGCACGCGGTCGGCATGGCCGCGCGTTTCGATGATATGTTCTTCAATGCGACTTCGGATCTCTGGATGCTCCTTCGCATCGTTCGCGTGGTTTTCAAGAACCTTGGCCAGGCTCTGTTCCATCGCATACGCGCTGTTGAGCCAGGTGGTGAGTTGTTCGACGTGAGTCATGACGAATAAATGTTTGCTGCGACCAATGGGCGAAATGCTGGGCCCCACAAGCGAAGGTCGAGCGGTCGCAAATGCAAAAATTCAGCCGTCGGAGCCCGGCGGAAAACGGCATCGGACACCATCCCACATCCAAAGTCCGAGGTGAAACTGCTCCGACCGCCGGTGTCATGCCGTCGTCCAACCGCCGTGGGGAACTGCTCGTTCCCCGTCAGGAGTTCTCCGGCCGCGTCTAGCTTTCCGGCTGCAGCGCTGCTTCCTGCCGCAGTATCCGGGCATCCACTACAAATGGGCCCGCCGGCAAAAAGCTCGCGATCAACACCGCCGCGGTCCGCTTCAAGCGCCAGTCATGCTCCACCGCCGCCTGAATTGCCGCCCACACATACAACACGAACAACACGCCATGCGCCATGCCGACCACACGCACACCGGCCGGCCAGTCCGCGAAATACTTGAGCGGCATCGCCACGAGCAGCAGCACGAGAAAGGAAATCCCTTCCCAGAAACCAATCACCCGCAGCCGGCCCAGCGATGTCTTCAACGAATGCATCGCGCGATTACCTCGACCGTCGCGCGCGCTGTCGAGATTTTCGCGCGCCCAACGGGGCGACAAAGCGCACCCATGACATCCGCACGCCTCTTTCCGATGTAGCCCTGCTCGGGAGAGCAGGGACCGCCCCCTCGAGCCCCAGCTCTCCCGCGGCGGACTGCATTGAAAAGACGCAACGCCTTCGGCGCCTGCGCGGACAGAACCACCGCGCGCAGTCACTCACTTCACCAGATCTTCGCCCGCAACTCCGGCGCCCGCCACATCGGATCCCCCTCCTTGATGTCAAACGCCGCGAAGAACTCCGGCATGTTCACCAGCGGGCCAAACGTCCGAAATTCTCCCGGCGAGTGCACATCTGTCTGCAGCAGCGTCTTCATTCGATCCTCGCGCGTCTTCGTCCTCCACGCCTGCGCCCACGAAATGAAGAACCGCTGCTCCGGCGTAAACCCGTCGATCGCTTTGCGCGGCTTTCCACGCAGCGATCGCTGCAGCGCTTCATACGCGATCGAGACTCCACCGAGATCCGCAATATTTTCCCCGAGCGTGAGCTGCCCGTTGATCGCGAGCCCCGGCAGCGCATGGTAACTGTTGTATTGCTGCACCAGCTTCTGCGCCCGCTCGGTAAACGCCGCCGCATCCTCCTTCGTCCACCAGTCGCTCAGGTTGCCCTTCGCGTCGTAGAGCTTCCCCTTGTCATCGAAACCATGCGTGATCTCGTGCCCGATCACCGCGCAGATCGCCCCGAAATTGACCGCGTCGTCCATGGCGGGATCGAAATAGGGTGGCTGAAGAATCCCCGCTAGAAACACCAACTGATTGGCCGAGGGCTGATTATAGGCGTTGACCGAATGCGGCGTGAGCAGCCACTCGTCGCGATCGAACGGCTGGCCGAATTTCCGGATCTGCCGCTGGGTCTCGAACGCCGTCGCCGCGCGCACGATCTCGTAATAACTGCCGCGGGAAATCTTCAGTGCCGTGTAATCGCGCCACTTCGGCGGCACCCCGACCATCACACGGTACGTACCCAGTTTTTCCATCGCCCTCTCCTTGGTCGCGTCCGTCATCCATTCCAGCCCCTTGATGCGGTCGCGCAGCACCTCCTTCATCAGGTTCACCATCTCATCGAGCCGCGCCTTCACCGTCGGCGGGAAATATTTTTCGACGTAGAGCTCCGCCACCGCGTATCCAATTAATGGATCCAACTGCTTCGCCACCCGCTGCCAGCGCGGCTCCTGTTGCGGCGTGCCGTTCAGCTCCTTGCTGAAGAAACGAAAACTTTCCTCCTCGAAGGGCGCCGCCAGGTAGATCGCGGCGTCCTTGATCGCGTGATACCGCAGATACGTTTTCCACTGCTCCAGCGGCTCGCTCTTCAACAACGCTCCCAGCGTCGCAAAGAACTTCGGCTGCTGTACGATGATCTCCCGCTCGCTGGCCGGCACCAACGCTTCCTTGAGATACAGCTGCAGCGGAAATCCCGGCATCGCCTCGGTCGCCTCGTCCACCGTCATCTTCGTATAGTTCGCGAGTGGATCGCGCAGCTCCGTCGGCGTTTTGGACACCTCCGCGAGCTTCGTTTCCAGCACCATCACGACCTCCGCGTCGCGTTGCGCGTCGGCCGCGGAACCGCCGGCCAGCTCGAGCATCTTCGCCACGTGGGCGACAAATCCCGTCCGCGCCTTCGCATGCTTGTCGTCGAAGTAATAATCGCGCGTCGGCAGGCTCAGCCCGCCTTGTCGCAGGTAGAAACGCATCGCCGTATTGTCCTTCAGATCGGCGTAAACATACCCCGCGAAGACCGGCGCGCCCACGTGCACGTGCGCATCCGCCACATGTCGGATCAGATCGTCCACGCTCGCGATCGCCGCAATGCGGTCCAGGTCCGGCTGCAGCGGCTTGATGCCTGCCGCGTCGATCGCGGCAGTATCCATGGCGGAGGCAAAAAAATCTCCGACCTTTTGCCGGTGCTGCCCTCGCGGGCCGGGATTCGCCGCCGCGTCGTCGAGCAGCCCGCGAATCCGCAGCCAGTTGTTCTGCGCCAGCGTCTCGAAAGCGCCCCAGCGCGACTTGTCCGAAGGGATCTCCGTCCGCGCCGCCCAGCCGCCCCAGGCGAACTTCGAGAAGTCAGCCCTTGGGTCCACCGACCGATCCATCAGCTCGACGCTGAACGATAACGGGACGATTTCATCCGCCGCGCACAGCGGCACCGAGCCCAGCAACGCGGTCGCTACCAGCGCGCCCGCCACGACGAGAGAACGACAGGGATTCATAGAGGCGCGAACGGTTCGCCGACTCGCGCAGAAACGCAACGTTGGCACGGCAATCCGTCCGCTCCCATCGTTCGCCTCTCTCCCGTCTCGTCCGTTCGACCGTTGTGCCGCTTCCCGATCTCCGGCGTCGGGTGGGCCCTCATCGCGACAGGCGAAAGCCGGAACCGGGGCCGGCCCCCGTCACTGTTTCGACCGGGAAATCGCTTTCAATTCCAACACCCGTCCGGGCAGCCAGCCGGCGCCATTTTTCAGGCTCGTCGGCCGCGTGTACTCGAGCACGTAGAGTCTCCCTGGCCCCGCCACATGCAAATCGATCGGCCGGCCCAAAGGCGCGAGAAACGTCGCCGTTCGCGTCACCCACGAGCCATCCGCACGACGTTCCATTTTCAAATGCAGGACGTCGAAACCGTGTTCCTCATCGGGCCCGGGACCAAGGATGAAACTGCCAAGCCGCCCCAGCAGAAAGCCGTTGCGCACCGACTCCGGCCACTCATTGCCCAGCCACACCAAACCCGCGGGCGAGCTGTGCGCGTTGAACGTGCTCGTGGGCTTGCCGTCCATGATGCCGGCCGGACCGAGATTCACGACCGGCCGCACGAACCTCAACCCGGCCGGCGCGTCAGGAGTATGTGGATACCATTTTTTCTCCGCCGGCGCATCGGCAAACTGATACGGGAAACCATGGTGCCGTGCCGACTCGCCCGCTCGCGGCGGGATCACGTGATCCATCTCTTCCGGGGCGTGCGCATCAGGCCCGTTCGAAACCGTGAACAGATTGCCCGCGCCATCCCAGCCAAAGCTGTACGCATTGCGAATCCCTCGCGCGATCACCTCGACCTTCGGCTCGCTGGCTTTCGGATCGAGCCGCCACATCGCCGCCGTGAGCTCGACCTCACCGACCTTCGCATAGTGGTCCACATTACCCATCTCGCCCCCGTCGGTTCGCGATCCGCTGCTCACGTAAAGCATGCCGTCGGGCCCGAACCGGATATCCGAGATGCCATGATTATAGTAACCAACCCCGTAGGGATAACTCGTCTGCAACCACGGGCGGGGATCGATCGGTTCGCCCTCCGCGTCGAATGCGCTCGTCCGAAAAATCGCCACCTCGTTCGTATCGAACGGCCGCGTCGCGACCTGCTGGTTCACGGTGATCCACAGACGGCCCTGCTCATCGCGTGTCATCCCCAGGGTTTGAAACGCCACCGGCTTCAGCCCGACAAAATCCTTCGGCCAGATGATCTGCTTCAGATTTCCCGAGGACGGATCGTAACGCCACACACCGCCCGCCTGGCCGAGTATATAGAGCCGCCCGCCTTTCCCGTCGCTCGCCAGCCGCGTGCCAAAATCCGTCAGCCGCACGAGCTCGGTCAACTCGAAGCCTTCCGGCGCAGCCGGCAACGGACGATAATCCGCCGCCTTCTTCAGGTCCGCGAACGTCTTGAAACTGGTCGTCGCCCGCACCTCCGCCACCGCAGCCGCCGTGATGTTCCCGCCGGGATTTCCCCATGAGTGGAGTACAAACGTGAGCACGTCCGCCACCTGCGGATCCTCGAGCATGATCGGCGGCATCTGCCCGCGATAGACCTGATCGTTCACCGTGATCTCGTCCTTCAGCCCCGACACGACCGCGCGAATCGCACCCTTGTGATTTCCCACCAGCCAGCTCGATCTGGCGAGCGGCGGATAAACGCCCTTTACACCGTCGCCGTTTACGCCGTGGCAGATCGAACAGTGCGCAATATAGAGCGACTGACCGCGCGCCAGTGCCGCGGACAGCTCGCCGTTCGGCTCGGCCGCGCCGGCCACGACGACACTTTTCAACCACGCGATAAGCACCATCGAAACCGGATACAGCCGGCGGGGTAAACACATGCGCCGCACGGTAGGAACCGCACAAGGCGAGTCAACCGAGAGGCCACGTTCGCCGGCGACGGCGAGGCCCGGGCGTCTCGGCTGTGTGATCATGAGCGGACGCCACCGCTCAGCCCCATTCACCCAGACCTCACAACAATACCTCGACCTTCGCTGGATCCGACTTCGGCTTTGCCGTCAGCCCGTTGAGCTTCGCCCCGTCCGGCCGGTCGCGGCCGACCTTCACCGTGTGCGAGCCATCGCTATATACTTTCGGGCGAAACCGTTCGCCCGTTGTGCGCACTGTATAAAGAACCTCCCCGGTGCGGTCCTCGATCACCTGGACGACGGCGTTCTTCGCGCCCTTGAACACCAGCTCCGGCAGCCAGCCCGCGATCTTCCGTCCGTCGTTGTCCTCCGACGCGATCGTGATCGGCCAGCCAGGATATTGTACCCGTTGTCCATTCGGCTGCGGAAAACGCGGCCAGCATTCGAAGGTCACGCGCTTGTTCGCCTTGTTGAACCGCACGAGACCATAGCCGTCGCCGCGCTGCTTTTCGTCTTTGATGTCTGCGGGATTGGCATACGCGAGCATCGTGATCTTGTTGCCCAGCCCATCGCGATAATCGCCCGTCCACGGCAGTGGGCTGTTCGGCACGGGATTCGCCCCCGCCTTCTCCTCGACCGGGTGCCACCAGCGGCCGTAAATCGTGTTCACTATCGCCGGGTTGGTGAAGCCATACGGGCCATCGCCCCACTCTTTGATCCCGTGCTTCACCGTCACCGCGAGATGCTGGTCACCGCAAAGGTGCACCGCCCATGCGCGCCGGATCTCTTCCAGCGCGCGATTGCGGCCGGTCTGCGGCCAGCCATTGCAGTCGAGGTCTGCGATCAGCCGGTCTCGGTTTGCGCCGTGCAGATGCACCGCGCCGCAAAATGCCGTTTGCGATAGCACCGCTTTCATCTCCGCGCCCGTCCAATCCTGCGTCCAACGGCCGAGAAAACGCATCTGCCGCTCGCCGAGCATCTCCAGCCCCGGCAGATCGATCGCCGCCGGATCGAATCCCGGCTGGTTGAAATGATCGGGCCGCGGACCCGCTTGCGGAATCTTGCCCATCGGGCCGCTCTTGAACTTGCGGTCCTCGAGAATCGCGAAATCCACACCGCCCACACGAAGGTAGGTGAAATATACATTGATGCCACGCTCCACCGGCGCCGGATCGACCGCATCCGGCAAATGCCACGTCTGCTGCCGCTCGACCATCTTCACATACTCGACCGGATATATATAGCCGCCATCAGCGCCGCCCTTGTCCTTCGAAAGCTTGCCGTTCTCGCCCCACAGGTTCCCGTGACCAACATCGTGGTCGTCCGGAATCGTGATCGTCGGGCGATCACGCAGCACGTCGCGGAACTGCAGGCCGAACTCGATCCAGCCCGCCGTGTGTTCAGTATGTCGATACGACTGGTCGCCGGCGAAGAACAGCAGGTCGGGATTCATCTCGCGGAGATGGGCGACGATCTCCTCGCGCGGGCCAGTCGTTCGCGCCGAGTTGCACGAGAGGCTCGCCACCACGATCTCGGACTTCTCGCGCGGATCACGTCGGATCAGCCCCTCGAAGATTGCCTTGTCACCATGCCGCACGCGGTACGGCACATCGCGCGCCCCATCCCAGCGTTCGATCCGGAAATGCGCATCCCAACCCGGATAGTACACGGCGGATTTTGCGACCTCCTTCCACGTTCCGTCCTCGCGAAACTCGAGGCGTGCCTCGCGCGCCTCCTCCGGCCGCAGCGGAAACAGCTGCGCCGTCAGCTTGAGCACGCCGCGATCGTGTGTGTACATGGCAAACGCCACCACTTGATCGCGCGGCACGATCAGCGACGGCGGCGGGGGCTGTTTTCCCGCGGGTTTCTTTTTCCACCACTCGCCCACCGCCAGCGAATCGAGATTCGGATAATCGTCGCCAAACGGCCGCGCCGATTCTGCGGCACGCGAAGGGACGGTCATGACACCGAGCAAGACCACGCACAGGAGTCGGTAGTACATAAATGAAAGAGAGGAAGGCCGCGACGCTGCACGATCGCGGCGGAGCCGGCAAGGTATGCGCAACGGAAACATCGTGGGCAATCATGACGCCGTGCGTGCTCGGCTGGTTCGGACCAGAAACACAGCGCCCGCCCGATGGTAGATCCCTCTTTCGGCCCCCAACCGCAGCGTGCGCGGCATGTCACGACTCCCGAGGCGGGCCACGGCACAACTGGAAATCTTCGCAACCCGCGCGCCGCGGTCCCTCACGCCGCCGGCACGTCCCAGCCGGTTCGATAGGTTTTCGTCAACAGCTTGTTCGCTGCCGCGTCGTTTGTGATGCGGCAATTCTCCGCATCCCACTCCAGCACCGGCGGATTCTTCACTATATTCGATCCGCGTTTCGGCACCGGCGGTTTCACGGCCCGCGTCGCGACATTTCCCAGCTGCACCGTCTCACTCAGCGGTCCCGCATAGTCGAAGCCGTCGCTCGTTTTTCCACCTTCGATAATCGCGTCGACCCAGCGATGCCAGTGATTGAGTCCCTTGATGTCCTTGGGATAAGCGAAGCCCGTGAAGTGCTCCACCGGATACAGCCGCGGCCCGCCCACGTGTGGCAGCACCATGTTGCCTTTTTCACCAATGATCAACGAACCGTTCTTCGGCAGCTCCAGCTCCGGCGGCATCTGCGCCAGCTTTCGCTCGGGCTTCAACCCGCCGTCGCTCCACGTCACGTTCAGCGTCGTTCCCGCCGTGAGCTCGTTGCCGGGAAAAACATAACGAATCGTCTGCGCCGACGGCCACACATGCCGGTTCACCCCGGTATTCGACGCGCCTATAGTCAGCGGCGCCCTCAATCCGAGGCCGGTGAAAATCGGGTCGAGAATGTGACACCCGAAATCCCCCAGCGCCGCGCCGCCCCCGAAATCCTGCCAGTCGCGCCAGGCAAACGGATGATATAGGCCTGTGATATAAGGCCGTGCCGGCGCGCAACCGAGCCACAAATCCCAGGCCACCTCCGGCGGCACCTCGTCCGCTCCCGCCGGCGGCTCGAGCAGCCGCGTGCGCTCGTTGCCTGTATATTGGACCCAGGAATGCACCTCCTTCACCTTGCCGATCACGCCTTCGCGCAGGAGACGCGTCGCGAGCCGGTATTCGATCTGCGAATGCACCTGGTTGCCCATCTGCGTGACGACGCCCGTCTTCTCCGCCCAGAGTCGCATCTGCCGGCATTCCCACACGGTATGCGCCAGCGGCTTCTGTACATAGACGTGTTTGCGTCGCTGCATCGCCGAGATCGCCACCAACGCATGCATGTGGTCCGGCGTCGAGACGCTGATCGCATCGACGGTGTCGCCGAGTTTCTCCAACATCGCGCGAAAATCCGAAAAATGCGGCGTGCCCGGCGCGAGTTTGTCCACCCGCTCGAAGTTGCGCGCATCGATGTCGCAGAACCCCACGAACTTCACCTTCGCGTGTCGCGAGAGATTGTGTACATCGGTGTGCCCCATCCCGGAGACCCCGACCGACGCGACCTGCACCTGGCTGTTGGGATTCGCCGCGCGTAACACGGCCGGAAACCCGGCCACCGCGCTCGCCAGCGCTGACTGTTTCAAGAAGGTACGACGCGTGATGGCTGCCGGCGTAGGGAGAGCGCTCATGGTTTTTTAGGGGTGTGCGCAGCGTTCGGCTCGTCGCAGGCAGCGTCAAGCCAGCGCGCGCTCATCGCCGGCACGCCACGGCCCATTCCCGCGCCGGCAGCCTTCGCCATCGCCACGCTCGATGCAGCCTTCGCCGCGGTCTCACGCGATGCCGAGGTGCATAATCGTAGGCGAATGTGTGCAGTCGCCGCTTGCCGACGGGCTCGGGGCGCGTGTTTTCTTGGGCGACGATTGGTCCCCCCCCTCCCCGCTGGTCGTTGTTTCCGTCTCAACCCCACCCTCTGCGCACCGATGATTCTTTTTGGCAGTTCCCTGCCCGCGCGGGCATCCTCCTCTGTCCCGAGAAATCGCCCCATGCGCTGGATCATCGCACCGCGATACTTCGGCGGCCGGTCGCTGCTCGCGCTCATCGCGGCGACCACCGCCACCGCCGCGCCGAAGATCGACTTCGCGCGCGAGATTCAACCCATTCTCGCGCAACATTGCTACGACTGCCACGGCACCGGGAAGGCCAAGGGCGATCTCCGCCTCACGAGCCTTCAGCACGCGCGGCGCGGCGGCGAATCAGGCGCCCCGGCGATCGTCCCCGGCGACAGCGCCAGGAGCGTCCTCATCGAACGCGTCACCACGACCGACGAGAACGACGTGATGCCGCAGAAAAGCGATCCGCTCCCGCCCGCGACGATCGCGAAGTTGAAACAGTGGATCGACGAAGGCGCCGATTGGCCGGAAAACCTGCAACACTGGGCCTACGTCAAACCCGTCCGCCCCACGCCGCCTGCCATCACAGACCGCAGGGCGATTCACAACCCGATCGACGCCTTCATCCTCGCGCGCCTGCCCGCTGCCGGCCTGCGCCCCTCGCCGCCCGCCGACAAGCCGCGCTGGCTCCGCCGCGTCTCGCTCGACCTCATCGGCCTGCCGCCGACGCCCGCCGAGCTCGAGGCGTTTCTCGCCGACACCAGCGCGCAGGCTCACGAGCGTGTCGTCGACCGCCTCCTCGCTTCGCCGCAATACGGCGAACGCTGGGCCCGCCCATGGCTCGATCTCGCGCGCTATGCGGACTCGCACGGCTTCCAGCGCGACGACTTCCGCGACATCTGGCCGTATCGCGACTGGGTCATCCGCGCGATGAATGCCGACATGCCCTTCGACCAGTTCACGATCCACCAACTCGCCGGCGACCTGCTCCCAAAAACTTCGATCTCCGAAACCCAAAACCCCACGTCCGCCGCTCCCACCCCAGACCCCAAACCCCAGACCCTGGACCCAATCATCGCCACCGGTTTCCACCGCACCGTCCCGACCAACGTCGAAGCCGGCACTGATCAGGAAGAGGGCCGCGTCAACCAGGTCTTCGATCGCGTCAACACCACCGCCGCCGTCTGGCTCGGCTCCACCCTCGAGTGTGCGCAGTGCCACAATCACAAGTACGATCCGTTTTCGCAGAAAGAGTACTACCAGCTGTTCGCCTTCTTCAACCACACGCCGGTCGAGACTGCGTTCGCCAGCCCGAAGGCGATGGCCACACTCAAGTTCATCGGCCCCTATCTCGCGCTCCCCGATCCCGAGAAAGACCAAAAACGTCCCGCGCTCCAGGCTCGCGTCGATGAACTCGAGCGCCAGATCGTCGCCGAACGCGAAGCGGCCCTCGAATCCCGACGCGAGACCTGGGAGCAATCCGCCACCGCCAGCCTGACTGCCACCGGTCAGTCGCACCCGCTCGACGTCGCGAGCTTCGACTCGCTCGGCGAATCCAATTACCGGATACTCCCGGACAAATCCATCCTGCTCGTCGACGATGCACCCGATCGCGACACCTACACCGTCACGGTCAACACCACACTCAGCGGCATCACCGGCTTCAAGCTCGAGGCCCTCACCGATCCCTCGCTGCCCGGCACTGGCCCCGGCCGTGGCGATGCCGCGCGACCGAATTTCATCCTCAACCAGATCCGAGTCACCGCCGCGACTGCCGGCGGGAAGCCCCAGCCCGTCGCGCTCGTGAAGGCGGCCGCTTCGTATTCGCAACCTCGATACGGAGTGGAAAACGCGCTCGCGCCCCAGGTCGCGAACCGCGTCGGCTGGGCCGTCGGCGGCCAGTTCTTCCGCGACCACTGGGCCGCCTTCGAAACCGCCCAGCCGGTCGGCTCCGCGGGCGGCACCACGTTCACGGTCACCCTCGTGCAGAACTTCGGCAACGGCCGCACCATCGGCCGCCTCCGCCTTTCCGCGCTCACCGGCCACGTCGGCGGCCCGACCGTGCCCGCCGAAATCGCCGCCATCCTGCGCACGCCGAAAGACGCCCGCACCAAGGCGCAAGCCAGGAAGCTCACCGACCATTTCTTCAGCCAGGACTCGAAACTCGAATCGCTGCGCCTCGCGAAACTCAAAGCCACGCAGGAGCTGAACTCCAGCCAAGGTCCGCAGACGCTCGTCATGCAGGAGCTCCCCGAGCCGCGTTCGACGCACGTGATGAACCGCGGCAGCTTCCTCGATCCCGGCGAGCCCGTCGAACCCGGCACGCCCGCGGTCCTCCATCCGTTCCCATCTGCGCCTTCACCGTCCAGCCCGTCATCTCCGACGAGTTCCGTCGCGGCGCCTGCGCCGCGCCCCACTCGCCTCGACCTCGCACGCTGGCTCGTCTCCCCCGAGAATCCCCTGGTCGCCCGCGTGACCGTCAATCGCTGGTGGGCCGAATTCTTCGGCCGGGGCATCGTCAGCACGCCCGAGGATTTCGGCATCAAGGGCGAAGCGCCCACGCACCCGGAGCTCCTCGACTGGCTCGCCGTCGAATTCATGACGCACGGCTGGAGCATGAAGCATATCCACAAACTCATTACGCTCTCGGCCACATATCGACAGTCCTCGCGGCTCACGCCCGAGCTGCTCGCGCGCGATGACCAAAACAAGTGGCTCGCGCGCGGCCCGCGTTTCCGGCTCGAGGCCGAGGCGATCCGCGACAACACGCTCGCCGTCGCCGGCCTGCTCAGCCTCAAGCAAGGCGGCCCGCCCGTCCGCCCCTACCAACCGCCCGGTCTCTGGGAAAACAAGGTCGGCGGTGAGCGCGTCACCTACGAGGTCAGTCCCGGCGAGGACGCGTATCGCCGCGGCATCTACACCGTCTGGAAGCGCAGCTCGCCGTATCCGAGCTTCATGAATTTCGACGCCACTGCGCGCACTGCCTGCACCGTGAAGCGTTCGCGCTCCAACACTCCCCTGCAGGCACTCACGCTGCTCAACGACCCCGTCTACGTCGAAGCTGCGCTCGCCCTCGCGAAACGCGTCCTCGCCGAGCGGCCCGACGGCTCGGCGGACGAACGCATCCGCCACGCGTTCCAACTGTGCCTCACCCGCGCGCCCACCTCCGAGGAAATCGCCGCGCTGCGCACGCTTCTCGAAGCGCAATCGGCCGCCGCAAAATCCGACCTCGCCGCCTGGCACGCCGTCACCACCGCCCTCATCAACCTGGATGAGATGATCACCAAATGAAGCACACGAGACCAGAGACCTGATCGCCCCTGTATCTGCTCCCGAGTCTCTGGTCTCTAGTCTCTAGTCTCTGGTCCCCCCGCCATGCACCCGATCGAAGCTCATCTCCGCCACGTCACCCGTCGCACGTTTCTCAAGCGCTCCGGCGTGGGCCTCGGCAACATCGCGCTCGGCTCGCTTCTCGCCAACAGCCTCTTCGCGGCCTCGAACGGCGCCGCCGCCTCGCGCGGCGTGCAGGATCCGCTCGCGCCACGCCCGCCGCATTTTCCGGCCCGCGCAAAACGCGTCATTTATCTTCACATGGTCGGCGCGCCGTCCCAGCTCGACCTTTTCGACTACAAGCCCGAGCTGAAAAAACACGACGGCAAGCCATGCCCCGAGGAGTTCATCAAGGGCAAGCGCTTCGCCTTCCTGCGCGGCCATCCCAACATCGCGGCAACGAACTACGCGTTCCAACGCCACGGCCAGAGCGGCGCGGAGATCTCGGAGCTCCTGCCCAATCTCGCGAAGGTCGCCGACGACATCGCACTCGTGAAATCGGTCCACACCGACGAGTTCAACCACGCGCCCGCGCAGCTCTTCCTTCACACCGGTTTCGGCCGGCTCGGCCGCCCGAGCTTCGGCTCGTGGGTCACGTACGGGCTCGGTTCGGAGAACGAAGATCTGCCGGCCTACGTCGTGCTCCTCTCCGGCCCGCTTGCCGGCGCCGGCACCAGCCTCTGGTCATCCGGCTTTCTGCCGAGCGTGCACCAGGGCGTGCAGTTTCGCTCCAGCGCCGATCCCGTGCTGTTTCTCAACAATCCCGAGGGCCACTCGGCAGCCGATCGTCGCAGGGTTTTGGATACGGTCCAGCAACTCAATCGCGCGCAGCTCGCCGATGTCGGCGACCCGGAGATCGCCACCCGGATCAGCCAGTACGAGATGGCGTTTCGCATGCAGACTTCCGTCCCGGAGCTGATGGATATTTCCCAGGAGTCCGCCCAGACCCTCGAGCTTTACGGTGCCCAGCCGGGCAAGGCTTCCTTCGGCAACAACTGCCTGCTGGCCCGCCGGCTCATCGAGCGCGGCGTGCGCATGGTACAGCTCTACGATGCCGATTGGGATCATCACGCCGACCTCGCAAACCGGCTCCCGCGCAAGTGCCGCGACGTCGATCAGGGCATGGCCGCGCTCGTGCAGGATTTGAAGCAACGCGGATTGCTCGAAGACACGCTCGTGATCTGGGGCGGCGAGTTCGGCCGCACGCCGATGTCGCAAAACGATTCAGGCAGCGGCACCGCGACGAAGCCGGGACGCGATCATCACAAGGATGCGTTCACGATGTGGATGGCCGGCGCAGGCGTGAAGCCCGGCATCACCTACGGCCAGACCGACGACCTCGGCTACAACATCGTCGATCGTCCCGTGCATGTGCACGACCTCAACGCCACGATCCTCCACCTCCTCGGCCTGGATCACGAGCGGCTCACGTTTCGTTATCAGGGCCGCGATTTCCGGCTCACCGACGTCCACGGCAAAGTCGTGAAGGACATGCTGGTGTAAGCTCGGCGTGTAAGCTCGCGACCGCGGCCGTCCGCAACCTCGCGTTCACCTTCGCGCCGTCTCCCGAAACGCCGTCGGCGTCGCGCCCGTCTCGCGCTTGAAGACCACGCTCAAATACTCGACGTGCTCAAAGCCCGTCCGCTCCGCAATCAAGTACAGCGGCAGATCCGTCTCGCTCAACAACTGCTTCACCCGCGTGAGGCGCGCCTGCAGGATCTCCTCCCGCGGCGTCCGCCCTAGGAGGCGCTGAAACCGCTGTTCGAGCACGCGGCGCGACAGCGGCACCGTCCGCAACACATCGCTCACGTTGATGCCTTCGCATGCATGCTCGCGGATAAACTGCACCGCCCGCGCGACATCGCGGTCGTCCACGGCCAGCACATCGGTGGACTGCCGCGCGGCCACGCCCAGCGGCGCGATGAGGTGCGCCGTCGCGGGCACCGTCTTGCCCGCCATCAACTGATCCAGCAACGCCGCCGCAGCGTAGCCCGTGCGGTGCGCATTCGGGATCACGCTCGTCAACGGCGGGGAGGCCAGCTCACACAGGAGCACGTCGTTATCCACCCCGATCACCGCCACATCCGCGGGCACCGCGAGCCCGACACTGCGGCAGGCATCGAGCACCTGCTGCCCGCGAATATCATAGGCGGCCATGATCCCGACCGGTTTGGGCAACGCCTTCAGCCATGCGCGAATCTCGCGAAGCTGCGCCGCCAGATCGCCCGCACCCGCATGCACGCGATAGCTCTGCACCCCGTGCCCCGCCGCCTCCACCCGCGCCCTGAAATACTGCTCGCGCCACTCCGACCACTTGAACCGCGCGTCGCCGCAATACGCGAAATGCTTGAACCCGCGCGCCAGCAAATGCTCCGCCGCCAGTCGCGCGATCTGCTCGTCGTCCGTCTCGACCCACGGCAGCTCCGGCACCAGCCGCGCCGCACTCAGGTCGATCGTCGGCAGACCCGCACGCACCACCGCCCGCGCAATCCGCGGCGTCTCGATCCGCGCAATGATCCCGTCTCCATCCCAACGCTCGAGCCACGGCGGCGGGTCGTCCCCGCGCCCCTGCTCCATCAAATGAAACGACCACGGTTCGTGCTCGCGGATGTAATGCACCACGCCTTGCAACAGCCCGCGCGCATACGCGTTCGAGGTCTCGATGAGCAGCGCCACCTGACGACGGCGGCGCCGCAAGACGGGAGCACGAGGGGAAACGGCGGCCATGCAGCGAGCCTTTAACGCCCCGCGCAAAAAATCAACGACCCGTCGCCCGGCTCCGCGTTGAAAGCTAACTGTCCGAAGTAACCACGCTTCGTTCGCCGCGTGAAAATTCTCATTCTTTTTTCGCCAACTCTCATGGGCGCGGCTTTCCCGCGTCTGCTAATCTCACGTTACGCCCTCAACCCCGCCGGCCCCGATGAAGACTTCGACCTTCCGCGACGCTCCCATGTTTTCGATTCCGTTTCCATCCGCCGCCATGCAGCCCAAACGCTCCCGCATGAAAATTTCCCTGCTGTGCGCCCTGTTCGTTTCCCTTGCGCTCAGCAGCGTGGCCAGCCCGATTCGCGTGCTCTATCTCGGCACCGCCGATCGCGCTCCCCGCATGACCTGCCACGTGCTGATGCGCGATCTTGGGCGGGACGCCATCTGGTTCGATTACCTCTCGGAGGCGACGGCCGCCACGCCTGAGTTCGTCGCCAAGTTCGACCTCGTCGTGCTCGACGCTCCGGCCGATGCCTTCAAGGCGCTCGGAGCCGTGCCCGCCGCCAAACGCCTCGCAGCCCGCGCGCTGGGCGATCCCGCTACGGAGGGCTTCGCCCTCGCCGCGAAATCCAAGCTCCTCGCCGCGGTCGGACCGGCGCGCGTCGCCGCGTGGGAAAAGTTTCTCGCGCAGCGTGAGCCCGAACAACGCGAGGCCAAACCGACGATCGCGAATTACGAGAAGCGTCCGCAACCGCTCACCCTGCAGCATCCGTTCAGCGTCAAAGGCAGCACCGAGCGCACGCAGGTCGCGCCCGATCTCCGGCTCGAGTTGTTTGCCGCCGAGCCCGACATCGCCAAGCCGATCTTCATGGCGTGGGACGAACGCGGCCGGCTCTGGATCGCGGAAACGCGCGACTACCCGCACGACGTGAAGCCCGATGGCCTCGGCAACGACAGCATCAAGATCTGCGAAGACACCGATGGCGACGGCCGCGCCGACAAGTTCACCGTCTTCGCCGATCGTCTGAACATCCCCACCGGCTTCGTCTTCACCAACGGCGGCATCGTCGTCGCGCAGCCCCCGCGTTTCCTGTTTCTCAAAGACACGAACGCCGACGACAAAGCCGACGAGCGCACCGAAATTATGACCGGCTGGGGCGTAAACGACACGCACGCACAGGCCAACAATCTCCATTACGGCCACGACAACTGGCTTTATGGCGCGGTCGGCTACTCGGGTTTCCGCGGCACCGTCGGCGGCGTGGAAAAGCGTTTCGCGCAGGGCACATTCCGTTTCAAAGCCGACGGCTCGGCCCTCGAGTTTCTCCACCAGTTCACCAACAACACCTGGGGCCACAGCGCGAACGAGTTCGGCGATCAGTTCGGCGGCACGGCGAACAACGCCCCCATCTTCTTCGGCGGCATCCCCGCGACAGTCGTTCCGCCAGGCACCCGCGCCATGACGGCCAAGCGCATCAACACCGAAGACAAGACCCACACCATCACGCCCAATTACCGGCAAGTGGATGTGTTTGATGGCTACACCGCGGCCGCCGGCAGCGCCTTCATCTACTCCGATCGCCTCCCGGCCCGCCTTCAAGGCAAGGCCATGATCTGCGAGCCCACGATGAAGAACATCGCGCTCTTCGACGTGCAGCGCGACGGCGCCGGCTACGTCGCGCACGACGGCTTCAATCTCGTAGCGAGCAGCGATGAATGGATGTCGCCCGTCTTCGCCGAGGTCGGCCCCGACGGCGCCGTGTGGTTTGCCGACTGGCAGAACTTCATCATCCAACACAATCCCACGCCAAACCCCGGGCGCGGCGGCTACGCGGCAAAAACCGGCATCGGCGGCGCCCACGAAAACCCTCTGCGCGACCACGCCCGCGGCCGCATTTACCGCGTCGTCTGGGAACAGGCGAAACCCGCGCCCATCACATCCCTCAAGGACGCGCCGACCGCGCACCTCGTCGCCGCTCTCGGCGACAGCAATCCATTCTGGCGGCTCACCGCGCAACGCCTCCTCGTCGAGAGCCGTCGCACCGACGCCGCGCCCGCGCTCGAGAAACTCGTTTCCGGCCCGGCGCCCCTCGCCGCCATTCACGCGCTCTGGTCGCTCCACGGCCTGGGTCGGCTCGGCGAAGCCACCCACCGCACCGCGCTTCTCCACGCCGACGCCGCCGTCCGCCGCAACGCCACGCGCGCCCTCGGCAACGACGCCGCGTCCGTCGCGCTCTTCTTCACCTCCGCCGTCATCAGCGATGCCGACCTCCTCACCCGCCTCGCCGGTTTCGTGAAACTCGCCGAATTCCCCACCTCGCCGCAGATCAAAACCGTCGTCGCCAGCCTCGTCCGCAATCCAGCGAATCAAAATGACGAATGGCTCCGCGAAGCCATCCGCGTCCTCGGCAAAGTCCACGGCGCCTCACTCCACCGCGAAGGCCCGAATCTACTCCCGAACCCCGGCTTCGAAATCATCGGCGCGAATAACCTGCCCGAAGGCTGGACCCGCCGCGACAACGGCACACGCCCCGGCAACGCCACCGCCCAGTGGTCGATCGTCTCCGGCGAGAAACAATTCCACTTCGGCAAATCCGCCCTGCGCATCAAAGCCGAGTCCGACGCCGACACGAGCCTGCACGTCGACGTGCCCGTCAAACCGAACACCATGTATCGCCTCGCCGGCTGGATAAAAACCACCGCCTTTTCGGGCCGCGCCAATCTCAGCGTCAGCCCCGCCGGCGACTGGTTCCGCGTCATCCGAAACCCCGGCAACAACCGCGCCGAGTCCGACCCGATCCGCCGCCGCGAGACCGACTGGACCGAGGTCGAAGTCGAGTTCAACTCCGGCGAGCGCACCACCGCGAGCGTCAACGTATTCTTCGGTGCTCGCGGCGAGGCCTTCTTCGACGACGTCCGTCTCGTCGAGCTCCTTCCCATTGAGGACAACATCGCCGTCACCGCCGGCGACGCGAAGCGCGGCGAGCAGCTCTTCCTGAAGCACCCCGCCGCCTGTGTGCTTTGCCACCAGCTCAAAGGCCAGGGCAGCGCGGTCGGCCCCGCGCTCGACGGCCTCGCCGCGCGCGCCACTCCCGCCTATATCCGCGAAAGCCTGCTTGAGCCGAGCAAGGTCATCGCGAAAGGCTACGAGCAGTTCAAAGTCTCCCCGATGCCACCCATGGCCGACATCTTCAAACCCCAGGAAATCGCCGACCTCGAAGCCTTCCTGCTCACCCTGAAATAATATAGCTATAATATAGCCGCCGCCTCCCCGTCTCCCGTCTCCCATCCCCCACCTCTCCCTCTTTCCGTCCCTCCCCCTCCTCCGCGTCCCCTACATGAGCCAAAAAATCAATCTCGCGATCATCGGCCTCGGCTTCGGCGCCGAATTCATTCCGATCTACCAGGCGCACCCCAACGCCAATCTCGTCGCCGTCTGTCAGCGCGATCCGAAAAAACTGAAGTCGCTCCAGGACGCGTTCGACATCCCCAAAGGTTATACGGATTACGACGAGCTGTTGCGCGATCCCGAGATTCACGCCGTCCACATCAACACGCCCATCCCCGATCACGCCGCGCAGACAATCAAGGCGCTCAAGGCCGGCAAACACGTTGCCTGCACCGTGCCGATGGCGACCTCGATCGAAGACTGCCGCAAGATCGTCGATCTTTCGCGCAAGACCGGGCTCAAATACATGATGATGGAGACCGTCGTGTACGCCCGCGAATATCTCTATATTAAAGAGCTCTACGACAAGGGCGAGCTCGGCAAAATCCAGTTTCTCCAGGCGAGCCACCAGCAGGATATGGACGGCTGGCCGAACTACTGGCCCGGGCTGCCGCCCATGTGGTACGCGACGCATTGCGTGGGGCCGATGCTCGCGCTGACCGACGCGGTCGCGGAATATGTTTCCTGCTTCGGCTCCGGCACCATTCGCAAGGAACTCATCAAGCACTACGGCTCGCCTTTCGCCGTCGAGACGGCGCACATCAAACTCAAGGACTCCGATCTCACCGCACGAATCATTCGCTCGCTCTTCGACGTGGCGCGGCAGTATCGCGAAAGCATCGACGTCTACGGCTCGAAGAAGTCCTTCGAGTGGACGCTGATCGAGCATGAGGCACACGTCCTCCACACCGCAAAGCTCCCGGAACCGAAGATCCCGAAGAAGATCAAGGTGCCGGACTACGCGAAGCGGTTGCCGAAAGGTATCCAGAAATTCACCACGAAAGGCGTCTACGATTTGGGCAAGAAAACGCATCTCAGCTTCACGCAAGGCGCGGGGCACGGCGGCTCGCATCCGCACCTCGCGCACGAGTTCCTCACTGCGCTCGTCGAAGACCGCGATCCGTATCCCAACGCCGTGAAGTCCGCGAACTGGACGTGCGTCGGCCTCTGCGCGCACGAGTCAGCCCTGGCCGGCGGCAAGATCGTGAAGCTCCCCGCCTTCACGCAGGGCTAGAAGCGCGGGCTAAGGGTCGTTGTCCGAGATCCGGGGTGGGGCCGGCTCTCCGAGCCGGTCTGAGTTCCCGCGTCAGAAGTTCAGTGCGCATCTCAGTTTCCGCAATGATCGTGGCGTGGCGTTGCAGGCAGGTGGGGAGGGACGGGCGGCCCGCCCGTCCAAGGGCGCGCAGGGCCCCGCGTCCCTACGCGCCCTCGGAAGTACTCGCCCCCAGCTAAAACTTTGCATCGCCGCGCCTTTGTCGTTCACTCGGCGGCTCGATGATCGAAGTCACGAATCTCACCCGCATTTTCCGGACCTACAAGAAGCACCCGGGCTTCTGGGGCGGCGTGAAGGGTTTATTCAAGCGTGATTTCGAAGAGACCGCGGCGGCGAAAGACATCTCGTTTTCGATCCGTGAAGGTGAGTTCGTCGGCTTTCTCGGGCCGAATGGCGCGGGCAAGACAACGACTTTGAAGATGCTCTCCGGGCTCATTTACCCGACGAGCGGCACCGCGCGTGTCGCGGGCTTCGATCCCACAAAACGCGAAAACGCCTACCGCCGGATCTTCGCGCTCGTGCTTGGGCAGAAGAACCAGCTGTGGTGGGATCTGCCGGCCATCGAGTCCTTCAATCTTCTCCGCGCGATCTACGCCATCCCGCACGAGCAGTTCAAAGCGACGCTCGACGAGCTCGTGACGCTCCTCGACGTGGGTCACAAGTTGAACGTGATGGTGCGCGAGCTCTCACTCGGCGAGCGCATGAAGATGGAGCTGATCGCCGCGCTGCTGCACCGCCCGCGCGTGTTGTTTCTCGATGAGCCGACGATCGGGCTCGATGTGGTTTCGCAGAAGGCGGTGCGCCAGTTCCTGCGTGACTATAATAAACGCCACCGCGTGACGATTCTGCTCACGAGCCACTATATGGCCGACATCAAAGAGCTCTGTGAGCGCGTGATCGTGATCCACAAGGGCAAGAAGATCTACGATGGCGCCCTGGGGCAGCTCGAGGCCGCCGGCGGACGGAAAAAGATCATCCGATTCCGCCCGCGCGAACTGCCATTTCCGGAGTTGGTCGAGCTCGCGGAGGACAAAGCGACAGCGAGCAGCGACGGTCAGGTGACGCTGCACGTCCCCAGCGACCAGGTGGCGAGCATCTCGCACCGCATCCTGAGCGCCGGCCCCGTCGCAGACATCACGATCGAAGACGTCCCGCTCGAGGATGTGATCGCAGAGTTATTCACGTCCCACGCGTAAAGGCGACGGACGTGGGCGCGTCACATCACCTCAACTGCGCTCAGGCACCCCTGAAGGCCAGCGCCAGGTGCCGTCCACAAGGGTGGCCACGAGAACGCGCAACATGGCCGCAGCGTTGTCTACAGCGCGGCGCAACGATGCTGCATCTAGGGTAGATTCGATCGTCACCGCGCCAAGTCTCGGGTCCGCGAAACGCTCGAGTCGTCGCGCATCGGGAAAACTGACCCTCCCCTCCCGCAGCCGCAGCTCGTGCAGGAGCTTGAAATTCACTTCGGCCAGCTGGACGTGCAGCCAGCGTTGCGCTGCCAGCGCTTCGCCGCGGGCGATCTTTCGCAACGTTGAAATGTAGTCGCACACGAAGCCGTCGGCCAGCTGGCACACCGCTTCGTTCGACAGCCGCGCGGCGGGGATCTCGGTGGCGACGAAACGATACAATTCCCCGAATTCGTCCGCGCCCTTTCGTATGATATAGCCGCCCTGAAGCACCGCCGCGAGATCGGTTAGCGCGCTTGCTGCGGACGGATTTGTCCCATGCCGGCCCTCCTTGACCAGCTGCGCCACACCGCGCAGCGCCGGCGCCGGAATCACGACCAGATCCAGTTCTCCATCGGAGAAAAGTGCGGTGACTTTCTGCGCGCTGGCGAGTCGCCCGGGCCGGTATACATAATGAAGCGGTGGTCCTTGCATAGCCGGCGTCCACTTGGAGTCGGCGAACATCTCCGGTGTAGTCGTGGCGATCTGAAAATCCCAGTCAGAGGAAGCGTCCGCGCCCGCCACATCATTGGCCGGTCGACTGTGCGAACCGATCAGCACCAGGAGCTGCACGGATGGCTCATCGAGCGCCCAACGTGTGACTCGTTCTCCAAGCGAGAGGGACATCACAGTTTCCGTAACGAAATGAGGATCTCGGTTCCCTCCATGCCAGGGCCGGCGTGGATCTCTCCGTGGTGCAGACGCAGGATCTCCTTCGCGAGAAAGACGCCGAGGCGCCCCTGATTCGGCACCGAATCCTCGGTGGGCTCGGGCAGGATTCCTTCGAGCTCGAGGTTTTTTCCTTTCAAGGAAAGCAACGCAGTGAGGTCAGCGCCCGAGCCGGTCGATCGCACTTTGAGCGCCAGCTCGCGCAGGCCATGCTCCGGCCGGTTTTCGCCGACCGTGCGAATCAAGGCGCGCAGCGCGAAATCGAGCAGCTTCTTGCTGGCCGTGAGCACCACCGGATCGGGGCCGACCTCGACGCGCAGCCCCAGCGAGTGACCGATCGTTTGCGCGACATCGCGCACATCGACGGCGGCAGGGTCGGCTTCGTGCAGCGCCTGCATGAGCGCGAGATTGTTGTTCAACACCTCGAGCTGCGCGACATCGCTCTTCACTGTTTCGATGAGCGGCGCCGGCATCGGCCGGTCTCCATTGGCTTGGCGGAAAGTCGTCAGCGATACGAGTGCGTTGCCCAACTCGTGGCTGAGGGTGAGCGCCAGCTCGCGCAACACATCGCGCCGGCTTGCGCGTTCCCGGATGTGCGCGTCGTGAACCTCGACGCTCGCCTCTTCCCAAAAAGCCCAGACGCCTCCGGTTTCCACAATGATGCCCGCACTCGCCCGAAACGGCTGCCCGGCCGTGGGAGCGACGCGGCAGATCTCACGCGCGCGGCGCGCCTGCCCAATCGCGTCACGCACGACGAGTGGCACATGACGCGGTGCGTTTTCGTTGGGCCCAAGCACCAGGGTGCCTGGAAGATACTTGGCCCCCAGATTCACCTGGTCGGCCAGCAGATTCAGCCGGCTGAACTGTGCTGCCTTGCTCAGGAAATGCCGCAGGAGCCGCGCGAAAAACACTGCACGATTGCGATCCGAATCGTCGTACGCCTGGCCATCGTCTCGCACACCCAGCGCGATCAGCCCGAGCAGCCGGCCATTGTCGTGTACCGGCACGAGCATCCGGGCGCCCCAGAGCGCCAGACGATTGCGCACGGCAAGCTCTGCCACAGGATCCGCCGGGCTATCCCAGTTCGTCCCGTCGATGACGGCCGGATGGTTTTCGAAAAAGCTGACCAGGGGATCGTCGGCGGCAAAGAAAGACGTGCCGCGGTCAGCGCGAAACCCATCCGCCTCGCGCAAGAAGAAGACAGCGTGCGACGCCCGAAGCACATGGCGCGACGCCCGGCGAAATTCCGCGATCAGGCGATCGCGCGTATCCAGATTTTCAATCGCGCCCTCGAGAAAATCCCAAAGCTCGGCGTTGTCGCTGCTGGACGCCCGCACCACCGGGCGCGAAGGCTCGGTGCGGCGGCTCTTCTCAATCAGCATCTCCACGAGCGATTGCTTTTCCGCGACCTCCTCGATCAACGGAAGAAGTTCGCGCAGCCGCGTGGCGCTTTCGTCGTACGACAGGTAGACCTTCGCTCGCCCGGCCATCCGCGCCTGCTCAAAGGGAAGGCTGCGCGGTTCGCCAACGAAGATCGTGGGGCAACGCGACAGCGACGCCGGCAGCGAGTTCTCGGATCCGGCGTCCAGGACAACTACCGCCGCAAAGCCCGGCGCGGTGCCAGGAGGAAAACCCTGCGCGCCGATGCGTAGCGCCATGCGGCCGGCCGGCAGCTGTCGCTCCCACGAGTCCGCCAATGCAGTATCGGTGGTCGCTAGGATGACAAGGGTTGGCATGGAAATGTGACGCGGAAGGTCGCACCGCAACCCGGAGCAGGAGGATCGACCGTGATGCTGGCGTTCAGATTCGCGAGGATGTCGCTACAGATGGCAAGTCCGAGGCCAAAGCCCGTGGATTTTGTGGTTTGGAAGGGTTGGAAGAGCTTCGCGCGAATTTCGGCTGCTATTCCCGGTCCGCTATCCGCCACCGCCATCTCAATCCCTGCTGACGTGTTCCGTGTAGCGATCTTCACCCAGCGCTCGTCTGACTCCCTTGTCTCAACCGCTTGAATGGCGTTGAAACAAAGATTAAGCATGACCTGCTTCGCCGCCGACGCGTCAGTGTATGCAGCGTCAGGCGACGCCGAGAACTCCGTCAGAAAGCGAACGTTCCGGTGGGCCGCCTTCGCGGCAACCAAGTCCATGCTCGATTGTAGGATCGGGTGTAAATCGATCATTTTGGCTTCATAGGCCTTTGGTGCTGCGAGATCGAGAAGCTGCTCTGTAAGCTGGTCGATGCGACCGACTTCATCGCCAATAAGAGTGAAAAATTTATCCCGAAATTTCGGGTCTTGGTGATGTGTCGGCAGGAGTTGCACGAAGGTCTTGATCGAGACCAGAGGATTACGGATTTCGTGAGCGAGGCTTGCGCCGAGCAACCCGACTGTGGCGAGTTGCTCCGCATGCTGAACCTTTGCGGAGAAATGGGCCCGTTCGAGCGCGCTTTCCATAATGGACGCTAGCTCCAACAAATGCATGACTTGTGGGTAAGTATAGGGCCTTCGCGAGGCAGGCGCACCCACCCCCACCGCGATGGTCAGTGCTGGACCCTCGCTGATCACCATCACACCGAGACGCTGCTCAGCCAGAAATCGCGCCAAGACATGCCGGCTCGGCGTCGGGCGTTCGCGTGCCAGCCGCTCAGGTGTTACCCATAGCAAATCCCGCAGCGACCCGAGGATCGATCCCTCGCTCATTAGCGTGACACCTTGGGCCGCCACCGATTCCTTCGTGCCCGAGAGGATCATCGCCGTCTCGGTCTGTCCCCACCCACGCAAAACGGACACGAACGCTTTCTCCAGACTATCGACCCGGCTTTCCCGCTGCGCCGCCGAGAAGGCGGCCTGTCGCGCCGTGTTTGCTTCAGGATAAAATTTCAGCCACTGAGCCAGCCAGCCGTTCAATATTGTCGCTCCGGCGAGCCCGGTTGCGATAGTGAGAAAAAAAGCGAATCCTTCCGGCATCAGCAACTCGAACACTCGGGAGACAAGGAAAGCTCCAGCACCAACCAGGGCGATAAGGATCGCCTTATGCAACGCAACCAATGCCAACTGTCGCGCATCAAATATCCGGTGCGTCGTAACCGCATAAGCGACTCCGCCAAAGAACACCAAGACCACCAGTGGCTCCGATCGTCTAAAAACCGGATTCGATGTTAATGTGCTCAATGTCATCAGCGCGAAAATCGCAAGAAACATTGCGCTTCCTCCGCCGAGCCAGACCTGAAGCTCTAGTCGTTGTTGTCCAGCGAGGCTCTTCGTCCGAAAGGTCTCCCGGATCAAGAGCACATACAATCCGAGATTTACTGCTATATAAGCATAATACCCCCATCCATATAGTTTATTTTCTGACGTCGAATGCGCAGGGATAAAAGATTCGGTAAATGGGATGATCGAGACGATAAGAGGAACAATCAACCAGCCCCATTTGCGGCGAATCCAACTCCCACGGAGCAGATCGTTCGGAGCGAGCAAAGTTTCTTTGACCAGCCAGTAGCTGAGAGAAACCAGAGCACCGGCAGCGCATGTGCATTTGACAAAAAACAAGCTGCGAGCGGCTGATGCAATATGCCAGCAGCCAAGCCATACGAAGATATTCAGGGAGCAAACGAAGATCGCGCGATTGGCCGTGCGATACGGGTTGGCCCAGAGCAGAAGCACTCCCGCGATCGCAACGACGACGGAAGCTAGGAGGGCGGTCGTTATCTGCATCGCTCCAAGATCAGCTCCGAATTCAATCCACCCAACCCGTGCGCATTGATCAACGTAAAATCATGATGAACCGCCCGCGCCCGATTGCTCAAATTGAGCGGACACGAAGGATCCGGATAATCCCAGTTGACCGTCGGAGGTATCATCCCTCGTTGTTGCGCAAGCGCGGCCACTGCGACTTGTATTGCAGGAGCTGCCGCCACCGGAGAGCCTATTGCGCCTTTGATAGACAAAGTTGGGATATTTACGAGAGCATCCCCGAATACTTTATGCATCGCCGCGGCTTCCCCGCGGTCTACTACCGGATGTCCCGGCCCCCAAGCATTGATAACTTCGATGTCGCTAGGTTTCAGCAATGCGTCTGCTAATGCACGGCGCGTTGACTCTATCATCCCGCTACACATGTCGTGACCTACGTCGTTCGCAAAACCATATCCGGAGACCCAACTATAGCCAGGTCTTGGACTCGATTCTGGCTCCAAGACCAGAAGGCATGCGCCCTCGCTAATTACTCCAGTGGTGCGCCATAAGTCGAAGGGCCGGCACAGCCGTTCCGCCAACTCGATAGTCGGCGGTGTTAATCCGGCAGCGCGAAGCTCCAATAGCGGAAACTTGTTCAGCGGAGCGTCTGTCCCACCACAAATGACCAAATCGGTTTCACCATTGGCTATGAGTTGCGCCCCGAAGCCCAACGCATCCATCCCAGCAACACACTGAGTCGATAGGGCGGACGTTCGAGAGGGAATGCCCAATGCTTGGGCAATCGCAACCGGCAACCCTCCAATATCGACGGTATAAGCAAGTTTCCGACTGGCAGCTGCTGCACCATCCTCGGCGATATTCTCCATCTCTTTAACGATTCCGCCGAAATCCATATAGCCGGTGCCTGTGATTATAACCGGAGCATACTTCTTAGCCTCTGCCGATGTAAGGCCCGCGTCCTTCAGCGCCAACGCAGCGCCAACAATGGCAAACATCGTGTGCCGCGCTGTTCCGCTTGGCACCGGTCGTTCAACATGGGCTGACACATGTAATCTTTCGACCTGTGCCGCGACAAGGGGACCATATTGCTCACCCAATTTATTGAATGCCTTGATGCGGCTCACCGGCTCCAATATTCCCTTCCAAAACTCCTCGCGCCCGATGCCCGCCGGTGTCACCGGCCCGATACCTGTAATCTTTACTCGCCGGCGCTTCATCCCTGCGGCGCGCCGGGGAACGTCAGCTTCACCGTCGTGCCTTTACCGATCGTGGATTCCAGCGCGAATGTCGCGCCATGCGTCCCCGCCAGGTGCCGGCAGATGCTCAAGCCCAGCCCCGTCCCACTGGCCTTGCTACTGAAGCCTCCATGCAATGCTCGTTTCACGCGATTGGCGTCCATGCCCGCACCGTTATCTGAAATTGTCATCTCGATTTGTTCGCCCCGCCTTGCGAACCCCACTTCGATCCGCGTCGCCCCCGCCTCGAGCGAGTTTTTGAAAAGATTTTGAAACACCCGCATCAGCTCGAATTTCGAGCCCCGCACCCACGCGTCTTTCGTGCCAGTCGCCTGAATCGCCACGTTTCCAAAAAAGATCACCTGCCGCACCTCCTGCGCGATCGTCACAAGATCCACGCGCACAAACTCGGTCGCCTGCTTCGATGCCAGCCGCCAGTTCTCCGACAGGTGGTGACAATACTCCGCCGCCTTCTCCACCATCGCCGAATACTCGAGCAGCTTCTTCGCCATCTCCGAATCGCGTTGCGCCAATAACCTCGCCTCCTCCGCCACCAGCGCCGCGTAGCCGATCACGACCGTCAACGGGTTGTTTAGGTCATGCACCAGCTCGACCGATGCCCTCGCCTGCCAGATCTGCGGCTCGTTCTGCTCGATCTCACGCTTCAGCGCCAGGCTCAGATTCTGCGCATCGGTCGCCGCCTGCGCCTGCGCTCGCCGCAACCGCGTCGCCTGCGCCTGTTTCCGTACTGCCTCGATCAACTCGGGAATATCAGGCGGCTTGCGCAAATACTGGTTCGCCCCCGCCACCATCGCCTGTTGCGCCGTCAACAACGTCCCGTACCCCGTCAACATGATCACCGACACATGCGGGTCGATCTTGCGCAGCTCTTCAAGCGCACGGATGCCATCCATTTCCGGCATCCGAATATCCAGTACCACTGCCGCATAAGGGCGCGTCTGCAGTTTCGCCAGCGCCTCCTTCGCACGTTCCGCTGTATCCACCGCGAACTCACCGGAAAGGCTGAACGCGATCGACTCGCGGGGGCCATATTCGTCATCCACCACAAGCACGGCCGGCCGCTCGGCGGACACAGGCGTGGCAACGGCCGGAAATTTCTCGGTCAGCATGCGAAGATTGGAAGCGGTGAGATGAAGCGACCGCGCGGCGGAGAGGCCCGCACAGCATAACGCTGTTTGCAGGGGGCGATTTCCGGTGTCAAGGCGCGCATCGAGAGTTGATCCTTCGCCGGCAACAGCCGACGTTCTTTACGTGGAATTAATCGGAGTCGCCCTCCTCGCTGCGGGCCTGACGGCGACGCTCGTCTGGCTCTTCCTTCGGTCTCGGGAAAACACGCTCACCGAGCGGCTTCGGTCGCGCGAAGAGGAGAATGGCAGACTCACCGCCGATCTCGCAGCCGTGCGCGACGAAGCAGCGCGCCTCGCCACGATCAACACACGCCTCTCGACCCAACTCGACGCCGAGCGTTCTGCCCATGAGCGGCTCACCAACGAGTTCAAGGCCCTCTCCGCCGACGCATTGCGCGCCAATCGCAGTGACTTCCTCGAACAGGCGAAACAGGCGTTTGCGCAACTCCAGCAGCAATCCGCAGGCGACCTCGAACAGCGGAAGCAAGCCGTCGAAGCCCTCGTCCGGCCGATCCGCGAATCCCTTGAGAAAGTGGATACCAAGATGGGCGAGATCGAAAAAGCGCGCGCCGGTGCCTACGGAGCGCTCGGCGAGCAGCTCAAGGCCCTCAATCTCGCGCAGCTCCAGCTTCAGACCGAAGCCGCTCGGCTGTCGACCGCGCTCCGGTCCACGACCTACGCAGGAAGCTGGGGCGAGCTGCAACTGCGCCGCGTCGTCGAGATGGCGGACATGCTTTCGTACTGCGATTTTTGCGAACAGGAAACCTCCAACGGCCTGCGGGCCGACCTCGTCGTTCGCCTGCCCGGCGGCCAGCGAATCGTCGTTGATGCGAAAGCCCCGCTCGAGTCGTTTCGCGCCGCGGGCGACACGACGGATGAAGCCGTGCGCGCCACCCGGCTGATCGAGCACGCCCAGAAAGTCCGCGGCCATATCGACGCGCTCGGCGCGAAAAATTACTGGGAGCAATTCCAACCCGCGCCCGAGTTCGTCGTCCTGTTTCTTCCCGGCGATCATTTCCTGACTGCGGCGCTGCAAGCCGACAACCTGCTGCTCGACCGCGCACTCGCGCGCCGCGTCCTGCTCGCCACGCCCACCACGCTCATTGCACTCCTGAAGGCGGCGGCCTACGGCTGGCGACAGGAATCCGTCTCGAAAAATGCCGACGAGATCAGTGCTCTCGGTCGCGCCCTCTACGACCGTGTATCCACTTTTGCCGACAACCTCGACAAGATCGGCCGCAGCCTCGAAACCGCCGTTAAAGGCTATAATACCGCCGTCGGTTCCTTCGAAGGCATGCTCCTCCCCGGCGCCCGCAAACTCGCCGAGCTCGGCGCCCGGGGCGCCAAAGATCTCGCCTCCCCTGGCACCATCGACACCACCGCGCGCGATGTGGTGAAGCGAACGTGAGCCACTACGACAAAATCCAGCCACCCGCGCTCTCGATGTCACCTCTTTCTTCGTATTCTCAATCTCCCATCGACGGCACCTGGCAGCTCATCCGCGCCGAGCTCGATGGCGAGGCGGCGCCGGAGCTCGTTGTCACGCAGACTGTGCTCGCTCTCGCTGCCGGTGCTTATGAGGTCCGTTTTGCCGGCGAGATAGCCGATCGAGGCTCCTTCGAGCTGTGTGAAACGACGGAAGTCAACTCGATCATATTGCACGGGACCGACGGCCCTAACGCCGGCCGCTCGATCCCATGTATATATCAACTGGCCGGCGGTAGGCTGCGGATTTGCTATGGCCTCGACGGAGTCGCACCGACGCAATTCGCCACATCCACAGGACAGCAGCGCTATCTCGCAATATATCGAAGAGACGAGACCCCACTTTAACGGCGCTTATGATAGCCGCGATCATTCTCTTCAACGCCCTGTTTGGATTGGTAACCTGCATAGTTGTTCTGCACGCGAATCCGCGCCGGAGAATCAACCAAGCCTTCGCGGCAGTCTTTCTGCTCTTCGCGCTTTGGCTTTTTTGTATCTACAGATTATTCGTGGTCGTAGCAGAACCACACGCGACACTTTCCGACCGTCTCTTTTGGCTTCGTGCCAATACCCTCGTAGTAGCCTGGGTGCCGCTCACGATGTGGTGGCTCAAGGAGGTGATCGTGACAATGAATCATCGCACGATCTCGCTCAAGCGCGTCAGCCCGTGGCTTCTGCTTGGCGTCGTTCTGGTGGTGCTTGGGTTGAGTGACGCGGCATTTACACCACTATCCACCTCGGATGGGACTCGTGGGCGCGGCATTGCTTACTTCGTGTTCATTGCAATGGAAGTAGTCGCCTATGCTGTCATTCTCGCGCAAGCGTGGCGATCATTAGGGCAGTTAAGCGGCGTCCGGCACATTGAGCTTAAGTTTCTCGTGATCGTTCTAGGTGCTCTGGGCCTCTCATGTTCATTGCTTAATGGGCTAGGCAGCTACCTGAACATGCGCGTCCTAAAGTTAGTGCAGTTTCCACTCATAATAGCATCCTTCGCGCTGTGCGCGTGGAGTATTTGCGTATATAGGATCCTCAGCGCGCGAGACATCATCATGGCTGTCGTTCACCGCACGACGGGGATTTCCACCGCCATTCTAGGAATAGTTCTGATGGAATGGATCCTTCAAAGCCGGTTGTCTGGGTCATTCACACTTCCCGTAAGTGCCACAATCGCTTGTTGCGCTGCATTCCTGGTCGATCGCCGCTTGCACGCCCGGCTGGATTTGGGAGGAACTCGTTTCCTCACACATATGCGGTTGACAACTTCGGCAACTGCAAGAACCGAGCCGAATATAGAGCGGCTTGTGGGGATGCTC
>JAKFEQ010000070.1:0-162253 GCA_036675625.1 Opitutaceae bacterium | reverse complement strand
TTACTTGTTCAGAAAAAGTTCACTCTGCACGAGCTCGTGAATCAGGGTGCGCACGCCGAAGCCAGACGCGCGGCTGCGCTCGAGGATCTGCGCGAGTGCGGGCCGATCGGAGAAACGCGTGGGAGCGCCGGTGGCGTAAATCGCGAGCTGCCGGATGAGGTTGCGGGCGAGCTGCGATTCGTCGGTGAGCAGTGCGGCGCGGAATTCACGGATGTCGCGGAACGGCCGGCCATCGGGCAACTCACCGGTGGCGTCGACGACCGGGCCGGTGCGGAACTTGAAGATCAACCCATCGTGGCCGAAGCCGGCGACCGGCTCACCGGAGCCCTGGCTCGAGGCGCGGTAGTGTTGTCGCCACGCGCCCATCACATCGAAGTTCTCCAGCGCAAAACCGGGCGGATCGATCTTGCGGTGGCAGATGTTGCACGAGGCGTCGGAGCGGTGCCGGGCGAGCTGCTCGCGGATTGTCGTGGCACCGCGGATGTCGGATTCCACGGCCTGCACCGAGGCGGGCGGCGGCGGTGTATGTTCGCCGAGGATACGTTCCATGATCCAGACACCGCGCGTGACGGGCGAGGTGGTCGTGCCGTTGGCGGTGACCTTCAGCACGCTGGCTTGCGTGGGAATTCCCCCGCGGACGCTGTCGGCGGGCAACGCCACGCGTCGGAACTGCACGCCGGAGACATCCGGGATGTCGTAGAGGGTGGCGAGGCGTTCGTTGAGCATCGCGAAGTCGGAGGCCACGATATGGCGCGCAGGGAGATCGCGGCGGAGGAGCTCGGCGAAGAAGAGCTGTGTCTCCTGCGGAAGCGATTCGGTGAGCAGGTCGTCGAGTTGATATTCTGGATACAGTTCGGCGTCGGGGCCGGTCTCGGACACCTTGCGCAGGTCGAGCCAGTAATCGAGAAACGCGTCGACGAACCGGCGCGCGCGCGGGTCGTCGAGCAGGCGATCGACTTGCTGGCGGAGGGTCTTCGGCTCGAGGAGCGCGCCCGATGCGGCGAGCTCGCGGAGCGCGGCGTCGGGCGGCGAGTTCCAGAGGAAGTACGCGAGACGTTCGGCGAGAGCGTGGTTGTTGAGCGGACCCCGCGCGGGCTGCACGTAGACGAAGCCGGGCGAGGAGAGTACCGCGGTGTAGCCGGCGAGCATCGCGTCGGTGAAGCTGTGGCCTTTGGCGAGCGCGGCGGAGATCAGCGCGCGGAAGCGCAGGACGTCCGCTTCGTCAACGGGGCCGCGGTACGCGTGCGACATGAAGCGGCGGAGGAGGCGTTCGGCGTCTTTATCCGGCGCCGGGGAGGTGGCGATGACGTGCGAACGCGAGGCCGCGCGCCGCATGGCGTCGGCCGCGGGCTTCGGCGCGTCGGCGATCGGGAGATCGTCGAACAGCAGCGTGTGGCCGGGTTGCGGCCACTGGTCGAAGAGCGGGCCCTCGACCTCGAGCCATTGAAACGCGACGCCCGGCATGCCGTCGGCTTCGAGAAAAGGATTCTTGAAATCGGGCGGGCGCGAGCGGACGAGGCGGGCGGCATCGGGTTGGATCGTCTCGCCGGCCTGCAGCCAGACCTCGATGGTATGGACGGAGGCGTCGGGGGCGAAGTCGAAGGCGCCGAGCCGGCGCAGCGAGCGCGGGGGAGTTTGCGCGTAGACGACGACCGGCTCGGTGCGACGGCCGCGCGTGACGCCGGAAAAGTTGCGTGCCATCCAGACGGTGTAACCGGAAAACGAGAGGCGATAACGCCCGGTGACCGGCGCGCGGAAGCGGTCGAATTTGATCTCCGCCGGCTCGTAGGTGCTCATCAGCATCACGACGGCCTCCTGTTCGCGGCGATCGGCGCGCGAGGCGGCGATGAGATTGGGGCGGACGGGGCGGCGCGTGACGGGATCGTTGCGGGTGCGAAGATTCTGCTGCAACTCGAGGCCGACGATGGGAAACGTGCGCCGGAGCTCGGGGCCGGCGGATTTGACGAAGCCCGGTTGGAGCCAGGTGTGATAGCGCGTGACGCGCGGCTCGGGACGGGCGACCTGCGGGGCGATAGCCTCGCGCAACGCGAACTCGGCGGTGCGAAGATAGCGTGCCATCTGCACGTGCGAGACATCGAGCGCCTCGCCGATTTTATTGTAGCCGTGCGCGGTCGGATCTTCGGGCAAGCCATCCTTCACCGCGAGATAGGGCAGGGAGAGGAGATCGCGCACGGTGTTCTCGTATTCGTAGCGATTGAGGCGGCGATGCGTGGCGCGGCCGGTTTGCGCGAGGAGCGCGGCCTCGGCGGAGCCGATGGTTTGGGCGAGCGAGGAGACGAATGCCGTGCGATCGGCTGGGGCGGGGCGCGGCTTCTTTTTTGGCGGCATCTCGCCCGAGTCGACGCGGTCGTGGACCTTGATCCACGTCGCGAGATTTTTCGGCGAGGCCGGATCGAAGGTGAGTGATGTGAGGTCGAGGTGCGCTTCTTTCGTGACGTCGTCGTGGCAGTTTGCGCAATGCTGCTCGATGAACGTGCCGATTGAGGCGGAGAGGGTGGGCTCGGTCGCGCTTTCGGCGGAAAGGGCGGAGGCGGCGCCGACGGCGAACACGAGAAAGCCAAGGGGCAGGGCAGTGCGGGCGAACATCGAGGGGGTGACGAAAACTTGAGGGAAAGGGTGTGCCGGGGCGAGGCTGCACGCCAATTTTTGAGCGAAGCAAGCCACGCGAAGACGGAGGCCGCGATAGGTCACGCGCGAACGCTATTTTTCCTTGCCGTTGACTTTTGCGCGCGCGTAGTAGCTTCCACTCTGTCCGTTGCGCAGCAGTGCGTGACGTTCGATATCTTGTTAGGCGCGGTAGCCAAGTGGTAAGGCCGAGGTCTGCAAAACCTCTATGCGCCGGTTCAATTCCGGCCCGCGCCTCCAAAATTTATCTCCCGTGGGATAGGGAGTTGTGTGATCCGGGAAGGTCGCTGTCCCTGGGAACCCCGGCCCCGCTGAAACTCGCCCAAGCACGGCTCGCGCACCGGAAGGGGGGATTTACCACGCCCTCACCCCAGTCCGCGGATACAGCCCAACTCCGCGGATACATGCCCGGGCGGGATCCTGAAACTGAACAGGGTTAGAACTCGATGCTGACCGAGCCGACGAACTGGCGGGGTTGGGCAAACGTGTCGCGATCGGCGCGGTAGTGGCGGTCGGCGATGTTCCGCACGACAAGACTGAGCGTCGTGGGACGGTTGAAGATCCTGCTGCGGTAGCTCGCATTGGCGTCCCAGCGTTTCCAGCCTTCCGACCAGCGGACGGGGTCGCCTTCGCGGCGCGGCGCCATGTAGATATAGCTGAGCCCGGTGCCGAGGCCCTTGAGGATGCCGCTGGAAAATTCATGGCGCACGTAACCATTGCCGGACCACTTCGCGGCGTTGGGAATGCGCTGGCCGAGCAGCGAATACGGGGCGTTGGGGCCGGCATTGGCGGCGAAGGTGGTGGCGAGCGGGGTCGGCCGCGTGGTGGGATTCACCGCCACGATCTCGGTCTGGTTATAGAGACCGCCACCGCCGATCTGAAGATTGCGGGTGGGGCGAATATAGAAGTCCACATCGATGCCGCGGGCCTCCTCGGCGCCACTGAGATCTATAAATCCGACCGAACTATCCGGATCGGCGGCTGCCTTGGCGCGCGAGACGTTCTTTTTCTCGATGACGTAGTAAGCCACGTTGATCATGGCGCGATTCCCGAAAAGGTCGGTCTTGATGCCGTATTCGAAGCTGCGACCGAATTCGGGTTCGAGGAGCTCGCCCCACGGCAGAGCATCGAGATTCGGGGCGGGCAAGCCATCCAACTCGTAACGCGCGAGGAGCGTGGTTTCGCGGGCGGCAGTACGGCCCGGCTGGAACGTGACGCGCGGATTCACCGACTGGCTGTATAATACATAGAGCGAAACAGGGTCGGTGACACGGAAGGAAAGACCGGCTTGCGGTGTGGTGCGCGTGCGGGCGCCCTCGAGCGAGCTCGTCGTAACGCCATCGAAAGTGATCGGGTTGACGCCGGGATTCTTGGTGCTGTCGCGCGCGGAGACGTCATCATAGCGACCGCCCACGGCGAGCCGTCCGCGGTTTTTCAGGAATGTCGCGGACCAGTTGACGTAGATCGAGTTGCTGGTGAAACGGTCGTCGTTGTTGGCGCCATTGCTTCTGAATTGTTCCAGCGGCAATACATTGCGGGCGGCGAAGGCGTCGCGCGCGGCCGTCGATGCCGGGCTGTAGATATTATAGAAGTAATCGACGACATTCGGCACGGCGATAGTGGTGCCGGGAATGGTATTGAACGTCGCGCCGGAATTGCTGCGGGAGGCGTCCCGCACGAGCGTGCTGTTGTTTTCCCAGACGCGTTGCTGGCTGTGCTCGAAGCCGGTGAGCAGCGTGTGGTTGGTGCCGGCGATCTTGAAGCGCGTGACGAGATCGAGCTGGCCGGTCACCCGGCGTTCGCGGCGATTGTTGCCGAGCCAGTTGACGCGGCGCCAGCCGCTGACGCCCGGAACATAGGCGAGGGTGGGCACTGCCGGGTCATACCTATAGGGCTGACCATCGAGAAGACGGGTGTCATCGAGTGGGCTGCCCGTCGCCGGGATGCCGCCGCGGCCGATGAATTCATAACGGTGCAACGCCTCGGGGAATGGATCTCCGGGGGTGTTGTCGATATTCCAACTGTTCAGGCCGCGGAGGCTGGCGATCGATGGGTTGTTCTGCGTCCACGGATTCATAACTCCGGTGCCGCCTTCTCTTATACTGGCACGGGCGCGGCGGTGATAGGCGAAGTTCAGTCGCAAATCCATTTTTGCGTTCAGCCGTTGGGTGGTTTCCAGCTCCCAGACGATGGGCCGATAATCGCGGTAGGAAGCCGGGCTGTCCTTTATAAAATCGGGCCCGAGATCATCGATCCATTGCGGGGTGCTGACGGGATCGAGCTTGTTGAACGGGGTGAAGTAGGATGGATCGCCGCCGCGATTGATGGCGCCGGCAGGTTTCAGGGCCAGGCCTTCGGCGGGTCGGATGTTGTCGTGGGTCCGGCTGAAGCGGACGACAATGCTGGTGTGTTGAAACGGCTTCCACTGCACCATCGGCGCGATGGCCACGCGATCGAGGCTGCGCTGGCGCTCGCCTTTTTCGACCGTATAGTAAGTGGCGCCGAGACGATAGTTGAACGTCTTGGTGCGATTGAGCGGCCCGGTGGTATCCAGTTCGGCGCGGAAGAGCGCGTTGCTGCCCGCGCTCAGCCGCATTGTGGTTTTACGGATCGGCGACGGGTTCTTCGTTATATAATTGATGACGCCGCCGGGCTGGGTTTGCCCGTAGAGGAGTGCGGCGGGGCCCTTCAGCGTCTCCACTCGCGCGATCGACATCATGTCGGGGGTGGTGAGGCCGCGGACGCCATTGCGCATCGCGGCGGAGCTGTTGAACCCGCGGATGTTCACTTGGGGAATGAATTCGTTGAAGGCGCGCGCGGTGCCCGGAATCACGTCGATCACCTGCTCGAGGTCGAAGAGCGCGCGGTCAGTCATGAGCTGCTCGGTGACTACGTTCATCTGCATGGGCAGGTCGCGGATGGCGACGTTGGTGCGCGTGGCGCCAAGTGTATTTGCGGCCTGATAACTGCGGTCATCCTCGGCGACGACTTCGAACGGCGACAGTTGGATCGCCGCGTCGGTCGCCGCGGAAGTGGCTGCCGTGCCGGGGTGGGAGGCTGGAGCGGTCTGGGCGATGACGACCATGGCTGGTGCAAACAGGACAAAGCCAAAAGCGATAGTGGCCGGGAAACGGGACGGGGTGGGGTTCATGGTATTCAGTTGCTTGACGGATGCGGGAATGCTGGCGCCGAAGGGCTCCGGCGCCCTCAGGTGAATGCCCTCTCTCGTTGCGTGGTCGGGGCAGACACGGAGAGATGGAGCTGAGAACGAGAAGGGTGTATCGTCTATCGGAAGCCGGGAAAAGAGCCCGCCTCACACAGACCCACGACGATTTCACACATCCCATGGCGCCCGTCCCTGTCTTGTATTCCTGAGCGCACCAAGCTGTGCCTTTATACGCGTAATCGTTTCGGTCTTTAGCCTCGGTGCGATTTAGGTTTCGATCGCTTGCAGCCCCATCAACAATATTCCCCCACCGCAGGTCCCTGGTGCATTGGTTAAGGTCGGCCGGACGCTCTCGTGGCGACGCCGTTCCTGGCATCGAATCTCTTGAACACTTTATAATCGATGGCATCCGAACTTCCCGTTGATCAGGATATCACAACCAACGGCCCGCGGTCCCGAATCTGGGTCCTCGAGGCGAAGGATTGTCCGGAGTTCGCGGCGCATCATATTGCGCGTTTAGGTATAGATACGGCGCAGTATCCCTACCGCCGGGTGCGGCTGCGGCCGGCTGGTAGTTTTTTCCTCGCGAGCCTGGAAGGTCAGGGGGAAATCTGGCTGGAAGGCCGCTGGCAAATCATCACTCCTGGCACGGTTGTACTGGCGCCACCGCGCATCCTGAACGCGTTCTCGGCGGCGCGCGGTCATCGTTGGGTTTTTGCGTGGGTGCGCTATGATGAGCCGCCGTGGGCCAAGCCGCTGGTGGGTGCGTCGTCTCCGTTGCGAGTCAGGCATGGTGCAGAGCAGTTCGGGCGCGTCATCGCGGGTCTGCGGAGCGCAGTGACAGCCGAACAGGATCCGGCCGAGATCCATCACTGGGTCAGCCTGGTACAGCGGCTCTGCTTGCGCAGCGCACGGCCGTGGCAGAGCGGGTCGCGGATCGGATCCCTCCTGGAATCGGTCGCGCGCGAACTGCATAGCGACTGGAAGCTCGCCACGCTCGCTGCGCGGTGCCACGTGAGCGCGGAACACTTGCGACGACTCTGCCTGCGGGATCTCGGGCGGACGCCGATGGAACACCTCACCTATATGCGTATACAAAGAGCGCAGGAACTGCTCGAAGCCACCGACGACAAGCTGGAGGCAGTCGCCTCACAGGTTGGCTATCACAGCAAGGATGTATTCACGCGGGCTTTCACGCGCTGCGTCGGGATGGCGCCTTCGCACTATCGCCTCCGCTCCTTGCGCGGCGAAGGATCGGCCTGATCAGCGCAGTGATTTCAGGTGCGCGAAAAGGTCGCTCACCTGGGCTGGCGTCATGCCCTCGAGCAGTCCCTCCGGCATGAGGGAGCGGCGCAGGTAGCCGGAGCGGCGGACGTCCGACCGGGGCACGCGCCGGTCCTCGACGCCGGGGCTGCGCAGTACAAAGGAAGCAGCGTTCTCCTCGACCAGAAAACCCTCCTGCACCCGGCCGTCGTTTGTAACCACGCGAAAGATTCGATACGCGCTCTCCATCGCCGCGCTCGGGGTGAGTATATGGCGCAGCATCGCATCCACTCCGCTGAGGCCGATCCCATCGAGGGGCGGAGCGATCTGGCCTCCCTGACCACCTTGCTGGTGGCAGGTGAGACAGAGCGAAGTGAAGAGCTCCTTGCCGGCCTCGGGATTCCCGCGAGTATTCGCGAGACTGCGCATGCGATTGAACATTTCCACCTGCACCGCAGCCTCGGCGTCGGTAAGGAGTACAGGAATGTCCTCCGCCGCCTCGATGCGGGCGCTCCCCTGAAGCGGTCCCCAGTGCGTGCCGGCAAAAACTTCGCTCAATCCCTTGGGCCGCTGCGAGGCCGAGCGGCTTGCAAAGCTCCGGTCGAAATTTTCCCGAATCTCGCGCGGTGTGCGCGCCGTACTCCAGACGCGATACTCGGCAAACCAACCCGCGGTGCCGCCTTGGGGCGGCGTGGTGCGACCCAGATCGAGGCCGGCATAGGAACTCCGATCGGTCGCCTGGCTGGTGGCATCGAGTTCACCGTTGATGAAAATCCTGAACACGCCGCCGGCGTCACGTGTGACAGCATAATGCGTCCATACGCGGGGAGCGGTCTTCTTGGTCGTGATGACGATATTGCCCGGCCCGCCACCGATCCAGACGCGAAGGTGGCCAGCGTGGAAGTTGAGATCGAAACGGGCGGGAGAGCCCAGTAGTCCGTCGCGATTATCGATAGTGGGATCGAGATTGGCCCAGCACTCTATAGTAAAGGGGCCGGTCAACGTGAGGTTGGTTGCGGAATAATCGTCCGCGCCTCCGCCGAGGCGAAGCGCGCGTTGGGCATTTCCGCCCAGTTCCTGCCACAGCGCGGCGACATGAACGTCGGCGGGGAGCAGTGTACGCAGTTTATCCACCGTGCTGAGGCCGAGGTCCGACTTCGCCACCTCGCCCGTGCTGAGCCCCTGTACCAGCGCCGTCGCGCCTTCGGTCGTGCTGGCGAGGCGCTCCAAGGCGCTTCCTCGCTGACGGGTGGCGAGCACCGGCAGCAATCGTACGAGGCGAAGCGGCGCGTCGGGTGCGCGGGAGGCGGCCAGCGCAGCGAGCGCATGCGCGCGGACCGCCTCGGCCTTCGCGTCGCGGGTGAGTTCTTCCAACAACGGCGTTGGACCTGCGCCCATTTCGCGGAGCGCCTGTAATGCCGCGAGAGAAGGCGGAGTGAGTGTGCCCGCGACCCAACCTCGACGGAGCGCGGCAACGAGTTCCGCCTCGAGCGTGGAGAGCTTGAACGCACCTGCGATTTGCGCGCCCAGCACCACGTCCTCCACGGCGCGACTTTCGAACAGAGCGCGCGCAGCTTCGGTGAGCGCCGACGCAAGCGGCGTGGGTTCGATGCTCGTGCGGAGCGAGAGTAGAGCCACGAGCACGGGCCGGCGGGAGCCAGGTGGAGCGAGCGCGGCGCCAAGCGCATCCCGCACGGCGGGTTCGTCAAGGTGGACCGCGAGCGTGCGCACCTCTTCCTCGCCCAACGGCCGAGAGAGTTCCTGGCTGAGCGTCGTGAGGCCGAGCGCAGCATCTTTGCCACCCAGCGCGAGGGTCGCGAGGACCCGATTCTCGAGGGGCAAACTGCGGCCTTCGGAGGACGCGAGCAGAGCCCGCGTCGAAACCGGATTCAGCTCCATCGCCCAGCGGGCCAGGAAACGTTCGAACTCGCGGTCGTAGCGTTCGCCCTCGGTGCCCGTCGTGAGCGAGGCACGGCCGAGCTGCGCGGCCAGGGCCATGACCTTCGGGCTGGCGCGGGGCACGCGGCGGAGCGCGTCGCCTGCTGCGGCCCGGACCGCTGGAACCGGATCGCCGATGAGCGGGGTGACGATGCCGAGAAAATCACCCTCCGGTCGCGGCTGCGCCGCCGCCAGCCGCGCCGCCTGGCGCCGCACCGGGAATGCCACGTCGCGAGCCAGCGTATTCAATAATTCAGTACCGACGGATCCCAGCCCTTCCAACGCCCACAACGCACCCAGCCGGCGATCGATGGCGAGCGAGCGATCGGCCGCGATCTTGTTCAACTCGGGGACGAGCGCGGTCGCCTGTCGGTCGACGATTTCGAGCCACGTGAGACGCGACACCAGCGCGTTGGGCCCGCCGAGCTGGGCGAGGAGCGCGTGGTCGTCGAGCCGGGTGAGGTCAGGCGGGGTGACCCGCGGCTGCTCACGATGGCGGATCCGCCAGATCCGGCCGCGCGTCTTGTCCCGGTCGGGGTGGGCGCGCGGAACCTCGTTGTGCGAGATGATCTTATTGTACCAATCGACAATATAGAGAGCGCCATCGGGGCCGAAGTGGAGGGCGACGGGACGGAACCAGCGATCGCTCGTCGTGAGGAAATCCGTGAGTTTCTCAAAACGATATCGTCCGCCCTCGAGCGTCGCCCGCACCACCTGGATTGAATTGGCGATCGGATTCGCCAGGTAGAAAATCCTGGCGCCATCACCTTCGACAGCGCCGATCCCGCGAAAAAGTCCGTCGCGATCTTCGGCGAGCGCGAGTCCACTCAGGCCGGTGCCACCCATGCGTTGTTCGCCCAAGGGCGGGGGCATGAGGGGCTGGTAGGAGCGCAGGAGATCCTTCGAGCCGGTGCGAACGTGGATACCCGGCTCGTATGGGATGACCGCGTAGCCAAAATCATTGGCCTCCTGCAGGAAGGTCTCGCCCTCGCGGCTCGTGTGCATGCCCCAGATATTGTTGGGCCCCGCGGTGAGGTTTTCGAAACTCGAGCCGTCCAAGGAAAAGCGCGCGAGCTTGCACTGGTGGAACGGAATCCCGCTCGAACCGTCTGCGAAGGGCCGCCCGTCGGGACGCCGGACCTTGGAATAATTAAAGAGGCCCTGCGCGACAAAGATCTGGCCACCGGGTTGTCGAAGAAACTGATGGGGAAACAAGTGCGAGTCCTGCGTGCCGAAGCCAGTGAGTACAACGTCATGGCCATCGGCGCGACCATCGCTGTTGGCATCGCGGTAAAAGCGAATATCCGCCCCGTATTGTACAAACGCACCATCTTTATAAGGCAGGATGCCGAGCGGCATCACGAGCCCGTCGGCAAACACGCGCGGTGGCGTGGTGACTGCGGCGCCGCCCGCGGCGGCGACACCATAAGGAGCATCGAAAACGACGACTTTGTCGCGTCCGCCGCTGGCAAAGAGAGCATCGGAAGCCGCCTTCTGCTCGTTGCCATCCACCGGATATTCGAGCGCGGTCATCGACCAGAGCCGCATCTGCGCGTCCCAGGCGACGGCGATGAATTTGCCGAAACCCTCGGACTCGGCGACGACCAGCTCTGCCTCGAAACCGGCGGGAAGCTGGAAGGACTGGCGCTCTTCCTCGGGAGAAAGAGCGCCGGTGGTGACGGTGTTATAGCTGATGTCTTTGCCCGGACCGGTGGTGGCCGGAGTCGTGGCCGGCGCCGGCCCGGACGACACCCTGGCTTTTGCCGCGCCCGCTTTCGGAGCATTCTTTTTGGCTGGTCTCGGTTTCGGCAAACCAACCTTTTCCCACGTCGGAGCACCGGGCGTCGGAGGCAACTCATCGATGACGACATCCTTCACCTGTACGAGGGCGATGCCGCCGCTGTGGATCTGGATGCCGATGCGGCCATCCCGCGCCATATCGGGTTCGGTCTCCGTATAGTCGAGGGCGGCAGTTCCGTTGATCCAGGAACGAATGCGCGGACCCTCGGCGAGAATGCGAAATTCGTTCCATTCGCCCGCGCGAATGGCCGCGTTGACCGCGGGCAGGTCGGCCGCCTCGGCGATCACTTTCCGGCGACGCGACTCGTCGTACAGTTTGCCCCACCAGCGATCGCCGGCATCCACCTGGTAACCGCACATCTCGGTGGAGCCGGGAACGCGGACGCTGCGAATCTGAACGCCGCTGTTGATGAGCCCCGTCGCGGGATCGCCGGTTAACTTGAGCTTGAGGCGAAGATCGAAATTCTGAAACGAGCGGGTCGTCGCGATGAAGTAATTATGCGGGACCTTCTCGGTCGTGGAACCGCCGGTCAGGCTGCCGTCCTGCACCCGCCACCACTTCAGATCGCCCTCCCAGCCGTTCAGGGTTCCGCCGTCGAAAAGTTCGGCCGCCGGGACGGAGAGCGCAGCGCAGAACCCGGCGGCAATAACTCGATATAGACGAGAGCGTTTTAGGATCATGCGGGAAGCGAAACGGGCGGAATATTCTGGGGAGACGAATTCTCTCTCGAATCCGCGGGCGGTGGCGAAGAACGGGATGCCGGGATGGCTTTGAACCGCCGGGTGAGAGCGGTGAGGGAGGTTTCAACGGCCATGCGTTCGAGACTGCTGGCGCCGACAAAACCGACGACTCCGGTGCGCTCTATAATAAACTGCGCGTGCTCGGGAGTCAGGATGGGTCCGCCGTGACCAAGGAAAATCAGGTCGTTGCGGCCGCCGGATTTCCCACCGTCGATGATCCGTTGCGTCCACGCCGCGGCCTCATCGAGTGGTACGGCGGCGTCACTCACGCCGATCGATCCACCGATGGTGGTCCCGCAATGAGCGATGATGGCGTCGGCACCAGCATCGGCCATCGCGCGGGCTTCGTCGGGGGTGCTCACGTAGACAATGGTGAAAAGTTCCATGCGGTGGGCGAGCGCGATCATCGCGACCTCCGTCGCCACACTCATCCCGGTTTCCTCCAGAATATCGCGAAAGCGTCCATCGATGATGCAATGGGTCGGAAAATTGTTCACGCCGCTGAAGCCCATTTCCTTCACCTGTCCTAGCCAGTGCCACATCCGTCGGCGGGGATCCGTGGCATGCACGCCGCAGATGACGGGAATCTCCTCCACCACGGGCAGGACCTCGTATTCGCCGATCTCCATGGCAATGGCGTTGGCGTCGCCATACGCCATGAGCCCGGCGGTCGAGCCGTGACCGGCCATCCGGAAACGCCCGGAATTATATACGATGAGAAGATCGGCGCCTCCTTTCTCGATGAACTTCGCCGAGATGCCGGTGCCGGCACCTGCAGCGATGATCGCTTCGCCGCGCGCCAGGGTTGCGCGCAGGCGCTCGACCACTTCCGTGCGGGTGTAAGGGTTTCCTTTTCCAGTCCATGAGTTGGGCATAAATATATAGTCCGCGCTTCGTTTAACTTTGGCGATGCACCTCAGAACTTGCCGCGCACCCCGAGGTTGAAGCGCCGCTGGCCGGCCCAAACCTGGCCGGGGAAAACCCGATCGCCCGCGCCTAACAGTTGGAACGACGGCCGCTCCGTGAGGTTGTCGATCGCAAGGAAAACTTCGCCCGCCTTGCGCCAGCGGTAGACGAAATTGACGTCGATTTTCTCGCGTCGGGGGTTTCTCGTGACCAATCCCGGATTCGGGTTCGCACCGGCGAGGAACCCTGCCTGTTGATTATAGCGAACAAGCATGAAGAACTTTCCCTTCGTGTATTCCCCCACGATATTCCAGGCCCGAGGCACAAAGCCGGGCACTTGCGAGGATCCAATGTTCGCATCGCCCCCGTAGTTCCCCTCGGCCCGGAGAACGGTCAGATTCCCCTTGAGGGTGACCAGCCCCACCGCCCGGGGGATAAAGTTCAGTTGCTGCACCACGTTGAACTCGGCGCCCTGGATCTTGGCGAATCCGCCGTTGATCGACGTCCGGAGTTGGTAGCCGACGTACTGCTCCCCGAATTCGAAGCCCGGCGACACCGTCCCGATCTGCCTGACAATATGGTCTTTGATGTCCTTGCGAAACAGCCCGATCGAGAGCACGCCCACCGGCTCCGAAAAATATTCGAGGCTCAGGTCATAGCTGTCGGCCGTTTGGGGCCGGAGTCCCGTATTGTTGATGGAAACGATCTCGTTAATTTCGTCGATCGTGGTGTTGGGTACAATCGCACCGTAACCAGGCCGGCCAATACCGGTCGAGAAACTGGCCCTTGCCTGTAAATTCGGCCGCAGCTTATAGATCGTATGGAGGCTCGGAAAGAGGTTGTCATAGCTCCTCGCACGGGCGACCGGCCGGCCGCCGTTGATCGTCGCCCGCTCGAGGGGATCGGGGACCTGTGCCGCCGTGGCCGTCGGTTGGTCGCGCAGCAATCCTGTCCCACTGACTTTCGTCTCCTCCCAGCGCACACCGGTGAGAACGCGGAGCTTCCGCCAGTTGGCGTCGGCCATGAGATAACCGGCGGTAATCTCTTCCTTCGCCTCGAAGTCGCCCTGGATGGTGCGGAGCGCATTACCGTATTCATCATCGAGCCAGAGTTGCGGCTCGTTGTAGTAACTCCGGTTGAGGGACGGAATATCCAGCATGAACGGCCGGCGGTTGCCTGCGTCGTTGTATCCGCTGATGGCCGGGTTCGGGTTGACGAAGCGGCTCAGCCGGTCGTCGCTGCGGCCGGTGGCAGGGTTGATCCCCAGCACGCGGTCTTCACCCACAAAGGCGCGCTGATGATTACGGTTATAGTGGAGGCGACTTTGTTCGTTTACCGTGATGCCAGCTTTCAACGTGGTCGGAATCACGAGGGTGAATTCGCGCTTGAGATCGGCCCGCAGGCCCCGGCGTTGATCATCGACGTAGATCCGATGCTGCTGGACGAGACCCAGTTGATAATTGTCGGGATTGAATATGGCTTCCTCATTGTCGCCCGTGATCTGCACCGAGGGGAAGAGTGGGTCGCGGGAGGCATCGACAACGAGGGCGGGTCGATAATCGGGCAGGAGCGTCGCGTTCGCTACGGCGTAATCGATCGTTCCCTCCAACCGGACGTCGGTGATCGCCCGGGAAAGGAACGCGCTGTAGCTCGCGTGCCATTTCTCCCCGCGGTGCTTGCCCTCGAAGGAGACCGAATCGGTTTTAACCGCCGGATTGTTGTTATTGTGTCCGACGGTGACGTTGGCGCGGTCGTAGCTGCGCACCTGAGGCGTCCAGCCGGCCGCGGGCACCGCGGCGCCAAACTGGGTGGTCAGCCCCTCGGTGATCTCGAGCCAGTCGTCATGCTTGAACTTCAACGCGAATTCGTGCTTTCCGCCCCGGCGATGATCCAGTGTGACCGCCCAGTTTTTCCGATAACGGAAACGGTCGTTTTCGATGGTGGAATTGTTGTTGGGGAGGAACCCGTGGACGGGGTTCGCGACAATATTCTGGGTCGAGCGAAGCTGGTTCGTCGCCTCCTTGTTGATACCTCCTGTAAAATAGATCCCCCAGTTTCGCCTGGGGCCGATGATGGTGTGATAGGTGAGCTGGACGTTCGGAGTGGGGCGGGTAATATAGCCGCTCCGCGTCTCTACATACTGACCGCCCACCCGGTATTCGAAATTTCCCGCGGCCTTGGGGTAGTCGAGCGCGGTCTTTTGCACCAGATTGACCAGGCCGCCAATCGCATCCGCGGGGCGATCGGGCGTCAGGGCCTTGATGACTTCGGCGGTTTTGATATTGTTGGTGTTCGTGGTCGACAAGACCCCCGAGCGCGACGTCACGGCGCCGTTGATCCCGGGTGTGGCAAAGGTGTTTCCGTCGAGCTGTACATTGTTGAGGGAAGAATCGATTCCGCGCACGGAGACGCGGTCCACCTCGTTGAAGAAGAGCGAGCCCGTCACGCCCGGGAGCAACTGGAGCAACTCGGCCGGGTTGTCGTTGTTGAGCATGCCGTAAGACTGGATATCGACGACGTTCTTCACATTCGGCGCATTCCGTTGCTCGGTGATCGCCAGCGCGTCGGCGCTCCGGTCGGCGGTGACGGAGAACATGCCCATCTTGATCACATCCTCCCGGAGGATGACGGAAACACTCGCGGATTGTCCGGCCACGACGACGGCGCGGACGGAAACGGGCATCATGCCCGTGTAGCTAATATACACGTTATATTCCCCCGGCTGCATCTCACCAAAATCAAACTCTCCGCGTCGATCCGTCGCCCTGACCCGGTTGGTTCCGTCGATCATGACCGTGGCTCCTTCGATGAAGACGCTTTCGCTGCTGTCGGTGACTACCCCTGTGATCCGGCCGCTGGCTGCGTTCGCGGCGGAAGTCCAGCCGGAGAACGACAGGAATAATATAGACAAAGCAATGTACATGGGCCCCAACGAAACGTTGAGGAGAGGGGGATTTTTCTTCATTTCTAAAAGCAATATCGAATGTGTCTGCCGACCCCTGGCATGAAATGGCCGGAGGATGCTCCGCGGAAGGGGGTGTGGAGCGAGGAAGGCATGGTCATTCCATAGCCGCGGAGGAAGACCTCGAGTCACACCAACTCACGACGATTTCACACATGCCGGCACGATCCTGTAGTTTGATTCGCCCGCTTCATGGACGGCGCCGGTGTCACGGGATCCGACGTTGGTGGCGTGCAGGGTTCCGTCGCAGGTGCAAATTCGTCAGTCGAATGTGTGGACCCGGCTCTTTTCTTCCGGCCGGGCGCGACTCAGGTTCGGCGGGTCTGGCGTTTCCTTGCGGAAGCGTCTGGTCCAAACCCCCTCCAAGCCATGCCGAAAACCCTGCTCGGAAACCGCTCTACGTTCTCTCGTGCCATTAGAATCTCGCTTCTGTCGTCGGTCCTGGCGGCGGGCGTTCGCAGCCAGAGCACACCGCCGCCCGGTGAGACGATCGAGCTCTCGCCGTTTGTCATCACGAGTGAATCCGATAAAGGATACGTCGCCACCAGCTCGCTCGCCGGCAGCCGGTTGAAGACCGACCTGAAGGACATCGCGGCCCAGATCGATGTGATGACGCCCGAATTTCTGAGCGACATCGCGGCGACCAACCTCGACGAGGCGGTTCTTTTCAGCACGAACAACGGCGGTCCGAACGAGCAGAACACGGGGCCGAACGACGGCACTCAATCGACCCGCAACGGCGGCCGCGCGCGCGGCTTCGATGCGATCACGCAGTCCTCCGATTTCTACGAGACCAGTCTCCCGATCGATTTCTACAACTCGGACCGCGTGACCATCGCGAACGGACCGCAATCGATTCTCTTCGGTCTCGGCAATGCGGGCGGTGCGATCGACATCTCGACGAAACGCGCGCTGATGCGCGATCGGCGGGAGCTCGCGTTTCGCACCGACGACCAGGGGTCGCTGCGCACGACCTTCGATCTGAACCAGCAGATCGTGCCGAAGAAATTCGCGCTCCGCGTCGTCGGGATGAAGAGCAATATCAACAACGCGATCGAGGGCGCCTATAACGACCAGGAAAGGCTCTTCGCCACGTTTACCTGGAAGGCTGCGCGCAACACCACGGTGCGGCTCAGCGGGGAGCGGATGCTGCAGAGCGCCGCCAATCCGACGAATTATCTCGCCCAGGATTTCCTGTCGCCCTGGGTGGCGGCCGGCCGGCCGCTCTTCGACAACTCGCGCGGCAACGGCTCGATTCCGGCCTCCGGCGGAGATCCGCTCGGCCGAAACGGGAACCAGCTGCGCGTGATCGCCTACGATGGATCGGGCATCTCCTCGGTCCGCCAGTGGAATGGTTCCGCGCTCACCTTCGGCCCGCACCAGGTTCCAAGCCGAGCCGATACGCGCGCGCACTCGCTGCTCGACAATGCGATCTTTCCCATCGACCGCGACCCGCGCGTGAACGGCCGGACAAACCGCCTGAGCGGTACCCTGCTGCGCGGCGCCGTCGAGCAGAAGATCACCGACAACCTTTTCCTCGAGTTCGGCTTCAATTACGAGGACGTGCACGAGCTGCGCGGCGGCCCGTTCTTCGAAGGCGAGTCGATCAACATCCTCGCCGATCCCAACCAATACCTTCCCGGCGGCACCGCGGCGCGGCCGCAGACGGAGGTCAATCCGCACGCGGGCGACCTTTACCTCGAGACATTCCCGAACGGCGTCGAGCAGCGCAACGTCAACAAGGAGGCGCGGCTCACGACGTCCTATGAGTTCGATTTCGAGCGCAAGTTTCAGAACGCCGCGCGCTGGCTCGGTCGCCACCGGATTGCCGGCCTCGTTTCGAAACGCATCGACGAGGATCGTTCGCAGACGTCCCGCGCGCACATCATGGGGAATACCAGTTTCACCACCGGCGATCTCCTCAACAACAGCCGCCTGCCGCGGACGCGTTACTATCTGGATCCGGCGAGCGGCTCGTTCAGCGCCGGACCGTATCCGGGCGACGGTGGCCATTTCGGGCCGTGGACCTTCACCGACAGCATCACCGGAGAGACCTTCGAAGCTTCCATGTTTGGCGACCCGGCCGGCCGCACGTCGGCGACCGGCGGCTCCAACAAGGATGTACAGACCTATATGGTCGCGCTGCAGAGCTTCTTCTGGAAAAACCGGGTGAACCTCTTCGCCGGCCGTCGCATCGACCAGTTCAAGAGTTACCTGATCGCTCCGAGTTCACTCGTCCGCGGCGATCTCGCCGCCGCCAACGACCGGCGCGGGCTTTATACTCCGCTCTCGCAGACCGCGTTCGACTCGCAAGCGGCGCTCGATGACGACGGCACGACGTACGCTTACGGTGCAGTCGTGCATCCGCTGCGCTGGTTCTCGCTCTTTGCGAGCAAATCCAACAACACCGCGCTGCCGCCAGGGTTTCTCGATCCCGATAACAAGCAGATTCCCGGTATTTATAGCGACGGTTATGATTACGGTTTCCGGTTTTCGCTGCGGGAGGACACGGTCTCGCTCCGCGTGAATTTCTTCAAGGAGCACCAGCATGCGTTGATCGGCGACGGCCAGGCGGTGCGCAACGCCTCCGCCACGATCGAGCAGCGGATGCGCGGAACGGATCGGCCCGCGGGCATCGCCGACGTGCCGGCCGACGGCTATGATCCTGTCTCCCGCGGCAACGTATATCGCTCCATCGAGGACAAGATCGGCCGCGGCATGGATATCACGCTGGTGGCGCGGCTCACGAGCAACTGGGATGCGCGGCTCGCGGTCGGTCGGCAGCGCACGCGGGTTTTCAACAAATCGGCGGAATTCAACGCCTGGGTCGCACGCCGGCTTTCGACCTGGCAGGATTTCGGCGGGCTGGGTTGGGATAATGTCACGATCGCCGATAACGATCCCCGGACCGTGCATCAATTCTACGAGGAAGACGTCGCCGCCGAGATCCTCCGCAGCGAGCTGCGCAACAACCTGCCTCGTTTCCGCCAGCGCGAGTGGCGCGGGAGCTTCTTCACCAACTATCGCTTCAGGGAAGGCGTGCTCAAAGGCCTGAACGTCGGCGGCGGTCTCCGCTGGACGGAAGCCTCGCAGATCGGGTTCGCCCAAAAAGCGTTTCCGACCGCAGGCGATCCGAACGGGTTGATCGATGATGTGACGAAGCCGATTTACGGAAACAGCCAGACCTTCGTCGACGTGCTCGCCGGCTATGGCGGCCGCGCGAAGATTTTCGGCGGCAAGAGCATCGGCTGGCGCGTACAGCTCAACGTCCGGAATCTATTCGAGCCAAACTCCATCGAGCCGATTCGCGTGCGCCGCGACACGGCCATTCTCCAATGGGGGCGCGTCGAGCCGCGCCAGGTCATCCTCAACACCTCCTTCACCTTCTAAACCGCACCACGATGTCCTTTCTCTTTCGCCATCGCCGCCCGGCAACGGGTTGTCTCCTTGCGGCGCTGCTTGCCACGTGTTGCGCTCACGGCCTCACCGCGGCGGCGCCCCATGCGTTCCAATATGCGAACCCCGTCCGCGCCGGCGATTTTCCGGATCCGTCGGTGATTCGCGTGGGCGAAGATTATTGGGCCACGGCGACCTCGTCGGAATGGGCGCCGCATTTTCCGCTGCTGCATTCGCGTGATCTGGTGAACTGGGAGGTGAAGGGCTATGTGTTCGCGAAGCCGCCGGCGTGGGCGAAGTCGAATTTCTGGGCGCCGGAAATCGCGGAAGACAAGGGAAAGTTCTATATATACTACACAGCACGCGAGACGGCCAGCAACCGGCTGGCGGTCGCGGTCGCGACGGCGGATCATCCGGCCGGCCCGTGGACCGATCACGGTCCGATGATCGCACAGGAGGCGGGCTCGATCGACGGTGTGCCGTTCACGGATGAGAAGGGCGTCCGCTGGCTCATCTGGAAAGAGGACGGCAACAGCAAGAAACGTCCGACGCCGCTCTGGATTTCCCGGTTGAGCGAGGACGGCACGAAGTTTGTCGGCGAGAAGAAGGAGATTCTCCGCAACGATGCGCCGTGGGAAGGCGCGGTGGTGGAGGGGCCGTTCGTGGTGCGGCGCGGCGGATATTATTATCTGTTCTACGCGGGCAGCGCGTGCTGCGGCCGCAACTGCAACTACGCGGTCGGCGTGGCGCGGGCGAAGGACATGCTCGGCCCGTGGGAGAAGGCGCCGACGAATCCGATCATGGCGGGCAACGGCGCGTGGCGGTGTCCGGGACACGGCAGCATCGTATCCGATCCTCAAGGACGCCATTGGTTCCTCTACCACGCGTACGCGCAGCAGGGCTTCGTGGCCACGGGCCGGCAGATGCTGCTCGACGAAGTCGTGTTCGGCGCGGATGGCTGGCCGACGATCAACGCCGGCAAAGGGGCCAGCTCGCGCGCGGCGGGCCCGGCCGCGGCCCGGATGCAGAAAGATGTTACAAGCTTTCGGGATGATTTCAGCGGCCGCGGCGAGCTCGGGGCCGGCTGGCAGTGGATTATCGGGCGCCGGCCCGCCACGCGCATTTCCGATGGCCGGCTGACCCTCACAGTGGAGGAGGAGCCGGCGAGCGCGGTGCGGTCGATCACGGTGCCGTCGTTCGTGGCGGAAACGGCCGTCGACGCCAAAGGGCTGGCGAGCGGCGCGTTTGCGGGCCTCGTGGTGTATGGCGACCGGGTGAACCAGCTCGCGTTGGTGACGGACGGGAAAACCGTGCAGGTCTGGAGCCAGCGGCGCAACGAACGCACGACGGTGGCGGAGGCGAAGACAAGCGGCGGCGCGGCCATCCGGCTGCGCGTCGCGTGCGTGGACGGAAACCGTTTCCGTTTCGCGGTGCAGGGCAGCGGCGGAAAATGGACGGAGCTCGCGAGCGAGACCGACGGCAGCTTTCTGCCGCCGTGGGATCGCGGGGTGCGCACGGGAGTGTACGTTTCCGGGCCGAAGCAAGCGGCGGGGAGTTTCGATTACTTTGTCTCGACGCCCGACGACGGGAAACTCTTCGCGCCATGAGCGAACGTTTCGATGCTCGTGGCGTTGCGCCCGGGGCCCGGAGCCCGACGGCGCTTTGAACATCGAGCGGTCCCTTCCTCCACGAATCGGTCCACGATCAACCTGATGAAACTCTCGTCCCTTCCTCGTCTCATTCTTGCATGCACGGCGGTCTTTGCCGCAGCCTGCATCCACGCGGCGGATACGTCGCGCCGGCCGAACATCATCTTCATCCTGGCCGACGATCTTGGGCCGGGAGACCTCCGTTGCTATGGCGGCAAACAGGTGCCGACACCGCGCATCGACGGGCTCGCGGCGCAGGGCACGCGGTTCACGCAATATTACTCGGCCTCGCCGATCTGCTCGCCCTCGCGGGCGGGGCTGATCACCGGCCGGTATCCCGCGCGGTCGCGGATCACGAGCTTCCTGCAGACGAAGAAAGGCAACGCGGGTTGCGAGCAGGATGACTTTCTGGATCCGCGAGCGCCATCGCTGCCGCGGGCGCTGAAGGCGGCGGGCTATGCGACGGCGCACATCGGCAAATGGCATCTGGGCGGCGGCCGCGATGTGACCGAGGCGCCGAAGTTCGCGGCGTATGGCTACAATGAAGGCGTGGGCACGTATGAAAGCCCGGAGCCGCACCCGGACATCACGGCGACGGACTGGATCTGGTCGCCCAAGGACAAGGTGAAGCGGTGGGACCGCACCGCGTTCTTCGTGGACAAGACGCTCGAGTTTCTCGACCGGCATCGCGACCGGCCGTGTTTCGTGAATCTTTGGGCCGACGATGTACACACGCCGTGGGTGCCGGACGAGGTGTCCGACAAGAAGGATTTGCCGAAGAATTTCCGGCCGGTCATGGCGGAGTTCGACCAGCAGGTCGGCCGGCTGCTCGACGGGTTGAAGGCGCGCGGGCTCGAGGAGAACACAATCGTGGTCTTCACGAGCGACAACGGCGCGCTGCCGACGTTCAACGGCGAGCGTTCGGGCGGGTTCCGCGGCCACAAGTTGTGCCTCTATGAAGGCGGCATCCGGATGCCGTTCATCGTGCGGTGGCCGGGAAGAGTGCCGGCGGGCCGGGTGGACGAGCGTTCGATCACCAGCGCGGTGGATATGTTTCCGACTTTCTGCGCGATCGCGGGCGCCGCGTTGCCGCGCGGCCAGGCGCTCGATGGCATCGATATATCGGCGGTGTGGCGCGGCGCGGTGTTGCCGCAACGCGCGCCGATGTTCTGGGAATACGGGCGGAACGACCAGTTCTTCAAATTTGGTCCGGACAAGAGCCCGAATCTCGCGGTGCGGCGCGACAGCTGGAAACTCCTCGTGAACGCCGACGGCTCGCGGACCGAGCTGTACAATCTCGCGACCGATGCGCAGGAGGCGAAGAACCTCGCGAGCGAGAAACCGGAGATCGCGCGTGAGTTGACGAAGCTGGTGATGGACTGGCGGGCAACCTGGCCGAAACGCTGACTTGATACCCTGGGAAGCGCGGGCGGCCTCGCGCGCTTCCGGAATGCGGGCGAGGCCGCCCGCGCTCCCAGGATACCAGACACCTCTCACTCTCACTTTCATCCTCACTCTGAACCCTGCGCCAGCCTCCTCATGATCCGACGAATCCTTGTTTGCTTCCTTATGTTGGCGTCGTTGCGTCTCAGCGCAGCGGATACGACAAGGCCCAATATCGTCGTCTTTATATCCGACGACCATAGCCTCCTCGATTCCACGGTGTATGGATCGAAGGACATCAAGACTCCGAACATGCAGCGGCTGGCGGCAGCCGGACTCACGTTCAATCGGGCGTTTGTGGCGTCACCGAGCTGCGCGCCGAGCCGGGCGGCGTTGCTCACGGGTTTGATGCCGGTGCGGAATGGCGCGGAGGCAAATCACTCGAAGCCGCGGGCCGAGATCAAGAAGCTGCCGGCGTATCTGCAGGAACTCGGGTACGAAGTGGTGTCGTTTGGGAAGGTGTCGCACTACCAGCACACCGGCGACTACGGCTTCGATCATTTCGCGCACGACAAGTTTCACGAGGACGTCGCCATTCCGAACGGGATAAAATGGCTGCGCGCGCGCAAGAGCGACAAGCCGCTGTGCATATTCTACGGCACGAACTGGCCGCATGTGCCGTGGCCGGAGACGCACGAAGGTTACGATCCGAACAAGATCAATGTGCCGGCCTACCATGTGGATACCGAGCGTACGCGGGACATGCGCGCGAAGTATTACGCGGCCGTGAGCCGGATGGACAAGGAACTCGGCGATGTGTACGACGCCGCGAAAGAGGTGCTCGGCGCGAATACGTTTTTCCTGCACACGGCGGATCACGGGGCGCAATGGCCCTTCGGCAAATGGACGCTCTACGAGTCGGGCATTCGTACACCGATGATCGCGGTCTGGCCCGGCAAGATCAAGGCGGGCGCCCGCACGGACGCGTTTGTGAGCTGGATCGACATCCTGCCGACGCTTGTCGATGTCGCGCAGGGCTCGGCGCCGAAGGGGATCGACGGCCGCTCGTTTTCGGCGGTATTGCGCGACCCCAGGCGCCCGCATCGCGACCGGATCTTCACGACCCATAGCAGCGATGGCCGGATGAATGTATATCCGGCGCGCAGCCTCCGCACGACCGATTGGAAATACATCCGCAACCTGCATCCCGAGTATTATTTCTCGACCCATGTCGATCTCGCGCAGGCGGCCGATGGCGCGGGATATTTCGCGAGCTGGCGGGAAAAGGCGAAGAGCGACCCGGTGGCGGCCGCAATCGTGAAACGCTATCATCAGCGGCCGGCGGAGGAGCTTTACGATCTGCGCGCGGATCCGGCCGAATTGAAGAATCTCGCCACCGAGCCGAAACACGCGGCGCGGCTTGCGGAGATGCGCGCGGAGGTGGACGCGTGGTTGAAGGAGAACAACGACGAGGGGAAAATCTACGGCACGCCGCGCCTGCTCTCGGACCCGAATCGCGCCGTGGTGCCGAAGGCCGCGAAGAAGAAGAAGAAATAAAGCAATGGATGAAGGGCCGCAAAAAGGCGCAGAAGGCGCAAAAACGGAATCGCCGTAGAGCTTTTTTGCGCCTTCCGCGCGTTTTTGCGGCTAATGAATCGGGGGATTAAAACATGAAACGTATCATACTTCGACTCCGTTGCCTCCTCCCAGTGGCTCTCAGTGTGTTCGCGGCTGCAGCGAACGCCGCCAGCTCGCGGCCGAACATCATCGTGATTCTCGGCGACGATATCGGCTTCTCCGACATCGGCTGCTTCGGCGGCGAGATCGCCACCCCGAATCTCGACGCGCTCGCGGCGGGCGGACTGCGTTTTCCGCAGTTCTATAATACAGCGCGGTGCTGTCCCACGCGCGCGTCGTTGCTCACTGGACTTTATCCGCACCAAGCCGGCGTCGGCTATATGACGGATCGCGCGGCCTACAGCGCGACGGCGATGATCAACGAATGGTATGCCGGCGACCTTCGGGCCGACACCGCAACGATCGCCGAAGTGCTGCGCGGAAGCGGCTACCGCACCTATGCGGTGGGGAAATGGCACGTCACCAAGAATCAGGAAGAGGACGGCCCGCGGGAAAACTGGCCGCTCCAGCGGGGATTCGATCGTTATTACGGCTGCCTGCCGGGCGCCGCGAATTTCTTCACGCCGGTGTATCTGACGCGCGATAATACGCGGGTCAAATGGGATGCGGATCCGGAGTATCCGGCCAAGGACTACTACATCACCGATGCGTTCAGCGACCACGCGGTGCGCTTCGTGAACGAGCATACGAAGCAGGACGGCGCCGGGAAGCCGTTCTTCATGTATCTTGCCTACACGGCGGCGCACTGGCCGATGCATGCGAAGCCCGGGGACATCGCGAAGTATAAAGGCAAATACGACTCCGGCTACGCGCCGATCCGGCAGGCGCGACTGGAGAAGATGCAGCAGCTCGGCATTATCGATCCCGCGTGGGAGTTGAGCCCGCAGTTCGGGAAATGGGACGAGGTCAAACGCAAGGATTGGGAGGCGCGTTGCATGGAAGTGTATGCCGCGATGATCGACAATATGGACCAGGGCATCGGCCGCCTCGTCGCCGCGCTGAAGGCCAACGGACAGTATGAGAACACGTTGATTTTATATCTGCAGGACAATGGCGCGTGTGCGGAGAACATCGGCCGCAATCCCGGCGCGGCGAAGGGCAAGGGGAAGAAGGCCGCGAAGGTCGCCGCGGCGCCGCCGCCGATGCCCGGTCCCGCCGATACCTGGATCGGCTACGGTGAGGCCTGGGCGAACGTGTCGAGCACGCCCTTCCGACTCTATAAACACTACACGCACGAAGGCGGGATCGGTACACCGCTGATCGCGCACTGGCCGCGTGGGATCAAACGCAAAGGCGAGATCGAGCAGCAGCCAGGGCACCTCATCGACATCATGGCGACGGCGGTCGACGTGTCGGGCGCGGCGTATCCAAAAGAGCGTGACGGCAGGAAGGTGCAGCCGATGGAAGGCCGGAGCCTGGCGCCCGCCTTTGTCGGAAAGAAGATCGAGCGCGAGGCGCTATTCTGGGAACACGAGGGCAACCGGGCGTTGCGGATCGGTGATTGGAAGCTGGTCGCGAAAGGCACGAACACTCCGTGGGAGCTTTTCAACATGAAGAGCGATCGCACCGAGATGAAGAATCTCGCCGCGGAGCAGTCGGAGCGCGTGAAGGAAATGGCCGCGACGTGGGACCGCTGGGCAAAGCGTACGCATGCCGTGCCGTGGCCGTGGAAACCGGCGTATGAGACGATCCGGGTTAACCACTAATCCACACTGATGGACACTCATTCAGACATAATTCAGTTCAACCACGAATGGACACGAAGAGAGACATGAATGAAAAACCATCCGGAACGACTGCTTTTGCGCCGTCAGCCAACGGTCATCGCGTCGACTTCGCGGCTTCAGGTTTCTTCACTCCGACTTCGTATTCATTCGTGTCCATTCGTGGTTCTCTACTGCAAAAATCGAGTTTAGTGGTTCCTTCCCTGGCCCGGATTTCAGGGCGTGAGGATGACCTTCATGTATTTCCCGCCGTCCTTGGCGCTGAGCTTTTCGAACCAGCTCGCGCCATCCGCGAGTGGCGCGAGGGTCTCGATCATCGGCTTCACATCGATGATGCCCTTTGCGATCAGGTCCAAGCAAAGTGGATACTCACCGGCGCTGGCACAGGAGCCGACGATCGTGAGCTCCTTCGTGACGACGGCTTGCAGCGGGAAATCCTGGGTCTTGGGCGAGAGGTTGCCGACCATCACGCAGGCGCCGCCCCGTTTCAGCACGGCGAGGGCGAGATTCAAGGTGGGCGTGAAGCCGACGACCTCGAACGCGGTGTCTGCGCCGAGGCCACCGGTGATCTGCGCGACTTCGGCGGCGGCGTCGGTTTTGCCGGAGTTGATCGTGTGCGTCGCACCGAGGCGGCCGGCGAGCTCGAGGCGTGTGTCGGCGAGATCGACGGCCACGACGTTCTTTGCGCCGGCCCAGCGGAGCGCTTGAATCACGAGCAGTCCGATCATGCCGCTGCCGATGACGACGGCGGTGGAGCCGGGCGCGATCTTGGTGCGCTGGACCGCGTGCACGGCGATCGAGACGGGTTCGACCATCGCGGCTTGGTCGAAGGGCAGGGAATCCGGCAGACGGTAGAGGATCCGGTCCGGAATCGCGAGCTGCTCGGCGAACGCGCCGTGCTGTTTGTATTCGACGGGGGAGACGCCGACGACGCGGCGGTTCTCGCAGAGGTTCACATGACCCTCGCGGCAGAAGTGGCACTGGCCGCAGTAGATCGTGGAGTCGAAGGTCACGCGGTCGCCGGCGCGAAATTTCGTGACGCGCGGACCGGTCGCGACGATCTCGCCGGACGCTTCGTGGCCCATGATGAGCGGCGGATTGCGCCGGCCGCTCGAGCCATCCCAGCCGTGGATGTCGCTGCCGCAGATGCCGCAGGCGCGCACGCGTACGACGACTTCGTCCTCCGCGGGCTTGGGATCGGGAAAGTCGACCAGTTCAAGTTTCGACGGCGCGGTCAGGAGAAGAGCCTTCATGGACGGGGGAGCGAGTTCGTTAACCGCTGCGCCGCGTTAATCAACGCTGATGAAATCACGACCGAATTAAACCGCACCACCATCGCCCGCTAACCATGATCTCACGTTTCACCGGCCTCTGTTTTTTGTCGCTCCTCGCGTTCGTGGCACCGTGCACGGCCCAGGACTGGAAGCCCGTTCCGGGCAAGATGATGACGCCGTGGGGCGAGAAAGTGACGGTCGCGAATGCCTGGACCGAGTATCCACGTCCTGGATTCGTGCGCGAGCGCTGGCAGAACCTGAACGGCCTCTGGGACTATGCGATCCGCCCGCGGACGGCGGCGCAGCCGAAAGATTTCGACGGCAAGATCCTCGTGCCGTTCTGCGTCGAATCGACGCTTTCCGGGGTGGGCCAACCGGTCACGCCGACGGATCGCGTGTGGTATCGCCGCAGTTTCACCGTGCCGGCGGCGTGGAAGAGCGAGCGCGTGCTCGCGCATTTCGAGGCGGTCGATTTCGACTGCACCGTCTGGCTCAATGGCGCGCTCGTGGGCAGCCACACGGGCGGATCGACCGCGTTCTCGTTCGATTTCACCGACTATCTGCGCGACGGCGCGAACGAGCTCGTCGTGTCGGCATGGGATCCCACGTCCGAAGGCGAGCAGCCGCGCGGCAAACAGATCCTCGAGCCGAAGGGCATCTGGTATACGCCCGTCTCCGGGATTTGGCAGACGGTGTGGCTCGAGCCGGTGCCGGCCGCGCGCCGACTCGCCGAGCTGCGCCTGACGCCCGAACTGGACAAGCGGCGGGTGAAAGTGGAGGCGCTGATCGATTCCGCGATCGAGGACGACACGTATGGCGTCCGCATTACTGCGAGCGCGGAAGGTCGCACGGTGGCGAGCACGATCATGCGCGTGAATCGCACCGCCTACCTCACGATCGAGCAACCGCGTCTTTGGAGTCCGGATACGCCCTTTCTGTACGATGTGCGGGCCGAGCTCGTGCGGGTGAAGTTCCCTCCGGCTCTCGCGGCCATCGCGCCTAAGCGCCCGCAGCAGCCGCGCTTCGGCGCGAAGGAGCGCGCGGCGTATGCGCAGACTCAAGTGACCGGCGAACCGCTCGACGTCGTCACATCTTATTTCGCCATGCGGAAAATTTCCGTTGGCGCGGGCCCCGTCGCGAATCAGCCGACGATTCTGCTGAACGACAAACCGATCTTCCAGCACGGTCCGCTCGATCAGGGCTGGTGGCCGGATGGATTGCTCACGCCGCCGAGCGAGGCGGCGCTCGTGTGGGAGTTGCAGTTCCTGAAACGCTCCGGGTTCAACATGCTGCGGAAGCACATCAAAGTGGAGCCGCGCCGTTATTATTACCAATGCGACAAGCTCGGCCTGCTCGTGTGGCAGGACATGCCGAGCGGGTTCAACCTGGGACTGCGCACGCATCGTCCCGATGAAGGCGAGCCGCCGCGGCTTTCGGCGAGCCGTGAACAGCACGAGCTCGAGCTTCGGCGGATGATCAATCAGCTCCATAATCATCCCTCCATCGTCACGTGGGTCGTGCACAACGAAGGCTGGGGCCAATACGAGACGGCTGCGCTGGCGGGGTGGGTGAAGGCGATCGATCCGAGCCGGCTCACGCTGGCCACGACCGGCTGGCTGGATCAGGGCGTGGGCGACATGTATTCACGCCACACCTACGAACCGGTGCCGCTGGCGCCGGACAACAGCCCCGATCGCGCCATCGTGCTCGGTGAATACGGCGGCGTCGGCTGGCCGTTGACGGCGCACCTCTGGAATCCAGAGATGCGCAACTGGGGTTACCAGACCTATCAGACGAAGGAGGCCTTCGTTGCCGCGTTCCGAAAGAAAATCGATGCCGTGGTCGCGATGAAGCCGCTTGGATTGGCCGCCGCGGTCTACACGCAGACGAGCGATGTTGAAGGCGAGGTCAACGGGCTCGTGACGTATGACCGGCGGGCGGTGAAACTGGAGCCAGAGTTTCTGGCCGAGCTCAATCGCGCATTGATCGGGCCGAAGACGGATTCGAACTGATCACAAACCCACGCCTCGCGCGCCTTGCTGCGTTTGCGGGGATCACACACATTTCCTGCCACATTTTCCGTTTATGAAATCTCCCTCCCTGTCTCGAAAATCCTTCCTCTCCCTCGCTGCGCTTGCGCTGCTTGCGGCCCCATTTGCTGGCGCGGCGCAGAAATCGAAGAAGCCGCTGAAAGTCGGTTTCGCGCAGACCGGAGCGGAGAGCGCCTGGCGCACCGCGAATTCGGAATCGATGAAGTCCGAGGCGGCGAAGCGTGGCATCGAGCTGAAGTTCTCCGATGCGCAGGGAAAGCAAGAGAACCAGATCAAGGCGGTGCGCTCGTTCATCACGCAGCGCGTCGACGCCATCGTCCTCGCGCCGATCGTGGAGACGGGCTGGGATCCGGTGCTGCGCGAAGCGAAGCGCGCGAAGATCCCGGTCATCCTCACCGACCGCACGATCCAGACCTCGGACGAGTCGCTCTATGCGTGTTTCATCGGCTCCGACTTCTACGAGGAGGGAAAGATGGCGGCCGACTGGCTCGCGAAGCACGCCAACGGCAAGGGCAACATCGTCGAGCTGCAGGGCACGCCCGGTTCGGCGCCGGCGAACGAGCGGCGGAAGGCGTTCGGTGATGCGCTGAAGAAGTATCCCGGCCTGAAGATCATCGATTCGCAGAGCGGAAATTTCGAACGCAGCCTCGGCAAGCAGGTGATGGAGGCGTTTCTCAAGAAGCACGGCAAGGCGATCAACGTCGTGTATTCACATAATGATGACATGGCGCTCGGCGCGGCGCAGGCGATCGAGGAAGCCGGGCTGAAGCCGGGCAAGGACATCACGCTCGTGAGCATCGATGCGATCGGCGAGGCGGTGAAAGCGGTGGCGGACGGTCGGCTGAACTGCACGGTCGAGTGCAGTCCGCTGTTCGGTCCCAAGGTTTACGATACGGTCGCGCAGCTGCTCGCGGGCGAGAAGGTGCCGAAGAAAATGTATAACAAGGACGAGCTGTTCGATGCGACCAATGCGGCGGCGGCGCTGCCGACGCGGAAGTATTGATGCGGTTTACTCGCGAAAGAACGAGCACGTGACCGGCCAGCCTTTGCTTCAACTTCGCGGCATCACGAAACGCTTCCTCGGCGTCACGGCGCTGAGTGGCGTGGACTTCGCCGTGCGCGCCGGGGAAATCCACGCGCTGCTCGGGGAAAATGGCGCCGGCAAATCGACGCTGATCAAAGTGCTCACGGGTGTTTACTCGGCCGACGGCGGCGCAATCGCCCTGGCTGGCCAGCCGATCGCGCCGAAGTCGCCAAAGGAGGCGGAGGGCGCGGGGATCAGCACGGTTTACCAAGAGGTGAATCTCATCCCGGCGCTCTCGGTCGCGGAGAACATCGCGCTCGGCCGGCAGCCGGGGCGCTTCGGATTCGTGAACTGGGGCGCGATGCGGCGCCATGCGCGTGAGGCTCTCGCGCGACTCGACATCGCGTGCGATGTGGAGGCGGAGCTCGGGTCGCTGTCGGTGGCATTGCAGCAGATGGTGGCAATCGCGCGCGCGCTGGATTTGAGTGCGCGTCTCCTGGTGCTGGATGAGCCGACGGCGAGCCTGGATGAAAAGGAGGTTGCGGAGCTTTTCAGCGTCATGCGCCGGCTGCGCGGCGAAGGCCTCGGCATCGTGTTCGTGACGCATTTCCTCGATCAGGTTTACGCGGTGAGCGATCGGATCACGGTGTTGCGAAACGGCGAGTTGGTGGGCGAGTTTGCCACGGCCGAGCTGCCGCGGCTTGCGCTCGTGGGGAAGATGCTCGGACGCGAGGTGAAGGATGAAGTGGGGCGGCCGGAAGAGGGCAGCGGGCAAGTTCGTGAACGGACCGAAAACAAACATGGGCAGGATGCCCATGCTACACTGCTCACGGCGCGCGGACTCGCGCGTCGCGGCGCGGTGGAGGCGGTCGACCTTACGTTGCGTCGCGGTGAAGTGATGGGGCTGGCGGGGTTGCTGGGATCGGGTCGCACGGAGACGGCGAGATTGCTGTTCGGTATCGATCGCTCGGATACGGGGACGATTGCGGTGAAGGCGGGGCCGGTGCGGATCGCTTCGCCGCGCGATGCAGTGCGGCTGGGCTTCGCGTTTTGCTCCGAAGACCGAAAGACGGAGGGAATTCTGCCGAATCTTTCAGTGCGCGAGAATCTGATCTTCGCGCTGCAGGCGAAGCGCGGCGCGTGGCGCCGGATGGCGCGCGCCGAACAGGAGAAATTGTGCGAGCACTACATCACGGCCCTGCGGATCAAGACTGCGAGTGCGGAGACGCCGATCAAGAACCTGTCGGGCGGCAACCAGCAGAAGGTGCTGCTCGCGCGCTGGCTCGCGACGCAGCCGGAGCTCATCATCCTCGACGAGCCGACGCGCGGGATCGACATCGGAGCGAAGGCCGAGATCGAGCAGCTCATCACGAAGCTGCGCGCGGACGGGCTGTCGGTGCTGCTGATCTCATCGGAGATCGAGGAAATTGTCCGGACGTGTGCGCGCGTGCTGGTGCTGCGCGAGCGCAAGCCGGCGGGCGAAGTCGAGGCGGGGCCGGACCTCACGCCGGAGCGGTTGATGCGCGTGATGGCAGGAGGCGGGAATGAGTGAGGTGAAACCAAGGGATCCCGAGTCGGAGCGAGCGGTGCGCAGTGGGACGAGCGCTGCGGAACGGGCGCGGGAACTCAGGCCGGCTCGGAGAGCCAGTCCCACCTCGTCGATCGCGTGGCTGATCGCCGGGCTCGCGGCTTTGATCCTACTGAACCTCGCCAGCAATCCGGCGTTTCTCAGCGTGACGGTGCAGGATGGGCATCTTTACGGCGTGCCGATCGACATCCTGAACCAAGGCTCACGCACGATGCTGCTGGCACTGGGCATGACACTCGTGATCGCTACGGGCGGCGTCGATCTGTCGGTGGGGTCCGTGGTGGCGATTGCGGGAGCGGTATGCGCGTTGCTGCTCAATGACGGCGCGGGTCTCGCCACGACGCTCGCGGCGGCGATCGCCGTGGGCGCACTGGCCGGAAGCGTCAACGGCGTGCTCGTGGCGCGTTTCAACATCCAGCCGATTGTCGCGACGCTGATCCTCATGGTCGCGGGCCGTGGGATCGCTCAACTGATCTGTGGCGGACAGGTGATCATCATCTCGCATGCGGGCTTCGAGTATCTGGCGACCGGATACGTGCTCGGCCTGCCGGTGGCGCCGTTACTGGTGGCGGGGTTGTTCGTGGCGGCGCATCTCTTTTTACGGCGGACGTCGACCGGGTTGTTCATCGAGGCGGTGGGGGACAACGAGACGGCGAGTCGTTTCGCGGGACTCGCAGCCGCGCGCGTGAAGGCGCTCGCGTATGTGTTTGCCGGCGCGTGTGCGGGACTGACGGGCGTGCTGACGGCCGCGAACATCCGCGCGGCGGATGCGAATCGCGCGGGTGAGAACGCGGAACTCGATGCGATCTTCGCGGTGGTCGTGGGCGGCACGGCGCTGACGGGCGGGCGGTTCTCGATCCTCGGTTCGTTCCTGGGTGCGCTGCTGATTCAGACCCTCGCGACCACGATGTATTTTCGCGGCGTGCCGCCGTCCGTGGCGCCGGTGCCGAAGGCGTTGCTGATCGTGCTGGTCTCGTTGCTGCAGTCGGAGAAGGCGCGGGCGTGGGTGATGCGGCTCTGGCGGCGGAATCGAGAGAGGGTGGCGGCATGATTGCGCGGCAAACTGAAATCATGAAGCGGCATCTTCCCCTGGTCGCGACGGGCGCGATCTTTCTCGCGCTCTTCATCACGGCGTCGGCGCTCTACGACGGCTTTTTTTCGGCGCGCGTGATCGTGACGCTTTTTTCCGACAACGCATTTCTCGGGATCGCGGCGGTCGGAATGACGCTCGTGATTTTCTCGGGCGGAATCGATCTTTCGGTCGGTGCGGTGATCGGGTTCACCTCGATCTTCACGGCAACGCTCATGACGGGAAGCGGGCTGCATCCGCTGGCTGCCTGGTCGCTGGCGATCGTGCTCGGAGCGGCGTTGGGCGGCACGATGGGGTGGTTGATTCACGGCTTCGGGCTGCCCGCGTTTCTGATCACGCTCGCCGGCATGTTCCTCGCGCGCGGCGCGGGTTTCTGGCTGAACACGGAATCCGTCGGCATCGCGCATCCGTGGTATGACGCGATCGCGAATTTCGAGCTATCGATCGGTGACCTGATTCACATTCCGGCGGCCGCGCTGGTGCTGGTGGCGGTGATGGCGCTGGGCTACGTGATCGCACACTTCACGCGCTTCGGCCGGAACCTGCTCGCGATCGGCGGCAGCGAGCATTCGGCGGTGTTGATGGGTCTGCCGGTTGGCGCGGCGAAGGTCGCGGTTTATACCTTGAACGGCGCGTGCGCCGCGCTCGCGGGAATCGTGGCGACGCTCTACACCGGGTCGGGAAATCCGAGCATGGGCATCGGGCTCGAACTGGACGCGATCGCGGTGGTCGTGATCGGCGGGACGTTGCTCGCGGGCGGCCGCGGGCATGTCGCAGGGACACTGCTCGGGTTGCTGATTTTCGGGACGATTCAGTCGGCGATTCTCTTCGACGGGCGACTGAGCTCGTGGTGGATGCGAATCGTGGTCGGCGCGCTGCTGCTCGTGTTTATTCTGCTGCAGCGCTTCCTGGTGCGGGGAGCGGCGAAGTAGCGTTATAAATCCCGGCAGGATGGCGGCGGTCCTCTGGGTGCTACTTTTGGCCGTAGTACGCGCCGGGGCCGTGCTTCCGGTGGAAATGTTTTTCGCGCAGCTCGGGCGCGAGCGGACGCAGCTTTGGAGCGAGTTGCAGCGTGAGGATCGCGAGCTGCGCGATGCACTCGACCGCGACGGCGGCTTCCACGGCAGCGGCGACTGTCGTGCCCCAGGTGAAGGGCGCGTGGCCATTGACGAGTACGCCCGGGAAATCGAGCGGGGCGAGACTGGCCGCGTGGAGACGCTCGACGATCACGTTGCCCGTTTCCCATTCGTAAGCGTTGCGTATTTCGGCGGCAGTGAGCTTGCGCGTGATGGGGATGTCGCCGGCGAAGTAGTCGGCGTGGGTCGTGCCGAAGGTCGGAATTGCGCGGCCGGCCTGGGCGAAGGCGGTGGCGTACATCGAGTGCGTGTGTACAACGCCCGCGATCGACGGGAAGGCGACGAAGAGCCGGCGATGCGTCGGTGTGTCCGAGGATGGGTTGAGTTTGCCTTCGACCTTTTTGCCTTCGAGGTCGACGAGCACCATGTCGCTCGGCTTGAGATCTTCGTATGCAATCCCGCTCGGCTTGATCGCGAAGATGCCGCGCGTGCGGTCGAGGGCAGACGCGTTGCCGAACGTGAGATTGATCAAGCCATGGCGAGGCAACGCGCGGTTGGCTTCACAGGCTTCACGTTTGAGTTCGGTCAGCATGAATGGATTTTGCCCACGGAACACACGGACTACACCGAAGAATAAAACCGGAATGTCTTCCGTGTGTTCCGTGGCGAATTCATCTGAAATAAATTTCGTTCGTTCGGAGGTCTTGTTTGAACTGGGCGAGCTTCGTATCGGCGTCGATCACGACGAGCTCGATGCCCGCGATCGTCGCGAAGTCTTCGAGGTGTTCTTTCGTGACGGTGTAACTGTAGCCCGTGTGGTGTGCGCCGCCGGCGAGAATCCACGCGGCGCAGGCGGTCTTGAAATCGGGGCGGCATTCCCACACTGCGCGGGCGACGGGAAGCTTCGGGAGCTTGGGGGTTTTGACGGCGTCGACCTCGTTGACGATGAGCCGAAAACGATGACCGAGATCGACGAGCGAGGCGTTGAGGGCGGGACCAGTGCGCGCGTCGAACACGAGGCGCACGGGATCCTCGCGGCCGCCGATGCCGAGCGGATGAATCTCGAGGGACGGCTTGGTGGCGGCGATGCTCTCGCAGATCTCGAGCATGTGCGCGCCGAGCACCTGGTGGCCGTGCGGAGAAAGATGATACGTGTAGTCCTCCATGAAGGAGGTGCCGCCTTTGAGGTCGGCGCCCATCACTTTCATCGCGCGGAGAAGCGCGGCGGTTTTCCAGTCGCCCTCGGCGCCGAACCCGTAACCGTCGGCCATCAAGCGCTGGACGGCGAGGCCGGGCAGCTGGCGCAAGCCGTGCAGGTCTTCAAACGTAGTCGTGAAACCCTTGAAGCCGCCTTCCTCGAGAAACGCGCGCAGACCCAGCTCGATCCGTGCGCCGTAACGGAGCGAGTCGTGGCGCGCGCCGCCGCGGCGAAGTTCTTTCGCGAGCGTGTAGCGGTCGGCGTATTCGGCGCAGAGCGCATCGACGCGTTGATCGTGAATGCCGGCGTCGGAGATCTTCGCGACGAGGTCGCCGATGCCGTAGCCGTTGACGGAGAAGCCGAACTTCATCTCGGCCGAAACCTTGTCGCCTTCGGTGACGGCGACCTGGCGCATGTTGTCGCCGAAACGCGCAAACTTCGCGCCTTGCAGATCGTGCCAGGCGCGCGCGGCGCGCAGCCACGCGGCGAGGCGATCCTGCACTTCGGGATCCTGCCAGTGTCCGACAATGACCTTGCGCTCGAGTCGCATCCGCGTGTGGAGGAACCCCGCCTCGCGATCGCCGTGCGCGGACTGGTTGAGGTTCATGAAGTCCATGTCGATCGTGCTCCACGGCAGGTCGCGGTTGAACTGCGTGTGGAGGTGAGCGAAGGGCTTGCTGAGCGCGCCGAGGCCGCCGATCCACATTTTCGACGGGGAAAACGTGTGCATCCACAGCACGAGCCCGGCGCACTTCGGATCCGTGTTCGCGGCTAGACACACGGCGCGCACTTCGTCGGCCGTCTTCACGACCGGCGTGAACACGAGCTTCAGCGGGATGCGCTTCGAGGCGTTCAGGCCGGCGACGATGGCCTGCGAATGCGTGGCGACCTGCTGCAGCGTTTCCGCGCCGTAGAGGTGCTGGCTGCCGGTGATGAACCAGATTTCGGGGGAGGCGAGGAGGTGCACGGGGAAAAAGTAGCGAGTAGCGGGTAGCGAGTAGCTGGCGGCCGAAGGTGAGAGGGAGGCGGGGCGCGTTTCCGGGCTGTCGGGAGTCTGGTATTTTTCCGCGCTCGGAGATGCTCGCTACTCGTTACTCACGACTCGCTACTTTCCGCTTCACCTCCAGCAGCTCCTTCATCACGCGTGAGAGGTCGGCGGATTTGTCGAGGCCGCCGAAGGCGTCATGGATTTGTCGATACAGTGGGTAGAGCTGGTCGTAGATCTTTTGGTTGGCCCGGATCGGACGATAACTTTTCGGCTTCACGCGGGTCATCGCTTTTTGCGCGGCGGGGAAACTCCTGTGCGCTCCGGCGATGACGGCGGCACCGATGGCGGCGCCGAGGGCGCAGGCTTGTGATGAGCCCGAGACCTGCATCGTGCAGCCGGTGATGTCGGCGTAGATCTGCATGAGCATCGGGTTTTTCTCCGCGATGCCTCCGGCGCAGACGATGCGTTTCACGGGCACGCCGTATTCCGTGGTGCGCTCGAGGATCGCGCGGGCGCCGAAGGCGGTAGCTTCGATGAGCGCGCGGTAGATTTCCGCTTTCGTGGTGTAGAGCGTCTGGCCGAGGAGAACGCCGGTGAGCAGCGGGTCGACGAGGATGTTGCGATTGCCGTTGTTCCAATCGAGCGCGAGGAGGCCGGACTGGCCGGGCTTTTGTTTCGCGGCTTCGCGCGTGAGTTCGGCGTGGAGCGCGCCATCGCCGCCGCACACGACCTCGACCCACCATTTGAAAATATCGCCGACCGCGGACTGGCCGGCCTCGATGCCGTAGAAACCGGGGAGGATCGCGCCTTTGACGATGCCGCAGATGCCGGGGATATCACGAATCGGTTTGTCGGCCGACACGACGCCGCAGTCGCAGGAGGAGGTGCCGATGACTTTGACGAGGACGCCCTCGGCGACGCCGCAACCGATCGCGCCATAGTGGACATCCATCTCGCCGATCGCGATCGGGATGCCGGCGGGCAGGCCGAGTTTCTTCGACCAGGCGGCGCCGAGCTTGCCGGCGGGGACGGTGGCGTCGTGCGCTTTTTCGTAGAGCCGGTCGCGAAGCTCGGCGAGTTTGGGATCGAGTCGCGCGAGGAAGTCCTTGTCGGGCAGGCCGCCCCATTCGTCGGAGTAGAAGGCCTTGTGTCCGGCCATGCACACGCCGCGCACGATGGCGGCGGGCGTTTCCGCGCCGGCGAGGACGGACGGGATCCAGTCGGCAAGCTCGACCCAGGAGTGGGCGGCGGCGAAGACATCGGGGGCGACGTTGAGGCAGTGCCAGAGCTTCGACCAGAACCACTCGGAAGAGTACGTGTTGCCGCATTTGGCGAGAAATTGCGGGCGGTGCTCCGCCGCGAGCTCGGTGATGCGCGCGGCTTCCTTGACGCTCGTGTGGTCCTTCCAGAGCCAGCATTGGGCGTTGAGGTTTCGCTTCCATTTCGGGCTGAAGGCGAGCGGACGGTTTTGCGAGTCGACGGGCAGCGGGCTGCAGCCGGTGGTGTCGACGCCAATGCCCACGATTTTATCGGCGGAGAAGCCGTGTTTCTTTTTCGCGACGGCGAGGGCGTCGCGCACGGACTTTTCCAGGCCGAGGAGATAGTCTCCGGGATGCTGGCGGGCGAGGTTGTGATCGCGCGGGTCGAGCAGGATGCCTTGTTGGCCGCTGGGATAATTAAAGGTGGCGGAGCCGAACTCTGCGCCGTCGCTGCAACGGACGATGAGTGCGCGGACGGAGTTGGTGCCGTAATCGAGGCCGAGGGTGAACATGAGAAACCATCGAGTTATCCGACGTGGTCGCAGCGCTGCAAGACTGCTCAATCGATTGAGCAAGGTTGCGGGCGCGGCCGGATTCCGGACGGAAACTCACGGCGATGCCCGGGCTGCCGGGATGCCCGGGCGGATATTACTTCGTTAAATTCGGCCCTGAACGGCCTTCGATTCTCAGAGGGAGTGTCACGTAATACGTGACACTTCAGATCGGCTGTTTTTGTGAGGCGCTTGATGCGGTAATGCTAGTTCACCCTGGACCACAGCGCGTGATAGGCGCGCATCATGTCGGGAAACGTCGTCGCGCGCGTCTGGAGCTCGCCTTGCAGTTGCGCGAGCAAAGCGGGCGAGGTGAGCGCGTCGGGTTCCCACAGCAGGAGGGCGAGCGCGTGCAGGATGCGCTCGCGGGGGTGGCGACCGGCGCGTCCTTCGAGGACGGGTCGCCAGCCGAGCGCATTCGCGTTGATGAGGATATTCCGAGCGCGCGAGAGCTCCGGGCATTTATTGCGCGAACCGAGCGCATAGTCGCGAGGCGATGGGAAGCTGGCATCGAGGCGGCGTTCCTCGAGCCAGAGGAAAACCTGGCGAGCCAACTCGACGAGGGCGATGTGCCGGGCGAGCAAGGTCTCGCGTGCCTCCTCGCTGCGTCGCGGGTGCAGCTTGAACTCCACGCCAGCGGCGTGATGCCGGCAGACGTCGTGCAGCCACGGCATCGGCTCGATGCGCGCGAGCCGTTCGACCTGTCGATGGCGTTCGCGCGCGCTCCAGTGATAACACAAATTGACGACGAGGAGCGCATCCCCGAGGGCGAGCTCGGCTTTGGCGAGATTGCGGCAGACGAAGTCGGCATCGGCGGGCGTGAACTCGCTTTGCGCGAGCTTCGCTTTTGCGAAGAGCAGGCCGGAGCAGCGGTTCATCAACAGTCGCGTGGCTTCGGCGAGGGGGATTTCCATCGCGGTGCGATGATGCGCACAGCGCGTCAGCAGGGAATCGTCGCCGACGAGCCAGCGATGGCCGGTGATCAAATCGTAGGAAAACATGCTGACCGGCGCGCGCTCGAGTTCGCGCAGCGAGGTGATCTTGAACTCGACCTCGACGCCGGCCTGGGGCGTGAGGATCTCGCCCAGCACGTGCAGTGCACGGCCGAAACGGAGTTCGTTCAGGTGACGATTGCCGCGGAGACACACGTAGAATTCGAGATCGTTGTAAGGCCGGTCACCGTCACGGTCGCGCAGGACGCCGCCTTCGCCGCGACCGTAGCCGCCGCCGAGCAGGACCGCCTCGAGCTTCCGGGCGGGCACGAGGCCGCGGATGCCAGCGGCGATGTTTGCGCAGGTGTGCGCGAGATGCTGTTCCAGGGCGGTGCTGCCATCGGCGGTGAAACGCGGCTGCGGTTTCCTGGCCGGCGGAGAGGAAGAGCCAAGATCCAAGCTCCAGGATCCAGAGAACGGCCAAGGTTCAGTCGGGCACATCTCACTTACCTGCAGCTCACCTGACGTCTCGGCGGGGACGGGGGGCCCGACCGTCCGCGGACGCGCAGGCTGCGCATCCCTACCATCAGAAAACTGGGGTGCGCTCGGTTCAGTTCTCAAAGGATTTTTGGTTAATGGGAGTTGATGTTTCCCTGGAGCTTGGATCCTGGAGCTTGGATCTTCGCGGCTCTGCCGCGCATGCCATGGCCCAGCCGGCCTTGAAGCCGGCGCGGCGCGCGAGGCGTTGCTCCCAGCGAATGCGCACCGCGCGCGGCCATTCGCGGAGGCGGCGGGCGCGGTGACAATAGGCGAGGTCGCGTTTCGCATCCGCGAGCCAGCCGAGCGCGATGCGCGCCGGGTGAGTGACTTCGCCGGGCGGGCCATCAAAGACGGCCGCGAGCGCCCAGGCTTCGCCGAAGCTGCGTTTGTAGGCCTGGCGCGGCGTGTAGTTGTGCGAGTGCATCACGACCGAATCGGGGCAATAGACGACCTCGTAGCCGGCGGCGCGACACCAGCGAGTGTACTCGTCGTCTTCGGAGTATTGCATCGATTCGAGAAAGCCGCGCCGGGACCACACGTCCTTGCGCAGCCCGCTGCTCACCATGCTGAAAAAGTGCTGCCAGCGCGCGGATTCGCGGTTCGCGCCGAAGCAGCGGTCGTAGTCGTGCGCGAAGACCGCTTCGCAATCGGGGCGCGGTATCTGTTTCCCGAATACGGCGGCGTGACGTGGATTCTGCAGCGCGCAGGCGAGCGGCCGAAGCCAGTGGGAGCCCTGAGGCGTGGCGTCGGCGTTGAGGAAGATGGCGGTCTCGGTTTGGGCGAGCGTCATCGCCTGGTTCATGACGCGGCTCGGCTGGTAGTCGTGCGGGAGCAGTTGCACGAAATTTTTCGGGCGTGCGGCACGGATCAGGTCGACCGAGCCATCGCTCGAGCCCGAATCGAAGACGATGAGCTCCCAATTCGTGTAGTCCTGCGCGTGCAAGGCCGGCAGTGTTTCGCGCAGCGCCCAGCCCTCGTTGTAGGAGCGCATGATGATTGTGACCGGCGGGTCGTCGGGCATGACGCGGTCTACGGTAACTCGCTGAGGCTGCGCACGACATGGGGTCTGGTCCGCCCGGCCCGTAGGTCACCACCCACTAAACGCCGAAGCGCCCCTGCGGTAGGCTGCGGATCGCGCTGTTCAGCGCCGGTCTCCATGTCGCAGTCAGCAAAGAAACATCCGGTGGTGCTCTCGATCGGCATCATGGCCTGGAACGAGGAAAACTCGATCCGCGCCACGCTGGAGTCGTTGTTCCGGCAATCGGTGTTCGAACGGCTCTCGGCGCGGCATCTGCAGTGCGAGATCATCGTCGTGGCCAATGCCTGCACCGACCGGACGGCCGCAGTGACGCGCGAGTTGTTCGAACACATGGAGCACACGCACGAGTGGGCCGACGGTTTCACCGCGCGCGTGATCGACATTCCCGAACCGGGAAAAGCCAACGCGTGGAACCGCTTCATCCACGAATTCTCCGCGGTCGAGACGCGCTTCATCTGCTCGATGGACGCCGACATCGTGTTTCATCACCGCGACACGATCTACAACCTGATGGCGATCCTCGAGCGGAGGCCGCATGTGCCGGCATCGACCGGAAAGCAGGTCAAGGATCTCGTGTTCAAGGCGAGGAAAACCTGGCGCGAACGGATCTCGCTCGCGACGTCCTCGATGGGCGGAGGCGAGCAGGGCAAGATTTGCGGGCAGCTTTATTGTCTGCGCGCCAGCGTGGCGCGGAATCTCTTCATCCCGCGCGATCTGGGTGCGACCGAGGACGGGTTCATCAAGGAGATCGTCTGCACGGATTTTCTCACGCGCGCCTCGGATCCGGGGCGCGTGGCGTTTGCCTCCGATGCGGCGCACATCTTCGGAGCCTACGTGACCCCGCGCGAGGTGTTGAACAACCAGAAGCGGCAGATGATCGGCCAGACCACGGTGCACGTGCTGGTGGAGTATTTGAAAACGCTTTCGTGGCACGATCGCTTGAACCTTGCGGATACGCTGCGACGGCATGAGGCGCGCGACCCGGATTGGCTGAAGAAACTCGTCGCAGCGCACCTGCGGCGCAGCCGGTTTTTCTGGCAGCTGTTTCCCGGCATCCTGAGCTTCCGTTTCAAGCGGCTGCTGAAGATGCCCGGCGCGCGGAAGGTCACGCACCTGCCGGCGGCGACCGCGGGTTTCGTGGTCACGCTCATCGCCTGCGCACGGGCGCACCGGACACTGCGCAAAGGCCTGACGCACTATTGGCCGAAGGCGAAACGCGAAGCGATCCTGTCGGTGCCGCAGGGAGTGAAGTGAGCATTTTCAAACTCCAATCGATGACGAACAAAACAAGCCGTTCTCCCGCAGCTGTGTCGGCTTCCGGCTGTGGCCCGGCTCCGGAGAGCCGGGAGGCGGCGATTTCGCATGCGGTCGACGTCCCGCTTCTTCCGAAGCGGGCTACGGCGAAACGCGGAGCGGGACAGACCGCGCGACCGTGACGCAAAGCAGGCGAAGGAGTCCGCGGTCCCAGGACGGCGACTGATCGCATTCCACGTTCACTCTCACTCTCACTTTCACTTTCACGCATCGAATGGAGACCAAACACATTCTCGCGCTCGTCCTGTTCGTCGCGGTCGGCTGCGGGAGCATTCTGGCGACGACCTTCTCGCAGCGGCTGCGCGACGTGGCTTTTCTCGCGATGGTTTGCTTCTCGGTGTTTGCGGAGAAGTTCGACGTGAATTTCTTCGGACAATATTGGTATCGCGGCACCGCGCGCGGTATCGGGATTTCAATGACAGACATCCTCGCGGCGGCGATCCTGCTTTCGAGCGTGATCGCGCCGCGTTATCCGCGCCGGCGGGGATTCATCCCGGGGAGCCTGGGCGTGATCGGGTTGTACTTCGCGTATTGCATCTACTCGACGTTCAATGCGCTGGAGCCGACGTATGCGGTGTGGGAGCTCGCGAACATTCCGCGGAGCATCCTGATCCTGCTGGCGGGCGCCGCGTATGTGCGGACGCCGCGAGAGCTTGGGATCCTCGTGATCGGATTGAGCTTCACCGCGTGCATCGAGGTCGTCTACGCCCTCAAGCAGCGCTACATCGGCGGGATGTTTCGGGTGCCGGGGACGCTCGATCATGCGAACAGCCTTTCGATGTATGTCTGCACGGTCGGCCCTGTGCTCCTGGCGGCGACGCTGGCGAACTGGTCGAAGTGGCTGCGTTTATGGGCGGGCATTGGCATGGTGGCGGCGTCGATCAGCGTGTTGCTGACGATCTCACGTGCCGGGCTGCCGATCTATGCGTTCGTGATGGGCGGCACGGCGCTCGCTTGCACGAGCTGGCGGATCACGTTCCGGAAAATCCTGATCACCTTCGGCGTCGCGGCGGTCTGCGGCGTGTTGCTCCTGAAGATGTGGGACCAGATCAAGTCGCGCTACTCCGAGGCCTCGTTTGCGGAGGAGTATCTGGATGAGCAGAACGAGGGGCGCGGAGTGTACATCCGCTGGGCGAGCGCGATCATCGACGATCATTTCTTCGGGGTCGGTTTGAACAACTGGTCCTACGCGGTGAGCAAGACCTACGGACCGGCGTCGGGCTTCTGGTACGAGAATTACGACGACATCAAATCCGACCCGGAGAAGGCGGATCTGCCATCGATCAAGTATGCCGCCCCGGCGCACAGTCTCGCCGCGCTCACCGCGGGCGAGCTCGGAGTGCCGGGGCTTTTCATCTTCGGGCTCGTATGGCTCCGCTGGTTTTTGATGGGGGCGGGCTTTCTCATCAAACGGCTCAACGACGACCCGATGCACCGGCTTGGGATCGGGTTCCTCTTTGCGACGGCCGGGATTTTTCTGCAGAGCGCCACCGAGTGGACGTATCGGCAGTCGACGATTTTCCTGATGTTTCACCTCATGATGGGAAGCCTCGCGAGCCTGCAATGGATGCGCCGGCACGCTCCGGCGCGGGTCGCGGAGGAGGACGACGATCTCGAGGAAATCGAAATCGAGGCGGCGCCGCTGCCCGTCTCCGCCGCCCACCATCGCCGATAAATTTCGCATGCGCATCGCTCATCTCCTTCGCAAATACAATCCGGCCGAATGGGGCGGCACCGAAACGGTGATTCACCAGACGACGAGCGGCCTGCGTCGTCAGGGGGTGGACTCGATCGTATATTGCCCGCAGCTTTCGGCGGCAGGAGCGGGCGGTGCGTCCAGCCACGGACGTTCCGGCGGCGGATCCCAGCCGAATACCACCCGCGATCCGCTGGCCGAAGCGGGTTGCGTTGTGAAACGCTTCGAAGCCTGCGTGCCGATCTGGGGTCTCTCCGCGGAGCAGCGCCGGCAGATGATTTCGGTCGGCGGCAATCTGATGTCGTTCGACCTGCTGCGTTCGCTGTGGTCGGCCCCGCGTTTGTCGCTGGTCCATTCGCATGCCCTGGGCCGCGTCGGCGGCATCGGGCTCACGATTGCGCGGCGGAGGAAAATCCCGTTTGTCGTCACGGTCCACGGCGGGCTCTACGATCTGCCGCCGGGCCTGCGGGCATCGCTCAACACGCCGCAGACGGGCGGCCTCGAGTGGGGCCGGATCTTCGGGCTGTTGTTGCGGGCGCGGCGCGTGATTGAAGACGCGGACGCGATCCTCACCTGCAATTGGCGCGAGGCCGAGTTGATGCGCGCGCGCCATCCGGATCGGCGGGTCGTGGTGCATCCGCATGGCGTGGCGGCGGAGAGCTATGAAAGCGATCACCGGGAGGCGGCGCGCGCGGCGTTTCCCCGGATCTTCGGCCGCGACGTGCTTCTGGCGGTCGGGCGGATCGATCCGGTGAAGAACCAGCGCTTCCTCGTCGACCAGATGCCGGAGCTCGTGCGGCGGCATCCGCGGGCGCTGCTCGTGCTGGCCGGCCCGTGCACCGACGAGCTCTACGGGCCCGCGCTCGAACAGCGGATCGATGCCTTGGGCTTGCGCGGGCATGTGCTTCTGACGGGCAAGCTGCCGCTGGCGGATCCGCGGCTGATCGGGCTGATGCAGAACGCGCGGATCGCGTTGCTGTCATCGATCTCCGAGACCTTCGGGCTGGTGATTCTCGAGGCGTGGGCGGCCGGAACACCGGCGGTCTCGAGCCGGACCTCGGGGGCGAGCGCATTGATCGAGCACGGGAAAACGGGCTGGCTGTTCGACTGCGATCAGCCGAAGGGATTCCACGACGCGGTGGACGCCGTCTTGAGCATCCGAAAAACGGATACGGAGACGGTGAACGCAGTGGTCGCGGGGGCGCGCGAGCGCGTGATCCGGGATTACGACACGCGCGTGCTGGCGGCGAAGTTGAAGGCGCTCTACGAGGAACTGTGCGGGTCGTCGCGCAGCTCTGCGCGGGAGAGCCGGGGCTTCGCACTGGCGGACGGGGCTAATCCATCCGGCCTCTCCCGCGGCGGGCTGTGATGAAACGCGTAGTTTTTTTATGCGCACGGTTATTCTACGCGACGATGACACGAATGCGCTGACGCCGGTGGCGTGCCTCGAGACGCTGTATCGGCCGTTCCTCGAGCGCGGGTTGCCGGTGAATCTCGCGACTGTGCCGGAAGTGCGGATGGATGCGCGCGCGCCCGATGGATCGCGGGAGGGTTTTCTGCCCCGGGAACCGAATCCCGCGGTGGAGACGGTGCCGCTGATGGAGAATCGCGCGCTGGTCGATTACCTGCACGCGAATCCGGGTCTCAACCTCGTGCAGCACGGGTGCTATCACGATAAATTCGAGTTCGATCTTGGCGATCGCGCGGAGATTGTGCGCCGGCTCGAGCGCGGGGTGCAGCGATTGACGGAGGCCGGTTTCAATCGCGTGCGGGCATTCGTCGCGCCGCACGACAAGCTTTCATGTGCGGCCTACGAGGAAGTCGCGCGGCGCTTCAGCGTGATTTCGACGGGTTGGTTCGAATGGCGCCGGCTGCCAGCGGCGTGGCGCGTGCGTTACCTGGCGAAGAAACTATTCGGTCGACCGCACTGGCGCGTGGGCGACACGCTGCTGCTGAGCCATCCCGGATGCCTGCTGAGTTACCTGCGGCCGATGGAGACGATGCTCGACTCGATCAAGCGGGCGATCGACGGGCAGGAGGTCACGGTGCTCGTGACGCACTGGTGGGAATATTTCCGCGACGGGCGGACGGACGAGCGGTTCATCGGCGTGCTGCACAGTGTCGCGGAGCATCTGGCCTCGCGGCGCGACGTGCGGGTGACGACGTTCGACGCCCTTGTGCGCGAGCGGGAAACGAGACGCGATCGGATGCTGGCGGGCACGACCGCCGGCGCGAGGTCGGCGACGGCTGTATCCGAAGATCGGTGACGTTGCCTCGCCGTGGGCTGGACGGCGCGGTGGCGCTGGCGGATCTCCTCGCCTGAGTTTTGTTTCAGAATTCACGACGAAGTGCGCTTAGCGCGGTGCGAGGTCGGCGCGGCGTTCTTTCCAAGTGCGCGTGTTCATGTCGCCGAGCCACGGCTGGTAGATTTTCGCGTCGAGATTGATGACGGCGGTGGCGGCCGGGCCGTGGGTCTTCGCGTCGGCGAGGATCTCGCCGTCGGGGGCGACCACGCAGCTTTTCATATCGTAGCTGGAGGAGACGGCGAAGAGATGGTTCTCGATCGCGCGGGCGCGGAGGAGGGTTTCGCTGCCGCCCCAGATGGGAAGGAGCACGAGCTCGGCGCCTTGCAGGGCGACGGCGCGCCACGGCTCGGGAAACTGCACATCCCAGCAGACGAGGAGCGCGATTTTGCCGAAGTCGGTTTCAAAAACGGGATAGCTGTCGCCGGGCGTCAGGCCCGCCTCCCATTCCTCGCGCGGGAGGTGGGTTTTGCGGTAACGCCCGACGAGCTGGCCGTCGCGATCGATGAGCACCGCGGTATTATAGACGACGGGCGCGACACGTTCGTAGAGGCCGGCGACGATGTAGCTGCGCAGCTCGCGCGCGAGGGCGCCGAGTCGTTCGGTTGTCGGTCCCGGCACGGGCTCGCTGACGTCGACGTAAGATCTGCCGGTGCCGACGACGGTCATGCCCTCGGGGAAACAGATGATATCGGGTTTCTGGTCGGCGGCGTCGCGCGCGATTTTGGAAAACGCATCGAGGTTCGCGGCGACGGACGATTTGTGCGGTCGGTGGTGCACCGTCATTGCGCGGACGATGCGCTCGCGCGGCGGGTCGATTTCCGCGAGCGAAACGTCGTCCCACCAAACGGTGCCGTGCGCGGAGAAACCGAGCGAGAGTTGCACGTCGAGCGCGGCGGCTGCGGCGGGCGCGCGCACGATGGATTCCATTTTCCGCCAGTCACCTTCACGCGTGGTGTCGATCGGATACTCGGGCGGGCGGGCGGAAACTTTCAGTGGCTTGCCGGCGGCGTCGAGCCATTGCAGCCGGGCGATGACGGAGCGGCGGTGGTCGTCGATTTGGGTCGTGCGATACCAGGCGACGAAGCGATAGACGCGGTCGGGCGCGAGGTTGGGAATCGTGGCGCGCCAGGCGCCGAAATCGGCGGCTTGGCGCGCGGAGATTTTCAGCGCGGGCCGGCCACGTTCGCGGCCGGAGTTCGGCTCGATGGAGAACGCGGGAGCGATTTCATCGCGTGGGAAATGTTGCGTCCACATCGCGGCGTCGGGTGCGAGCGTGACGTGGAGTTTGGGCGCGGCTTGGAGTTGCGACGCGACCAGCGTGGCGAGGCTGCACGCAATGATGACGACGAGGTTCAAGGCGAGAGGGCGCATGGGGAACACGGGATTGGGGGATGGAGGGTGGGGCCGGTTCTCCGAACGAGACTGCGGATTGAAGGGGCTGGGGGCTCGAAGGGGTTTTGGCGTTGAACTCAGGCCGGCTCGGAGAGCCGGGCCCCACCTCGAGCCGCTCCCACCTCGAGCGGCTCCCACCTCGAGCGCTGGCGACGCGGCTTACGCGGCGAAGTGGGTTTTCAATTCATTGAGGTATCGCGGGACGGCGACGGCGGGATCTTCCTTCGCCTCGTATTCGAGCGCGACCCAGCCTTGGTAGCCTTTGTCTTTGAGAATTTGGACGAAGCGGCCGAGGTCGGCGTGCTTCTTGCCGGAGCCGTCGTGGATCTCGACCTTCACCTGCACGTTGAGCGCGTAGGGGACGCATTCGGCAAAATCCTTGTAGGGATCGGCGGTGCGGAAATTCCCCGAGTCGAGATTGATGCCGACCCACGGATTGTTCACGGCCTTCACCATCGGGATGAGCGTGTCGGCGCTGCCGATGGAGTCATGGTTCTCGAGGCCGAGGAAGATGCCGCGTTTCGCCGCGTACTCGCCGCAATCGGCGAGCGCCTCGATCACGATTTTGTCGGCCTGGGCACGCGTCAGCGATTTCTGGTCGCGCGGGATGTTGCCGGCGAAGACGCGGATGTGCGGGGCGCCGAGGAGCAGAGCGCGATCGATCCACTTTTTCGTGGTCGCGATCTGTTCGTCGAGGGCGGCGCCTTTCGGCAGCGAGAAGTTGTTGCCGATCGCGGTGCCGCTCACCGCGATGCCGCGGAGATAGGCGTGGCGTTTCAGTTTCAGGAGGTAGTCGTCGCTCTCTTCGGCGAAGAAATAGCTGGTGAGCTCGGCACCCGCGCAACCCTGCGCGGCGCAGTAATCGATGAACTTGAACATGTCGGTCGCCTTGCCGGGCGCGACCTTGGCGTTTTTCTTGCCCCGCATGATCGGGAACGTCTCGCGGAAAGAATACGCGGCGAGCGAGAGATTCAGGCGCGGCTTGCCGCTGCGGTGAAACGGATTGGCGTTCCTGCCGGACGACGCGGCGTGCGCGGTGCGGGGAAGCGCGCCGGCGGTCACTGCGGCCGCTGCGGCGGCGGTGAGTTGGAGGAAGTGGCGGCGGGTGGTGATGTGCATAGGAGGAGTTGGATTGCGGAAGGAGGTGGGAAGAGGGAGAGGGAGAGACGGAAGGACGGAGAGATGGAGAGAAGGAAAGTTAGCGGGTCAGCAGGATTTCGGTGAGCGCGCGGCCTTCGACGTTTTCCATGGTGAGGCCGAGGATCGCGGCCATCGTTGGCGCGACGTCGACGTTGCGGATGCGGTCGAGCTTCGCGCCGGGTTTGATGGCCGCGCCCCAGGCGACGAAGGTCGCATCGATCAGCGGATTACTGGCGGAGGCGCCGTGCGTGCCCTTCGTGTTGCCGGTCGGGTTGATCAGCGTTTTCGAGGCCGGATTATCGGCGAACGAATATCCTTCGGCGGCGGACACGAAGATGTCGGGTTCGTGTGGATTTTGCGCGGGCGTGAGATGACCGATCGACGCGAACTCGGAGGAAGGAATCACCGCGTCGATGCCTTCGACGGCTTTCAACTCGGGCACCAACTCGGCGATGAGGCGGTCGCGGTCGGCGGCGTCGCGGATATAGAGCATGGCGGCGCCGCCCTGCGCGACGAGGGTGACCCTGGCATCGACGACGTTGTTTCCGGCGACGGTCATGAGGTTCTTCTGCTTCAGGAGGACGGAGAGGTTGATGTTCTTGTCGTAGTCGACGAAGCCGTGATCGGCGGTGACAATAAACGTGGTGCGGTCCGTGAGGCCGGCGTCTTTCACCGTGTCGATGAGCTCGCGGATCCGGTGATCGGTGTCGTTCGCGGCCCAGCGGACTTCGGGGCTGTTGCCGCCGTGTGTGTGGGCGAAGGAATCGACGGTGACGTAGTGGATCACGAGCACATTTGGCCGATGCGTCTGGAGGACGTGCTCGGCGATGCGGGTGTACATCCAGTCGCGCATCGATTTGCCGAGATTCCCTGCCTTAGCCCACTCGGCCTGTTTCTCGATCGGGATATGCTTCGCCTTCAGTTCGGCGAGGAGCGAGGGCGTGCTGGAGCTTTCGTAGATCTCCTGGATGCCGACGTCGGGGACCTGCCAGTCGAGGTGCTTCGCATTACGGCTGGCGGGCCAGTTCACGCCGGCGGTTTTGAAGCCGGCGCGGTGCGCCACATCGTAAACGGTCGGGACTTTCACGATCTCCTCCTTGTCGAAAAGAGGGTCGGGCAGCAGTGGGATTTTCTTTTTCTGGGCCCGATCGTAATACGCGTTGCCGAGCACGCCGTGGCGGCCGGGTTTCACACCGGTGACGAGGGTGGTGTGCGTGGGCCAGGTGACGCTGGGAAACACGGACTCCATGCGCTCGGCATACGCGCCATTGGCGGCCATCCAGCGAATCGTGGGGATGTCGACCTTTGGATCGTGGAAGTTAAAGGCGGCGAGTCCGTCGACGCTGATGAGGATCACGATCGGCGCGCGGGAAGGCTCGGCGGCGCGTAGTGGGAGCGCGGCGAGAAAGGCGAGAGCGAGCAGGACGACGCGACCGCCGGCAGGGGTAAGCTTCATGTGCGGGAGGAGATACGGCCAGTGCGGTGGCTCCGACAAGGCGAAGTTCCATGGGAGATGAACGCGACCGGCCGGGACGAGTCGCCGGGTCGTCGCAGGTTTCGGGGCGCGTGGTGATGACGGAGTCGGCGGCGAGATGAAGGCGACATCGAGGGAGGAAGGTTGAAGCTCCGAGTTGTCCGCCTGACGTGCGGGCGGGCGGATGGTGACGGCGGTCGCGTCCGTGGTCTCTCTCCCTGCTCTTCCGCGCACGGGTGCAGGGAAATGCGGCGGTTCTGCGGCGGGGACGGAGATCGAGGGAAAAGAGGACGGCGAAAGTGCTGAATCGTTATGCTTGTCGGGCGCGCGCAATACTTTTCTTTTCGCGCTCGCATGCGAATCCCACCCCGACGCGTTCTGCCCGTTTTGTTGCTCGTCTTGCTCACGTTTGATATCACGCCGCTCGTCGCGCAGGATGCCGGGAAGGCGCGAAAAGGCGGTCGGGGCGAAGGGAAGGCAAAAGCCGCGGCGGCGAACCCGTGGTGGAACGAGATCGATACCGGTCCGTTTATTTCGGATACGTTTTTCCTGGCCAGGGAGGGTGAGGTTGCGGCGCTCAAAGGCATCGCGATCAAACTCGGGGCGGCGCGCGATGTGTCGGTGTTGTTCGACACGGAGCTGCTCGCGTGGCGGGCGGGGTTCGATGGCGCCGTCGTGCTCGAAGGCACACCTTGGAACGGGAGCCACGGCGGCAATTCACACGTTCCCGGCGGCGACGAACGCTTGTTTTTCGTGAATCCAAGCGGGCTCGGGATCGGCGTGAACGGAGGGTGGGCGGACACGCGGGAACCGAAATCGGGCCCGCTGCCGCACGACGTGGGGCGTTATCGCGGACTGTTCCGGCACGGCCGCCAAGTCGTGCTTCATTATACGGTGGCCGGGGTGAACGTGCTGGAGCGGCCGGCGCTGGAGACAGTGGCGGGCGTTGGCGGCGCGCGTGCGATCACGCGCACGGTGAACGTCGCGGCGACGCCGGACGCGGCGCTGGAATTTCTCGTGCGCGCTGCGCTTCCGATCGCGACCGACCCGGAGAATGCATCAGGCACGGTGGACATTAAAGGTGCGTCGGACGCCTCAGGTGGGACGAGCGCGTTGCGCCGGCGGCTGAAGCGCGAAGCGCAGGTTTATCTGGTGGGCGCGCCGGCTGGCGTGACGCTGGAGAAGGCGGCGGGCGGGCGGACTACGGTGCGCATCGCCCGGGGGACGGGCGCAGTGACCTTCAAGATTGTACATGCGGACCGTGCGCTCGACGCGGCGGGTCTCGCGACGATCGCGGCGCCGGTCGATCTGGCGCCGCTCACGCGGGGCGGGCCGGGGCTTTTTCCGCAGACGTTTGCGGTCCAGGGACAGCTCGATCCGGAAGCGGCAACGAAAACCTACGCGGTCGACGTGGTGCCGCTGCCGGCGGAGAATCCGTGGAAATCGCCGCCGCGTTTTGGCGGATTCGATTTCCTGCCGGGCGGGAAACGCGTCGCGGCCTCGACGTGGAATGGCGATGTGTGGATCGCGGACGGCATCGACGGAAATCTCGCGACCGTGACGTGGCGACGGTTTGCGAGCGGGATGTTTCAGACGCTCGGCCTAAAAGTCGTGGACGGTACGATCTACACACAAGGTCGCGACCAGATCACGCGGCTGCACGACCTGAATGGCGACGGCGAGGCGGACCACTACGAATGTTTCAACAACGACGTGCGGATCACGGATGGCTTTCACGAATTCGCCTTCGATCTGCAGACGGACCGCGCGGGGAATTTCTATTTCAGCAAGGCGATGCCGGTGAATCAGGGCGGGCGCGGCTTCAGTCCGTGGACGCCGCACAACGGCACGGTGATGAAGGTGAGCAAGGACGGCGCGAAGCTGGAGGTGGTCGCGCGGGGTTTGCGCGCGCCGGGTGGGGTCGGCGTGAGCCCGGATGGCGTGGTGACGACGGGCGAGAACGAAGGCTCGTGGGTACCGGCGTGCAAGATCTCGTGGACGCCGCCCGGCAAGGTGACCTTCAACGGCGTGGTGCCCGGAAAATGGGAGAACCGCGGGACGTGGATGGGGCCGCTGCCGGGCGCGCCGACGGATTACGACCGGCCGCTGGTCTGGCTGCCTTACTACGCGGACAATTCGAGCGGCAGCCAGGCGTGGGTGCCGGAGAACACGACGTGGGATGCGCGTCATGCCGGTGAGATGCTGCATCTCTCGTATGGCAAATCCTCGATCTTCCGCGTGCTGCGCGAAGAGGTGAACGGCGTGATGCAAGGCGGTGTTTACCGGCTGCCGATCGACGTATCCGCGGCGGTGATGCGCGCGCGTTTTCATCCGGAGAACGGGCAACTCTATATAATCGGTTTCCGCGGCTGGCAGACGAACGGCCGCGATGCGTTTCAGCGCGTGCGTTTCACGGACGTGACGACGCCGCTGCCGGTGGGGCTGCACGCGCATCGCAACGGCGTGCTGGTGCGTTTCTCGGCGCCGCTCGATCCGAGGACGGCCGGGGATCCGTCGCGCTACTCGATCAGCAAATGGAATTACGTGTGGGGGCCGCAGTACGGCTCGGGGCGTTTCTCGATCGATCAGCGCGACGCCGCGGCGGAAGAGAAGGCGTTGAGCGTGCCGTCGAAAGGTGCGCACAACATCATCGACACGGTGACGGTCGGCGCCGCGAAACTCGTCGAAGACGGGCGCGCGGTGTTTCTCTATCTGCCGAAAATGACCGCGGCGATGCAGATGGAATTGAAGCTCGATCTCACGGATATGAAGGGCGCGGCCGTGCGGGAGACTATTTATAGCACGGTGCACGAGATGGCGCCGGAATATAAAATCCCGGGCGTGCGCTGGGAGGATGTTCGCGTGGCGGAGTCGGCGCCCGTGGGCGAGCCGGGGCTCGTGATGAGCTTCAACGCGGAGATCACCGACACGGTGCGCGTCGACCAGCTCGCGTTGACCGTGCCGGCGGGCGCATCGCCGTCGGTGTTTGTCGGCAGCGCGCGCGGCGGCGGATTTGGGGCGGCATTCCAGGGGACGCTCGTCGTGCCGGAGCGCGACGAGTATACGTTTTCACTGGAAGGCGCGGGCACAGTGTCGTTGCAGATCGATGGGAAGATGGTGGTGAGCGGTGAGCTGCCGGTGACGGCGGGATCGCCGGTCACGCTCGCGAAGGGGCCGCATGCGATCTATTGCAGCTACAGCAGCCCGACGACAGGAGAGGCGCGCGTGCGGCTGATGTGGAGCAGTCCGCAGTTCCGCGTGGAGCCGGTGCCGGCGGCGATGTTTCGGCACATTCCCGGCGCGGAGCTGGAGTCGTGGAGCAAGGTGCGCGCGGGGCGGGAGGTGTTCGTTGCTGCACAGTGTATAAAATGCCACGCGCCGCGCGGCGGCATGCCGCGCGATGCGTCACCTGAAATCCGGATAATGGCGCCGGATTTCAACGACATGGGCGACCGGATCGACCGTGGATGGCTGGAGAGATGGATCGCGCAGCCGCAAGGGCATTGCCCGACGATTGCGGCGGCGGATGCGGCGAACGTGGCGGGTTATTTGGTGGGTTTGAGAGGTGCGCGCGGAGATGAAGTGAATGAGGGCGTGGCGGGCGGTGGCGCACCGGCTGCGGATGGAATTCCGCGCGATGTGGCCAGCATCGCGGCGGGCGCGAGTCTGGTGGAGAAACTGAATCTCGGTTTTTGGATCGAGCCGCTGATGCGCGCGCGGAAGTACACGGATCGTGGGCTGGTGGGGTTTCTGGCGGAGCCGGCGCGGCATCATGCGGACACGGTTTTTCCGGATGTGCGCCTCACGCGCGAGGAGGCGAGGCAGATCGCGGCGTATGTGCGTTCGCGGCAGCCGGGCGTAGTGAACGTGGCGAGCTCTGCACCGGGGGATGCCCAGAGCGGACAGACGATCGTGGCGTCGATGTGCGTGCGTTGTCATGATGCAGCGCCGGTATCCGGCGATCCGTCACGCATGGCGATGCCGGTTGGAACGCGCGGCTCCTTCGAGCCGCCGGGCTTCGAGACGATGTCGCGCAGCGATTGGACGGTGAAGGGGTGTGTCGCGGAGCATCGCGGAAGCGCGCCGGATCTGCGGCTGACGCGCGAAGAGAAGGCGTTGTTGGTGGCATTTCGCAATGCGGACCGTGACGTGGGCCTGCAGTCGTTACGGCGATTTGCGCCGGCCGAGTACGCCGCGAATCAGATGAAGGCCCTGAATTGTGCGGAGTGTCATTCGGGCAAAAACAAGCTGCCGGACATCGCGCTTGCGGGGGAGAAGCTCACGACGAACTGGCTGGCCCATTTGCTCTCGGGCAAGCAACCGACGAAAACCCGCCCGTGGATCGAGGCGCGGATGCCGGCGTTCGCAAACCGTGCGGGTACGCTCGCGACCGGTCTCGCGGCGCGCCACGGCGTGCCGCTGACGGTCGAAGCGGCCCTGGACCCAGACGCGTCGATGGCTGCACTGGGTGAACGGATCGCGGGAGCGGAGGGATACTCGTGCATCGCATGTCATGATGCGGGCACGCGCAAAGCGCTGCAGGTATTCGAAGGGCAGGGCCCGAACCTGCAGCACGCGGCGGGGCGGCTGCGTTACGACTATTATCAACGTTGGATGCACTGGCCGCAGCGCATCGCGCCGACGACGATCATGCCGCGTTACACGAAGGATCGCGACCACGCGCTGCTCGAGGCGCATTTCGGCGGCAAGGCGGAGAAACAGTTCGAGGCGGTATGGCTGTGGATGCAGAGCCTGCGCGCGGGCGACGAATAACGCGGCGGTGGTCCGCCGGGCGACGCACGATTGCGCGAAAAAAAACAATTCACCGATTCGTCACCTGCGCATAAATAGTTCTCTGGATTTTCCCGGCGGCGCGTGCCAGATCATTCGCGTTTGCCAAACCCCGGCGCGTCACGGCTCCTTCGGAGCGGGGGCGCGCCGTCTCCCCAGTTCAAGCCCGATCATGACACCAAAACCTGCCCTTACGCGTTCCGGCCTTCCGCCGAAACGCCTGTTTCAAGCTGTGCTCCTCGCCATCTCCGCGTTGGGCGCATTCAGCCCGCGTACCTACGCGGCGGATACGACGGCGCCCGCCGCGACGGGCGTGATCACCGGCATTGTCACGAACAAGGCCACCGGCAACGGCCTCATCGGCGCGCGCGTCGAGATTGCCTCGCTCAACATCAGCGCGCTCGTGGACAACACCGGCCGCTATCTGCTCAACGTGCCGGCGGGCACGCACGAGCTGGCCGTCAGCTACACGGGACTCGATACCCAGCAGGGCGCGGTCACGGTCGCCCCCGGACAGGCGGCCAGACGCGATTTCGAAATGAGCAGCACGGTGCTGATGCTCGATGTCTTCAAGGTCGCCGCCGAGAAGGAGGGGCTTTCGGCCGCGATGACGCAGCAGCGCAATGCGGACAATCTCAAGAACATCGCATCGATGGATGCGCTCGCCGACCTGCCGAACATGAACGCGACGGAGCTGGCGATCCGCCTGCCAGGCGTGACCTTTGCCGACCCGGGCGACGAGGTCGTCGAGCAGATCAGTGTGCGCGGCATGGGTGCGGGCATGACGTCGATCACGATCGACGGCGGCGGCATGTCGTCCTTCAGCGCGGCGAACCGCAATACGCGCATGACCGCCTTCACCGGCAACATGTTCGAGTCGCTCGAGCTGACCAAGGGTCAGACGCCCGATCGGAGCGTCGATTCGCTCGGCGGTGGCGTGAACTTCAAGACGCGCTCGCCACTGAACATGCGTGAGAAGCGGCGCGTGAGCTATAATTTCACCGCCCGCACCGCGCCCTCGTTCACGGAACAGGTGCCGTTGCGTGAGAAGCGCCGCACGCACGGGCTCTTCAACGTGTCGTATCAGGAGAAGTTCGCGATTTTCGGCAGTGAGACGGAAAATCTCGCCGTTTCGGTGAACGGTTTCTTCAGTGAAAACGCCTTCGGCTTTTTCCGCACCATTCGGGATTTCCAGCAGACGAACAACCAGCCGGCGCCGGTCTGGGATTATCGTACCCAGGATAATTATAACAACCGGATGCAGCGGAGCATCAGCACGAAATGGGATTATCGTCTCAATCGTAACCATCTCTTTAAGCTGAATCTTATTTATAATGACGCGCCCGAGCCGATGCGCCGCCAATATCAGACGCGCGCGTTCGCCGGCAGCGCGACGACCGTCCCGAACGCCACCACGTCAGGCGTCGTGGCCGGAGCCTACGACAGCCGTATCACCGTGGTGAGAGCCGTGCCGACCGCGGCGAACGCGACCTCGAGCACCACCGCGCCGGCGCTCATTGATGTCACCGCCAATCTGATCAATCGCAATCAACGGCTCCGCCACATGGACGTGGGTGGCGAGCATACGTTTGGCGTGATCGAAGCAGACTGGGGCGTGCTGTGGAGTCGCACGCGCTACCGTTACCTCGGCAACGAGGGCCAGCTGATCAACCGGATCGGCAACGTTCCGTTCGTCGGTCCCAACGGCCGCTATAATAATGCGGCTCCGACCGCCGCGAACCCGCGGGACAACATAGTGGGCCCCAACGGCGAGACCGGCGTGGGCTGGATCCTCGATCGCAACGAGTCGGATCTCTATCCCCGCTTCATTCAGAATGGAGGCCTCGACTTCACCGACCCGAACAACTGGCGTCCCTCCGTCAACGGTCTCAGCACGCAGTCGGGCAATCTCGACATCGACCTCATCCGCGAGGTGCGGGCGAACTTCCGCTACCGTCTGCCGATCGACTCGTTCACGGCGTTTCTGAAAACCGGAGCATCGGTCCGCGATCACGATGTCATCCGCGAGCGCCGTAATCGTCGCTGGAGCTATATCGGCACGACGGCGCTGCCGACCGATCCTTCGATTCTCCTCTATGACAAAGTGATGACCGGCCGTGATATCCCCATGTGGGAGGCAGCCGAGTTTATACAGAATGGACAGCCGACGAATCCCGCACTCTGGCAGGAGGATCTTTACTATCATGAGAACAACCGCCGCGTCTCCTCGAGCGTGGTCAATGAAGTCATCACGGGCTACTATCTGATGGCGCAAGGCCGCATCGGTCGCAACGGGTTCCTCGCGGGGCTCCGTCGTGAGGTCACGGACACATCCGGATCGACCCGCCGCAGGAATCGCGTCTTGAGCACCGCGGCGCAGCAGCTCGCCGATCCGGTCGGTTCCGCTGAGAGCGACAGCACTCCCTACACCAATGAAGGTTCCTACGGGCAGAACTTCCCGAGCGTTCACCTGTGGCGCGACATCACGCCCAACATAAAGGCGCGTGCCGCCTGGACGACGGGATTCGCGCGGCCCTCGCTCGATAATTACGTTCGGGCGCTGTCCTTTAACAACACGAACGAGACCGTCACCTTCGGCAATCCGGACCTCAAGCCGACGCGCTCGACCAATTGGGATTTTTCGCTGGAATATTATTTCCAGCCCTCGAGCAGCTTCACGGTGGGCTGGTTCCACAAGAAGCTCGAAGACTATATTGCGACCAATTACGAGATTGGGACCGTGGCCGCCGGACCGGACAATGGTTTCGATGGTGAATACGTGGGCTACTCGATTCTGGCGAATGCGAACGTCGGCACGGCCTATACCCAGGGCTGGGAGTTCAGTTATCTGCAGCAGTTCCAGTTCCTGCCCGGTCCGCTCAAGGGCTTGCGCCTGAACTTCAACTTAACCCAGATCACCGCTCACGGCGATTACGGCAGCCCGGGCAACTATGCGAAGGACAAGAATGTCAGGGGCTTCATCCCGCGCACGATGAACACCACCTTGTCGTGGTATTACAAGAAGTTCAGCACGTCGGTCAGCTATAATTACACCGCCGAGCACATTCGTGATGTTTATAATTTCGCTCAGCCCTCGCGCAATCGCTATATGCACTCCCGCAAGATCGTGAACGCGAGCATGCGCTATCAGGTTCATCCCCGGCTGACGGTGAACCTCGGCGTCTCCAATCTGTTCAACGAGCCGCAGATTTATTATCGCGGCATTCCCGACCAGATGGAGACCTTCCTGATGCAAGGCACGACGATGACGGCCGGAATCGAAGGCCGGTTCTGATCATCGCGGCGCGCGAGCGATGCGCGCAGACGTTTCCAGCCGCGGCACTTTCACCGGTGCCGCGGCTTTTTGTTGGCCGAGGCCGGGCTGTGAGATTTGCGCCGCGGGATTTGCCGCCCGCAACGAAGGTGGCCCGGGCGGCCCCGGCCATACGCGTTAACCTGGTACTGCGCTGGTAGCCCGCGGGAGAGCCGGGACAAGCCGGTACTTGAATCGAGCCTGACCAGACGGATCCGACAGCGGTTCAGCGGGGTGGATGTGGTGTCGGGTTTTGCAACGCGGCGAGCTCGGCGCGGAGTCGTTGCAGGGCGGCGTGATCGCGACGGAGCCGCTCCAATTCCGGCGCGGGAATCTGCTGCGCTTGCAGGCGGGCGTTTTCGGCGCGGAGAGCGGCTAGTTCGGCATTTTCCATTTGCGCGAGATCGAGTTCCGCGCGCAGGGCGACGGTCTCGCCGCGTTGCGTCGCGAGGCCGAGGCCGCCGGCGAGGGTGAGCAAAATCATGAGGGCGACGAAAGCGGCGGCGCGGCGCGGCTTTGGATTTTGTGGGTGCAGTTTCATTTTCCTGGGCTAGCGCGGGCGTCTCGTCTGCTTCGGATGCAAGCGGGACCCCGCGCTACGATTTGTCTCAATCAATATATTTTAACGTGGCGGGCCGGGGCGGGCAACGAGGCCGCCGTCGGGCGCGGGTTCGAGGACGATGTTCATTTGATCGCGCAATGCGTTTTGTAGCGCCTGAATGACTTCGGCCGGGGTGGCTGTCTGCATCTCCAGGTCGATCGCGCCGCGGAGTTGTGCGATGGACGGATCGCGCGCGATCTTCTTACCGGAGTAGAACTCGTAGGCGGAGAGGGCTGAGTGTGGATCTACTTTGGGCAGGTGCAGCGAGATCCGCGCGTCGGCTGCTGGAGGTTGGCGGACGATGGGCTTACCGAGGTCGGCAAGAGGTTGATAGGCCAGATCGCCTGCTTCTCTCGAAAGCGCCTCTCGCGAGCTGGCGATGAAAGCTTTCACCTCGCTCTGCTTGGCCCGAATCACCTCGAGCTTGAGTTTGCCCGCGGCGCTGGCGCTCTCGCGCTCGGCAGCACTCAACGAGGAATCCTTGGCGCGCGCGGTGAGCGCTTTGTATTCTTTGACGAGAGCGTTGCCCTCGCGGTTCATGCGATCGATTTCTGCTCTTGCTGCGTGCTCGTTGGCGCGGACCCGCGCCAGCCGGGCTTCGTCAGCGAGACCCTTCCGGCTCGCGACCGCGCGCTGCGCGTCCGCCACTTGTTGCTCGAGCCGCGTGAGGTCGGCGTCGTCGCTTCGCATCAGTTCGACTTCGGCCGCGACACTTGCGAGGCGGCGATTCGCCGCGTGCAGCGCGGTGATCGCGTGCGGTTCGACGCGCAATGCCGCGATTTCACGGCGCAGCTCCGCGTTGGTTTTGGCCTGCGTCGCGAGACCCGCGCCGCCGGCGGCGACCACTGCGGTCGCGATTCCGATCTGAAGTTTAGTCATGCCCATAGTTGTTGCGAGCCAGCCTCCGGCGCCGGCGGCGCCGATGCCGGCGGCGGTTTGTGCGAGCGCGGTGCCGGTGACGGTCGCGGCGAGGCCGGCGGGAGCGGCGGTGCCGATCGGGTGGGCGAGGGCCAGGCCGATGGCGGCGGCGGTCGAGGTGATGCCGCGCCGCGCGAGGGCGGCGTTGAGTTTGTCGAGCGCGCGTTCGACGCGCATGCGCGCGGCGTTCTCGGTGAGCCGGAGGCGTTCGCCGATTTCGGCGAAGGGGCGGCCGTCGAAGAAGCGCAGCAGGATCGCGTCGCGATCGCGTTCGTCGATCTCGTTCAAGGCCTCGTCGAGGACGGGCCGGACCTTGTCCCAGTCGGCCGGGGTGCAGTGGGGCGCGGATTCGTCTTCCATGAGGTGGGCTTGCTGCTCGCGGGCCTGCCGCCGTTGCTCGGCGCGCACCAAGCCGGCGGCGGCGTATTGGGCGCTCCGATACAACCAGCCCGCGAGCACCGGGCGGCGGGCGAGCGTCGCGGCTTTGCGCGCGAGGTCGGTGAACACGGCCTGCGTCGCGTCTTCCGCGCGATGCCGATCGCCGTGGGTGTGGCGAAGCGCGACGGCGTAGACCAGGCCGATGCGGCGGCGGACGAGCTCGGCGAAGGCAGTTTCGGACCCTTCGTCGGCATAGCGACGGAGCAATTCGGAGTCTTCGACGGCAGGCGTCGCGGCGGGCGCGGTCGAGCGTGGTGTGGCAGCGTCTTCGGGCATGGTTATATATATCTAGTCCAGTGGCCGTAAGTTCTTCATTTGGTGGAGGAAGCTGCGAGCATTCCCACATGGCCCGGGTGCCTGGTTAGTTACGGTGATATTACTAACAGTCGCTGCGGTGGAAAACCGCACAAAAAAGGTGAGCGGCGGATAGTCGAAGGACGCGTGCGCAATTTCCGCAACTTCCCGGTGGAGTCCGGCGCCGCCCTGTGTTTTCTCCTGCTCGCTCATGAAGCTTGGCGTCGATGTTTTCCTGGCAAAGCAGCTCGATCTTGTTCGCGGCCGGCGCGTGGGCTTGATCACGAATCCGACGGGCGTGGACCGCGCGTTCGGGAGCATCGTGGAGCGGCTTCGGGCGGAACCGGGGGTGCAACTCGCGGCGCTTTACGGTCCGGAACATGGGGTGCGCGGCAATGCGCAGGCGGGCGAGTATGTGCCGTTTTATTTCGACGCGCAGTTCGGGCTGCCGGTGTTCAGTCTCTACGGGCAATCGCAACAGCCGCCGGCGGACATGCTGACGAACATCGACGCGTATATGCGGAATTATGATACGCAGCACACGGGCAAGGTCGTGGAGCGTGAGATGCTCGGCGGGGTCGAGGTCATGGTGTTCGACCTGCAGGATGTCGGCACGCGCGTTTACACATATATTGCGACGATGGCCTATGCGATGGAAGCGGCGGCGCAGGCGGGCATTCCGTTTGTCGTGCTGGACCGACCGAATCCGATCGGTGGCGAGGCGATGGAAGGACCGATCCTGGAGTTTCCGGAGCACAGCTCGTTCATCGGACTGTATCCGATTCCGCTGCGGCACGGGATGACGGCGGGGGAACTCGCGCGTTTGTTCAATGCGAGGTTTTTAAAAACAAAAGCCGACCTCACGGTCGTGTCGATGGAAGGCTGGCGGCGGAACGTGTGGTTAGACGAGACGGACGCGCCTTGGGTGATGCCGTCGCCGAATATGCCGACCGTTGAGACTGCGACGGTTTATCCGGGGCAGGTGATTCTCGAAGGCACCAATCTGTCGGAGGGGCGCGGCACGACGAAACCGTTCGAGTTGTTCGGTGCGCCGTGGATCGATGGCTACGTGCTGGCGCGCGAGCTCAACGCGCTCGGGCTTCCCGGCGTGCGGTTTCGTGAGGCGTGGTTCACGCCGACGTTTTCGAAATTTGCGGGCGAGCGCTGCGGCGGCTGCCAGATGCACGTGACGGAGCGCGATGCGTTTCGTCCGGTCGCGACGACGCTCGCGCTTCTGCGCACCGTGAAGGATTTGTATAGCGGCAGGCTCGAACTACACGCGGACTACTTCGACAAGGTGATGGGAACCTCGACGGTGCGGGCGGCGTTCGAGCGCGGCGAGCCGACGGACGCGATCGTGGGTGGATTTGCGGCCGGGCTGGCGGGATTTGCGACGGAACGGGAAGAGTTTTTGCTCTATCGTTGAAGCCTGAACGAAGCGGTTCAAATCCAAGGCCACCCGAGGGAATGGCCACAAAAAGGCGCAAAAAGACGCAAAAAAATTCAGACTCATTTTGCGCGTCCTGTGACTACAGGACAGCAGTATAAGAATGCACAGGAACTTATTGTGCCTTTTTGTGGCCAAAGTGGTTTGAGGATTTCCTGATTCTTCGGCGGAGGAATTGCACCGGCTGCGGCCGCGGTAGGAAGGGGGGTCTTGGGGTGGGCGGCGCTCCAGCCCGGTCCCGCTTCTCCCGAAGCGGGCTACGACGGAGCAGGGAGATGCGCCCGGCCCCAGGGGGCGTGATTTTGGGCTTCGTTCTGCGGCGCGAATTCGGACAGGGTGAGATCAACCCCATGAAACCGAATTCCTGTCGTATCGCCTACGCTGTTTTCTTCGCGCTGCTGTGCGCGTGCGCTCATGCCGCCGCACCGGCGCAGCTCAATGTGCTCATCATCACGACGGACGACATGAGTTGCGATTCGGTGGGTGTGTATGGCTGCAAGCTCGAAGGCACGACGCCGAACATGGACCGGCTCGCCGCGCAGAGCCTGCGTTTCAATCACGCGTATGTACAAGTCGGCAACTGCATGCCGTCGCGCAACGTGATGTTTTCGGGACGTTATCCGCACAACAATCGCGTCGAGGGCTTTTATCAGGTGAAAAATCCCGGTTATGCGGTGATGGCGGACTTGATGAAGATGGGCGGCTATTTCACGGGCATCCGGCACAAGGTCTCGCACTCGACGCCGTATTCGCCATATCCGGCCTGGGATGTCGTGCTCGACACGATGCCCGACGGCTCGCCGGCGCACGTGAAGAGCGCGGCGGCGTATTATGCGACGACGAAGCATGGCATCGCGCTGGCGAAGAAAGCGCGGAAGCCATTTTGCCTGAACATCAATATAGCGGACCCGCACAAGCCGTTCTATAAGGAAGGCGGGCGGGACGATCCGCATGTGCCGAGCCGGGTATTTACGGCGAAGGAAGTGCCGGTGCCGGGATTTCTGCCGGACGACCCGGCGATCCGCGAGGAGCTGGCGCTCTATTATTCTTCGGTGCGGCGCGCGGACGACTGCCTGGGCGAGATTCTCAAGGCGCTGAAGGAGTCGGGAGAGGAGGAACGCACGGCGATCATCTTTCTGTCGGACCACGGGATGCCGCTGCCGTTTGCGAAGACGCAGCTTTATTTTCACAGCACGCGAACGCCCTGGATGGTGCGTTGGCCCGGCGTGACGAAGGCGGGGGCGGTGGACGACCGGCATATCGTGTCGGGCGTGGACTTCCTGCCCACGCTGCTGGACATCGTGGGGCTGGCGCATCCGAAAGGAATGGACGGCCGGAGCTTTGCGCCGGTGCTGCGCGGTCAATCCCAGGAAGGGCGTGACTATATGGTGGCTGAATATAATGAAAACGCCGGAGGCCACCGGCACCCGATGCGCTCGATCATCACGAAGGAATATGCTTATATCTTCAACCCGTGGTCGAATGGCGAACGCGTGATGGCGACGGCGACAAAAGGCACGGTAACGTATCGCCGGATGCAGGCGCTGGCGAAGTCGGACGAGAACGTGGCGGAGCGTTTGAAGTTATTCGACCATCGCGTGCCCGAGGAACTCTACAACTATGGGCGGGACGAGGATGCGTTGGAGAACTTGATCGCGCGTCCGGAACATCGCGCCGAGCGCGACCGGCTGACGAGGATGCTCGAAGCATGGATGGAGAAGACGAAGGACCCGATGCTCGAGGTGTTTGTCGGGCGGCACGACTCGAAGGTGCGCGAAGCTTATATGAAAAAAGTGGAGGCCGAGGCGACGGAGCGGAATGAGTCAGGCGACCGGAAGCGCAAAGGGAAAGGTGGGAAACGGAAAGCGGCAGCGGGGAATGAGCGGTGACGAAGGCACGCCCACGAAACACACGAGACACACGGAATTAATACAGGGGCCGGATTTCGCGGAGTGTCGTGGGCTCTGCTCGGGTTTGGGAGTCGAGGGGAACGCTCAACGCTGAACGTTCAAATGGGGATCGGCGGTGTGAGTGTAGAGGACTTTGCCGGTATCGTCGTGATGGCGGAACTGGATCTGCGGGCGCTGGGTGGGACGTCCTGGAGTTACGGATACGTGCAGGAAACCGCCGCTGGCGGGGTTGTCGGTGTAGAGCTGTTGGACAAGCGCCTTGGGGTCGGTGGATTTTGGATCGCCGGGGGCGCGACCGAGGCGGGAGTTCTCGCGGTTGAGGGCACCGCAGGCGAACTCCTCGAAACCGGTGGCGTGGCGCGAGTGGTATTTCCAATGGCGGTCGCCAGTCAGAATGTAGAACTGGCCGGGTTGGACGCCGTTGTCCTTGAGCCAGGCGAGGAAGCTTTCGCCCTCGTGCTTGAAGCCGGCGGGGTTGACGTGGTTGTCGCGTTTGCTGCCGTCGTCGGGTCCGATGATCGGCGTGGGTGAGATGAGGATTTTAAAGGTGGCATCGCTTTCCTTGAGCGTGCGCTGGAGCCAGGCGCGCTGCTCGGCGCCCCAGATGGTTTTGTCCGGACCGTCGGGCGCGCGATTCGGAGTCCGGTAATCGCGGCCTTCGACGAACCAGAGCTGGAGATCGCGGCCCATGCGATGGGTGCGATAGGTGACGGCCTTGGGATCGGCCGGGTTCACGACGGGGACTTGTTCGCGGAACGTCGCGATGCCGAGCTCGTGCGAGGGGGCGTAATCGCCGGTGGCATCGGAGTCGTTTTTGCGATGATCGTGGTCGTCCTTGAGCCAGTAGGTCGGGACGCGCGCGAAGAGTTTCACGAAGCGCGGCATGACGTATTGTTCGTGCCATTTCTTGCGGAGCTGCGGAAGGGTTTCGGCGCGGGTGGCGACGTGGTGGTCGTAGTAAACGCAATCGCCGTCGAGGATGCAGAAATCGGGCTCGAGCTTCAGCATCGGCTCGAGCGCGGGATAGCCGAGCTCGCGATCACGGCCCTGCGCACCGCCGCCCTGGCCTTTGGTGCCGTCGCGGAAAAAGGCGTAGTTGAGGCAGCTCGTGAGGACAAAATTCACGGGCGCGGCGGAGGTCGGCGCGGGGAGGGTTTGAAAGGAGCCTCGTGGGCTGGAGTGGGGGCGCGCGTCGTCGGCCGTGTTGCTGTACAGAACGCGGTAATGGTAACGCGTGGCAGGCTTCAGATCGGGGATGACGGCTTTGACGATATGATCCGAGGCCGCCTGGGCCGGCAGCCAGTCGGTCCGCCGTGGATTGGTGAAAGCCTCGCTTGTTGAAAGCTCGAAGCGGACGAAGCCTGGCGTGCCGGGCACATCGCCGGTGGCGTCGAGGCCGGGCCTGGCGGTGAGGCGGGTTTGGAGGATGGCGGAGGTGGCGGTGACTTCGCCGGCGAGGATGCCTTGGGCGAGGTGGAGCTCGGCGGCGGGGGCGGCGAGCCGAGTGAAGGTGAGAATGAAAGTGAAGGTGAGCAGGCGGGAGTATTTCATGGGGTAGGGTGCGGCGGGGGAGGGCGCCATTTAAGGCAGGAAACGCTCAACGCTTAACGCTCAACATTTAACGTTCAAGTAGGAGCTCCTACACGTGAGCGTGGGGCGTTAAACGTTGAGCGATATCCATGAATTACTCGGCGATTTCTCTGAGCATTTCTTTCAGGTTTTTCGTGATGGCGGTGGAGGCATCGACTTCGAGGTAGCTGCTGCGGGCGCGCCAGGTTTCGTAGCCGCCGAGTTGGTGGTGCTCGGGCGTGGGGAGGTAGCCGTTGTAGCCGTTGGCGAGGGAGATCGTGAAGTGTTCCTGGAGGGGTTTGGTGGCTTTGAGGTCGAGGCCGATCTCGACGAAGACCTCGCAGGGAATCGCGGCGATGGTGAGGCCGCCGATGCGGTGGGTCTGGAGTTTCACGGGGACGCGATCGGGGTATTTGGCGAGGGCGAGGGCTTCGAGGGCGTAGATCGCTTTGCGATCGCTGAACTGGCCGTCCTTGTCGCGCGGCGTGGTGGCGACGATGCGGCGGGCGCGGTCGAGCTCGGCGGGCGTGGCCTTGCGGACGGCGAGCGTGAGATCGCGCTCGGCGGAGGCGAGGGGAAGTGAGGAGTGCCACGCGAGTTTATCCCAGGCGCGCTGCGCGGCGTCGGCGACGGCGTTGGCCACGTGCTTGATCTGTTCGCCGGGCTGCTTGCGTGGTGCCGCGACGGCGGCGCCGTAGTTGACGTTGTTGATGTTGCCGCTCGTGCCGTTGCTCAGGATGCCGACGAAGGCGGGTTTGTCGTGGTAGCGGGCGTCGGTGGTCTTCAGGCGCGTGGCGATCTCGCGGGCGAAGGCGCCGAAGTAATCGGCCGAGATGGCCGGAATGCCGCCGACGTAGTGCAGGCTGTAGTTGGCGAGGACGGCGAGCGGGCGGCCGTCGGACTTGGCGCGTGCGGCCAGAATGGATACGTCGGGATCGGTGGGGCCGGATGGTTCGGTGACCTTGGCGTTCTTGATGCCGGGGTTCATCCACGCGCGGTCGGCCATGCTGTCGAACGGGTTTTCGTAGCTCGCGCCGGCCTTGACGAACCAGCGGCGGTTGAAGACGTGATTGGGTTCGGCGTCCCGGGCGAAGCCGATCTGGGCGGGCTCGAGGTTTTGGTGGGCCTTGATGAGGGCTTCGGCGATGCGGGGTGGGAGGGCGGCGACGTAGGCGGGATCGGGATCGCTTTGGAAGACCGCGGTCATCGTCGCACAACTGTGCGAATGCGTGGCGCTGATGAGTATCAGGGAAGTGGGGACGCCGGTCGCGCGGGACGCGAGGGCCTTGGCCGCCTCGCAGATCTCGCGCGGGATCATGCAGGAATCGACCACGCACAGAATCAGCTCGGAGCGGCCGTTGGCGATGGCGACGGCGCGGGCGTGCATGGGATCGGTGACGGCCTTGGCGAAGTTTCCCTTCATGCTGCCGTTCACGGGCGAGGGAAATGAAGTCGGCGTGATGTCGGAGGCGAAGGCACCGGCCCGGAGCGCGCCGGATGGGGCGGCTGGAGTGGTGGCCGGGAGCACGCAGGAGAGGGCGAGAACGAGGAGGATTCGGAGCGGTGTCATGGGGCGGAGCGCGAGAGGCGAGGTGGAATGGGACGTTTGCGCGAGGCAGGATCGAGAGATGGTGGGTGCGTGGGACGGGTTCAATACTTCAGAATATTCAGTTCGGGCGGGCCGTGGCAAACGGGAGGGTGTTTGGGGGCGCCACTGCGGTCCCTGTTCTCCCGAACAGGGGCGACAAAAAGCATCGCGAATTGCAGCGCTAATGATGAGGTGTGGGAATGAGCGCACCGGAGGAACGGTTTACGAATCGGGTCGAGAATTATGTGAAGCATAGGCCGTCGTATCCGGCTGAGGTGACCGAAACGTTGCGGGTCGAATGCGGGTTGAACCCCGAAAGCGTGGTGGCGGATGTGGGGGCGGGGACGGGGATTTTTTCGGAGCTGCTGCTCGCGGCGGGGTGGCGGGTGATTGGCGTGGAGCCGAATGAAAAGATGCGGCGGGCGGCGGAGGAGCGGCTGGGCGGGCGAAAGGACTTTACGAGCCGCGACGGGAGCGCCGAGCAGACGGGATTGCCGGATGCGAGCGTGGAACTGGTGGTCGCGGCGCAGGCGTTTCACTGGTTCCGGCGCGAGGAGGCGCGGCGTGAGTTTGCGCGCATTCTGCGGCCGGGCGGATGGGTGGCGCTGGTGTGGAATCAACGCGACACGAGCACGCCGTTTTTGCGCGGCTATGAGGAACTGCTCAAACGGTATTCGACCGAGTATGGGTGCTCGGGTCACCGCCACATCGACGAGGCGGCGATCGAGGCGTTCTTCGGGGGCGGCGATGAACGCGTGCGGCGATTCGTGTTTCCCAACGGCCAGCGGCTGGATCTGGCGGCGCTCAAGGGGCGATTGGAATCGTCGTCGTATGCGCCGACGCCGGACCGGCCGGAGTATCCACTGCTGATGCGCGGGCTGGAGGAATTATTTGCGACGCACGCGGTGGAGGGGCGCGTGACGTTTGGGTATGAGACGCGGGTTTATTTGGGAAGACTGGGGGTTGAGGCGAGATAGGGCTGGAACTCAGGCCGGCTCGGAGAGCCGGGCGCCACCTCGGGTGGGGAAACCTGCGGCTACTTAACGTGCATCACGCCGCGCATCATGACCCAGTGGCCGGGGAAGGTGCAGATGTAGGGGTAGTCGCCGGGCGCCGAGGGGGCTTTGAAACGCAGGACGGTGCGGCCTTCGGCTTCGAGAAGCTTCGTGAAGTGGAGGACTTTGTCGGTCTTCGGGACGAAGTGCTGTTTGATGCCGTTGGGATCTTTCGCCATTTCATTGCCCGCGATGCCGACCTCATCGGCGGCGCCGGGAGCGACGATCACGAGGTTGTGCGGCGTGCTGTCGGTGTTGTTGAAGATGAGCCTCACGGGCTGGTTGGGCTTCACGGTGAACTCCGTGAGGTCGTAGAGCATGCGCTCGCGCAGGGTGGAGATTGTGATCGTGGCGAGGTCGCGCTGGCGGTCGAAGGCGGATTCGCCGGTGTCGAGCTTTGGGCCTTTGCGGGGGCGTTTCGCGGCTTGATCGAAGGTGGCGACGAAGCGGGCGACCTGGGGAAAGGCGGCTGTATCCGTTTTCCAGTGACGCAACAACGCCTCGGAACCGAAGGCGGTGCGGAGCGCGTAGTTGAGGTGGGCGCCGGCGGGGCGGTCGATCACGCCGACAATCGCTTCGAGGGCTTCGCGGGTGCCGATATAGCTGGCGGCGATGACGGCTTCGAGGCGGACGAGCGCGTTGTCGTCGTGCGCGCGGGCGCGGAGTTGCGCGATGGCATCGGGGAGATCGCCGGCCCAATGACGCAGCTGCTGCGTGGCGGCGGCGCGAGCGTGGTGGTTGTCGCAGTGGAGCACGTCCTTCAGAAGCGCGGGGTTGACGTGTCCAATTGTTCGATACGTCCAGATCGCCTCGATCTGATGGTGGCGGAATTGCGGTGACTTCGGGTCGAGCTGTGCGACCCAGCGGTCGAGGGCGGACTTCACATCGTCGGCGGGGTGCAGGCGGAGTTCGCGTTTGGCCCAGGTGCGATAGCGGTAGTGCGGGCTTTGCAGGAGATCGAGGAGCGCGGCGATGGAGGCGCCTTCGATCCTGGGCGGCTCGGCGAGTTTCGCGCCTTTGGGCACGATGCGCCAGATGCGGCCGGATTTGCGGTCGCGGCGTTCGTCGCGGAGTGAGTATTGGAGGTGGCCTTTGACGGGATTGTACCAGTCGCAGACATACATGTCGCCCCGCGGGCCGACGTTCAGGTCGACGGGGATGAAGCTGAGATTCGTGGAGAAGATGATGTCGCCGAGGTATTTTTCTTCGAAGTGATCTTCGCGCTCGATCCACTGGTGCATCTCGATGCGGTTGGTCGGCTTGTAGCGGGCTTTCAGGAAACCGCCGCGGAGTTCTGCGGGCCAGAAATCGAAATCAACGAATTCGTGGCCGCAGGTGCCGGAGTAGGCGGGCAGGCCGGTGGCGGCGGGGTGTTGCCCGGGGTAGGGTGGATTCGTGGCGTGGAAGGCGTTGGCGAAGATCGGGTGGCTCGCGACGTGGCGGCCCCACGGGTCGAAGGTAACTCCCCACGGGTTGGTGTTCGGGTAGCTCCCGAAGGCGGAGAGGTGCTGCGTGGCGGTGCGCAGGCGGAACCACGCGGAGTTGGCGGCGCGGATCGGGCCGTAGGCGGTCTCGACTTGCGAGTGGTGGAAAATCGATTCGCGGAAGAGGAGGTCGCCGTCGGGGGTCCAGACGAAGTCGTGGAGCGAGTGGTGGGAATCCTCGGTGCCGAAGCCGGTGAAGAGCTGGCGGTGAAGGTCGGCTTTGCCGTCGCCGTCGGCGTCTTTGAGGAACGTGAGGTGAGGCTGTTCGGAAACATAAACGCCGCCGTCGCCGAGTTCGAAGGAGAGCGGGACGTGGAGGTTGTCGGCGAAGGTCGAACATTTGTCGGCGCGGCCATCGGCGTCGGTGTCCTCGAGAATGACGATGCGGTCGCGCGGCTCCTGGCCGGGGTAGAGGTGCGGATACGCGGAGGAGCAACTGACCCAGAGGCGGCCGCGGGCGTCCCAGCGCATCTGGATCGGATTCGCGAGCTCGGGAAACTGCTCTTCGGAGGCGAAGAGGTTCACTTCGAAACGCGGGTCGATTTTGAAGGACGCGAGCTCGTCGGCGGGGCTGAGCCATTCGTTGGCGGCGCGGTTTGTGATGGTTTTCGGAAGCGGCGGGAGGTTCGAGTCGTCGACGCGTTCGGCACCGAAGCGGCGGCCGCCGGCGATTTCCCAGATGCGGCGGTCGCGATTGGCGACCATGAGATCGAAGTTCCGCATCGCGGGGAGGAAATCGAGGTAGCCGTAACTCATGCGGCGATCGCCGGTGTAATAGAAGGTATTGAGCGGGCGGTAGCGGCGGAAGAACTGGGTGTTTTTGTCGGCGATGCTCGCGCGCAATTCGGCGGCGCTCGCGGCATCGGCGCGCGGCGGCGCTTGACGGAAGGTCGCGCGGAAGAGCGCGTCGGCGAAGACGGCGTAGCCGGCGTCCTCGAGGTGCACGCCGTTGAAGGTGAGGTCGGTCGCGCGGTCGGCGAGCGCGGGGAGCGTGGGCGCGAAGACATCGGCGAAACCGATCTGCTCGGCGGCGGCGATCTCGGCCATGGCGCGCGTGTAGAGCGCGAGATTGGGATTGTTGCGATCGGCAGCCGCGATGAGGGCGGGCGCGCGGACATTTTCGTTGGCGATGGGGGAGACGAGGACGATGCGCGGCGCGCTCGTGCCGTTGTAGGCGCTGGATTTCAGCTCGCGGAGAAAGGCGGTGAGCCGCGCGCGGAACTCGGGGAGTTTTTCGGCGCCACCGAAGGATTCATTAAAACCGAAGGCGGCGAAGATGACGTCGGCTTTCTGTACCGTGAGGTGCTGGTGGACGTGGCCGAAATTCAGCGGGCGCGGCATGAGGCCGGGTTCGTCGGCGGACCACGCGAGCGTGCGGATGACGAACTCGTGGGACGGATGCGCGAGGTGGAGCAGCGACTCGAAATGCGGGAACTGGGCGGCGCGTTCGAAGAGGGTGTTGCCGATGAAGACGATGCGGTCGCCGTGTTTGAGCTCGAGTGGGAGCGTGGTGGCGACGGGCGTGGTTTTGGTGGGGAGCGGCGCGGTTTTCTCGTAGATGCCGAACTGGGTAAACTCGTCGGCTGGCGCGGTGGCGGGCGTCGACGAGGCGTGATGGGTGTGTGCGGCGGGCGGCGTCGGGTGTGGCGCGGAGTGCGGTGCGGCGGGTTGGGCACGGGGCAGCGCGACGACTGTGAGCGCGAGTGCAAGGCCGGCGAAGAGGCGGGGACGGCGCATCGTTCGAGGAAGCGGAGAATCAGGTTTTCGCGGAGGTCTCGGACGGTGCCGCGGCTCGCGCGGCGGCGAGGGGCGCGGTCGCGTTTGGCCAGATGCTTTTGGCCAGCCACGCGACGCTGAGCGTAATCGTGCAGCCGATGAGCGTGAACCAAGGCCAGAAGACAGTGCCGCCGAAGGTCGCGAGCCACCACTCTTTCGAGGCGGGGAGCGTGGCGGGCCAGTAGAGGAGATTCATGACGATTACCGACGCGAGCATGCCGGCGACGACCGGGCGCGGACCGATGCCGCGGCCGAACAACGCGAGGATGAGGGCGCCGAGCAGGGCGCCGCTGGTGAGGCCGCGCAGCGAGAACGCGGCGTTGAGCACGAATTCCACTTCGCGCGTGAGCCAGGCGGTGAAGATCAGGCCGCACGCCCAGAATATGGTGGAGTGTTTGGAGAAGCGGAGGAAGAACGCCTCGTCCCTGCCTTTGATCGCGGGGCGGAGGAAGTCCATCGTGGAGACCGAGGCGAGGGCGGAGATCGCGGAGCTGATCGAGGACATCGCGGCGGAGAGGATCGCGACGATGAGGAAGCCCTTCATGATGTGCGGGACCTCGGTCATCATGAAGATGGGGAAAATGAAATCGTTCGCGCCGATGCCGGGCCGGCGTTCGGGCAGCGGAATTCCCATCGGATGGCTCTGGTAGAAGACCCAGAGGAGCACGCCCACGAGGAGAAAGATCAGGAAAAGCGGGAAGATGAGCACCGCGCTGAAGACGAGGGATTTTCGGCCCTCGCTGATATTGCGGGCGGAGAGGACGCGTTGGACGATCAACTGGTCGGCGCCGTGGCTCGACATGACCAATACGGTGCCGCCGATGACGCCCATCCAGATATTGAACGGGGCGGACCAGGAAAAGTCGGTGTTGAGCCAGACGAGTTTTCCGGCCTCGGAGGCTTTGGCCATCGCGGCGCTCCAGCCGCCGTCGATGATTGTCGGGATATAGAGCAGTGCGTAGATACCACCGAGAACGAAGAGCAGCATCTGCACGGCGTCGGTCCAGACGACGGCTTTTACGCCGCCGATGTAGGTATAAATCAAGGACAGCACTACGAAGAGCAGGATGGCGCCGAGGATGGGATCGACCAGGCCGCCGAGACTGCAGACGGCATCGCCGAGCATGAGTCGCACGGGAATGCATGCGACATACACGCGTACGCCGGCCGACATGGTCTCGAGCATCAGGAAGAAGGCGCCGGCGAGGCGACGCGGGCTGCGGCCGAGGTGTTGCTCGAGCAGTTGGTACGGCGAATAGATCTCGCCCTTCATATAGTGCGGCACCATGACGACCGCGAGGATGATGCGGGCGATCACGTAGCCGACGATCATCTGGATGAACAGAATGTTGCCGCCATAGGCGATCGCGGGAACCCCGATGATCGTGAGCGCGCTGGTCTCGGTGGCGACGATCGAGGCGCCGATGCCCCACCACGGGATGGTGCGACCGCCGAGAAAGTAATCGCGGGTGTTGTGTTGGTCTCGGCCGAACCACACGCCGAGCGCGATGACGCCGACGAGGTAGCCGATGATGACGATCCAGTCGCCGAGATTGAAGAAGCCGGGCATGGGGAGCGAAGGTAAGAGAGGACGATGTCGCGGGGCGGCGCCATCGAGCGAAAACAGATTTTGGTTGGCGAGGAGAATCGCGGATGCGGGGGAAGTGGGCGCTGCCTGCTCGCCGGGCAGGGCGACGGAACGATCTTCCTCCCGCCGGTAAAGTGAGTGCTTGTGGGCGGGGTCTCGCTGTTGCGCCGGTGGCGCAGAGCGTTTATGCGCTTTGCCCCATGCAGCGAATTCTGAAGGTTGGCGGATACGGCGTCGCGGTGGTCTCGAGTGTGGTGGCGCTTCTGTCGGTGCGCGCGGCTGAAACACGGACGACGGCATCCGAAGCCACGACGACGCTCATGGCGCTGCGCGCGCAACTCGAAGCGCACGTGGGCGACGATCGGTTCAGCGGTGCGACCTGGGGCGTGAAGGTGGTGTCGCTGGAAACGGGCCGGACGTTATTCGAACACCATGCCGACCGGCTGCTGAGCCCGGCTTCGAACACGAAGCTGTATACGGGCGCGCTCGCGCTCGATCGGCTGGGCGGCGATTACCGGATCGTGACGCCGATTCTGGCGGCCGCGCGACCGGATGCGAGCGGCACGGTGACGGGCGACGTGATCGTGAGCGGGCGCGGCGATCCGGGCTGGCATTCCTGGCCGGAGCGGAAGGGTTTCGAGGAAATCTTCGCGCCGTTTGTCGCGGCGTTGAGGAAAGCCGGCGTGCGGCGGATCACCGGCGACCTGGTGGCGGACGCGACGTTCTTTCGCGGGGGCGCGAATGGCGCGGGTTGGACGGCGGACGATCTCAACGACTACTACGGCGCGGAGATCTCAGCGCTCTCGCTCGAGGACAACTATGTCGACCTGAAGATCGTGCCGGGTGCGAACGTGGGCCGGCCGGCGGGCGTGACGCTCGTGCAGCCGCACAGCGGACTGGTGCTCGATAATCGCGTGGTGACGAGCGCGGCCGGTGGAGTGCGACGCATCGAAGTAATGCGACTTTTGGGCGAGAGTGTCGTGCATGTTTTTGGCGAGATGCCGCTCGGGAACGATGACTATATAACAGAGGCGACGGTGCAGCGGCCGGCGAACTGGTTCGCGGCGGCGTTGCGCGACGTGCTCACGCGGCAGGGTATCGTGGTGGAGGGAAAGCCACGCAGCGTGCACTGGCCCGACGCGGCGGCGAACACGCGCGACGAAGCGCGGCTGACTTTGGGCGAGATCGTGTCGGCGCCGATGCGCGAGATGGTCACGGGCTTCATGAAGTCGTCGCAGAATCTGCGGACGGACCTGATTTTCGCGCATGTCGGCGAAATGAGGCGCGCGGCGGACGCGCCGGCATGGCGCAGTTCGGAGCAGTGCGGCGTGCTGGCGCTGCGGGAGTTTTTGCAGGAGCACGGGCTCGCCGCGGACGAGGTGCGGTTCGAGGAAGGCTCGGGGTTGTCGCGCAACAACCTGACGAGCGCGCGGGCGACGGTTGCCCTGCTGACCTTCATGGCGGCGCATCGCGAGGCGGAGGCGTTCCGGGCGTCGCTGCCGATCGCGGGCGTGGATGGAACGTTGCGGCGGCGGATGAAGGGCACGCCGGCGGAAGGCAACGTGCGGGCGAAGACGGGGACGCTGCGATGGGCGAATTCAGTTTCTGGATACGTAAGCTCGGCTGCGGGCGAGGAGCTCGTGTTTAGTGCGATGTTGAACCGCGCGGTGATGCCGCCGGGCAAGAACGCGCGCGATGAGGTGGATGCGATCGCGGTGATGCTGGCGCGGTTTCTGGGCCGGAGTGATGCGGAGGTGGAGGCGGGTGGCGGGGGCGGCGATGTGGCGGGTGGGCAGGGCGGGAGAGGATGGAGGGATGGAGAGAGGGGGAGACGGGGAGAGAGGAGACGGAGAGAGGGAAAAGCGCGGGCGGCGCGCGGCTCGGAGAGCCGGGGGTCCCACCTTGCTCTCACAGGCTTTCGACGATGGTGCGTGCGAGGGTGCGGATAATTTCTTTTTCGCGGGCGTGGTTCGTGGTGAAGACGACGAGGACGAACTTCGCGCCGTTGGGGAGCTCGATATAGGCTGCGTCGTGCCGCGTCTGGCTCGTCCAGCCGGCCTTCGACCAGAGTTTGGCGCCGGGAGGCAAAGCGGGGCCGGTGAAGGCGGACTGGACGTCTTTCGTTTTGTCGTCCTTTGCCGGGGTGCGCGAGAGGAGTGTCATCATCTCGGCGCTGCGTGCGGCGGTGACGCACTGACCGGAGGCGATTTCGGTGAGGAGTCGCGCGGTGGCGTCGGTCGTGAGCATGTTGCGCTTCGGCTCGAAGAGCCGTGTGGCTTGCGATTCGCGGCCGTAGGGGCCGTCGCCCCAGGGTTTCTTATGTGCGAGGACGCCGGTGTAGCCGAGGCCGGCGAAGTAGGCGGTGATGGCGTTTCGTTTTTCGAACCAGAGCTCGAGCTCGGCGTCGGGCAGCTCGGGGCCGCTGGTGGTGCCGGTGAGCAGATCGACGACGTAGTGCGTGGCGTCGTTGGAGGAATCGACGATCATGTCGCGGAGGGCGCGGCGAAGCTCAGGCGTGTCGGTGAGGCGGCCGTCTTCCATCCAGCGATGCGCGGCGGCGAAGAAGAAGAGCTTGATGACGCTGGCAGGGTAGATGGGCACATCGCCCCGGATGTGCGCGTGTCGCGGCTGCGCTGGCGTGGAAAGATCGACCAGCGTGAGCGCGAAATCCGTGGAGGCGAGTTTGCGGGCCCGGAAGCGTTCGATGGCGGTTTGCGCTGCGCGGTCGGCGATGGCTTGCAGACGAGGCGAAGGAGTGAAGGCAGGGCCGCCCGAGGTGGCGATGCCGGTGTTTGCGGCCGGGCTCGAGGTGGCGAGCGATAGTGCGACGCAGGCGCAACGGAGGGCACGCGGAGGGAAACGCATGCGCGGAGGAAAATGAGTCCCCCCGCGCGGTGCAATGGTGGCTCATCGGATCGGATGCGATCGAGACGTCGGGGGAGGGGCCGCGGGAGGGATTCGTTCGCCGCGGACGCAAGGTGAAAAACGGGCGCGATGTCAACCGGCCGTTCTACCGAATTTTGGGTAGGTAGGCGGCTCCACATTCCAAGAACGGGCCTCATCCTGCTCCGGTCGTTCGTGGTCCGAGCCGGCCTGCGGCGGCCTTCTTTATCATGAATCTGTTGCTTCTGGTTCGATCGCCCGTGATGCGCGTTTTTGTTGCGCTGGTGGCGCTGGCGCTTGTGTCCGGAGGAGCGAGCGCGGCGGAAGCCGGGCGGGACATGACGCGCGAGGTGCTCATCGAACGGGAACTGCAGCGGGTCGATGCTTCGCTGGTGGAGACGTTTCGCCGGGCGCGGGTTGCGATGGACCGGGGAGATTATGCGGAGGCGTCGACCGGTTATGCGAAAGTCCATGCGGCTGCGCCGACTTTCGATCCGGCGATTCGCCGGCTTGGCACTTCGCTGGTGGCGCTGGGAAAACGGACGGAAGGTCTGCGCCTGTGCGAAAAGGCCGTGGCGTTGCGACGCTCGCCGGAAAATCTCTCGACGCTCGCCTACAATCTCGGCGTGTCGACGTCGGGTGGCGCGGGTTCCGCGGCGGAGAAAGGACGGGCGTTGCAGTTGCTGGCGGAGGCGCGGGCGCTGCCGGGAGGCGACGATGTGGATACGTTGAGTGTGACGGCGCAACTGGCCTTCCAACTCGACCAGCCTGCGATGGCGCGCAGCGCGGTGGAGGAGTTGCGGGCGAAGCATCCCGACCACATGGTCACGCGTTATCTGAGCGCGCTGGTGCATGCGATCGACGAGGAATGGATCAGCGCGGAGCGGGAGATCCGGGTGGCGGAGCGGCTCGGGCTGCCGGCCGAAAGGGTGAAATCGTTTCTCGATTCGGGGGTGAGCACGCGTGCGACCGCCTGGCGGATCGCGTTGTATGCCGGCATCGGCGTCGGGGGATGGATCATGGGGCTGTTGTCGTTGTTTGCGCTCGGCTTCGTGCTTTCGCGCGTGGTGCTACGCCATGCGGAGCACGCGGATGCCAGGCTGGCGGTGAGCCTCACCGAGCGCCGGCTGCGGCGGGTTTATCGCGCGGTGATCAATGTGGCCGGAGTCTACTACTATATATCCCTGCCTGTGGTGATGGTGATCATCGTCGGGACAAGCTGCGCGATCTTCTATGGGTTCTTCACGATCGGTCGCGTGCCGATCAAGCTCGTCGCGATCGTAGGCGTGATCGCGGTGGTGACGATCTGGGCGATGCTACGGTCGCTGTTCATTCGGGTGTCGTCGGAGGAGCCAGGTCGGGCGCTGCTTCGTGACGAGGCGGAGGGTTTGTGGAAGTTGACCGACGGCGTGGCGCGTGCGTTGGGGACGCCGGCGATCGATGAAATTCGGATCACTCCGGGGACGGAACTGGCCGTCTACGAACGGGGCACGTGGCGCGAGAAGCTGCGGAACGAAGCGAAGCGCGTGCTGATTCTGGGGACGGGGGTGCTGCCGGGTTTCAAGCAGGATGACTTTCGATCGGTGCTGGCGCACGAATACGGCCACTTTTCGAATCGCGACACGGCGGGCGGTGACATCGCGCTGCGCGTCCGCAACGACATGATGAAGCTCTACGTAGCGATGTGCGAGGCCGGGCAGGCGAGCGCCTTCAACGTGGCGTTCCAGTTCCTGCGCGTGTACCATTTCATCTTTCGCCGAATCAGCCACGGCGCGACGCGGCTGCAGGAGATCCTGGCCGATCGTTTTGCCGCGCGGGCATATGGAGCGCAAGCGCTCGAGGGTGGGCTGCACCACGTGATCCGGCGCAGCATCGAGTTTCACGCCGTCGCCGAGCGCGAGATCAAGGCCGGCATCGAGGCGCGGCGGCCGTTGCAGAACCTCTACGACGCCGGTGTCACTTCAACGGCGGACATCGAGACGGCCTTTCAGAATGTGCTGAAGGAAAAAACCTCGCCGGATGACACCCACCCGAGCCCGGCGGACCGGATTCGGCTGGTGGCGCATCTGAACCAGCCGATCTGGGAGCCGTGCCGGGGCGACGTGTGGGATCTGTTCAGCGATCGCGACGCGATCACTCGGGAAATGATGATGATGCTCGAGGAGCAGATCGCGCGCTTGCGTGGGCACGAGGCCGATCCGGCGGACGCGCCGGTGTGAGGCTGACGCAGCGGTATCCGGAGATGCAATACGTGACCACGCCCCGACCGCGATGTGGGCCGCTCGACGCGAACTACACGAGATAGATTTCCACGAGCGCTTCGCCCGTGTCGGTGGCCGACGCGCCTCTGACCACGGCGGTGTGGCTGCCGGGCGGAAGAGAAACGAGCAGGGCGGCATCGGCGCTGTCCGGGGCGAGGGTGAAGGCGCCGACGGCCTGGGCGGCGGCCGCGATTTCCGCGGTGCCCTTCCAGCCTCCGGTGGTCGTGGCGCGCGCAGTATCGCCGGAGTGGAGCTCGAGCACGGGATGAGCGAGTGGTTGCGCGACGCCAAACACACTGAGGCTGGGGCCGACGGCGCGGATGAGGACGCGGCGGGGCGATGTTCCGCCGATCATGAAGCCGACCGTCGCGGAACCGCCGGGTGGCACGTGGGCGCGGGTGGAGGCGTTGACCAGCGTCCCGGCATCGTTCGCGGATGATGGCGCGGAGTCCCCGGTCAGGGCGGGAGCATCCGCCGCCGCGGGTGCGGGGTGCACGGACGGGAGGGCAATGGCATCCGCCGCGCCCGAGTCGGGCGGGGCCGGTGCGGTGCGGCGCTTTTGCAGCACCGCGAGCGACTGGCCGAGCGAGCCGGCGCCGCTGACGGTGGCGCCGCTCTCATAGCGCACCTCTTCCGGGAGCGGGATGTAGTTGGTATCGCCGGCGTGGATACTGCGCACCTCGAACCCGGCGGGTGCGGCCCAGGCCCTGATGGCATCGCGTTCGATGAACTGGTTGAGGTGGCGGTCCTCACGCGTGCCATCGACCGAGGCGATGAAGGCCGCCCAATGCGAGGGGACGCGAAATTCGAGAAACGACATGAGCAACAACCCGCCTGGTTTGAGGACGCGGTGCGCTTCACGCAGATAACGATAGATTTCCTCCTGGTGCAGATGGGTGAAGACCGAGAAGAAGCAGACGAAATCGGCCTCGCCGTCGCCGCAGGGAATGGCGGTGCCGTCGGAGTGGATAAAGTGCCAGTCGGGGCGCGCGCACAACTCGGCGGCATAGTCGAGGAGCCGGGGCACGACATCGGAGCCGATGTAGCGGATGCCGGGAAACTGGGCGAGTTGGAACGCGAGCCGGCCGCTGCCGCAGCCGACGTCGACGACGAGGTGGCCGCTTTTCAGGCCGCGCGAGCGGAGCAGGTGATACTCGAGTTTGCCGATCGCGAGGAATTCGCCGCCGACGGCGCTCCGCAGCGCGACATCCGTATCGAGCCGACGCTCGAGTTTCGCGACATGGTCGACGTAGGAAGAATCAAGTTCGGGGGAATTGGACATTGGGCGGCAAGAAGCGGAACGATCGAGCCGATCGATCGTTGCACGCCTGCGCGTCGGGTGGCTAGAGCGATTGTACAATATGCAATCTCGTGGCGCGTGCAGATGCCGGCGCTGAGAGGTGGCTGATGGGGCCGCGGGCGAAAACCAGACACTATCGGAACCCCGTAGGCACCCTACAGGATGGCTACAGGATGAAAAAGGCGGGGGCGGCACCGCGGCGAGTCGTGTTACCCAGTCGCACCGGAACTATCCCGTCGGGTGCTGTAAAGCCGGATATGTGAATCCGATGAAGTGTACCGCATTTACGGCGAAATGCGTGAGGATGCTTGCCTCGATTCGACCGCCGCTGCGCAGGTAGGCCCAGCCATAGCCGACACCTGCGAGCGTGGAGAGGGCGACGTAGGCGGGGCCGCCGGCGGCATGGGCGAATCCGAACAGCGCGGCCGCCAGACCGAGGGCAAGCCAGGAGCCGTGGCGCACGTGCAACCAGCGCGCAGCGAGCTGTCGCTGTATGAACCCGCGGAACAACGCCTCTTCCGCCACGCACGTGAAGCAGAGATTCACCCAGAGGAACAGCGCCGTCTCGGGCGGGAGCTTGGGCGCGAAGCGCACGTATCCGGCAATCAATGACACGGCCAGCAGCGCGACGATGGTTCCCGCCGCGACTGGCGCCGCGCGGAGGGCCATCGTGCGCCAGTCAGCGGCACGCGTGACCCGCGCGTGCAGCCAGGCGAGCAGAAAAAGGCCGACGATGGTCTTGTCGAAATTGAGATGCAGCCGGAACGGCAGGGCGTCCGCGGTGAAGCGCACGCCATCGAGCACGCGCGGGTTATTGAAGCCTGGCAGCTGATGAGACATGAGTCCCGCGGCCAGCGCGATGAGGACGAATGCAGCGATGGTCCTCGGTCCGCGGGGAAGCGTTTTTCGCGCGAAGAGGTGAACGGCTCCGGCGAATGTTGCGATCCAGATGATCGCGATGGGTTCGACGATCCCGGTCGTGAGTGCCGACCCGAGCGCGAGGAGAAAAGGAACCGCCCAAAAGGCGTGGCGCAGCGGTGCGGACGTGGAGGTGCGTCCGGTCCAAAGGCCGAGGATCGCGAGCGTGAGGAGAAGGTAAGTTGGCAGCATCGAGGTCGGGAGCGGCTGGGAGCGCGGGATGAGCCGGGTTGATGGCGGGGCCCGGCGCGGCCGGCAAGCGGACGAAACGGGCGGCCGCGGTCGCGAGGAAACGCGGCTTGGCATTATCCGCCGGAAATGACCTACATCGGTTCCGTGAGCCCCACGAACGTTTCCATTCCCCAATTGGTTTCCCTCTTTCGATGCATCGCACGGCGAACGCGAGGGCGGCTGGTCGTCACCGGAGTCGCGTTGCTGGCGCTCGCCGGCGGGGCGAAGGCGCAGCCCGCGGCGAGCACACAATCGGCGGCGGCCCAACCCGCGGGCCTGCGCACGATGCGCGACTTCGTGCTTTATGAGGATCCGAAATTCTACGCGGCATTTCCGTCGGTCGTGCGGCGGCCGGATGGCGAGCTCATGGTCGCATTTCGCCGGGCGCCGGCGCGGCGGGCGTTGGGGGAGAAGCGCGAGAGCCACGTCGACCCGAACAGTTACCTCGTGTTAGTGCGCTCGCGTGACGATGGCGCGACCTGGACGCGCGAGCCGGAGCTTCTTTACGCGCACGCGCTCGGCGGCTCGCAGGATCCGTGTCTGCTGCAATTGCGCGACGGGACGTTGTTGTGCGCCAGCTACGGTTGGACCGTGATGCAGCCGGAGGCGGTGGCGGCGCTCAAGCCGCCGTATCTGCAGAACAAGCCCGGATCAATTTTCCTCGGCGGCTATATGCTGCGCTCGACGGATGGGGGAACATCGTGGCAGGGACCGTTATATCCACCGCATATAACGCCCGAGCTCAATCACGACGCGTATGGACAGCCGGTGCCGGCCTATAATCGAGGCGCGCTCTATGAAAGCCGCGACGGGCGGATTTTCTGGGTGGTGGCGGCGACCGACCGGCTCGCGCCGCGGAAAGTGTCGAACCATCTCCTCATCTCCGACGACAAGGGACTGAGCTGGCGCTACTCGGCGCCCGTGGCGGTCGACGAGAAGGTGACGTTCACCGAAGCGTCGGTTTACGAGACGCCGAAAGGCGACGTCGTGGCGTTCCTGCGGACGGCGAACTTCAACGATCAGGCGTGCCTCGCGCGCTCGACCGACGGCGGCAAGACGTTTCAGCCGTGGGAGAGCATGGGGTTTCAAGGGCATCCATTGCAGGCGTTGCGGCTGGCGGACCAGCGGGTGCTGCTCGTCTACGGTTACCGGCACAAGCCGTTCGGCATTCGCGCGCGGATCCTGAACGCGGAATGCACGGATTTCGCGACCGCACCGGAGACGATATTGCGGGAGGACGGCGGGACGAGCGATATCGGTTATCCGTGGGCGGTGGCGCTGGATGAGCGGCGCGTGCTGGTGGTATATTACTATAATCTCGCGGACGGGCCGCGGCACATCGCGGGGACGCTGCTGGAGGTCGCACCCGGACGCTGAGTGCCGGTGGGCATCGGGCGATCAGGCCCGATACAAATATGATATAGGCCAGCCAGAAAAAAGGCCGCCCGAAGGCGGCCTGTAATGAGCGAGTAAACGCTCGCGGAAAAATCCGGGGCGACGATCAGTTGGTGATATCGTGCGTCGTGCTCTGGTCACGAACCGGCTCGTAGAGCTTGTACCATTCGAGCTGCGCGGGGCTGTTATGGTAGTCCTTCAGCGCCTGTTCGCTGGCAAATTCCATGACGAAGGCATGCGTGCGCTTCTTCTCCGTGCCCGGAGGATTCTGCACCTTGATCGAGCGGGTCCACACGCGGGTGATGCCGGGGAAGGCGGCGGGGAGCTTCTTCACGCCGTCGAGCGCGGCCTGGATTTGCTCCGGCGTCGCGTCCGATTTCCAGATGACGGTGACGACGTGAATCACGCTTTTGGGCGTCACTTCGCTCATCTGGGAGCTGTTGGCCTTCTTGCCCTTTTTGTTCTTTTTCTCGGTTTGGGCGACGGCAGTCGACGTTGCGGTGGCCGCGAGGGCGGCGAGGAGGATGAGGGTAATGAGTTTCTTCATACGCGTTACTCGAGGGTTGGTGGGTTGAGTGCGGGGCGGAGAGCCCGGCCGCACTCCAGGGGCGTGGGTTTGCTCACTGCGACCGGTGCTTGTCAACGGCGCAGTGGATGCAAAGCTGCGCGTTCATCAACCGTCACGCATGAAAAAATTCCGTGCTTTCCTGCTCGCCCATGTCCTCGCGCTGGTCGGGTTTGCGCCGCAGCAAGGCGCCGCGGCCGAGCCGTTTTTCTTCATTCAGCTGAGCGATCCTCAGCTTGGAATGTTCACGGAAAATCGCGATTTCACGCAGGACGCGGCGAATTTCGAGTTCGCGGTGACGGCGGTGAACCGGTTGCGGCCGGCCTTCGTGGTGATCACGGGCGACCTCGTGCACCGGCCTGGCGACGCGGCGCAGATCGCCGAATACCGGCGGATCGCGCGGAAGATCGATCGCGATATACCGGTCTACCACATTGCGGGGAACCATGACGTGGAGAACGCGCCGACGCCGGAGAGCCTGGCGGCTTACGTGAAGACCTTCGGGCCGGATCGCTACACGTTTCGTCACGCGGGGCTCGTGGGCATCGTGCTCAACTCGAGCTTGATTCACTCGCCGCAACTTGCGCCGGAGCAGCTCGCGGAGCAGGACCAGTGGCTGCGCGCGGAGCTGGCGAAGGCGAAGGCGGAGAACCCGAAGCACATCGTGGTGTTCCAGCATCACCCGTGGTTTTTGAAATCGGCGGGGGAGGCGGACGAGTACTTCAACATTCCGACGCCGCGCCGCGCCGCGCACCTCGCGTTGTTTCGTCAGTTCGGGGTGCGGTATTTGTTTTGTGGACACTACCACCGCAACGCAGAGGCGCGCGATGGCGACCTGGAGGCGATCACGAGCGGCCCGGTCGGCAAGCCGCTTGGCAATGGGAGGTCGGGCATCCGCGTGGCGATCGTCCGCGATGACCGGATCGAGCATCGGTATTACGAGCTCAGCGAGTTGCCGGTGAGCATCGAAGTGAATCCGCCGCCAGGCGCGAAGAAATCGAAGCGTCAATAACGCGAGGTCCGGGCCTGCGTTCGTGGGGCGTAATGGGCACGGAGGGGAAAGCGCCGTCTTGCGGTGGACGAGGATCTGCGGGAAAAGGAGGCGAACCCCGATCCCGATGACGTTTTCCTCCTGGCTGCCTTTCCTGCTTGGGTCCGTGGCACTGGCTGCGCTGCCGTTGCGAGCTGCGAAAATCGTGCTGGTGGCCGGAGGCGACGAGGAGCGCACCGGAATCCCGGCGGCGCGCGCCAAGCTGCACGAGCCGTTCGGCGTGGATTTCGACCGGGACGGCAACCTCTTCATCATCGAGATGGCAGCGGGTAATCGTCTCCTGAAAATGGATACGAGCGGCACGTTGACGCATGTGGCCGGACAGCGTGTGGCCGGGGACGAGGGCGACGGCGGTCCGGCGCTGGCGGCGAAATTTCACGGGCCGCACAACCTCGCGATCCTGCCGGGGGGCGATGTGCTCATCGGGGACACGTGGAACGGCCGGGTACGTCGCGTGCACCGCGAGAGCGGAATGGTCACGACGCTGCCGGGCTTTGTCGTGCCGCCGGAAAACGCGCGCCGGGCGGGGCCGTATTGCATCACGCTGAGCTTCGACGGCGCGGAGCTGTTCGTGGCGGATTTGCGCCGGGTGCACGCGATCGACGTCGCGACCGGCCGCGCTCGCGTGATCGCGGGGAATGGCGAGAAAGGTGTGCCCCGTGATGGCGCGATCGCGACGGAGGCGCCGCTCTTCGATCCGCGGGCCGTCGCCCCCGACCGGAAGGGCAACGTCTATATTCTCGAGCGCGGAGGACACGCGCTGCGCGTCGTCAGCCGCGACGGGACGATTCGTACCGTGGTGAATGCGGCGGGAAAAAAAGGCGCGACCGGCGATGGCGGCGCCGCGCTCGCCGCGACGATGAACGGGCCGAAGCATCTTTGCGTCGATCGAGAGGACAACGTCGTCATCGCGGATGCGGAGAATAATGTGATTCGGAAGTATTTTCCGGGTTCAGGTAAAATCGTGCGCATCGCGGGCACGGGAAAGAAAGGGGCCGCGGGCGTGGGCGGTGCGCCCGAGAATTGCGAGCTGGCGCGCCCGCACGGCGTGACGGTGCATCGCGACGGCACGCTCTATATAACGGACAGCTATAATAACCGGATTCTGAAAATTGTGCCGTGAGTCGGAGACGTGTTTCTTGCGGGTGGCAGTGGGGAGTTTAATGACGAAAGCAGCCGGCGCGCATTAGCGCGCTCCACAGCAGCAGTGGAGGTGCGCTTCTTTAATGGTCGCACAGCCGGCGGACCGTTGACGTCGCGGCGCGGGTGGCGAAGGAGTATAGGCGCAACAGGCGTCCAGGAGAATCAGGTTATGAATACTCCAGAAAAGCCCTCCGCGTTGAGTCGTCGCGATTTCATTCGTTCGTCTGCCGCCGTCACGGCGGCGACTGTCGCCGGGCCGCTGATCGCGCCGGCTTCGTTGTTTGGGCAGAACCGGCCGAGCAATCGGATCACGCTGGGAGTCATCGGGTGCGGCAACCAGAGCACGATTGATCTACCGGAGTGGCTGAAGAACGAGGACTGCCAGGTCGTGGCGGTGTGCGATGTGAACCGGGCGAGTTTCGGCTATCGGACGGACAAGCAGTTTCTCGGGCGCGAGCCGCAGCGCGATTTCGTGAATCGTTTCTATGCGGGGAAGACGACGAGCGGCCGCTACGACGGCTGCGCGATGTATTCAGATTTCAGGGACGTGCTGGCGCGGCCGGACATCGACGCGGTGGCGATCATCACGCCGGATCACTGGCATGCGGTGCAGACCGTGCTGGCGGCGCGGGCGGGGAAGGACATCTATTGCCAGAAGCCGCTCACGTTGTCGGTGGCCGAGGGGCGCGACATGATCGAGGCGGTGCGGCGGCACAAACGGGTGTTGCAGACCGGCAGCCAGTATCGGTCGAACGCGACGATCCGGCGCGCGTGCGAGCTGATCCGGAACGGCCGGATCGGGAAACTCGAGCGGATCGAGACCTATGTGGCGGCAAATAATTTTGCGGGGCCGGGTCCGGGCTGGAAGCAGATGCCGGTGCCGGAAGGTTTCGATTACGACATGTGGCTCGGGCCGGCGCCGGATGCGCCGTATCACAAGGACCGATGCCATTATCGGTTCCGCTTCATCCGCGACTACTCGGGCGGGCAGACGACGAACTTCGGGTGTCACTCGAACAATGTGGCGCACTGGGCGATGGACGTGGACCACACGGGGCCGATCGAGGTCGAGGATCTCGGCGCGGAATTTCCGGCCGAGGGCGACCTGTTCAACACGCCGACGAAGGTCGCATTCCGGGCGCGATACGCGAACGGGGTCGTGCTCGAATGCAAGACGGACAAACGCGGTTTTGGCGCGACGTTCTTTGGGACGAAAGGATGGCTGCGCGTGGTCTATAAAGGGATCGAAGCGGAGCCAGCGACGCTGGCGACGGCGCAGCTCGAGCCCGGCGAAATCAGGCTGCCGGTGAGCGTGAATCACTACCGGAATTTCCTGGATTGCGTGAAGTCGCGCGAGGAACCGATGGAACCGGTGGAGACTGGTCACCGGACGGCGAGCATGTGTCACCTCGGCAACATCGCGATGGTGCTCCACCGGAAGCTCAAATGGGATCCGAAGAAGGAGGAAATCATCGGCGACGCGCAGGCATCGAAGCTGTTGCGGCGGCCGATGCGGGCGCCTTGGAACTACACCTTGCCGTTGAAGGCGTGAGGCGTGGGGCGTTGGAGGACGTTGCGGGTCACAGGAAGTTCTCGCACGAGCGGGCTCGCTGGCGGCGGGCGGGAGGAGTGAGGGCGGGCGGAGTTTGCGCCGGGGCGTGTCGTTCCACAAACGGGCTGGTCGCGGACCAGGGAGGCCTCCACACTCGCGGGCTTTCTTATGCGTTACCTCCTCCCGGTGTTTTTAATGATGGTCGCAGTGGCGTCGACGAGCCGCGCTGCGGCGTCGGTGGCGAATTACGATGTTGTCATTTATGGCGGCACGTCGGGCGGCATAGCCGCAGCGGTGCAAGCGGCGCGGATGGGCCGGACGGCGGTCGTGATCGAGCCGACGCAGCATCTCGGCGGGCTCACGACGGGAGGGCTGGGCGCGACGGACATCGGCAACAAGCGCGCGATCGGCGGAATCGCGCGGGAGTTCTACGGGCGGGTCTGGCAGCATTATCAGAAGCCGGAGAGCTGGACGCGGCAGAAGCGCGAGGAGTATGTGAACCGGCGCGGCTCGAACGATCCGAACGAGAAAACGATGTGGACCTTCGAGCCGCATGTCGCGACCCGGATCTATGACGAGATGCTGCGTGAGGTGGCGGACAAGGTGACGGTGGTGCGCGGCGAGCGGCTGGATCTCGCGCGCGGCGTGGTGAAGGACGGTGCGCGCATCACGCGCATCGTGATGGAAAGCGGGCGCGGGTTTGCCGGGAAGATGTTCATCGATGCGACGTACGAGGGCGACCTGATGGCGAAGGCGAAGGTGAGTTACCACGTGGGGCGGGAGGCGAACGCGGTTTACGGCGAGACCCTGAATGGCGTGCAGACGCGACACGCGGTGAGCCACCAGTTCACCCGTAAAGTCGATCCCTACGTGAAGCCGGGCGATCCGAAGAGTGGCGTGCTGCCGGGCATCGAAGTCGCCGGGCCGGGCGAGGAGTTTTCCGGTGATCGGAAAGTGCAGGCCTACAACTTCCGGATGTGCACGACGGACGTGGCGGAGAACCGCCGCGCGTGGGAGAAGCCGGCGAACTACGATCCGCAATGGTTCGAGCTGCTGTTGCGCAATTTCGAGGCGGGCGACCATCGCGTGCCGTGGAATCCGGTATGGATGCCGAATCGGAAGACGGATACGAACAACAATTACGCGATCAGCACGGACTTCATCGGGCAGAACTGGGCGTATCCGGATGCTGATTACGCCACGCGGGCGAAGATCTGGCAGGCGCACGAGGACTGGCAGAAGGGGTTGATGTGGACACTGGCAAACAATCCCCGGGTGCCGGAAAAGGTCCGGGCGGAGTTCCAGCGGATCGGCCTGGCGAAGGATGAATTTACCGAGAATGGCAACTGGCCGCGGCAGTTGTACGTGCGGGAAGCACGGCGACTGATCAGCGAGTATGTGATGACCGAGAAGAACTGCACCCGGGCGGTGGTGGCTCCGGACAGCGTCGGGATGGGGGCCTACAACATGGATTCGCACCACATCCAGCGCTATATCACGCCGGAAGGCTTCGTCCGGAACGAGGGCGACGTGCAGGTGCGCGTGCGCCCGTATCCGATCAGTTATCGCAGTATCCGCCCGAAGGCGGAAGAGTGCACCAATCTGCTGGTGCCGATGTGCCTGAGCGCCTCGCACATCGCCTATGGCAGCATCCGGATGGAACCGGTGTTCATGGTGCTGGGCCAGAGCGCGGCGACGGCGGCGGTGCACGCGATCGAGCAGAGCGTGACCGTGCAGAAGATCGACGCGGCGAAGCTGCAGGAGCGGTTGGTGAAGGACGGGCAGGTGCTCGATTTCGAGAGCCCGGAGATCGCAGCTCGCGTGGTGCTCCCGAAAGAGCGGCTCGAAGGCGTCGTGGTCGACGAACTCGACGCGGTGCGCACGGGCTTCGACCGCAACAGCTCGGCGCATCCGACGTATGTGGATGCCGGATACCATCACGACAGTAATGCGAACAAGGGCGAGCAGACCGCCCGCTTCGTGCCGTCGCTGCCGCAGGCGGGGCGCTATCAGGTGTTCGTGGCCTATGCGTGGAATCCGAACCGGGCGGCGAATGTGCCGGTGACGATCCGCCATGCGGACGGCGAAACCAAGGTGGTGGTGAACCAGAAAAAGAAGCCGAAGGTGCGCGAGCTGTTCGAGCCGGTCGGAACGTTCCGTTTCGAGAAGGGGAAGGCCGGTCACGTGGAGATCTCGAACGCGGGGACGGACGGCTACGTCGTGATCGATGCGGTGCAATGGGTGCAGGCGAAGTGAGCAGGCGTCCGGCGGTTTGAGAATTGCAGGTGAATTTTCGACGGTCGCCAGCCCGCGGGCGAACGTCGGACTTGTTTGGCGCGGATAAATCGCCGAGTAACGCGGGCGATGGCACGTCGTTCCCGAAAAACTCACGGTCGGTTGCCGCGCGGCGCGGCAAAATGGTTGTTCCTCCTGAATCTCGCGTTGGCCGCGCTTCTGGGCGGCTGGTATCTGCTGCAACCGGACACGCGGCAGCGCGAGGTGCGGCGACTGGTGGAGAACGCGCTCGAGCGGGACAAGCGGGTGTCGGCCTTCGACGTCGCGTGGGACCTCTGGCAACTCTACTACGCCGGCAGCGGGACCGGCGGCGTGGCGCCCGGCGACAAGTCGATCGTGTATGGGGGCGCACCGCGGCCGGCGGGCCACGCGATCGGCGGCGGCCTGCGGGTGCTGGCGAACCGCGCCTATGTCGTCGGCTACAGCGAGGTGCAGGCGAATCCGTTGTGGGCGGCGTATCGCGTGGGCGATGTGCCGCGGATCGGTACGCCGCCGGAGCGGCCGGACAAGTTCGAGGTGGACCGGCGCACGGCGGCGCGCGTGTCGGCCGATGCGTATTCAGGAAGCGGTTACGATCGCGGGCATCTCGCGCCCAACTACGCGATCGCGACGCGGTACGGCGTGGCGGCGCAACGCGAGACTTTCCTGATGTCGAACATCGTGCCGCAACGCCATGCGTTGAACGCGGGATTGTGGCGTGAGCTCGAGCTGAAGATCGCGACGAGTTATCCGGCGCGCTATGGCGAGGTGTGGGTGTTGACCGGTCCGGTGTTCGGGCCGAATCCGCGGACGCTGCGTGGCGGCGTGGCGGTGCCGGAGGCGTTCTTCAAGATCATCGTCGACGAGCACGAAGGGAAGCTGCGCACCCTGGCGTTCATCGTGCCGCAGGAGGTGCCGGCGGGGGCGGACGAGCAGGGATTTCTCACGACGATCGGCGAAATCCAGCGGCGGACGGGACTGGATTTCCTGAGCGAGCTGGACGACGCGGCCGAGCGGCAAGTGGAACAGCAGCAGGCGGAGCGGGTGTGGTGAGCGGCCAGGTCTCGCCTGATTTAACCTGAATTGCCGTAGCCAGATAACGCGGTCGCCCGGGTGAGGCGGCGGGCTGCGGCGCGCGCCGGCAGGGGCGCGACCACGGCGAGTCGCGCGTCTGATCTGCGCGGCACCCCGAACTCTGGCTTCCCATCGCGCATTTGATTCGTTGAGTTCCTTGTATGCGCCTCCATTCGGCCCCTGCGCTTACCGTCGTGTTTGGTTTCGCCGTTTCCGTGGTGGGGTTCGCGAGCGGGCAGCCCGCGAAGCTGAGCTTCAATCGCGACATTCGGCCGATCCTTTCGGAAAACTGTTTCCATTGTCACGGGCCCGACAAGGACCGCCGCGAAGCCGAGCTGCGTCTCGACCAGCGCGAGGCTGCGCTCGAAGCGGTTGCGTTTGAGCCGGGCAAACCCGACGAGAGCGAGATGATCCGGCGGGTCTTCGCGACCGACGAGAACGACGTGATGCCGCCGGTGGATTCGAACCGCTCGCTCACGACCGCGCAGAAGGAGTTGCTCAAGCGTTGGGTGAAGGAGGGCGCCGAGTACGAGGCGCATTGGGCCTTCGTGCCGCCGACGCGACCCATCGTTCCGGTAGTGAAGGCGACACGTGCGACGGCCAACGCGATCGATGCGTTCATCCTCACGACGCTCGAGCGTCAGGGTCTCACGCCCGCTCCCGAGGCCGATCGCCGCACGTTGATTCGACGGCTCAGCTTCGACCTCACCGGCCTGCCGCCGTCCCCGCGAGATGTGGAGGCGTTCGTCGCAAGTCGCGATCCGCAGGCTTACGAGAAACTCGTGCAACAGTATCTCGCGTCGCCGCACTACGGTGAACGGATGGCGATCCCGTGGCTCGATCTCGTGCGTTACGCCGACACGACCGGCTTTCACAACGACGTGGAAATCGCGGTGTGGCCGTATCGCGATTACGTGATCAACGCGTTCAACCAGAACATGCCCTTCGAGCAATTCACGCGCGAGCAGATCGCGGGGGATTTGCTGCCGGGGTCCACGATCCAGCAACGCATTGCATCGGGCTACAACCGGCTGCACCGCATCAGCGCGGAAGGCGGCATCCAGGATAAGGAGTATCTCGCGAAGTATGCCGCGGATCGCGTGCGCACGACGTCGACGGTTTTTCTGGGGACGACGATGGCGTGCGCGGAATGCCACGACCACAAATTCGATCCATTTACGATCAAGGATTTCTATAGTTTCGCCGCGATCTTCTCGGACCTGAACGAGAAGGGCGCCTACAATCTCTACGGCGGTTTCACGCCGCAGAATCTTTCCGAGGAGTTCATCTACGAATCGCCCGCGCAGCAGCGGAAAATGGAATCGCTCGTCGCGGAAGTCGCCGCACGCAAGGCGGACGTCGATGCGATCTCAGACGATGAGCTCGCCGCCAGCCGGGCCGCCTGGGAAACCGAAATGCAGGAGGCTGTGAAGGCCGGCCGGCTCGCGTGGAAAACGCAGATGCCGCTCGAGGCGCGATCGGAAATCGGCACGCCGCTCACAATCGAGGAGGACAAATCGGTCCTCGCGGGCGGCAAGAACCCGCGCAACGACACCTATCTCGTCACGATTCCGGCGCCGCTCGATCGGATCACCTCCGTCCGCCTCGAAGCGGTGCCGGATGCGCGTTTTCCTGGCGACGAGGTCGGGCGCTCCGGTTCGACGTTTTTCATTTCCGAGATCGGGGTGCTGGGCGCTGCGGCGCCGGACGCCGCACCGGTGCCGATCAAGATTTCCGTCGCGCGCGGCAGTGGCGCCACCGAAGCGGGCCACCCGGTCTCCGCAGTGATCGATGGTGATCCCGCGACGGCGCTCTCGTTCGTGCGCAAACGCGGTGGCAGTGTCGCGCTCGAGTTTGCCGAGCCGATGCATGGCGGGCCGGAGGCGCGGCTGATCGTCCGCATCCGCCATTCCGATCGGCATCCGTACCAGAATCTCGGTCGCTTCAAGCTGGGCGTGCACGATCAGCCGGCACCGGATGCGCATCCGGAGAGCGTGCCGCCGCCGGTGCTGGCGGCTTTGCGAGTGGCTCCGGATCAGCGCAAGCCGGCGCACCACAAGGATCTCGCGGCCTATTACCGCATGGTCGCGCCCGAACTCGCCGAAGAGCGCGAGCGACTGGGGCTCGCGACCGAGGCGCGTGACTATCTGGCGGTCACGATTCCGACCATGCCGGTGTCGAAGAGCGTCTCGCCGCGCCAGATGCGCGTGCTGCCGCGCGGCAACTGGATGGATGACAGCGGCGAGATCGTCGAGGCGGCGATCCCGAAGTTTCTCGGCGAACTGAAACCGAAAAATGGCGAATGCGTGACGCGGCTGGATCTCGCGAACTGGCTCGTCGCGCCGGAAAATCCCCTCACGTCGCGGACGTTCGTGAACCGGTTGTGGCGGATGTTTTTTGGCGCGGGGCTCACGCGGACGCTCGAGGATCTCGGCTCGCAGGGCGAATGGCCCTCGCACCCCGAGTTGCTCGACTGGCTCGCGGTCGAGTTTCGCGAGAGCGGCTGGGATGTGAAGCGCCTTGTCGCGCTGATCGTCACGTCGCGCACCTACCGGCAGTCGTCGCAGGCCACGCGGGAAGTCGAGGAGCGTGACCCGACCAACACGTTTCTCGCGCGCCAGGCGAGGTTCCGGATCGACGCGGAGCTGGTGCGCGATACGGCGCTCGCGGTCTCCGGGTTGCTTGTGCCGACGATCGGCGGGCCGAGCGTGAAGCCGTATCAGCCGGAGGGATACTACGCGCCGCTCAATTTCCCGAAGCGCGAATACGTGACCGGATCGGGCGCCGAGCTGTATCGCCGCGGCGTCTATACGCACTGGCAGCGCACGTTCCTGCATCCGAGCCTGATGGCGTTCGATGCGCCGGCGCGCGAGGAGTGCACTGCGAATCGCTCGCCCTCCAACACGCCGCTGCAGGCGCTCGCCCTGCTCAACGATCCGACCTACGTGGAGGCGGCGCGCGTCTTTGCCGAGAAAATCCTGCGCGAAGGCGGACCGAAGGCGTCGTTCAAAACGAAGCTGACCTGGGCGTTTGCGCGTGCGCTGTCGCGCCCGCCGACTCGAGCGGAGGTGAAACTGCTCGATGGTCTCTACGACCGGCAACGCGTGCGCTATGCGAAAGACGCGCCCGCGGCGCGTGAGCTGACGTCGGTCGGCGAGGCGCCGGTCGCGAGGGATTTGCCGCTCGCCGAGCTCGCGGCATGGACAGCGGTCTCGCGCGCCATCCTCAATCTGCACGAAACGATCACGCGACTTTGATTCACGGAGCGCGGGTGTCTGGCCCGGGCTCTGAACCTCACGGGCGGGTCGCCCCCATGCTACTTAAATCATGAACCCTTTCGAAACCCACGCCCAGCAGCTCACACGTCGCACGTTTCTCGGTGGCACTGCCGCCGGACTCGGGGCGCTCGCCCTGAATTCCCTCATCAACCCGCGCGCGTTTGCGGCTGCGGCGGAGCGCGACCGCTGGGCGGGCGTCGTCAATCCGCTGCATCACGCGGCGAAGATCAAACGCGTGATCTATCTCTATCAGGCGGGCGGGCCGTCGCATCTGGAGACGTTCGATTTCAAGCCCAAGCTCCGCGAGATGCACGGGACCGCGATGCCGGAGTCCTTCACGAAAGGGCAGCAGATCGCGCAATTGCAGAACCGGGAGCTGAAGTGCCTCGGGCCGCTCTACGATTTCGCGACGTATGGGAAGTCCGGCCAGCACATCTGTTCGCTGTTCCCGGAGATCGGCAGCGTGGCGGACGACGTGTGCATCATTCGCTCGATGTTCACCGAGCAGATCAACCACGACCCGGCGCACACGTTCATGAACACCGGCTCGATCATCGCGGGCCGGCCGAGCATGGGCTCGTGGCTGCTTTACGGGCTTGGGTCCGAGGCGGAGGAACTGCCGGGTTTCGTGGTGATGATGTCGTCGGGCAAAGGCGGGCAGATGCAGCCGATCGCTGCGCGGCAATGGCACAGCGGTTTTTTGCCGAGCCGGTTTCAGGGCGTGAAGTTTCAGTCGAAAGGCGATCCGGTGCTTTACCTCGAAAATCCGCCGGGGGTGAGCGCGGGCGATCAGGACGAGATCATCGACGTGGTGAACCAGCTGAACCGCCGCGCGCACGATGCGATTCACGATCCCGAAGTGCTGACGCGGATCAACCAATACGAGATGGCCTTCCGGATGCAGACGAGCGTGCCGGACCTGATGGATTTGTCGCAGGAGTCCGCGAGCATGCTGGAAAGCTACGGCGCGCAACCGGGCGACGGCAGCTTCGCATCGAACTGCCTGCTCGCGCGCCGGCTCGCGGAGCGCGGCGTGCGCTTCATCCAGTTATATCATCGCGACTGGGACCATCATGACGATGTGTCGCACGTGGCGTTGAAGGCGAAGGAAGTCGACCGGCCGACGGCGGCGTTGATCCGCGACTTGAAGCAACGCGGAATGTGGGACGACACGCTGATCGTGTGGGGCGGCGAGTTTGGCCGCACGCCGATGGGGCAGAACAAAGGTCGCGATCACCACATCAAGGGCTTCTCGGTGATGCTGGCCGGCGGTGCGATCAAGGGCGGCATCAGCTATGGCGCCACCGATGAGCTGGGTTACGGTGCGGTCGACAAGCCGGTGAGCGTGCACGATCTGCATGCGACGATGCTGCACCTCTTCGGCGTGGATCACACGCGGCTCACCTATAAATACCAGGGCCGTCAGTTCCGTTTGACCGATGTGCACGGCAACGTGCTGCAGCCGATTCTGGCGTGACCGGGCGGCGCCTACGTCTGCTGGCGCCGCGTAGATTTCGGTGACGCTTGGAACGCGTGCGTGATACTCGGCTGCTCGGCGAGCGAGCTGCATTCGCTGCACTTGCCGAACGAAGCCGGCCGTGAGGTGATCGATTAATCAACTCGCGGGATCCGGCTTCGGGCTCGCCGGAACGGATTCCGCGGTGGCCACGGCAAAGTGGTCGGTGGGCTCGGACGAGAATCCGGCGAGCTTCATCCCGCGCTGTACTTCCGGCGCGCGCATAAAGGTCCGCCAGACCAGCTCGGTGCGGAGGTTCTCCGCCATCACGAGCATGATGCCGAGGTCGATGCCGATGACGTCCGTTGCGACCCAACCGGTCTGCGGGTTGAAGGCGTCCGCGTATCCGTAACGGCCCCACACGGCCTCGCCGCCTTTCTCGCGCATGCGGTGCAACGCCGTGAGGCACTCGCGGGGAGCGAACGGCAGCGAGCCGCCCGGCGCACACGGCACGAGCGTGCCATCGCTCTGGTCCGGATCGATGCCCGGCGTGCCCCACGCCATGTAGCCACCCGGACCATCCGAGGCTGTGAGGCCCCAGAGCTCGGCCGACCAGTGCTCGAAGCGAGCGCTCTGGCTCGCGGACCACGCGCGCTGCGCGAGCGTCGCGTCGATGGAGTTCTGCCAATAGTCCGCATGCGCGTCGCGCCGGCCGCGGAAATCGAACCAGCCGTGCGCGTATTGGTGCGTGAAGAGCGGGCCGCACTGGATGAACGTCCGCCCGTCGTGCTGAGCCATCGGGCCGCGGCGCCACGCATGCCAGGTCTGGGCCGGCAACGCATGTTGGGGGGCACCGATGCCGAGCAGATACATGCCCATGAGCTCGGAATAGCTGTCCCAACGATAGGGGATGAACCCGCTTTCCGGTATCCAGCCATGCGATACGGTGGGTCCGCCGTTGAGCGCCCAGCGCCAGTCGATGCGCGCATAGATGCGCTCGACGAGCCGGCTGGTTTCGTCGTCGCGCAGATATTCACGCGCGAACAGAGCGCCCTTCAGGAGCAGCGCCGTATCGATGGTGGAGGCTTCACTCTGCCAGGCGCGGCGGCCGGTCTGCGGATCGACGAAATGATAGAGCAGGCCGCGTTCGTGGGCATGGTGCTCGGCGACGAACCGGAGCGTTCGGCGCACGCGCTGCAGCGCCTCGCCAGGCTTCAGCCAGCCGCGCGAATCCGCGATGCACCAGGCCGAGAGGGCGAAGCCGGTGGCGGCCACGCTGGAAGCGGCGGTGGCCGGGGCACCACTGGCCGGCGCGCGATCGCGGGTGAGTCCAGTCTGTGGATCGGAATGCTCGATGAAGAACAACACGGCTCGCCGCTGCACCTCGTCGAGCAGGGCCGAGTCGTCGTTGGTAAGTGAATACGCCGCCGCCGCACGATGCGGCGCGGCGCCGGCTGTGCGAATGAGCGGAGCGGTGGCGGAACCGGCTGCCACCAGGAGCATCAGCAGGGTGCGGCCAGCCCACGAAACTGCCAGAGAGCGAACGCGTTGGGCCTGGGCGCGGGGGATTTCCCCGAGAAAGGTGGGCGAAAAAGGATTGAGGTCGAAGCAATGGCCGCGGCCGAAGGTGACGGCGGTCCTGGTCGAATCGAGGTCTGTCATAGCCGTGCCCATGTTGCCAGAACGGCGCGACCGTGTCTGTCGGACTCACGCAAATCCCCATGTCGGTCTTCCTCCTACAACCGGCAGGAAGCGGCGTGGCGGTGGCGATGCACGGGCCAGGCGCCGGCGAGTTTTTCCGGAGGATGGGAAACAGGTCAGCGGCGCGCGAGCAGCCCGAGGAGCAGAAGATTCAGCGCGAGCAGCGCGAGACAGAGTAATTTATAGAACAGCACCGGGTTGCGCTCGAGGAGGGGCGAGTCTTTGCGATGGTGCGGTACGACCTGCGCCGGGTGCGCGAGCGCGTAGGCCATTTCGGAGAAGTTCTGATAGCGGCGTTCCGTATCCACTTCTATGGCACGCATGACGATCGAATCGAGCCACTCGGGGATGACGGGATTCAGGCGGACGGGGCGGCGAGGCTGGGGGTCGAAGCGCGGGGTTTGGAAACGCTCGATCTCACCGTAGGGATACGTGCCGGTTAGCGCTTCGTAGAGCGTGATGCCGATGGCGAAGAGCTCGGTGCGTTCGGAGATGGCGGCGCCGCGGAAGCGTTCGGGAGCGAGATAGCTCGGCGTGCCGGCGCGGGAGGTGACGGAGAACACTTCGGCGGCGCTGCTGAAATCCAGGAGACGAAACTGCGTGCCTGCGGGGCTGCGGAGCACGAGGATGTTGTCGGGCTTGAGGTCGCCGTGGACCAGATCGTGCCGCAGCAGGAACTGCCCGACGCGGAGAAGGAAGGTGCCGAGCTCGCGCGCCTCTTCGACGCCGAGGTGGCCGGAGCGCAGCACGGCGCGGAGCGTCGGCGCGTCGACGAACTCCATCGCGTAACAGCGCAAAGCATCGGACTCGGGCAACCAGGCGCGGACGAGGTCGGGAGACGTGAGGCGCGTGGCGTTCCAGGCTTCGCGGACGAACGCGTCGCGAAGCTCTTCGACTTCGGCAGCGTCGACGGCGGGGAATTTGAGGACGACGCGTTTTTCCGGGTCGCGTTCGCCGCCGGCGAGCCAGACGCGCTCGTTGGGATCGAGGGGGCGCTCGAGGCGGTGGCCGCCGAACACATCACCGGGGCGGATGAATCGGGGAACGTCGAGCCGCTGGCGGGAGGCGGTGCCGACGTGGCCGCGCTCGATGAGGTCGAGAACGACGGCACTGGTATCGTCGGCCAGCGCGGTGTTTTCCTGAAGGGCTGAGCGCGCCGCGGATACGATCGTGCGCGCGGTGGCGTGGCGCGAGAGCAGCTCTGCGAGGCGTTGTTCGGAGAGCAGGTTGGCGACGCCGTCGGAGCAGAGGACGACGAGATCGCCATCGAGGAGGTCGAGTTCGAAAAAGTGTGGATCGGCGACGGGCTCGAGACCGAGGGCGCGCGTGAGGACGTGATCGAGGCCCGGTTCGGCGAGCGTGTGCGTGGCGGAGAGCGTCTGGATGCGGCCGCGGCGCCAGTGGAGGACGGGTGAGTCGCCGACGTTGCACCCGTAGAGACGGCCACCCTCGATGACCACGGCGCTCAGGGTGCACGCGAGTTCGGGCTGACCGTGGCGCTCAAGGGATTCGGAGTGGAGGTGGCGGTTGATCTGCGCGGTGAACTCGGCGAGCGCGCGGCGCGGGGTCCACGCCCTCGGGCGTGCCAGGCAGTAGTCGACCAACATCTCGACTGCGCGATGGGCGGCTGCGCCGCCTTCACGGGAGGAGCCGACGCCGTCGGCCAGGGCGGCAACGAGCGTGTCTCCGCGCTGGCGGAGGCACCAGGCATCGTCGCACGTGGCGCCCTCGTGGCGTGGAAGCGCGTGGCCGGAGGCGTGGACATTCATCGCGGCGAGCTTGGCCGCGCGGATAGGGGCGACGAGCGTTTAGCCGTATCCGTGCAGTTCGAGTTTGAGGCAGGCAGCTCACTTGCGAGCGCCAGTGCGTCCGCAAGCGGACTGCCTACGAAGACACCTTCCATCTGTATGGTTGGCTTAGATACGCGCTGCTGCGACTGCGCCCCAGGTGGTGCGCCAGCGGGTTTTCACGAGCTTGAGGCCGATGAGGGCGATGATGCAGAGGCCGGCGAAGAAGAGGATGCCGGTGAGATAACTTCCAGTGTGCCCCTTCGAATAACCGAAGAGCATGCCGAGGAGGAAACCGCCGATGCCGCCGCCGCAACCGACGAGGCCGGTCATCACGCTGATGTCTTTGGCGAAGCGTTGCGGGAGGAGCTGGAAGACGGAACCGTTGCACATGCCGAACGCGCCCGACGCGACAAAGAATGCGGCACCGCAAATCCAGAGCGAGTGCGAGAAGGCCGCGACGATCATGGCGGCGGCGGCGACGGAATAGAAAACGCCGAGCGCACGAATGCCGCCGAGCCGATCGGCAAACGCGCCGCCGATCGGGCGGCCGAGCGCGCCGACGAGCGTGCAGAGAGCAGCCATCTCACCGGCCTGCACGGGTTGCAGGCCGAACTGGTCGCGGAAATAAATCGCGAAGGCCGTGGCGAGGCCGACAAAGCCGCCGAAGCTGATCGTGTAGAAGAAACAGAACCAGTGGGCGTCGCGCTGCTGGAGCAGGTCGAGGTAGTCGGAGAGTTTCTTCTTTTTGAAAGCGCCGGGCGGCTCCTTCGAGAAGACGACGTAGAGGACGAACGCGATGATGAGGGGAATCAGTGCGGCGCCGAAGACGGCCTGCCAGCCGTGCGTGGCAGCGATGCGCGGCGCGAGGAGATGATCGATCACGACGCCGACATTGCCGGCGCCGGCGAGGCCGAGGACAACGCCCTGCAGGTGCGGCGGATACCAGCGGCCGGATTGTGGGAGCGCGACGGCGAAGCTGGCACCGGCGAGACCGAGGACGATACCGAGGGCAAGAGCCTGGCCGAGCGAGTGCAGGCCGAACTGCCACGCGACGGCGAGGCCCGCCATCACGACGAGTTGAGCGATGATGCCTGTATTCTTGGTTCCGATACGATCGACCAGGAGGCTGAGGACGATGCGAAGAAAAGCGCCCGAAAGGATCGGGGTCGAAACCATCAGAAACGTCTGGCTGGCGTCGAGTCCGAGCGTCGGAGCGATGAGTCCGCCGAGCGCGCCGAGGAGCGTCCACACCATGAAGCTGACGTCGAAGTAGATGAACGACGTCAGCAGGGTGGGCCAGTGACCGGATTCCTTGAGCTGAGAGAGTTTCATGCGTGAGCGCTGCTCGATTAGCAGCGTTCACGCCACGCGAGGGCGTCCGGGTTATCTGGACGATGAATAGTTTGGGGTGTGCGGATGAATGAGTTTCATTCGCACGCCTCTTGGGCTGAACTGACGAAGTTACACGGGTTCGGGCATAGCGGCGGGTGTGGCCGAGGCGTTTTTCATCGTGTCGGCGAGGATCGTGTAGACAACGACCCACGCTTCCTTGGTCTCCGGGGTGAAGTCGGGGCCGAGGCCCTGCTCGAGCGTCCAGAGCAGCGCGGTGGCGACGGTGCCATAATGTTCGTCCTTCACACCGTAGCCGCCGTGGCGACGGCCGAGGGCCTGCACGGCGGGCACGAGCGCGCCGAGATTATCGAGGCCGCGGACGGCGGTGGTGATCATGAGCATGAGTTTCTTGCCCTGCTCCTTGATGTCGGAGGTGAACATCGCCTTGAGCGACGGATCGAGCTCGAAGAGCTTGCCGTAGAAAAGGCCGGCGGCGGTTTCGGAGATGGGAACAACTTTTTCCCAGGTGGTTTGAACGAGGTTTTTTTGATGCGGTGTCATTTTGGATGTGTGGGTCGAGGATTGGAAACGGCTCACTCGAGCGGGATGCGAATGACGACACCGCCCATCACATCACCGAGCTTGAAGTCGGTGCGCGGGGTATCCTTGTGCTCGTTGTGGCACTTCACGCAGGCAGGCGCGATGGCGGTGTCGGCGTAGACGGCGGTGAAGTATTTCTTCCCGCCGAGCGTTTCCTCCGCGTAGTAGTTTTCGGCGCCCTTCTTTGTATCCACAAAGTCGAGACCGGCTTTCTCGGCGTCGGTTTTCGCCTTGTTCTGCTGGTTGACGGGCCATTTCGAGAGCAGCGAGTAGGTGAAGCCGGCGTTCTTCGCCTGCACCATTTCGGCGCCCATGCGGAACATCTGCGCGGGGAGCGGCAGCGCCTTGTCGTCCTTCCAGTGTTCGCTGGCTTTGATGACTTTCTCGTCGTTCTGGAGGCGGTTGACGACGTTGCGCGTGTAAACGGTACGGTCGGATTCGAGGACGGCGTGGATGGCATCGGTCATCTTTTGGGGAGTGATGCCGCCGGCGGCGGTTTTCGAACAACTGGCGAGGAACAGCGTGGTCACGCCCGTGGCGGCGAGGGTGAATACGAGGGTGAGGAGGCGATTTTTCATGGTTGGTTTTCCTTGGTTGTCTGACGGCTGGCTTCGGAGACGAGCCGGCGGACGACCATCTCGACGGTGTCGAGATGGCGGCCCGGCCGGCCCTGAAAGTTGGCGGCGATGAGCGCACGATCGGCGAGCGCATCGAGGACGAAGCCGTAGCCGTGGCAGTCGAGGCACGCGGTGCGGATCATCTTTTCGTTGGGGCGGAGGTTCGCGTTCTGGTTGTGCTGCACGCGGACGACATCGTGGCCGCCGACGCGGTGCAGCTCGCGCGGCAGATGGCACGTGGCGCATGACACGCCGGTGCCGGGCGCGGCATCGCCCGCGAGCTCGGCGAGCCAGGTGAGCTGATGCGGCGAGCCGACGTAGGCGCGGCTGTGGCGATCGTCGTGGCACCGAAGGCATGCATCGACGGCGGCGGTGCGGGTATCGTAGCGGTGTGTGCCATGGCAGGCATTGCACGTCATGGTGCGATGCGCGGCGTCGGCGCGCATCGGCAACCTTGCGTCGGTGGGCGTGAGCGCAGAGAGACCGGCGGCGAGGCGCATGCCGTGACGGCTGCCGAGGAAGCCTTGCACGGCGTGGTCGTGGCAACGCGCGCAGCTCGTCTCGGAAGGTTGCGCGATCCACGGTTTGTTCGTGTCGCCGGCTTGATGGCACTCGGCGCAATTCACGCCGGCGCGTGCGTGAGCGGATTGCTCCCACTCGTAGATAAGCTGCTGGTCGGCGACGATGCCCGCGGGCACGACACGGTCGGCACCGGTGAGCGGTTTCGCGCCGGGCGCGAGGGAGGCGGCGACGCGGATCAGGCGGGCGGCGCGCTCTCGGGTGTCGGGCTCGCCGGTGTGTTTCGCGATGAAGTCTTCGTAGAGCGCGGTGTTGTCGTGGAAGTTGTGGCAGCCGGCGGTGGCGCAGGTCTTGAAGCCGAGGCCGGCGTGGCTCGGGCGTTCCTTGCCGATCTCCTGATGGCAGTGGAAGCAGAGATCCTCCGGCTGCGAGACGCCCATCGCGTGCGTGTGATCGGGGCGGTGCTCGCGATGGCAGGCGACGCACTCGTCGGCGTCGAGGCGGGTGCGCAGCTCGGCGTTGCGCGGATCGGTGAATTTCGTGCGCGGGTGAGTGTCGTTGACGGCGGCGAGCTCGGCGGCGTGGCAGGTATTACAGGCGTCGGTCTTCACGCCCATCATCGGCGTGTGGCAGGCGTCGCATTTCAGCTCGATCTGGTAGTGGCCGTGGGTCGTCGGTCCGGGTATGAAAAACCGTCGATCATCGGCGTATCCAAAAAAGTAAGTCAGCGTGCCGCCGCCGACCCAGACGAGCGCGCCGAAGAGGAGCCATGTTTTCCAGCGGCGCATCTTAAAAATAATACGCGCTCGCGATGTGGAACAGCAGGAGCACGGGCAGAGGCCAGACGAGGACGATGTGCGCCCACGTCCAGAAGGTGCGCAGCCGGCGCGCGGTGAGGACATCGAGCCGGCGCTCGAGGGCGATGACGGCGCCGGCGAGCGTGCCGAGGAGCACGAGGCCGAGGAAGTCGAGCATGAGGAGCCGGTTGAAGTTGTTGCCGAGCCGGAAGCCGGTATGAACGACGACCCCGGCGATACAGGCGACGCCGAGCGCGGTGTGCAGCACGCGCCACCAGCCGAAGTCGCCCCAGGCGAAACGGCGGATGCGTTTGCGGAGCGAGAGGAGCAGGCTCGCACTCGCGAGGCCGAGCACGATGAAACCGGTGACGCGCCGCCACGACGGATCGGTGAGGAACACGTGCCAGCGCGGATCGTGTTCGGCGCTGAGGCCGATCGTGATCGGCGGGGCGAATGCGATGGCGAGCGCGATCGCGGCGGCGCTGGCGCAGGCGATGAGGAGCGGACGCCGGCCGGAGACGGGCTGCGCGACGACATCGGCGTCGCCGACGATCGAGGCGAGCAGGGGCCGACAGGAGCCGCAGACGGTGGAGGCCCCGGTGGCGCGCGAGAGGTCCTCGACGTTGCGACAGCCTTGCTGGCAGGCGGAGCTGAGGGCGCCGCGCGTAATGCCTTTGCAATTACACACGACGGTGGCGGCCGGCCAAAGGCTGGGATGGCGCGAGGCTTCGTCGCTCCACAGCGAACCGGTGCGGATGAAGCGCGTGCGACGCCACGGGAAGATCCGGCGCCGGCGCTCGACGGCATCGTGAAGCCGGCCGATCTCGGGATTGGGGCCGACGCTGATCGCGCCGACGAGGCGCCCGGAGCGGAAAATGAGCTCGCGATGCGTGGTGAGCGTGACGTGGCGGAAGGAATCGCCGGGATCCTGAAACTCGCCGAGCGCGGCGACTTCGACGCCGAGAAGCTTCAGCCGGGCGGAGAGCGGACTGCCGGCAAAGGTGGCGTTGCGCCCGGCGAGACGCGCGGCGACGACGCCGGCCATGAGGAAACCGGGGGCGGCAAGGCCGTAGACGATGTTCCGATGCACTGCGCACTCGCCGATTGCGAAGATGTTGGGATCGGCGGTGGCGAGTTGATCGTCGACGACGATGCCGCCGCGGCGATCGCAGGGGAGGCCGCATGCTTCGGCGAGTTCCTGGCGCGGGCGGATGCCGGCGGCGATGATGAGCAGGTCACAGTCGAGTGGCTCAAAGTCGCGGAAATGAATCGAGACGCCGCCGGCGGCGCGCGGGACGGCCTCGAGAGTTTCGCGTTTGAGGAGGACGCGGACGCCGAGCTCCTCGACCTTGCGGCGGAGCAGGTCGGCGGAATCGGGCGTGAGCTGACGGGCCATGAGGCCGGGCGCGCGTTCAATGACGGTGGTGGCGAGGCCGAGGTTGACGAGTGCCTGCGCGGCTTCGAGGCCGAGGAGCCCACCGCCGATGACGGCGGCGGTCCTTGCACTGCTTGCGCGAGCACGAATCGCGGCGACGTCATCGATCGTACGATAGACAAAGACACCCGGGAGATCGCTGCCGCGCATCGGTGGTACAAACGGTTGCGAGCCGGTGGCGAGCACGAGGCGATCGTACGGCGCTCTCACGCCGGAGCGCGTGGTGACGGTGCGCTGTGCGCGATCGATCACGATGACAGGATCGCCGGTGACGAGCGCGATGCGATGCGCGGCATACCAGGAGCGCGGCGCGAGCAGCAGATCATCGGGGTCGCGGTCGGCGAAGAGCTCGGTGAGATGAATGCGATCGTAGGCCGGGCGCGGTTCCTCGCCGAAGACGGTGATCGTGGCGTGTTCGTGGGCCCGGCCGGCGACGAGCTCGTGGCAGAGTTTCCAACCCACCATCCCGTTGCCGACGATGATGACGCGCAACGCGGGCGGAGCGCCGGCGCGTCGTCGACGCTCGGTTGGCGGCAGAGCAAATGTGGGGGTGGAAGAGGCGGACGACACGAATGAAGATCTGTGACGATGCGGCGTAGGGCGGAGGCGTGCGGGCGCAGTCCGCCCTTCGACTTGCGGGCGCATCGCGCGCCGCAAGTCGGCATCCTGGCGGAGGAGAGTGGGGGCGCGGTTCGGCGGCTGGATCAGCGTCAGTAGCTGAACTCGACCTGAACCCAGAACTTCTTCACGTCGGGCACGGTCACGCTATCGCGATCGAAGTCGGCATATTTCACGAGGCCGGTGAAGGACTTTCCGAGCTTGAACGAGAGCTGGACGTCGAGCTCCTGGCCGAGCGCGATGCCTGTATCCGTTTCGTAATCACGGTAGAAGGCGAGGAGGTTCATGCCCGCGGGGAGGTTCACGCCGGCTTTCAGATATTTGTCGCGGAGACCGCCGGCGGGAGTGACGAGGAACACGTCGGCCCAGCCGTTGAAGGCGTGCAGCGTGGCGAGCGGCGTTTTGAAACCGACGTTGTTGTCGGTGCCGAGGACCTCGTAGCCGAGACCGAAGAGGCCGGGTTTCGCGACGAGGGCGAGTTCGCCGTTCAGGTAATCGGTCGAGTAGTTGAGCGCGCTGTTGCCGTAGTCGCTTTGCGTGGCGTATTCAGCGCGGTAGGACAGTTTCAAATCCTGGTTGAGCGCGGGCGTGCCGGTGAGGCTCAGGCCGTAGGTGGCGCTGCTGTTCACGGCGGCGTTATCGAAATCGAGGAGGTAGGCGTAGCCGGTGAGCGTGCCGCCGCGCAGGCCGGAGTAGCTTGCGTTGAGCACGTGCGAATCGCTCTCCCAATCGCCCTGCACGTGGCGGTCGCCGAACACGCGGTTGATCTGATAGAGGTAGCCGTAGTTCAGGCTAAGTTTGTCGATGGACTTGTCGGTGAGCGTGACGGCGTCGAAGGTCTGCGCATTCTGGCGCCAGCCGACGTCGCCGACGAAGCGGGCGTTATCGTAGACGATCCGCTGGCGTCCGCCGATGAGCGTGGTCTTGCCGGTGGTGTAGGCGAGAAAGGCCTGGTTGATCTCGGTGCCTTCGGGATCGGCAACGACGGCGCGACCGGCGCCGCCGGGGTTGAGGCCGGCTTGCGAGTAGCGGTCGCCGTCGAGCGCGGTGATGTTCTCCGCTTCGACCATGGCCTTGAAACCGTTGAGCGGAGCGGTGGTGAAACCGAGCCGGGTGCGCAGCGTGAACGCTTCCGCGTCACGCAGCGCGGTTTGCTCGACGCCCTCATAGCGGGCGCGGAGGTTGAGGGAGACTTTCCCCTTGGCGATCGCCTCGGTGAGCGAGGTCGGTGCGGGCGGAGGCTCGGCGGCGGAGAGCACGCTGGGCGCGAGGAGACACGAGGCGACGAGCGCAGCGTGGAGGGAATTGCGGGTGGTCTTCATGGTGGAGGAGGAATGGATCAGGGCACGAGTGTCCCAGACCAAGGCGTGGGCGCCTTGACTTGGCTCAAGGAAATGAACCGGCGTGGCGGCTGCCTTATGCGGCGGGCGCGAACTCCGGCGGACGTGGAGCGGGTGTGGGCCGTTCCACGGGTGGCTTCAGGTGGGAGCGGTGATTCAGGAAACCGATGAGCTGCTCGCGTAGCTCGTAGTAGCGCGGGTTCTCGAGCAGTTCGCGACGATCGCGCGGGCGCGGGAAAGGGATCTCGACGATCTCGCCGACGCGGGCCTCGGGGCCGTTGGTCATCATCACGACGCGGTCGCTGAGATAGAGCGCTTCGTCGACATCGTGGGTGACCATGAGCGCGGTCTTCTGGTCGCGTTGCCAGAGATCGAGGAGGACGCTCTGCAGTTCATAACGCGTAAGTGAGTCGAGCATGCCGAACGGCTCGTCGAGCAGGAGCATCTTCGGTGCGAGGGCGAAGGCGCGCGCGATGCCGACGCGCTGGCGCATGCCTTGGGAGAGCTCGGCGGGTCGCTTGTGCATGGCGTCACCGAGGCCGACGAGCGTGAGATAATATTCGGTGAGATCGTGGCGGTCGGTTTTCGAAGCGGTGAAGAACACCTGATCGACGCCGAGGCGAACGTTTTGGTAAGCGGTGCGCCACGGCAGGAGACACGGCGCTTGAAACACGACGCCGCGATCGGGGCCGGCGTCGACGATCTCGCGGCCGTCGAGGAAAATGCCGCCCTCGGTGATCGAGGTGAGGCCGGCGACCATCGAGAGGACGGTGGATTTGCCGCAGCCGGAGTGGCCGATGAGCGTGACGAACTCGCCCTTGCGGATCTTCAGATCGAAATCGCGCACGACCGACACGGGGCCGGACGGGCCGTCGAAGGTTTTGGCGATGAAGGAGAGATCGAGAAAAGCGCTCATGGGAAAGTAGCGAGTAGCGAGTAGTGAGTAGCGAGTAGAGCGGTGCGGTGGTCGGCGGCGTTTGGTGGTGCTATCGCGATTTTCCGGTTCTTGCCCTTGGAAGTGCGGACCGTCATTGGTGCGCCGTCGCCGGGCGGTTCGCGCGGCGGTGGGGCAGGGCGCGATCGATCCAGGAAACGTGATCGAGATTTTCCGGGGCGATCGCGGGGAGTCGGACGGGCCGCGAGGCGGTCGCGGCTTTGTTTCCGGCGGAGGCGAGGAGCCAGTCGAGGATGTCTTTGCGCAGGCGTTTGAAATGGCCGTCGTGATTGAGGGCGAGGCGGTCGCGCGGGCGCGGAATGTCGATGACGAAGGAGGGGCCGAAAGTCGCGCGTGGGCCGGCGCTCAACGGAATGACGCGGTCGGCGAGGAGGATCGCTTCGTCGGGGTCGTTGGTGATGAGGACGACGGTCTTTCGGTTCTCCTGCCAGATGCGCGAGATCTCGTCCTGAAGCGTGGCGCGCGTGAGGGCGTCGAGTGCGCCGAGCGGTTCGTCGAGGAGGAGCACGCGCGGATCCATGGCGAGGGCGCGGGCGACGGCGACGCGCTGGCGCATGCCGCCGGAGAGCTGGCGCGGGCGCTTGTCGCGAGCGGGGGTGAGGTTGACCATCGCGATGTGGCGCTCGATGTGCGCGCGGCGTTGCGCGGCGCTCCAGTGGGAGAAGACACGATCGACGGCGAGGGCGATGTTGTCGTAGACGGTGAGCCACGGGAGCAGCGAGTAGTTTTGAAAAACGAGCGCGCGATCGGGCGCGGCGTCGGGCATCGGCTTGCCGTCGAGGAGGACGGTCCCGGAGTCGGGCGTGGCGAGGCCGGCGAGGAGATTCATCAGCGTGGTCTTGCCGCTGCCGGAAAACCCGACGATGGCGAGGAACTCGCCCTCGTGGAGCGCGAGGTCGAGCTGCGCGAGGATTTCGGAGCGGCTGGCGCCGCGGCCGAAACCCTTGGCGGCGCCGCGCAGCTCGATAACGGGAACGGGAGCGGTCATTGGATTTAGCGGGCGGCGGCGCCGAAGCTCACGGCGCGTTGGAGGGAGAGCATGGCGCGGTCCAGCGCGAAGCCGATGAGACCGATCGCGAAGACAGCGACCATGATCTGCGAGAGCGTCTGGCTGCTCCCGTTCTGGAACATGTCCCAGACGAATTTTCCGAGGCCGGGATTCTGCGCGAGCATCTCGGCGGCGATGAGCACCATCCAGCCGACGCCGAGCGAGAGGCGCAGGCCGGTGAAGATGAGCGGGAGCGCGGCCGGTATCACGATCTTGAATACCTTCTGGAGCCAGCCGAGCTTGAGGACGCGGGCGACGTTGAGGTAGTCGTTGTCGATCGAGGCGACGCCGACGGCAGTGTTGATCAGCGTCGGCCAGAGCGAGCAAAGTGCGACGGTGATGGCGGAGCTGACGAAGGCCTTTTCGAACATGGGCTCCGCGGGATTGTAGAGCGCGCTGACCATGATCATCACGATCGGCAGCCAGGCGAGTGGTGAGACGGGCTTGAAAATCTGGATGAAGGGATTGAGCGCGAGGTTCATGGGCCTGCTGAGGCCGCAGACGATGCCGAGCGGGACGGCGATCAGTGAGGCGATGAGAAAGCCGGCGAAGACCGTTTTGAGGCTGGTGAAGATCTGGTCGAAGAACGTTGGTTTGCCGGAGTATTTGCGCTCTTTCCATTCGGCGGCGGGATTTTCGGCCAGCACCCTGGCTTTGCGGTCGGCCTGGCGTTGATCGAACTGCGCGGCTTTGGCGCGCTCGGCGTGATGTTCCTTCCACAGGTTTACAACCTCGGTCGCGACGGCGGTGGGGCCGGGCAAATCGCCGAAGCTGACCTTGACCTGTGAGGCGACGGTGGACCAGACGCCGAGGAAGATCGCGATGGCGAGGAGCGGAATGCCGACGGAGAGGGCGAGGTGGCGCACGGCGTTTTCGAACGCGGCCTGAGAAAACCAGCGACGGCGGACGGGAGGCGGAGAAGAGGTGGGCGTCATGGTTCAGGTGTTGGGCTTGAGGCCGATGGAGAACTTGCGGAGGTAATCGAGGGGCTTGCGGCCATCGTATTCGATGCCGTCGATGAACTCGGCGGTGGGGGGCTTGTAGCCGTCGGTCTGGGGAATCTCGTCTGGTTTGAGATGGCCGGACTTGATGAGGGCCTGCGCGGCTTTGAGATAGATGTCGGGCTTGTAGATCTCTTTCGCGGTCTGATGATACCAGGCATCGGGCTTGTCTTCGCCGACCTGGCCCCAGCGGCGCATCTGCGTGAGGTACCAGATCGCGTCGCTATAAAATGGATACGTGGCGTGATAGCGGAAGAAGACGTTGAAGTCGGGCATCGGGCGGACGTCGCCGGCGTGGTATTCCCAGGTGCCGGTCATGGAATTGGCGATGACCTTGAAATCGGCGCCGACGTATTCGGATTTCGAGAGAATGCGACACGCTTCCTGGCGATTGGCGGGAGAGGCATCGAGCCACTTGCCGGCGCGGATGAGGGCCTTGACGACGGCGATGTGGGTGTGGGGATTTTTTTTGTCCCAGTCGGCGGTGACGCCGAAGACCTTTTCGGGATTATTTTTCCAGATTTCGTAATCGGTGATCGGCGCGACGCCGATGCCCTTGATGACGGCCTGCTGATTCCACGGCTCGCCGACGCAGTAGCCGTGGATGGTGCCCTGCGCGAGCGTGGCAGGCATCTGCGGAGGAGGCGTGACGGAGATCAGCACATCGGCGTCGGTCTGGCCGTTGATGTCGCTCGAGGTGTAGAAGCCGGGATGAATTCCGCCGGCGGCGAGCCAGTAGCGCAGCTCGTAATTGTGAGTGGATACAGGGAAGACCATGCCCATCTTCATGGGCGTGCCGGCGGATTTCATTTCCTGCACGACGGGCTTGAGGAGATCGGCCTTGAGGGGCCGCGCGATGGGATCCCGCGCGAGCGCAGGCGAGGCCTGCTTCATCTTTTCCCAGATCGCATTGGAGAGCGTGATGCCGTTGCCGTTCAGATCCATGCTGAAGGCGGTGATGACGTGCGCCCTGGTGCCGAAGCCGATGGTTGCGGCGATGGGCTGGCCGGCGAGCATGTGCGCGCCGTCGAGTTCACCGGTGATGACGCGGTCGAGGAGGATTTTCCAATTGGCCTGCGCCTCGAGCGTGACGTAGAGGCCCTCATCCTCGAAGTAGCCCTTCTCCTTGGCGATGACGAGGGGGACACAGTCGGTGAGCTTGATGAAGCCGAACTTGAGGTCCTCCTTCTCGAGCTGCGCACTCCGTGCAACGGCGATGAAGCTGAAGGCGGCGGCAAGGGCCGCGAAGACGAGTGAAGGGAATTTAGGCGCAGTGGTTGGCATGAGGAAGGGAAGAGAGGATTTCGTGGTGGAGGTCTTCGCGGAAAAGAATCCGGGGAAGCTCCGGTGAAGCGGAGGCTGGCAGGAGGCCGGCGGTGACGAGGTCGGATTGAAGAGCGGTGGCTTTCGCGACGGCGGGCACGCTGGCGGCGCCGCGGTGAAAGACATGGAAGTCGGGCACGGATTCGATGCGGCCGTTGCCGCAGTCGAAGCGGCCGGTGAGGGAAGGCGCGATGACGCGTGCGGGAAGATTGAGATAGCGCGCGCCCGCGAGCAGCTCGGCGAGACGTTCGCGATTCTGTGGCTCATCGCACCATGCGGCTGCGTCGGCGAGGGCGAGGACAAGGCTTGCGTGCTCGGCGGGGCGCGTCTCGGCGAAGTGCCGTGTGACCATGAGAACTTTTTCAACGTGACCGGGCTGCAGGCCGGCACTCCATGCCGGGCACCAGCCGGCGCCTTCGCGGACGGCGACGCTGTTCCATGGCTCGCCGGCGCAGAAACCATGGATCGTGCCCGCGGCGAGGTTCCGAAACATCTGGGCGGGAGGCACGACGACGATGCGGACATCGCGCTCGGGATCGATCCCGGCCGCCGACAACCAGTCGCGCAGCAACAAGTGATGCGATGAAAATGGAAACACCGCGCCGAGCGTCAGCGTGGTGTGCGGCGGCAACGAACGCGCGTGGTCGCGCAACGTCGCGGCGTCGCGCACGCCGCAATCCCACAGCGCGCGAGAGAGCGTGATGGCGTTGCCGTGCAGATTGACGACGAACGCGGTGAGAACCTCGCACGGGCGGCAGCCGAGGCCGAGCTGTGTGGACCAGAGCATCGGCGCGGGGGCTTGAGCGGCGTCGAGCTCGCCGTAGATGATTTTTTCGCGAATCGTGGCCCAGCCGATTTCGCGTTTAAGCTCCACGCGAAGCCCATGGCGCGCGAAGCAGCCAAGCTCCTCGGCGACGGCGAAGGGAGCTGCATCGGTGAGGGAGAGAAAGCCGACCCGCAGCGGCCGCGGGCGTGGTCCGGAAGCAGGTGAAAAGGTGGAGACGGACGACATGTGAACGATCCCCATTTTAGCGGGGCCTGTGCCATGCCGCGAAGGTGGCGCAATTACTGCTCTTCAAACATTTCATTGAAGGAATGAAGCCGACTCATCCATGAAACCGACGCTCGATAGTCGTCAGTTGCACGCGTTTGCCGCACTCGCGCGGCGCGGCAGTTTCACGCTGGCTGCGAAAGACTTGTTCCTTACGCAGTCGGCGGTGAGTCACGCGATCAAGGCATTGGAGGACGATCTCGGCTGCCGCTTGCTCGATCGCGTCGGTCGCCGCGTGCTGCTCACGCAGGCGGGCGAACAGTTCCTGCGCCACACGGAAAAAATATTACGGGAGATGGAAGCGGCGCGCGCCGGGCTCGATACCTTGACGAAGTGGGGACACGGGCGCTTGCGCGTGGGCGCGAGCACGACGGCCTGCCAGCACATCCTGCCGACGGTGCTGCGCGAGTTTCGGCAGAGTTATCCGAAGTGTGTGATTCGCATCGAGCCGGGCGATCACGGGCAGCAACTGGAGTTGTTGCGCGGCGGGCACATCGATCTCGCGATCGTGCTCGAACCGCCGACGCAGAGCATGACGGAGTTCACGTTCGTGCCGCTGTTTCAAGACGAGTTGCGCTTCGTGGTCGCGCCGCTGCATCCGTGGGCCGAGCTCGGCCACGTGCCGCGCGAAGCGGTCGAGGCGGAAACGCTCGTGCTCTACAACAAGACCAGCCAGACGTTCCGGCTCGTCGGCGAATATTTCCGCGAGGAGAAGATCGCGCTGACGAACTTCATCGAGCTCGGGAGTATGGAGGCGATCAAGGAGCTGGTGAAGATCGGCATCGGGGCCGGGGTGCTGGCGCCGTGGGTGGCGCGGAGCGAACTGGAGAGCGGCTCGCTCGTGTCACTACCGCTCGGCGTGCGAAAACTGAAACGGCGCTGGGGCGTCGCGCACTTGAAGGGGCGACGGCTCGCGCTGGGCGAGGAGACGTTCGTCGGGCTTTGCCTGAGCGTATCCGAAGTTCTTGGACTGACGACGCCGAGTGCGGCGGCGTAGGGGGAAAGCTGAAGGAAAGGCGCGGCTTGCGGCCTTCAGCCCTTCAGATCTCCCAGTCGTGATCGTGCGTGGGATGCCCGCTGTTCTCGAGCATGGCTTCTTTTTTCCGGCGCGAGCGGACCACGAGGTTCTCGCCTTTGAAATACGCGACCGATTCGGCGGGGATCGATTTCATCAGCCACACGTTCGAGCCGATGATCGAGTGTACCCCGACGTGCGTATCGCCGCCGAGAATCGTCGCGTGCGCGTAGATCGTCACGTGATCGCCAATGTCGGGATGGCGTTTGACGCCCTTGATCGGCCGGCCCTCGTTGTCGACCTCGAAGGATTTCGCGCCGAGCGTCACTCCCTGGTAGAGCTTCACGTGCGCGCCGACGGTGGCGGTCTCGCCGATGACGACACCGGTGCCGTGGTCGATGAAGAAATGAGTGCCGAGCTGCGCGCCGGGATGGATGTCGCAGCCGGTGCGCTCGTGCGCGTATTCGGTGAGCATGCGCGGAAGCAGGGGCACGCGGAGATTATAGAGGACGTGTGCGAGGCGCTGGAGCGAGATCGCGAGGACGCACGGGTAGGCGAGGATGATTTCCTCGACGCTGCGCGCGGCGGGATCGCCGGCGTAAGCAGCGTCGACGTCGGTCTTGATGATGGCGCGAAGCTGGGGAAATTGCGCGAGGAAGGACTTCGTGAGCTCACGCGCATTTTCGGCGGGCTGTGCGGCTTGCGCGAAGCGGAGGCACTTTTCGATTTCGATCGTGAGGCGCCGGTCGATTTGCGCGAGCAGGCGATCGACGAGTGCGGGCACATCGGCCTCGGTGAGTGGCGTGTCCTCGAAGTAGCCCGGGAACAGCAGGTGCATGCAGTCGATCGCGAGCTGGTTCACGGAGGCCTGCGACGGGAGGTTCACGCCGTCGAGGTGGTTGATTCCGCCGTGGCTGCGATACGAGGCGAGGAGAGCCGATTTGATTTCGTCGAGATGCATGACGCGGGCCGGCGAGCGGTGAATAGATTCGCGCGAGGTCACGCGAGCATGAATCGCGGCATGCCGGCACAGCACATGCGTACAATGATCGTCACAACGATTTCACGACCAACGATTGCGTGTGACGAACCGATGAAATTTCGCGCGGTCGAAGTTCTTTCATCGACAAAATCGCCGAGGCTTTCACACTTCTTCACAAGATACTCACACCTCTCCACACCCGATGGAAAACCTTCGCGGGGCCCACGCCCCAACTTCGCGGATCAAGGTTTCGGCTAGAGTGAAAACCTTCGTGCTGGACACAAACGTCCTCCTGCACGATCCGCAATCGATCTTTAAATTCGAGGAGAACAACCTCGCGATACCCGTGGAGGTATTGGAGGAGCTCGACTCCATCAAGGGCGAGCAATCGACGGAGCGCGGGCGTAATGCGCGGCGCGTGCATCGGATTCTGCAGGAGCTGTTGCCCGACGCGCGCGCGATGCACGAAGGCGTGGAGCTCGAGAATGGCGGCACGTTATCGATCATCATCAATCCGTATCTGACGGACCCGAGCCGGAAGTCTCCCGCGATGGAACGGTTGCGAGCGATTCTGCCCGACCTTTCGAAGAAGGATAACCGGATCATCGCCGCCGCGCTTTTTGTACAGGAGCAATATCCGCCGCCGACGATCCTCGTGACAAAGGACGTCAACGTGCAGCTCAAGGCGCGTGCGCTCGGTCTCGAGTCGGAGGATTATCTCAACGACAAGGTTCCGGAGACGGATGAGGAGGCGAGCTATCGCGAGATCGGCCTGAGCATCTACGAGCTCCAGCGTTTCTGCTCGGAGGGCGCGTTCGAGATTAACAGTCAGGCAGCGAAGCCGCTTTATCTGAACGAATACATGCTGCTGCGTTCCGATGAAGGAAAGACGATGCCGGCGCGTTATTATGGCGACGGGCTTGTGCGACGGCTGAAGATTCCCGACTTCGTGAAAGCGCCGGGCGGCATTCCGATCCGCGCACGCAATCTCGAGCAGCAGTTCTTCATGGATGCGTTGCTGGATGACAGCGTGCACATGCTGACGTGCTACGGGAAAGCGGGCACGGGCAAGACGCTGCTTTCGACGGTGTGCGCGCTTCATCAGACGCACGACGATCATTCGCGTTATGACGGCGTCTCGATCTCCCGGCCAGTGATCGCGCTCGGGAAGGACATCGGGTTTCTGCCGGGGTCGCTCGAGGAGAAGATGAAGCCGTGGCTGCAGCCGTATCACGATGCGCTGGAAGTGCTGATTCCCTCGAAGCCACCGAAAGAGCCGCAGTTCGCCGCGAAAAAGGTCTCGAAGAAAAAGCACCGGAGTCGCGACGAGCAGTTCCTGGCTTCGATGACGGCGGTGCAGCCGAGTCACGCCAGCCAGAACGGAAATCACGGCAACGCGACGCTGGTGAAGCCTTACGAGCGGCTGCTCAAGAGTGGACTCGTGGAGATCGAGGCGCTGGCGTTTATCCGCGGACGTTCGATCGCGCGGCGATTTTTCATTCTCGATGAGGCGCAGCAACTCACGCCGCACGAGGTGAAGACCGTGATCACGCGGATCAGCGAAGGCTCGAAAATCGTGCTGATCGGCGATCCGGCGCAGATCGATAATCCGTACGTGGATTCACGGAGCAACGGCCTCGTGTATTGCCACAACCGGATGAAGGGGCAGTCGATTGCCGCGCACGTGAAGTTGACGAAGGGCGAGCGCTCGCGGCTGGCGGAGCTTGCCGCGGATTTGCTGTGACCGGAGGCGGGCGCGACGAGCCCGATCGGTGAACGTTCGCGACCGGCTTTTAGGGGCGCGTTGCGGTTCTCGTCTCCGGGTTGTGGCCGAGGAGATTTCCGTGACCGGCACGCAGCGCGGCGTATTCCATCGCGAGGGCGAACAGGCCGGTGAACAGCAGGTCGCTCGCGAGCGTGTTGCGGAAGAAGAACAGTGTCGGAGGAAATTCGGGGCGGCCGATCGTCATGGCCTGCCACCAGCCGGCGGCATTCTTGATGTAAAACGGATCGCGCAGCCAGGCGTCGGTGTTGGTCGCGAGGTAAAACAAGATCGAGCCGGCGAGCGCGCCACTGAAGAGGTTAAGCCAGCTCTTGTGCTGCGCGACGAAGCGGCCGATCGGAATCGCGGCGGCGAAGCAGACCGCGCGGACGAGGACGCTGGGCCAGTTCCAATGCTCGTTGAACGTGGTCGCGTAATAGTAATCCAGATACAGATCGGAGACCAGCAACGCTGCGAATGGCACGAGCCACAGGCGTTTATCGCGGAAATAAACGGCACCGCAAAACGTCAGGGCCATCAGCGGTGCAAAGTTGAGAAGCGCGGGCGCGTAGAGCGCGATCACGCGCCAGGCGGCGGCGAGCACAACGAGACCGAGAGCAAGGGCGAGAGACATGCGGCGAATGTGCGGGGAAACGCGGACGTGACAAGCGTGAGCCGTGGCATGAGGCAGGAAGCGGGAGGCGCGCGGCAGGGCGTTCCCTCGGCCCGAATCTGAGCAGCACGGGCGTCCTCGTTCGTGGTACTCTTACTCCACTACTTCACTGCTCGGCTTCGCGGGCGAGGAGCCAGAGCAGGTCGGAGAGGCGGTTCGCAAACTGACTCAGCTCCGGGCGGATGTTGCGGCCTTGCGCGGGGAGCGCGACGAGCCGGCGTTCGGCGCGGCGGGCGTTCGCACGGGCCTCGTCGAAGGCGGCGGCCCGGGCGTTGGCCCCCGGAGTCGCCCAGCCGTCGAGTTTCAAACCGCGCGCTTCGAGAGCAGCCACTTCGAGGTCGAGACGGGAAACATCTTCGGTGCGCACCTTTTCGAATTTGGAAGCGGCGTAGCGCGCGGCGTCGGACTCGGCGCAGGCGAGCTCGCCCATGAGCGCGACGAGATTTTTCTGGGTCGCAGCGATAAGCGCCAGGATCGCGGCGTCGCGGGCCTCCGAGCCGTCGAGTAGTGGTTTCACGCGACCCAGCGCGACATTCAACTCGTCGAACGCGCCGACGGCTTCGATCTGAGGGTGGTCCTTCGGGACGCGCTGCCCGTAGAGCAGACTCGTCGTGCCGTCGTCGCCGGTGCGGGTCGCGATGGAGCGGGACATGAGGAAGGGACTAAGGGACCAAAAGACTAAAAGACCAAGGGTCTAAAAGACCGAGGGGCCGCGGGATCGCTTCTTTGGTCCCTTGGTCTCTTGGTCCTTTGGTCCCTTAGTCCTTTTCAGGGTCTTTTGGTCTTTTCAGGCGATCTTGCGCGCGGCGAGCTGGGCGCGGAGGCAGAGCTCCGCGGCTTTGAACGCGTGGGCCTGCGTCATGGCCTTCTCGGTGCGGTTGAGGCTGTCGAGGATCAGCTGGCCGAAGAAGCGGAAGCCAACCTGGCCGGCGACGTTGATGTAGCGTTCGCCCTTGTCGTCGACGATGTAGACGTTGTCTCCGGCTTTGTCGCGGGCGACGTCGACGTATTTGCGCAGCTCGATGTAGCCCGTCGTGCCGAGGATCACCGTGCGGCCATCGCCCCAGGTGCCGAGTCCGTCGGGCGTGAACCAGTCGACGCGGATGTAGTTCGACGAACCGTTGTCGCCGAGGAGCGAGGCTTCGCCGAAGTCCTCGAACTCGGGCTTGTCGGGATTGGCGAAGTTGCCGACGGCGGCCTGGGTCACGGTGGCGTCGGTGGCGCCGGTGTACGTGAGAAACTGCTCGAATTGATGGCTGCCGATATCGGTGAGAATGCCGCCGAACTTCGCTTTCTCGAAAAACCACGCCGGGCGATTCGCTTTGCCGAGGCGGTGTGGCCCGAGGCCGATCACCTGGACAACCTTGCCGATCGCTCCGCCGGCCACGAGATCGGTGGCGTACATGGCGGACTCGACGTGGAGTCGCTCGGAGAAATACACCATGTATTTGCGGCCGGTCTTCGCGACGGCGGCTTTCGCGGCGTCGAGCTGGTTCAGCGAGGTGAACGGCGTCTTGTCGGTAAAGTAATCCTTCCCCGCATCCATAACTCGGATACCAAGTGGTCCGCGGTCGCATGGGATGGCGGCGGCGGTGACGAGTTTCACGCCGGCATCGTCGAGGATTTCATCGAGCGAGCGGGCGATCTTCACCTGCGGATATTTCGTCTTGAAGGCCTCGACCTTTTTCTGGTCGGGGTCGTAGACCCATCTGAGGTCGCCGCCGGCTTCGATGAGCCCGTTGCACTGGCCGTAGACGTGCCCGTGATCGAGGTGCGCCGCCGCGAAGACGAACTCACCCGGCTTGACGACGGGGCTCGGCTTGCCTTGCGGCGCGTAATTCATGCCGTCCGCTTTTTGAATTTGGCTCATGGAAAAAAACTACTGCTTCGCGGCGGCGCGGGTTTCTTTCGCGAGCGCCTTGATGTCGGAGTCGATCTTCGCGCGCGTTTTCTTGTCCATGCGCTCGATGAAGAGGATGCCGTTCAGGTGATCGACCTCGTGCTGGATGCAGCGGGAAAACAAGCCGTCGCAGGTGAGGGTGTGCGGCACGCCGTGCTGGTCCTTGAACTTCACGGTGATTTCGTCGGGCCGCACGATGTCTCCGCGGATATCGGGAAAGGACAGGCAGCCTTCTTCATAAACCGTTTCGGGGGTGCCGGGGCGCACGGTGATCTGAGGATTTGCGATCACCAGCGGCATGAAAAGGTCCATGGGCGGTCGCGCGCCGTCGAGCTCCCAGGAAAACTCCGCGTCGGACTCCCGGAGATCCACCACGCAAAGCTGTAGGGGGCGTCCGATTTGTTGCGCAGCGAGGCCGATCCCGCCTGCCTCGTGCATGGTCTCGATCATCTCGCGCGCAAGCTCCGCCAGCGAGGTGTCGAATGCGGTAACTTTCTCGCCCTTCGTGCGTAAAACGGTTTCGTTGTAATGAACAATTCGAAGCGCCATCGGTCGTAGAGGCGCAGCGTGGGTTTGCGAATTCCCGCGGGCAAATAAATACTTCCAGATGAGCGTACCTCCCCCGAATCCGCGTTCGCTCACGACTGCTTTCACCGCGCCGGTGATGCTGGTCGTGGGGCTCGTGATTGCTGCGGCGGCGTTCGTGTTGCCGGTGAATTTGAAGTCCGTGAGCCCGGCGCTGTTGAGCGCCGCGGGGAGGGGAACTCCGACGCTGGGCGCCTACGGGCGCGATCTGGTGGATGTGGAGAAAATCGGTCCGGCAGCCCTGGTGCTGGCTGCGGCGCAGGCGACCAAGGATCCGCGCGCGCCGGCACTGGCGAGTGCGCTGGAGCAATACGCCTCACGTCAACCCGGCCTCATGGCGTGGGGCGGCTGGGATCCGTTTCTCGATCCGCTTTTCAACATCCGCGCGGACTCCGGTCGCAAGGGCAGCACGCCTGTCATCACCTTCATGATTCCAGAACGGGCGCGCGAGACGCTCCGCACGTATCTCGCGAAGTCGGGATCGATGGGCGTGCAATCGATGATGAAGTTGCGCGAGCTGACCAAAACGGGGCGGTTCGTGCCGGCGACCCGCGCAGGCGGGCAGCCCCTTGATGCGTTGATTTTGCTCACCGGGCTGGTCTACCAGGGCGGGCATCTCTCGGCGCCCCTGCAACGCGAGCTTCGCGGGCTCGCCGACCTGGCGCTGGAGAAGAAAGAGCTCGGTGATCTCGAGCCGTTCTTCATCGATCTCCTCTCGCTCAGCCGGCGCCTCGATTGGGCGCAGCTCACTGAATTGTTGCGCCGCACGGACAGCGCAAAAACCGTCAGCGAATACGCGCACCTCGCACGCGTGGCACCGGATCAGTTGCCGCTGATTTATTCCGCGGCGCTGTTCTCCGATTCGGCAGATCGCGTGGCGGCGTATCTGATCGAGTTCGGCAAGGCTGGCCTCGAGGATCTGACGCTGGCGCTCGCCAATGGACAGGGCTCGGTGCGGCAGTTGCTGCTGCAAAAAGTGCCGGTCAATCGCAGCGGAAACATGCGGGTCGCCGCGGGCGCCGAGCTGGCCCTGACGCATCCGCAGCTGATGCTGGCGTTTAAATATATCGGTTTCTTCGTGGGTGTGTGGCTGCTGCTACGCGGGCTCGATCGCTGGCTGGTGGGCCCCAGCGGCACGGCGTTGTTGCCGGCGTCGTTCGGACGCATGAAGGCCGGCGTGCTTGCGATCGTGTTTGCCATGCTCCTCGTGGTGGTCAGCGAGCCCTTCCTGCTGAAGGCCGCGCCGCCCTCGGAATATCAACTTCGTCTGCCGGTTCTCGTGTCGGTGGCGAATTCTCCCGTTTCCCCTGAGACTGAACCCGTCAAAACCATGGACACTTCAACCCTTCTTTCGATCGGCTTCTTCGCCGCGCTGCAGGTCGCGATGTATCTCGCGTGCCTGATGAAAATTCGCGAGGTGGCGCGCCAGCCGGTGTCGCCGCTCGTGAAGCTGCGGCTCATGGAGAACGAGGAGAACCTCTTCGATGGCGGCCTCTACGTCGGCATCGGCGGCACGGCGACCGCGCTCGTGTTGCAGGTGCTCGGGATGATCGAGCCGAACCTGCTCGCCGCGTATTCGTCGAACTTGTTCGGCATCGTCTGCGTGGCGATGGTCAAGATCCGCCACGTGCGGCCCTACAAGTACCGGCTGATCATGGAAGGCCAGATCGGTGCCTCGCCCATTCGTGAAGCCAACGAACCTTCGGTGGCTTCGGCCCGCGGCTCTGCTGCGCTATGAACAAGACGCTGCTGCTCATCCTCTGCGATTTCCTCCTGCTGAATCTGCTCGCACTGACGCGCTGGGAGAAGGCCGAGCCGCCGCAGGCGAAGCAGCCTCCGGTGCCGGAACTCGCGGCCAATGCGGTCACGAAGGAGCAGGATCTCGTCGAGACGATGCGAATCTCGCTCGCCGACGAACGCGCCGTGCGCGACGAGCTGGCGCAGAAACTTTCCGCGACCGATGCCGCCCTGGCCGCGCGCGAGCAAAGCCTCACGCAAGTGCAGGCCGAGCGCGCGAAGCTCGCGGCCGAGCGCAATGCGGTGGCCTCGACGCTGAGCGAGACGCAGCGCGCCGCCGCCGACCTGAATCAGAAATTCACCGCGGCTTCGCAGGAAGCCTCGATGACGAAGGAGCAGCTCGCGCAACTCCAGCGCGAGCTCGCGGAGAAACAGGCCGAGGCGGAGCGGCAGGCAAAGGAGCTGGCCGCGCGCGAGAAGCAGATCACGGAAGCGCGTCGTCAGGTCGAGGGCCTGACCATGGCCGTGGTCGTCGCCGAGCAGGAGAAAAAATCCCTGCGCGAGACGGCGGACACGTTGAAAAGCCAGGTCGAGATCGAGCGCACGGAGCGCCGAAAAGTGCAGGAAGCCAACACGCAGCTGGCGCAGGGCGTCGGTCAACTGGCGGAAAAATCCGGCGAGCTGACCAAAGAGATTCGGGAGAACCGGCCGGTGAACGCGAATGTGTTGTTCAGCGAATTCACCGCGAACCGCGTGACGGCGAATATCGCCGCGAGCCGGCGCGGTTTCCTGGGCCAGTCGAACCGCGCGAAGGAGGCGAACACGGTGCTGGTGACGGATGGCCGGCAGGTTTACGCGCTGTTGCACATCGCCGACACGGTTTTCTCGCTGGGTGAAAACGGCATCGATTGGGAGAGCCTCACAGTGGACTTGTCGAAGAGCGGCGTGCGGCAGCCGGCGGCGAGCGTCCAGTTTCTCGCGCACGATCCGCGTCTCGTCGTCCTGCCGATGACCGCCCAGCAAGCGGCGGCGTTGGGCGCGAAGGTGTATCCACTCGCCTTGGACCCATTCAAGTTTCCCGAAGCCGTCCTGATCGATGGCGGCGGCCGCGGTTACGGCGAGGTCGGCTTCAAGCTGGATCCGACGGAGCCCGGGTTCGTCCGCGTGGACAACCGGCTTTTCAAGCGGATGTTTGGGGACTTCGCGCCGAAGCGCGGTGATCTGGTCTTCGCCAAGACGGGCGAGCTTCTCGGGGTAATGGTCAACAGCGACTACTGCGCCGTGCTGAAAAACTTCGCAGCGTCGAAGACGATCCGTACCGGCACGGATATCCGCGATCAGGCGACGGGTGCGTTGTTCGACGATTTGATCGCCCGGGTGCGGTCGATGCCGATCAAACTGCAGTGACCTGACATATCCCGACGTGCGCCAAAATGCCGTCGGGCGACGCCCGGTTCGTTCTTTCGATTTGGCTGCGCTACGGCGATTTGCGGCTCGCGGCGGAGAGTCGGCTGGCGTTCGATCGCGGCGAGGAACCCCACCATGAATACTGGACCCCACGGTGTCGGTAGCGTGAGCCGACGAGACTGGTTTCGAATGGCCGCACTCGCATCCGCTGCGAGCGCTTTCAGATCGCCGTTGTGCGCCGCAGCTTTGGACGGTGACGCAACGGGTGCCACATTGACGGCGACACAACGGGCGGCCGTGCGCGGTGTGCTCGAGGAAGCGGTGGCGCGAAAGGCGATCCCCGGTGGATCGCTCGTCGTGCTGGCGCGCGAGCGCGTGGTGTTTCGCGAAGCGGTGGGGCGCACGGAGCTTGATGGCGGGCGGCCCTTCACGGTCGAGACGCCGTGCATGATTGCGTCGGTGTCGAAGCCGATCAGCGCGACCTATTTTGTGCTGCTGGATGAGCGCGGGACGATCTCGCTCGACGATCCGGTCGAAAAATACCTGCCGGATTTCAAAGGCATCCGCGTACGAGGAAAGGGGAGGGCGACGAACACGATGCGCGTGTGGCACCTCCTTTCGCACCGTTCCGGGCTCCCGGGAAATGCTGATTTGGAAGAGTCGCGACCGCCGGTGCTGAGCGCCTCGGCGGGCCTGGCGGAAACCGATCCGCGGCATCCCGACGCGTCGCTGGAAAACGTGGTGAGCAGTTGGGCGAAGGAAGGGCTGCTCGCGGAACCGGGAGAACGTTTCGCGTATGGCCGCGCTGGATACATGGTGGCGGGGCGGCTCGCGGAAGTCGTGCTGGGGAAGCGGTTCGAGACGCTGCTGCAGGAAGCGTTGCTCGATCCGCTGGGGATGAGTCGCACGACGTTTCATCCGGATGCGGAGACGATCCAGGCTCTGCCGGCGCGTTACCAGTCGACGGCGGCCGGGGCGAAACGCGAGGCGCGACCGAAGGCAATGCGGGAAGCGGGCGGGATGGTGAATCCGGCAGGCGGACTCTGCTCACGGCTCGACGATCTGGCGGCGTTTCTCGCGTTGCACGCGAATCGAGGGCTGGTGGGCGATCGACGGCTCGTGAAGGCGGAATCGCTGGCGCGGATGTATCGACCGCATCCGCCGAAGGCAACGGACGCGGCCGACGGCGGTGGTGCGGGTTATGGACTGGGCTGGAATTCGATCGCGCCGGGAGGCGTCGCACGGCACCTCGGGGCGACCGGAACCATGGCGTGGCTCGATTTGAAGGCGGGTCATGCGGGGATGCTGCTGACCCAGGTGAGGTGGGGCGCGACGCGGGCGCTCATCCCGCGTTTGATGCGAGAGGTGCAGGCGATTTTCCCTTCCGGCGGAGTGAGTGCGGCGGATTCGGAGAAATTGTAGCGCGGGTATGTATTCGAACGCTGGATTCGGAGGCAGTCCCGCTGCTGCACCGGCGGCACCGGGGCCCTGAATTGGCCGCGCGGTTTGAATTTGATGGAGCAGCGCGCCAGCGGCGGCACACTCGCGCGCCATGGCAAAGTCTCCGCTCGCGGGATCAAGTGTGCTGTTGCTCGAAGACGAGGTGCTGTTGCGCAAACGGCTCGCGGGCTTTCTGGAAAAGGAAGGCGCGGAGGTGACCGCAGTGAGCACGTTGGCGGCGGCTCGGCAGGCGCTCGATGGGTTGTCGTTCGAGTCCGCGGTGATCGATGTGAATCTGCCGGACGGCCGTGGTACGGATCTGCTGCGGGATAAATCTTTTCCGCCGACGACGACGGTGATCGTGATGACGGCGGAAGGCGGTGTCGCGGGTGCGGTGGAGGCCTTGCGTGCGGGGGCCGCGGATTACCTGGTGAAACCATTCGACCCGGAAGAGCTGCCGCTGCGTTTGGCTCAGGCGCGGCGGAGCCGGCAGAACAAGCGGGCGGATGAGTTTCGTCGCGGCCAGGAAAACGAGCTGGTGTTTGGCGAGAGCCTGGCGGGTGTGCGCGAGCAGCTGACAAAGATCACGGCGGCCGACCGGCGGCTGACCGGTTATCTGCCGCCAGTGCTGATCGAAGGTGAGACGGGCACGGGCAAGACGGCGATTGCCCGTTGGATTCACCGCAACGGGCCGCGGGCCGATGAGCCGCTGGTGGAGCTGAACTGCTCGGCCCTGCCGGATACACTGGCGGAGGCGGAGCTGTTTGGGCATGAGCGCGGAGCGTTTACGGACGCGAAGGCGGCCCGGATCGGGCTGATGGAAGCGGCGGACGGCGGGACGCTTTTTCTGGACGAGCTGCCGAGCCTGGCGCCCGGCTTGCAGGCGAAATTATTGACTGCGATCGAGGATCACATGTTGAGGCGGGTGGGGGCGTCGCGCTCGATTCCGGTGGACGCGCGCATCATCGCGGCGACGAATGCGGATCTGGGCGGGCTCGTGCGCGAAGGGAAATTTCGCGAGGACTTGCTGCACCGGCTCGATCTGTTTCGGGTGCGGCTGCCGCCATTGCGCGAGCGAGGGAACGACATCCTGGTGCTGGCGGAGGAGCTGCTGGCGCGGGTGAGCCGGCGATATGGGCAGAAACCGCAGCCGATTCCGGCGGAAGGTCGGGCGCGCCTGCTTGCGCATCGCTGGCCGGGAAATGTGCGCGAACTGGCACATGAGATCGAGCGGGCGGTGGTGTTTGGCGGCGAGCGCGGGCTCGAGTTTCCGCATCTTGGCGGCGGATCTGTCAGCGGCGCGGAATCGAGTACGGGATGGATGCGGCGGGATTTTGTGTTTCCGGAATCGGGCTTTTCCATGGAAGCGGCGATCGACGAACTGGTCGCGCATGCGGTGAAGCAGGCCGCGGGAAATGTGTCCGCGGCGGCACGACTCCTTGGCGTGACACGCGATGTCGTGCGTTACCGGCTCAAGGGGAAGGGCGAAGGAGAGAGGTCGAGTGAGCTTGGGGAATAATCCACGCGAACGACGAGGTTTTGGGCGAATTTCCCCACGATCTATTGTCTGGTCGGGACGCTGGCTTGAAGCGTAAGTCTTTCTGGCATAGCGGATAGATAGTAAACGAACCGATTGGCACGAAGGGTGCAAAGGCGGCTGCACATTCCGAACATGTCAAATCGCTCCACTCCAATCCGGTTGTTTGCCGTCGCGCTTTTCGCGGTGGGCATCGGCGTGAGTTCAGCGCAGGCGGCGGAGTCGTCGGGCAAAGCTGGAGCGGATGCAAAAGCGGCGGCGAAGGAGCGAGCGAAGGGTTCTGCTGCGACGAGCATGCAGGCGTTGATCAAGGAGCTGAACCAGCGGCGCGAATTATTGATCGCGGATCACGACGCGCTGGCGAAGCGGTTGAAGGAAGCGACGGAAGAGGAGAAAAAGGCGATCAAGGAGAAGATGGAGGCGCATATGAAGGCGTTCGAGACGCAGCAAAAGGCCCTTCACAAACAAATCCGCGATGAACAGCGGCGGCAGCGGAAGAAAAACTAAACAATTTCAGGCGTAATATTTCGGCGTAATGTCAGTGGAAGGGCGGTCGCTTCAGGCGGCCGCCCTTATTTTTTTGCGGGTTGGGCAAGGCTGGGCATTTCACCGCGCGCAATTTTGGAAAAGGATGGAGGGATTCGGGAGTTGGCCCGGGGGCAGGTGCAGCTTTCGTCACACCGGGAGCGTCTGGACATCCGAACGAGCGCTCGCACGCTGGCCGCATGGAAGTGATTTTTCTCGGCACCGGCACCTCGCAAGGCGTGCCGATGATAGCGTGCGATTGCGCCGTGTGCCGCTCACCCGATCCGCGCAACCAGCGCACGCGAGCATCGATCCATGTCGTGATGGATGGACTGCACGTGCAGGTCGACGCGGCGCCGGAGTTTCGCCTGCAGTGTCTGCGCGAGGGTGTCGCGAAGATGGATTTTTTCATCCTTACCCACGGCCACGCCGATCACATCACCGGGATGGATGATCTGCGGCGCTTCTGCGATCTGCTCGGGGGCGAGGCGTTGACGGTATACTCGACGGACGAGGGGATCGCGCGCGTGCTGGCGATGTATCCGTATGCGATCGCGGAGCGACCGATCTCGAGAGGCTACGCGGCTTTCAAGCTGGTGGGCATGCCGGAGAGGCTTGAGCTGCCGCAGGGCACGATCGAATCGACGCTGCTGCCGCACGGCGGGCTGAACACGCTGGGGCTCGTTTTCACCGAGCGGAGCACCGGAAAAAAATTCGTCTACTACACCGATTGCAAACGCGTGCCAGTCGCGGGTGTCGCGCTTGCGCGTGGAGCGGAGGCCGTCGTGCTTGATGGCTTGCGGGCGACGCCGCATCCCACGCACATGTCGATCGACGAAGCGATCGCGGTCGCGCGTGAGATCGGAGCGCCGGAGACTTGGTTGACCCATCTCACGCACCTCAACGATCACGCCGAGCTCGAGGCGTCGTTGCCGGTGGGCGTTCGCGTCGCGCACGATGGGCTGAGATTGCGACTCTGAAAGTCCCACGCCGAGGCGGGGCGCATCTCCGGGTTGTTGCCTTTTGTAGCACGGGCGTCCCGCCCGTGGACGGCGCGAAGCGCCGCCAGAACATGGGCGGGACGCCCATGCCACGTTCCAAACCACGTCAGCTCGACGCTGCTTTGCGCCGGGCACGCTGCGCATCCCACGACCACGGACCCGCACCGGCGACGAACAGAAAGAGCGAGCCGAGCGTCATGGAGAAATCGGTGCGCGCGTCGTGCGCCATTTTCCAGAATCCGCTTTGCTGAAGAATCGGCAGCTTGGTCGTGACGAGCGCGACAGCCATGATCGCGAGCAGCGGCAGCACGGCGAAGCGGGTCCATGCGCCGAGCAGCACGAGCGTGCCGCAGAGAATTTCCACGCAGCCGACGAAGGGCGCGAGGACTTCGGGGGCCGGCAGCCCGATCTTGGCGAAGCGGCCCGCGCCAACCTCGGAGGCCAACAGGAATTTCTGGATGCCCTCGGAAACGAAAACGCCTCCGACCATCGCGCGGATGAGGACCGTGGCGGCGGGGGCCGTGCTCGCCGGAGAAAAAAGTGTTCGGGTCATCTGCGCAAAATTTGCGCGCGGTGCGCCTGGGTTGTCAAAGCGCCTCGGCGCGAACGCGAGTCGCCTTCCAGAGGTACCACGCCCATCATGCAACGATTCGAACGCGCCTCGGAAAAAGCTACGCTTGCGCCCTGGATGGAGAGTTTTAGAAACCGCGTTCCCCGTGCCGCTCGCGCTCGATGCGTGACGTCACCATTCCCGCTTCCGTTCGTCTGCTCCCCGGCAATCCCTGCATGAATTTCGTTCAACTCGCCCTACGTCGTCCTCTCTCGGTAATCGTTTTGGTGATAGCGGTGGCATTGGCGGCCGGGCTCGCGATCCAGCGGATGTCGCGCGACATCTTTCCGCCGCTCGGCATTCCGACGATCTACGTCGCCCAGCCCTACGGCGGCATGGATCCCGCCCAGATGGAGGGGTATCTGACTTATCGATACGAGTATCACTTCCTGTACATCTCGGGCATCGAGCACGTGGAGTCGAAGTCGATCCAGGGCGCATCGATCATGAAGCTGCAGTTCCACCCCGGGACCGATATGTCGCAGGCGATGTCGGAAACCGTGGCGCAGGTGAACCGTTCGCGCGCCTTCATGCCGGCGAATACCGCGGCGCCGTTCATCATGCGTTTCGATGCCGGCAGCGTGGCGGTCGGCTATCTTGTTTTCTCGACCGACAACCCGAATCGCACGCTGAGCGAAATGCAGGATCAGGCGTTGAATCGCGTGCGTCCGGCGTTCGCGACACTGCCCGGCGTTTCCGCGCCGCCGCCGTTCGGCGGCAGCTCGCGCGGCATCATCGTCAATGTGGATCCCGAGCGGATGCGCGCGTACGGACTCTCGCCGGACGAGATCGTGAAGGCGCTGGCCGAGGCGAATACGATCAGCCCGTCCGGCAACATGAATCTGGGGGACAAGTATCCGATCGTGGAAATGAACTCGATCGTGAAGAACCCGAAGGATCTGGAAGCTGTGCCGCTGCGGCAGACGGATCGGGGCGCGGTGTTCGTGCGCGATGTCGCCACGATCGTCGATGGCGCCGACATCACCACGGCCCACGCACTGGCGAACGGTCTGCGCACCGTTTATCTCCCCGTGACGAAACGCGAGGACGCTTCGACGCTCGAGGTCGTCGAACTCGTGAAGAAGAACATTCCCGAATTTCAGAAAATTCTGCCTGACGACATCAAGGTCAGCTACGTGTTCGACCAGTCGCCCGTCGTGAATCGCTCGATCCGCGACGTGCTCAAGGAGGGCGGTCTCGGGGCGATTCTCACCGGGTTGATGGTGCTGCTGTTTCTGCGCGACTGGCGCAGCGCGTTCATCGTCGTCATCAACATCCCGCTCTCGTTGCTGGGCGCAGTGTTCGCCTTGTGGATCACGGGGCAGACGATCCACCTCATGACGCTGGGCGGTCTGGCACTCGCGATCGGCATCCTGGTCGACGAATCGACGGTGGCTGTGGAAAACATCCACGCTCACATCGCGCGTGGCTCCACCGTGTCTCGCGCGGCGCTCGAAGGGACGAAGGAAACGGCCCTCCCGCGGTTGCTCGCGATGCTATGTATTCTGGCCGTTTTCATCCCCGCCTTTTTCATGGTCGGCGCGGCGCAGGCGCTCTTCGTGCCGATGGCGCTGGCGGTCGGCTTCGCGATGATCGCATCGTATCTGTTGTCGAGCACGTTGGTGCCGATCCTCTCGGTTTGGTTTCTCCGCGGCCACTCTTCGCAGATTCACGAGGCTTCCTATTTCGCCAAGATGCAGCGCGGCTACGGTGGCATGTTGCGCGGCGTAGTCGCCCTGCGCTGGCCGCTCGCGATCATCTATCTGATCGTGTGCGGTGCGGTGGTGTGGGTGTTTGGCGCCCGGCTCGGTACGGAAATTTTTCCGAAAACCGACAACGGCCAGTTTGCGCTGCGGTTGCGCGCACCGAGCGGCACGCGGGTGGATGTCACCGAGGAGATCTCCAAGAAGGTGCTCGACATCATCGCCCGCGAGGCCGGCGGCACCGACAAGATTGATGTCACGATCGGCATGGTCGGCGTGCACAACTCGAGTTTCCCGGTGAACCTGGTCCATCTCTGGAACGGCGGGCCCGAGGAAGGCTGGCTCGCCGTGCAACTCAAGCCCGGCACCGGCATCCGCATCGAAGAATTCAAGGAAAAGCTCCGCGCCGTGTTCGCGCGGGAGTTGCCCGACATGCGGTTCTCGTTCGAGCCGCAGGATATCGTGTCGCGCGTCATGAGCTTCGGCTCCGCCACGCCGATCGAGGTCGCCATCAGCGGCTCGGCGTTGCCGGTCAGCAAGGCTTACGCGGATAAGATCATGGAGCGGATGAAGGCGATTCCGTATCTGCGCGACATCCAGATCGCCCAGACGCTCGATTACCCGACCGTGTCGGTGACCGTGGATCGTGAGCGCGCCGGTCTGCTCGGCGTGAAGATGTCCGACGTCACGCGCTCGCTCGTCGCCGCGACGACGTCCAGCCGTTTCACCACGCCGATCTTCTGGGCGGATCCCGGTTCCGGCATCAGCTTCAATCTCCAGGTGCAGATTCCCGAGGCGAAGACGACCACGCTCGAGGATCTCGGCAACGTCCCTGTCACCTCTTCGACCGGAAAACCGGTCCTGCTGCGCAACATCGCGACGCTCACGCCCGGCACCGCGGTCGGCACCTACGAGCGCTACAATCTCGCCCGCATCGTGAGCATCACCGCCAACATCCACGGGTCCGATCTCGGCACCGCGACCCGTGCGATCCGCCAGGCGATCGCCGACGCGGGCGCGCCGCCCGAGGCGCGGACGAAGGTGGACCTACGTGGCCAAGTCGTGCCCCTGGGGCAATTGCTCGACGGATTCCGCTCGGGCCTCGTGATCGCGGTGATCGTGATCTTCCTCATGCTCGCCGCGAATTTCGAGTCGTTGCGGCTCTCGTTTGCCGTCGTCTCGACCGTGCCCGCGGTGATCGCAGGCGTGGTGCTCACCCTCTGGCTCACCGGCACGACGCTCAACATCCAGTCCGCGATGGGCGCGATCATGGCGGTGGGCGTGGCCGTCGCCAACGCGATCCTGCTCGTGACCTTTGCCGAGCGCAGCCGTATCCAAAGCGGTGATGCGCTTGCGGCGGCGGTGGACGGTGGCCGCAGCCGGCTCCGCCCGATCCTCATGACGAGTTTCGCGATGATCGCGGGCATGATGCCACTGGCGCTCGGATTGGGCGACGGCGGCGACCAGACCGCTCCGCTCGGTCGCGCGGTGGTTGGCGGCCTGGCCGTCGCCACGGTCGCCACCTTGTTCGTGCTGCCGGCCTTCTTCGCCATCGTTCGTCGGCGGGCCAGCACGCGTTCCGGCTCGCTCGATCCCGACGATCCCTTGAGCGGACATTTTGTTTCCCCTGTCGGTCACGACTAATCCGGCGCTTCTAAAATTCCTTCGATTCATGAAAATCAGCAGCTCTTTCACCCCCGTGACACGACCGTTATCGCTCCTCCTGCTCGGACTGACCGCAGGACTGCCGGCGATCGCGCAACCCGCGCCAGCTGCGGCTCAGGTTCAGGTCACGCAGGCGCGTCGTGGCGATATCCACCGCTTCGTGGCGATCCCTGGCACGCTGCGCGCCAACCAGCAAGTGACGCTGCACGCCAAGGTGCCCGGCTATCTGAAATCGATCGCCGTGGACAAAGGCGACACGGTGAAAGCGGGCCAGCTCCTCGCCGAGATCGAGATGCCCGAAATTGTGGCGGAGCGCGCGAAGTACGAGGCCGAGCTGCACATCGCGAAGCTCGAGTCGGAGCGTTTGAAAGGCGCCCGCGCGAAAGCGCCGGACCTGATCACGCCCGCGGCGACGGACACCGCCGAGGCTCGCCTCGCGATGGCTCAGGCCGCGCTCGCGCAAAACGAGACCATGCTGCGTTACAGCAGGATCACGGCTCCCTTCGATGGCGTGATCACGATGCGTTACGTCGATGTAGGAGCGTTTGTGCCGGCGGCGACGGGGAGCGGAAATCCCCAGGCGGCTGCGATCGTGACGCTGATGGACTATTCGACCGTCCGGGTGCGCATCGCGGTGCCGGAGATTGAAGCTGCGCGCGTGCAGGTGGGGCAACCGGTCGTCGTGACCACGGATTCGCTCCCAGGAAAAGTCTTTCGCGGAAAAGTCAGCCGCCACACCGGAGCGCTTGAAGAAGCGACGCGCTCGTTGCTCGTCGAGGCGGATCTGCCGAATGCCGATGGCACGCTGCGGCCTGGTATGTATGTGATGGCGAAGATCGGCGTCGAACAGCACCGGGGTGCGCTGCTGGTGCCGGCCGCCGCGCTGGTGCGAGAGAAAGCGGCGGGTTTTGTATTCACGCTGGCCGACGGCAAGGCGAACAAGGTGCAGGTGAAATTCGGCTTCAACGACGGAACGAACGTCGAAATTCTCGAAGGCATTGCGGAAAACGCGCGGGTGCTCATCCCCGGCAAGGTTTCATTGGTGAACGGCCAGGCGGTAACGGCGGTGGAGGCCCGATGAAATCCGGTTCCACAATCTCCTGTGCAGCCCGCCTCGGAAGAGGCGGAATTTCTCGAGGCCGCTTCGCGCCGAAGTCTCTGCTCGTCCGGGCAGGGCTGCATCGGCTTCTGGTGCTCGGCCTGACCGCGACCGCGCTGACGGCCGCCGAACCGGCGCCGGCCGGGAATGCCATCGATCTCCCGACTACGTTGCGTCTCGCGGGGGCGAACAATCTCGATGTGCAGATCGCCCGCGAGAAAGTGGTCGAGGCGCGCGCCGCGCACGACTCTGCCCGCGCGCGGTACTTCCCGTTCATCAGCCCCTCGATCGTCGTGCGCCGGCACGATGACAACCTGCAGGAGTCCGGGGGGCGAATCCTCAACGCCGACAAGCAATCGCTGGCCGCCGGAATCGCGATCAACGCGCAGATCGATCTGGGCGAGACGTATTTTCAGAACCTGGTCGCGCGACAACTCGTGCGCTCCAACGAAGCGGCGCTGGCCGGCCGCCAGCGTGAGGCCACGTTTCGCGCGGCGAGCGCTTACTTCGACCTGGCGCGCGCGCGGGCCGGCGTGATCGCAGCGGAGGAAGCCGCGCGCATTTCGGGGCGGCACGCGGAGCAAATCGATGCGACCACCGAGGCGGGAATCACGTTTCAAGGTGATGCCGCTCGCGTGCGTGCCGCGAGGGAACGCGCCGAGCTGACGCTCGTGCGTTCCCGCACCGATCAGCGGGTGGCGGCGGCGCGGCTCGCGGAGATTTTGCGCCTGGATCCGGCGGTGGAGCTGGTGCCCGTCGACAGCGATCTGGCACCGCTGACGCTCGCGGCTCCCGACGGCGAAGTGGCGACGTTGATCTCTCGCGCGCTGGCCTCGCGGCCGGAGCTCGACGAGGCGGCCGCACGTTTGGAAGCCGCACGGGCGGGCCGACGCGCCGCGACGACCGCGCCGCTCATCCCGACGATCGGCGCGCAGGCGTCGCTCGGCGGGCTCGGAGGCGGTCCGGCTGGGTCTTCATTGACGCGCGACTATGATTATAGTGGCGACTATGCGCTGGGCGTGAGCTGGCGCATCGGCCCCGGTGGATTATTCGACCACAATCGCCAGCGTGAGACGGAATCACGTGAGCGGCAGGTTGAGTTCGAGCGGGAGAAAGTGCGCGATCTCATCCGGCGCCAGGTGGTGGAGCAACACGCACGGCTCCGTTCGTTTGCGGCTCAGATCGATCTTGCGCGGAAAGCGCTCGAGGCGGCGGATCAAACCGCACGGCTGTCGCGTCAGCGTCGGGAAACCGGCGTGAGCGCGGTGCTCGAGGATCTGCAGGCCGAGGACGAACTGGCGCGGGCGCGTCGCGATTACCTCGCGACTGTGGCCGACTACAACCTGGCGCAATACGCGCTGCGTTTCGCGACGGGCGAGTAAGGCTGCGGAGTGCGGTGCGTGGTGGAGATGGGGTGTGGCTCGACGCCACACTCGCAAGCGTCTGCACCGCTTCCCGCTCGCCTTTTCAGCGAGCGCGATTCCGTTCCCGACATGCTGAACGCGTCTTCTCTCGCCGAGCTGTTTGCGCCGCTGCAGACCGCGGCGGCGCGGTCGCATGGAGTGGAAAGCGATGTGGCGGGCGAGTTTCTCGTCGGCGAACGGCGGTACGGGATCACGCGTTTTCGTTTCATCGGGCCGAGCTTGGGGCAGGAACCGATCCGGCTGGGGCTCTTTGCCGGCGTGCACGGTGATGAGCCGGCGGGCGTCGTGGCGATTGTGCAATTCATGTTGGGACTGCTGGAGGAACCGTCGCGTGCGACGGGCTATGAACTCATGGCATATCCGGTGGTGAACCCGACGGGATGCGAGGCGGGCACGCGGGCGAATCACGCGGGGCGGGATCTCAATCGCGAGTTTTGGCGCAGCTCGCCGGAGAGCGAAGTGCGGATCGTGGAGCGCGAGCTGCGGACGCGCGCGTTTGCCGGCGTGATCACGTTGCACGCGGACGACACGTGCGAGGGACACTATGGCTACTCGCACGGTCACGCGCTGGACGATGCGTTGTTGCGGCCGGCGCTGCTCGCCGCCGAGCGGATGTTGCCGCGCGACCGGCGGAGCGTGATCGATGGCTTCATCGCGCGCGAGGGCGTGATCAGCGACTGTTTCCACGGGATCCTTTCGGCGCCGCCCGAGCAGGAGCCGCGGCCGTTCAACCTGATCTTCGAGACCCCGGCGCAGGCGGCGTTTGATTTGCAGGTGGCGGCAAACGTGGCCGCGCTGGATGCGATCCTCGCGACGTATCGCGGCATGATCGCCTACGCACAGGGAATTTGACGGCGGGGGCGGACGCGCTCCGCCGGCGGGATCAAAACGGCCAGATGCGTGGAATGACGATCATCGCGACGATGAAGCACAGGAGGTTCAGCGGCACGCCGACTTTCACGAAGTCGCGGAACTTGTAGCCGCCGATGCCGTAGATGTAAGTGTTGGTCTGATACCCGATCGGCGTGGCGAACGCGGCGCTCGCGGCGATCGTGACGCAGATGATGAAGGGCCGCGGGTCGAGGCCGGCCTCGGACGCGATGCCGAGAGCGATGGGTATCATCAAAGCGGCGACGGCATTGTTGGAGAGAATTTCCGTCAACACCATGGTCACGAGGTAAAGGCTCGCGAGCATGACGAGGAGTTTGTGCGGACCGGCAAACACGTGGTCGACCAGCGTGACGACGTTTTGCGCGAGCCAGGCGGCGGCGCCGGTCTGCTGCATCGCGACGCCCATCGCCAGCATGCCGAAGATGACGAAAAGCAGATTCCACTCGATGGACTCGTAGGCTTCCTTCGGCTTGATGCAGCCGGTGAGACACATCAGCACGGCGCCGGCCATCGCTCCGACGTGGATGGGAGTGATGTCTAGGGTTTCGAGCAGGACGACGCCCACGATAGTCGCGAGGACGAGCGGGATCCGGTTGTGCCGGGAGACCGAGGGGAGCGGAGGCTGGTCGAACAGGATGATGTCGTGACCGCGGCGCAGGCCGTTCACTGCCTGTTCCGTGCCCATCATGAGGAGAATATCGCCCATCTGCAGCGGCAGCGTCTCGAGTCTTTCGCGGACGTTTACGCCCGCCCGATGGATCGCGAGGACGATCACGCGGTAGCGCTGGCGGAAGTGCAGCTCGCTGACGCTGCGCCCGATGATTTCGGAATTCGGCGCGACCGCGCCTTCGAAGACCACGCCCTCGTGCGCGGCGATCTGCTCGAGGCCGGCCTCGGCGGAGAAATCGAAGCCGGGCATCGAGCGGGCGTGCGCAATGCCGGACGGCCGGCAGGCGAGGACCATGCGGTCGCCCTCCTCGAGCGGTGTGTGCGCGGGATCGAGGTCGATGGCGACGCCATCGCGGATCACTTCGATGACGCGGAAACCGCGCGCCTTGATGAGTCCGGCCGCACGCATGCTCTTGCCGATGAGCGGGGATCCCTGAGGCACGAAGGCCTCTGTCATGTACTCACGGCGTTCTTCTTCGGAAAGAATCGACGTGAGTGATTCACGCGAAGGCAGCAGTCGCCGGCCGAAGATCGAGAGGTAAAGCGCGCCGACGATCGTGATCGGCACGCCGATCGAGGCCAGTTCGAACATCCCGATCCCGACATGACCTCGTTCAACCAGGAGGCCGTTCACGACGAGATTGGTACTGGTGCCGATGAGCGTGCAGCAGCCACCGAGCACGGATGCGTAGGAAATCGGAATGAGAAACTTCGAGGGGGCGAGCCTCATGCGCCGCGCGAGGTTGAGCACGATGGGCACGAACACCACGACGACGGGCGTATTGTTGATCCAGGCGGAGACAAACGCCACGAACGCGATCAGCATGAAGATCACGAGCGGGTAGGGCAGCACCGAGGCTTTCTCGAAGCCGGTCGAGAGATAATCGAGCGCACCGCAGCGCATCAGTGCCGCGCTGAGCACAAACATCGCGGCCACCGTGATCGGGGCGGGGTTGGAAAAGACGGCGAATGCGTCCTTCACCGGCACGAGTCCGGTCGCCGCGATAACGATGAACAGCGACAACGCGACGATGTCGGGCGGGAATTTTTCCCGCACGAACGCCACGATGGCGACGACGACGAGCGTCAGGACGGCGGCGATTTGCCAAGTCATGCGGCGCCAACGTGGCAGCCGCGACTTGGCTCGCCGAGAGGAAAAGCGCGCTTCTGCGTGTCATTTTCACGCGGGCGAATTGCAGGCCTTCCGCCACGGATTCCGTATCGCAAGCGCCCGCAAATTATGCCACGTTTTGATGCGGCGTTCGACGCCTGTTCTTGGTGCTCTGCGCTTCCCCTCAACCACGTTTTCTCATGGCCAAAATATATAACGACATCACTGAAACGATCGGCAACACTCCTCTGGTCCGCCTGAATCGCACGGCGGCTCTGCACAATTCACAGGCCGAAATCCTGCTGAAGCTCGAGTTCTTCAACCCGCTCTCGAGCGTGAAGGATCGCATTGGTTTCTCGATGATCGAAGACGCGCTGAAGAGCGGGAAGATCAATCAGAAGACCGTGCTGATCGAGCCCACCTCGGGCAACACGGGCATCGCGCTCGCGTTTGTCGCGGCGGCGAAGGGCCTGAAGCTCATCCTCACGATGCCGGAGACGATGACGATGGAACGACGCAAGATTCTGAAAGTGCTCGGTGCGCGGCTCGTACTGACCGAGGGACCGAAGGGCATGAAAGGCGCGATCGCGAAGGCTGAGGAGCTCGCGTCGAAGATTCCGAACAGCGTCATTCTCCAGCAATTCGCGAACCCTGCGAATCCCGCGATTCACCGCGCGACGACGGCGGAGGAAATCTGGCGTGATACCGACGGCAAGGTCGACATCGTCGTTTCCGGTATCGGAACGGGCGGCACGATCACCGGTGTCGGTGAAGTGCTGAAGGAGCGCAAGCCGGGGGTGAAGATCGTGGCGGTGGAGCCGGACGCTTCGCCGGTGTTGTCGGGTGGCCAGCCTGGCCCGCACAAGCTGCAGGGACTCGGGGCCGGCTTCATTCCGCAGGTGCTCAACACGAAGATCTACGACGAAGTGATCCGCGTGAAAGAGGCGGACTCGGGTCCGGTCAGCAAACAGATCAACGCGCTCGACGGCATCCCGGTGGGCATCTCGTCCGGCGCCGCCGTGTGGGCCGCCCTCCAGCTCGCGCAGCGGCCCGAGAACAAGGGCAAGCAGATCGTCGTGATCATTCCGTCGAGCAGCGAGCGTTACCTCTCGTCGTGGCTGTTCGCCGATGTCGGGGTCGAGAGCGACCCGGTCGACGATCTTTTCGCGCCGGCTGCGGCGGGCGCAACGGCCTGAGCGGCTCCGCGAGTTTTTCTAAACCGGGCGGGTCCACGGGACCCGCCCTATTTTTTTTCCTGATACCAGCGGAAAAACGTGATCGTGAACGCCACGAGGGCGACGATCATGCCGACGAGCTTCATCATGACGCCCGCGAGCAGTTGATCATCGGCGGCGGAGAAATCCGGGATGATCCTCGGAGCGAATTCATAAGTTGGATACAAGATGTCCTGCGAGAACGTGAGGTAGGCAAACACGGGCGTCATCGCAATGACGACGCCGAGCAGATAGAGCATCTGCACGCCGGGATTCGCGCGGGGCAGGATGCGCGAGGGGCTCAGCAGCGGCCACCAGTACAGTACGCCGGAGCCGAAAAACATGAGATGCTCGAGCACGTGGACGAGTTTGTCGCGCAGGGCCCAGTCATAGAGCGAGGGGGCGTGCCAGACGCCGATCACGAGAGAATAAATGAGGGTGCAGCTCAGGGGATGGACGAGGGCGCGGAGGAAACGCCGCCGGGTCGGCCCCTCCAGGGCGTGGTCGATCATCCAGTGCGGGATGCCGAGCAGAAACAGGATCGCCGCGGGATAGACCAGCAACTGATGCTGGAGCATGTGCGCGCTGAAGAGGAAACGTTCGCCGATCTGGTCGAGGGGTGAGCCGACGGCGAGGTAGAAAATGAAAAGGCCGAGGTAGAATCGCACGGCCTGCGCACGCGGGTAAGATGTGCCAGGCGGCGCGAGCCGCGCGCGCCAGGGACCGGCGAGCACCGCCCAGAGCCAGCCGAGAAATACGAGTCCGCCGATGAGGTAAGGCTCGTTGTGCCAGTGTCGCCAGTCGATCATGGAGGGGGAGAAGTCGTGGAAGTCGGAGAGACCAGCTTGGGGTGGCGCAAAACGCAGCACGTGCGAGCGACGGAGGCCACGGAAAACGCGATGGCACGACCCGAAGCCCACGTGAAAGAAGCGGGTGCGGCGCCGGCGATTAGAGGGCATCCTGAAAAATGCAGGTCAGAGGGCGGAACTTGGAAGTCGGTCCGGCTCGGGGCATTGCGAAGAAATTTCCCGTGTCTCTCCCGGCGTGATGGGGCTCGGTCGCGGACGGCGGTCGAAACTAGTTGGCTGGGGTCACGTCACATCGGCAGCCCAACACTGCACACTGTGAAATTTCTTCTCCGGGTTTTGCCCTGGCTCGCGCTCGTCGTGGGCCGAGTTTTCGCACAAGAGCCGGTCACGCTTTCTAACGGGAGCGGAACCTCGATTGTCTTTACGGAAAACGAAGGGGGGTGGCGATTGGGCCAGCTGGTTTTGCCGGGCGGGCCGGAAGGCGGATGGACCGTGGCGGACCGGGAGGTGGAGGTGGGGACGCCTGAGCGGCTGGAAATGCTGCGGCCGGACTGGACTCTGGTGGAGACGGGGGCAGCGCGACTGGTTTTCGAGCAGGAGGCGCCGGCCGTCGGGTTGCAGGTGCGGCGGGTTTATTCGTTTGGTCCGGCGAGCAACGTGCTGCGCGTGGAGACGTGGGCGCGGAGCGTTGCTGGAGGACGCGTCGTGGCGCAGATCGGGTTGCTCAACTGGAAAATTTTCGGCGAATGGTTTGTCGAGATGGGACCGGCCCCGGCATCGTTTCCGTTGTTTGGCGATTCGATGTTCGCGGGCATCGAGCACGTGTCTGGCGAGGCGAGCACGGGCGGCGAATCGGTGCGGCTGATGCAGCGGCCGCGCTTGCCGGTCGAGACGGAGTGGAAATTCATCGCGGCGGCGGTCGTCGGCTGGCCGGAGCCGGGGGCGGACGCGGGGCTGCCGGAGGGCGGACGGATGCGGCAGGCATTTATCCAATATCTGGATACAGTGAGGATCAAGCCGGAGCGGATGGTGCTGCACAGCGAGACCTGGTGGACGTTGATGCCGCCGTTGTACGAGAAGGACGTCCTGGCGGACATCGATGCGCTGAAACGTGGCTTTCTGGATCGGACGGGAATGTTCTTCGACACGTATGCGCTCGACCTGGGCTGGTCGGATCCGCGGAGCTTGTGGCGGATCGCGGACGGGCAGTTTCCGAATGAATTTCGGGTCGTGAACGAGCGGCTGAACGCGTTGGGCACGCGGCTGGGAATGTGGTTTTCGCCCGGGAGCGGGTACCCGGACGGCTTGAGCAACGATTGGTTGCAAGCGCAGGGCTACGAGATGACGCCATTCGGCAGCGGGCTGCCGCAAGTGCCGTGCTTTGCGCTGGGGACGCGTTATCAGCGTGAGTTCAGGGAGCAGGCAGTCGCGTATGCGCGGCAATATGGACTCGGCCACGTGATTCTCGATTTCATGGCCCAGCGATGCGACGTCGCCACCCATGGCCATCCGGTGGGCGAGGAATCGCAGTACGCGATTCACGCGGGAGTGGCTGACGTGCTCGACAGCCTGCGCGCGGTCAATCCGAACATCGCACTCGAGCCGATGGTGTGCGGCTATCCGCCGAGCCCGTGGTGGCTGATGAAGACGCCGTTCATCCTTGGACCGGCGGGCGACGATGTGCCTGCGGGCCGCGTGCCGAGCCCGGAATGGATGGAGTCGCTGATCACGGCGCGGGATGTCGCGTACCGGGCGGGGCAGGAGGCGTGGCTGATGCCGACGCAGGCGCTCGAGACCTGGGACATCGTGGTGCAGACGCCGGGGGACTTCGAGAACACGGCGGTGATGGCGATCGGGCGCGGGCGGTGGTTTCTCTCTTCATACCTGAAGCCGTCGCTGATGGAGCCGGAAGACTGGGATTTTTTTGCGGCCCTGGTGCGTTGGGCGCGACACAACCAGCAATATCTCGGCAACGCGTGGATGATCGGGGGCAGGCCGGAGGACCGCGAGGCGTATGGCTTCATGTTTCGGAACGGGGCGAAGGACCTGTTTTGCGTGCGCAATCCGTGGATCGAGGAGCGTTCGATTGCGTTGCCCGCCTCGGTGGTCGCCACGGAAGCGCTGGAGCTGCGGATGATTTACCCGCGGCGTCAGACGCTGGCGCGGGTTGAACCGGGGGAGGCGTTGCCGGCCATCAATCTGGCGGCGTATGAGACGGCGTTTCTGGAAACGGTGCCAGCAGGTGAAACGACTGTCGCGGTCGCGGCGGCCACCCAGGTCCGTGAGGCGATGTTGGTGGCAGGTACGCCGCTGGTGGAAGCGGGGGGAGACGTCTCGGGCATCGAGGAGCGTATTGGGTTTACGTATACATGGGGCGGGATGGTCGACGTGCCGGACGATATCGAGGAAACTGAACTTCACGTGCTCGTCGAAGGTGACGATACGGTGGATCGGACGGGATGCGTGATAATGCTGGATGGGCGTCCGGTGAAGACGCGGCGTTCGATGAGCGCGGGACAGTTTTCTGCCGCGAGCGATGCATCGCCGGAGAATTGGGCCTGGTTCATCGTGCCGGTGCCGAAAGGGCGGACGACATTTCAGATTGATGTGCGCGCGCCGGGGGGAAGCTCGGAGATTGGCGTATATCTGCGGGGCGCGACCCATGCGCTCAACGAGCAGGAGCCCCAGGGCGAGCCGGTGTTTCCCGTTTATCGTCCGGATCGCCGCGCGTGGTCCCAGACGCTGCTGCCGCTTCAGAGCTACGTAGCGGGATCGCGATAGGGGCGGAGAGAGGTGGAACTCGCGCGGGAAGGCGAAGGGCGGATGCCCCTGTTTTCGCGCGATTCATGCTTCGAGCGTTCGGGCCGCGTTCGCGCGGCGAGGGATGCTCGATCTGGTTGAATGTTGCCTTGGCCGGCTCGAAGAGCCGGAGGCACGCACCAAAAAAAACAGCGGCCACGAGGGCCGCCGTCGAGAATGTTGGGCTGTGTGGAACGTCTACGCTCAGGTCGGCAGCGGCACGCTGGCCTCGGCGCCGAACAACGCGAGCAGTCCCCACATCGTACCACCGGCGATCGCGAGGCCGATGAAAAACAGGATCGTGCAAAACGGTTTATCCCACCGCAGATGCATGAAGTAGAAGATGACGAACATGAACTTCACCGCCGAGAGAACGACCAGCGCGGTGACGATGATCCATTTGGCCCACGGGATGTAGACGATGGCGATTTCAACGCCCGTGATGACGGCGAGGAGCATCGCGATCTGGACGTAGATCTGGTATTTGCTGACGTCGTGATCGCCGTGGTGCGAACCATGACCGTGGGACGGGAGTGCAGCGGAGTGGGCGCTCATGGGAGGAGGGAAGGGAAAGTGAGAGTGAAGGTGAAAGGAGAGGCGAGAGTGATGGGGAAACTAGCGTGGCTCGATGGCTGCACTCCGTTCACCTTCACTCTCACTTTCCCTTTTCGCTCAGAGGAATTCGAGCAGGTAGACGGCGGTGAAGATCACGATCCAGACGATGTCGACGAAGTGCCAGTAGAGGCCCATCGATTCGACGTCGATCGCGTTGGCTTCGGTGAATTGGACGGTCCCACGTGGCCGGGCAAACCAGAACAGGCCCCAGAGCGTGAGAAGCATTCCGCCGAGCGCGAGCGCTTCGCCGCTAAAGAAATGGCCGAACGCCGCGCCGAACGTCGCTTCGGTCTGGAGCGCATGCACGAGGCCAAGCGTGACTTTGAGCGTGAGCAAAAGAAAGGCCAGGAGCGTGACCGCATGCGCGAGCTGGAGCATGAACCAGGTGGGCCGCGAGGCGACTTTGAACGAGCGGACGTACATCAACGACAGCCAGAGCACGCCGATCGCGACGTGACAGCCATGCGTGCCGGTCAACGTGTAAAACGTCGAGCCGAGCAAGCTGTTCGAGAGCGTCATCTTCTTGTCGTGCACGAAGTGGTTGAACTCGTACACCTGGCATCCGAGGAAGATCATGCCGAAGAAGACCGTCGTGAGCAGCGACCAGCGGCAGCTCTTGAGGTTACCCTTCTGGATCGCGGTGACGGCGAGGGCCATCATCAGTGACGACATCAGGAGGATGAACGTGGAGAACGACGTGAGCTCGGGGCTGAAGACCACCTTTGGGTCGAGCCCACCCGCCGGCGGATGCAGCCGATAGATCAGATGAGTTGAGATCAGCGCACCGAAGAACATGCAATCCGATGCCAGAAACGCCCACATGAGGAGCTTCTTGTTCGGAATGCCGGTCGACGTGCTAGGGTCGTGGTGGTGATCGATTGTGGCCGTGGCCGCGTGGCTGCTCATGTGGGAGGCGGGAAGCTGTTGGCTTGAAGCGGAGAAGGAGGAACGGTCGTGGCTTAGTGTTTGCCGTGACCGTGGTGATCGTCGCTGTCGATTGGGTTGCCGTCTTTGTCGAGGTGGAGGTGGTAACCCTCATTGCCCTCGAGCGACCAGAAGTAGATGCCGATAAACATCACCAGGCCACCGACGAGAGAGAGACCGAGCTTCCAGCCGATCACGACGTCCGGGTTGGCGTCGAAGGCGCTGACGCCGATGGCGCCGATGAGAATACCGAGGCTCGTGATGAGCGGCCAGATCGAGCCGAAAGGCATGTGAATTCCGCCGTGGGCATCCTCTTCCTTCCGGTGCTCGGCCGTTTCCTTTTCGATCTCTTCCTTGTGGTGTTTTTCGTACCACCACGCATCGCGCGCGTGAACCGTCGGAATCACGCGGAAATTGTATTCCGGCGGCGGATTCGGCAGCGACCATTCGAGGGTGCGACCGTCCCAGACGTCCTTGGCGACGCGCTCACCCTTGAAGTACGTGTAGACCATCACCGCAAAGTAGATGAAGATGCCAAGGCCGAGCGTGAACGCACCGATCGAGGACCAGAAGTTGGCGCTGTTCCAGCCGAGGTTCGGGTCGTAGGTGAACGTGCGGCGCGGCATGCCGTTCAAGCCGAGGAAGTGCATCGGGAAGAACGTGACATTGAAGCCGACGAAGATGACCCAGAAGGAGAGCTTGCCCCAGAACTCGGAGACTTTGCGGCCAAACATCAGCGGGAACCAGTAATGGATGCCGGCCAGTAGCGCGAAGATGGAGCCGCCGATCAGCACGTAATGGAAGTGCGCGATGACGAAGTAGGAGTCGTTCTGCTGCGAATCGGCCGGAGCCGCCGCATGCATCACGCCGGAGAAGCCGCCGATCATGAACATCCAGACGAAGCCCAGCGCGAACATCATCGGCGTGCGCATCATCAGATGTCCGCCCCACATCGTGCCGATCCAGTTGAAGATTTTCACACCGGTCGGAACCGCGATCGCCATGGTCGCGAGCGCGAAGGCGGCGGTCGCGACCGTGCCCATGCCGGTGGTGAACATATGATGGCTCCAGACGGTGAAGCCGAGGAAGCCGATGGCCGCACCTGAGAAGACAACGATCGGGTAACCGAAGAGCGGCTTGCGCGAGAAGGTCGGGAGAATCTCCGAGATGATGCCCATCGCGGGCAGGATCAAAATGTAAACCTCCGGATGACCGAAGACCCAGAACAAGTGCTGCCAGAGAATCGGCATGCCACCGAGCGAGACTTCGAAAAAGCCGGTGCCGAAGTTGCGATCCATCATCAACTCGACCAGCGCGATCGTGATCGCGGGGAAGGAGAGGACGATAAGGAACGAGGTCACGAGCGTCATCCAGGTGAACACCGGCAGTCGCATCATCGTCATGCCAGGCGCGCGCAGGTTGATGATGGTCACGATGAAATTCAGCGACGCGGCAATCGAGGCGACGCCGAGGAGCTGGAGGCCCATGACCCAGAAATCGATCGAGTGCTTCGCGATGAAAGTCTTCGAGGTGAGCGGGGCGTAGCCGTACCAACCGCCGTCCGGGGCACCGTGGGTGGCCTCGGGGAGAAACCAGCCGACGTTCACGATGATCGCGCCGGCGACGAACGTCCACAGCGAGAACGCGTTCAACCGCGGAAACGCAACGTCACGCGCACCGATCTGCAGCGGCATGATGAAATTGAAGAACGCCGACGACAACGGCATCACGGCGAGGAAGATCATCGTCGTGCCGTGCATCGTGAACATCGTGTTGTACTGCTGCGCAGTCAGCACGTCGTTGTTCGGGAACATCAATTGCGCCCGGATGAGCAGCGCCTCGAAGCCGCCGACGAGGAAGAAGAAAAGGGCGAACGCGCCGTAGAGGAAACCGATCTTCTTATGGTCGACTGTCGTAAGCCACATCATGAGGCCGGTCTTGGCCTTGGGATGCGTAAGAAGTTTCGGCTGTGCCGTGGGTGTGTGCTCCTCCTTGGTGAGGAAAGCGGATTTGGCCAAGTCCATGGGAAGGGAGAGACAGAGATAGGGAGAGAGGGCGGGAGGGTGAGATCGGTCGCTTTATTTCAGGCTCTCGAGATAAGCCACAAGAGCGACCTGCTCCTCGTTGGTGAGCGTGATCTTGTTGTCGATGTAGCCCTTGGCCATTTTGTTGCCGGGCTTCACCGAGCCGGGATCGCGGAGCCAGCGTTGCAGCTGCTCGCGATTGTTTTCCAGCAGACCGGCGGCGATCGTCGATCGTGAGCCGATGTGCGTGAGATCCGGTGCGCTGACGCCTGCGGCGCCGTGGCCACGAACGGTGTGACATGCGAGACAGGTTTTCTGCGAGAACAGCTCGCGGCCTTTAGCGATCAGAGCCGCGTCCTCGTTCTGGGCATCGGGATCGCGAAGCGTGCGCCAGGCGGCGAGGCCGTTCGTGTCGAACTTCTCGGTCACGCCCACCTCGTTGGTCTTGAAATCGCGGAGAGCGGCGAACTGCGCCTGTGGGCCGGCCCCGGCAATCGTCCGAGCCTGCACCGTGCGCGCGGGCTGGGCTTCGTTCTCCAGCCATTCCGCGAATTCCTTCTGCTCAAGGGCGATGACGCGGAAACGCATGACGGCATGAGAATCGCCGCAGTATTCGGCGCATTGACCCCAATAATACCCGGCTTTGTCGGCTTGAAGCCAGAGATGGTTGGCCCGGTTCGGGATCATGTCGACCTTGCCGGCGAGTTTTGGCACCCAGAACGAGTGGATGACGTCGACCGTGCGGAGATTGATGCGCACGGGTTTTCCGACCGGAATGACGAGCTCATTGGCCGTGACCAGCGGAGCGCGCGCGCCGCCGGCATCGGGCGCGGTGAGCTCGGAGGGATATTCAAACTTGAACCACCACTGATAACCGACCGCGGTGACTTCGTAGGCTTCGACGCGTTTGCCGGTCGCCGGATCGAGCGGCACATCGTAGGTCGACCAGATCGCCTTCAGCGTGGGAACGGCGATGATGACGAGCGAAAGTACGGAGGCGCCGATCAGGCCAAGCTCAACGAGCGGATTGCCGTGGCTCTGCTCCGGCGGTTGCGCGTGCTCGTCGGCATTGCTGCGCGCGCGGAACTTCACCATCGTGTAGGCCAGCACGCTGCCCACGAGGATGAAGATCACGAGGCTCACCCAGCAGGTGACATAGAACACCTCGAGCTGCTCGCGGGCCACTGAGCCCTCGACGGCGATGGTCGATTGATGGCCATCCATCCGCCACCATTCGCAGCCAGAGAGAAGGGCGAGAGCAGTGAGCGCAGCGCTCGCACGGCCCCACCGGGCCAGACTTGTCCGCGAAAACGGAGTCGGGAGGAAGTTGGAAAGACACATGTGGGCAGTCGGGAACGGAAAGGTGGAGTGGGCGCTAACGCCAAAAGCTCAGAAGAGTTGGTGAACGATTTTGCATTTCAAGCCATAATGCCGCGTTTCTTGTCCAGCGGGCGTCTGAAAACGTCGGTTGGTGAATTTATTAATGTAGCTGTAGACAGTATTAAATAGCCGCGTGAATTAGCACCCATTGCTTCTGTGCAAAACATGCGGGGCCTGCGCCGGCAGAGGTGCGATAGCGAACGCTGCGCCCATCGGACGTTCACGCTCTTCGGGTTTGCATGTCGCGTTCACGCTCACAACGTTCCCGCCGCCATGAAAATCCGACTCCTTCCCGTTTCCCTTTTCGCTGCGCTCCTCTTCATCGGATGCGGCAAAAAAGAAACTTCCGCCGCGAGCACCGCCCCAAGCGCCACGACACCAGCGGCGACTGGCGCCCCGGCCGCGGGCCCCTCCGCCGCCGCTCCTTCGACTTCGGCTGCGGCTGTCGCTTCCGCCACTCCGAGCGCGACCTCCAGTCAGGCACGAACCATCGAGATCACCGCGAACGATCAGATGAAGTTCAGCGTGACGAGCATCGAGGCGAAGCCGGGTGAGCAATTGAAGATCGTCCTGAAGAACATCGGCACGCTCCCGAAAGAAGCGATGGGCCACAATTGGGTGCTCTTGAAAAAAGGCTCCGATGCAGCCGCGTTCTCCACGGCGGCGGTCGCGGCCAAGGCCACCGACTATATTCCAGACAACCTGAAGGGACAGGTCGTCGCGCACACGAAGTTGATCGGACCGAAGCAGACGGACGAAGTCACCTTCACGGTGCCGAGCGAAACGGGCGACTATCCCTTTCTCTGCTCCTTCCCGGCGCACTACGTCGTCGGCATGAAGGGCACGTTGACGGTGAAGTGATCCGGGAGTGCGGCGTCGCCGCCGCATTCACATCCCTCCTCTCCACGTTCTAAGCCGGGCTTCAATGCCCGGCTTTTTTGTTTCTAATTTCCGTCCGGTTCGAGCGTCGGGCGGCTGCGACACAGACGATTTCGGAAACCTTTGCACCTTGCAGTCGTCGCACTTGCCTTCACCTCGGCTCTCGCCCCAATTTTTCTCCCCGTGATACCCCCGCGACACGCGAGCACGCGCCGGTTTTGGGAAACCCGCTCGAGCGCGCTGGCCTGGCGGATCAACGCCGCCGGCTGGCTCGCGCGCATGGCGCCGGCGAGTTTCTTTGTGGCCTCGGTCTTTGCTGTGGCGGTCTATGCCTTGCGGCGGGCGCAGACTCCGCTCGTGTTCGCGTGGCTGGCGCTCCTCGTCGCGCTTTTCGCCACCGCGCTCGGTGCGTGGTGGCGCGCACGGCGAGGCTTTTTCCGACCGGCCGAAGCGCGCGTGCTGCTGGAGTCGCAGCTGCGACTCGATACGCGTCTCACTGCGGCGGCTCTTGGGCTGGTTGCGTGGCCCCCCACGCCGGAACCGCTGCCGCCGGTCGTGCGCTGGCAGCTGCGCGCACCCGCCGGCTGGCTGGCGGGTGCGGGGGTGCTGCTGGTCCTCGCGACGGTCGCGCCGATTGCGCGCGAGGCCAGCGGTGCTCGCCTGACAGGTGCGCCTCCGGCATTACTCCAAACAGAGGCGATGCTTGATGCGCTGAAGGAGACGAACGTCGCCGAGCCGCAGGCGATCGAGCAACTCGAGCAACGGGCGCGGGAACTCGCGCGCCGGCCGGCCGACGAGCAATACTCGCACTCCGCCCTCGAAGCCGCGGATGCGTTGCGCAATCAGACGGCCGTCGCCACCGCGGGACTCGCGCGTGCACTCGATTCCGCGGCGGATGCGCTGCGCTCCGGGAATAACAGCGCCGATATGAAGGAAGCGGCGGGCCAGCTTTCCGCCGCGCTCTCCGGCCTGCGCGACGGCGCGATGCCGGCCAACAAGGATCTGCTCGCGAATCTGCCCGCCTCGGCCGGCGACCTGAAGAATCTCACTGCGGAGCAGCGCGCGGAGCTCGCTCAACAGCTCGCAAATGCCGCGGAAAACCTGAAAGGCATTGCGGGCGCTGCAGGTGCCGGTGCGCCGGTGGCGGCGCCCGATCCCAACGGCACCGGGCCCGGCGACGGCAAGGGTGTCGGCGCCGGCGGCGAAGGCGGGGGCGGCGATTCCGCGCCGCTGATGCTCGCCGCGCAGTCGAGCGATGCGGGCGACGGCAGCGCAGAGGCGTTGGCCGGCGACGCGTTGAAACGTTTTTCGCTCGGCGACAAACTCGGCACGACCGACACCGCGCACGACGTTGATCCCGCGAAGTCCGCCGCGCCGATGGCTGCCGGCGCCGTCGCCGCTCCGGCCGCGGGTGGTGAAGCCGTGTGGGTGAACCGGCTCACGCCCGCCGAGCGCGCGGCGCTGAAGGATTTCTTCAAATGAGTTTTGCCCACGAACACCGGGAATGCTCAACGACGAGCGTTGAGCGTTTCCTGTCCTAACGCCGATTTATTATCGGCCGCGCCCCTAATATAATGTCCGCCCCCAATCCTCCCTCCGACGCCGAGCTCGCCCACGCGGCGACGACGCTCAACCGACTGGTCGCCACGCTCCAGACCGTCCTCTTCGGCCAGGAGGAATTGATCGAACTGGTCGTATCCGGAGTTCTGGCACGCGGTCATCTGCTGCTCGAGGGCCTGCCGGGTCTCGGCAAGACGGAGCTGGTCAAAGGCCTCGCCCATGCGCTCGGGCTCAACGCGCGGCGCGTGCAGTTCACGCCCGATCTCCTGCCCGGCGACATCACCGGCAATCCCGTGCTCGAGGAGACGGCGGCCGGTCGCCGTTTTGTTTTTCAACGCGGTCCGGTCTTCACGAACATCCTGCTTGCGGACGAGATCAACCGCGCGTCGCCGAAAACGCAGTCCGCGCTGCTCGAAGCGATGCAGGAACGCCGTGTCACCGCCGGCGGCGAAACGCACGCGCTGCCCGATCCGTTCTTCGTCCTCGCCACGCAGAATCCGATCGACCTCGAGGGTACGTATCCGCTGCCCGAGGCGCAGCTCGATCGTTTTCTCTTCAAGCTCGACGTACATTCGAACCCGCCCGAGGTCCTCAAGCGGATCGTGCTCAACCGCGAGCTCGGCGCCGAGCCGGTGGTCGCGCCCGTGATCAGCCGCGAGGAGTTTACGACGTTGCTGGCGCTGGTGCGCCGCGTGCATCTGCCGGAAGTCGTCGCCGACTATATCGCGCGGCTCGTGCATGCCACGCAGCCCGGCGCGTCAACGTCGTCGCAGGGCGTGCGCTTCGGCGCGAGCCCGCGGGCGGCGCTCGCCCTGGCGGCGGCAGCCCGCGCCCGCGGCCTGCGCCATGGCCGGCCGCACGCGAGCTTTGAGGACATCCGCGCTGTCGCGCGGCCCGTGCTCGGCCATCGCGTGATTCTCGACCACACCGCGCGACTCGATGGCGCCACGACCGCTGGCCTGGTCGAGAAGCTGCTCGCGGAAATCCCCGCGCAGCCGAAGCCGCTGCCGGGCACGCTCAGCGCCGCGAAGATCGCATGAACGCGATGAAGGCAGTGCGCGTTATCCTGCACGCGTCGTTCGGCAGCTTCACCGGCGACGAACGGCGCGTCAGGGCTTACGCGTCCTGCCTTCGATCGGTCGCGTTGCTGGGCGCGTTCAGCCTGGCGGTCTCGCTCCGGGCTGAGATCTCCGTTCCAGTTCCCGCCGAGCTCGGCTCGGGCGTGACGATCAAGCTCTCCTCGCCGGTCGCGTCGGTGCCGCGCTTCGGCTTCATGCCGGTGCGCGTCTCGATCGAGAATCTCACCGGGGCCGAGGGCACGTGGGGGTTTCGCTTCGAGTCGGGCAACGCACGCGTTTTCCCCGGGCTCGCGAGCAGCGCGTTCGAGCTCACGGTGCCGGCCGCGCGCAGCCGCGAAGCCTGGTTCTATGTGCCGCTGGCCGAGCCGGGCATCAGCATCAGCCCGACCGCTTTCTCGTCCGGTCCGCCGGTCAGTCCTACGCTTCCGCCCGTGCCGCCACCGGTGGCCGGCGTCTATCCCGATCCGAAGCTTCGCGGCGTCTCCTACGACCTGCGCAGCGCGATCTCCTCGGGGCCGCAGGGGCTGACGCGGACGTTCACCATCACGCAGATTGGCCCGGGAAGCGCGCTGCCCAATATTCCATCCTCACGTTTGCCGCCCGGCTCGAGCGTGACGGTGAAGCCGCGTGCCTCCGACGGTCTCGTCGTACGCACGACGACGATTCCGGTTACCACGGCGCGCGGCGGAGGGACGTGGGGGCTCTCGCGCAGCGGGATGTGGCTGAGCAATCCTTCGTCGCCGCATCCCACTGTCTCGGCCATGAACAACGCGCGCAACCAGCTCGCCAAAGCCGGGCTCAACGCGCCGGGTGTGAGCACGTCGTCGTCGGTGCGCCTCGGCTCGACGAAGGGCGGCACGCAGGAGGTCACCGTCACGCTCCGTCAGCGCGGGCCGGCGATGAGCCTGCCGCTCCCGGATCTGAAATCCCTTCCGGCCGGATTCACGGCCGTCAACATCCTGCCCGACTCCGCCGATGGCAGTACGGTGGTCCGCGAATTCACGTTTGTGGACACGGTCGTGATTGCGCCCATGACTCCATTTTCGATGCCGTCGATTGCGCCGGTCCGGCCTCGATCGCCGAGCGAGATGCAGGCGGAAGCGCGCAGGATCCTGGCGCCGACGAAACTGCTCGAGGCGCAGCCGGGCGTGAAGACCTCGGCGTCCACCCAGTATATTTCCGTGCAGCAATCCGGCCTGCCGCTTTCACCGGGAATGGTCGGGCACTCGCTCGTGTTGTTTGAGCAGACGGGGCCGGCCTCCGCGCTGCCCCAGCTGGCGCCGGCTGCGTTGCCCGCCGGTGTGCGCACCACGGTCCTGCCAGCGGCGAGTGGAAACCTGGTCACTCGTCTCATCAGCTATGTGGATCCGACGGTTCCGGCGTTGCTCACGGCCAACGTGACCGCGGCGGGTCCCGGGCCTGGAGCCACGGCGAACGCGGCCATCAACAGCGCGAAACTCGATCTGCAGCGCTCCGGTTTCCTGCGCTCGCAACCGGGCGTGAGCCTTGCGCCGCCCACCACCCGCAGCGCCGTGGCGGGTGCGACGGGTCCGCACGATCTTATCATCTTCACGGAGACGGGGCCCGCGTCGCTGCTGGCGCAGCCGCCGCCCGCCGCATTGCCGATTGGTATCAGCTGTTCGGTTACGGCGGGCGCCATCCCGGGCGAGGTCGCGCGCAACTTCGTCGTCAACGTCCCCGGGTTTCTCGCAAGCGCGTCGACCACGGTGCCGCTGCCCACGCGGACGGGTGCCCGGCCGGCGCGCGTGGCGACCGGCACGATGCCGACGCCGGGCTCGCTGGCATTCGAGGCCACCGGACCCGGGCTGAACCGGGTCGCGTCACGACTGGTTTTTCCGAGCAGTGTCGCGAACACCGCGATGCCGCCGCTCGCCACCACGCCTGCGCTCGAGCAGGTGTTGCGCGGAAAGTTCTCCGCGTCAGGGACGCGCGCCGTGCCCAACCTCGCGGGCCTCGAGCCGGCGCAACTGCCTGCCGACTGGCGCGTGTGGTCGTCGTTCAACGCGGTGCTCCTGAAGACGGAGGACTTTGCCGCGCTCGATCCCGCCCGGCGCGCCACGCTGCGCAGCTGGGTGGCCACGGGCGGCTTGCTTTTCCTGAGTCCGGAAGTTGCCGGCGAAGCGCGCATCGAGCGCGTTGGTGCCGGCCGCATCGAGACGCTCGCCGAACCGGTCGCCGATCTCGAGCCCGCGGAGGTGTTCGCGCAATTGCAGGTGACCGAGACCGCACCCGGCATGCCGGAACGTGAACGCATGACGCTGAGCGCCGGCACGCCAATGGGCGACATCGTGTCGTTTGCGGCGCCGGATGTACTGTGGGTGTCGCTGTTGGTGATCGTTTTCGCGCTGCTGGTCGGACCGGGAAACGTGTTCTTCTTCGCGCCGCCGAAGAAGCGCCACCGGCTCTTTTTCACGACTCCGCTGTTCTCGCTCTGCGGCGCGGCGGCCATCGCGCTGGCGATCGTGCTGCATGACGGACTCGGCGGCGAAGGGCTGCGGCGGACGCTCGTGCGGTTCGTGCCCGGCGAAAGTCAGGCTGCGGTGTTCCAGGAGCAGGCGGCGCGGAGCGGTTTTCTGGTGCGCCGCGATTTTCCGCTCGATGAGCGCGTGATCTGCTCGGTGCTGCCGGTCGACGGCAACGTGTTTACCAACACAGCCCGCGGGTTGCTGTTTACGCGGGAAGAGGCGCGCGCGATCGGCGATTGGTTTCGCAACCGCTCGCGACAGGCGCAGCTGCTGCGCACGCTCGCACCGACGCGCGCTCGCGTGGAAATTGTCGGCCTCGCGGCCGATGGCGCGCCGCAGATCGAGTCGACGCTCGCGACCGAGCTGCGCGATTTCCGCCTGCGCGACGACCAGGGCCGAGTCTGGAGTGCGGAGAACGTGCCGACGGGACGGCGCACGACCTTGAGCGCCGAGTCGCGTTTCGCGGCGGCGGCCACGGCCACGCTCGAAGCCACGGGCAACGGCACGCCGCAGCTCAACCTGCTCCTGCAAGAGGCCTCCACGCTGACGGACTCATGGCAATGGGTCGCGCGCGGCGGCGCGATCGACATCGCGCCGATCGCGACGCTCAGCTCGATTCGTTGGAACGACGATCCGGTGGTTTACGCCGGAGTCGCAACGCGCGCCGGGCAAGCGGTGGAGAAACGCAGCGAATGAAAAATCTCCCCCATCGTCTCGCGAACAAAAGCAGGCTCGCCCAAATCGCATGAACCCGCGCCCGCTGCTCGAAGTGGAAAATCTCGCGCGCCGGTTCGGCGGCGTGAAGGCCGTGAACGGCGTCTCGTTCAACCTGCTCGCCGGTCAAGTGGTCGGGCTCATCGGCGCGAACGGTGCCGGTAAGACCACCACGATGCGGATCCTCGCCACGCTCGATCTGCCGGACCGCGGCACCGTGCGGCTCGGCGGCGTCGACATCGTCGAGTATCCCAACGAAGTGCGCCGGCGGCTCGGCTGGATGCCCGATCATTTCGCCACCTACAAGGACACGACGGTGAGCGACTACCTCGATTTCTTCGCGCGCGCGTATGGGCTGCGTGGCGCGGAGCTGACGCGCCGCGTGACCGAGATCGCGGAGTTCACGGATGTGATTCCGCTCGCGGACCGGCCGATGGATCGGTTGTCGAAAGGTCAGACGCAGCGGCTGTGCCTCGCGCGCACGCTGCTCAACGATCCCGAGTTTCTCGTGCTCGATGAACCGGCCGCGGGCCTCGATCCGAAGGCACGCCTCGAGTTCAAGAACCTCGTCCGCGTCCTGCGCGAACGCGGCAAGACGATCCTCATCAGCTCGCACATCCTTTCCGAGCTCGGCGAGATGTGCGACACGCTCCTGTTCATGGACCGCGGCGCGGTCATGCATCACGGCGACACCGACACGCTGCGCCGCGGCACCGCGACCGATGGCTCGTCCGTGATCAACATCACCGTGCACGGCGACGTCGCGCCCTTGCTGGCGTGGCTGGCGGTGCGCCCCGGCTGGAAGCTCGTCGAGGAGCGGCGCGACGGAGCGCGCGCGGAGTTCGCCGGCGCTTCGACCGAGAGCCTCGCGGCGGAGCTGAGGCGGCTCGTGGTGGATGGCGTGCCGGTGGTCGATTTCCACCGCGAGATGCGCCGGCTCGAGGAGGCTTTCGTGGAAATGCTGCGCGAGCCGCCCGTGATCGTGAAATCGGGAGGTGCGAATTGAGCACGAATCCCGCGCTCCGGTGTAAGCCGCCTCGGGAGCGGCGGGATTCGCAGCCAGCGGTCGTCGCGTCAATCGCCACCCTTTTCCCTGCTCTCCCGAGCAGGGCCACCGTCGAACTAGAGTTTAAACCATGAACCGCGCCACCGCTGCGCCACCGCCATTGTCCGCGCCGCCGCCGATCGTGCCGCGCGATTTCCCCGGCTGGCTGCCACCGATGCTCGTCAAGGAGCTGCGACAGGGGCTGCGCACGCGCGGGTTTGTCGGAACGCTCGTGGGTTTTCAGCTCGTGATGCTCGTGCTGACGTTGATCGCGCTCAGTTCGCAGAGCTCGGGCACCGCGGCGGCGCGCGCCACCGGCTCGGCCATTTCGACCGGCTTCTTCTGGACGATTCTCAGCGTGCAGATGCTCATCATCACGCCGTCGCGCGCGCTCGGCGGAATGCAGTTGGAGGCCGACGGGCGGACGCTCGATCTGCTCGTGCTGACGCGACTCAACGCCTGGCGGATCGTGCTCGGCAAATGGATCTCGTTGCTGGCGCAGGCGGTGTTGCTGCTGGTCGCGATGCTGCCGTATCTGATTATCCGATACTTCACCGACAATGCGGATCTCCTCACCGAGCTCGGCCGCTGCTGCCTGATGCTGGGCTTGTCGGCGGTGTTGACCGCGGCGGGTTTGTGGGGCTCGGGCGTGGCGAAGATTGTCCGTGTGCTGATGGCGATCGCCATGGGCATCTTCATGGTGAACGTGCTGGGCGTCCTCGGCCCGATGTTTTCCGGTCGGGGCGGCGCCCTGGGGCGTTCGCCTTTCGCCAACGTGATCGATCTGCCGTTCGACATTTTCAACGGCGTGTTCCTCACCGGTTTCTTTCTCGTCAGCGCCGTGCGCAATGTGGCGCCGGCGGCGGAGAATCATTCGCTGTTCACGCGGATCCTGCCGGTCCTGATGCTGCTGCCGGCGCCGTTTGCCGAGGTGTTCGGCGCGCATGCGCTCGCGGTGCGGCAGTTGTATCTCAGCGCGGCGTTCCTTGGTTTCGTCCTGCTGTTCGAGCTCGCGTCGACCCGCCTCCCGATGCCGCCGCAATGGCGGGACTGGTATAAAAGCGGGAGATTTTCCCGCGCAATCGGACGCTGCTCGCTGCCGGGCTGGCCGAGCGCGCTGCTCTTCGGTGCGATTGCAACGGCGCTCTGGGTGGCGGTGGCGTTCAGTGTGCTGAGCCTCGCGCCCTCGGCTCCCGGGGGGCGCGGCCATGCGCCGGCGGTCGCGTGGCTCGCGTTGCTGGCGTTCAGCGGGATCGTGTTCCCCGCCGTCATGCAATCGCTGTTGCGCGCGGTGCCGGTGTCGCCGGCGTTGCTTTACTTCAGCGGGCTCGGAATTCCGGGGCTGCTCGCCGGCGTGTCGCTCTGGCTGGCGGAGAGCCGCTGGAAATTCACGGAGTTGAAATCGTTCATGGAGACGATGCCGTTCTCCAGCTTCCTCTTCAAACTCAACGCGCGCGACCAGTCGCCGCTCATCGTGGTGGCGCAGGGTGTCGTCGCGGTGCTGGTGCTCGGTCTGGCGTTCTGGCAAACGCGCGCGTACTGGCGGCAGCTCGCATCGTTCGAGGCGCGCGATCGCGCGGCGTCGGAAGCGGGCGCTGCTCCGACGGAATGAGCGGAGGGGAAACAACACCCGTGTCACCGCGCCATGGCGCGCTTGCGGCTGCGGCGCGCTGGCGATTGCCGTTCTCGCGGAAGGCGTGGCGCGGACCTGCCGGCAACTGGATCGGCGCGGGTGCCGGCAGCTCGCTCGATTTCCAGGATCACCGCGATTATGTGCCGGGCGACGACCCGCGGCACATTCACTGGCAGGCGTTCGCGCGCACGGGCGCGCTGACGATGAAGCTGTATCGCGCCGAGGTGGCGCCGTTCGTGGATCTCGTGGTCGACGTGTCGGAGTCGATGGCGCTGACACGCGAGAAAGCGCGACGCACGGATGAGCTCGTGGCGTTTTGCGTCGAGTGCGCGGACCGCGCGGGTGCGCCCGTGCGCGTGCAGGCGGCGTTGGGTCGCACGCTGCACGCCGTGGCGGCCGACGAAGTGCGGGCGGGCCGCTGGCGCGAGCGACTGGAGCTCGCGATGGATCGGAGCAACCCGGCTGCGAACGAGCCAGGTGCTGCGCCAGGGCCGATGCAATGGCGGCCGGGGGCTTTGAAGGTGTTGATTTGCGATCTCCTGTTTCCCGCGGATCCCGGGTCGCTGATCGTGCCGCTCGCGTCGGGCTCCGGGCTCGGTGTGGTGCTGGCGCCGGCGCTGGTTGCCGAAGCGGAACTGCCGTGGCGCGGCAACGTGGAGCTGACGGACTGTGAAGGCGGGCGCGTGCGGCGGCAGCGAATCGACGACGCATTGGCGGAGCGTTATCGCGCGGCGTATGCGCGGCATTTCACGTTGTGGCGCGAGGCGTGCCGCCGCCGCGGCGTAGTGCTTGCCCGGATAGCGTGCGAACCCGTGCTCTCCGCCGCGCTCGGCGGCGAGGCGTATGCCGCCGGCGCGGTGGAGGCGATTCAGTGAGGGCCACGAAAAGGCACGAGAAGGCGTAAAAACGGAGGTCTTTTTTGTGACTTTTCGGATCTCTTCGCGGCCAACCTTCTGAGTGCTGATGCTTCCGATCTTTGCCAATCCTGCGGGCCTCTGGGTGGTGCTCGGCGTGCCCGCGATTCTGGCGATCCATTTCCTGCAGCAACGCGCGCAGGTCGCACGGACGAGCACGTGGTTTCTGATCGAGAAATTCGCGCCGGACAGCGCGCGTGGCCGCACCTGGGATCGGCTGCGTACCTCGCGCGCGTTGTGGCTGCAACTGCTTGCCGTGCTCCTCGCGGCCTGGGTGCTCGGTGAGCCGCGGTGGATTCGGGCGCAATCGGCACAGACCGTCGTGCTCGTGCTCGACGCGTCGGTTTCGATGGAGCCGTTTCGCGCTGCGGCGGTCACGGCGGTGGAACGCGAAATGTCCCTCGCCGATGGCCTCGCCGCCCGCACCACCTGGGTCGTCATGACCACGAACCCGCGGCAGCCGGCGCTGTATCGGGGGCTCACCCGTGACGCCGCCGCGGCAGCGCTGGCGCACTGGCAACCGGAGCTGGGGCGTCACGATGCGGGCCCGTCGCTGCGGCTCGCGCGCAATCTGGCCGGGGGCGCCGGGCGCACGTTGTTCATCACGGACCGCCGCGAAAAAGCGCCCGCGGATCAGCGCGCCGTCGGTGTCGGTCAGCCGCTCGAAAATGTCGGGTTTGCGGGCGCAACAGTGACGCGCGATGGCGACGGGCACGTGTGGCGCGCGCTGGTCAAAAACAATGCCGCGACGCCGCAGCGGCGCACCTGGCGGCTCGAGGCCGGGGGCACGGCGTCGCCGCAGCAGACGCTGGAGCTGGCGGCCGGCGCGATGACGGAGATCTCGGCGCGCCTGCCGGCCGGAGTGGATCGCGCTCTCGTTGTGCTATCGAACGATGCGTTTCAGGCGGACAATCGGTTGCCGTTGCTCGTGCCGGCGCCAAAGCCACTCACGGTCGCGGTTGCGGAAAACGATAAGGGTGAAACGGCCGCGTTCTACCGCAGGCTCGCGGCGTCGGTCGAGGGCGTGAGTATCGTTGCGGCGGATACGCCGGCAACGCTGCGGCTGGCGGAGGTCGATGTCGTGGCGTTGAACAGCGAGCCGCGCGGAGGGATCTTTTGGCCGCCGGCGGATCGTCGTGCGCAGGCGGCGTTGATGACCGAGCCCGTGACGCCGGAGCGTCATCCGCTGGTGTCGGGTTTGAACTGGCAGGGCTGGTTCGGCACGGGGCCGCATGGGTTCACGCGCGGCTCGAACGATACGCCGCTGCTGTGGCACGGCACGTGGCCGATCGTGTGGCTGCGGCCGCCGGCCGGCGACGCACCGGGGATGGGACGCAAGCTCGTACTCGGCTTCGATTGGGCCACGTCGAATGCCGCGCGCCTGCCGGCGACCGTGCTGCTGGCGCGACGTTTTCTCGAGGCGGAGCGGGATGCGCAGCGGTCGGCCTACAGCGCGAATTTCGATTGCGGCGCGCTCGTGTCGCTGTCTGGCGTGCCGCTGGACGGCGAACTCACGGTGGCGTTCGAATCGGCCGCAAACACGGCGGTGGCCGGGGCCGCCGCGCCGCAGGCAGCGCCGACGGAGACGTGGACGATTCAGCCATCGGAGCTCACGCGATTGCGCGCGCCGGGACGGCCAGGATTCTTCGCGGTGCGGCGCGGCGAGGAGTTGCTCGTGCGCGGCACGGCGCAGTTCGCCGATCCAAGGCAGGGAGATTTTCGCAGTGCGGAGACGTTCTTCACGGAGATCCGCAACGAACGTGAAGCTGCGCTCGAACGGAACACGAGCGGCGATCCGTTCGTGGTCGTCTGGCTCGTGTTGCTGGCGGGAGTCGCGCTGTGGAGCGGGTGGTCGCGGGTGAGTGGGAGCGAGGGCGCACCTGCCCATCTTTCGACCAAAGCGGGCGAGGGAGGCCGCGCTGCCGTATGAACTTTGGCGAACCCGAGTGGTTTTTCGTTTTGCCGGCGCTGGCGGTCGCGGGCTGGCGGTGGCGCGGGTTCCGGTTGCACGAGCCGTTGCGCGCGATGGCGTTGTTCATTCTCGTCGTGGCGCTGGCGGATCCGCGGCTGCGGCTCGCGAGCTCCGGGCTCGATCTCTGGGTATTGGCAGACCGCTCTGATTCCGCGGCGGCAGGCATGGCGACGCAGGCGCACGAAATGGAGACGATTCTCGAGCGCGCACGCGGCCGCGACGACCGGATCTTCATGGTCGATTACGCGGGTGAAGTCACCCGGCGCGATCGCGGCGATCCGGTGTTCGAAGGCGCGACTCATCAGACGCGGACCGGACTCGCGCTGGAGTTTACGCTCGGCGAACTCGCTGCCGGTCGGGCGGCGCGGATGCTGGTGTTGACCGATGGTTATGCGACCGAGCCGCTCGGCGCCGCGGCGGAGAAGGTGTTGCGCAGCGGTGTGCCGCTGGACTTCCGCCTGCTCGCGCAATCCTTGGAGGGCGACTGGCGCGTCGCCGGCCTGGCGCTGCCGTCGCGTGTGCTGGCGGGGGAGTCGTTCCTCATCGAGTTTGTCGTGTCGGGGGAAGGTGACGCCGACGTGCCGTGGGAGGTGGTGCGGGGCGGAACCGTTGCCGCGAGCGGGACGGCGCGGGTGCGTGGCGGTGTGGGTCGCGTGCGGCTTACGGACCGGCTGGGCGCGGGCGGCGCGGTGCGTTACGAGGCGCGGCTGAAGCCGGGGGCGGACGCGTATCCAGAAAACAATGTCGCCGGCACGTGGGTCGAAGTCGCGGGCGGGCCGCGTATCGTGCTCGTGACAAACTATCCCGACGATCCGCTCGTACCCTTGCTCGGCGCGCAGGGGATGATGATCGACGTGGTGCAGGATCCCTCGAAGTTGAATGCGGCGCGGCTCGGCGGGGCGCGGGCCGTGATCATCAACAATGTGCCGGCGCATCGCGTGCCGCGTGAATTCATGGCGGCGCTCGATTTCTTCGTGCGGGAGCAGGGCGGCGGGTTGTGGATGATCGGCGGCGCGAACAGCTTTGGATCGGGTGGGTATTTTCAGTCGCCGATCGACGAGCTTCTTCCCGTGTCGATGGAGCTCAAGAAGGAGCAGCGGAAGATCGCGACCGCGCTGGCGATCGCGATGGATCGCTCGGGGAGCATGAGCATGAGCGCGGGGGCGGGCCTGACCAAAATGGATCTCGCCAACACCGGGGCGGCGCGCGCGGTGGAACTGCTCGGCGAGCTCGATGCGGTATCGGTGCATGCGGTCGACACTCGGGCGCATGAGATCGTGGCGCTCGCGCAGGTCGGCCCGAATCGCTCGCACATCACGGAAGCGGTGCGGCGCGTGGTGAGCGCCGGCGGAGGGATCGTGGTGCATGAGGCGTTGCGCGCGGGATTGGCGGAGTTGCAGAAGGCGCAGGCGGGCACGCGGCACATGATACTTTTTGCCGACGCGAACGACTCGCGGCAGCAGCTCAACGATTACCTCGACGTGGTCGACGAGCTGCGCAAGGCGGACGCGACCGTGAGCGTGATCGGCATGGGGACGGAGCACGACCGCGACGCGGAGATCCTGAAGCAGGTCGCTACCCGTGGCGGCGGCCGGATGTTTTTCAGCGCGGATCCGGTGGAGTTGCCGGCGATCTTCGCGCAGGAGACGGTGTCGATCGCGCGCTCGGCCTTCATCAAGGAGCCGACGAACACGCAAGGCACGCCGGGCTGGGCGGAGATCGCGGCGCGGGCGCCGCAATGGCTGAAGGCGGTTGACGGCTACAATCTGAGTTATCTGAAGGAGGCCGCGACGGCGTCGCTGATCTCGGTGGATGAATACGCGGCGCCGCTCGTCGCGACGTGGCAGCGCGGCGCGGGGCGGGCGGCTGCGGTGTCGTTTGCTCTGGGCGGAGAATATTCGCCGCGCGTGCGGGCGTGGGCGGGCTACGGCGATTTCGTGCAGACGCTGGGGCGGTGGCTGGCGGGCGAGGATGCACCGGCCGGACTGGCGTTGCGCACGGAGGTCGACGGCGAGCGGCTGACGCTGGAGTTGCTCTACGACGAGACGTGGAATGCGCGGATCGCGCAGGCGGCGCCGGTCGCGACGCTTGCGGAAAGTGGCGGCGTATCGACGGCGGTGACAACGCGGCCGGTCGTGTGGGAAAAGATCGAGCCGGGCCGTTTCCGGGCGAGCGCGGAGCTGGCGCCGGGGAAAATGACGCGCGGCGCGGTGCGAGTGGGAAACGCCGCGCTGCCCTTCGGGCCGCTGGCGGTCGCGGGCTCGGCGGAGTGGAGCTTCGATCGCGGGCGGTTGCAGGAGTTGCGACAGCTCAGCGAACGCAGCGGCGGCGAGGAGCGCCTCGACCTCGCGCAGATCTGGCGAGCACCGCGGCCGGTCGCGTGGCGCTCGATTCGCGCGTGGCTGCTGGCGCTCTGGGCCGTGCTCTTCGTCGCCGACGCGGCCATGACGCGCATCGGCATTTCGCTCGTGCCGCGCCGTATCCGAAAACTCAGCACGCCTGCCCGAATGTCATCTATTAGATGACAAACCTGCGCGGCGCGATATGTCATCTAATGGATGACATATCTCTCGGCGGCGGAGTGCGCGCTCGACGCGCGTCAGGCGAGATTTTCGCCGCTGCGCCGGGCGTTAAGCCATTGCTGGAGCAGCAAGGTTCTTTCGGCGTCAGGGCAGGCGGCTTTTGCCACAACCAATAGATGCAGCCGCTGGCGTGTGGCGCGTGGCGGGCGTCAGCGGGCGGCGGGCCACCAGCGGTAGAGGAAGAAGTAGACGAGGACGCCGGTCACGCTGACGTAATACCAGATTGGATACGTCCACCTGGCCCAGGCGCGGTGGCGTTCGATGTGACCGCGCAACGCTAGGGCGAAGGTCTTGGGCACCAGATAGGCGATCGCGATCGCGAGGATGATGTGCGTGACGAGCATCACGAAATACACCGTGCGGATCGCGCCTTCGCCGCCGAAGGGCGTGTGCACGCCGCGCACGAGGATCTTGTGCGAGACGTAGCCGACGAGAAATACCGCGGAGACCGCACCGGCCGCGAGCATGAGCTTGCGGTGCGTGAGAATCCGCGCGGAGCGGATCGCGGTGTCGGATGCGCGCTGGGCGGCCTTGATCTGGATGAAGCCGAGCGTGATCAGCACCGTCGCGATGCCGTTGAGCAGCGCGTTCAGCGCGGGGATGTCCTGGATCGTCATCGGCGGATCAGCTGTTCAAGGCACGAAAATCAGACGGTCGGCGACGAGCGCGCCGAGCAGGATTGGCAGATAGATGATCGACGCGAAGAAGAGTTTCCGGGCGGCGAGCTCGCGGCCGGCCGGGTTCAGGAATCGGATCGCGCGCCACAGGAAGAATGCGCCGCAAGCGGCGGCGGCGACGCCGTAGGCTTTGCTCGCGAGACCCATGAACACGGGCAGGAGCGTCACGACCACGAGCGCGATCGTGTTGATCAGCGACCACAAGGCGACGATGCGGCCGGACTCGTCGCGCACCGGCAACATAGGAAAATGCACGGCCGAGTAGTCGCGACGATACGTCCAGGCGACGGCCATGAAGTGCGGGATCTGCCAGAAGAACAGCACGCCGAACAAAATCCAGCCGAGCGCGGTGACGCTGCTCTCACCGGCGGCCCATCCGATCAAGGGCGGAAACGCGCCGGCGATTGCCCCGATTTCCGTGCTCCAGATCGAGCGACGCTTCGCCGGCGTGTACCAACCGAGATACGAGATGATCGTGAGCAGCGTGAAGAGCGCCGCGAGCGGATGCACCTGCGCGAAAAGCAGGAACAACGCCCCGACACACATCAGCCAGCCGAGCACGAAGGCCGAACCGGTGGCGACTTTGCCGGTGGGAATGGGCCGATCGGCGGTGCGCTTCATCTGCGCGTCGGTGTCGCTCTCCATCCACTGGTTCAGCGCGGCGACGCCACCGGCCGCGAGGCTCGTGCCGATCAGGAGCAGGGTGAATTTCACCGGGTTCGACGGCGGGCGCGCGGCAAAGTAGCCGACGACCGCGGTCAGCACCGAGAGCATGCTCAACCTCGGCTTCGTGAGCTCGAGGTAGTCGCGGAATTTTGCGGGCGCGGCGAGATCGTGGGTCATGCGTGCGACAGGGGCGTTTGCCCGTCTTCTGGCGTCGTGGCATCCAGCGGGTGCGGAGCAGCGACGGGAAACGGTTTCTGGGCGCGGGCTTCGAGGCGGTCGCGATGCGCGATCCAGGTGAGCCAGAACGTGAGGGCGAGCGTGAGCGCGCCGACGACGACGTGGCCGGTCGTGACATCGGGTTTGCGCATCGTCCAGATGATCTGCGCGCCGAGGAGAATCTGTACGACCAGCAGCGCCACCACCGCCGCCGCCATGGCGCGCATCGCCGGCGTGCTCGCGCGGTCGCGTTGCACGAGCCAGGCAAACCACGTCAACGCGATCGCGAGCACCGCGGCCATCGCGCGATGGGCAAAGTGAATCGCGACGCGGAAATCCCACGCGGCGGGCAGCCAGTGGCCATCGGTCGTGGAGTAGGGGAACGTGTAGATCGCGAGGCCGGCGCCGTTGTGCCGCATCGTCGCGGCGATCACGAGCTGCGCGATCACGAGCGCGCAGCAAACCACGCCGAGGCGGCGCACGGTATCGCTCACGGGCACGGCGCGCGCGATCCACGCCCGCGAACAGGCGACGGCGATGGCGATCAGCAGGCAGACGTAAACGTGCGCGAGGATGCCGTGCGGAATCCGCAGCATTTGCCCGAGCGACATCTCGAAACCGGGTACGGCGATCGCGTCGAGCGTGACGCGTTTGCCGCCGAGGATGCCCTGGAAAATCACGATCACGACCGCCCAGCCTCCGAGTATGCGGAGCCAGCGGCGTTCTTCGCGGCGCCAGAGCCAGAGGGCGAGACCGATGGTGATGAAGCCCATCATCATGCCGGTGAGCCGATGCGAATGCTCGGCAAACATCGCGATATCGGTGAGCCAGCCTTCCGGATTGATCGAACCGTTCGAGAGCGGCCAGTCGGCGAACACCATTCCGGCGCCGATGCTGGTGGTGAACGCGCCGAGTGTTACCAGCAGGAACACCCAGATGCTGCCGATCGCCGCAAATACGGCGAGCGCCGGCTTATGCGCGGAGGTGCGTCGGAATCGGGAAGCGAGGGCCATGAGCGGAGCAAAGGTGGAGCAGAAGCGCGGACGCTGATTCCCGCAAACCCTTTGACAATTTTTTCCGCCGGCGAATCCGTAGGCGCATGGAAACTTATACGGAAGGGAGGCGGAAGCAGACGGGCGGGACGAGACGGCTGGCCGCGCGGCGGGCGTCTGCGGCGCTCCTCGGCGTCTCTCTTCTGGCGGGCTTGGCGCTCGTTGCCGGCTGCTCTCGAGCGCCGACGCTCGCGACGCAGGCGGCGGCGGAAAAGGCGAAAGACGAACGTTATCCGCTCACCGGCGAGGTCGTGCGCGTCGAGCTGGACCGCAAGGTGCTCGTCGTGAGGCATGATGAAATCAAGGATTACATGCCAGCGATGACGATGGAGTTCAGCGTGTCGGCGGGAGACCTGGCGGTGTTGAAACCCGGGCAGAAAATTCGCGCCGAGATGGTGCCGGTGAAGGACGGCGATTATCGTTTGGAAAAGATCTGGCCCGACGACAAGGCGACGGCGGATGCGGTGAAGGCGGGTGCGCTGCAGCTGCGGCAGGACACGCACACGCGGGGGAAGAACGCCTATCGCGAGGTCGGCGAGACCGTGCCAAGCTTCGCGCTCTACGATCAGAACGGCAGCGTGGTGGAGAGCGCGCGTTTTCGCGGGAAGCAGATCATGCTCAATTTCATTTTCACGCGCTGTCCGGTGGCGACGATGTGTCCGGCGGCGACGGCGAAGATGGTGACGACGCAGAAGCTCGCCGACGAAGCGGGCGTGAAGAATCTCGAGCTGATCTCGATTACGCTGGATCCGACTTTCGATACGCCGGGCGTGCTGAAAGAGTACGCGGATTCACGAGGCATCGACACGAAGAATTTCTCGCTGCTCACCGGGCCGGAAACGGCAATCAAGGATCTGCTGGTGCAGTTCGGCGTGATCGCGGAGTTCGAGGGCGACATGTTGAAGCACACGTTGACGACGCTGTTGATCGACGAGAGCGGAAAGATCTCGCATCGGGCGGACGGCAGCGCGTGGGAGCCGAAAGACTTCGTGGCAAAGATGAAACGATGAGCGCCGAAGGAGCAGTACCGCCTCCAGGGCGGCATTCCCTCGAGCGCCGACAATGGCGGCAACTCGGCGTGATAACGGTCGCGGCGCTCGCGATCTATGCCGGCCTGCGCGTGCTTCCGACCGGCACGAACCTGAGCCACATGGATTTTCGCGTGGACCCGAAGGCCGGAAACGCGATCGAGTTTTGCGACCCGCTGAATCCGCAGTTCATCCCGGTGGTGGCGGCGCGCTCGCCGGTGACGGTCGGTCTCTCGACGCTCGAGCCGGCGACAGCCGGACGCGAAGTGCGCGCGACGATCGCGCTGCGCACCGCAGGCGGGAAACCGGTCGCGCCGGAGGATCTGCTCGTGACGCACACGATGCCGCTGCACCTCCTCCTGGTGGATCCGACGCTGCGCGATTATCAGCACGTGCATCCGCTGGCGGCGAAGGAGCCGGGAAATTGGACTTTTGCGTTCACGCCGCGGCTCGGCGGCACGTATCGCGTGTTCGCGGACTTCACGCCCGCGGCGACGTCACGTGGTTTGTACGCGAGTGCGGATCTGGTCGTGGGAGCACCGGCCGGAGGCGCAGATTTGATGACCGGCGGAACGACGGAGATCGAGCTGCCGGGGGGGCGGGGCGCAACGGTGGAGCGGGACGGGTTTACGTTTTCACTGGTGACCGCGCGGTCGCCGGTGAGGGCCGGCGAAGTGATCGATCTGCGGTTCGCGGTGTCGCGGCGCGATGGAGGGGTGGTGCCGCTGCAGCCGGTGATGGGAGCGTTTGCGCATCTGGTGGCGTTCGACGAAGCGCGCACGGGATTTGCACACCTGCATCCGGCCGAGGCCGACGTGACGAAGA
>JAKFEQ010000038.1:0-47804 GCA_036675625.1 Opitutaceae bacterium | reverse complement strand
AATTCGTCGAGCAGGATTTCCGTGTGGCCGCGGAGATATTCCTCGAGCCGGCGCTCGAGTCGGGCGACGACGGCGGGCGTGGCGGTTTGTTCTGCGAGCGGGCGGTTGAGCAGCGAGACAACTTCGGCTCGATCGCTGGCGGGCAAGGTGGGAAACCACTGTTGTTTCAACGGATAGCCTTCGTCGCGGGCGAAGCGGTAGAGGCTCTTGAAGTAAACGATGTCGGGACGTGCAGCGGAGGCGAACGCGGCCAGGGCGGAGCGAAGGAGCGTGGCCACGGCGGCGCGGCTTTCTTCGTGCACGGGATTACGGCCGACGAGTGCGGCGAGCTGGGAAGCGAGGCGAAGGGTTTCGTAACTGCGACCCAGCTCGGGATGGCGCGTGATCACCCGTGCTTCCTTGATGAACCAGCTGCGGCCCTGGTTGGACGACTCAAGGAGGAGCGAAGCCTCGTCGAAGAGATCGAGAGCGACGCTGGTGGCCGCGGTCTTTTTGGGGATGCGCTGGAGGGCGAGCAGCGTGCCGTGTTCGGCGGAGAACAGGGTGAACGACTGAAACGCGTCGGTGGGCAGCCGTTTCAGCAGGACGAACGCGTCGGTTTGCAGGCTTTGCGCCGGCACGGAAATCAGGCGCGCGGTGTCAGTTGCGCGGCAACGCAAGACCGGCTGCGGAGGGTGGTCGCGACGCCATGCTATCGCGCGGCCAGGGGGGGACCATGCCTCCGCCGGAGATGATCATTTTCATCCCGTCGCCGACGCTCATCTCGAGTTCGACGATGTCGTGGCGCGGGATCATCAGAATGAAACCGCTGGTCGGGTTGGGCGTAGTGGGGACGAAGACCGTCCACATCTCGGTGCCGACGAGGGATTGCGCTTCGCCCTGCTGTTTGTTGGTGAGGAAACCCAGGGTCCAGATGCCTTTCCGCGGGTACTCGACGAGAACGACTTTGCTGAAGAGATTCCGGTTCTGCGTGCCGAAAGTGGCGACGACCTGTTTGACGGAATTATAGACGGCACCGACGCCTGGGATGCGCTGGATCGCGCTCTCGCCGACCCGGAGGAAGTATTTTCCGAAAACGTAATTGGAAAGATAACCAAGCCCGGTGACGAGCAGGACGACGACGCCGGTCGCGAAGAAATCGAGGAGGAACGGGATCCGCTGCAGAACCTGCGGCAGCGAGTGTTCGTAAAGGGGGCGGAATGTGCCGCCGACGGCATCGATGACCCAGTTGAACGCGAGGATCGTGATAATCAGCGGCGCGAGCAGGAGCGCGCCGGAGAAGAAAGCGTTGCGAAAGCGGATGAACCGGGAGTGGTGCGGCGGGCGTTCGGACATGGGCGTTAACGGCGCACAGGATCCTTCGGGCGCGAGGGAGACGCAAAGGTTTTTGCGCCGGGCGGCGGAGGAGGGCGCATCTCCCGGTTGACGGATCCCGCCTATCCCGAGGCGGGCCGCCAGAATACAACTGTGATCGGTCGTAGCCCGCTTCGGGAGAAGCGGGCGAGAAACGGCCGGAAGGAGGGGAATTACGGGACTTCGTAGATCTCGAGCATCACGGTGCCGGTCGAGCCATCTCCGCTGGTGACGGTGGCCGTGTAGCTGCCAGCGGTGAAGGGCTTCATTTCCACCACGTCGCGCGTGCCGCTTGGAAGGGGAAACGCGCCGCTTTTCACGAGCGATTCCGCGAGGTCAGTCTCGTAGGTGGGGCCGCCGATCACGGCCGGGTAGACGTAACCGTTCTCATAGAGACGGCCGCTGGCGTCGTAGATCTTCAGCACCGGTTCGCGCAGCGGGTCGGCGACGCCGAACTGCGAGAGCGACGGGCCGACGGCACGAACGATGATTTTTTTCCCGCCGGGGCCGGCGCCCACAACGAAGCCGGTCGTGAGTCCCTGGTCGGCGCCGGGGCCGACGATTCCGCGCGTGGAGAGGTTGAGCAAACGATCCGTCGGGCCGACGCCGAGGATGAGCGCCTGCGAAGACTGCGGCAGTGTCGTGGGGGTGGAGAAGAGACATGCGTAAGTGCCGGCATCGCTCGAGACGACGTGATCGAGCGTGAGGACGTGGGAGTCGGCGGCGCCTGAAATGGCCTGGCCGTTCTTGGTCCAGATGTAGTTCACGCCATCTCCGAGCTGCGGCGCGGTGATGCGGAGTTTTTCGCCGACCGGGACGCTGACGCGCGAGGGAGCTACCGCGCGGATGCCGAATCCGACATCGAGGCTGATGGATGTCTCGTGTTGCGCCGAGATCGGAAAGGCGGTCGCTGTGACGTCTGGCCGCGTTTGCGCGAAAGCGACGGCGCCGAGGAGTGGGAAGACCACGAACAGACTACGTGAGAGTTTCATTTGTCGGTGATATTGAACGCGTGTCGTGCGACTCGCACGGCGTTTTCTTTGTTTCGGGAAAATGCGGCGTTCGGGTCGGATTCGAGGGGAGCTGTGCCGGTGGGGATTCCGATGAGTGGCGGAGAGGGAATCGGGTGGGAATTCGGCGCGATGCGAGGACGGGAACTCAGGCCGGTTTGGAGGGCGGAGCCACCGGATCGGAGCCGGGTTCACTAACGGGATTTGAGATGGAAAACGGGAATCGCGCCAGCTTGCCGCAGTGCGCGGAGGGCGCGTGCTTCGGCGCGGCGCATCGCGCGTTTTTTTGCGGGTTCGAGATCGTCGTGGCCCGCAAGGTGCAGCCAGCCATGGATGAGGTAGAGCGTGAGCTCGGTGCTGAAATCACGGCGGTGTTTGCGTGCATACGTCGCCGCGGTGTCGACGGAGACACAAATCTCGCCGGCGTACGCGGCCTCCAGTGGCAATCCGGAAGCGGCGTCGCCTTCGAAGGTGATGACGTCGGTGGTCGTCGGATCGTCGAGGAAATCGCCGTGCAGGGCGGCGAGTGCGGCGTCGGTGAGAAACACGAGCGAGAGTTCGCCAGCGGGCATCGCGATGCGAGGGGAGTTCCGCGCGCGCCTTGGCTGGGGGCGGAGAATCGCGGCGTCGTTTGCGTCGAGCGTGTGGATCGCGTGCGCCACGGCGCGCCGGTCGAGGCGGAGTCGCGGGTGGCTGTTGGCGATCGCGACGGGACGGAGGGGAGGGACTGAAGGACTGGAGGGCTGAAGGGGTGAAGAGCTGAACCGTCGAGAGGCGGGCTTGTTGGCCATGTCGCGGAGGGGTTTTCTGGCTGAGGCTTTCGGCCTCTCAGGCCTTCAGCTCTTCGGCCTTTCCCGTGGCGGGCGGATAGGCGACGCGCGAGTGCAGCATGTTCAACAGGGTGAACTGAAAGCTGTTCTTAATGCGCGTGATTTCCTGCAGCGTCAGCGGGGCGTCGTCGAGCTGTCCGTCGGCGATGCGTTCGTCGATGATGCGGTTGATGATCTCGTGCAACTGTTCGGGGCCGACCTGCCGAAGCGACCGCGAGGTGGCCTCGACGCCGTCGGCCAGCGAGATGATCGCGCTTTCCTTCGATTGCGGGTTCGGCCCGTCGTAGCGAAACTCGTTCTCGTTTGGCAGCGCGACGGTCGTGGCGCTGGTCTCGATGATGTCGGCGTGGAGCGTGGTCTCGGGCGCCAGCGTGATTTCGGAACCGGCTTTGCGTGGGGCGGCGGGCAGCGTGGGAAATGGAGCGCGCGAGGCATCGAGGGCGCGTTGGTAGAAATAGCGGACGAGGGTCGTGCCGTGGTGTTGCTGGATGACGTCGATGACGGCGCGGGGGAGGTTGTGTTTTTGCGCGAGCTCCACGCCATCGGGCACGTGTTGCTTGATGATCCGCGCGGACTCGGCGGGTGGCAACGCGGCGTGCGGGTCGTTGCGATCGCGATGGTTTTCCCCGAAGAACTGGGCGTTGGCGGTCTTGCCGACGTCGTGGAAAAGCGCGCAGACGCGGGCGACGAGCGGGTTGGCGCCGATGGCGTTGGCGGCGTTTTCCGAGAGCTGTGCGACCACGAGCGAATGGTGGTAGGTGCCCGGAGCCTCAAGCTGCATGCGACGCAGCAGCGGGTGATTGTAGTCGGTGAGCTCGAGGAGCGTGATGTCGGTGGTGCGCTTGAAGAGCGATTCGAGGACCGGGAGCAATCCGACGACGAGAATGCCGGTGATCAGACCGATGCCGAGACCGGCGGCCATTTGCCGGAGGATCGTGTCGACCTGGGTCTGGTCCGCGATACCGATGAGCGCGGCGAAGGCGGCGACCGTCAGACCGCCCGCGCCCGCGGCGCGAACGAGCCGGCCACGGCGGCGGGCATCCCGGCCGAAATAGATCGTGACCAGCGAGGCGAGGAAGGTGAGGACGAGGAGGTCGAGACGATTGCCGTAGATGACGCCGGTGAAGATCGAGATCAGGAGCGCCATGAAGATGCCGGAGCCGGCATCGATGAGGATCGCGACGATCAGCGGCGCGAATGCGGTGGGTGCGACGTAGGGCAGCGTCGAGGCCCAGGAGCCGTCGCGCACGAAAAACTCGGCGCCACCGAGCGAGTAGTTGGCGCGGATGAGCGCAAGGTTGACGATCACGACCAGGGCGAGGAGGCCGCAGCGGACGTTGCTGCGGAGCGTCTCGGGATCTTCGATCCGGATGTAGATCAGCGAGGCGAGAACCATCGCGAGCACGAGGAGAACACGGCCGAAGAGCGTGAGACCTTCACGGACTTCCGTATCGCCGTGGTCGCGGAGGTATTGGCGATGCGCGACGATCATTTCGTAGATGCCGGGCGTGACGCGATCGCCGGGTTCGAGGATGGTCTGGCCACGGACGACGTTTACCATGACCGGCTTCACGGCGTTCATCGCGGCGGACTGGCGGGCCTGGGTCGCGGCGCGATCGAAGACGAGATTGGGCGTGAGGCCGAAACGGAAGATGCGAAACACGGCTTGCGCAGACGGTCGTGGCACGCTGTCGGTCGCGAGGCTGACGCGGAGGACGGTGAGCGCATCCTCCATGGTTTGGACGGGGCGCTGGAGGACGCCGCCATTCGGCCGCGCGATCTGAAACACCACGGCGGATCCGGCGCTGAGGCGGCCGAGGGCGGAGTCGGTCACGCCTTGCGCATAGATATCGCGCAGCGTGGCGATGCCGTTTTCGAAAAGCGCGATGCGGATGCGGGAATCGCCGGCTGCGAGGACGGCCGCGATATCTTCGGGTGTCGCGTGATAAGGACCGTGGGCGTTGAATGTTTCCGTGATCGCGGCGAGCTCGGCGCGGCGAGTGAGGAGGGGCGGAACCTCGCCGGGATTGGTGGCCTCGAATTCGCCGAGCTGGCTGAGCAGCATCCGGGCGGCGGCCTCGAAGCGGCGCAAGGGCTCGGTATCGAGCCGATAGACGGGGGGGACGCGATTGAGGAGTTGCTCGCGGGCGGCGCGCGTCCGCTCGGCGCTCTCGTAGCTGAACGATGCCAGCGCGGTCACGCGCGAGGTCGCGACCTGCTCGGGCACAACGGGAATGTTGAGTGTGCTGACGCCGGCGGAGCTGATCAGCACGATCGCGGCGACCGTGATGATGAAGATGAAGGCGGCGATCACCCGGCTGCGCTCGAGAAACTCGCTCATCGCCGAGCGCGTCTTGGCCGGGCTGCGCCCAGCTCGGCGGGCGTTGAGGCCGCCGACGAGAAGTTTGAGCTGGTTGCGAACGGACATCAGGAGAGTGCCAAATGTCGAATAGAGGACGCCGAATGAAACCTATCGATGCCCCGGTTGCGATGCTGATCTCCAACCGAACCGACTATCGGTTGCATCGCACAGATCTGCACACGTGCGGGTGGCATATTCCTGCCACGTAGCTCTTGAATCCCGAGCCGGTTAGGAAAATCGGATGCGCCTGCGGCGCTCACCGTTTCTCCTCGGGGACCGAGTCGGACATGGGGTTTCGATACGCGTCGTAAGCTTCTATGATCCTGGCCACCAACGGATGGCGCACGACGTCGGCCCCGCTAAACGTATGGAAATCGATGCCCTGAATGTCGGCCAGGATGTGCCGCACTTCGAGCAAGCCGCTCTGTTTCGAGCGGGGGAGGTCGATTTGCGTGACGTCGCCGGTGACGACCATGCGCGACTCTTCGCCGAGGCGGGTGAGGAACATCATCATCTGCTCGGGCGTGGTGTTTTGCGCTTCGTCGAGGACGACAAACGCATGCGAGAGCGTCCGGCCGCGCATGTAGGCGAGCGGGGCGATCTCGATCACGCCCTTTTCGGTGAGCCGCGCCACGTCTTCGGAGTCGAGCATGTCGTGCAACGCATCGTAGAGCGGACGGAGATAGGGGAGGATTTTTTCGCGCAGATCGCCGGGGAGGAAACCCAGCGCTTCGCCGGCCTCGACGGCGGGGCGCGTGAGGATGACGCGTTCGACCTGATTCTTGAGCAGCGCGTTCACCGCGGCCGCCATCGCGAGATAGGTTTTCCCGGTGCCAGCGGGACCGATGCCGAAGACGACGGGGTGCGCGAGCATCGATTGGAGGTACAGTTTCTGGCCGAGTGTTTTCGGGACGATCGTTTTGCGATTTGTCGCGATGACGAGCGGCTGTTCGAGGAGCGTGCGAAGTTGCGCGCCTTCACCGCGGGCAAACGAGTCGGTGATACGATGGAAGTCCGGGGTGCGGATCGTCATGCCCTGCGTGCGGGCATCATTGAGAAAGCCGAAGAGGCTTTCGGCGTTGGCTACTTTGTCGGCGGTGCCGTCGAGCTTCAGCCAGTCTTCCCGCGTGACGAGCTTTACGCCGAGGGCGCGTTCGGCGTGGACGAGGTTTTCTTCGCGACCCCCGAAGAGGGAACTGAGGTGGCGGGGGCTCGGGAAATGAAGTGTTTTGGAGGGCAAAGGGAGATGCGGACGCGAGAGTTCAGCGGGCGGAGATCAATTCGGATTCAGTGGTTCCTGGGCCGCGGCGACCAGTTTCTCCCACGTGGCTTCGAGCGACTGGGGGAGGATGCGGGTGGAGCCGAGGACGGGCATGAAGTTGTTGTCGCCGTTCCAGCGGGGGACGATGTGGCCGTGCAGATGCGCGATGCTGCCGCCGGCGACCGAAGCGCCGAGATTGAAACCGATATTAAAGCCCTCCGGTTTCAGCGCGAGGGTCAGGAGTCGCTGGGCGAGGATGATCTCGTCGAACAAATCGATGCGTTCGTCGCGATCCAGCGCGTCGAGATCGGTGACCTCGCGAAACGGCACGGCGAGAAGGTGGCCTGGATTGTACGGAAAGCGGTTCAGGACGAGATAACTGAGCGTCGAGCGGTGGACAATCAGCGCCGTGCGGTCGTCGCCGAGGGCAGGCAACTCCGTGAACGGCCGCTGCATCGTCGCGGGATAGCGCGGGGCTTCGATGTATTCCATTCGCCAGTAGGCGTGAAGCTGCTGCATGAGTGCGATGAGCGGAGACTCGGGCTGGTACCGAAACGCGGAAGGGGGAGAAAAACCTTGGGCGCGGGAAAGTCAAAACCGGGGATAACTGCTCAGGTGGTCTCGAGTTCGCCACCAGGCAGAGGAACCCTTGGGCGTTAAGCGCTGAGCGTTGAGCGTTTCCCGAAATGGGCCGGATATCCGAGGAATTACAATCGGGGTCGATCGCGATCCGGTGGCTTCCCGCTCTTGAAAGCGGGAGGAAGGCGTCGGCCGCGCGCCAGTTCCGGCTTTACGGAGTGGGCGCTTGGATTTCGCCCTTGTTGATATTCGGTCCAAACGCGGCGAGGGCCTGACCCCAGTTCGTCCGCTTGCCATTGATGTCCACTTCCAGGTTCTCAGCGGGAGTGGCCTCGACGAAAATCGCCGTGGTGCGCGGGATGATTTTGGTTTCTCCGGCCGAAAGAGTTCCTGAATAAATCAATTCGCCGTCGCTTCGATCCGGGTTCGCGCGCGTGACCCTGATCTGGACGTGTCGAAGCGCGATGAGACCGACGGTCGGTCCGCGAGACACCGGTGACAACGACGGTGCGGGACCGCCGCTATTGTTGGCCCGTTTATCGCCACTCAAGAGGCTCCAGACGACCATCACGGCGACGAGGGCGACGAGGCCGATGCCGCCCCACTTCACGTATTTGAAAACGAGCGCCGGGTCGGGGCCGGTGGGAAGCGAGCTGCCGGTTCGCGGACGCTGCGGACCGCGATTGGCCGGCGAGGGCTCCGGTGCCGGTGCCGCCGGCTCTGCGGTGGGCGTCGCGCGGTCGCCGCTTTCGGCGGTCGCGACGGAGATATCCATCCGCCCATACACTTCGCGAGCGGGCTGGCGCGGACGCACTTCGCCACGACCGAGCGCGGCGTAATCGTTGACGATGCGGTCGGCGGGCACCTTCAGAAAATTCGCGTAGGTGCGCAGGAAGCCGCGGGTATAGATTTCCGTCAGGCCGATATCGAACTGGTTGCTCTCGAATTTCTGCAGGTAGTCGCCGCGGATCTTCGTGGCTTCGGCGGCTTCGCGAATGGAGATGCCCTTTTTTTTGCGCGCTTCCTCGAGCCGTTCGCCGATTGTCTGCATGGGGTCAGTTAGAAGTTTTGAAGCTGAAGGGGAAGGAGGAACTGCCCACGGAACACACGGAATACACGGAAAAATGAATCATCCATGTGCGGCCGGGCTTCCGTGTATTTCCGGGTGTGCCGTGGGCAAATTTTCAGAGGCTGTCCAAATCGACCAGAATGTCGCGGGGGCTGGAGCCGTTTTCCGGACCGACGATGCCTTTTTCCTCCATGATCTCCATGATCCGCGCGGCGCGATTGTAGCCGATGCGCAGGCGGCGCTGGAGCATCGAGGTGCTGGCGCGCTTGGTCGAGCGGAGCACGTCCAAGGCTTGCTGATACAGATCGCCGTCGTCGCCCATGTCGTCGTCGTCGCCGCCATCCTCCTCCTCGTCGTCTTCCTTCGCGGCGCGATCGATCTGTTGCTGGACGGACTGCGCGTATTGGGGCGGGCCGTTGCGTTTGAGGAACTCGACCATCTCCTGCACTTCCTCGTCGGAGACAAACGCGCCCTGCGCGCGCACGAGGCGCGAGGTGCCGGGCGGGGAAAACAGCATGTCGCCGCGGCCGATGAGGGTATCGGCGCCCTTCGTGTCGAGAATCGTGCGCGAGTCGACTTGTGAGGCGACCTGGAACGCGATGCGCGAGGGCAGGTTGGCCTTGATGACGCCGGTGATGACGTTCACCGAGGGGCGTTGGGTGGCGATGATGAGATGGATGCCGGCGGCACGCGCGAGCTGCGCCAGCCGCGCGATGCTCGTCTCGATCTCCGCGGGGGCGACCATCATCAGGTCGGCGAGTTCGTCGATGATCGCGACGATGTAGGGCAACCGCTCGGGAATTTCGATATCATCGACGGCGAGCGGATCGACGCCATTGAGCGAGGCCTGTTCGTCGATCGGCGGCGGGAAATCGGGTTTGCCGCCCTTCTTGCGATTGTTGAAGCCGACGATGTTGCGGACGTTGGCCTTGGCGAAGATCTGATAGCGCTGCTCCATCTCGCCGAGCAGCCACTTGAGCGCGGCGGGAACCTTCTTCGGTTCGGTCACCACCGGAATCAGCATGTGCGGCAGCGAATTGAAGATCTTCAATTCGACGACCTTGGGGTCGACCATGATGAGGCGCAGATCCTTCGGGCTTTTCGAGTAGAGGATCGAGGCGACGATGGAATTGATGCAGACGGATTTGCCCGAGCCGGTGGCGCCGGCGATGAGCAAGTGCGGCATCTTCGAGAGATCGGAGACGAGTGGTTTTCCGGATACGTCCTTGCCGAGGGCGATTGGGATTTCCGATTTGACTGCCGCCCAGTCTTCGCTCTCGAGGAGCTCGCGCATGCCGACCGGAGTCGGGTGCAGATTGGGAACCTCGACGCCGACGGCGGCCTTGCCGGGAATCGGCGCGAGAATGCGCACCGACTGGGCGCGCATGCCGAGGGCGATGTTCTTGTCGAGGCCGGCGATCTTCTCGACGCGCACACCGGGCGCAGGGACGACCTCGTAGCGGGTGATGACGGGACCGACGTGAATCTCGCCGAGCGACACTTCGACGCCGAACTCGCTGAGGATGCGCAGGAGGTTTTCCGCATTCTGGCGGTGTTCTTCCTCGCTGTTGCTCGAGGCCGGCTTGGCCTGCTCCTTGAGGAGCGAGAGCGGCGGAAACTGATAGTTCGCGTCGTCGCTCTGCGGCAGGGTGACTTTCGCGGCCTTCTTCGGCTCCTCGGGTTTGACGATGTTGAGCTCGACCTTGCCGGCGGCGGCGACGGCGAGCTGCTTGGTGTCGGTCGCGGTTTCGCCGAGCGACGCTTTTGCGGTGGCGAGCTTGAGTGGAGCGGGCTTCGGCTCAGGCGCGGCCGGCGGCGGTGATGATGGCGTTGGGGCAGCGCCGGGCTTCGTGGGTTTGGGCGTCTCGCTGGAGGTGGCGTCGCCGCTCCGGGCGGCGGCGGTCTTCGCGAGCGGGTCCTCGGCGGATTTGGGGACGAATGTCTTCTTGCCGGACGGGCCCACGGCGACGGGCGGGTTCGAGGCTCCGGCGACGACGGCGGCGACGGCGCTTTTTTGCTTCGCCTTGTTTTCTTTTTCCCGCCGCTTCGCCTCGGCCAGCTCGGCCTTGAGCTTCGCGCGCTCTGCGCGCCAGGCGCCGAAGTTCCCGGTGATCTTCTCGAACTCACCGCCGATATCGCGCATGAAAATAAACAGCAGCGCACCAACATAGATGGTGCCGAAGATCAGGCCCGAACCGAAGGGACCGAGCGCTTCCGCGAGCATCCGGTGATACATCGTGACGCCGAGCCAGCCGCCGAAACCGCGGGGATACCAATCGCTGCCCCAGGTGGCGTCGGTGAACATCGCCAGCAGGCCCGAGAGCGAGATGCATGCGACGAGCATGGCGATCGAACGGGTGCCGGTGAGGTGCTTGGAGTTCCGGACCGACACATAGAGCATCCAAAAAAGGAATACGGGCACGAGCCAGATGCTGCCGCCGATGGTGAAGAGCATCGACCACACGGCATTCGCGCCGAAGATCCCGGCTGGGTTCTTCAGCGTGGGGCCGGTGCCGCGAATGCTGCTTTGGGCGGGATCGTAGGCGACGAGCGCGACGAGCAGGAACGCGCCGAGGGCGAAACAGACGAGGGCAGCAATCCAGTTGGGCCGATAACGCGGCGCGTTATAGGACGGGCCGTCGTTTGGGTTTGAAGTCTCGGACTTGCGCATTTGATCTTGGCCAACTGGAAAATTGGAGCGGATTCCACGCTAACGAGACGGGTGGTCAAATGTAAACACCCCCGCACCCTTTTCACAAAAATGTCGTCATCTACCATGCGCGAATTGCTTCGTTTTCAGCCGCTGTACCAAGAGCGGGTGTGGGGTGGGCGTGCGCTCGAAACGGCGCTCGGCCGCTCTTTGCCCGCCCGTGCGCCGATCGGCGAGAGTTGGGAGGTGGTGGATCGGCCGGAGGCGCAGTCGGTCGTCGCCGGCGGCTCGTTCGACGGCCAGTCGCTGCGCGCCGTGCTGGCGCAGCATGGGGCGGACGTGATGGGCCCGAAGTGGCCGGTGGAGAAACCGTTTCCCATCCTGGTGAAGTGGCTGGATTGTCGCGAGCGGCTCAGCTTGCAGGTGCATCCGCCCGCGGCGGTCGCCGACGAGTTGAAAGGAGAGCCGAAGACCGAGAACTGGTATATTGCGGAGACGGCGCCGGGTGCGGAGTTGATCGTGGGTTTGAAGCGTGGGGTGACGCGCGAACAGTTCGAGCGGTCGATTGCCGAGAAGACGCTCGAGAAGTGCGTGCACCGGTTCAACGTGGCGGCGGGTGATTCCATTCTGGTGCACAGCGGGCAGGTGCACGCGATCGATGCCGGGAATCTCATCCTCGAGATCCAGCAGAACTCCGACACGACGTATCGCGTTTACGATTGGGGCCGCGTCGGACTCGACGGCGTGCCGCGCCAGATGCATGTGGCGCAATCGCTGCGTTCGATCGACTGGACGGATTTCGAACCGGCGCCGGTGCGGGCGGCGCCGACCTCGGGCGTGATCGCGGACTGCGCGGAGTTTCGCATTCGCCGCGTGGTGCTTGGAGCCGGCGAGCGCGTGCAAGTGCGGGCGGGCGAGCAGCCCCGGCTGTTGAGTGTCGTGAGCGGAGCCGCGCGGGCCGCGCCGGAAGGAAATGGTACGCGTTCGCCGTTCGGCGTGAAGCTCAAGCGCGGCGACAACGTGCTCGTGCCGTATGCGGGTGCGTTCACGTTTACCGCGGAGACGACGACGATCCTGCTCATCACGGAGAACTTTTGCGAGCAATGAGCGCGGACGCGGGGTGCGCGCGAGCCGCTTGAGACGACGCTTGAAGAAAGCCGAAACCCATAGTTTATTCCGCGCTCTTTTTCATTATGCCTGAGCCCGAAACCAACAAGCCCACGACTCCAACAACCGCGCCGACCGAGCAAGCTGGCGGCGGTGTCACGGCCGCGGAGTCGGCGGATCAAGGTTCCGCTGCGCAGCCCGACGTGGCCGCCGAAGTGGCGGCGGCGAAGGCGGAAGCGGCGGCGAACTACGACAAGTTCCTGCGCACGGCGGCGGATCTGGAGAATTTCCGGCGGCGCACCGTGCGGGAGAAAGACGAGTTGCGAACGACGGCCACGGGACGGGTCTTGGAGGATATTTTCCCGGTGCTCGATACGCTGGGGCTCGCGATCAACGCGGCGAAGCAGCCGAACGCGGACGTGAAGACGCTCGTGGGTGGCGTCGAGATGGTGCTGACGCAGATGAAGTCCGCGCTCGCGGCGCACGGGTTGAAGGAGATCAATCCGTCGGGGCAGGCGTTCGATCCGCATCAACACGAGGCGATCTCGCATCAGCCGAGCAACGAGGTGAAGGAAGAGCATGTACTCAACGTCGTGCGCATCGGGTACTCGCTGAATGGCCGGCTGCTGCGGCCGGCGTCGGTGGTGGTTTCGAGCGGACCCGCGAAGGAGGAAAACCGCTGACGTTTTAGTTCGCGTGCCGCGCTGTGCGGCCGCGTGCTATTTCGAGCTGCATCGACTCACATGGCCAAGGACGATTACTACGAACTTCTCGGAGTCCAAAAAAGCGCATCCGCTGACGAACTGAAAAAGGCCTATCGGAAGAAGGCGGTGCAGTTTCACCCGGACAAGAATCCGGGCAACAAGGAGTCCGAGGAAATGTTCAAGAAGGTGTCGCACGCCTACGAGGTGTTGAGCGACGCGGACAAGCGGGCGGCTTACGATCGCTACGGCGCGGCGGCGTTCGAGGGCGCGGGCGCCGGTGTGCCGCGCGGACCTGGCGGCATGGGCGGCGGGGGGTTCCACGATCCGTTCGATATTTTCCGCGAGGTCTTCGGCCAGCAAGGCGGAGGAGGCGGAGGTATTTTCGACGAGATGTTCGGCGGCGGCGGCTCACGCGACGGCAGCCGTGATGGCGCGGACCTGCGTTACGATCTCGAGATCACGCTCGAGGAAGCGGCGCGCGGCGTGGAAAAGGAAATTTCGTTTCGGAAGAACATGACCTGCGAACGCTGCGATGGCAGCGGCGCCGAGCCTGGCTCGAAAAAGGTGACGTGCCCGACGTGTCGCGGCGCGGGGCAGATCCGCCGCTCCGGTGGCATCATCACATTCACCCAGACCTGCCCGACGTGCGGCGGCGCCGGCAGCAAAGTGGACAAGCCGTGCACGGCTTGTCGCGGCGAAGGTCGCGTGCCGAAGACGACGAAGCTCAACGTGCGCATCCCGCCAGGCGTGGACACAGGCTCGCGGCTGCGTTCGTCGGGCAACGGCGAAGCGGGGCTCGCGGGCGGCCAGGCCGGCGATCTCTACATCGTGCTGACCGTGAAAGAGCACGAGCTCTTCGAGCGGCAGGGCGAAGATCTCTTCTGCGAGATACCGATCAAGTTCACGCTGGCGACGCTCGGCGGCACGATCGAAGTGCCGACGCTGTCGGGCAAAGCCTCGCTGAAAATTCCGACGGCCACGCAGAGCGGCACGACGTTTCGTTTGCGCGGCAAGGGAATGCCGAGCCTGCGCGGCGGGGCGCACGGCGACCAGCTCGTGCGGGTGCACGTGGAAGTGCCGACCTCGCTCACGGGTGAGCAGCGGAAGATCCTGGAGGAGTTCGCGCGGGTCAGCGGCGATGCGAACGAGCCGACTTCGAAATCGTTTTTCGAGAAGGCGAAGAAGTTCTTCTGAGCAGGAAAGTGGGGTCGGCGCTCCGAGCCGGCCTCAGTTTGGCCGATTCCCCGAAGGCCGGTTTGTCATCTAATAGATGACAAGTCACTCGAACCGTACTGCTCAGCCGGAGGTGTTTGTCATCTATTAGATGACAACCCCCCCCGCGCGTTGGTCTCCGACCGGCGCAGGAGAGCCGTGCCCCACCTGCGGAGGTCGGCGTTACCGTTTGCCGAGCTTTACATCCATCCACACGGCGAGCGTCAGCACGGCGCCGCGGGCGATGAATTTCGCTTCGGGCGAGACGGCGAGGAGGGTCATGCCGTTGAGCAGCGCCGTCATGATGAGCGCGCCAAAGATCACGCCGCCGACCGAGCCGCGGCCGCCGCGCAACGCGGTGCCGCCGATCACGCATGCGGCAATCGCGTCGAGTTCCATCAAGTCGCCCACCGTCGTGGTCGATGCGCCGGAATACGCGGTCGTCATGAAGCCGGTCAGCGCGACCGTGACGCCCATGAGCACATATGCGCCGATCATCACGCGATGCACCGCGATGCCCGAGAGCAGCGCGGCCTCCTCGTTGCCGCCGATCGCGTAGAGGTAACGGCCGAACGGCGTGTGGCGGGTGAGAAAATAGACGGCGCCCGCGGTGGTCGCGAGGATGAGCAGCGTGAGCGGCACGCCGCGAAAGGCGTTGCACACGAGGACGAGGCCGATGACGCCCACCGCCGCGGCGGTCCACACGAGGATCGTCTGCCAGGTCGGCTGAACCGGAAGGCCATAGGCGCGTCGCGCGGTGCGACTGCGCCACGCGATGACGCCGAGCCCGAGCAGCACGACGCCTGCGAGGCCGAGGCCGACGTATCGAGGAAGATAATACGTGGTGAGCAGCGAATAGAGGTTGTCCTCGTCGCCGCGTGACACGGGTACGGTCGAATTTTGAATCACGAGCCAGAACAGCCCCTTGAAAATCAAGAGCCCGCCGAGCGTGATGATGAAGGACGGGATGCGTTGGCGGACGATGAGCGCGCCCATGAGCGTCCAGAGGAGGACGGCCGCGGCGAAAGCGCCGAGCATCGCGGCGGGCGCGGACCACGCGTGTTGGAACACGAGCACGGCGGCAATCCCGCCGATCAAGCCGACGCCGCTGCCGACCGAAAGATCGATCTGCCCGGTGAGCAGGATCATGAACATGCCGAGCGCGAGCGTGCCGGTGATCGAGAACTCCACGATCAGCTGCGTGAGGTTGCGCGGGCCGAGAAACGCGTTTTCGCGCAGCGCGAAAAACACGCAGATCGCGACCAGCGCGAGCGGCATGGCGAGGTTTTGGAGGAGCTGGCGGGACTTCATGAAATGGCCAATGAACAATGAACGATGGCTAGCGACCTGTCGCGGCTGGTCGTTTGCCGACGCGTTCGCCGCGGAGGCTCTTGTCTGTGGGGCGAATGTCGGCGAAAAAAATCAGGTGCAGCTCCTTCGCTTCGGACCGGAGCGGTCGCGCGCCGCCTGGATCAAATACACGTTCTTTCATTGGCCATTCCGCCCCATCGCGGCGGTGAGGAGCTGCTCCTGACTGAAGTCGCGGCGCGTGAATTCGCCGCCGATGCGGCCGGCGGCGAGCATGATGATCCGGTCGCTCATGCCCATGAGCTCAGGCAGCTCGCTCGACACTAATATCACTGCCTTTCCCTCGGCGGTGAGCCGGTTGATCAACTCATAAACCTCCAGCTTCGCGCCGACATCGATGCCGCGCGTCGGCTCGTCGAGCAGCACGACGGTCGGCTCGGTCATGAGCGCCTTGCCGAGGACGACTTTCTGCTGGTTGCCGCCGGAGAGGCCGCTGGTGCGGGCGTTCTGGCCGGAGGCCTTGATGCGGAGGAAATCGAAGAAATGCTGGTTGCGCACGAACTCCGCCGGTTGATTGATGCGGCCGTGCGTAGTGAATGTGTGGATACTTGGGAGCGAGAGGTTGAAACCGATGTCGTGCTCGAGCACGAGGCCGTAGCGGCGGCGATCCTCGGTCGCGAGCACCAGCCCGCGGGCAATCGAGGCGCGGGGTGTCGGCTGGTCGTAAGCTGCGCCGCGGAGCGTAACCGTGCCGCTGATACGATGTCCCCAGGCACCGAACACGTGCATGAGCAACTCGGTGCGGCCCGCGCCCATGAGGCCGCCAAAACCGAGCACTTCGCCGGCGCGCGCTTCGAACGAGATGTCGCGCAGGAAGGGCGGCTCGCCGCGCGTGCGGGCGACGGTGAGCGCGTTGACGACGAGGAGCGGGAGTGTTGCGCGGACCGAATCTGAAGGAGGCGTGCCGCTCGCGGTGCGCCGCGGGAAGAGGTCGGTGATCTCGCGGCCGACCATGTGTTTGATGACGTGCGGAATCGTGGTGCTGGAGCGCTCGAGGGTGATGATGCTCGCGCCGTCGCGCAGCACGGTGATGCGGTCGGCGATCGCGAACACCTCGTCGAGCTTGTGCGAGATATAGATGCACGCCGTGCCACGGGCGCGGAGGGCGCGCAGATGATCGAGCAGCACGGTGACCTCCTGCTCGGTCAACGCCGCCGTGGGTTCGTCGAGCACGAGAACGCGCGATTGTTTGTCGATCGCGCGGACGATCTCGACGAGTTGCTTCTGGCCGATCCCGAGAGTGCGAACGGGCGCTTCGGGTGAGATCGTGAGGCCGAAGTCGGCGAGCAGGGCGGCGGCACGGCGGTGCAGTTCCAGCCAGTCGACGCGCAGGCCGCGTCGCGGCGCGCGGCCGAGAAAGATGTTTTCCGCCACGCTCAATTCATCGATCAGCGCGAATTCCTGCGTGATGACGGCGATGCCCGCGGCCTCGGCGTCGCGGATGCTGTGAAACGCGACCGGGCGATCGTCGACCCGCAGCTCGCCCTCGTAGCTGCCGTGCGCGTGGATGCCGGAGAGCAGCTTGATCAGCGTGGATTTGCCGGCGCCATTTTCGCCGCAGAGCGCGTGGATCTCGCCGGGCCGGAGATCGAAGTTGACGTCGCGCAGGGCGACCACGCCCGGGAAGCGTTTGGTGAGATTGCGCGTTTCGAGAAGAGGAGGCATTGCGGAGCACAGGCGTCTCGCCCGTTCACCGGATTTGCGGGCGGGATGCCTGCGCTATTTCAGATCCGACGCCTTGTGAAACCCGTCGGCGACGACGGTCGACATGAGGTTCTCTTTGTCCACGACGATGACGTTTTCCAAAATGGATGGAACGTCTTTGATGCCGTTGTTCAGGGTGGCGGTGGCGGCTGGTTTCCGGCCTTTGGCCACGTCGACGGCGACGCGGGCGGCGAGATGCGCGAGGTTTTTGAGCGGTTTATAAACCGTCATGGCCTGGGTGCCGCGAAGGATGCGCTGGCAGGCGGCGAGGTCGGCGTCCTGACCGGTGACCAGCACCTTGCCGGCGAGACCGTCTTCCTGCAGCGCCTGGATCGCGCCGCCGGCGGTGCCGTCGTTGGAGACGACGACGGCGTCGATGTTGCGGCCGGCGCGCGTGACGGCGGCGTTCATGATTTTTTTCGCGTTCTCCGGCTTCCAGTCGAGCGCCCAGTCCTCGTGGACGACCTGGACTTTGCCGGCCTTGATGAGCGGCTCGAGGATGTTGTCCTGGCCCTGCTTGAAGAGCTTCGCGTTGTTGTCTGTAGGTGCGCCGTAGATACGCACGATGCGTGCCGGCCGATCCTGGGGAAAACGCGCGGCGGCATAACTCGCCTGCGCTTCGCCGACCTTCACGTTGTCGAAGGTGAGATAGTAATCGATGGCGGCGTTGAGGATGAGGCGGTCGTAGGCGATGACGGGAATTTTCGCCTGGTTGGCGGATTTCACGGCGCGCGTCATGGCGGCGCCGTTGTGCGGCACGATGACGAGGACGTCGACGTTGCGGCTGATGAGCGACTCGACGTCGCGGACCTGGCGGGTGTCGTCGCTGTTGGCCGACTGCACGATGACGCGGGCGCCGAGTTTTTCGGCCTCGGCGATGAACGTGTCGCGGTCACGCTGCCAGCGTTCCTCCTTGAGCGTGTCGAGCGAGAGGCCGATGACGGGTTTTTCCTTCGAGGCGAAGACGGCGACGGCGGATGCGAGGAAAAGGAGAGAGCGGGCGAGGCGGAGTTTCATGACGCGCGAAGAAGGGGTTAAGCGATTTACAACCGCAGGGGAATCGCGAGGGTTGTGAACGCGTGATACTGGACAACCCAAAACTATTTTCGTTGCCGGAGGCGGTGCTGCGGCGCGAGCGCTGGCGCGCCGAGGGGCGGCGCGTGGTATTGACCAACGGCGTCTTCGACCTGTTGCACACGGGGCATCTCTACTATCTGCAGAAGGCGCGGGCGCTGGGGGATGTGCTGGTGATCGCGTTGAATGCCGACGCAAGCGTGCGGGCGTTGAAGGGGCCGACGCGGCCGGTGCAAAGCGAAGAGCAGCGCGCTTATGCGCTTGGCGCGCTGGCGTGCGTGGACGCGGTGGTGATCTTTCGGGAGCCGCGGCTGACGGCGGAGATTCGGGCGCTGCGGCCGGATGTGTACTGCAAGGCGGGGGATTACACGCTCGAGAAACTGAATGCGGAAGAGCGCGCGGCGTTGCAGGAGATCGGAACGCAGATTGAATTCCTGCCATTCCTTCCGGGATTTTCGACCACGCAATTGATCGCGCGGATCAAGGCGGCGGGGGAAATTTAATCATGCGCATTGTCATCCTTGGTTCTGGTCGCGGCTCGAATGCCGAGGCGATTTTGAAGGCCCAGCAGGCGGGTCGGCTCGGTCGCGGGAAAGTGGTGCAGATCTTTTCGGACAAGCCCGACGCCGGCATTCTCGCGCTCGGGCCGCGCTTCGGCGTGCCAGCGACGTTTCTCGATGCGGCGCCCTACAAGACCAAGCTCGATGGCGAGGCGGAGCAGCACTACATCGCCGCCATCGTCGCCTGCGAGGCGGACCTGATCGTGCTCGCAGGGTTCATGCGCGTGTTGAAGCTGCCGTTTCTGACGAAATTCGAAGGCCGGATCATCAATCTGCACCCGAGCTTGCTGCCGAGTTTTCCGGGCCTGGACGGCATCGGGCAGGCGTTTCGACGTGGCGTGAAAATCACCGGCTGCACGGTGCATGAAGTGACGCTGGACGTGGACGGCGGGCCGATTCTCGACCAGGCAGCCGTGCGCATCGAGGAAACGGATACGCTGGAATCACTCGCGACGAAAGTGCATGCGGCGGAGCATGCGCTGCTGCCGGCGGTGATCGCGCGGTTGAGCGAAAAGGGCGCCGGCCGCATCGGCTGAGCGTCGCGGCGGCGGATCGCGCGTGGCCGTAGTGGTGGCTTGCGTGACGAGTGGCCGCTGCTCAAGTAGCTTCCGTTACGCGTCATGCTCCCGCCTATCTTGATCATCGAAGACGAGCCGGCGATTGCGGATACGCTGGTTTACGCGTTGAAGACGGAAGGGTTCGCGCCGGAGTGGTGCGCGACGGGGCGGGACGGACTCGAGGCGCTCGCGAGAACCGCGTTCGCTCTCGTGGTGCTCGACGTGGGTTTGCCGGACGGCAGCGGTTTCGACGTGTGCAAACAGATCCGGGTGCGGTCGGCCGTGCCGGTTCTTTTTCTGACCGCGCGCCACACCGAGCTCGATCGCGTGCTTGGGCTCGAGCTCGGCGGAGACGATTACCTGACGAAGCCGTTCAGCCCGCGCGAGCTCACGGCGCGGGTGAAAGCGATCCTGCGCCGGACGAATGGCGGCGGTGCGCCGGCGATTGGTGCGGGGGCCGAGATACTTCGCGGCGCCGCGCTTGAAACAGGTGGCGGAGGAGCGCGCTCGGATTTCGTCGTGGACGAGGAGCGCTGCGCGATCCGGTTTCGCGGTGTGCCGCTCGAACTGACGCGAAACGAGTATCGGTTGTTGAAAACGCTCGCGGCCAGGCCGGGTCGTGTGTTTTCGCGCGAGCAATTGCTGGAAGCGGCGTGGGATGATCCTGGCGCGAGCCTCGATCGAACGGTCGATGCGCATGTGAAGATGGTGCGCGCGAAGCTCCGTGCGATGGCGCCCGATGCGGATCCGATTCAGACGCATCGTGGCCTCGGTTATTCGTTGCGCGAGACGGGAAGCGCGGCCGCGCCCGATGGCCGCGGTCCCCGATGAAGATTCGCACGGTCATCTTCGGCGTTTACGTGGCGGCGTCGGCGGTGGGGTTCGCGGCCATGATGGCGCTGGTGCTGCGCGACGTGCGGCTGCGGTATGTCGAATCGATGCGCCGCACGCTCGGCGACACGGCGGCTTTTTTGGCGACGTTCGTGGCGCCGGGTGCGACGTCGGAGGGCGCGTGGGCGAAGGAGCTGGCCGCGTTGCCGGCGAACGCCGACTTGTTGCGCGTGTTTGCGTGCGATGATGGCGGGCGCGTGATTTTCGATTCGACGCACGGGCGCGACGTCGGCCGCGTTTATGATTTTCCGATGCGGGGAGGAGGGCGGACTGCGTCGGAGAACTACACGATCGCGAACGTGGCGGAGGTCGACGGCGAGCTGCGCGTGGCGGCGCCGGTGCGGCGCGCGGGCGAGTTGATCGGCTGGGTCGGCGTGGGCCGGCCGCTCGCGAGCGTGACTGAAGGCGTGAGTCGCGCACGGGCGGATTTGATCTGGTCGCTCGGGTCGATCGCGCTGGTGATGGTCGCGACGGGCTGGTGGATCGCCACGCGGCTGACGCATTCGATCGAGCGGCTGACCGCCTACGCGCAGGCGGTGCGCGCGGGTGAGCCCGCGACGCCGCCGCCATCGGAAGCGGCGGAGATTCAGGCGCTGGGACGGGCGTTCGAGGACATGCGCGTGGCGCTCGAGGGAAAAGCCTATGTCGAGCGTTACACCCAGGCGCTGACGCACGAGTTCAAGGCGCCGTTGTCGGCGATTCGGGGTGCGGCGGAACTGCTCGCGGAAAATCCGCCGGAGGCGGATCGCGTGCGTTTCGTGGCCAACCTGCGCGCGGAGACGGAGCGTCTGCAGCGGATCGTCGACCGGCTGCTCGAGCTCGCGGGGCTCGAGGCGCGGCGTGCGGGCACGGCGCTGGCGGAGGTCGATCTGGGCGCGATCGTGCGGAAGGTTCTCGAGGAGGCGGCGGGTGCGGCGGAATTGAAACACGTGCGGCTGACGCTGGCGGCGGAGGCGGGCGAGCCGGCGCGAGTGCGCGGCGACGCGTTTCTGCTGGCGCAGGCGATCGGGAATCTCGTGCACAACGCGATCGACTTCACTCCCGCGGGCGGAGCGGTGAGGCTCGCGCTTGCGACCGACGCGATCCGTGCGCGGGTGCTCGTCGAAGACAGTGGGCCCGGCGTGCCGGACTACGCGCGCGAGAAAGTCTTCGAGCGGTTTTATTCGCTGCCGCGTCCGGATACGGGCCGCAAGAGCAGCGGACTCGGGCTGAGCATCGTGCGCGAAATCGCGCGGCTGCATCGCGGGGAGGCCACGCTTGAAAATCGGCCTGAAGGCGGCGCCCGCGCCGTGCTCACGCTGCCGACGGCGTAGGTGTTTTTCTCGCGGTTTTCACCGGGGCTTCATGCTGCGTTCACGCTCGTGAGCCAACATCGCAGGCATGAAGACGCCTCTGCTGCTACCGACTGAGAATCGAATCGATCGTTGCGAGGCCCTGAGGCCGAAGGGAGCGACGCGATGAAACCGAAAAAACTGCCTCGGCTGTGGTGTGCGTTGCAGGGGCTTCTGCCGTTTGACGCGTGTCTGGCCGCCCAGCGCGGTGAGCTCGGATGGCCACCGGAAGCGGAGCCGGCGCCGCCGGCGCGAACCCCGCGAGGGGCTGCGGGCGAAATGCGGAATGGCATTGCGGGAAAGCAGGCGAGCGTGAACGTTCGCGCGCGTGCGCCTGTTTGAATTCAAAGTGGAAATCCCTGCGGCGAGTGTGAGTGCGGTCGATGAAGTCCTGCTCGAGCGGGAGGCGGAAAACTGGAGCGTGCTCGAGGATGTGATCGTGCACCGGGCCTGGGTGGTTGGAATCTGCCAGGGCGAGCAGGAGGCGGCCGCGCAATGGAGCCAGCTCGCGCCGGCGCTTGCGGCCGCGGGGGCGGCGAGCATCGGCGCGCCGGTGGTGCGCGCACTGGGCGATGCGGACTGGCGCGACAGCTACAAGGCCCACTTCCACGCCTGGCAGTTCGGGCGTTTGCACTGGGTTCCGGTGTGGGAGCGAGAGACGTTTCGGTTGCCCGAAGGCGACGCCGTCTTGTGGCTCGATCCGGGGCTCGCGTTCGGTACCGGCAATCACGAGACGACGCGGTTGTGCGTGGAGCGGCTGGTGGCGCTCACGGAGGAACATGGAACGTCCGGTCGCGTAATCGATGCGGGCTGCGGCTCGGGAATTCTCGCGCTGTCGGCTGCGCTGCTCGGTTTCACCGACGTGATCGGATTCGACAACGACCCCGAAGCGATTCGCGTGAGCGAAGAGAATGCTGCGATCAACGGGCTCGAGGGCCGCGTGCGTTTTTTTGTGGGCGACCTGACGAGCGGGCTCGCGCACGAAAGCGGGCGGGCCAACGTGCTGCTCGCGAATATCCAGGCGGACGTGCTGATGCGTTTCGCGCGCGAGTTGGTGGCGGCGGTGGCGCCGGGCGGCACGCTCGTGTTGAGCGGGATTCTGGCGAAAGAAAACGCGCAGGTAAGAAATGCGTTCGAGGAGCTCACGCCGAACTGGACCGTCAACGCGCGGATCATGGGCGAGTGGAGCGACGTGGTGCTGGCCCGGCCCGGCAAGCGATAAGGCGAAGGCCCGGTCAGGGAAAAAGCACGCGGTTCTCCGCCTGTTCTTTTTGCAGCCGGGCGAGAAATTCTCCGCGGGTAATCTCGTGGGCGCCGAGCAGCGCGAAGTGCGGAGTGAGTTGCTGGATGTCGATCCAGGTCGAGCCGCGGGAGCGCAGATGCTCGATGAGGTGGAGCACGCACAGCTTCGAGGCGTCGTCGATGAGATGAAACATGCTTTCGCCGGTGAAGACGCTGCCGGCGGTCACGCCGTAGAGTCCGCCGACGAGCCGTTCACCTTCCCACAATTCGATGCTGTGCGCATGGCCGAGACGATGCAGCGCGGTGTAGGCTGCGATCATGGCCGGCGTGATCCACGTGCCGCTCTGGCCGGGACGGGGAGCGACCGAGCAGGCGTGGATGACGGCGCTGAACGCTGCGTCGCGGGTGTAGCGCAGGCCGCTGCGCGCGCGTTGGGATTTCCGCAGGGTGCGTGGAATGTACAGCGAATCGAAGTCGAGAACTGCGCGTCGCGGAGGGCAGACCCATGGGATGGGACTGAACGCGCCGGAATCTGGCCAGGGGAAAATTCCATGGCGATACGCGGAGATCAGCCGCTCCGGCGTGAGATGGTAGTCAAGCGCGACGAGTCCGATGTCGTCGACTGGGTCAGGAGAGGGCCACAGAAACTCCGGTGACATGTGCGAGTGGAGAATCGCACGAGCGCGCGAAAGACGCGAGTCGCGAGCGCATGGTGGGCGGCTCCGGGGCTGGAGAAAAGTGCGTCGCAGCTGCCCGGCGGAGTACGGAGACCGAAGGGTGTCCGAAGCTTGCAAGCTGTCGGCGGGCGTCTCAAAGCCGATCCATGAGCAGCGCAAGAGCCTGGTGGGTTGGTTTACTTTTGAGTGTGGCCATGGTCGTGACCGGCTGGGCGCACGATCCGGGGATCAGCACGGCGGAGGCGCACCTGCGCGAAGGCGGGCTGGAGATCACGACTGGTTTTGCGCCGGACGATGCGAAGCAATTTTTGCCGCGAACAGCGCAGGCCGACGAACGCTGGGACGAGGAGAACTTCGTCGATGTGCAGGCGCCGTTGCTCGCGCTGGCACCGCGGCTTTGGGAAGTGCGCGCTGGAGACGCGGTGCTCGCGCCGCGCGACGCCAGCGTGCAGTTGCTGCCGGGCGACAACGTGAGCTTCCGACTTCTTTTCCCGCGCGTGGCGGCGGGCGGGCGGCTGACCTTGCGCGCGCCGAAATTGGGCGAGTTGCCGGAGGGCCACCGGCAGTTTGTGATCGTGTTCGACGAGCGGGGGTCGGCGTTGACGAAGAAACTGTTGCGCGCGGCAGATGCGGCGATCGAGGTGCCGCTCGCGAGCGGTGGCGGATCGGCGATCGACGCGACAGGGAGCGCTGCGGGCACGATGGCGAGTGAGGCGGAGTCTTCGGATGCGCCGACTTTTTGGGGTTTCCTCGAGCTTGGCGTGGAGCACATCTGGACGGGCTACGATCACCTGCTGTTTTTGTTCGCGCTGCTGGTGGTGTGCCGGAGCTTCCGTTCGATCGTGGCCATCGTGTCGTGCTTTACGGTCGCGCACTCGATCACGCTCGGGCTGGCGACGCTGGATGTCGTGAATCTGCCGGCCCGGTTCGTCGAGCCGGCGATCGCGGCGTCGATCATGTTTGTGGGCATCGAGAACCTGATTCGCCGCGGCGAGGAACCGCGCGGGCGTTGGGCGCTGACGTTCGTGTTCGGTCTGATCCACGGCTTTGGATTTGCCGGCGTGCTGCGCGATCTCGGGGTGGGGGGGCACGGCGGCGACGGGATTGCGATGCCGTTGTTCAGTTTCAATCTCGGGGTGGAGATCGGCCAGGTGGCGATCGCGGCGGTGGTATTGCCGCTGGTGTGGTGGCTGCGAAAACGCGAGGCGTTCGTGCGCCGTGGCGTGCCGGTGTTGTCGGGGCTCGTCGCGCTGGCGGGTTTGTATTGGCTGCTGGAGCGAACCGTATTCGGCTGAGCCGGCGGCACGGCGGTGGGCGCTGATACGCGGGACTCGCCTGTGTGGATGCAAAAAAATCGCGACGCGCAACTTTTCCGCATCCGGTGCATCCGCTGTCCGACGACACGCGAATGAGGTGCGATGATCTCATCGCTCCCTCGCTGGCTGAGCAGCATTTCGGCGCTCGTTGTTACCGCGGTCGCCGCGCCCTTCGATCGTGAAATCGTCCTGACGCCACACGGGGGCACGGCGCTCGAGGATCTCGAGATCGCGCGCTGGCAGCAACGCGCGGAGACCGCGGGCTCGCACCGGGCGGAGACGTGGCTCCGGCTGGGCTGGGCGTATGTTGCGAAGGCGCGGCGGACGTCGGACGTCGGTTGCTACAAACTGGCGGAGAAGACGGCGGACGTGGCGGACGCGGAGTGCGGGGTGACGCTCGAGTCGCGTTTGTTGCGCGGGCACGTGCTGCACCAGTTGCACCGCTTTCGGGCGGCGGAGGTCGTGGCGCGTGAGCTGGTGCGCGAGCGTGGCGACATCCGCGATTGGGCGCTGTTGAGCGATGTGCTGGTGGAGCAGGGGAGGATCGCGGAAGGCGCGGCGGCGTTGCAGCGGATGGTCGACTTGAAGCCGGGGCTCGAGGCGTTCAGCCGGATCGCGCACGTGCGGTGGCTGACCGGCGACATGCGAGGCGCGATCGACGCGGCTGAGCAGGCGGTGCGCGCGAGCAGCCCGCGACAAGGCGAGAGCCATGCGTGGGCGTGGGCGCGGTTGTCGGGATTTTATCTTCAAGCGGGAGAAACTGAGCGTGCGCTTGCCGCCGCGGATACGGCGATGCGCACGACGACGGATTATGCTCCCGCGGAGCTCGCGCGGGGGCGGGCGTTGTTCGCGGCCGGCGCGCGCGAACGAGCGGTGTCGGCGCTGCGGCGGGCGGTGGAGTTGAATCCGCTGCCGGAATATCAGTGGTGGCTCGCGGATGGTTTGCGCGCGCTCGGACGGAGTGCGGAGGCGGCGCTGGTCGAGGCGGAGCTTGTGCGGCGCGGCGAAAACACGGATCCGCGAACGCTCGCGTTGTTTCTCGCGACGCGGGGCGAAGACGTGGCGACGGCGGTGCGCCTGGCGCAGCGGGAACTGGCGGAACGGGCAGACGTGCACTCGCATGATGCGCTTGCGTGGGCACTGGCCGCGAGTGGGAACTGGAGCGCGGCCGAGGACGCGATGCGGACGGCGCTGGCGGCGGGCACGCGCGACCCCCGGCTTTTCCTGCATGCTGCCGAGATCGCGCGGGCACGGGGAGACCGGAGCGCGGCGGAGACGTTCTACGCGCAGGCGAGTGAATCCGGCGCGGCGTTGCTGCCTTCGGAGCGGACGTTGCTCGAACGCGGGCGAGGGCGGAACGGAAGCGGGCCGATCACGGACGCGAAGTGATTTTGTTGCACGACAACCCACAACCCAACGTATGAAACCTAAATTCGGATACAGAATCGCCGGCGGGCCTGCCTCGCTGCTGCTCGCGGCGGCGCTCGTTGCTTCGCCGCTGCGTGCGTCGAGTCACATGGATGCGCCGTTGATCACGCTCGACCACGCGGCGAACACGACGGACGTCTACGCGTTTGTCGCGGTGCGCAATGGCGTGAAATACCTCGATGTCGGCCTGGCGGTCTACCCGCACCAGGAGCCGGGCGTCGGACCCAATAAATATAATTTCGACCCCAACGTGCTCTATCAGATCTTTCTCGCCGATCCGGCGACGGGCGCGGATCGCGTGGCGTATCGGTTTCAGTTTGCGGACGACTACAAGACGCAGAACACGATCCTGCAGTCCTACACGGGAGTGGTCGGGGCGAACGGCGACGCGGCGCAGAACCTGACGCAGACCTACACCGTCACGAAGGTCGCAGGCTCGACCTCGACGGTGCTCGGCACGGGTGTGGTGCCGCCGAACAATCAGGGCGTCGCGACCCCGAAATACAATCGGAACAACGACGGTTCGCAGCCGGCGAAGGACGGCGTGGGCGACGCCAGCGCGCTCGACGACTACACGCGGGCGGCGATCGCGACATTGAATAATGGATACAGGGCGTTTGCCGGCCAGCGGGAGGATGCGTTCTACGGCGATATCAACGCCATCTTCGATCTGCTTTCGCTGCGCTCGGGGGCGAACAACCGGTTCGACAGCCAGGGCGGCTACAACGTCCACGTGATCGTGCTCGAAATCCCGCTGAGCGATATCGCGGGCGGCGAGCAGCAGACGGTCGGCATCTATGCGACGACGAGCCGCCGGGCCACGACCGTGTTAACGGACGGCGCGGGATCGGCCGGCCTGACCGCAACGGGAAACTGGGTGCAGGTCGGCCGGCAGGGGAATCCGCTATTCTGCGAGGCGTTCATCGCGATCAAGGACAAGGATCTCTACAACCGCACGAAGCCGACGAGCGATGCGGCGCTATTCAAAAATTATGCCGAGACGCCTGAACTCGCGGCGTTGATCAACGCGCTGGTGTTGAAAGGCGACGTGGCTCCGACGACCAATCGCGCGGATCTCGCGGCGATTTTCATTCCGGATGTGATCAAGGTCGATCTCTCGACCGGGCCTGCGCGGCTGCCGGGCGGCGGAGCGTCGAACACGGTGCTGGCCGACGATGCGGGTTATTCACGGTTGAGCATTTTCGGTGGCGATGTGCTGGAGAGCACGGCGGCGGGGCATCCGTTTCGTTTGCCGGGGAGCGCGATCGGCGCGGATGCGACGAAGTCCTATGTGCCCGGTGGCTGGCCGAACGGGCGTCGATTTGGCGAGGACGTGATCGACATCGGTGTGACGGCGGTGATCAGCGATTTGCGTTCGATCCCGCTCACGATCCGTTCGGCGGACGGCATCGATAACGTGAGCAGCAACGACGCGATTCTGAACAAGGTCTTCCCTTACACGACGACCCCGCACAACGGGCGCAACTCCGACCACAATCCGCGGCAGGTGGCATCGCCGTTCTTGAATGTCTCCGCGCGCGGTATGGCGGGAAGCGGGGCAAACGCCTTGATCGGCGGCTTCATCATTCGAGGCAGCCAGCCGGTCGCGGTGATCGTGCGGGCGCAAGGCGCCTCGTTGGGAGCGTTTGGCGTCACGGGCCAGCTCTCCGATACTGTCCTCGATCTCTATCAAGGCTCCATGCTCCTGCAGTCGAACGACGATTGGAAGGCGACGCAACAGACGCCCATTCAGGCATCGGGCATGGCGCCGGGTGCAGACACGGACTCGGCGATGATCGTCACGTTGCAGCCCGGCGCCTATACGACGATTGTGCGCGGGAAGAATAATACGACTGGCGTGGCATTGGTGGAGGCGTTTCTGGCTCAATAACGCGATATACACACGACGCGAAGCAGCGAAACGCCGGCGGTTTCCCGCAGCGCGCCACCTGCCGCCCGGCATCCGGTGTCGGTCATCGGAAACGCGAAAGCCCGCCGTGAGAGGCGGGCTTTTTCGGCCTAATTTATCCGTTATTCGTTATACTTTCCTCTTTTCGCAGCGCTGGGGCGGACGTTCGACTCACGAAAAGAGGTCGGTCGCGGTCCGGCTGAGGAAATCTTCCATGTAGGCGGTGGTGGCCTTGCCCTCGATGAAAACGGGATCGGCCATGATCGCGCGATGCAGCGGAATCGTGGTCTTGATACCGCGAATCAAGTACTCGCTTAGCGCCCGGTACGCTCGCTCGAGTGCGACTTTGCGCGTGGAGCCGAAGCAGATCAGCTTTCCGATCATCGAATCGTAATAAGGCGGAATCGTGTAGCCGCTGTAGGCATGCGAATCGACGCGGACGCCATGGCCACCCGGCGCGTAATACAGGCCGATGGTGCCGGGCGAGGGCGCGAAATTACGGGCAGGATCCTCGGCGTTGATCCGGCATTCGATCGCGTGCTTCTCGAACTTCACGTCGCCCTGGTCGAAATCGAGTTTCTCGCCGTTTGCCACGCGGATCTGCTGTTTGATCAAGTCGATGCCTGTCACCTCTTCGGTGACCGGATGCTCGACCTGAATGCGCGTGTTCATCTCGATGAAGTAGTAATTCCCTTTCGCATCGACGAGGAACTCGATCGTGCCGGCGTTCTCGTAGGATGCGGCCTCGGCAGCTTTGACCGATGCCTTGCCCATCTTCTTGCGCAAGTCCGGCGTGAGAAACGGGGAGGGTGATTCCTCGATGAGTTTTTGGTGGCGACGCTGCACTGAGCAGTCGCGTTCGCCGAGGTGGAGTACCTTCCCGTGGGAATCGGCGAGGATCTGGAACTCGATGTGACGCGGGCGCTCGATGTATTTCTCGATGTAGACGGCGCCATTGCCGAAGGCCTTTTCGGCCTCGCCGCGCGCTACATGGTACTCCTTGGCGAAAGAGACATCATTGTGCGCTATCCGCATGCCGCGACCGCCGCCGCCCGCGACCGCCTTGATAATCACGGGGTAGCCGATCTTGCGGGCGATCTTGACTGCGTCGCTCTCGGTTTCCACCGGACCGTCGGAGCCCGGCACGATCGGCACGCCGGCCTTTCGCACCGTCTCCTTGGCGATCGACTTATCGCCCATCATCTTTATCGACTTCGACTTAGGTCCGATAAACTTGATGTTGCATGACTCACATTGCTCGGCGAATTTGGCGTTTTCCGAGAGGAACCCGTAGCCGGGGTGAATTGCATCCACGTCCGCAATCTCGGCGGCGCTGATAATACGGTCGGCGCGCAAGTAACTGTCGGCGCTCTTGTTACCTCCGATGCAAATCGCTTCATCGGCAAGCTGGACGTGAAGCGACTGCACGTCGGCTTCGGAATAAACAGCAAGGGTCTTAATGCCTAGCTCGCGACATGCTCGGACAATGCGAAGGGCGATTTCACCGCGATTGGCGATGAGGACTTTTTGAATCATCGGAAACTTGAAAACAAATCAGCCGCCGCGATCGACTCCGCGGCATGGCGCGGAAGAGAGTCGAACGTAGGGCGGCCTTATTTAGAAACGTGGTTTAGCCCTGCTTGATCTTGAAAAGACGTTGGCCGTATTCCACCGGCTGGCCGTTTTCGACGAGAACCTCGAGGACCGTCCCTTTGGCCTCCGCCTGGATTTCGTTCATAATTTTCATCGCCTCGATAATGCAGACGACGGTGTTTTCGACGACTTTGGTTCCTACATCGGCGAACGGCTTACTTTCCGGAGATGCCGCCCGATAAAAGGTCCCGACCATGGGTGACTTGATGTAGGTAACGCCTGCTTCTTCCCGCGTCACGGCCGGCGACGCAGAGGCCGATCCGGAATTGGCGGCGGATCCGGTCTGAGGGGGCGCTTCTCCGGAGAAGGGAGGATTGGAAACGCGCCCGGTGCTTACCACCGGCAGGCCGTTGGTGCCCCGGCGGATTTTCAACTTAAAACCTTCTTCCTCGACCGCGAACTCCGTCAGCTCCGATCGCTTCATGAGTTCAATGATTTGTTTAATCTGTTTGAGGTCCAAAGGTCGCCTTGGTTGGAGTTGAATAGCTTGGAATAGCCTGAAAACAGTTAGTTGGAATTCGAGGTCGGCCGTTCAAAAGAATAAGCGTCACGCAAGCAATCACGGATTTTGGGCTTACAGATCAACCCCGTCAAAAACGATGAGAAATGGCCTGGAAAAGGCCTAAAATCCCTAAAAATACGCCAAATTTGGGCAAAAAACCTACATTTATACCCGCCAACGAAACGGGCATGTTTCTCAAAATGTGGGGTTCAATGACGCGTTCAAAAGGGAATTGCCTGCTCAAAATCACCCCTTTTCAAGGGTGGCACGCGCCGGGGGCGGCGCTGAATTACCCAATTCATGCGGTTTTGCCCCAAGGGCCGAGTCACGGATTGGAGTCTGATGTTTAGGAAGCCTGGCGCTCAATCCAGCCACCCCTAGGGTTCGAGGCTTCGTCCGGACGAACCTGATCTCGCCGTTGCAGGACCAACCGCTTCAAGCCGTGGAAATTCAGTTGAGAGTTGAGGGTCTGGAGCTGAGCACCCGAGCGCGCGCTTTGTGCCAAAAGATGGGAAAGGTTTCGTCCACGCAGCGGTGTTGGCGTACGTTTTTCCTGTCTTTGGAACCGAGGGCATTCGATCAACGGCACTGGTCCCGCGCGTGTTGTCGGCTCCGGTTTTGTTGGGCAGTGGCATGGCGCGCCCCGGGGCGGGGCAACTTCCGAGTTGCGGAATTGTTTGTTCGTCCTGCCAATGGACCTTTCATGAGTCTGGATTCGCCACAACCGCAGAGTATAGACGGCTCCTCATTCCGCATCGGGATCGCCGCGGCGCGTTTTAACGCGCGGCTGGTCGACGGGCTGATTGGGCGCGTAATAGAGGGATTGTTTGCCGCTAAAGTGAGCGAAGCGAACATCGGCTCCGTGCGCGTGCCGGGTTCGCATGAAGTGCCGTGGGCGGTGCAGGCGCTCGCGACCGGGGGGCAATACGACTGCGTAATCGGGCTCGGCGTCCTGATCGGCGGTGACACCAATCATCACGAGCTGGTCGGCGAAAGCGTGTCGCACGCGCTGCAGCAGGTGGCGCTCACGACGCAGGTGCCGGTGATCAACGGCGTGATCGTCGTGAATTCGCTCGCGCAGGCGGAAGAGCGTTGCGTGGGGGCGATCAATCGTGGCGCTGAATTTGCGGCCGCGGCGCTTGAAATGGCTGCCCTGAAGAGGAAATTCTCGCGATGAGCAAAGCTTTGTTCGCGCAGCGGCGTGATGGTCGGGTCGCCGCTCTCCAGTTTCTCTATGCCTGGAGCATGAACCCTCCGAAGAATCTGACCGATGATCTCTTCGTGTTTTTCTCCAACTGTGAGCAGCCGCGGGAGCATTATGGGTTTGGCGAGGAGCTGATTCACGGGGTGATCGAGCACGTGGGGGAGATCGACGCGCGAATCAAGGTGCTGGCGCAGAACTGGGAGTTCGACCGCATCGCGAAGATCGACCTGGCCATCCTGCGGATCGCGATTTTCGAGATGATGTTTCGCAAGGACATCCCGCCGGTGGTCTCGATCAATGAGGCGATCGATCTCTCGAAACAATTTTCCAACGCCGACGCGAAGCGCTTCATCAACGGGATTCTCGACCGGGTGAAAGGTGAGCTCGGCCGCGATGCGCGACGGCCTACGGCCGAGTGAAAGTGAAGGTGAAAGTGAAAGTGCGGAACCCAGGTGAATAGTCCGTTCTTCCGTCCCACGTTCACTCTCACTTTCCCTTTCACTTTCTCATGAGAAGTTTTTTCAAGAAGTTCAAAGACGGGTTCTCCAAGACGGTCTCGGTAATCGCCGCAAAGACGCACGGGCTGTTTGGCGGACGGAAGATCGATGCGGCGTCGCTCGATGAGCTCGAAGAAGCGCTATATACAGCGGATTTCGGCGTCGAGACCACGAACGAAATTCTCGCCGAGATCAAAAAGGCCTACGGCAGCGATCAGGAGCTTCAGGGGCGAAAAGCCGCAGAGATCGGCGCGGCGGTTTTGGAACGCGTGCTGGCGGGAAGTGAAGGGCGGTTTGAGGTGGAGATGGGCGGCCCGCCCGTCCTTGGCAGCGACGACGGCCAGGCGGGCCGCCCGTCCCCACCTTCGCCGACGGAGAAAAATCCGATCGTGATCGCGATGATCGGGGTCAACGGCTCGGGCAAGACGACGACCTCGGCGAAGCTGGCGTGGCGGCTGAAACAGGATGGCAAAACCGTCACGCTTGCGGCCTGCGATACGTTTCGCGCAGCGGCGGTCGAGCAGCTCAAATCTTGGGCGACCAAGCTCGAGCTGGAGATTGTCGCGAGCCATACGGGCGCGGATTCGGCGTCCGTGGCCTTCGATGCGTGGCGCGCGGCCAAATCGCGCGGTCGCGATTACCTGATCGTGGACACCGCGGGCCGGTTGCACACGAAGGGCAACCTGATGGAGGAGCTCGCGAAGATCCGGCGCGTGTTGCAGAAGAACGATCCGACTGCGCCGCAGCATCGCTGGCTGGTGGTCGATGGCTCGCTGGGCACGAACTCGATCGAGCAGGCGCGCGCGTTTCATCAGAGCTTCGGGCTCACGGGATTGGTGGTGACGAAGCTCGACGGCACGAGTCGCGGCGGCGCGCTGGTGGGAATCTATCGCGAGCTGAAGCTGCCGATTTATTTTCTCGGGCTCGGCGAACAGGCGGAGGATTTGCAGCCCTTCAGCGTGGAGAATTACGCGAAGGCGGTGTTCGGGCTGGATTAGGATCCGGGGCTCCCGCAGGCGCCGGAGGACGGCCTTCCGCGAAGTACCGATCGAGGAGCCCGCGCGCGCGGGTGTGCAGATCGCGCCAGAAACGATTCGCCGGTAAAGGCGGAGCACCGCTGAGAAAGAGCCGCGTGGGTTCCGTGTTGAGCTCGTAGCGTACGGTCCGCGTGCCACCGCGCTGCCGGTGAAGCACGTGAGTCGGGCCAAGGGATTCCTCCCATGTCTCGACCATCTGGCGCAGAAAGATGCGTTCATCCGCGGTGAGCTCAATTTCGGCGGATTCGCCGGGCGGGGTCGGTTGCGACATGGGGACGCGAAGGGGTTTCGGCGCAACACAGGCGGCCCCGGCCCGCCCGGAGGACCGCGCTTGGGTCAAAGCGCGGCGCCGGCGCTGCCCCGGTCGAGCGCCGGTGGGCGTGCACGTATCGAGTTTTTACTTACCGGACGATGGGAGCGGAAACCGTGAGAAAACAGCTCGAGTCTGGCGACGGCGGCGCCGCCAGACGGCGAGGCCGAGCATCGCGGCGCCGGCGATCGCGGCGTAAGTCGATGGCTCGGGGACGGCGCTCGTGGCGATCGTCAGGCTGTTGATCGTGAAAAAAGCATTGTCGAAATCGGTGGTGCGTATCCATCCGGTGAAGGTCTGGCTTGTAGCGTAGGTTCCCAGATGGTTTGCGAAGTAGGAGTTCGGGTCGGGCAACGTTCCCGTGATGTTTGAGAAATTGAGGCCCGTGAAGTCGCCGTCGAAATAAATGGACTTCACCGATTTCCCGGTCGCCGTGAGTCCGATATTTGTTTGATCGGCACCGGCGAACAACTGAAAGGATCCGCCACTCGCGCCGGGAATGTGAGGAGAAACGAAAGTCGAGTTGGGAGTCGTGGCGATCAGGTGAGACGCATTGTCGGCGATCGCACTCGCGGGGTTCTGCCACGCGCCGGCCAGTCCGTCGCCGACTACGTTCGTCCAAACAGCGGGGTGAAATGTAAACTCATCATACCAGTCGTAATAATCGCTCGACGCGGCACCGCCCGACGTGCCGGCATTCGTCGCGGTATTCAGCGTGAACGTGAAGTTGTAAGTTTGCGTCGTGACGTAGCCGAGCGAATTGGCCGTCGGCGTGGCATTGATCGTGAAGGTGGTCTGGGCGTGCCCGATCACTGCAGTTGCAAGAAGACCGAAGGTGAGGAAAAGGAGGCGGAAATTCATTTTGCGCGAAAGCGAGGGTTGGCGGTGAGGTGCGGTTTGTTGCCGACGCTCAGTCGCCGGAGGGGCTGACGTTGATGCTGGGGTCGATCGGCGTGATCGGCGTCGACGCGACAGTGTTGCCTCGATCTGCCGCGGGCGGAGTGCCTTGGAGGGTCGCGGGGTTCTGCGCGGCATTCACTCCCGCCGTGACCAGGCCGGCGTTTACGGTGGTGTTGCCCTGTACACTATTCGACGCGCTGGTCAGCGCGGCGGCGACGGCGTTCACGTTCGTGCCGGGCACGGTGGTGGCGACGGCGTTGACCGCGGAAGTCACGATGAGCGCGGCGGCCGAGCCGTTGCCGGCCGCGGTGGCGGACGTGACGGCGGCGGTGCTGATCGTGGAGGCGACAGCCGTCGTGCTGCCGGCGGCGGCGACAAGCGTGGAGTTGGTCACGGCGGCTTCGGTGGCGGCGGCGGTCGCACCGGCGACGGTGCTGGCGGCGGACGAACTGGAGCCGGAGGCGGTGGCGATCGCGTCGATCACGCTCGTCACTTGCGCGGGAGTGGTGGCCACGGTGGCGACAGCGGCGGCGGCGGCCATCAACGCTTCGCTGAGGCCGGGAGTCTGTCCGGAGGCCAACGCTGTGCTCAAAGAGACGGTGTTCACCTGACCGTTCGAATTCGACGTCACATCGGAGGGCGTGTTGCCCACGATGCTGACCGAAAGTCCACCGGCCCAGTTAACCGTCACGGCGCCGGCGATGACGGAAACGGTATAGACGTTGCCGCTGACCGAGACGGTCATCGTCGTGCCTCGCGCCATCGCGAGGCCGCGGTCGGTGCGCACGCCGAAATTGTTGATATTCTTTTTCGCAGGATCGAGCGAGGAGGCCAGATGCCCATTCCTGAGATTCATGATCGTGTTGCGCATCCCATTCGGGCCTACGCTCAGTTTTTCGATCTCGATGTGAGAGCTGCCGGCGAGGACGGCGACGATTCCCTCGTGCGCCTGGATCGAGACTTGGGCGTCGTGGCCCGAGGTGATCGCAGCGCCTTCGGAGAGCTGCAATCCGACGCTCGCCGGCACCGACGAGCCGTTGGCCAGTTTCACGGTCGACGAACCTTTTACGGCGGTGATCGTGGCCCGGGTCGGATTTTCCTGGGCGCGGGCGACGTTGAACAGGAGGCCGGTCAACGTGACGACAATCGTGAGAAGGAGGTGTTTTTTCATAGGTGAGAACGACGCGCGCAGGCTGGTCGCTGCGCTTGCGCGGCAGCAGGCGGCCAGCGGCGCTTGCGCGTCGATTCGATAGGGGCGAAGCGCGGAGCCGATGTGGTGAAGCGCGGCATCGGACGGGGGAGCGCGGGCGTCCCGGCTCGCTTCGATCCCACGGAATGCGGGCGGGGGCGCCCGCGGTCCCGATTACGGTGCGGGTCGGATCGCGCGGAGGCGTTCGCGCAGATCGCTCCAGCGATAGCGGCTCGCGGAAACCGGTTCGGCGGCGCCATCGACGAAGAGCAGCGTGTGCTCGTCTCCATCGCGCTGATACCGCGTGACGCGCGCGAGGTTCACGATTTGCGTGCGATGCACGCGCATGAAGTGCGTCGCAGGCAACGTGTCCTCCCACGCCTTCAGGCTCTTGCGGAGGAAAATCTTCGAGCCGTCGCCGAGGTGCACGTCGGAGTAATTGTCGTGCGCGGTGATGACGCTGATCTCCGTCACCGCCACGAAGCGTGCGCGCAGACCGGAGCGCAGATAAAGGGTGTCGTCGAGTCGCAATGCCGGGCCGGGAAGGGTTTCGCTGGCGCTCTCCTCGGCGGTGTCGCCGGCCGCGGGCGCGGCGGTGAGACGGCGGAGTGCTTCGGCGAGGCGTACGGCCGCCACGGGTTTGAGCAGATAATCGAGCGCGTTGATTTCGAAGGCGCGCAACGCGTAGGTGTCGTAGGCCGTGGCGAACACGATGCGCGCCCCGGGCTGCACATCGGGCACGAGCTCGAACGAGTTTCCGCCGATGAGCTGGATGTCGAGGAACACGAGATCGTAATCGGAGTGCGTGAGGAGCTCGCGAGCGCTGCGCACGGTCGCCGCTTCGCCGACGATCGTGACCTCGGGATGTACGGTGAGCTTGGCGCGGAGATCGGCGCGCGCGGTCGTCTCGTCATCGATGAGCAGCGCGCGGTGCGGGGAGGGATGAGGAAGGCGCGTCACGTGGAAAGGGAAAGCGAAAGGGTGAGTCGCACGGTGACCCAGCCATCGGCCGGCACGACGACGAGCTGGTGGGTGCGCGGATAATAGCGCGCGAGCCGCTCGCGCAGATTGTCGAGGCCGATGCCGAGGGAGGAGACGGTTTTGCGGGCGGAGGGTTCGATCCACGCCCCTGTGTTGGAAACGTCGAGCTGCAGCGCGCCGTCGGTGACGCGACGCGCGACGAGTCGGATGCCGACACGATCGGGGCTGGTGGCGCGGCCGTATTTGAGCGCGTTTTCCACGAGCGGGAGCATGAGGAAATGCGGCAGGCGTTCGTCGTGCAGGGCCGCGTCGCAGTCGATGGCGATATCGAGCAGATCGCCCCAGCGGGATTGTTCGATCTCGAGATAAGAGCGCAGGAGCCGCATCTCGCCGCCGAGGGTGGTCCATTCGCGATCGTCCGTGCGATGAAGCGTGAGCCGGCAGAACTCGGCGAGCCGCTCGACCATGGAGCGCGCGGTGGATCTACCGATGGGGAGCGAGGCGCTGATCGAGGCGAGCGTGTTGAAAAGGAAGTGAGGGTTGAGCTGATAGCGGAGGACCTCGAGGCGGGCCTTTTCCTCGGCGAGGCGGGCGGAGATTTTTTCATCGAGCTCGAGCTGGTGCAGACGCACGAGCTCGGTGTTCTGGCGTGCGAGCTCGGACGTGCGCCGGCCGAGCTCGCGCGTGCGGTCGGCGACGATCGCCTCGAGTCGCTGGGCGCGTTGGCGCAGCGCGCGGGTGCGGAGTCGCACGAGGCCACCGAGCAGTCCGGTTCCCGCGGCGGCGTAGCCGAGCAGCGCCCACGGCGTGCGCCACCACGGCGCGAGCACGGCGAACGCGAACGAGGCCGGCGCACTGAGCACGCCGTCGGCGTCGCGTGCGCGGACTTCGAAGCGATAGCGATCCGGCGGGAGGCTGGTGAACGCGCGCTGGCCCTGCGGCGACCACTCCGACCAGTCGCGCTCGAGGCCGACGAGGCGCGTCTGATAGGCGACGTTCGAGGCGATGCGAAAGCGCGGGGCGACGAACGTGAAGCTCAAGGGCGTGTGCTCATGCGTGAGGCGATCGCCGGCCCGGACGCCGGTCGCGCGTAGTTGCACGGCAAACGGCACCGGGGCGGGAAACGCGCGCGGAACATCGACGCGCACGAGGCCGTTGGCGCCGGCAATCCAGAGCGCCGGACCGTCGGGTGTTGTTTCCTCTCGCAGCCGTGCGATGGCGCCCGCGGCGGCCGGCACCATGTGCGGCAATTTCTGGGCCGGGCGTCCCTCGGGAGACAGCCGGTAGATCGAGCTGGCACTGGCGAGCCACTGCGCCGCACCCGGGGTGTCGCCGCTGCCGGCGGCGATCCACGTGTCGTCTGCGACCGAGGCGGCGGGCAGCGCCGCGATCTTTGCGAGCGGCACGAACTGACGTTGCGTGGCGTCGAAGCGATACGGTCGCGGCGTGGTGTCGAAGGTGAACACGGTTTCGCCGGCGAACTCGAGGGTGGCCGCGCGTTCGTACGATTCCGGTAAACCGTGGCCGCCGGCAAAGCGCTCGACGCGTGCAGGCGGCAGGGCGGAGTCCGCGCTGGAAGTGAATACGAGGCGAAACAAGTCGCGGCCGGGCGTGGCCACCCACAGCGAACCGTCCGCGGCCTCGCTGACTCCTCGGCAGTGCTCGTCGAAGCCAGGGACCGGACCTTCATGGTGCCAGCCTCGAGTGGTGTGGCGAATCGAGTGCAGTCCGCGCGCGGTGCCGATCCAGACACGAGACGGGTCGCGTTTCGATTGCCGGAGGACACTGCTGTCGGACGGCAGCTTGGCCACGGATGCAAAGCCGGCGGGGGACTGAACCAGGACATCCGCGAACCCGAGTACGAGCAATCCGCTGGGATGAGAAACGAGCGCGGTGGCCGAGCGCGGGAGAATCCGCTCGAAGCGCGCGCCGCGTCCGGTGGCGTCCATGGGTATGAGGCGGAAAACGCCCTCGTTGGTCGCGGCGTAGAGCGTGCCCTGGTGGCGCACGACGTCCGCGACGGCGCCCTGGCCGAGGCCGTTGGCCACATCGAAGACGGTCGCGACACCCGGCCACTCGAATCGGGCGTTGCCGGCCTCGAGCCCGAGCCAGAGGCCGCCTTCGCGGTCGGCATGGAAGGCGCGGAGAGTTTTCACGACGAGGCCGGTGGTCGTATCGATCGGGCCGAGATAGCGGCCGTCCGCCGCGAAGCGCATCCCGCCGTCGCCGCTCACGGCGGAGAACGCGACGACGAGCGAGTCGTCGGGCAAACGCAGCGCGCGGAAGATGCGTTTGCCCGCGAGCCACCGGCTGGCCTCGGGCAACACCGGTGTGATGCGCCCGTCCGCGAGTTGGAAAAATCCCCGCTCGGCGGTCAGCAGCAGGAGCGCCCCGGCACCCGCTGCTTCAACCGAGATGATCTGGTTTTCGCGCAACAGTGAATGGTCCGCGACGACCTCGAGTTTGTCGTCCACGAGGCGACGGAGCGGCCGGTCGAGCGCAGTGAGGTAGAGCGTGTCGCCGATCGGGTGAAGGCGCGCGCCGCGCGAATGGAGCGGGGTCGGGGACGCGATGATCGTGAAACGGCCGTCGCGCCAGACGCGGAGTTTGTTCTCGTCGGAAAAATAGACCGTGTTGCCGATCGCGGCGACGTGGTGGATCTCGTCGACCTCGCGCTCGGCGGGTGGCAGCAGCCCGATGAGCGACACATACTCGGTGCCGGCGCCGGTGTTCCGGAGATGGCCGAGCACGTTGGCGCCGCCCAGGTAGATCGTGCCGTCCGCGGTCGTGGCGAATTGGCGGACACCCGCGGAGTCGGGCGGAAGCTTGATGTCGCCCCAGGTGGCGCCGTCGAAGGTGAGGACGTCGGACGCATTGCCGAAATAAATGATGCCGGTCGCATCCTGTGTGACGGCCTGACAGATCGCGTTGCGGAAGTATTCTCCGGGCGTGAAATTCCGCAGCATCGGCCGGCCGAGCTCGTTCGGCGTGGCGTGGGAATGCGGGAGGTGACCTGCGCCGAGGGCGAATGCGAGGTATACGGCCAGGAGCGTCGATCGCCCGGCCGACAATCCACTCGAGCTGGAGCACATCGTGGAGGGAAACTTGATGTCCGGGCGCGTGAGCGCGGACAATGGTATTCGGGCGTCGGCGGCAAGTGAGGCCAAGCGGAGACGTGGGAGGGAGTTCACCCCCTCGCATTCTCATCCGCCCGTTTTTCCGCGCGGCGCAGCGATTGGAGATCGAACAAGGCTGGTTCGCCGTCAGGGTCGCCAGGAACCCCTTTTGAAAACGATCCGTTTCCTCACGGTCGGTGCCCTGCTCGCGCTTGCTTGTTCCGCTGGAGCTTCCGACGCCGTGTTCGAGAGCAACGTGACCGTGCTGCTGGAGCACGCCGAATTCGAACGGTTCGGTTTCGGTCTCAAGCAGGTCAACAATCTGCTGGTCATATATCCCGGCAATGCGCGCCTGCTGCAGTTTCAACGGCAGTTCGCCGAGGGGCTCGCTCGCGTGGCGCCGCCGTCGGGCTCGACGCTTGCGCCGCCGAGCGTCGCGCGAAGTGGAGGAAAGCCGCCGGCTCTGGCGAGCGGCCCCGCGGAACCCGGCCGCAATTTCACGTGCGAGACGGCGGGCATTCCCTTGGTGTGGATCGCGGGCGGTTCCTTCTGGATGAGCAGCACGCACGGCAGCGACGACGGCACGCTCGCGACGCTCTCGCGCGGTTACTGGCTCGGGCAAACGGAGGTGACGCAGGAGGAGTGGCAGGTATTGATGGAACACATCCCGGCGCCGAGCTTGTTCAAGGGCTCGGACCGGCCGGTGGAGAGAGTCTCGTGGGTCAGCGCGATGGAATTTTGCCGCAAGTTGAACGAGCGCGAGCGCGCGGGTGGGCGGTTGCCCACAGGTTACGAATACACCCTGCCGACAGAGGCGCAGTGGGAATTTGCCTGTCGGGCCGGGACGACCACGAGCTTTGCCGGCGACGTCGAGGCGATGGCGTGGCATTGGGCCAACGGTGGCCGGCAGACGCACTCCGTCGCGCAGAAGCAGCCCAACGCCTGGGGGCTCTACGATATGCACGGCAATGTGTACGAGTGGTGCGCGGATGGCTACGGCGGATATGTCGGAGGCCGGGCGATCGATCCGCGGGGCGATCCGCAAAGCCCGTCGTCGGGCACGTTTCGCATCGCGCGTGGCGGAAGCTGGACCACGTCCGTGGGGATGTGTCGGGCCGGCAATCGTTACTGGTATTCGTTGAACTACTCGGGGCCGGGCGTCGGCTTCCGTCTCGCGCTGGCGCCGGAGGCCGGACCGGTTGCAGGGGCGAAGCCGGGACGTGGCGTATCCGAAAATAAATGACGGCAGCGATTCGGCAAAAAAAGAGCGCCCGGTTTCGGGCGCCCTTTTGTGCCAACAGAGAAAACTCAGTCGAGAACGTGATCGTGCAAATTCAGTGGAGAGTTTTTTTCGGGTTTAGCGTGCGCCGCCGCGAGCATTGGGATCGCTGTCGGTCGTGCCGGTGCCGCGGGTCGAGCTAGACGGACTGGTGGTGCCGGTCGCGTCGGTGCTGCTCGGGCTCGAAGTCGAATCCAAGCTGGAGCTGCCGGGGGTCGCGCTGCTGTCGGTGCGGCCGGTCGGCATGATCGTCGAGCGAAGGCTCTGCGCTTTCTGCAGATGCTCGCGCAGGTGATCGACGTGCTTCGCCGCAAACGCGCGGAGCTCCGGATCCTTCGCATCCGTGGACGCTTTCTCGAATCGTTTCACGCTGTCCTCGTGATCATCGATCATGTGCTCGACGAACTCCTGGTCGAATTCCATGCCCGACTTCTTGCTCAGGCGCTTGTAAGCGCGATCACTGCCAAGATCCTCGTCGTCGAGCGTTACGTTTTTCTGCGTCGCGAGGCTCTTCAGTTCCGAGCTGACCTGCTGGTGATCCTCGATGAGCTTCTGCGCGAAGCTCTTCACTTCCGGGTTGCTCGCGCGTTCCGCGGCCAGTTTCGCGAGGTTGATCTCGGTCGCGCCCGAATCCGCGGCTTTCGTGACGAAGCGGCGATCCATCCAGCCGAGCTTGCCGCTCGCTGTTTCGCGGCCGGTCATCGTGGTCGTGGTGCCTGAACCGTACGTGCCCGTCGAGCGGGTGGTGTCCGTCGAGCGGGTGGCGTCCGTGGTGCCGGTGCCATAGGTGCCCGTGGACGATCGATCGGCGGAAGACGACGATTGCGATTGTGTGTCGCGGCGCGTGTCGGCGTCGGTGGAGCTGCTGGAGCCGGTGGAGCCGGTGCCGTAGCTGCCGCGGCTGCCCGAGGTTGAGCCGGAACTCGTGCCGGAGCCCGTCTGGGCAAAACCAGGGGCTGCGCCGAGGAGAACAGTCATGGCCGCCGCCAATAAAGCGCGACGGTCCAGAAAGGAATGGTGAGTAGACGATTTCATTGCGCGCGAACTATACTTCGGGCGCGCGCGGAAACCATGGGAGGAAACCGGAACCGCGCACCGGCCCCGTTCCGCGGGGGCCGGTGGGGTCTGGAACGCCCCTTAAAACGCCAGCCGCACGCCGGCGACGACGCTGCGGGCGCCGAGCGGCGCGAGCTCTTTCACAAAAGAGGGATGGGGCCGCACTTCGGTATTTGTGAGATTCGTGCCGCGCAGGAAGAGCTCGAGCTCGGTGTGGCCGAGCGTGAAGGCGCGGGCAACATACGCGCTGACGAGCGTGTAGTCGTCGCTCGGCGTCTCGTTCGCGTCGATCCGATCCTGGTCGAACACCACCTGGCACTCGGCGCCGGCACTCCAGGCCGCGCCCGCCCACGCGATACCACCGGTAACGCGGGCGGCCGGAATCCGCGGAAGGTCACGCCCGCCTTCGCGGGCGCGGGTGAAATCCGCGGCCAGCCGCAGGTCGAGCTGCCGGTCCCGATCTTCGTGCAGGTGCCAGATCGTTTCCACCTCCGCGCCCCAGAAACGCGCATCGCGCTGCACGTAGCGATAGACCGGGAGCCCGCCACCGTGCGCTTCGAGCTCCTCGTCGCCGGCCGGCAGGAATTCCCACTCGCCCTCGTGCTCGACCGCCACCAAGCCGGTCGGCTGCTCGAAGATGTATCCATTAAACCGATTCGCAAAGAGCGTGATTGCGCCGGTGAGGAATCCCTCGCGGCGGCGCAGGCTGGCTTCGAGCCCGAGCGAGCGCTCGGCCTCGAGCGCGGCGTCGCCCAGCTCGAAGCTCTGCGTGCCGGTATGCGCGCCATGGGCGAAGAGCTCCTGCGCGTTGGGGGCCCGGCCGGTGTGCGTGGCCGAGAGCGCGAGCGCGTGCACCGCATCGATCTTCCATACTCCGCCGATCGAGGCGCTGAGCTCGCCGTCGCGGCGCGTGCGGATCCCCGGCGACGCAATGCGGGCGTGTTCGTAGCGCGCGCCAAATTGCCAGGTGACCGGGTCGACGGCGACTTCCTCGAAGGCAAACACGGCGTTCGCATCCGTGCGCGACGACGGCAGAAACGCCTCGTCGCCCACCGCGGAGAAATCGCTGCGGGAAGCCTGTCCGCCCACGGCGCCGCTCCACGGCCGGCCGTCGCCGTGCAGCAGCTCGAGGCGCGCATCGTGTCCTTTGTTTCTGAATACAGTGCCGACGGTGCCATCCGGTTCGAGCTCCACGTGCCGGTAACGTGCGTGGCCGACCTTGAAGCGCGCGCCGCGCAGCAGTCCGGCTTCGCCATGCCATTCGCCCTGGAGATCGGTGCGGCGCTGGCGCAATTCGATGCGCACGCCCTCGGCCTGCTCGGGCCCGCCGGTCGGAGTGGAGTCTGCTTCGGATTCCTCCTCGTGCGCATGGCCGGGCACACCGTAATTGCTCTCGAAGCCGCTGTAGCTGGCGCCGAAATGAAACGCCTCGGTGATGAACGAGACGCCCGCCGCGCCGCTTTGCGTGTCGAGCGAGCTGTTGGGCAATCGGTCGCGCGGGAAATCGGGCGCGGGTTCGCCTTCCTCGGCGGCGTGCGCCGTTTCTTCGGCGCGGAGGCGCGCGCTTTCCGCGAAACCGGGGATGCGGAGATTGTCCGCGCTGCGGCGAAACGCATCCACGTGAAACACGATCGCGCGGTCCGGAGCGGGTTTCAGCGCGAGATCGAACACGCCGCCGCGCGCGAGCTCGTCGGCCGCGCTGCCGCCGCGCAGTTCGGCCGCGCCGCGCACGCGTTCCGTCGGCAGATCGGTCTCGATGCGATGCGTGATCACGTTGACCACGCCGCCGACGGCGCTGCTGCCGTAGAGCAGCGACGCGGGGCCGCGCAGCACTTCGATGCGCTCGACCAGAAACGGTTCAACGCTCACGGCGTGATCGGGACTCGTCACCGAGGCGTCGATCGTGCCGACGCCGTTTTCGAGGAGGCGGATGCGGTCGCCGCCGAGCCCGCGGATGATCGGCCGGCTCGCGCCAGGGCCGAAGGAGGTCGCGTTGATCCCGGTTTCGCCGGCGAGCGTTTCGCCGAGGGTGGATTGCTGTTTCAGCAGGAGCGAGCGGCCGCTGAGGACGGTCGTCGATTGCGCGAGGTCGACCTGGTTGCGCGGGAAGGGCGAGGCGGAGGTGACGAACTGGTCGAGCGTGACGACGCCGTGCGCATGCGACGCGGCGGCCGGCGCATGCGAATGAGCGGGCGATGGATTCGGCGGTGGCGGTGGAGTCGCCGGGGCAGTTTGGGCGGGCGAGAAACTCGCGGCGCAGAGGAGAACGAAGATCGGAGACAGGCGGAAAGCGGACATGGTGAGAGTGGGTTGAGACGAACGGGAGCGCGGGCCCACGCGGGAGCGTGCGGCACGCAAACACACGACGCGCGGGACCGCGCGAGGCGTCACTTCAACTGACCCAGCTCACGGGTGGCCCTCGCTCCGGCTGACGGAGATAGCGAGGCGACACCAAATAAAATTCCGCGGCCGTGACCGGCGAGACTCCGTGCGGGATGATGCGCGGCGGCAGGAGCGCAATCGGGCCGACGGGCAGATCCACTCCGCCGGCAAACAAGACGACGGCGCAGTCGTGCTCCGGCGTCGAGGTGAGGGGCGTGGGCGCGGGCTTCGTCTCTCCGTGGTGCGGGCACGCATGCGATTGCTCGGGCGCGTGCAGCCATTCGTGTGCGGCCGGGCTCGCGGCGAAGAGCGTCAGCGCGAACACATGCGCCGCGCAGACCACCGCGAGGAGGCGGCGAAACGGAGCGGCGGGTGGTGCGTGGCGACGCGACATGCGGAGGGTCAACAGGCGGATTATGGCAGAGGCGTCAAGCAGGGCGGGCGCGCGACCGACCTGATTAGCAGCGGGTATTCACGAAGACATTTAACAGGAGGGCGCAAAGGCAGCAGAGAGGGGTGTTCGACGCCGCAGTCTCCCTCGACTCCCCTTGATCAGATAGGCCGGGCGGCCCCGCCGGATTTGTCATCTAATAGATGACATTGGGTCGCGGAGTGGCTTTGATACAACGGCTTGGGTGGTCGATGGAGCGGCAGGGATGCCGGCGTTACTTTGCGGTGGCGATGACGCGGAGATCGAAGAGGCGCCAGCCGTCGCCGGCGCGGTCGAAGCGGCCGAGGAAATCGCGGCCGGGCTGTGCGGCGGAGGCGAGCGCGAGCAGGGCGGGCGCGACGTGGAATTCACGCGTGCCCGCCGCGAACATGCCGGGGACTTCGCCGTGTTTCACGCGCAGGCGGCTGCGTTCGGGATCCACGGCGATGATCGTGCCGCGGAGCGAGTAGCCCTGGAGTTGCTCGGGAGTGGGCGCGCAGTCGCAGTCTTTGCCGGCTTCGAGAAAGGCGCCTTCCGGCACGGTCACGAGCAGCGTGCGAACCGCAGTCGGCGGGCCTTCGGCGGTGAACGTGACGAGCAACTGCGCGGCGGTCTTGTCGCCCGTGTAGTCGCGCAACAAGGCGAGGCGCGGGAAGCCTTTGATCCGGCCTTGCGCGGGCGACGTGAGCGCGACGGCTGCGTTGGGGCTGTAGTCGGGCGTGATGCGGCGGAGCGTGAGCGCGCCGGCGGCGTCGACCCACGACACGAGCATCGCGCCGTCGTGTAGAAGGATTGTGGATACGCGGCCCGCGGGCTTCGGTTCGCTGAGGCGGAGCGGCATCAGGAAACGCGCACCGGCGTCGGGCGAGAACGAGGCGAGCACGCGCGGGTCGTTGCCGGCGCCGGTGAACCACGCGGCGGCGACGCGGCCGCCGTCGCTGGCGAGCTGTGGGCCGTTGACCGGACAGCCGGCGATGCGCCAGTCGTCGTGGTTGAGCGTGCGCGGCTCGTCCCAGGCATCGCCGCGGAAACGCGTGACGCGGATGTCGCGGACCTCACCTTCGCCGCGACCGCGGTAAATCAGCAGCGCGGTGCCGTCGGGGAACGCGGTGAGCGCTGTGTGGCAGCAATCGCAGACGGAGTATTCCACGAGGGTGTCGGGAGCATCGGTCGACACGGCCTCGGCGGGTGCGACGATGCGCGAGTAGAGTTGTTGCGGGAGCTTCATGCCGGCGTGGGCGCCGGCCTGGTGGTCGGGGTGCGCCCCCATGATTTTCTTCACGCGAGCATCGAGCCAGACGGCGAGTACGCGGCCGTCGGCGAGCGTGGCGAGCGCGGCGAATTCGTTGATGTCGCTTTCGAGTGAGAGTCGCGCGGGGGCGCTCCACGTGCGGCCGTTGTCGCGGGTGGAGCTGGTGACGGCGTGATAACCGGCGCCGTGGTGGAGATGCGCGGTTTAGGCGCTGGGCGGATTCCTGACGTGCCAGAGCGCGGTCGCGCGACCGTCTGCGCCGACCGTGAGCGCGGGGAAGTCGGCGCCGCCGGCGTGGAGCTCAGGACCGCTCGCGAGGGTGCGCGGAGAGGACCAGCGTTTCGCTGCGGCGTCGAAGGTCGCGAAACGGAAGGATGTGGTTTTCCTGTCGTCGCTGCTCGTCTCTAGCCAGGTGAGCCAGGCGGTGCCGTCGGGGCTCATCGCGAGCGCGCTGCTGCTGGAGTTTGCGGCTGCGGCGGGGGAGGGGATTTCTTCCGCGGTGATGGCCGGTTCGGCCGCGCGGGTGGGGACGGCGAGGAGACAGAGGCCGACGAGAGCGTAGAACGAGAGGAGGCGCACGGCAGGGACGATGCGCGCGCCGGGAACAGTGCCAAGTGGGATGTGGCGGTGTGGCGGGTGGAGCGCGGGAGCGGCGGAGTTTGCGTTGCGGGTCCCGTTTGTGTTGCGGGTCCCGCTTCTCCCGCAGCGGGCTACGCTTTCGAACTTAGGTGCGGCGGCGCTGCAACAACGTGACCGCGAGCAACAAGATAAACGACAGGGCGAGGAGCGTCGCGGCGAAGGCGTGCGCTTGAGGGTAGTTGAGCGCCTGCACCTCGTCGTAGAGTGCGATGCTGGCGACTTTGGTCACGCCGGGAATGGAGCCGCCGATCATCAGGACGACGCCGAATTCGCCGAGCGTGTGCGCGAAACCCAGCGTGAGGCCGGCGGCGATGCCGCGCCAGGCGAGCGGCGCGTGCAAGCGGACAAACACGCGCAGCGGCGACGCACCGTGCGCGGCGCCGGCGTCGAGGAGTTCGCGGGGCACGGCGCGCAGCGCGGCTTGAAACGGCTGCACGGCGAAGGGCAGCGAGTAGAAGACCGAGGCGATCACCAGGCCGGTAAACGAGAACGCGAGCGGAGCGCCGGTGGCGTCGCGCCACCAGCCGCCCGGTGCGTGATGCGGCGAAAATACGACGAGCAGGTAGAAGCCGATGACGGTCGGCGGGAGGACGATTGGCAGCGCGACGAGCGTCTCGATCGCGGGTGCGAGCCGCCAGCGTGTGGTGTTGAGCCAGTGGGCGAGCGGAAGCCCCAGGAGGCCGAGCACGAGCGTGGTGATCGCAGCGAGACGGAGCGTGAGCCAGAGCGATTGCCAGAGCGGAGCGGGCAGGCCGAGAAAACTGGAGGCGAGTTCGGGCAAGGAGAGTTGCGCACTCTTCTAGTCCGACCGGGGAGTGGAACGAGGACGAATTTTCGGGCCGGGGATTACGGGAGCAGCGAGGCCGCAACGGAACGGAGTGGCCACAAAGAGGCGCGGCCCGGCACAGCCGTAACCAAACTCGGATCGTCGAAGGAATGGCCACATGGTGATCGTGCCCACCGTCCGCGACAAATGGGTACAGTGACGATCGGGCGATAAAGCCCGTGTCATCCGCGCGACAGACCGGACGAGGGTTCCCGGTCTGGAGCTCTCGCGGTTTTTGCTCATTCGAAGGAAGGGCGAGCGGACTACGGCGCTTGAGCGAAGCCAGAGCGATACGGATACGATACCGAAGCGATACCGATACGATACGGGAGCGATACGGATACGATACGCCTACGA
>JAKFEQ010000008.1:0-393175 GCA_036675625.1 Opitutaceae bacterium | reverse complement strand
GCGAGCCGATCTCGTCGAGCTTCTGCAACTTCTCCGCCGCATCGTGCCCGCGCGCAGGCAACGGCTCGTCGAACCCGCGCAGCGCCGTGACCGCGTCCCGCGTCGGCGCCACCGCTCGCGAATCCAAACCATCGAGATAACGAATCGCCCGCGCACACGCATCGCTCAACAGCTCCTTCATCCCGCTCGCCTACGCTTCCGCACGCCAAAGCGCAACGCCGCGTCGGGTGTATCCGCTGCGCGCTCGACCAACTGTGCAGCGCCAGCCGCCGCAGCCGGCGCGCGCGACGTCTGCATCGCCGGTCGAGAGCGCCGCGTTACTTCTCCGCTTCGCCTTCCTTCGCCGGCGGCTGCAACTCCAGGCGCAATGCCCGCGCGGGCTCAAAATCCGGCACCCGTCGCAACAGCTCCCGCGCCAGCGTCACCGCAGCTTCCTTGTCCCCTCGCGCCGCGATCGCCTTCGCCACGTCGACGATCTGCTGCGAACGCGCTTCGTCGCCGTTGAGAAAGAGCCGCGTCGCCGCGATCATCCCGTTTCTGTCGCCGACGCCGTGGCTCACGCGCACCTGCGCCAGCCGCAACTCGGCGTCGCGCCCGGCGAGCCAGGCCGGAGCCGGCTTCGCGGATCGCGCCGCTTGGACATGCCTCGCCGCCGCGCTCCACTGCTCTCCCGTCACCAGCGCGTCCAAGGTTTCCCAATACGGCCGCTCCACGAGCAGCGCGGTCAGCGCATCCGCCTCCGCCACCGGCTCGGCAGGCGCGACCGGGGACTGCGACGCGAGTTGCGCCTCGATCGCCACCGCGCGCTCCTGAAACCACGTGCTCGCGGGAAACGCCCGCGTCGCCAGCACCAACACCTCGCGCGCCGCCTCGAACCGCCCGGTGTTGACGAGTGCTTCGACCGTCTTGCGAAAGATCGCCACCGGCCAGGGTCGCTGCCGCAGAAGATCCACCAGCGCGAGCTGCGACGCGTCGGAGGCCGCCCGCGTCACATCACCGAGTTTCAAGATCCACTCGCGCCAGAGCGTCGACAACACGGCATCGCGGCCGGTTTCCGGCGGCATCAAGGCCAGCAGGCGCGCGGCCGCATCCCACTCGCCGCGGTGCACCCGCGTTTCCACGAGCAGCGAGTGCAGACGCTGCAGCGGAAAACCGCGTTCCTTGCCCGCTGCCACACAACGCTCGAGCAGCTCCGCCTCATGAATCTGCGCCAGCGGCTCCGCCAGCAGGATGAGATTGGCGACGCTGCCGCCAAAACGAAAAACGTAGTCGTCCAACGCCGCCTGCGCCTCGACCGCCCGGCCGCCCATCGCGCGCTGCACCACGCCAAACACCAGCGGCGCTGGCTCCGCGGGATTCGACGCCCGCAGCTGTTGGAGCATCCGCTCCATCTCCTCGAACTGCCCCAGCTCGCGATGCGCCCGCACGCTCAGCCGCACCACGGCCGCCGCCCGAGTCGGACCGGCACGCGGCTCCCACTCCGCCAGCACCTTCAGTGCGTCCGCCGGCCGTTTCGCCCCGAGTAGCGCCGTCACGCGAAGCTCCGTCGCCACATCACCGTCGCCCGCCGACTCCGCCAGCTGCAGCGCCTCTTCATGGCGCCCCAGATTCGAGAGCGCGACAAACCGCCGCTCGACCAGCCAGCGGGCGTCATGCTCCAGCTCGGAGCGTTGCACGTGCGACAGATAACGTCCGCTCACCTCGACCACCCGCTCGTGGTCATCCGACTGCTCCGCCGCCGTGAAGAGCGTCTGCAGATATTCGCGCCCCGGATACTGATCGGTGAGCCCCTCCTGCAGCACCCGCAGCGCAATCGGCCGCTGGTTCGCGAGCAGGTAGTACTGCGCGAGCGTCGCCCGCGCCATCGGATCGTGCGGCTGCCTCGCGAGTCCGAGCCGCAGCAGGTTCGCCGCTTCGTGATATTTTTTCTCCCGAAAGAAATCCTGTCCCTGCGCGTTGAAGGCCTCGCCCTTCTTGCGGACGATTTCCGCCCGCCGCAACGGATACAGCAGGGCATCGGAATACGTGAGTTTGCTGTACGGATTCCGGTTCCAGACATAAGCCAGCGCGCTCGCCAGCGCCACATAGCCCACCACCGCCATTACGCCGAGCCAGCCCAGCAAACCGCGCAGGCTGATCGCGAGCCCGCTGTCGGGCACGCCCTCGATCCGGATGTAAAATCCAAACAGCCCCAGATACCACCGCCCGCGAATGACCTTCGACGCGCCCCAAATGAATTTGACGCGCGGAGGTGGCCTCATACGGGCACAGGCGCTTCAACGTCCGCCGCAGCTTCCTCCCTGCCGGGCCGCTTGGCGCCGCGCACCGACTCCGCGATGTTGCGGTGCTGCGCTTCCGGTTCGACGTGTTCCGCGTTGAACTTCATGGACACGGTCTTCGACACGCCGCGCTCCTCCATCGTCACGCCGTAGATCGCCTGCGCCGCAGACACCGTCCGCTTGTTGTGCGTGATGATGATGAACTGCGATTCGTGCACGAATTTCTTCAACAGCTCCGTGAACCGCCCGATGTTCGATTCGTCGAGCGGCGCGTCGAGTTCGTCCAGCAGACAGAACGGCGAGGGCTTCACCATGTAGAGCGCGAAGAGCAGCGCCACCGCCGTGAGCGTCTTCTGCCCGCCGGAGAGCAGCGTGATGCCCTTGAGCTTCGTGCCCGGTGGCTGCGCGACGATCTCGATGCCGCTCTCGAGAATGTCCTCCGCCTGGATCAACTCCAGATGCGCGCGCCCGCCGCCGAAGAGCGTGAGGAACGTATATTCGAAGTTCTTTTTGATCTGCTCGAACGTGACCTGAAACTGCTGCATCGAGGTGTGATTGATCTCGTCGATCGCCTTCATCAGCTCGGCCTTCGAGGTCGTCAGATCGTTGACCTGGCCGGCGAGGAAATCATGGCGCTGCTTGAGCTCCGCGTATTCCTCGATCGCGACGAGGTTCACCGCGCCCATGCTGTTGAGCCGCTGGCGCAACGCATCGACTTCGGATTTGATCGCCGCCCAGTTGGTCGACTCGAGCGCTTTGAGATCGTCCTCCGTCGGCTCGCCGCGCGCCTCTTTCTTCTTTTTGCGGCGCTTCGCCGGAGCAGACGCATCCGCTTCCCCAGCTTCGCTTGCCTGGCTCTCAGGTCTCGGCTCTGAGCTCTCGCCTTTCTCCGCTCCCTCGTCCTCGTCTTCGTCCAGGTCGAGCGGCTTGATCCCTTCGGGTTCATCTTCCGAGCGCCAGAGCTGCTGCCGCCAGTCGATCGTCGCGATATCGAGTGAGAATTCACGCGTGATTTCCTCCGCGAGGAACTGCGCGCGCTGCCGGTTTTCTGCCAGCTTCACTTCATGCGCGCTGAGCTGGTCGTGCGCATTTTCCGTCTCGTCGCGCACCGAGTGCTGCGCCGACTCGAGCGCGTTGATCTCCCGCTCCACGTCGACGAGTTCCACGCGCACCTTCTCCACTTGCTCCTGGGAAACAACCAGCGTCTCGGCGAGCTGCGAAGCGCGCGCACGCTGCTCCTCGGCCATGCGCTCGAGCTCTCCGGTCTGCTCGGACCACGACTCGATTTCCGTCTGCCGCTGCACGAGCAATTCGCTCAACTGCTGCCGGCGGCGCTCCATCTCGCCGAGGCCGCGGTCGATGACCTCGACCTTCTGGCGACGCTCAGCGAGCTCGAGTCGCGCCTGCGCGAGCGTCTCGCGCTTCACGTCGCGGTCCGTGCGGACCTCGACGATGCGCGTTTCCGTCTGACGAATCTTTTCGCGCTGCGCCGTCGCCGTGGCATCCGCTTCCGCGAGCCCCGCCTGCGCCTTTTCCCAGCGGGCGTGCGCTTCGTTGCGCGCCTGCTCGAGCGAACCCAGTTCATTTTCCATCCGCGTCAGACGATTGCCGATGTCCTCGACATTGCGCTGCGCATTCCGCTGCTCGGCCTGCACCGACGCCAGCGTCTGCGTCGCCGCGAGCACATCCGCGCGCCTTTGCTCGAGCGTCTGCTCGGCTTCGGCCAGCCGCGCGTTGAGGCCGTCGATCACGGCTTTCTGGTCATCGTGCGCCTTCTGGTCATCCGCGAGCGCCTTCGCCGTTTCGCGCAGGTCGATCTCGCGTTGCACGATGCTGTGCGCCGCCCGCTTGCTGCTGTGGTGGCCGCCGTAAACCAGCCCGCGGCGATCCACGAGATCGCCCTTGCGCGTGGCCACCGCGAGAAACGGAAACGCCGGGTTCGCCTTCCAAAAAGCGAGAAACGTATCGAGATCCTCCGCGATGTAGGACTCGCGCAACACGCCAAGGGCCGGATGCCCGGGCTCCGTATCGCCCACCGCCTCGACCGCCGGCACGAGCCACGACGGCAGATCGAAAAACCCTTCCGTGCGCAACCCGATCTCCGTCACGCGCAACACCGCCGAGCCGATCTGCTCCGCATCCAATTGCGCCAGGATCCGCTGCGCCGTGCTCAGATCGCTCACGCTGATCGCTTCCGCCGCGGAACCGAGAATCGCCTCGACCGCCTTGCCGCACTCCTGCTTCACCGCGAGCCCGTGCATGATCGGCACGACCTTCGCGCCCTGCAGCGCCGCATCGAGCCGGCCCTGGAGCACCGCCTTCGCGCCTTCGCCAAAGCCTTCCCACTTTTCCGCGAGCTGCTGCAGCAACCGCAACCGCGCGGTACGTTGCGCAAGCTGGCGGTCGATGTCCTGCAGTTTCTTCTGCCCATCGCGAAACTCCCGCGTCAGGTCCGTGATCAGCTGCTGCGCGGTGATCGATTCGCTTTGCGCGCGGGACTTCTCCGTCTGTGCTTCCTCGAAACGCGCATCCGTCTCCGCCGCGAGCTGCGCGGCCGCGGCTTGCTGTTGCCGCACACTCTCGAGTTCCTGCGCCAGCGACTCGTGTTTGTGCACGCTCGTCTTCTGGTCGACTTCGTAGCCCGAACAATCCGTCCGCAGCCGTGCCACCGTGCTCTCCAGCTGCAGAAGTTGGAACTTCGACTGGTTCAGCTCCTGCTCGAGCCGGCTGAGTTCGCCCTCGACGACCGTCAGCTCCCGATTCCGCTCCTGGAAAACCGCATCGCTGCCACCGAGCAGCTCCAGCTGCACCTGCTTGTCGGAGGCGCCCGTGTCGACCTGCTCCGCGACTTCGCGCAACTGCATCTCGATCTCGCCGAGATTCGCGCGCGACGACTGGAGCCGGTCATCGAGCCCGCTCCGTTTGATCTGCGCGAGATTGGCCGCGTTCTCCGCCGCCTCACGCTGCGAACGCACATCATAGACCGCCTGCTGCGCATCCTGTACCCGCTGGTTGAGCCGGCCCCGATGCGCGCGCTTTTCAGCCAGCGCCGCTTCCTGTTCCTCGAGATTTGCCCGTCGCGTGTCGGCCTCCGCGCGCAATGTCCCCACCTTCACCTCGAGCTCGCCAAGCGTCGCGGTCAGCTGCGCATGATGATAACCGCTCCACGCCAGCGCGAGATGCCGCAGCCGGTGATTGAGCCGCTTGTAACGCATCGCCTTCGACGCCTGGCGGCGCAGCGATCCGATCTGCCGGCCCACCTCGCCGATCACGTCCGCCACGCGCGCCAGATTCTGGTCCGTCAACGCGAGCTTCTGCAGCGCTTCGCGACGCTGTGACTTGTACTTCGTGATGCCCGCCGCCTCTTCGAAAACCGCCCGGCGTTCTTCCGGCTTCGACGACAGGATCTGGTCGATCTGGCCTTGCGCCATGATCGAGTAGCTCGTCCGGCCGATGCCGGTATCCATGAAAAGCTTCTGAATGTCCTTCAACCGGCACGGCTGCCCGTTGAACGCATACTCACTCTGACCGTCGCGATGCACGCGACGCATGATCTCGATCTCGTGAAACTCGCTGCCCAGCTGCTTCTCGCAATCCGTGAGGAGCAGCGACACCTCGCAGATCTGCGCCGGTTTCCGCGTGTCCGCGCCTTCGAAGATGACGTCCTGCATCTTCCCGCCACGCAGCGCCTTCGCGCTCTGCTCGCCGAGCACCCAACGGATGGAATCCGCGACGTTCGACTTGCCGCAGCCGTTCGGCCCAACGATCGCCGTGACACCGGGTTCGAAACGGAGCGTGGTCGGATCAGCGAAGCTTTTAAAGCCGTGGAGCTTGAGCGCCTTGAGATACATGCGGGAATAAAGCGGCCGATTGAAGGGCGGCACTCGTCACCCGCAACGGAAAAACCCCGAAGGTTGTTCACAGGGGATTCACCGGCTTGGGACCGAGGACTTAAGCGTATAAACGACGTTGTCCCCCGTGTGCTGCACCGAACACGCGAATGCGTTTCAACGGAGTTCCACGCGAGCCGCCCCCCGAAGGCAGCGCTTTCCACGTTCCGGCTCAGGAGTAAACTTCATGCGTCGGCAGCCAATCACTTCTAATCACCGGCACGCATCTCGGTGGCCGGCTTTTGCATTGTGCCACCTCGCCCCTCGGTGAATCTCGCTCCATGAGCGCGTTCGTCCTGCTGCGACGAAGCCGGCCGATCGAGAAGCTTCGACCGACCTTGCTCATTTCGGGCTGAACCACGTTGCCCTTCAAACCCGCCTGCTCGTCGCCCGTGAAAACCACCCGTCGTCGCTTTATCCAACACTCCGCACTCGGCGCCACTGGCATCCTGCTCGGCACTTCGAGCGGAGCCGCCGCCGCCGATCGCGCCACGCATTACGATCCCTACGCGCTCGTCCCGCTCGGCCGGACCTCGTTGAAAGTCTCACGCCTTTGCCTCGGCACCGGGGTAAAAGGGAGCAAGCGCGAATCGAACCATACGCGCATGGGCCGTGAGAAATTCGTCGCGCTCCTGCAGGCGGCCTACGACCGCGGCGTCCGCACCTTCGACCTCGCCGATCTCTACGGCACGCACCCGTACGTCATCGCCGCGTTGAAGGAATTCCCCCGCGCGAGCTTTCAGATCTTCACCAAAATCTGGTTCCGGTCCGGCGGAATCCCCGAGCCCGAACGCCCCGATGCGGACGTCGTCGTCTCGCGTTTCCTCGGCGAGCTCGACACCGACTATATCGACCTGCTGCTGCTGCATTGCGTGGTGGCGCCAGGCTGGCCCGACGCGATGCGCCGGCAGATGGACATCATGGCGGGACTGAAAGCGAAAGGCATCATCCGCGCGCACGGCTTGTCGTGTCACTCGCTTGCGGCTTTGCACGCCGCGATCGACGAGCCTTGGGTCGATTCCGTGCACGCGCGTATCAATCCTTTCGGCATGAGCATGGACGGGCCGCCCGACGTCGTCGCGCCCGTGCTCCAGAAGCTGCACGCCGCGGGCAAGGGCGTCGTCGGGATGAAGATCATGGGCGAAGGCCGGCTGCGCAGCGACCGAAGCAAGCGGAGCGAGTCGGTGCGCTACGCCCTGGAGCTCGGCTGCGTCGACGTGCTGAATGTCGGCTGTGAGACGCTCGCGGAAATCGACGACACCGCGGCGCTGATACGGGAAGTTCCGCTGCCCGCCTGAACTCCGTCAGCCGGAAGCCCTCTCACCCGGGCCAGACCTGCGCTGTGTTGAGCACTTTACGCGCACGCCAGCGTTCACTAATCGATTCGCATGCTCCCCCATCGCCTTCTCCCCGCCCTGGTCGCGTCTGCGTTATTCACGTCGGTCGTCTGCGCCGCGCCGAAACTTCCGGGCGTCGGCGCCGCGATGGACGCGATGATCGCGAAGAACGAAATCGCCGGCGCCGTCACGGTCGTCGTCGCCAAGGACAAAATCGTCCACCTCGAGAGCAACGGTCACGCCGATGTCGCCGCGAAACGCGCCATCGCGCCCGACTCGGTTTTCTGGATCGCCTCGATGTCGAAGCCGATCACCGGCGTCGCCATCCTGATGCTGCACGATCAGGGCAAGCTGAACGTCAATGATCGTGTCGCGAAATACCTCCCCGAGTTTGCCCACCTCAAGACCCCATCCGGCCAGCCCGCGAACCTCACCATCTCGCAGATCCTCACACACACGTCCGGGCTCGGCGAAGCCACCACGGAACAAACCCGCGCCGCTCGCACGCTGGCCGACCTCGTGCCGGTGTGGCTCGCGGCTAAGATGCAATTCGAGCCCGGCTCGAAATGGAAATATTCCCAATCCGGCATCAATCTCGCCGGCCGCATTGTCGAGGTCGTAAGCGGAATGTCCTTCGACACGTTTCTCCAGCAACGACTCTTCGATCCGCTCGGCATGAAGGACACCACCTTCTATCCGACTCCCGCGCACAAGGCCCGCGCCGCCATCGGGTATTCAAAAAACAAGGACACGGGCAAACTTACACCGGCCCCCGCGCGCACCGAATACGACGGCTCCCGGGATCGCCCGCCCCAAGGCAACGGCGGCCTCTATTCCACCCCGCTCGATTACGCGCGCTTCGCCCAGCTCTTGCTCAACCGCGGCACGCTCGACGGCAAACGTTACTTCGGAGAAGCCGCCTACAAGATTCTCACGACGCCCCAGACCAACGGGATCCCGACCGGCTTTTTCCAGGCGGAAGCCTACGGCAAACACGGCCTTAATTACGGCTGGAGCACGGGCGTGTGCATCCTCATCACGCCGCACGAAGGCGTGCCCGCGATGCTGTCGCCCGGGACGTTTGGCCACGGTGGCGCGTGGGGCACGCAGGCCTGGATCGATCCCGTGAAACGCGTCGCGTATCTCCTCTTCGTGCAGCGCTCGAACTTCGGCAACAGCGACGCCAGCGAAGTCCGCCGCGCGTTCCAGCAAGCCGCCGCCGACGCGCTCGCGAAGAAGACCTGAACTGGGAAGAGCGCGCCCATCCGGCGCCCCAGATAGAGACGGGGCGGCCCGCCCGTCCGCGGACGCGCAGCCTTCGACTTCGCTCAGGCCCTGAGCTGGCGGAACGGGGCTGCGCGTCCCCTACCTCGAAAATCCGTCGTTCGTCAGAAAGTGAGATGCGTCCGAGTCTCTGTGTTCGGTCGTGAAAGGGTATCGGCAGCGCACACAAAAATCCTCAAAAACGCGCCCGTATTTTTTGCGCATTTTGTGCCTCTTCGTGGCCATTCTTTCCGTCGCTTGGGCTCGTTGCGGCTACGTCGCGCGCCCTACCGGACCCACCGCACATCGTAGATCCACCCGCGAAACTCCGCCGCACTCGTCGTGCCGAACGGGTTTCGCCCGATTTGCTCCCCGCCCCACGGAAAATGATACGCCACCTGCCTCGTCCGCATCATCTCCTTCCCGTCGAGCCGCACCACCACATCTCCCGTGGCCTCTTCGCCCAACCTCGCCGGGTCGAACGAAGCCATCTCGAGCTCGACCGTGTGCCCCGCCGGGTCCGGTCGAAACGGCTCCGATTCCACGCGCGGCTTCGCGAAGTTCTCGAACACGAACCGTAGCTGGCCGTTCGCCGCCGCTTCCACGAAGACGACGCTCGATTCGTAATGCGCGCCCGCCGCGAAGATCGGCTCGCCCTTCTCCTGTATCCGTTCGGGAAATACTACGCGCAGGCGGAGAACCCCGCCGCGCGGCGCATGCGGATCCGCCAGGCCGGACTCCACTTCGTCCGCCCGATACACCCGCATCGCCATCTTCCGCACCGCGCCGGAAAAATCGCGCCCGATGCTTCCGCCCGCCGCAATTTCCGCCGGCAGCCGCTCGACCACCACGCCTAGCGCCCGCCTGCCGCTGAACCACACCGCCGCGCACGTCCGCTTCCGAAATTCGATCGGCCGCTCCACCCCGGCCCACCAGCCGTCACCAATCGCCGGATACAACGACGGCAATTGTACGCTCACCGTATGCGTGTGGTTCGTTTCCCAACGCAAGGGCCGGCCCCACGCCACCGGCGCCGCCCCGCGCGCATAACCGAAGCGGATCAGGTGATCGCCGATGTGCTCGACCACGATTCGCTCTCCCGCCCGCGCGTCAGTCGCCGTCCAGAACGTTTCCACCGTCCCCTCCGGCTGCGGCTGGAATCGCACCTTCAGGACCCGCGGCCCTTCGATCTGGCCAAGCATGCGGCCGAAGTTCGTGAACGTCTCATACGTGCCGCGGCTGAGCGTTTCCCAACGCTCCGGCGCGGTGAGTTGCAGCGAGCGATTGTGATAATCGAAGCTCATCAGCACGCCGATCACCACCGTGCACGCGATGCTCGCGGTCGCCAACGTCGTCACCAGCGCGCTCCTCCATGCGCCTTCACGCCTCTGCGCCCAACGCTCGAACGCCAGCAATCCGACCAGCGCCATCACCGCAAACCCCACCGCAAAATCCGTCTGATAACGCGTCGTGGTCGAAAAGTAGCACATCATCAGCGCCATCACCGGCACGACCCCGCCCGCCACCGCCGCCAGCGTCGCGGCCAGCTTCCGCGTCTCGCCTGCGTCGCGGCCGCGCCAGGCAAGCGGCAGCGCCAGCGCAAACCACACAAACGGAAACGTCACCGCCAGGCCGGCCACTTCCTCCGTGCCGAAATAACCGGCGATGTGGTCGATCTGAATCCCGACCGCGAGTGCGAACGGAAACTCCGCGGTCCAGCGCAGGAGTTGAAAGAAATACACCGCCAGATTGTGCGGCAGAAAACGCAGGCTGAAGTGCGTCAGCTTTCCTTCATAGGCGCCGGACAACTGATACGTTTGCCCCCACTCGAGCGGATGATCGAAACGCGCGTAGTTGTGGGCCATGATCGCGAGGCCGCACAGCCCGACCGGAATCGCCGCGGCGAGCGCCATTGGCAACCAACTCCGGCCCGCGCGCGGATCGCGCCACGCGTCCCAGATCGGCGCGAGCAGCAACCCCGACGCGAGCAGACACGTCGGACGCGAGCCGACCGCGAGGCCCAGGAACAATCCCGCCAGCGCCATCGCCAGAAGCGGTCGCCGGCCATGGATCGCCCCATATGCCGCAGCCATCGCCAGCAATGAGAACGCCACTCCGCCGGCGATCGGCAGCTCCCAGATCATCGGCCGCTGCGCGATCGCTAGCAGGTGCGTGCCGAAGCCGATCGCCAGCACGCCCAGCGGTGCCATGAGCGCGCGGCTCGCCGGAAAATAACGCCGTCGAATCGCCAGCCACAGTCCGCTGGCCGCGAAAAATGCCAGCGTGCAAAACCCGAATGCCGCCTGGCCCATCGTCATCTCGCGCCCGGTGATGAGCGCATACGGCAGCATCAGCGTGAGCGCCGGTGTCGGGCCGAAATAAACGTAATATTTTCCCTTATACAGAGTCGCGTCCGCGAGTTTATAGGGAGCGTTCTGCGCCGGATCGTAAGGATCGGGCAGCGCGAGCAGCTCGGGGGCCGGCGCGTAGTCGAGATGGAGTTGCCCTTTCTTCCAGCCGCGTACGAGAAGCTGGAAATAATCCATTTCCCCCAAGTCGTCGAACCCGCGGTTCGCCGCGACCGTCACGTGGAAAAACCATACGACCAATGCCATCGCCGCGACCACCGATCCGCGCTCGATCCAGCGGCTGGAGCCACGGACCGCCTCCCGGACGGAAGACGCGACGCGACCTCCGCGCCCCGCAGCGCGCCGCGCCTCCGCCTCCACCCTCAACCGCTCGTCGCTCGCCGAATCGGGTTGCATGGGGAATCACTCGTCATCGCGCTCCAGTCGCTTTCCGAGACTGACCACATCGTCGGCCGCAAAACCGATCCGCTCGTAAAACACCCGCATCCCCGCATTCGCCGTGCGTATTTGCAGGCTGATCTTCGGACAGCCCGCCGCGCGCAGAATCCGCTCCGCCTCCTCCATCAGTGCCCGGCCCAGCCCCAGCCGCCGCGATGCCGGCTCGACCGCCAGATAGTTGATCCAGCCGCGATGACCTTCGTATCCAATCATTATGGACGCGACGACGCGGCCCTCGCGTTCCGCCACCAGGAACCACTCCGGATTCACGCGCAGTTTCCGGGCGATGTCCTTCCGCGGATCGTTCCACGGGCGCACGAGCTCGCAGCTCTGCCAGAGCGCGATCACGCTCGCTTCATCGGCAGGCGAAAACGGTCGAATCGTCATCGCGGTTCGCTCGGGCATTGGGACGCGCAGGAATCCCGAATCGCGGTAAAATTACGAACACTTTCCGGCCGCGTCGGGCGCCGGGCATCTCGGCCGGATTGCCGGTGGGATGGTCAGCCAAACGCCGCTGTCGCAGCGCTCACTTGTGATCCCACGGCAGCTTCACCTCGAGCCGCGGATGCTTCCAGACTTCGAACACGTCGAACATCTTGCCCGGATTCAGAATGCCGCGCGGGTCGAGCGCGTCCTTCACCGCCTTCATCGCCTTCACCTGCGCCGGCGAATGCTGGATCCGCAGGAACGGCGTCTTCGCGAGCCCGATCCCGTGTTCGCCCGAGATCGCGCCGCCGAGCGCGACCACCGTCTCCATCAACGTCCGCACGGTCTTCTCCGCCACGCGGCATTCCGGCGCGATCGCTTTATGATACATGATGTTCACGTGGAGATTTCCATCCGCGAGATGGCCGAATGTCGGGATCGGCAGCCCCGAGTCGCGCTTCAACCGCGCCAGAAACTGCGCAAACTTCACGTAGCTCCGCATCGGCACCACGATGTCCTCGTTCAACTTCGCGTCGCCGAGCTCGAACATCGCGCCCGAGCATTTCCGCCGCACCGCCCAGAGTTGCTCCGCCTCCTCGCGCGTCTTCGCCGCGCGATGCGCGGTGGCATGCTTCTCCGCCCAGGCCAGCACGAGCGCACGCTGCTCGCGCACTTCCGCCGCGGTGCCGGCGAGTTCGAGCAACAACACCGGCCGCCCGCTCTGCCCCGCAAACACCACTTTCCCCGTCGCCCGCTCGGCGCACAGCACGCTCTCGCGATCGAGAAATTCGCAGATCGCCGGCTGCACCCGCGCGCGAAACAACGCCAGCGCCGCCCGCAAGGCCGCGACTTCATCGCGAAACGAGGTGAGCAGCGTCCACCGCACCGCCGGCTGCGGGATGAGTTTCAAGACCGCCCCCGTGATCACCCCGAGCATCCCTTCGCTGCCGATCCAGAGGTCGCGCATGTTGAACCCCGCGGAAAACTTCTTCGTCGCCGTCCCCCACTCGACGAATTCTCCCGTCGGCAAAAACCCGCGCAGCGCGATCACGAAGTCGCGCGTCACACCATATTTTCCGCCGTGCATGCCGCCGGCATTGCACGCGATGTTCCCCCCGATCGTGCAGTACTCCTTCGACGAGGGATCCGGTGGATAAAACCACCCCTTCGCTTCCGCGGCCCGCTGGATGTCACCGACTTTCGCCCCCGCGGCGACGTGCGCCATGCCCGCCTCCTCGTCGATCGCGATCGCGTCCAACGCCAGTGTATCCAAAACCCAACCACCGCGCACCGGCGTCGCCGAACCGGTGAGCGTCGTGCCGCGGCCGCGCGTCGTCACCGGCACGCGATGTTTGTTCGCCAGTTCCAGGACGACGCCCACCTCGGCCTCCTGCCGGACGCGCACGACCGCCTCAGGCCGAAACGGCAGCTTCGCGCTGTCGAACGAAGCCTCGGTCAACGAAGCGTCGTCGGTGAAAACAACGCGAGCGCCGAGGCGGCGTTTCAACAGGACAGTGGCGGCGGAAGCACGGGACTTCATGCGACGACGGAAATGAAAAGGCCGTCCACGGCAACGGGATTGCGGCGCGTACCCTCGCACTTTGACAGCGGGAGTCCTTCGCCCATGTTGCCTCCATGTCCGCGCCGCAGACCGCGTTCTTCACCGCCGCCGAGTATCGGGAGATGCCCGACGACGGCCGACGCTACCAGCTCGTCGAAGGAGAACTCTTCATGGCCCCGGCCCTGAATACGTTTCACCAGTTCGTGCAGTCCAATCTGCTTTACATGCTGAAGCACTACCTGCGGCAACACCCCATCGGCCATGTGCTCGGTGCTCCCTGCGACATCTATATCGACGAACTCAACGTCTTTCAACCGGACGTCCTTTTCATCTCCACCGCAAACGCCGCGCGCATTCACGACGAAGGCATCCGAGGCGCACCCGATCTCGCCATCGAAATACTTTCCCCCTCGTCCGCCGCGGTCGACCGCCGCAAACGCACCTTGCTCGCCAAGGCAGGCACCGTCGAGTTCTGGCAGATCGACCCTGCGTTGCGCCAAGTGCAGCGTTTCGTCTTCGCCGAAAACCAGGCGAAACCCATCGCCTTGATCGACGAGCCCGAGACGTTCACGACGCCGCTGTTTCCGGACCTGATCGTCGAGACCTCGGAAATCTTCCGCCGGTAAACGCGAGCTGGCGGCCGCACCTTCCCGCGCCCGCATCTGCTGGCTCCCGGCCGCCCGAGTCTCGCCAGGGCAGCCTGTCATGCGCGCACTTTCGTCTTCCGTCACGCGGACGCGTGTGCGAAAACGGCCGTTCCCCTTTTTCTCATGACGAAAATCCTCCTCACGACCACGTCGTTCCAAGACACCCCGGGCGAGCATCACAAGCTCCTCGCCGATACCGGCTGGGAAGTCATCCGCGCCCGCGGTCCGTTGAACGAGGCCGACACCCTCGCGCTCGTCGGCGATATCGACGGCTACATCTGCGGTGATGACATGATCACGCGCGCTGTCCTCGAGAAGGCTCGTCCCAAGCTGAAGGTGCTCTCGAAATACGGCATCGGCGTCGACAAGATCGACGTGAAATCCTGCACCGAATTCGGCATCCCGCTGCTCTTCACGCCGGGCGTGAATCACACCACCGTCGCCGAGCACACGTTTCTCCTCCTGCTCGCGCTCGAGAAAAATTTTCTCTTCCACACCGACTCCACGCGCTCCGGCGGCTGGAAGCGCAAGACCGGTCACGAGCTTCTCGAGAAGACGATCGGCATCGTCGGCCTCGGCCGCATCGGCAAGGAAGTCGCCGTCCGCGCCCGCGCCTTCGGCATGAACGTGATCGCATTCGATGTTTACTGGGACGAGAAATTCGCCACCGCGAACAACGTGAAGCGCGCCACGACACTCGACGAGATCTACGCCGCCTCCGATTACATCTCGCTCCATACGAATCTCACGCCCGAGACGCGCGACATGATCAGCGCGAAATCCTTCCCGAAAATGAAAAAAGGCGTGCTCATCCTGAACTGCGCCCGCGGCGAGATCGTCCACACCGGCGACATGGTCGAGGCGTTGAAATCCGGCCAGGTCGGCGGCTACGGCACCGACGTCCTCGACGAGGAACCACCGAAGGCCGATCACCCGATGCTCAAGCTCCCGAACGTCGTGTGCACGCCGCACATCGGCTCACGCACCGCCGAGAGCGTCCAGCGCCAGGCCGTCGCCGCCGTCACCAATCTCATCCGCGCCATGCACGGCGAGAAACCCCTCGCCCAGGTGAACCCCGAGGTCGCGGTCAAGCGCGTGGTCTGATTCCGAAGTAGCGAGCATCGAGCAGCGAGTAGCGAGCATGCGACTCGCACTCCAACTCGATGCCGCGCTCTCTCTACTCGCTATTCACTCCTCACTCCTTTCTCCACATGGAAACCTTCTACGTCGTCCCCGAAGAACAACACAACGCCCTCGTCGAAGCCGCGTATAAGAAGCGCGGATACTCCGGCCAGGAAGCTTCCGCCGGCGCGCGCTTCTGCGCCGAAGCCACGCGCCACGGCATCCGCACCCATAATGCCCTCAAGGCCCTCCACCTCGACCACCTCTTCGGCGCCGGTTCGGGCGGCTGCGTGCCGAAGGCGAAGATCGAAAAAGTGAAGTCGCCCTACCGCGCCTCCGCGATCTGGAACGCCAACAAGAAACTGGGCCAGGCCACCGGCTACGCCGCGATCGAGCAGGCCATCAAGCTCGCCGACAAATACGGCGTCGGCATGGTCTCGGTCGACAACGCGTTTCATTATCTCTGGGGCGGCGGCTACGTCATGGAGGCCGCGAAACGCGGCTACATCGCCTACACCAACTGCACTGCCGCACTCGCGGAGGTCGTGCCCTTCGGCGGCAAGTTTCCCACGCTCGGCACGAACCCCCATTCGTGGGGCTTCCCGACCACCGAGGCGATCGGTTATCCGATCGTGATCGACTGGGCCACCTCCGTCGTCGCGATGGGCCGCGTGCAGCAGCTCGCGCGCGAGGGGAAGCAGCTCCCGCCGAATGCCGCGGTCGACGAGAACGGCAACCCGACCACCGATCCCACGCAGGCGAAATACCTGATCCCGTTCGGCGCGCACAAAGGTTACGGCCTCGCGCTCATGAACGAAATCATCGGCGCTTTCATCGGCGGCTCGCTCCCGACGATCCGCAATCGCTGGGACCGCGTGCCCGAAGGCGAGAAAGGCACGTGCGCCTTCTTCTTCCAAGTGTGGAAACCCGAGGCGATGAGCGCCGGCGCCTTCGCGCAAGGCCGCACGCAATCGCAAAACGTGAAGGCCGTGATCGAGGATATTCTCGGCCACGGAAACGAAAATTGCATGCTGCCCGGCCAGCTCGAAGCGCAAGCCGCCGCGCGTTGCGCAAAGAACGGCGGCCTCCTCTTCTCCGAAGCCGAAATCAACGCCTTCAACGAGCTCGCCACCGAGGCTCGCAAGCCGAAGTGGACTCTCGCCGAGCTTAAAGTCGCCGAGTGATCCGCGGTCCGGGTCCGATCCGGTTGCCCACGGAACACACGGATTTTTTACCCGTGTAGTCCGCGCGTTCGTGGGCAACTCCCGTCTTGGTGGGGCGGGTACGCGTCCCATTGGCCGCCCCATTTTGTAGCGAGGCATTTCCGATTCAAACGGGGCTCCGCTCTTCGCATCCTGTTCGAGGCATTCTATCCCGGCCTCGAAGCCAGGCCTGCATCGACCGGCTCACATCGCGACCAACCAAGTCTTGTCGCCTGCGCTGCAATCGCTTCGATGGCTCGCGCCCGACCGCGTCGGTCGCGCGCACAACCCCCAAATTCCCCGTATGAATGTCTACCTCGCTGAAGTCGTCGGCACTGCCTTGCTCGTCCTGTTCGGCAATGGAGTTGTCGCCAACATTGTCCTCGCTCGCACCAAGGGAAATGGCGGCGGCTGGATCTGTATCACGGCGGGTTGGGGCTTCGCCGTCGCGATCGCGGTTTTTGCCGTCGGCCGCATCTCGGGCGCGCACCTGAACCCCGCGGTGTCGATCGCGCTCGCGAGCATCGGCAGTTTTGGCTGGGAGCTCGTCCCCGGCTACATCGCCGCGCAGATGGCCGGAGCTCTCATCGGTGCGGTGCTCGTTTATCTCTCCTACCTCGCGCACTGGGAACCCACCGCGGACGCCGGCGCGAAGCTCGCGTGTTTCTCCACGGGGCCTGCGATTCGCAAGACCGGTCCCGCGTTCACCACCGAGTTCATCGGCACGGCTGCCCTCGTGTTTGGCGTGCTCGCCTTTGGCCGCGTCGTCGCCGGGGCTCCGACCGATCAAGGTGCCTGGGCCGCGACCATGAACATGTGGTTCGGGCCTGCACTCGTCGGCCTGCTCGTCTTCGCGCTCGGCCTCTCGCTCGGGGGGGCCACGGGCTACGCCATCAATCCCGCCCGCGACCTCGGGCCGCGCATCGCGCACGCGTTGTTGCCGATTCCTGGCAAGGGTGGCTCGGATTGGTCTTATGCGTGGGTGCCGGTCCTCGCCCCGATCGCCGGCGGAGTCGTCGGTGCCCAATTGTTCAAACTCCTCAATCTCTAACCCGCCCCGGCAACCACGCCTCGCGACGCCCTCCGCCCCTATTCTCTCATGAGCAAACCACGTTACGTTCTCGCGCTCGACCAGGGCACCACGAGCTCACGCTCGATTGTGTTTGGTCGCGGCGGCGAAGTGATCGCCACCGCGCAAAAGGAATTTACCCAGCTCTACCCGCAGCCCGGCTGGGTCGAACACGATCCGCTCGAGATCTGGGCAAGCCAGAACTCCACCGCGATCGAAGCGCTCTCGAAAGCCAACCTCACGCCCGATAACATCGCCGCGGTCGGTGTGACCAATCAGCGCGAGACGACGCTCGTGTGGGACAAGGAGACGGGCAAGCCGGTCTACAACGCGATCGTCTGGCAGGATCGCCGCACTGCGGACTACTGCGGGCAGTTAAAACGCGACGGCGCCGAAGCCTCCGTCACCGAGAAGACCGGGCTGCGCATCGACCCGTATTTTTCCGGCACGAAGATCCGCTGGATCCTCGAGAACGTGACCGGCGCCCGTGCTCGCGCGGAAGCCGGCAAGCTGGCGTTCGGCACGGTCGACAGCTGGCTGCTCTGGCAACTGACCTCCGGCCGCAAGCACATCACCGATGCGACCAATGCGTCGCGCACGCTCCTCTACAACATCCGCAAGGGAGACTGGGACGACGACGTGCTCACGCTGCTCGGCGTGCCGCGTGCGATGCTGCCCGAGGTGCGTTCGTCCTCTGAGATCTACGGTGAGGTCGACGCCAATCTCTATCCCGCCAAGGCGCCGATCGCCGGCATCGCGGGCGATCAGCAGGCCGCGCTCTTCGGCCAGGCCTGCTTCACCCCAGGCATGGCGAAGAACACGTACGGCACGGGCTGTTTCCTGTTGATGAACACCGGCGAGCAGGCCGTGCCGTCCCGCAACAACCTCCTCACCACGATCGCGTGGCGGATCGGCGGCAAGACCGAGTATGCGCTCGAAGGCTCCGTGTTCATCGCCGGCGCAGCCGTGCAGTGGCTGCGCGACGAGCTGCAACTCGTGAAGTCCGCACGCGAACTCGACGAACTTGCCGCGTCGGTGCCGAATGCCGGCGGTTTGTTTCTCGTGCCCGCGTTCGCGGGGCTCGGCGCACCGCACTGGGATCCTTACGCGCGCGGCGTGGCCGTCGGCATCACCCGCGGCACCAACCGCGCGCATTTCTGCCGTGCGGCGATCGAGGCGATCGCGTTTCAATCGGCCGATCTCATCTCCTGCATGGAAAAGGACAGCGGCATCGGCCTGAAGGAACTGCGCGTGGACGGCGGCGCATCGCGCAGCCAGCCGCTGATGCAGTTTCAGGCCGACTTGCTCGGCACCTCCGTCGTGCGGCCAAAATGCATCGAAACCACGGCGATTGGCGCGGCCTACCTCGCCGGACTTGCCGTCGGATATTGGGAAAACCGTGACGACATCGCGCGCAACTGGGCGGTTGACACCACCTTCACGCCTGCCCGGCCGAAAACAGAGATGAGCGCTCTCCGCACCGATTGGGAGCGCGCGCTCGAACGCGCGATGGGCTGGGAAAAGAGCGGTTAGCCCAAGGCTGCGTTTTCATCCGCGACGCCGTCGCTCCGCCCGTTCCGGCTCCTCGCGCGGACGTCTCCGCCAGGCTACACCCTGCACGAGACGGCCCGAGCGCGCGGCGACGAGCCGCGGCCCGGATTCCTTCACCGACTCTTTAGAGTCCGCGGTCGATCTCGAATCTGGCCCAGTGGGTGAGCGCACTCGAAGAGTGACGCTCTCCGGTAGGGGAACACCTGATGCGATTTTCAGCGCGGTAAAGCCGCGTCGATCGCCGCGGGTGCTGGCAATCGCCATCCGGCCGCAACAACGTCGGCTGCCCGCCTCACTCCAGCAAAGCGGACGCCGATGAAAGCCACGTTCAAACGAATTCTCCTGGTCGAAGATCAACCCGACTGTGCATTTCTCATCACTCGGATATTGATGAATGCATTCGACCGAAACTGCCACGTTCAGCATGCCAGCGATGGTGATGATGCTGCCGCCTATATTATCGGCGAGGGCGAATATTCGGACCGCGTACGGTTCCCTTTTCCCGACATGGTCATTACCGATTTGAACATGCCCCGCTCGGATGGCTTTTCCGTACTTCATCTTCTCAAGGAGAATCCCGGCTGGAGCATTATTCCCAAGATCGTCCTGACGACATCGAGCGATCCCGACGATATTCGCACCGCCTATATGCTCGGCGCATCGGCCTATCATACAAAGCCATCCCGGGCAGACGAGCTGACGCGGTGCCTCACCGCCATCGTCAACTACTGGAGTCAGTGCGAAATACCCCAAGTAGACGAAACAGGTCGCATCCTTAACTCGATACATCGGGGAAAACTCGGCACCCGGTTCCCCTTTCCCACCGCCTGCGAACGGATGAAGCGTCCGCAAGAAACCTACTGACCGCCCGTTTGCGCTTTGTATTAGCCGTCGTGAGCGCGGAAGCCTGGCGGCTGACTATATCATATAGGCCCGTTCCTATCTAAGGATAGGGGCCAATTCAGCAACCTACTGCCGGGCCTGTTTCCCGAAATACAAAGCGGTACTCCCTTCGCCTCGCCATCGGATTCAGCCGCTGTGCGACCGGACCCACTGCACACAATATTGTAGCAACTCCGAACCGCGCTGCAGCTTCAGCTTCTGTTTCAGCCGCATCCGGTGGCTCTCCACCGTCTTCATGCTGACATGGAGACGTGCTGCAATCTCGCGCGTGGTTGACCCTTGGCCGATCAACACCATGACCTCCAGCTCGCGATCGGAAAGCGTGCTCGCCAGATCCGGAGCCGATCCGCCCGCCAGAGGCTCGAGGAGTTGACTCACCACGACATCGCTCATGAAACGCTGGCCTCGGGCCAGTCGACGGATTGCAGTAATCACCCGATCTGCAGCATCCTGCTTGGCCACGTAACCGAACGCGCCTGCCTTGAGCACTCGCAATCCGAACACAGCTTCGTCGTGCACCGAAAAGACGCATATTCGGACTCGAGGGGTGAAGCTGCGAATGCTCTTGATCAACTCCAGGCCCGACCCGTTCGCGAGCGAGAGATCTACAATCGCCACGTCGGGCACCAGCGCGACCATCTCACGCAGTGCCGTCGCATAATTGCCGGCCTCACCGCAGACCTCGATGTCCGACTCGTTATGAATCAATGCAGTGAGGCCACTCCTCACCAGCGGATGGTCATCGACTATATAAACACGGATCTTCCGATCTATCAGCTCTTGGGAGATCGATGGAGTGGTCATGGAAAGCTTAAAGCAAACATGCGCGGCAAAACCCGCCCTCAAATACCGGTCTGCGATTGCGGTATTTTGAGCAGGACGTCCGAAACGGAAGCACGTCTCGGAAAATCTGATAATGCTGGATTCGAATGCCGCGAAACGGCACCCAGGTAATTGGTAATATTACACGTCGGGCTTTCAAATACAATCCATTATATTGTGCGCCTCACGACACCCCTGCCGCGGCCCCGACAGTAAGATATGCTCAACCGACATCGGAAAGCCCCCGCCACCAAGGATAATGATATTCCTGAACCTAGCATTCAGTAGCAAACAATACTACGTAGATCGGATGTTTTATAATACGTGTTTATGCTTATCGCGGAGTGTATATCTACTAAACCGGCGATCGACCGATCCTGTGATTATTAGCCCCGCCACGTTCGCTTGACCAACTCGCCCTCGGTCGGCGAAAGAGCTGTTCCCCGCACCGTCCCCGGCGATACTCGCCGCACATGAAGAAGATTTTCCCGCTCAAAGTGCCCGGCAAGGTCGATCAACGCGTCGTCGAAACCGTGAAGGGCGACGTGCGCAAGTACGTGAAGCGCGAACGTCGAAAAACTCTCCCTGAGGGGTTCAGCCAGTGGAATTTCAATTGCGCGACGGGGCCCGCCCGCGACACCGCGACGCGTTGTGAGCTCGCGGAGCTGGGCCGCAAGATCGACGAAGCTGCCAACTCGGGAGCCGCAGAGATCTATGTCGAAATCCTCGCCGCACCAGGCCATCGCACGCCGCCTGCCGCTCCCCCGCCCGCCGCCCCGCTGCCACCGACCTCGCCTTGATTAATCGCACCTTCCGGGCCGCGTGCCGCGCCAATCCGGCAAACGCAGCTTAATGCATGACGCACCGGCGACCCGGGAGTTCGATGGCTGGTTTGCGCTCACCGCCATTCGTGTCGCGGATATCGTCGCGAGAGCTCCGCCTTCACTTTTGGATACATGTCGCGCCAGAATGCCGAGAGGTCATCCGTCACCTGGATCGGCCGCTGATTTGGCGCGAGAATCTCGAACTTCACCGGGACCCGGCCGTGCCCGACGGCGAACTTCCCCTCGATCCCGTACAGCTCCTGTATCCGCGCACTCAACACAGGCGGGCCTTCCTTGTTGTAAGTGAGCCGCGAACGCCGGCCATTCGCCATCACAAGTCGCTCGGGTAAATAATCGTCGATCACGGCGAGCTGTTCTGCCGTCAACCAGTCACGCAGGATCGGCATCACCGGCTTGTCCTTGATCGCTCGATACCCGAGCTCGCCGTAGCAGATCTGCTCGATCAGCGTCGCGCGATCCGCCTCGGTGATCGGGTTGACTTCGAGCTCGGGAAACCATTCCGCCAGCCGGTTCACGCGCGTGATCCATTGCTCCACGTTCTCGTCCCAAGCCTCCAGCTTGATCCTCCCCGCGAGCACTTCGTTGGTCAACAAGGCCGCCGCCGCATCGAGCGGCGCCTCTTCGCTGCTCGACTTCGCCTCGAGCACGAGATCGCGAAACCGCCGCTCGCGCCGCGACACCACGCGTTTCTGCTGCTCATCGTAAACCACGCCGCGCGTCTCACGGTAATCGTCGGGAAATATCTCCTTCAGCCACGGCTCCTCGACCGCCGTGACGTTCGTCAGCAGCGTACTCACTTCACCATCACCGCGGCCGATCTCGCTGATCTCCGCGGCGACGAGCAGCGTGGATTTCTGGATCGCACTCTCGCGCGCGAGCACGCCGCGTCGTTTGTGCACCAGCTCGCATCGGAGAGTCCCCGCATCGAGCCGTTTCGCGAGTTGATCGGAAAAGCCGGCCAGCACGCATTTGCGCACCGCGGTCCCATCGACGCGTTGCTCCGACACATCCAGCCCTTCCTTCGCCGCAATCTCGAGAAACTGTTCGAACAGCGGCCCCACCTGCCGCGCGCCCTGCGCATGAATCCCGAGCCGCCGGCAAGCCTCGAGCGAATAGTTCGCCCTATCCGCGAAACGCCACGCGCGCATCAGCAGGAAAAAATCGCTCTCGTGCTCCTCGCCGAGCACGTTCTCGCGCTCCTCCTGGGTACGTTTATCGACGCCACGCAGCAGGAAGTTCCGGCCCTGCGTGAGCGCGGCCATCAACGCCACCGACCGCACGCAACCGCGCTCCTGCGCCGCAAGAAACATCCGCGCGTACCGCGGATGCACTGGAAACCGCAGCATCTTCCGACCGATCTCCGTGATCGATGTAGCCCGGGCGTCTCGCCCCTGTCCCTCGGAATTTAAGGGCAAGCCGCCCGCGTTACTCCCGATTGCCCCCAAATCCGCCAGCAACATCTCCGCCCGCTCGAGCGATTTCACCTCCGGCTTCTCGAGCCAGGGAAACGCAAACACGTCGTCGATCCCGCTCGCCTTCAACGTCAGTACGACCTCCGACAAATCCAGCCGCTTCACCTCCGGCAACTCCTGCGGCGCGCGCTGCCCGTGCTCGCGCTCGGTCCACAGGCGCACGCACACACCCGGCGCCGTCCGCCCCGCCCGCCCGGCCCGCTGATCCGCGCTGGCCGCGGAGATCTTCTCGATCAGCAGCGTGTTGATTCCGCGGTGCGGATCGAAGCGCGCCACCCGCGCCAGCCCGCAATCGATCACCCCCGTCACCCCTTCGATGGTGAGCGACGTCTCCGCGACATTCGTCGAGACAATGATCTTCCGCGTCTCGTAGCGCGCCACCGCACGGTCCTGCTGCTCGGGCGCCAGCTCCCCGTGCAACGGAAACACCACAAACTCCCGCAACGCCCGCGAGCCTTCCAAGGCCTGCACCGTCCGGCTGATCTCAAACGCTCCCGGCATGAACACGAGCATGTCGCCGCCGCCTGTCGCCGCCACGCGTTCGCACTCGCGCGCGGCGACCTCCCACACGGGCTCGTTTTCGAAATTCACCGCCTTGGGCAGATACTCGATCCGCACTGGGAAACTCCGCCCTTGCGACACCAGCACATCGCACGGCGCCAGATAGGTTTTCAACGCCCCTGCATCGAGCGTCGCGGACATCACGATGATCTTCAGGTCGGGCCGCGTGCCCTGCTGGATCTGCATCGCTCGCGCCAGCGAGATGTCGCCGTACAGATGTCGCTCGTGAAACTCGTCGAACACGAGCGCGCTCACGCCGCGCAGTGTCGCATCGAACGACATCTGCCGGAGCAGGATTCCCTCGGTCACGAAACGAATCCGGGTCCGCTCGCTCACGCGCGACTCCAGTCGTATTTGATAACCCACTACATCGCCGAGCGCGCTGCCCGTCTCCTCCGCCACGCGCTTCGCCAGCATGCGCGCCGCGAGCCTCCGCGGCTGCAGGACCACGACCTCGCCCTTGCCGCCGCGGCCGCCCACATCGTCGAGCAATCCGTGGCGCCAGAGCATCTGCGGAATCTGCGTCGATTTGCCCGAGCCTGTCGGCGCCTGCACGATCAACCGCCCTTGCGCGCGCAGCGACGCGACAACGGCGGGCTCGAGTTCGTAGATGGGAAGGTCGCGCGGCGACGGCATTTGGCCGAGACCTTCAACGCTCAACGTTCAACGCTCAATGCTCAATCGCCGGCCGGGTTGTCCACGCCGAGGCTTGCGCCCTCGGGCTCATTCGCTTCTTGCGCACACCTTCGGCGACGCTTGCCTGAGGCTCGATTATCGTGGCTTCCGCAGACAAAAACTTCGTCCACCTTCACGTCCACACCGACTACAGTCTCCTCGACGGCTGCTGCCGCATCGACCGCCTGATGGATCGCGCCCATGAGCTCGGGATGGGCGCGATGGCCCTCACCGATCACGGCAATCTCTATGGCGCGATCGAGTTCTACAAACAGGCCAAGGACAAAGGCATCAAACCCCTCATCGGCTGCGAGCTCTACCTCGTCGAAACCTCCCGACTCGAGAAACACGGCCGCTCCGACGAGGGCAAATCCATCTTCCACCTCGGTCTCCTCGCGCAAAATCTCACCGGTTACCAGAACCTCCTGAAGCTCGTTTCCGACGCGCACCTGAAGGGTTTCTATTACAAGCCGCGCACGGATATCGAGACACTCGCAAAATACTCCGGCGGCCTCATCGGCTTCACCGGCTGTCTCGCCTCACTCGTCCCGCAGCACCTCCTTTACGACCGCCACGAAGAAGCGCGGAAGGCCTGCGCCCGTTTCGTGGAGATCTTCGGCCGCGAAAATTATTTCGTCGAAATCCAGGACCACGGCATCCCCGAGCAGATCAAGATCATCCCCGGCCTCTTGAAGCTCGCCGAAGAATTCAACCTCAAGGTCATCTGCTCGAACGACGTTCACTACGTCCGCAACTCCGATGCCGGCCCGCACGACGCGATGCTGTGCATCCAGACCGGCTCGAAGATCGCCGACGAGAACCGGATGCGTTTCACGGGAAACCAGTTCTATCTCAAATCGCGCGAAGAGATGGAGAAGATCTTCGCCGAGGTTCCGGAATCTGTGACGAATACCCAGCTCGTCGCCGAGATGTGCGAGCTTGCGATTCCGTTTCCCAAGGGCAGCGAGCGTTACCCGCGCTACCCGCTTCCGCCCGAAATCAAGACGCAGTTCACACCGCCGGAATATCTCCACGAGCTGTGCATCAAGGGTCTGAAACAGCGTTACGGATACGATTTCACTGCTGTTTCCCAACGCCCGATCGTCGCCGAACGGCTCGCGAAGCTCACCAATCTCCCGCCGGGCCAGAAGCCCCAGGCGCCGGATTACAGCGGCCTTTCCGTCGAGGAAGAGCTCGCCGTGCGCATGGGCTACGAGCTCGCAATCATCAACGTCACGGGCTTCGTCGACTACTTCCTCGTCGTCTGGGACTTCATCAACTGGGCCAAGGAACACGGCGTCCCCGTCGGCCCTGGCCGCGGTTCCGGCGCCGGCTGTCTCGTCGCGTATCTGCTCGGCATCACCAATCTCGACCCCATTCGTTTCAAGCTGCTCTTCGAGCGCTTCCTGAATCCCGAGCGCGTGTCGCCGCCCGACTTCGACATCGATTTCTGCATGCGGCGCCGCGAAGAGGTCATCAATTACGTCCGCGAGAAATACGGGCGCGACTGCGTGGCCAACATCATCACCTACGGCACGCTCGGCGCCAAGATGGTCATCCGCGACATCTCGCGCGTGCACAACCTCGCCTTCGCCGATGCGGACCGGCTCGCGAAGATGATCCCCGACGAGCTCAACATCACGCTCGAGGATGCCGTCACGAAATCCGCCGAGTTGCGCGACGAGGTGACTCGAAACCCGATCGCAAAACGCATCTTCGACCAGGCGCGCGTGCTCGAGGGCATGGTGCGCAACACCGGCAAACACGCCGCCGGCATCATCATCACCGACAAGCCGCTCGACGAATTCGTCCCGCTCACGCTGCAGGAAGGCGATGTCACCGTGCAGTTCGACATGAGTGCCGTCGGCAAGCTCGGCCTGTTGAAGATGGATTTCCTTGGGCTCAAGACGCTCACGGTCATCTCCGATGCGGTGGCCAACGTCCGCCGCACCGCGCAGCCCGATTTCGACATCGAGACCATCCCGCTCGATGACCCGAAGACCTACACGATTCTCAACGCGGGCAAGACGGTGGGCGTGTTCCAGCTGGAATCTCCCGGCATGCAGAACGCGTGCAAACAAGTCGGCGTCTCGAATATCGACGACATCAACGCCATCTGCGCCCTCTATCGCCCGGGCCCGATGGCGTTCATCCCCGATTACGCGCGCGGTAAAAAGGATCCGTCGAGCGTCCAGTATCCGCACAAGCTTCTCGAGCAATCGTTGCAGGAAACCTACGGCATCATCGTCTATCAGGAGCAGGTGATGGAATGCGCGAAGATCATCGCCGGCTACACGCTCGGCGGCGCCGACATGCTGCGCCGCGCCATGGGCAAGAAGGACGAAAAGGCGATGGCCGAGGAGCGCGTGAAGTTCGTCGCCGGCGCGAAGCGCGTGAACAACATCGACGATCGCAAGGCCAACGAAATTTTCGACCTGTTGAACAAGTTCGCGAGCTACGGCTTCAACAAATCGCACTCCGCCGCCTACGCGTTGATCAGTTACCAGACCGCGTATCTGAAATCCAACTACCCGGTCCAGTTCATGGCCGCCGTGCTCACCGCCGAGCTCGGCAACGCGGAAAAGGTGTCGCACTTCATCGCCGAATGCGAAGCCATGGGCATGACCGTCCTCGGCCCCGACGTGAACGAATCCCGCGAGATGTTCACGCCGGTGTTCCGCAATAAAGCCGAGAGCTCAGGGCTGAGAGCTGAGAGCAAAACCGGCTCCGTTCTCTCAGCTCTCAACTCTCAGCTCTCAGCTGGCGGCGAAGCCGCAAATGCGGCCATTCGCTTCGGCCTCGCCGGCATCAAGGGCGTCGGCGAGCAGGCCGCCGCCCGGATCATCGAGGAGCGCGAGAAGAACGGGCCGTATCAGGATTTCCGCGACTTCATGCTCCGCGTCGATGCGCGCGCCATCAACAAACGGGTGCTCGAAAACCTGATCGCCACCGGCGCCTTCGATTTCAGCGGCGCCGAACGCGAGGAACTTTTCGCCCAGATCGACGACACCCTCAGCGCGCTCGCCGAACTGCAGCGGAAATATCCCGCGCTGCGCAAAGATGCCGCCGCCACCCCCAAGGTCGAGGAACCCGCCGAGTCGATGCTCTTCGACATGGCGATGACCGCCGCGCCCACGACCCTCCCCGATCGCGCCGAGCTGATCGCCGAGTTTGCGAACATCATGAAGCACACGCGCCGCGCGCCCGCTTCACCCGGCGGAAACGGCAATGGCGGCGGCAAGATCCACACCGAGGACGACGCCATGTTCGACCTCGGCGCCAACTCGAAACCCAAACCCACCAACGCCAAGTCCACCGCGGCCGCCGCTGAGCGCAAAATCCTCACGGCCGACAACCGCCTTCAGTTCGAGAAAGAGCTCCTCGGTTTCTACGTCTCGGGCCACCCGATGGACGCCTACGAAGGCCTCGCCGAGGCAATCAACACCTACGCGATCGACGAACTCCTGCTCCAGGGAGACCGCGTCGAGTTCCGCCTCTGCGGCATTGCGAGCAACATCGTCAAGCGGCTCTCGAAAAAGGATAACCGCCCGTGGGCGATGTTTACCCTCGCGACGAAAAGAGGATCGATCGCGCTCAACATGTTTGCCGACGGCTACGAGGCCTATGGCAAGAGCCTGCAGGAAAACGCCACTGTACTTGTACAAGGCAACATCATCGTGAATCAGGAGGGACCGCGCGTGAACGTGAAGGAAGTTTATCCGCTCGATGGCCAGATCGCCGGCATCGTGAAGCGCGTGACCTGGCTGCTCCAGCCCACGCATCGCGAACTTCCCGCGTTTCTGCAAAACCTTCGGGAAACGCTGAACAAACAATCCGGCGACACAAAAGTGCAGTTCGGCTTCGTCTTCGAGGACCGCATCGCATCGATCGCCGAAGCCAGCGGCGCGCTTTCCTGGAAAGTCAACGCGCCCTCCTTTCAAGCCCTGCGCTCGCATCCCGCCGTCGCGGGGGTCCAGTTGGAGACGCGTCCCGTCGAGTTGAAGGAAGACCGCCGCTGGAAAAAACGCGGCTAGAGCACGGCAGACAACGAACCCCTCGGGCCGGTTTAAAGAAGGTGCTCCGTGATGGAGCCCTTCGCTGCCGGAACTTTCTGACTTCGCCTTTCGGGCGATTCGTCTGTTGGGTCGTCTTCGAACGATGATCGATCAAGCCACACTCAACCACGCCGCCCAGGTCATTGCCACGATCTCAGCGGACCAGCGCGCCGACACTGCACTGCGTTTTTATTTCGAGCATCACCGCTATCTGCAGCCGCCGGCCAAGCGCGCGATCAGCCGTGCCGTCTTTGCGTATTTCCGCTGGCTCTCGTGGCTCGATCCCAAGCTATCGCCGCAGAAACGCATCGAACAGGCGTTCGCTCTACACGAGCGGTTCGCGGCCGATGAAAAGTCCGTCAAGGCCGAGGCGCTCGCCGCCCGGGCCGTGCCGGCGTGGCTCGCGGCGGAAGTGACGCTGCCCGCCGACACGCTTCGCCAGCTCCAGCGCGAACCCGCGCTCTGGTTGCGCGCCCGCCCCGCGACCGGCGCGAAGCTCGCGGCCGCACTGCGCGACTGCGAGCCCTCCACTCGCGCCCCCGACGCCCTGCGTTACACCGGCAGACAGGATCTGTTTCGCACCGAGGAGTTCTCGACCGGCGCCTTCGAAATCCAGGATCTCGCCTCGCAACTCGTCGGTCACGCCTGTGCGCCGAAGCCGGGCGAAACCTGGTGGGATGCCTGCGCCGGCGAAGGCGGGAAGACGCTGCACCTTGCCGATCTGATGGCCAACAAGGGAGCCGTGTGGGCCAGCGACCGGCATACCCGGAGACTGGATACGCTCAAGCGCCGCGCCGCCCGCGCGCAGATTTTCAACTACCGCGTGGCACCTTGGGACGGATCCGCCAATCTGCCCACCAAGACCAAATTCGATGGTATCCTGGTCGACGCGCCCTGCAGCGGCGTCGGCACGTGGCAGCGCAACCCGCATGCCCGCTGGACCGCCACCATGGACGACGTCCGCGAGCTCGCCGTCACGCAGCTCGCGCTGCTGAACCACGTCGCCGGCGCCCTCAAGCCGAAGGGCCGCCTCGTCTACTCCGTCTGCACGTTGACGCGCAGTGAGACGACAGCGATCGCGGATGCGTTCACCGCCGCGCATCCCGAGTTCGAGCCGTTGCCACTCTTCAGCTCCGGGTCTGCCGCTTCCGATTCTTCGCCCTCGGCTCAAAATGCCCAACTCACGCTCTGGCCGCATGAGTTGAACGCCAACGGCATGTTCATCGCCGCCTGGAGGCGCCGTTGACGTTTTTCCCTCGCGCCACACCTTGCCCGTATGCTCTCGATCAAAGCACGTCCGATCAGGCGCCGTGAGTACGTGATGACTCCCGTCGGGGCCCGAACCACCCACTTGTCGAGGGAGATCTCCTCCTGGCCCCATCACGCTCCGTAACCTCGCTCTGATCCCGTTGAATAAAATCTCCGCGGCCACCGTCCGCGCCGATTTCAACGACCTCCTCTCGGTCGTCCACTACACGCGTGCCGCGCACGAGCTCGGCCTCTGGGCTTCCGAGCGCACCTTGATCGAGCGCTTCTTCCCCGATCGCAGCGCGCCCCTGCTCGAAGCCGGCTGCGGCGCCGGTCGCGTCACGCTCGGTCTCTGGCAGCTCGGCTACCATCACCTCACTGCTTTCGATTTCGCCGAGGAACTCGTCGACCAGGCCCGCAGTCTCTCGATCGAACGCCACGCCGAGGCCATTCACTTCCACCACGCCGACGCCACCCAGCTCCCTCCGGAAATTTGTCATCCATTAGATGACAACCCGGCGCCCGCCCGAGGAGGATCCGCCCGGCAAACTTGTCATCTAATGGATGACAAAGGATTCCGCGGCGCGCTCTTCATGTTCAACGGGCTGATGCAGATTCCCGGTCGAGAGCATCGCCGCGCGGCGCTCCGCGAGTTGCACCGCGTCTGTGCGCCGGGTTCTCCGCTGCTCTTCACGACGCACGACCGTGACTCCTCACCGACCGAGCGCGCGCTCTGGCGGCTCGAGACGCTGCGCTGGGTGCGCGGCGACCAGGATCCGCGCCTCGTGGAATTCGGTGACCGCTATTTCGAGGACGACGCCGGGCGCACGTTCATGCATCTGCCCGACCGGCGTGAGATTCTCGAGGACCTCGCCGCCACGGGGTGGACCCACTCGTTCGATGCCATGCGCACGGAAGTAGCAAAGGAGTCGCGCGCAGTCCGTGATTTTTCCGACGAATGCCGCTTCTGGGCCGCGCAGCGCGCGTAGCGCGACGTGCGAAGATTTCACATTCTTCGCCAGAGTGGGCGTCCCATGGCACCAGCCTTCGACTGGCTGCGCCAACTGACACTGCGACGATCGGAGCCCAGCGCTGCGCCCTGCCAGCATTCCGTTCCAGAATGCTACTGCCCGCCTGGCGAAGCTTCATGTCGCAACGCAAGGAGCCGCGCTTTCACCGCCTCTGGAATGGCCGCGCCTCGCAACCAGGGTTCGGCCGCATCGGCATCGCGCCCGATCCACGTTCGCGCCACGTCCGTCAATGCCCGCTCGCGCATCGTGCGATCTCCGATCGATTCCGCCCATTGCGCCGCCACTGCGCCCGACGAAGGCGCCACTTGGTGTGAGTACGCCTTCGCCGCCACATCTCGTTCCGGCCCGTCGGGGAGTCGATTCAACCATTCGCCGCACTGAAGGGCGTCCCGCGACGCCCAGGTTTCGACCAGCACGGGTAACGCGCGCCCTCGCAGATCGCCATCCGGCAGTTTACCCAACCACGCCGCCGCACCGTCCGGCGCGACCTGCGCCCAGCGCTGCATCACATCGAGAAGAGCGGCCTCCCGCTCCGCGCCGGCGGCCAGGCCGTCGAGTGCCAGCGTTGCCGCCGCGGACGGGGATTTCTCGGTCCAGGCGGCGATTACCGCCGCGAACGCACGAGAGCGCAGCTGCGGATCCTCGAGCCCGTCGGCCCACACCGCCGCTGCCTCCGGCGCCATCGTGGCCCATTGGCCCACGGCCAGCGTGATGATGTCACGTCGCTCCGTTTCACGCGACAAACCCACTGCCAGCCGCAAAGCCAGCATCGGATCCACCTGCGCCGCATCTCTCGCCCGCGCGAGCAACGACGCCGAATCCGACCCGGGCTCTTCGCGTATTTGATAACTCGATACCTCGTTCTTCGCCCCTGCGACGGCACCGGACTCCCTTTCATTCCGGTCCAAAGAGCGTGGCGCCACGGCGGCGGATGGCGCGTGCGGTCCATCGCTCGAGGTCCGCGTAGTCCATTCGCACCACAATGCACCGGCAACGATGGCTGCCAGCGCAAAGCACGTGATGATGATCGGCGGACGCATGCGGTAATGCGCGCAATCGCCCCTACTGCCACGTCAGCTCATCGAGGATCACCGCCGCGGCATCGTTGCGGTAGTTCACGCACCCGGCTTTCTGCCCGGTTGCGGGACCGCCGTTCACCCAGATGCTCTTGCCGAGCGAGCTGTTCGAGAGCGTCGTCGAATTCACGTTGCTCGTATGGATGTCCACATAAGGCGTAGCGCCCGAATAGTTGCCGACGATCCGCAGCTTGTACCAACGCAACGTATCGCCCGCATCCGAATAATCGCCATCGCTGTTCGCATCCAGGGAGAACTGCAGCGTGCCGAGCTCTGGCAGCGCCACGAAGCTGCTGCCGTTGAAAATCCCGAACTGGCCGGAATCACTCACCCCGACCGACACGCGGGAGTCGGTCACGGTATTGTGAAATATATCGACGCGGAACTTCGCCCCCGTGCCGGAGTGTGGTCCTACCGCGAAAAGCAGATCATGCGTATAGCTCGTCGTCAGCGGGCTCGCCACCCACTGCCACATCTCGTTTACTCCGGTCGCCGCCATCCGCGCCGCTTTCGACGTACCATTCAAACCGGCGTGAGAGACGGGTGCTGTACCATTCCACATGCTGTCCCAATTCCGCAGCCACCTCCCCGCCCGTTCAAAGTTGGCGTTGAAGCTCAGTTTTGGCGCCGCGCCCAGGGTTCCGGAGCTCGCCCACGTTCCCGGCCTCACGTTCGTATAGCCATTCACGCCGGACCCCGTCGAACCGTAGTTCGCAAAATATCCATAGGCCTCCCAATACGCCGTGCCCGAAAAGCTGTTCCCGTGTATTTTCACGCGCAGGCCTTCGATGCCCATGTTCGAACTGAGCAGCGCACGCGCCGCCGTATAGTCGGTGCCGCTCAACGTGGCCGCCTGCGTTGTCGTCGGCGAGAAATCATAGGACGTGGAATTGTATCCGCTCACATCGAAAGCGATCGCGACGCGGTTCGTGCCCGATGCCACATCATACGTGAAATCATTGTTCGTGAACTGAAAATCCGTCCCGAAGTACTCGTCCCCTGGATTTACATCGTTGAACAACGGCATTCGGATGAAGTCCTGATTATACGTCGTGCTCGTGCTGTGAAACGTACAGTTGTCGACCTTCGCAAAGTCCGTGTCGTCGCGGAAACGGACATAGTCGCCCTTGCAGTTCGTGAACGAGCAGTTGGTGACCGTGATGTTGCGCGCATCGTGGTCGCAATAAAGCATGTGCGCGCCACCGCCAATCCCCACATTGGCGAAAGTACATCCCGTCACTGTAATATCGCGGGAATTATCCAGGATGCCGATTGCACCATAGGCGACCTGCGTGAGGTTCTCGAACTTGCACGTGTCGAACGTGAGGAACCGCGAGGTGTTTTTTCCGCTCGACTGACACCACACGGCGAAACTCGTGATGCCCGTGCCGCTGAACTTCAGCCCGTAGACCCGGATGTTCTGCGCGCCGCGCAGCTTGAGTTGGTGCGACACGCTGCTGCTGAACACTGGAGCATGCAGCGTGTTCGCCATGATCGTGAGCAGATTGACCGGGTGACCTTTATTGCTCAAGTCGAGCATGCCCTGTGAATACGTGCCGCCCGCGAAACGGACGACGACCGGCCCGGTATTGAGCGCGGTCTGCATCGTGTTCCAGAACGATGCGGTCGTATAGGCCGCGCGATTGTTCCAGTCGGAACCGCTCGCGTTACCGAGGGCCGTCGGCCCGACATAATAATCAGCCCACGCCGACGATACTGCGGCGAAAAGCATGAGGGAGAGCATCGACTTCTTGAACTGGGCCAACGCGCGAACGGCGCGGAATCGGAATATATATAGATCGTGCATATAGGTCGGGGTTTTGGGGGTTGCTGCTGCGCAGCCTTGCCACCCAGCAACGCGTAACACCGCGAGACCGCCTCGCAACGCGCCGTCCGGTGTCACAGTTTTCCTTGGCCCTCGCGTGCGCTAGTTGCGCAGTTTGTCGGCCTCCTCAACAGCAGCCCGCCCACGCCACCGATCACCAGGCCCACGAATATAAACGCCGCCCGACCCACCGGCGGATTCGGAATCAACGCCAGCAAGATGACGAACCCGCCGTACGCCAGCCCAAGCATCCCCATCGTACGCAATTGCGCGCGATCCGTGGTTTCGCCGGCTCCATGCTCGCGCGCAAAATTAACCGGCGTGCTCAGCCGCGCAAAAAACGCCTCGATCCCAGCCTGATACTCCGCCGGCTGATTTCGATACCAGAGCGATGTGCCAAAAAACCACGCGCTACCGACGATGACGTTTGTCACCACCCCGAGCGAGAACACCACCGTCGGAACCTCCCATCTCGCCAGCGGCGTCGCAAATCCGAGCGCGCGCTGGTATGCGCCCCCGCCGAAGAACGTGTCGAGATTCCCCACGAGCAGTGACGCCAGCAGACACACGACCACCGTCGACCAGCCCGACCACGGTGGCGTGCGGCGCACGAACAGTCCCCACAGCAGCGGCATCGCCACCGGCAGCATCACCAGCGACACGAACTGCTGCATCAAGTTGAACAGGCTCAGGTGCGACATCGCGCGAAACGCAAACGCCGCCAGCACCGTCAGCACGCCAAACCCCAACGTCGCCGCACGGCTCGCCAACATCAGTTCGCGTTCCGCGGCCTGCGGTCGCAGCACCGGATGATAGAAACTGCGCACGAAGATCCCCGCGTTCTTGTTCAGCCCCGTATCCATGTTGGAAATCGTCGCCGCGAAGAGACTCGTGATCATCAGGCCGACCATGCCGCGCGGCATCGTGGCGATGCCCACTGCGAGGTACGCACCTTCGCTTGCCCGCGCCCCCAGCGGCCGCAAGGCGTCCACGACACCAAGGTCGGGAAATAAGATCCGCGCCACCATCGGCGGAATGAACCACACGATCGGTCCCACTATAAACAATATAGACGCCAGCAACGCCCCGCGTCGGGCATGAGTGTCATCCTTCGCGCACAGGTAGCGATAGCCGTCACTCATGTTGTTAGTCGCGACGATCTGCGTCAGTGCGAGCGCGACGAACCACCACGCCACGATCTCCGTTCGCCCCGTGTTCCCCCACGCGAACGATTGCTCCGGCAGCCGCGCCACGAACCCGCTCACGCCGCCCACCTCGTGCAGCGCGAGCCAGGCGGCCGCGGTCGTCACCGCCATCAGCATGAGCATTTGCATGAAGTCGCCCGCCGTCGCCGCCCACGACCCGCCGAACGTCGCCATGAAAATAACCACGAGCCCCGCGCCGAGCATCGTCAGACGAATATCCAGACCGAACACCGCCGCGAGAATCACCCCGAGGCCGTTGAGCGCGATACCTGCGAGCAGCGTGCCCACCGGCAGCTGCAGCCAGGTGAAAAACTGCTCGTTGCCGCGCCCCCAGCGCTGCCGCACGGCCTCGAACATCGTTATCACCCGCATCTGTCGCAGCCGCGATGCCGTGCCGAGGTAGTTGCAGAAGAAACCGAGCGCGCTCCCGAAATAGATCGCGAGCACAAGCGCGCCGGTCTCGTAGGCCTTGCTCGCCGCGCCCGTGAACGTCCACGCCGAGAACTGGGTCATGAACGCCGTCGCGCCGACAATCCACCACAGCATCTTGCCGCCACCGCGAAAAAAATCGTTCGTCGTCCGGTTCCGCCGGTGAAACACCGCGCCGATCACGAGCATAAAGGCGAAGTAAACGCCAATCACGGCGTAGTCGTAGACAGAAAGCATGGGGCGGGACGCAGCAGGCAACCCGGTGCGTGGCCGCCCTTCAATCCCCGTCGCGGAGAAACAGTTCTCCGCTGCACCAGCGCTTCTGCGTGGTGAGACCACTTTGTCGTTTCCACCGTCCCCCCGCCCGCCACCATCCACGCATCGCCTCGATGTATTGTGTCACCCCCTACGGTTTGCGGTTCGCCGTCGCAGTCACCCTGCTGCTCGCGCTGGGCTGCGCGCGTGCGCTCTTCGCCGGCACGTTCGAGTCTCTCGGTCCGCAGCTCACGTCACGCACCTTTCAGGCGACGACATTTTCAAAACACCCCGACGGCCGGGATCTCCTCTGCACCGTCATGCGCAGCCAGCCCACGGCGAAGCTCCTGATCATCGACGCCATCACGGGCCAGGTCCGGCACACGTTTCCACTCCGCGATGCCGTCGGCGCGTGGGCGGCGACAACCGCCTCCGATGGCTCCGTCTACATCGGCACCGAGCCGCACGGAAAATTGTTCCGCTTCATTCCCGGCGAAGACCGCGTGCACGATCTCGGTGTCGCTCTCGCCGGTGAGACCCACATCTGGGACCTCAGCGCGGGCGCCGATGGCGAGATTTTCGGCGGCACCTATCCCCATTGCCGCGTGTTTCGCTATACGCCAGCGAACGGCTACGACGAACCGCATCCGGGACGCATTGTCCCCGGCGAAACCTACGCGCGCTCCGTCGCCGTCGATCCGGTATCACGCACTCTCTATATTGGTGCCGGCGTCAAAACCCCGCACTTGATCGAGCTCGACCTCGCCACGCACACGCGGCGCGAATGGCCGCTCCCCAGGCGCTTCGCCCGCGAGCAATCCGTCTACCAGCTCTTCATCGCCGGGGACCTGCTGTTCGCGATGGTTTATCCCATGCAGCGCACGCTCGTGTTCGATCGGCGCACACGGACGCTGGTCGCCGAGCTGGAGACGACCGGTAATTACGACTTCGTCAGCCCGCCCTCACCTCATGACGGACGAATCTATTTCCTGCATGCAAACACCCTGAAGGTCTTCAACCCAAACGCCTCCGCCGATCCGCCGCGCGACGTCGCGCCGGCGCGCAGCTCCCTCGCGATGGCCTGGCTCACCAGCCCGGGCGCGGCTTCGGGGCCAGCGCTCGTCATATTCACCCATGAAGGTCAACTGCTCCGCCATCATCCGATCACCGGCCAGCTGGAGCAACTGGACACCAATGTCGCCGAGGAGCCGACGATCATTCACTCGCTCGCGACTGCCACCGACGGTCGACTCTGGATGAGCGGCTATCTCTTCGGTGGCGCCGCCGCCTTCGACCCACGCACCGGCGGCACACGCCAATACAAGGGCATCTCCCAGGCCGAAGCCATCGCCGCGCTCGGTTCGACCCTGTACTTCGGCCTGTATCCCCGGGCGCGCATCCAGGAATATGATACGGCGCAGCCATGGATCGAGCGCGGCGCAAACCCGCAACAGTTCGCCATCCTCGAAAAACAGAGTCGTCCCATGGCGATGCTCGCCGCGCCCGAGCTCGGGAAACTCTTCATCGGCACGATCCCCGAATACGGCTTGCTCGGCGGCATGCTCGCGGTCTGGGACGTTCGCAAGCGCACGCTGGACACGTTTCCGGATGTCGTGCCCCGCCAGTCGATCGCGAGCCTCGCCTACTCGGCCGGGCTCATCCTCGGTGGCACCACCGTGCAGGGCGGTCTCGGCGTCGAGCGCACCGAGAAAGAGGCTCGACTCTTCCTGTGGGATCCGGCGGCAAACCAGAAGACCTTCGAAACCGTTCCCGTCGCGGGCGCAGGCATCGTCTCGGGCCTGACGCCGATGGCGGACGGCACCGTGTGGGGTTTTGCGCAAGGCACGTTTTTCGTCTTCGATCTGACGACACGCCGGGTGACGCATACGGCGCCCGTGCTGACGTCGGATTTCACTGGCCGCGCGATGTGGCAGGACGCAAATCTGGTCGTGCACCCGGGCGGCGACGTATTCGCGATCCAACACGATCGCTTCCTGCGCATCGACGGTCGCACGAAAGAGATCACGATTCTCCGCACTGGCATCAAAAACAAACACGCGCGCCCGATCGCGATGGATGCGACCGGGCGGGTGTATTTCGCGGACGGCGTCGACCTGTGGCGCTATACGCCGTGAGCGCGGCGGCCGGGTCCGAATTTAGAACCGGAAATTCGCCGTGAACCGGGCGCGGCGCGGCGCCTCGTACGTGTAGGTGTTGCGATACGTCACCCCGCCGACCACGGCCAGGCCGTTGTTCGCATAGATCGGCTCATCATAGTCCAGCACGTTGTCGATGTTCATCTGCAGATCGATCGGGACTTCGCGCACTTTCAGCCGATAACCGACCGACGCCGAAACGAGTATATAAGCGTCCGAGTACAGATAATCGAACGGTCGTCCGCTCACGCTGCCGATCTGCTTTCGGCCGAAGAAATGCGCGCCGCCGCCGAGCCGCAATCCCTTCAACGTGCCGTGCTGAAATTCGTAATTCATGAATATATTGGCTCGGTAATCGAAGAGGTTGTTCAGCTTGCGCCCGGCGGAGTTGTCGAGCGCCCGGCCTTCGAGCGTCGCGAGATTGTTCGCGATCGTCGCCCGCTGATTCGCGGAATAGGCCGGGTTGGCTGCCGCCGCCTGCCACGTGGCGCGGTACACCTCGAGGTAATCCCGTGTCTGTGCTGCGCCGCGTACAATCATCGTTTCCGGAAACGCGACGTTGGCTTTCACGCGCAGGCCCTTCGTGGGATTGGCGGTCAGGTCCACCTCCCAGCCCGTGCCCTGGGTATCGATGGTATCGAAGTAGCTCGCATAGCCGCCGCCCAGCACGCGTTTATCCGGATCGATGATATTCCAGATATTGTTGATCGTGCTCGTGGCGAGCAGCAGGTCCTTGTTCTGCTCGTTCGACTCGTAGTAACCGATCGAACCCACGATTTTTCCGCCAAAGAGATTGAGCCGCAGGCCGGCGTTCTTGCTCTCGGATTGCGCCGTCGCGAATCCCGAGCCGCCAAGGAGCTGAGGGAACCCAAACGCCGGGCCGGCGGGGCGAAACCCCTCGGAGTAATTCGCGAATCCACCGATCCACGGCACCGGAAAAAAGACGGCACCGAGCGACTTCGTGGCGATCTCCATCTCCATGAGATTCGTCCGCGTGGAGATCGGCTGCGCCGTTATCGGGTCGCGCTCCGCGATGTCCCGCGTATCCGCTTCATATTTGTCCCAGCGGATGCCGGCGATGGCCGTCAGGCGATCGCGAAAATACGACCCGACCGTGTTGAGCTGCATCGAGAACATCTCTTCATGCGGATTCTGCGAATCGCGCGCCGCGATGTGCGTCAGTTGATAGCGCGGGTCGTTTTCCGGCACCGGCTCGCTCAAATTCGTCTCGTCGAAATAGCGTCGTGACTTGAGCTGGTTCTCGCCGGCGTTGCGATTCGGGTTCGTGCCGTTGGCCACGACCATGTTCCACGTGTTCACATCGAAAAGATGTTCACGGTATTGCACCACCGAGCTTACGGTCTGCGAGAATTTCTCCGTCTTGAAGGGATACGCGGCCGCGATCCGGCCCCCTGTATAATAGTCTGCGCCGAAACCCCACGGATTGCGCGTGCCGCTGCCGAGCGCGTAGTTCTTGCCGAAGTTCGGATTTGCGCGGCCATCCGGCAGCAAGCGGTTTACATCGACATAGACGTTGCGATAAACTGCCGGGATGCCGTCGCGCTCCTGCTGGCTGTGATCCCCCGCCAGCTCGACGACGAGTCCGCTGTCGAACGACTGCTCCATGAAGAGGCTGTAATTCCTCGAGTGGGCCGACGAATGATAGTCCGTCGGCTGCAAGTTGAACGACTTGCGCGGGAGCACCGGCTGGTTTGGCCGGCGCGTGCCATCGTTGTTATATAGGATCGTCAGTCCCGACCCCGACGACTCGCCCCAGTTCTGAAAATCTATAATCCCCAGCCCATTGATATAAACATAGCGATTCGTGGTCGTCACCCGGTTGATCCCGGCCCCCGCGAGATTGCCGGTGAGCGGCGCGCTCACGCCTGTGACCCCGTCCCAATTGGACGCCTGATCGACGAGATAGTCGGCGCGCGTCATGCGGCTGGAGAACCCCTGCTCCGCCTCGAAGCGGATCTCGGCGCGCCGCCAGGGGCGGTAGGTGAACGTGAGATCGCCCGCATAGCGGTTGTCGAAATAGTTGTCCTGCCACGAGTGAGCCTCCTGGAATTGCGAATTCAACCGCACCGCCAGCGTATCCGTCAGCTTCCGATTCACGTCGAGGTAGAGGTAGACCGAACCTTCGCTGTCGAATGTCGACTTGAAGTTCAGGAAGTCCCGGTTGAAGGAGGCGCGCTTGGTGATCGCGTTGACCTGCCCGCCGATCAGCGAGTCGCCATACAGGATGCTATTCGGCCCGCGGGAACCCTCGAGCCGTTCCATGATATAGCCTTCGACCGTATATGCCTGCTTGAAATAATTGCGTGTGTTGCCGCTCGACGGCAGCCCGCGAAAGCTGACGGTCGTCCCATAGTCACGATCGACCGGGAAGCTCACATCCGAGCTCGTGAGCCAGCGCGCAGCCTCATTGAGATCGACCGCCCCGACGTCGTCCATGAAATCGCGCGTGAGCACCGTGATATCGGCCGGCGTCTTCAGCAGATTTGTACTCAGCCGCCCGGCCGAGATGACATCGGCTGCGATGTAGCCGGTATCTTTGTCGGTCGTCACGGTAAACGCGTTCAAATGGACCGTTTCGCCGTTGTCGGCTGATGTGGCGGCGGCCGGCCGCTGTTGGGCGAATCCGGTCGACGACAAGAGCGCTGCCACCAGCGCTCGAAGGAAGGGGGAGAACATGCCTGGAGTTTTCATTATAGGTAACACGCGCTGTGCTCTGGCATGTAAGGGAGAGGAAACAATCCGCCTGCCGGTGGCTCAGTTTTCCGCCGGGACCGCGGACACCCGAAGCGCCCGCCTCGATGTATCCGACTCTTGGTTACGTCGCACGGTCGTATTCCTCGAGCGTGACGATCCCGTGCAGCGCTTCGCCCCGCACGAACCTCGCTATGTTCTCCAGCGCAAGTTCGCCGCAGTGCGGATACTGATCCAACGTCGGCCCGGCGATGTGCGGTGAGAGCACGGCGCCGGCGCGGCGGAACAGCTCGCGCGCTTGTTCCACCGGCTCGGTCGCCACCACGTCGAGCGCCACCCGCAGCCGGCCGCTCGCCTGCTCGCGCAGCAGCGCCACCTCGTCCACGATCTGACCGCGGGCGACATTCACGAACACCGCACCGGCGGGCAACACGGCCAGCACATCTGCGGAGACGCTGCCTGCCGTCGCGGGCGTGAGTCCTTCGCACTCGATCAGGATTTCGCTCTGCCGAAAGAGCGCCGCCAGCGAGGCACAGGGCGTCACACCTGCCTCCTGCATCAGGTTTTCCGGCACTCCGTCCGAAAAAGCCGCGATCTTCACGCCGAAGGGCCGCAGTAACGGCACCAGTGCCTTCGCCACGCGGCCGAAACCGTGGAGGCCTACCCGCCGTCCGAAGAGCGTCCGCGTATCCAGTCCTTCGATGCGCCGCACCGTGTCGGAAAAATAGCGCTCCGCCGCAGGCCAGGCGCCGAGGTTGCGCAGCGCGCCGAGCGCGAGCAGCACCGCGTGCTCCGCGACGGCGCCCGCCGGCACCGCCGACCAGTTTGTCACAATCCCGCCCCGCTCGATGAACGCGCGCGGCACGATATGCCGCACGGATCCGGCCAGATGGCACACATACCGCACCGGGCACGCTGGCGCCCCGAGCCACCCCTTCAACGCCCGTCGGGTCGCCCAGGCGGTGAGCACGATGTCGGCGCTGTGGTGGAGGAGACCATCCGGGCGCGCTTCCATCTTGTCAGCCCACGTAACCGCCAGCGGCAGGCCGACGAACCGCTCGGCGGCGTGCGGCAGGAACAAGCGTCGTTCATCCTTGGATACGTCGCAAACGAGTCGTACTGGAACCGCCTCGGACGGCGTGACCGCCTCGCCGCTGACGATGCTCGATTGCCGAAGCGAATGCATGCGGCTGACAGCAGCATTCCCGCCGCCGTCATCCAACGAGCCCGCCGGTGTCACAGTTCTCCGGAAAGTGCCGCCGGCCCCTGCGTCCGTCCCGTGCAGCATGTCCGGGCCGCGGCATCGGCCGCCTCATGTTTCAGATTGCTGCGCGCGAATGCGGCGCCATATCCCGAATTGAGGCATGGCTACACCCCGGGCAACCCAACGCGATATCGCGCTCAAAGCCGGCGTCGGACACACGACGGTTTCACTCGCCTTGCGCGATCACCCGAAGATTTCCGCGGAAACCAAGCAGCGGATACTCGGCATCGCGCAGGAGCTCGGCTACGCGCCCGACCCGATGCTCTCGGCGCTGGCCATGTATCGCTCCGGTCAGCGCGCGAAAGTGTTTCAAGGCACGCTCGCCTGGCTCGTCAACGTGTCGCCCGATTTCGACTGGAAGAAGGGGCCGTACTACGTGGGTTATCACGATGGCGCCGCGCGCCGCGCCGCCTATCACGGTTATCATCTCGAGCAGTTTTATCTCGAGCCGGAGAAACTCTCATCGTCGCGCCTCGCATCGATTCTCCAGGCGCGCAACGTGAGCGGCATGCTCGTCTGCCCGCAAGGCCGGCCGGAAGCCGAAGTGGATTTTGCGTGGGCCGATTTCTCGGCCGTCACGTTTGGCTACAGCCTCGGGAAACCGCTGCTGCACACGATCGCCTCCGCCCATTTTCTCAACACCAAGCATGTGATGCGCGAGATGGCGGCGCGCGGCTATCGGCGCCCCGGTCTGGTGATCAACCGCCGGCTCGACCAGCGCTGCGGTTCCAACGTGCACGCGGGATTTCTCATCGAGCAGGAACTGCACTCCGATTTCGAACGCGTGCCGCCGTTCCTCGATTACGATCAGATCCGCCACGACAAGCCGGCCTTTGCGCGGAAGCTCGCGGAGTATATACGCGAGCACCGCGTGGATGCCATCGTGACGGCCGATTATCAACTGCTCGACGTGTTGCAGCTCGCCGGAATTTCCGCGCCGCGTGACATCGGCGTCGCCGGTCTCAGCCTGCCAGCGCAACAGGGCCGCATGTCGGGCATCGTCGAGGACTCGGAAAAAATCGGCGAGATCGCCGTGGATATTCTCGTAGGCATGGTCCAACGCGGCGAACGCGGCATCCCGTCGACACCGATTCGCACGCACCTCGAAGGCACCTGGCGCGAAGCCGAGACCTTGCCACCGCGATCAGGCATAGCCACCGCAAGGTAGCAGCAAGGGCCCCCACCGAGCCATCGCGCTAAAGACTCACTGGAGGCGGTTCGCACTCTATGCAGCCGCTGGCGGGGCGGATCTCCATGAGATTTTCTCCGCAACGCTGTCGATCCGGGTCCGGTCCGTTCGACTGGAGGGGGAAACACAAATATCTCCCCCTATGAAAACATCACCGAGGATCGTCTCCCGCGCCGAGTGGCTCGCCGCCCGGCAACAACATCTCCGTCGCGAAAAGGAACTCACGCGAATGCGCGACGCGATCGCCGCCGAGCGGCGTCAACTGCCCTGGGTCAAAGTCGATACGAACTACGTCTTCGACGGACCCGACGGAAAGCAGACGCTGGCCGAGCTGTTCGCCGGCCGCAGCCAGTTGATTGTATATCACTTCATGTTCGGCGAAGGCTGGGAGGACGCCTGCCCGAGCTGCGCATTCGTGATGGATCACATTGACGGAGCACTGCCGCATCTGAATGCCCGCGACGTCACCTTCGTCGCGAGCTCGAATGCCCCGCGGTCGACCTTCGATCGCTTTCGCCAGCGCATGGGCTGGAAATTCAAGTGGGTGTCGGCCCACGGCAACAGGTTCAACGCCGACTTCCATGTAGCATTCACGAAACACGACATGGAAGCCGGCGACGTGTACTATAATTACCAGTCCTTCCCGGCGGGCCCGCTGCCGGTGGAGGAATTTCCGGGCGTGAGTGTCTTCGTCCGCCGGGACGACGGAATCTTCCATACTTATTCCACGTATGCTCGCGGCCTGGACATTTTAATCGGCGCCTACAACTGGCTCGATCTCACATTCAAGGGCCGCGACGAGGAAGGCTTGGCGCACCACATGGCGTGGGTGCGTCCGCACGATCGCTACGACAACGACTATCACGTCGACGCGAACGCGCCGTATGGACCGCCGAAAGGTTCGATCTGCGCCCAGTGCGCTCCGGGCGCGCTCAACCCGGCGGCCCCGCGCGAGCATGCCATGAGTGCGTGAGGCACGCGACAGCCTGGGAGAACGCGGGCGTGGCCCTCGCACGGCCCGCGCTCCCTTTCACATTTCACCCCATTATATTATCATCCCATGAAAGCGCCCGGTGAATGCTGCCGCTCCTCGTTGCCCCGGCTCCGCGCCGCGCCCTCCGAAGACCAAAACGTTTCCGCCCCCATGGGCTGCTGGCGGCGACTCACCCGATTCTGCTCGTGGATCGCACCCAGTGTGGTGCTGGTGCTGATGCCGAAGTGTCCCGCATGCCTGGCCGCGTACATCGCGGTCGGCACAGGAATTGGACTATCGCTGCCCGCCGCCGCCAATCTGCGCTTCGGCCTCATCGCCCTCAGCGCGACGCTGCTGGGCGTGCTCGTGATCCGTCGCGCCCTGCGATTATTTGCGGCGCGCGCCCGATCGCAGTGAAGCGGATGTGTGCCGTTTTGGTGGAGCCCGACGCACCAATAGGGCTGGTTTTGCGCGAGTGAGCCAAAGCCCGCGAGGGGGGCTGTCTTGACTGCATTTCCGGGGCTCTGAAACAGCGTGGGCCACGCTACGCATGCGGTGTGGCTGTTTGACAGCGCGCTGGACGGTTCGAACCATGGCGGAACCTAGCCGTGACTAACGTGACGGACTCAGACGTTATGCGACGCATCGCCTTCACCACTATGAGCCTCGAAACTACCGCCCGCGCGTGGGCACGCGTCCTGTGCCTGGCATTAATCCTGGCCATGGGGCCCGCCTTTGCCGCCGACACTCCTGCGCCCAAGAGCGACTCTGCTGCCGCGAACCCCACCGCGCCGGGCGACAAGGATGCGATCGTCTCCACCACCCCCATGGAGATCGAGGCCGAAGGTGCGGGTGTGCACGGGCAGCTCGTGGTCGCCACTGAGGTTGTCAGTCCCGACACGCGCGCCGATCTTGTCTTCAGCATCACGGCGGAGCCGGTATATGGCCGAGTGGGACTGGCGGGAGGTGGCGATGAAGCGGATTTCTTCAAGACCAAGACTTCGCGCCTCGGCTATTTTGCGTATCAACCGGAGGAGGGGTATGTCGGCGAGGACTCGTTCGCCTACACCGTGCGCAATGAGACATCCGGGCTGGTGTTCAAGAATACGGTCGTGATCAAAGTGCAGCCGCCGCCCGCGGTCATGCTGGATAGATTCGAGGTCGGCGCCGCCCGCGAGCGTTCCATGAATGTCCGTGGCGTCTCACTGACCACACGCCCGAATACGCCCGTCACGCACAAAGTCCCGAGTCACGAGGATTTCCTCACGCCGGCCGACCGCATTGGAATCGCCGAGCCGAAGATCTCATACCTGCTGGACGACAAGGCGAAATCGCAAAACGGCACCGCCAAACTCGATCGCGCCACCGGCCAGCTCACCTATGCGCCCAACCCGGGCTTCATCGGTGAGGATCGTTTCAAATACTACACGGTCGACGAAAACAACCCGCACCTCGGCGTGGAAAATACCGTTTCGGTCAACGTCGAACCGATCCGCAACGTGAAGCATATCTCGGTCGATCGCTCCCGCAGCCGCGAGGTCGACCTCGTTTTCGTCATTAACAATTCACCCTCGATGGCTGCGCACCAGAGCCGCATCGCGGCCAACTTGAGTCGCTTTCGGCAGCTCTTCCACACGCGTGATCTCGATTATCGCATCGGGGTGCTCACGACCGATTTCATGAATGCGGATCCGAACCTCCCGTCAGACGAACAGAGGTACTTCAAGGAGGTGCGCTCCATTCAGCTCGATCAGGCGGGCAATCCGGTGCTCGACACCCGCGGCCGGCCGAAGCAGATGACGAAACGCGTCGCCAGCAACGGCACGCTCGTCACGTTTCCGGTCCTGGATCAGCCCTGGATCACGCCCCGGACGCCCGACAGCATCTTTGCCGAGCTCGTGAAAGTCGGCACGAATGGCGACAGCAACCGCACGGCATTCACCTCCGTATACAATTTCGTCGCGGGCTATTATAACAAGCAGCACACGTTTCTGCGGCCCGATGCCACCACGATCGTGGTCTTCTTCATGGATGAGGAGGAGACGCGCATGGCCGTTTGGAAGGATCAAAGGGATGGCACTCGCACCGCCGAGTGGATCGAAAACGGAAAACTCCCCGACCTGCTGAACCAATATAACACGCGCCATCCGCAAAAACGCCAGACGCTCGACGGCTATATCAATTATTGGGTGCTGCGTCCCTTCATCATCGCCAAGGGCAACAAGCGCGGGAAGCTCGAGATGCACGCCGTGGTGTCACCCGGCAACCTCTCGCACCGGCGCGCGGCCGAGCTCACGGGCGGCACCGTGTTGAACATCGAGTCGGATTTCTCGGGTCAGCTCGCCGCACTCGGCGACCGCATCGCCGAGACCGTCGCGGTCGCACTCGAGCCGGTCGAGGGCACCGCAACGTTCTATAAAAAGAGTCTCCGTGTACGGGTCGATGGGCAGGAAGTGAGCCCCGACCCGCAAGACGGCTGGGTCTACGACGAGCTCACGCACAGCATCCGCTTCCAAGGTGCCTCCAAGAAAAAGGCCTTCCTCGCCAAGATCGACATCAGCTACGAGGAGCACATGTGACGAGGCCGTCCGCGGCAGCACCCAGGAAGGAATTCAGACGCATCGAAGGAAGGGAGCCGGATCCGCGCCCCACCCTTTCACACGCGAGATCGAGCCCCTACGCCTGCGCGGCGGAGCGAAGGATTTCCATCGTTTCGCGCTGATGGCGACGCACGACATCGCGGGCGCTGGCCGCCTTGAGTTTCGCGGCGGCGGGATCCCTGGCCACAGCCAGCGCCGTCGGCAGGATGCGCGCGACCTCCTCCGGCTTGTCCAAATCGAACAACCAGTCGTGCAGCCCAATATCGCGCCACATGAAACCCTTCGTGGTTTGCTCGGCGAAACGGCAGACGAGCGCCGGCACGCCATTGCCGATGCACATGATCGGGCTGTGCATCTCACAGCTCAGTAATCCCGCCGAGCGGACATACGTGCTGATCGCTTCGTCGGTCAGCCAGAATTTCTCGCGCCACACGACCCGGGCTTTCACATCCGCGGGCAACGGATCGACCAATAACTCCTTGCCCGTTTCCATCTGCGTGGAGTCTTCCGGGCAGACGAGAAACTTCATTCCGGTTTCCCGCGTGATTGCGATCATCGCCGCCCGCAAAGGCGCGTGGTCGTGCTCCTTCATCTCTTCATTGCGGCGGTGTTTCGCTTCATCGAAAGGGTAATTCGGCTTCACCTTCCAATACGGCGCATTCCGGAGATTGGGAATCGCGCAGAGAAATTTTCCCTCCTCGAGATCGTGCGCCCGCAAAAACGACACCGCGGCCGCATCGTTTCTCACATCGGCGGCAAAGGCACCGTCCGGACCGAACTCGATGATCGGACTCTTTACGCCTGCGCGCCGCACGACCTCGAGCGAAACGCCGTCGCGCAGGAAGACGAAACTCGCGCCATCGAGCAGCTCACGCGTGGTTTCATCGAGCCCGTTGTTCCGCATGATTTTCAGGCCGGGATCGCCGGCCGCGGCCATCGTGATGCCATACACACCGTAGGGTTTCCCGGTGTCCTCTTTCCAAGCCGCCACATCGCGATGCGCGGTCAAATAGGGGCCGGAACCATGAAGCAGGAAATCGCAGGCATAAGCCTCTTCCCTCGTGCGCACGATGCGCAGCTTCGGGAAACGCGCGCGCAACATCGCTTCCACGCCATTGCGCACGTCCATCGGCCAGAGCGTGATTTCGGCTTCGGGAATATGCTGCTCCAGCAAGGCGAGCACGCCCGGCGTATGGCCAATATCGCCAATGTTCACCGTCTGCCATGAAGACCGCAGCACGATCCGCGGCCGGCGGCCGCGGCCAGCGGCATGGAGCGACACCCCGCACGCGGTCACCAGCGTCGAGAAGAGGAAATGACGGCGATTCATATTCGGGGAATGGATAAAAGAACGCCGGCAGGCGAAACGAAACTGCCTGCCCGCTCCGGCACTGGCCTTCAAACCAGCCTCGTCTGAATTTTTCCAAAAAATGTCGGAATGGGCCTCGCTGACCCGTCGTCAGGGTGAAGCTGCGAGCATCTCCGCGGTTTCATCAACCCACCAAAAAAAATGAAAACCGAAACCACCCTTCCCGTTCTGCATCCCCGGATGAAAAATCCCGCGGAGCTCATTCCCGACGCCGTCCAGCCCATCCAGGCGCTTTATGCCACGGCGTACAAGGGCGGCGTGCCGCCCGCCACGCTTGCGCTCACCCACCTGCGCATCAGCCAGATCAACGGTTGCGCCGCCTGTATCGATGGCGGCGCCAGGCACGCGAAGCAGGCCGGCGAAACCGACGAGCGCCTGTTCGCCGTCGCCGCATGGCGCGAGGCTCCCTACTTCACGCCCGCCGAGCGGGCCGCGCTCGCCCTCGCCGAATCGGTCACCCGCCTCAGCGATCGCCCCGATCCGGTGCCCGACGAAGTTTGGCACGAAGCCACGCGACACTACAACGAGACGGCGATGGCCGGCTTGCTCCTGTCGATCGCGACCGTGAATGTCTTCAACCGCCTCAACGTGCCCACGCGACAGCTCGCTGGCGCGCAAAAATGGTGACGTATCCGATGCTCTCATACATCTGAATCGAATTTTTTCGCTTCCATGAAATACATCCTCCTCGTCCACGTTTCTCCCGATGCCTTTGACCCATCGAAGCAGCGCGACATGGCCGCCGCTGGCCGAGCCTACGGCGCAGCCCTGCATGCTGCGGGCGTTTTTATCGCCGGCGCCGGACTCCAATCGCCGGAAAAGGCCACGACCGTCTCCGTGCGCGACGGCAAGCGCCACGTCCAGGACGGACCTTACGCCGAGACCAAGGAATTCCTCGGCGGCTTCGTGATCATCGACGTGCCCAATCTGGACGCCGCGCTCGAGTGGGCCGCGCGTCATCCGTCGGCATCAGACACCGCGATCGAGGTGCGTCCGCTCGGAGGTTCCTCCTTCGACGCTGCCCCGCCCAGTAGCGCTCGATGAGCGAGGCCGCCACCCAAGCCACCATCGAGGCCGTCGCGCGCAATTCCTACGGGCGGCTCGTGGCCTACCTCGCGGCGCGGTCGGGCGACATCGCGGGCGCGGAAGACGCGCTCAGTGACGCGTTCGGCGCCGCACAGCAGCGCTGGCCGCTCGACGGCGTGCCGCGGAAACCAGAGGCCTGGCTGCTTCACGCTGCGCGCAATCGCCTGATCGACGCCGCGCGCCACACGCAGGTGCGAAAGAAAAACGAGCCGCTCCTCCAACTCGCCGGCGAGGCCGAAGACGTCGCGACGATGCACCCGACCTTCCCCGATGAACGCCTGAAACTGCTCTTCGTCTGCGCGCATCCGGCGATCGATATCGCTGCGCGCACGCCGCTCATGCTGCAGGCCGTGCTTGGTCTCGAAGTGGCGCGCATCGCATCGGCGTTTCTCGTGTCTCCTGCGGCGATGGAGCAGCGGCTCGTGCGCGCGAAAGCCAAAATCCGCGAGGCCGGCATTCCATTTCGCGTGCCTGATCCGCCGGAGTGGGACGAGCGTGCGGCATTCGTGCTCGATGCGATCTATTCCGCCTACACCACCGGTTGGGAAAATGTGATCGACGATGGCGCGACGCATCATGCGCTCGCAGGCGAAGCCGTCGCCCTCGGCCGCACGCTTGTACAGCTCCTACCCAACGAACCCGAAGCCCACGGTCTGCTCGCACTCATGCTGCACTGCGAGGCGCGGCGCGCCGCGCGCTATACCCGAGACCGTGAATTCGTGCCGCTCGACCGACAGGACACGGCGCTCTGGTCGCGGCCGATGACTGAAGAGGCGGAAGAGCACCTGCGCGTGGCGTCTATGTTCAAACGTCTGGGTCGCTATCAACTCGAGGCTGCCATCCAATCGATCCACGCGCACCGCGCCGTGACCGGCGTGATCGACTGGCAGGAAATCGCGCTGCTTTACGAAGGTCTCGTGCGCCTCGTGCCGACCATCGGCGTGCAGGTCGCCCGGGTCGTGGCGCTCGCGGAATCCGGCGACGTCGAGGGCGGTCTGGTCGCCCTCGAGTCGATGCCCGCGAACCGCACCGCGAATTATCAACCGTGGTGGGCCGCGCGCGCACATGTATTGCGACGGCTCGGCCGCCAAGCAGAAGCGCGCGAAGCCTTCGAGCGTGCCGCGAGCCTCACCGACGATTCCGCGTTGCGCGCCTATCTACTAGAAAACGCCGCCGAAACTCAGTAATGCTTTGTTATATCAAAACTATGAAAAAGACCAACAGCACCAAGAAGCAACTGTCGCCGGAGCAGCGCGAAACGCTGCTCGGCGCATTGCAGGCTCGTTTCGAGAAAAACATGAACCGCCACAAAGGCCTTGGCTGGGCTGATGTTAAAACAAGGCTCGAGGCCAATCCCGAAAAGCTGTGGTCGCTCGGCGAAATGGAGAGCACGGGTGGCGAACCGGATGTCATTGGCCACGACAAAAAGACAGGCGAATATATCTTTTTCGATTGTTCGCCGGAAAGCCCCAAGGGCCGCACCAGCATTTGCTACGACCGTGAAGCGCTGGACTCCAGGAAGGAACATAAACCGAAAAATAGCGCCATGGACATGGCGGCGGACATGGGCGTCGAACTTCTGACGGAAGAGCAATATTACGAACTGCAGAAACTGGGGAATTTCGATACGAAGTCGTCGAGTTGGGTGAAAGCACCGGCTGAGATCAGAAAACTCGGCGGCGCCATCTTTGGTGACCGCCGCTTCGGCCGTGTATTCATATATCACAATGGTGCGGAGTCTTACTATAGTGGCAGGGGCTTCCGCGGCTCGCTCAGGGTCTAACGTTGCTCGCAGGGCGCCCTGCCCCCGTCGAACCGCCCGGGCAAGCGAGGCGGCCCGCGCCGGTGAGCGGCGCGGGCGGCGCCGGCTCAAAACACCAGGATCTCGTCGATGTTGGCCAGGTCCTGGCCGGTCGCCTTGAAGATGATCGTGTTGCTGCCGCTGTTCAGCGTGACGGGAAGGTCCAGGGTCGTCCACGTGGTGAACGCGCCGCTCGGGTTGAACGTCACGGGCTGCGTGTTGCCGTTGATTACCAGGTCGCCGGTGCGTGGCGAAGCGCTGCCGAGCGCGTAGCGCACCTGGATCGTCTTCGGCCCTCCAGCTCCGCCCTGCACGCCGGTGAGAGTCAGCGTGCTGGGCGTCGGCGAGCCGGTGAGGAAGTTGATATAGCCACTGCCGTGATAGCCGGCGTTGATCGTCTCGATCATCGCACCGCCAGCGAGCGTGCCCGCTTCGGCCTGATACGTACTCGGGGCCAACACGGCAATTTCGTCGAGATTGGCGAGATCCTGTCCGGTCGAGCGCAGGATAATCGTGTTGGTGGTGCCACTGGTCAGCGTGACCGGCACATCCTTGTTCACCCACGTGGAGAACGAACCGGTGGAGTTGAACGTGATCTGCTGTGCGACGCCATTGACCACCAGGTCGCCGGTACGGGAGCTGGCGGCGTTGAAGGCATTTCGGATCCGCAGGATCTTCGTGCCGCCTGTCCCGCCGTCGACGCTGTTGAACGTCACGGTGCTGTTGGTCGGAGAGCCGACCATGAAGTTGATATAGCCGGTTCCGGCGAAGCCAGCGTTGACGTTTTCGAACACGGCGCCGCCACCCAGCACGGCGAGCTCGGCCTGATAGGCGCCGGGCGTCGGCGGCGAGCTCGGCGAACCTTCGACCTGCGCGGCGAGTTGATGGAGGTACACCTCGAGGTTGGTATAAGTCCCCGCGCTTCCGCCGGGATTCGACGGCTCGGCCCACACCTGCGTGGTACCGGTGAACGACGGCCAGTCGCCAGCCTCGAGCACGGTGTTCTTGAGGGCACCCACGCGGATCGCGTGATCGCTGATGCCAGCGCTCGATGCGATCTCGCTGACGATCCGGTTTTCGTGGGTGTCGCGGGATCCCGGCCAGGCGCCGGCGTTGAGCAGGGCCGCCGAGTAGGCATCGGCCGCCGAAGCGGGCGTGAAATTGGCCATGCCGTCCACATAATCGGTGAAATCGGTCGAAGATGCGCTGCCGCTGTACAGCGCGGGCGGCGAACTGACGCCGGCATTATAGGTATTGTTCGCGACGTAGATGCGCGAACCGGACGGGAGCTGGCTGTTGGAGACCGGCGAGGTCGTGAGCGTTTCCCAATTGCGCCCTTCCATGAAGGTGTTGCCGACGATGGCTCCATCCATCGCGGGATAACTGCTCACCACACCGAGCATCACAAATTTCTGGGAGCGATTGTAGAAGACGTTGTTCGCGAGGACGAAGTTCTTCGATGCAATCCACGGCCCGCGGGCCTGCAAGTGAGCGAAGACCGAGCCGGTGAACGACAACCGGCCCGGAAGATCCAGGTAGAGCGGATCACTGAGCGACTTGTGATTGCCGCCATCGCGGAAGTAAGGGCCCATCCCGTGCGGCTGGGTAAGGGAGATCTGGTCGACCCCGAGCTTGAAGCCGCTGCTCGCTGAATTCTGGCCAGTGACTATAAGCTTCACTTTCATGGTCGTGGCCGCCGTTCCGAGGGAGAATTCAAACGGGGTCCCGGCCCGGGACACGAAGGTCTCCTGCGACGCCGTCGGCGCATACATGTCGAACACCTCGCTGGTCTGCACGAGCGTCCAGTTCGGAGCCGTTCCGAGGCGCACCTCCACTTTGAACTTTCCGCGATCCGGTCCTTTGATGCCCGAGATGAGGATATGTTCTTCATTCCGCAGGGAGCTGCTCGACGGAATCGCGATCGTATACTCGATGGAGTCGTTCACGCTGTTGGAGTTCACCTGGTGATAGTTGGTGTCGACGGCGAGCGTATGCGCGACCGTCTGGTAAGGAGTCGTGGACGGCAGGCCGACCGTGGTGAAGGGCGTCTGGGCTTCCGCCTGCTTCAGGTAGTTCGGGCTGAACGTGCCTTCGTCGAGGTGGGTCGCTATATAAAGTGGCTCGGCAAAGATGCAGCGATTGAAGGCGATATTGTTATACGCAGTGTAGCCCTGGATCATCTCGTCGAGCGACCACGCGAAAGTGCAGTGATCGAAGACTACGTTGGTGACGCCGTCCGAGATCGCCACGGCGTCGCGGTTATGGGTGACGTTCTGGCTGGAGAGTTTCTCCCATCCGTCGCCCGGACGGATGCGGATGTGCTGCACGAGCACGTTACTGGCCCCGACGATGAGAGGCGCGCCATGCAACGCGATGCCGGGCGCGGGCGCCGCCTGGCCCGCGATGGTGACGTTGGCCTTGGTGATCGTGAGGTTCTTCGTGATCTTGATCACACCGCTCACGTCGAAGACGACGGTCCGCGGAGGATTGCCCGTGATGGTCTTCGTCACCGCATGGCGCAGCGAGCCGGCCACAGTGGCACCACTGGCGTCGAGGTCGTTCAGGTTTGTCACGTGGACGATCGCGACGTTGGACCCGAACCCCGCGGAGTTGATCGCCCGGTCGGCGCCAAAGCCATAGACGCCGGGCAACAATTGCGCCGCCGCAAGACGCGGCGCTCCGGGCAGGAGCGCACCAAGGGCGAGAGCGAAACACAGCCGGCGAAGCGCCGGCGCGAGGACATTGCGGAGCACAGACAAGCGAGCCGAGCCCGCAGCAGCAGTGATATTCATGGTAGGTAACTTTTGGGGATTGATCCAGCCGCGTGGGCACGGGCAGGAAGCAAAGGGGTGACGCGACTATTTCACATACGTATGTGACTTCCAGTCCAAAATTAGGACTATCGTGTCTTAATTCATAGGTTAACGCCCTGCTATACTATTTCCTATTCGCGTTTGATTACGCCACTGCCAAGGGCGGAGAACGCAAGGGGACGCCGCTCGCCAAGCGGAGGTGCGCACGGTTATCGAGCACGGCGCAGCCGAGCCCAGACCATCGGGCCAAATTCGTGGCTATTTCACGCAGGCTTCATCAAGGCTTCACAGGCTTTCTGCACAATGAGCCCAATGATGAACACGAAGAGCCTTCTCCCCGTCCTGCTCGTGCCGTCCTGCATCCTGACGATTCCCGCGACAGCGATGCTGCTCAAAGTCGAGGGCTGGGCCTGGGACGCGGCCGATTTCGTTATCATCTGGGTCATCATCGCCGGAGCCGTGGCCGTATATAAGTTCACCGCGAGCAAGGCCCCTAACAGCGCTTACCGTGTCGCCGCAGGTGTCGCGCTGACGACCGGGGTCTTCCTCATGTGGGTCAATGGGGCCGTCGGGCTCATCGGCAGCGAGGACAATCCCGCCAACCTGATGTATGGCGGAGTGCTCGCAGTCGGCCTGATCGGCGCCGCAATCGCGCGCTTGCGGCCCTTGGGGATGAGCGTCGCGCTACTCGTGACCGCGGTCGCACAATTTATGGTCCCCGTGATTGCACTGATCCTATGGCGCCCGGATTTCAGCCCGGGCGTGGCGCAGGTGTTTGGGCTCAATTTCGGCTTCGTCCTGATGTTTGCCGGATCGGCGCTCCTGTTTCGGCACGCGGGAACCAAGTCGGGCGGAACGAGCGCGCCAATCACGGCCTGAGCCGGGCGCCGCCGGCGGGAGCCGGGAGGTGAGAAGTGGGAGTTGAGAGTTGAGAGCCGGCAGTGGCCCAGCGCCGCCGCGTGATGGAACTCCGCTGGTTGGGAACCAAACCGGTCTCCGGCGGACGATTCCAAGTGCGCGCCAGCCGCGCAGTTGTGCTGCATGAAACTGCCTGAGACACGAACCCGCGTCCTGCTTCTGCTGGGCCTCGCGAGCACGATCGGCCTTTTCGCGGGTGCCGGCAGCTACACGTTCTACTACGCCGAGGGCCTCTCGTATTTCTCGAACGACCCTCGCGCCTGCGTGAACTGCCACATCATGCGCGAGCATTTCGATGGCTGGCTGAAGTCGCCGCACCACGCCGTCGCCACCTGCAACGACTGCCACACCCCGCACGACTTCATCGGAAAATATCTCACCAAGGCGGAAAACGGCTACTGGCACTCGAAGGGCTTCACGCTGCAGGATTTTCACGAGCCGATCATGATCCGGCCGAGTAACTCGACCGTGCTACAGCGCAACTGCGTCGCCTGCCATCGCCAGTTCGTCTCCGAGTTGAACACCCACGTCGGCAGCCAGCAGAAGATGCTCGATTGCGTGCACTGCCACCGCGATGTCGGTCACGGGCCGACGAGGTAATCAATTCCTGGATACGCTTCCCGCCACTTCGATTGCTCCCGCCATGAATTCCCCTCGCTCCCCCCGTCTCGCCGATTGCCGCGGTCTCGCGCTCTGGGTCTACATCGCCGTCCTCGCCGCCGTCGCCCTCGCCAGCTTCCTCGTGCTGCTGCTCTACCAGAATATCGTCGCGCGCAAAGCCGAGGCCACGCAGCACGTCTTCCGCGTGGTCGACGTGAACGACAGCACGACCGATCCCGTGCTGTGGGGAAAAAATTATCCGCGCCAATACGACAGCTACCGTCGCACGGTCGACATCGTGGAGACCAAATACGGCGGCAGCGAAGCGTTCCAGCATCTCGATCGCGATCCGGTGTGGCGCCGCATCTTCAACGGCTACGCGTTCGCGGTCGATTATCGCGAGGAGCGCGGGCACGCCTATATGTTGAGCGATCAACGGGAGACCGAACGGGTGCACAAATTTGTCCAGCCCGGAGCGTGTTTGCAGTGTCATGCCTCGGTGATTCCCGCTTACGTGGAAGCCGGGCTCCGGGCCGGTGCCCCTCCCGGAAAGGAAAATCGCGAGCAGCAGATTCAGAAAGGTTTCGAGGTGATTTGTGCGCAGCCGTACACCGAGGTTGCGAAACTCGCGCAGCATCCCGTGTCGTGCATCGATTGCCACGACGCCGACACGATGAACCTCCGCGTCTCGCGTCCCGCGTTTCTCAACGGCATCCGCGCGCTCGCGAAATCCGATTATCCCACGCCCCATCTCCCCAGCATCGAGCGCTGGCGCAAGGATGGCCGCAAAGCCGAATACCAGCCGAACCTAGACGCGACGCGACAGGAGATGCGCTCGCTGGTCTGCGCGCAGTGCCACAATGAGTATTATTTCAAAGGCGATCAGAAGCTCGTCACCCATCCGTGGAACAACGGCCTGCGTGTCGAGCAGATCGAGGCGTACTACGACCAGGCCGGTTACAAGGACTGGACCCACAAGGAGACGGGGGCCGCGGTCCTGAAAGCGCAGCATCCGGAATTCGAAATGTGGAGCCAGGGCATTCACGCCCGCAGCGGCGTCTCCTGCGCCGATTGCCACATGCCGTATCAACGCGAGGGCGCGATCAAAGTGAGCAACCACCACGTCCGCTCCCCGCTCCTGAACATCGCCGCCGCGTGCCAGACGTGTCACCGCATCACCGAACCCGAGCTCAGGGCGCGCGTGGAAATTATACAGGACCGAAACCGCGCCCTCCTCGATCGCGGCCAGGAAGCACTGGTCGCGCTGATTGTCGGACTGGCTGAAGCGCAGAACACCGGCGCGACCGATGCGCAGCTCCAGGCCGCGCGCAACCTTCAGCGCAAAGCGCAATGGCGCCTCGACTTCGTCTACGCGGAAAACTCGATGGGCTTCCACGCCTCCCAGGAAGCCGCGCGCATCCTCGCCGAAGCGATCGACTACGCGCGCCAGGGCCAGCTCGATACCTTGAACGCGAAAAACAAAACCGCCGCACCCGCCCCGCGCGCCGGCAACCCATAACGCTCGCGATCTGCCGTGCGCGCTTGGCGAACCTAGCGCGTGCCCGGAGTCGGCACCGTTACGGGCGGGGGGTCAGGCAACCCGGCTGGCGGAGCCGGCGGATCGATGGTCGTGGTGCCTGCACCGGTGCTCACACATCCCGCCAGCAACGCCGCGAGTACGCCCAACGTGATTGCGGCTATCCTCATCTTTTCGCGTTCGATATTCATCCCCCATAGACGCGCGCCTTCCTGAAGGAGTTCGCCCCTTTTCCCTACCCGAAAATTTCCCAAGAGTCCTTCGAGGCGAGTGGTTCCAACAGAAAACCATTTCATCGCACTGGTGGGGGAAACAGCGCTCGATACCGCTACTCTGCCCCAACGTGAGCACGTCGCTGAACCGCTTTTCGCCCTCCACCATGACCAAGGTCCGCCAGACGATTTTTATCGCCGCCCAGATTGCGTTCGCCGCGCTCATCCTGACGCCGCTTCGGGTGATCGCAGCGCAGGATCAACGGCCGAACGTCGTGTTGATCCTGGCTGATGACCTGGGTTACGGCGATCTCGGGAGTCACGGCAATCGCTGGCACGAAACGCCGGCGCTCGACCGTCTGGCCAGCGAAGGCATGCGCTTCACCGCGGCCTATGCTTGCGCCAATTGCACGCCGAGCCGCGCGGCGCTGCTGACGGGCAAGAGCGCCGCGCGCACGCGGCTGACTTTTCCCTTGCTGCCTCAGTTTCGCGTGGAGCGGCGCAACGCGGGCAAAACGCTTCTCGAGCCGCCGCTCGCACCCGGCCTTCCGCTCGCGGAGCGGACGCTCGCCGAAGCGTTCAGAGAGCAGGGCTACAAGACCGGGATCATCGGCAAATGGCATCTGGGGCGCGGCGAGTTTCTGCCGGCCAATCACGGTTTCGATGTGGTGTTTGGCACCGACGACGCGGAATTGCCGGGCTCGATTCGGCGGTGGTTCGGCCCCGATTACGGCATTCCCGTCGAGAACGCGGTGGCGGGAGAATACTTTTCGGACCGGATGAGCCGCGAAGCGGAGCGATTCCTCGAAGCGAACCGCGAACGGCCTTTTTTTCTCTATCTACCGCACTACGCGGTGCACTCGCGCCACGTGGGAAAACCCAAGGTCGAATCGCGGTTCGCACAAAAACCGGGACGTCCCGCAGGCGCGACACCGCAACTGGCCGCGATGCTGCTGGGGCTCGACGAGAGCGTGGCCCGGGTGCTGCAGAAACTGGACGAGCTGAAACTCGCCGAATCCACGGTCGTTGTGTTCATGTCGGACAACGGCGGGCTGGTGCAGAACCGCTCGAACGGGACGCTCCGCGCCGGCAAGGGCTGGCTCTACGAAGGTGGCATCCGTGTGCCGCTGTTCATCAAGTGGCCCGGGACGGTGCGACCCGGCGTCACGGACGTGCCTGTCATCATCGAGGATCTGTATCCCACCCTGGTCGAAGCGGCCGGTGGCAAGCTGTCGGATCCTGCGATGGACGGCGTGAGCTTGCTCCCGGTGCTGCGCGGGACCGGACAACTCGCGACGCGGCCGATCGCCGTGCACATGCCGCACTATCCCGACCAGGGCGGATTTCCCGGGACGGCGCTCCGTTGGGGCGATTGGAAGGTGATCGAGAATTTGGCGAGCGGCACCTTTGAGCTCTATAATCTCCGCGACGACAGTGCCGAGGCACACGACCGCTCATCCGCCCAGCCCAGGATGCTCGCCGAGATGCAGGCCCGGCTGCACGCGTGGCGACAGAAGGTCGGCGCGCAAACGATGATTCCGGCCAACTCCGTCGCGAAATGAGCCGGGAGTCGCAGCGAGCGACATCATGGAAATCCTGATACGCCCCCACGGTCTAACTAACTTCGCTGTCGCGGAGCAACCGGACCGCTTTTTTTGTGTCCGACACCCACCCTGTCGTTCGTTGCATCAGTAGCCGGAACGCGGTCCGCCGTGCTCCACGTCGAAGCGTCCCACAAAACCAACCACGAAAGGAAAACATCCCATGGAAACGAATACCTCCACCGCCACGACCACGCCTGAGACCGAGCAATGCGGCCACGTCGCCGCGCCGCAGAAGGAACACGCGTGGCTGCAGAAGCTCGTTGGCAACTGGACGTCTGAAGCGGAATGCATCGGCGAGCCGGGCCAGCCGAGCATCAAAAATCGCGGGACCGAAACGGTGAAACCGCTCGGCGAGCTGTGGATCGTCGGCGAGGGCCAGGGCGAGATGCCCGGCGGAGGCAGCGCCAAAATGATGCTCACGCTCGGCTTCGATCCGAAACGGAACCGTTTTGTCGGCACGTGGGTGGGATCGATGATGACCCATCTTTGGGTCTACGAAGGCGAACTCGATGCCGCAGGCCGCGTGCTCACGCTCAACGCCGAGGGTCCGAGCTTCACCGACCCGACGAAGCAGGCGAAATATCAGGACATTATCGAAATCAAGAGCGACGACCACCGTACGCTGTCGTCCCGCTGCCTCGGCGACGACGGAAAGTGGACGCACTTCATGACCGCACATTACCGGCGTACGCAGTAGTCGGCAGCGGAGCCGGGCGTCGGATCCAGGCAGGTCTGTTGGGTTTCTGCGCCGTCCGCCCGGCGGCCTCAGAAACCTTTCTTCGTGGCCTTTCGACCGACGAGGCTCACCGCGTTCTTCCTGATCGTACTGTCCTTGATCGAAGCCGCCCATTGGGTCGCTTTCTTCGAATCGCGGGCCGCGACGAGCGCGACATAGTTATACGCGATGTGATCGTAATGCGGGTGCCCGGTCTTGGATTGCAGCCACAGTTCCACCACCGGCGCGCCATCTTTCTTCGCCCACGTCTCCAACAACACCCGGTAGCCCGCCGTGCTTTCATCGCCGGCGCGGAGCAGGGTCGTGTTGACGTTTTCGAGCCAGCGAAACGTCTCCTGCGGATTCTGCGCGGCCAGTCTCTCCGTGGCCGCCGCGATCACGCGATGGTCGACGTAGGGCTGACCGACGTGCTGGTTCAGCCAATTGACGGTCTCCGAAAGCGTGCCGTTCGCCGCCGACTGGAAAATTCGCAGGGAAGCGTAGTCGTGGAAAACGTGTTTCAGGTAGTCCTCCCTGAGGCTGCCGGAGCCCGTCGCGCGCGCGATCATGCCTTCCACCAATTTCTGCGCCCCATCGATTCCCATCGAGTGGAGCGTGGTGGTGATCAGCTCCTCGGCATACCGGTTGCGCTCCTTCATCGGCTGTTCCTCCAGGGTTTTGACCGCCAGGTCGGGTTCGGTGTGGGCCAGCCCGCGTATCGCTGATCCCATTACGCTGCGGCGCGTCTCGCTGTCGGCCTCGCGCCCCAGCCATTGCAGGGCCTCCGCGGGGTTTTTCGCGGCCCAGCCGATCATCGCCTCGTTGGCGGCTCCTCCCCAGCCGATCTTGCGGAAATAGCTCACGCAGCACCTCGCGCAGCTTCGCCAGCGCGCGGTCGATCCGTTTTCGCGCGGCGTCTTCGCTCAAGCCGATCGCGGCGCCAATTTCGCTCAGCGATTTGCCCTGGAAAAAACGCAACAACACCGCTTCCCGATCGCAGGCACTGAGGCGATCCATGGCGGAATCCAGCACGAGCCGGACTTTGGCCCAGTCCGTTGCGGCATCCGGCTCGGGGTGGATGTGCTGCAGGTGGCAGGCCTCCTGTTCGCGCGCGCGACGGCGTTTCTCCGCCCGCACGACATCGATGACCGCGTTTCGTGCGGCGGTGTAAAGCCAGCCGCTCGGCACGGGATGGCGCGACACCTCGCGCGCGTGGCGCGCGAGCGCGCAAAAGACGATTTGCGTGACATCCTGCGCACGATGCGCATCGCGGCCAAGCCGCCGCAGGGCGGCGTGATACACGAAGGGCAAGTTGCGCCGCACCACCTCGGCGAAGGCGTCCTCGTCCCGGTCCGCGGCGTAGCGGCGAAGCAATGTGCGGTCGTCGATCACTCGGTTAGGCCTTAATACGGCACCGAGTGCAAAACCGGACAACAATTCTCCTGGTGAGCGGGACCCCGAGTGACCGGGGCGCAAAAGCCCGGCGTCCGCTCCAGCTCTAATGTCGCGGCGGCGAGGCCGCGCGGGGGCGGTGGAGGTGCCGAAGCTTGTCGGGATTGCTGATGACGAACACCGCCTGGATGCGCCCGCCCACAATGCCGAAAGCCAGCACGGCCCGCGCGTGACCGTCCTCGAATCGCACGAAACCAGGCAAGCCGTTGATCGTCGCCGCACGGATATCGGCATTCTCGATGCCGTGTTTCCTGGTAGCATTTATCATCACGCGCGCGACGGGCTCGGCGCCGTGAAGCGGCCGCAGCAGCGCGCCTGCCTTGCCCCCGCCGTCGGCGACGAGCACTACGTTTTCCGACATGTGCGCGAGCATCGTCTCGAGGTCGCCGTTTCTCAGCGCCGCGACGAAAGGAGCCACCAGCTTTTCCGCCTCCGTCCGCGACACATCGTAGCGCGGACGGCGCTCGTCGATCCGCTTGCGCGCGCGCGTCAGAATCTGCCGGCAGTTCGCCTCTGATTTTTCGACGATGCGCGCGATGTCGGAGAACTCGCAGTCAAAACCCTCCCGCAGGATAAACACCGCTCGCTCCATCGGGCTCAACGTTTCGAGCAACACGAGAAACGCGAGTGAGAGCGAGTCGGCCAATTGCGAGGTGTCGGCCGGATCGCTCGCCTGCTCGTCCACGAGCGGCTCGGGCAACCAGGACCCGACATAAGTCTCCCGCTTCACGCGCGCGAGCTGAAGGTGGTTGAGGCAAAGCCGCGTGACCACCGTGGTCAGCCACGCGCGTGGCGAGCGGATGGCTTCGTCCGCCGCCTGCTGCCAGCGGAGGTAGCTCTCCTGGACCATGTCCTGCGCGTCCGTCACCGACCCCAGCATCCGATAGGCGATGCCGAAGAGCAGACGGCGGTGTTCTTCAAAAACAGAAAGAGTCTGATCAATCATCGTGGGAGCGCTCGCGTGCGGAGACACGGGAGCTTGCGAGTAAAGACCGGTTCGAGACCAGTCTTGTGACAAGACCCACGGAATTAGTTGGCACATTTTTCCGTGTCTCATGCCGGGCTCGGTTGCGGCCTCACCGCACTGCGCTGTCACAAAACAGCAGGCACGCCAGTCATGGTTTCCGACTCACTGAAATTCCAGTGAGCGGCCCACCCGCTCCCCGGACGCAAAAACCATGAACCTGTATTCCACCTCCGTCTTCCTTCACGTGCTCGCGGCCATTCTCGGCCTGGGCCCTCTCACCACACTCGCCGTCGTGTCGTCTTCGCCGACGCCCTCCATGCCCGTTGAACGGTTCGCTCAGCTACTCCGCGTCGTCGGTTGGAGCCTCGCGGCGTTGCTCATCACGGGTGTGCTCATCATCGCGCAGACGCGCGGCGCGCTCGGCCAAACCGGATGGGTGCGGGCATCTGTCGTCCTGTTTCTCGTCCTCGGCGGGCTGCACGGTCTCGTCCGACGACGCCTGAAATCCGGCCGCGGCGCCACGCCGTCAGTCGCGTTGTCGCGAGGCTTGAGTCCGCTGCTGTGGACGATGTGCGCGCTGGTCGCGGCGATCACCTATCTGATGGAAGCGAAACCCTGGTGAGCGCGCACCCTGCCATGACGGAAGCAAACGCAACGGACATTCTGGAAAAGCTCGACCGACTCCGCACGGACCTGGTCGAGCTCGCCTACTCGCTCGACACCCGCGGCCGGCTCGATGCCGCCGACGTGGCGATCACGACCTCCGCGCGCATCGGTGAGCTGTGCGAAGAGCTCGCCGCCGCGCGTTGAGAAACTCACCGGCGCGGCTGCGGCTTGCGCAGCATCGGGACAATCGTGGGCGATGATCCAATTTGGATCTGCCCCAGCGCCTCGAACCCTTGCCGTTGATAAAAGGGAATATTGAGCGGATTGCTGGATTCCAGATACGCGGGCAGCCCGTCGGCATCGCAGCGGGCCAGCGCGTGGGCCATGAGCCGCTCGCCGAGGCCTCGAGCCTGACACGCAGGATCGACTCCAATCAGCGGCAGATACCAATGAGGTTCCTGCGGGTGAAAGCTCGCCATCTGTTCGAACACCCCGGCGGCATCCCGTTGGATCGCAGCCGGCGCGGTGCGCTCGATGAGACTGCCGAGCGCTTCCTCGTCGGACGGAATTCCCGGCGGCAACCACAACGCGACGCCAGCGACACCGTCGATCCCATATGCGGTCCCCAACGCAAACGCTTTTCCGCCAAACGCCCGCGCGAGGAGAGGCATGTTGCGCAAAAAATCTTCCGCGCGAGGCCAGGACCAGCGCGCAGCGGGATCGCCAGCGAACGCGAGAACGATCGTGGCAAAAGCTGCGTCGGCGGAGGCTTCGTCGATGCTGTGGATGGGAGGAATGACGGTCGTGGGCGACATGATCATTCACTTCGACGAATCAGGCCGTGGGTTTCGGACATTCCAGGGCGTTTGCCAGTATTCACCACCCTTTCGGCGAGATGACTAATCTTATTCAAGTGTGAACCTATCCGCGCAAGGCCGACCGTTCGCTTGAGACAGTCCCGGAACCTCGCACTATGTTTCACCTTTATGTCCGACGACCGCCCGCCCCGCCATCCGATCCTCGCGGCCGTCGCCGATCCCGAGCGGGATCTGCCCTTCCTGCCGGGCAACACGGCCGAGCTGCTCGTCAACGGCGTGCGCTTTTTCCCCGTCATGCTCGACGCCATGCGCTCCGCGCGACGATCCATCACATTGGAAACCTTCATCTGGCGGCCGGGAAAGATCAGCAACGACTTCATCGAGATTATGTGCGAGCGGGCCCGCGCGGGTGTGAAGGTGCACGTGCTCGTCGATGGTTTGGGCTCCGGCAGATTCACGGACGAGGATCGCGCGCGGCTCGAGTCCGCCGGGGTCAACTACACCAAGTATCATCGCCGCCACCCGTGGCACCTGAAGGCAAACATCAACCACCGCACTCACCGCAAAATTCTCGTGGTCGACGGGCGCGTGGGATTCACCGGCGGCTTTTGCATCGATGACCTGTGGCTCGGCGATGCGGAATCGACGACGGTGTGGCGGGAAACGCAGATTCGGCTCACCGGCCCGGTCGTCGCCCAGCTCCAGGCGGCGTTCGCCGTTAATTGGAAAAAAACCACCGACGTCTGGCTGGAGGGCGAGCGGTACTTCCCAAGGCTCGACGCGACAGGAACCGTGACTGGCCAATGCACCGTCAGCGGACCGGGAGAGGGACCTCACCGGACCGAGTCCGCTTATCTCAAGGCGATCGATTCCGCCAGCCAGCGGATCGATCTCGCGAATGCGTATTTCATTCCCGACGACCGCGTGCGCGACGCATTGATCGCGGCCAGCCGTCGCGGCGTGCTGGTGCGCATCATCGCGCCAGCGATCAACGACTCGGCGTTCGGTCGCGCCGCGTCGCGCTCGCGTTTCGGTCCCCTCCTCGCCGCCGGAGTGGAAATCCACCTCTATCACGCTGCGATGTATCACGCGAAAACCATGGCGGTGGACGACGCGCGCGTCATCGTCGGGTCCGCCAATTGCGACCACCGCTCTTTTCGCCTGAACGACGAGGTGCTCGCGTGCCTCGAGGATGCTCACCTCGCGGACGAGCATCGGCGGATGTTCGAACACGACCTGCGCGGCGCGCACCGCCTCACCCACGAGGCGTTCGAACGACGTCCCTGGCATCTCAAGTTTGCCGATCACTTCGCGGGTTTGTTTCGGTGGTTTCTCTAGGCACCCATCGTTGAGAGCCAGGCCACGGAGGTTCGGCCCGTTGGCCAAGTTTCAGAAAGCGCGTTCCGGGTTCTGGGTTTTGGGTTTAGGATTGAGTGTCCTAATTTTTTGGTCCTTTGGCCTCTTGCTCCGAGGCTTTGCCGCGCTCGGTCGATTTCCGCTCTTCTCCTCCCCCTGCATGCCCGAGCCTTCTTCGGTCGACATCCGCACTCAACTCGACGCCGTCTACCGCACCGAGGCCGGACGTGTCCTCGCAACGCTCATCCGCCTCCTCGGCGATTTCGATCTCGCTGAAGATGCGATGCACGACGCGTTCAATGCAGCCCTGCGCCGCTGGCCCGTGGAGGGTCTCCCGGCAAATCCGCGCGCGTGGCTGATCTCAGCCGGGCGCTTCAAGGCCATCGATGCACTGCGCCGCCGCGCGCGGTTCGATGCGTCGCAGCAGGACATCGCCGACACGTTGCACGGCGATGAATCCGTCACGACGGACAAACTCGGCGCAGCCGCCTTCGACGACGAGCTGCCAGACGACCAACTCAAGCTTATCTTCACCTGCTGTCATCCCGCGCTGGCGCCCGACGCCCGCGCGGCGCTCACGTTGCGCGAGGTATGCGGGCTGACCACCGAGGAAATAGCACGCGCTTTCCTCACGTCTGCGCCGACGATCGCCCAACGCATCGTCCGCGCAAAGGCGAAGATTCGCGACGAACGCATCCCCTATCAGGTGCCGTCGGGCGCGGAACTGCCGGAGCGGGTCGGCGCGGTGCTGGCCGTGATCTACCTGCTGTTCAACGAGGGCTACGCCGCATCGTCGGGCCCTTCGCTCACGCGCGCCGAGTTGTCGACCGAAGCCATCCGCCTCGGTCGCGTAATGCTCGAGCTGATACCCGAGCCGGAGGTCGCCGGCCTGGTCGCGCTCATGCTGTTGCACGAATCGAGACGCGCCGCCCGCGTCAACGCCGGGGGCGAGCTCGTGTTGCTCGAGCAGCAAGATCGGTCGAGCTGGAACCAGGCGCTCGTCCGTGAGGGCATCGCGCTGGTGGAGCGTGCGCTGGCGACGCGCCGCTTCGGGCCTTATACGCTGCAAGCCGCGATCGCAGCCGTCCACGCCGAGGCGCACACTCCGGAGGCAACCGACTGGCGGCAGATTTGCGCGCTCTATGCGGCACTGCTGGCGATGCAGCCTTCGCCCGTCATCGAGCTCAACCAGGCCGCCGCCGTCGCCATGCACGAGGGTCCGGCGGCCGGGCTGGCGCTCATCGACGCGCTCTTCGCGCGCGGCGAACTGTGCGATTACCACCTCGCGCATGCGGCCCGCGCCGACTTCTGCCGCCGGCTCGGGCGCCGGGAGGAGGCGCGGGCTGCCTACGAGAAGGCGCACGCGCTGGCGAAATCAGAGCCGGAGCAGCGTTATCTGGAAAAACGGCTCCGTGAGCTTGGGTGAAAACAGTAGTGAGTAGTGAGTAGCGAGCATTCACGATCGCCTCGAACCTAGCCACGCCCCCATCGTGGCGGACCTTCGCGAGCGCCACGCCTATGCGATTAACTCCCACCTACTCGCTACTCGCTACTTTTTTCACCGCGGTGTCGAAATCCACGCCGGCCGTTCGGCTAGCTGAATGAACGGCGCCCAATTCCGGGCGACTTCACCCATCCTCCACCATGAAATACATCTGCCTCGGCTATATTGATCACAACGCGTTCGCCTCCATGCCGGAAGCCGAACAACAAGCGATGATGGACAGCTGCTGTGCCTACGACGACCAGCTCCGCGCGAACGGTCAGTTCAAAGGCGGCGAAGCGCTGCAGCCACCCAACACAGGGATGACGCTGCGCTATACGAACGGACGGGTCGTCGCCACCGACGGACCTTTCGCGGAAACCCGGGAGCAGCTCGGCGGCATCATGATCCTCGAGGCGCGAGATCTAAACCACGCCGTCGACCTGATCTCGAAGCATCCGGGCGCGAAGTTCGGCCCGTGGGAGATCCGCCCCGCCGCCGATCTGAGCGAGATGGTGCGGCAGAGCGAGGCACGGCGCCGCAAGTAAACAGTCAGCGTGGTGCGCGATCGGCTCTGCCAGCGCCTGGCGCGGCGGGAGAGCGAATCGCGAAACGCGCTTCCGGCTCACAATCTCGACAAAATAACTTCGTCTTTTTTCACGGCACAGTCGATTTCGCCGCTGCCCGTTCGACCTTTCGGAAACTCCACCGGACAACCGCGATGAAATTCATGCTGCTCTTCCAACTCGACGAAAAGCGCTGGGCCGACCTCCCCGAGACCGAGCGCGAAGGGTTGATGTCGGAATGCGATTGCTACGCGCAGGAAATGGTGGCGAGCGGGCACGCGCGGCAGTGCGCAGCCCTGCATCCGTCGTCCACCGCCACCACGCTGCGCCTCCACGAAGGCCGGCGCGTCATCACCGACGGACCGTTTGCCGAGACGAAGGAGGTGCTCGCCGGCTACCAAATCATCGAATGCCAAAACCTCGATGAAGCACTCGAGATCGCGGCGCGTTTCCCGCCGCTACGTGTGGACGCCTCTGTCGAGGTGCGCCCGATCCGCGCTGAGGGCGGCCCTCAAGGCTAACCCACCCCAAGCCCCATCGATGCAGTTGAGAGCTGAGAACTGAGAGTTGAGAGCAGAGAGCAAAGCCAGAGCGTGACCCTATTTTTGCCTTATTATTCGAAGGACTCCGCCGCGGTTCGCTCTCTCGACTCTCAACTCTCAACCCTCAACTATAAACTATATTGCCCATGCAATTCATGCTGATGGTCTATAAACATCAGGAGCGCTTCGCCCAGGTACCCGACGCCGAGAAACGCCGCGTCTCGGAGGCATGTGACACCTGGCACGACAACCTCGAGCAGACCGGCCAAATGCGGGCGATGAGCCGGCTGCAGCCGACCGCGAGCGCCGCGACCGTGCGGAAATCCGGCGGCCATTTCCTTGTAACCGACGGGCCGTTCGCCGAAACCAAGGAAGTGTTCGCGGGCTTCGCGATTCTGGAATGTCGCGATCGCGCGGAAGCCGTCGAGCTGGCGAAAACCTTTCCCGGGGTCGAAGCCGGATTGAGCGTAGAGGTGCGGCCCGTGATGACCGGCGAGGAGGAGCGGCAGTGCTGGCGTCAATCGTGACGCCCGTCGCCATCGCCACACCTGGCGCAGAGCTGCACCATGGATCAGCCCGCGCCTGAGATGCCCGTCGACCTTGGCGAACTGCACCGCCGCGAATATGGTCGCATGCTCGCCACGCTGATCCGGGGCGTCCGGGATATCACGCTGGCGGAGGACTCCCTGCAGGAAGCGTTTGCCGCCGCGCTCGAACAATGGCCGGGCCGGGGCACTCCGCCGAACCCGATCGCGTGGTTGATGACGACGGCACGCAACAAGGCCATCGATCAAATTCGCCGCCGCGTGCTGGCCCAGAACAAACGCGAATACATGATCTCAGCCCTCACCCCGGAGGAAAACGCTCCCGTGCCGCAGGACACACTGCGGCTGATTTTCACGTGCTGCCATCCGGCCATCGCACCCGAAGCGCAGGTCGCGCTCACGCTGCGCACGATCTGCGGGCTGACGACGGAGGAGATTGCGCGCGCGTTTGTGACACCCCTGCCGACGATCGCCCAACGGCTCGTGCGCGCAAAGGCGAAGATCCAGCACGCGGGGATTCCCTACGAGGTGCCCGACGAGGAGCGGCTCGCCGAACGCCTCGGTGCGGTGCTCGCGGTCATCTACCTCGTGTTCAACGAAGGCTATTCCGCCAGCGCGGGTGCCGATTTCGTGCGCGCCGACCTCTGCGCCGAGGCGATACGACTCGCGCGACAGTTGGTGGAGTTGTTGCCCGGAGAGCGCGAGGCGCGAGGACTACTCGGCCTCATCCTGCTGACCGATGCACGACGCGATACGCGCACGGATCCTGCGGGCGAGATCGTGCTGTTGGAGGACCAGGACCGCTCGCGTTGGGACCGCGCGAAGATCGCCGAGGGCACGGCGCTCGCGCAACGTGCGCTCCAAGGCGGACCAGCCGGCAGCTACGGCGTGCAGGCCGCGATCGCGGCCCTTCACGCCAACGCCGCGTCGGTGCGTGAGACCGACTGGGCGCAAATCGCCGCACTATATAGTGTATTGGCGGAGTTGCATCCCTCGCCGATCATCGCGCTGAACCGGGCTGCCGCCGTCGCGATGGCCGAGGGTCCCGAAAAGGGCCTCGCGTTGCTCGAACGAATTTCACTGCCCGGCTATCACCTCCTGCCGGCCGCGCGCGCGGATTTGCTGCGGCGATTGGAAAGATTCTCCGCCGCGGCGGCCGCCTACCGCGAAGCGCTCGCGCTGGTGAAGCATCCGGCGGAGCGGCGGTTTCTCGAACGACGCCTGGCTGAGGTGCTCAAAAAAGGTTGAGCGCTGAGAGTCGAGCGTTGAGAGCCGGGCAGACGTAAGCCGCCGCTTCTCGACGCCTTCCACCCACAAGGCGCACGCCGTAGCGAGGCGTTCGCGGATCGAGGGCTGCGATCCATGCCATCCGAAGTGACGCGGCGATTTCCCGCCACTGATTCGCTGTCGTATTCCCCTTGGATGGAACCTCACCTCCCGCACCGCGTCCCCTTTTGCTGTCCGCTCCGCCCATGCCCCGCCCCTTTCGTGCCTTGCCGCTGCTCGCGTGTCTCGCTGTCGCGACTCTATCCCCCGCCGTCCGCTCCGCCGATCTTCCCGCCGCTGAGGACCGCGCCGTCGAAAACCTCACCGCGTTCGCTCGCGTCTACGGCTACGTGCGGTTCTTCCACCCCACCGATGCGGCCGCGCGTGTCGATTGGGACCACCTGGCGATGATCGGCGCGGAGGCCGTGCGTGACGCGCGCGACGATGCCGCGCTGCGCACAATCCTGCGGGAACTCTTTCTGCCTCTCGGCGAAGGCCTCGACCTCTTTTGGGCCGATGACTCCCCGCCAGTTCCAATCATTCCCGCCGAAGAATCGCTAACCTACTGGCGCCACCACGGAATTCGTCTCTCCGCCCAGTCAAACATCTATCGCAGTAGCCGCGTCGCCACGAAAGCCGGCGAGCCCTCCGCCGGCGAATTCTCTCTCACGGCACCACACATCGTCGAAAAACAAATCACCCCACAGCTCCGCCTCCGGCTGCCCATAGCCGTCGCCGCATCCGCCGAAAGAAACGTCTCCGGCACTCCCGCCCTTTCCGCGCTGGAAAAACGCATCGCCGCCCTCAATCCAGCCCAACACACGCCCGCCGATTGGCCGCTTCGCGCCGCCGGCGTGATCGTCGCATGGAATGTCTTTCAACACTTCCATCCCTATATCGATCGCATCGGCGTCGACTGGCTCGCGACACTTCGTCCTGCGCTTCGTCGCGCACTGCGGGACCAGACCCGCGACGACTACCACGCCACCCTCTCCGAACTCGTCGCAAAACTCGAGGATGGTCATGGCTACGTCTACGGCAGCAGTCCCACCGCGGGCCTGCCGATCCTCGTTGCCCACATCGAAAACCAGATCGTCGTCACCGCTGTCGCCGACGGCGAGACAACCGTGCGCCGCGGTGATATCATTCTCCGCATCGACGACACGGCCGCCCTCGATCACCTCCGCGATCTGGAACACTATATCTCCGGTTCACCCCACCTTCGCCGGCACCGCGCGTTGAACCAGTGGGGCGAAGGTCCGCCCGACAGCACCGCGCGCATCGAACTGTTGCGTGACGGCCAGAGCGAGCAGATCGCTCTCAAACGCACGGCGCGATACCGCGGTTTCTTTTTCAAACCCATCCTCGAATTCGATCACCCGCCCTTCGCCGAGCTCCGCCCCGGCATCTTCTACGTCAATCTCTCCTCCTGCACCGTCACCCAGCTCGCGGAAAAACTCCCGCAGCTCGCGGACGCGCGTGGAATAATCTTCGACAATCGACCCAGCGGTAAAGCGATCGCCGATCGCACGCAGTACCTCCAGCCCACGCGCCACATCATTCCTCACTTGATCGACGCTCCCGTCCACGCGTCTCCGATGCTCACTCCCCAAGTCACGCGTCCCGATCGCGAGGGGTGGACGTATCGTGAAAGCACGTGGCCCGTGAACCCGAAGGCGCCGCGGCTCAAGGCTCCCGTCGTTTTCATCAACGTCCCAAGTGTGGTCAGCTACGGCGAGACGTGCATGGCCATCATCGCTCACAACAAGCTGGCCACCCTCGTGGGCGAACCCACCGCCGGCTGCAACGGCAACGTCAACTTCATCCCGCTCCCCGGCGGCCTGCGGATCATGTGGACCGGCATGGAAGTCCTGAAACACGACCGCACGCCCTTTTACGGCACGGGCTTCGTCCCGGACCATCCCGTCTCCCGCACCCTCGCCGCCACGAAGGAGAATCGCGACGAATTCCTGGAGAAGGCCCTGACTATCCTGAGTCGATAGCGCTACTCCGGAATCCGAAACCCCGCGATCATCCCGCGCACCTCGCTCAGAAACGCCGCTGCTCCTGCCCCGTTGACCACGCGGTGATCGAACGTCAGCGACAGCGTCACCACCTCACTGGGATGCACCACACCGCCGTCGTTGATCATCCGTTCGTGCGCCAGGCCGACAAACAACGTGCTCATCGCCGGCGGCACCACGATGGGCGTCGCCACTTCGATGCCAAACGCCCCGAGGCTCGTCAGGTTGATCGACGCCTGCACGTCCTCGACCTTGCCCGCGCGCGCTTCCGCGACCGCGCTCGCATACGCCGCCGCAAACTCCACCCACCCCAGCTGCGCCGCGCGATGCACCACCGCTGTCGCGAGCCGATCGCCTTCGAGCGCCACCGCGATTCCAAGATCGAACGTCTCCTGCTCCACGATCGTCCCATCCTTCATCATAAGCCGCCGAAACGCCGCATGCCGCGTCATCGCGTGCGTCACGCACCACGCGACCATGAGCGAGGGCGACAACTCCTTCTGCGCCGCTTTGACCGCCTCCCGCGCCGCCCGAATCGCCTGCCAGGGCGCGTCCATCTGTAGGTTCGCCGGCACTACGCCTGTGAGTCGGCGCGTGATCGCCGGTGACAACGCCGGCGGCACCACTGCGCCCGCGACCGCCGGCGTCGCCGGCTCGAATCGCGGCTTCCGCGGCGACTCCGACGGAGCGCCGGCATCCTGCTGGCCTCCATCCGCCGCCGGCTGAATGTCCGCGGCGCCTCCGTCCACCTCCGCCGTGATCACCGCGATCTCGCGACCGATCTCGACGATGTCATCCACCTTGCATCTCCACTCTTTGAATACACCGCCGAGCGCCGCCTCGATCGGGTAAACCGCCTTGTCCGTCTCGACCTCGCACAACGCATCGTCGGGTGCTACCACGTCGCCCGGCTGTTTGAGCAGCGAAACAATCCGCGCCGCGCGTATCCCTTCCCCCATTACGGGCATCCTCACCGGCACCCCGGCCTTGATCTCCTTTTCGCGCGATGCCTGGTCAACCGGCCGCGGCTCGGCCCGCAACGCCGGTCTCACCGCGGGCTCGACTGCCGTCGCCGCCCTCACGGTCGCAGCGCCCAACATCGCGCGCCGCACCGCCGTTACGATGCGCTTCGCATCCGGCAGCGCCGTGTATTCATAAATTGGATTGTAGCCGATCATCACGTTGCCCTTCGACACGAGCACCGGCGGGCTCACCAGCCGGCTCCACACATCCGGCCGGCCCGCGAGATGAGAGATGATCATCTGCCCGACACTGCAGTTTTCCGTATCCTCCTGCACCACGATCAACCGGCCCGTTTTCCGCACCGACTCCTCGATCATCTCGCGGTCCCACGGCGCGATCGAGCGCAGGTCGATCAACTCGATGCTCACGCTCTCCCCCAGTTGCGCCATCGCCTCCTGTGCTTTTTCAACGGTGTTGCCCCACGCCACGATCGTCACGTCGGTGCCTTCGGTGAAACGTCGCGCGTGGCCGAGCGGCACCGCCGCGATCGACCGCTTCACCTCGCGCTCCACCCACAGCATGTGCTTCGGGATCAACACCAGCGTCGGATCGTCCGCATGCATCGCCGACCACAGCAAACCCGCCGCGTCCTCCGGGGTGCTCGGGATCACGACGTTCAATCCCGGGAAGTGTACCAGCGCCGCCTCGTTCGCCTGCGAATGCCAGAGCGAGCCGCCGGGAAGATAGGCACCATACGGCGCGTAGATCACGGCCGGACACGTCCATTTCCCAAAGCTCCGCCAACGCAAGGTCGCAAGGTTCGTCACGAGTTGATTCCAGCCGGGATAGATAAAATCGATGAACTGCAGCTCGAACACCGGCCGTCGACCGTAGCTCGCGAGCCCGCACGCGACGCCAAGAATCGTCGATTCCGCGAGCGGCGAGTTGAACACCTGCTCTGGAAAATCCGTCGACAGCTTCTTCGTCAGCGTGAACACGCCGCCTTTCGGATCCTCCACGTCCTCACCGAAAATCATCCGCTTCGGCTCCGCGTCCAGCCCGGCACGCAATGTCAGATTGATCATATCGCCCATCCGGTATTTCCCCGGCTTGAAGATCTCCTCGTCGAGATCGGGCATCGGATGCACGACGTTCGATTCCAGCTCACTCGGCAGTGGATTCTCCGCCTTCTCCGCGGCGAGATAATCCGCGCGCACCTTCTCTTTGATTTCCGTTTCGAGCGCCGCGAACTCTTCCGCGTCGAGCTCGCCGGCGGCGATCAGCTGATCCTTCAACGCCTTCAATGGATCGCGCGCCTCGAGCGTCGCGAGCTCCTCCGGGGAGCGATAAATTTTCTGGTCGTCCGAACTGGTGTGACTCGAGAGCCGCTCCATTTTTATCCACAGGAATGCCGGGCCCCCGCCGTCGCGCACCTTCGCCATCAGCTTCGCCGCCATCGCGTGCACCTGCTCGACATCCCACCCGTCGATCACGATCCACTCGTCCGCCGCGAGCACGTTGAGCGCGAGCGGGTTTGTCCGGCGCGTCGGGCTCGAGATCCCGTAACCATTGTCCTCGACGACCAGCAGCAGGGGCAGCTTCCGCTCCTTGGCGAACGCCACCGCTTCGAAGAAGTCGCCCTGCCGCGTCGCCGCCTCGCCGACCGTCGCGACCGTCAGCGAGGTTTTCCCATCGAGCTGCATGCCCCACGCCATCCCGCACGCCGGCAACAACTGCGATGCCGTCGGCGTCGGCACACTCCAGATATGAAACTCGGGATAACTATAGTGCGACGGCATCTGCCGCCCGTGCGACGACGAGTCGCGCTTCGCCATATAGTCGAGCGCGAGCTGCCGCGTCGTCACTCCGCGCCCAAGCACGAACGCGCGATCGCGATAATACGGGCACGCGAAATCGCCGGCCTCCATCAACATCCCGAGCGCCGCCATCGCCTCGTGCCCGCGCCCCGACACGTGAAAGTGTCCCTTGCCCTGCCGGTTGAGATTCTCCTCGCGCAAATCGCCGTGCCGGCTTTCGAGCATCGTCAGCAGCAGCTTCCGCCTCAGTTCTCGAGCTGATGTTGATGCCGGTGAGGAAACAGTTGCCATAGCGTGACACTCTTGGGGCTGACCGCCTGGTTCGGTTGTCCGCAAAGCTTCGTGCAGACCGCGCTCGTTCGCAACGCGTTCCCGGCTGCTATCCGCGCGCCCAACGCATCAGCCCGCCGCGAAACGCCGGAAATCCCGCGCCGCTCAACAACGCGAAATCCACATCGTCCGCGCTCTTCACCACGCCTTCGTCGAGACAACGCTGCGCCTCTTCGGCCATCACGCGCATCAAGTTTTCCGCGAGCGCCCTCCGCCCCCCCGCGCTTTCGCCCACGCCCGCAAGCGCACGCGTCTCGGCCTCGTTGACCGCCTCGGCCTTGCCATCGTAGCGATAGAATCCCCGCCCCGCTCCATTCTTTCTTCCGCACAAACCCGCCGCGAGCAGCCTCCCGCACGCACTCGTCCGTTCGAATCGTTCCGGAAACGCGCGCGCCAGCTCGCCGAAAATAAAATCCGTCACGTCCACGCCGACTTCGTCGATCAAGCGCAGCGGTCCCATCGGCCAGCCGAAATCACGCAACGCTGCATCGAGCTCCGCCGTCGCGACACCCTGCTCCCAGCAGCGCACCGCCTCGTTGAGATAAAAAAACAACACGCGAGTCATCAGAAAACCCGGCGATGACCGGCAGATCACCGGCGACTTTCCGAGCCCTTTCACGAATGCCAAAACCCGCGCTGCAGTCTCCGCCGAGGTCTTCGCCCCGATGACCAATTCCACGAGCGACATTCGGCTGACCGGATTAAAAAAATGCAGTCCAATCGTGCGCTCCGGATTCGCCACGTGACTGCCAATCTCCTCGATCGGGAGCGCGGACGTATTCGACGCGAGCATCGTGTCGCCTGGCACGACGCGCGCCAGCTCGCTGAAGAGCGCCCGCTTCGCCGTCGCGTCCTCGACGATCGCCTCGATCACGAGGTCACAGGTTTCAAAACCTTCCCATGCCGTCGTGGTCGCGATCCGTTGCAGCGCGCTGTTCGCCTCGCCGGCCGTCAATTTCCCACGCTTCACCGCACCGTCGAACACGCTCCGCACCACATCCAAGCCGCGCGTGAGCAAATCCTCCCGCACATCGCGCATGACCACCTCGAAGCCCCGCGCCGCACACCATTGCGCAATCCCCGACCCCATCACGCCCGCTCCAACCACTCCGATGCGCTGGACCGCCGGCATCCCGCCTGCCTTTCGCCTTTCCACGATCGCCGCGACCGCCGCGATCTCGGCCTCGCCAAACCACCCGTCCAGGGAACGCTTCTTCGCCGCGTCGCGCAGAAAGAAAACATGTATCAGGTTTTTGCACACGGCACCGGCCGCGACCTCGCCAAAACACTTCGCCTCCACCTTCAGCGCCTCGGCCAGTGGCAATCCCGCCCCGCGCTCGACCGCGTCGATCGCCGCAAGCAGCGCGGGATTGCGCCGCCCCTCGCCCTTCGCCACCGCCGCGCGTCGCTCGTGCAGAAACTCTGTCGGAAATGCGAGCTGCGGCGACCCCGTTGAGATCCTGTCCGCCGCGAGTTTCAATGCCGCCGCTTTGGCGCGCGCCTTCAATTCCGCCACCGGCGCGACTTCGTGCACGAGCCCGATGCGCAGCGCGTCCGGGGCGCTCACGAGTTGCCCCTTCAAAATGTGTTCGAGCGCCGGCTGCACACCGATAAGTCGCGGCAATCGCACGCAGCCGCCCCAGCCCGGAATCGTCCCGAGACTCGTCTCGGGCAGCCCCACCCGCGTCACCGACGCGTCGCTTGCGATGCGCCAATCACACGCCAGGGCCAGCTCGAATCCGCCACCCGCGCACGCGCCATGAATCGCACACACCACGGGCACCGGACACTCCGCGAGCCGTTGCAACAACCGCTGGCCGCGTCGCGCGAACTCCGTCGCGGCGGGCGTGTCCGGCAGCGCCGCGAGCAGCTTCAGATCCGCGCCGGCGAGGAAGATTTTCTCCTTCGCTCCCATGACGGCGAGCGCCTTCAGCGTGCCCTTCGCCGCGCTCGCCTCCGCCGCATCGAGCGCCGAGGCCAGCGCCGCCAGCGTGGCGGAATTCAACACGTTGGCCCGCGCACTTGGATCATCAAACGTGATCCAGCCGACGCCTTCCGCCTCCACGGAAAAGGTCACGGGCTCGCGCGCGCTCATGCCGTTTGCGGATGACCGAGCTGAGCGATCGCATCGAGCGCTTGCGGATTTTCGATACTGCCAAGATCGCCGGAATCCTGCCCGCGAAATGCCCGCGCGATCGTCGCCCGCACGATCTTTCCACTGCGCGTTTTCGGCAGCGCCGCGACCGCGAAGACATGCTGCGGAGCGAGCGGTTTGCCGAGTTGTTCCGCGACGTGCGCGATCAGCTCCGCTTCGGTCGGCGGATGGTCGGGATGAGCGGCCCTCTCGTCTGCTGCAGGGTTCGTTTCCTCAGCAACGGGCGGGCCGCCCGCGCTCCCACGCAACACCACGAAGCAAACCAGCGCCGTGCCTTTGATCTCGTCCGGCACGCCGATCGCCGCCGCCTCGCTCACCGCCGGGTGCGAGGTCAGCGCGCCCTCGATCTCGCCCGGCCCCACGCGTTTGCCCGCGACCTTGAGCGTGTCGTCCGTGCGGCCAAAGAGAAACCACTGCCCGTCTTCGTCGACCATCGCCCAGTCGCCGTGATACCACACGCCAGGGAATCGACTGTAATAGGTTTCCAGATACCGCGCATCGTCGTGCAAAAAACTCTTCGTCATCGAGGGCGCGGGTTGTTTGCACACGAGATGTCCCTTCGTGCCGCGCGGCGCCGGCTTCCCCTCGTCCGTAAATACATCCACGTCCATTCCGAGCGCCGGCCCGCCGAGCGAGCACGGCTCCAGCGGCTCGACCGGATACGGCTGCAGATGACAGCCCACGATCTCCGTGCCGCCCGATATGTTCATGATCGGGCAGCGGCCGCCGCCGACGTGCTCGAAATACCACCGATAGCTCGCTTCGTCCCACACTTCACCCGTCGAGCCGAGCACGCGCAGCTTCGACAGATCGTAGCCTTCGGGACCGCGCCCCTCCGTCGCACGCATGAGCAGGCGTACGAGGGTCGGCGAGCAGCCGAGCGTCACGACGCCGAGCCGTTCGCAAATCTGCCAGAGCCGGTCGCTCGTGGGAAAGTTCGGCGCCCCGTCCAGCAGCACGATCGGCGTGCGATACAACAGGCACCCGATGATCTCCCACGGCCCCATCATCCAGCCGATGTCGGTCACCCAGAAGAACGGCTCGCCCGGACGCGCGTCGAACGCATAGCGGATCTCCTTGCCCATCTGCGCGAGGCAGCCCGCATGCGTGTGCACCGTGCCTTTCGGCCGGCCCGTCGTGCCGCTCGTATAAATGATGAGGCACGGATCTTCCGCCGCGGTTTCTTCGCAGGCGAGTGCCGGCGGCTGGCCTGCCGCAAGCGGACTGCGCGGCGGCACGATGCAGCCGCCGCTGTCGAGGAACTGCTCCCACTCGGCCGTATCGGTTGGCACGATACGCGTGACCGATGGCACCCGCGCAGCCGCCTCGCGCGCGATCGCGCCCGTGTCCGTTCGCTGCCCGCGGCGCGTGAGCCGTTCCGGCGCGAAGAGAATCTTCGCCTCGCACAACGCGAGCCGCTCGCGCAACGCCTCCCGGCCGTAACCGCAGAAAACCGGCACGAACCGCGCGCCAATCTTCATCGTCGCGAAGAGCACGACCACCGTCGGCACCTGCATCGGCGCGTAAAGCCCCACACTGTCGCCCCGTTGCACGCCCGCAGCCCGCAATGCCAGCGCGCAGCGATTCACCAGTTCCGCCAGCTCCGCATACGTCACGCGCCTCGCCTCGCCGGCCTCGCCCGAATCCGCCTCGTAGAACAACGCGGTCGCCGCGCCGTGGCCGTCGCGCAGGTGACGATCGATGCAGTTGTGCGTGACGTTGATCTCGCCGCCGACAAACCACCGCGTCCACGGAAACCCGCGCGACATGTCGCGCACCTGCGTGTAGCGCCGCGACCACTCGAGCCCCATGTCGCGCAACGCCTCGTCCCAAAACCATTGATGGCAATGCACCGAGGCCTGGCGCAGTTCCGCGATCGAGCCGAGGCCCCGCGCGCGCATGAAGCGCGCCACGTGCGAATGATGGGTCCACGGGTGCTCGTCGGGTCGCCAGATGAAGCCGGGGGAATTCACCGTGCCTGGGGTTGAAGGGAAACAGTTACAGTTCCCTGCCGCTCAAATCAGTTCCATTCCGGCCGCAAGTCCTTCGCCCCCGCCGATGCAGATTGCCGCGACTCCGCGCTTCTCGCCGCGCTCGCGCAGCGCAGCGAGCAACGTCACGAGAATACGCGCACCGCTGCAGCCGATCGGGTGTCCCAGCGCAATCGCGCCGCCGCGGATATTCACATTGTCGTGCGCCAGCCCGAGTTCTTGCATGAACGCGAGCACCACGACCGCGAACGCCTCGTTCACCTCCCACACCGCCACCTCGTCGATGCCCCACCCCGCGCGTTTCAAGGCATTTTGCGCCGCGCTGATCGGCGCTGTCGTGAACCACACCGGATCCTGCGCATGCCCCCCAAACGCCACGAGCCGCGCAATCGGTTTCCACCCGCGCCCGCGAGCCGTGGCCGCCGTCGTGAGCACGAGCGCCGCCGCGCCGTCGTTCAACGTCGAGGCATTCGCCGCCGTGATCGTGCCGCCCGACTCGAATGCCGCCTTCAAGGTCGGCATCTTCTCGTAGTTCACCTTCAGCGGCGCTTCGTCGTGCTCCACGCGGATCACCCGCCCTTTCGCATCGGTGACCTCGATCGGCGTGATCTCCTGCGCAAACCGACCGTCCCTCAGGGCCGCATTCGCGCGCCGAAAACTCTCCGCCGCATACGCGTCCTGTTGCTCGCGCGTGAACGCGTATTTTTTCGCACACTGCTCCGCGCAGCTTCCCATGTGCAGGTTGTGCTGCGGGTCCCACAGCCCATCGTGGATCAACGAATCCACCACCCGCTGATGGCCGAGGCGAAACCCGTCGCGCGCATTCGGTAGCAAATAGGGCGCACGACTCATGCTTTCCATTCCGCCCGCCACCACCAGCGTCGCATCGCCCGCAGCGAGCGCACGCGCCGCGAGTATCACCGACTCCAGCGCGCTGCCACAGACTTTGTTGACCGTGACGCAGCGCGTCGCCTCCGGCAGCCCCGCCAATAACGCCGCCTGTCGCGCCGGCGCCTGCCCCACGCCCGCCTGCAAGACGTTGCCCAGGAAAACCTCCGTCACGTCCGCCGGCGCTACGCCCGCCTGCGCCACCGCCCCGCGAATCACGGTGGCTCCCAGTTGCGGCGCCGATGCCGATGCAAGCGCGCCTTGAAACGAACCGAGCGGCGTGCGCGTGGCGGAAAGAATGACGATGTCGTTCATCGGAAGCTCCAAGCACCAAGATCCAAGATTCAGAGAAACTCCAATCCCCCAGCTACCAACCAGGCGCGATTCAAATTCGGAGTTTGGAAACTCCCTGGTGCTTGGATCTTGGCTCTTGGAGCTTCCGCGTCAGCGGTCCGGCCGCTTCATATCAAACCGCTCCGTTGTCCGCGAATAGGTCTCGCCGCCCATGCGACCGATCAGATCGAGTTTTCCTGGATCGGCTTTGCCATCCGCGCCGATCACCGCGTCGGCGACGTGCGCCACGAGAATGCGACCAAACACGACGTTCGCCGCCAGCGGCCCTTCACCGATGTGCACGAAGCGATCGAGCGTGCACTCGAACGCCACCGGCGCCGCCGCCACGCGCGGCGGCCGCACGCGCTCGCTCGCGCTCGACTCGATCCCGAACGCCTGGAACTCGCTCTCGCCATAAGGCAGCAGCGCCGAGCAGCGGTTCATCTCCTCCGCCAGCGCGAACGGCACGAGGTTCACCACGAACTCCGGCACCTGCTCGATGTTGCGCACCGTGTCCTTCTTGTTTCCCGCGCGGTCGTTCACCGGGCAAAACATCAACGTCGGCGGATTCGACGTGACGCCCTGAAAAAACGAAAACGGCGCGAGGTTCGTTTTCCCTTCGGCCGAGATCGTCGACACCCACGCGATCGGCCGCGGCACAATCGTCGAGATCATCCAGATGTAAGCGTCGCGAGGCAGAAGAGCAGAGAAATCCAACAGCATGGAGTAGCGACAGTGAGGTGTGAGCAACCAACAGGCAACCCCTGCCAACTACTCGCTACTCGCTACCTCACCCGCTCCAACTCAACGGATAATTCGGATCGTCGCACGCCAGCGCCTCCACCGTTAGTTGGAGCGAGTTCTGCGTGTCGAACATCACCGCGAGTTCCTCCGTCCGCGTCGCCGCGAGGCTCGGCAGCGTCGTCCCCGGATGCGGCCCGTGCGGGATGCCGCGCGGATGCAGCGTGAACGACCCCGGCTCCACGCCTTTGCGCGAACCGAAATTCCCGCGCACATAAAACAACACTTCGTCCGCCTCCGTGTTGTCGTGCGCCCACGGCACACGGACCGCCCGCGGATGATGATCCAGAAATCGCGGCGCAAACGTGCACACCACATACCCGCGAATCTCGAACGTCTGATGAATCGGCGGCGGCAGATGCACCGTGCCCGTGATCGGCTCGAAGTCGTCCGCGTTGAACGTGAACGGATAGATGAACCCATCCCACCCCACGACGTCGCACGGATGATGCGCGAGCACCATCCGCGTCAGCCGCGCGCCGTCTTTGACGAGGATCGTGTGATCGCCTTCGCGATCGACCGGCGTCAGTTCGCCGGGCCCGTGAAAGTCACGCTCGCTATACGGAGCGCCCATGCGGATCTGCCCTTCCGGATTCAGATAACGCGCCGGAATCCTTACCGGATAAGCCGACTCGAGAATGAGGTAATCCTCCTGAGCGACCTCGTCCGGCACCAGCCGGTAAACCGTGCCGCGTGGAATCACGACGTAATCGTCGGCACGATAACGCAGCCGGCCATACTGGCTCTCCAGCCAGCCGCCGCCGCGCCACACGAAGATGATCTCATCCGCGCCGCCATTGCGGAAGAAATCGAACTCGCCGTCCGCCCGCGCCGGCCGGCAGCGCCACGCCGTCATCTCCTGGTTGAAGAGCAACGGCACTCGGCCCGTATAAGGATCCCCATTACGCGGCAGCGCGGCTGTCTTCAGATGATGATGCCGCAACGGCAACTCGCCCGCGCGTTGCAACTCCCAGTGTTTCACCCGCTCCACCGAGCGCACCCGTGTCGGCGGCCGCAGATGATACATGATCGAATACGCACGATCGAAGCCGTCCGTCGTGATCACGTGCTCATAGTGCAGTCCTTCACCCTTGTAGCTCGCCGCAAGCTCGCGCGGAAACTGCACGTGATGCTTCGCCGGCAAAGAACCAAGTCTCAGATAGTGCGGCATGAAGACGAAAAGTAGCGAGTAGCGGGTAGCGAGTAGCGAGTAGCTGCAGTTGGATCCCATGCTCGCTACTCACTACTCGCTACTCGCTACTTCAAAAAAAATCACAGCGTCCCCCTCCTCGCCTGCTCCCGCTCGATCGCCTCGAACAGTGCCCGGAAATTTCCTTCGCCGAAACCCAGCGCGCGCCCGTGACGCTGGATCACCTCGAAAAACAACGTCGGCCGCGCAAACACGCACTTCGTGAACAACTGCAGCAGGTAGCCTTCGTGATCGCGATCGACCAGGATCTTCAGTTTCCGCAGTTCCTCCTTGTCCTCCTCAATCTCGCCGATCCGCCGGTCGAATTCCTCGTCGTAGTAACTGTCCGGCACCTCGAGAAACTCCTGCCCTCGCCGCCGCATCTCCGCCACGGTCGCGACGATGCTCGGCGTCAGCAACGCGATGTGCTGCACGCCCGGTCCGTCGTAGCGATCGAGAAATTCCTGGATCTGCGAATTTTGCGACGACGGCTCGTTGATCGGCATTTTCACCCAGCCGTCGGTCGAACTCACGACCTTCGACATCAGCGCGCTGCGACCCGTGTTGATGTCGAAGTGCATGAACAGGTCGAAGCCGAAGATCTCTTCGTAATACTTCACCCAGTCATCCATATGCTCCACGTTGGCGACCACGTGGTCGATCATCGCGAAGTGGATGGCGCCGCTCTCGCGCGTCCCGGATACCGGCCTGTACCCCGGCGCGAAGTCGGTGTGCGGCTTCCGTTCGATGAAGGTGTGGATCGTGTCACCATAAGCCGCGATCGAGCCGCCGTTGAACGTCTCATGCTCATCGAGTTCGCGCACGATTCTCGCTCCGCGCCGCCGCGCCTCCTCCAGCGCGTGCCGCGCGTCCTTCACGCGAAACGCCACGTCGCGCACGCCATTTCCGTGTCGGTCCAGATGCGCGCGCAGGAAATCCGCCTGGGCGCCACGACCTTGCGGCTCCGCGATCACAAAATTAATGCGTCCCTGCCCCACGACGTACGCGCGACGTCCTTTCACGCCCGTGGTCGCGTCCGCATAGAACCGCGAGGTCATGCCATACTTTTCCACGAAGAAGTCCCGCCACTGCTCGACGTCATCGACGATAAACTCGATGTGATCGATGCCTTTGATCCCGAGCGGATTCGTATCGTTCTTCGGATGAGCCGGAGTTTCGAAGTAAGTCGTCGCCATGGAGAGAAGGGGTGTTCCACAAAAGCCACGAACGGAGCGACCGATGATCGCCCAGCGAACAGACCCGGCCTCCCGCGCGTTGTTCAGACGAGTTCCACCCGCACATCACCCGCGCGTTCCCGACATGGCACCCGCACGCGTTACCTCCCTTGCCCGCTCGCGGTCCAATCACCCAAACGACAACGCCAACCCCAACCCCCTCCCCGCACCATGGCCTCTTTTTCCCCCGCCACGGCCACTCATCCGGAAACCTCCACTCGCGGCGGCAACGATCCGCGTTGCGTGCCGATCAAGCTCACCGCGTCGATTCCGATCGGCGATGAGATCTCCCAACCGTGCTACTCCGAAGACGAGCACGCGGTGTGGCGCGAACTGATCCTGCGTCAGGCGAAGCTATTGCCCGGTCGCGCCGCCGACGAATTCCTCTCCGGCCTCGCAGCGCTCGACCTCGACCGGCAGCGAATTCCCGCCCTCGCCGACGTCAGCCGCAAGCTCCACGCCGCCACCGGCTGGCGCCTCGCGCGCACGCCCGGACTCCTCGATGCGCACGACTTCTTTTCACATCTCGCGCGCCGCATCTTTCCGTGCACCGACTATATTCGGGCGCGTGAGGAAATGGATTACACCCCGGCGCCGGATTGTTTTCACGACATCTTCGGACACACGCCGATGATCATGCACCCGCGCTTCGCGAACTTCTATCAACGCATCGGACAGGCCGCGCTCGCCTGCCGGGAGCCCCGGCTCGAGGAGGGCCTCACACGCATCTATTGGTTCACGGTGGAATTTGGTCTCGTGAAAAACCGTGGCGGCCTCCGCATCTACGGTAACGGCATCATCTCGTCCTACGGCGAGACGCAGCACAGCCTCACCGACAAGGTCACGCGCCGGCCCTTCGAGCCCGAGGTCGTCGCCGCGACACCCTACGACATCTGGCATTTTCAGGATGTCCTGTTCGTCATCGAGTCATTCGACGATCTCGCCGAATCGTTTAACGCGTGGGTGCAACGCAACCTCGGCGAACTCGAGCCCGGCGTCGTCTGACGCATCGCCCGCCGCGTCTGGCCGCGCAAATGCGAGTGAGGTCAACTCTCCTCAGCTCAACTCAACTATCCTCGAGCTTCACATCCTGCTCCTGCAGGAAAGGCACCAGTTCCTCCGTGCCGAAATCCGCCAGGATTTTTCCGTTCCAATCCAGCGTCGGCGCCTTGGACTGCCCGGATTTTTTCTGCATCTCGGCAAACGCCGCTGCGTCGCTATGGACCTCTTTCAGCCGGTAACTGACGCCATTCTGGTCCAAAAACTTGACGGCGTCCTCGCACCACGGGCAACCCGCTTTCACATAAAGAATCGGTAGGTTTTCGCCAGCCATCCGAGCATGGTCAGGGCACTTCCGGCTTTGTTCCGCGAACCAGCCCGGAGGCCGCCGGTCAGTCACGCGTTCCAGCACGCCACCACGAGAGAAAACAATTGGGGAGGTTTGCCATGAATCAGAAACACCAACGTCTGGACGGAAAGAAAATCGCCATTCTCGCCACGGAGGGGTTCGAGCAAAGTGAGCTCGAAAAGCCGCGCGAGGCCCTCGATCGATCGGGCGCAAAAACCACGCTCATCTCGCCCAAGGAGGGCAAGATCCGCGGTTGGGACGGGGACGACTTCGGGGAGAGCGTCAACGTCGACGTCGCGCTCGACGAAGCCGATCCGGCCGACTTCGACGGCTTGTTATTGCCGGGCGGCGTGATGAATCCCGACAAGCTTCGCCTCGAGCCGAAGGCCGTCGAATTTGTGCGCGCGTTCTTCGCCGCCGGAAAACCCGTCGCCGCCATTTGCCACGGCCCACAGCTCCTGATCGAGGCGGACGTCGTTCGCGGTCGAACCCTGACGTCATATCCCTCCGTAAAAAAAGATCTCATAAACGCCGGAGCCAACTGGGTCGACCAGGAGGTCGTCGTGGACAATGGCCTCGTGACCAGTCGCAAACCGGATGACATACCTGCCTTCAACGCGAAGATGATCGAGGAATTCGCCGAAGGGATCCACGCGCCGCACGGTGCCGGCGCCAGCACGGGCCAGGCGCGTTTCTCCGATCGGTAAACGAGCTCAACGATAACACACCCCGTCCGGCACCGAACGCCGAACGCTGAACGCTCAACTGTGCTCCCGCTCTTCAAAGACTCGCTCGCCGGCAAGGTCGCGCTCGTCACGGGCGCGGGTTCCGGCATCGGCAAGGCGACGGCCAAGCTGTTCAGTTACGCCGGCGCACGCGTGGGCGTGCTCACACGCTCCGCCGACGAGGTCGAGCAGACGTGTCTGGAGATCCGGCGCGCCAGTGGCGAAGCACTCGGGCTCGCCATCGATATCTCGGACTCGGACGCCATGGCGAAAGGCATTCGCAGCCTCGAAGACATCTGGGGATCTCTCGACATCGTCGTCGCGAACGCCGGCATCAACGGCCTCTGGGCGCCCCTCGAGGATATCGGCGAGCGAGATTGGGCCCAGGTGATGGACATCAACCTCAAGGGCACGTTTCTCACGGTGAAACACGCCGCTCCGCTCCTGAAGCGCAACGGCGGCGCGATCGTGATCGTCGCCTCCGTCAACGGCACGCGGATCTTCAGCAACGCGGGCGCGAGCGCCTACGCCACGAGCAAGGCCGGCCAGCTGGCATTCGCGCGCATGATGGCGCTCGAGCTCGCCAAACACCGCGTGCGCGTAAACACCGTCTGCCCCGGCGCGATCGATACCAGCATCGACGACAATACGGAACGGAAGGGCCTCGAAAAGGTGCGCGAACCCGTCGTGTTTCCCGAGGGCCGCATCCCGCTCACCGACGGCAAACCCGGCACAGCCGAACAGGTCGCGGAGTTGATCTGGTTCCTGTCCTCCGACCTCGCGAGCCACATCACTGGCGCCGAAGTGTTCATCGATGGCGCCGAATCGCTGCTCCAAGGCTGAGACGGGGCGCGGCACAGGTGCGTATCCGGCCCGTCACTACGGGCGGCCCAGGCGTTCGGCGTCAGAGCGGCGGAGTGCCGGGCGACTTCCGCCGGCCCGCACCCCCACTGCCGTTCCGCGCGCTCGGCACAGGCGTCGGTGTCGGCGGGCGCTTGCTGTCGCGCCCGGCTGAGACGACCGAAGCGGCACGGGTGCCAGGCAACGGAGTGATATCCGAGTCGCGCGCCGGGGTGCTGACATTGCTGCTGGTGCTGACGCTGCTGCTGCTGGTCGTACGGTTGGAATTCGAAGCGCTGCCCAACTCCTGTTCGGCCTGCAGCCAGTGGCGCATCTCGCAGCCCTCGGGCCGCCCCTCGCGCTCCCAAATTTCGTAGGCCCGGCGGGAAATCGCTTCAGCTGTGGAAATAGCGGACAAATCAGTGGACGAGTTTTGGTTCATGACCGCGCAAGCATATAACGAATGGTAGTGTCACGCCCATCGGGTCTAGCTCCGGGAATCGCTTCGGAAAAACACCTCCTCACCGGTCGTGCACAGTCGCGAGCGTGCCTTTGCTTGAGCCTGTCGTTGTCAACGTCGGCCCGTTTACTTCACCGTCGCCTTCGTGATGACAAAACCGTTCGGCACCACGCCCGCAGGCGAACCCGCGCAGCTCTACACGCTGCAAAATGCCGGGGGATTTCGCGCGGACATCTCCGACTACGGCGGCACGGTCGTGAATCTGTTCACGCCAGATCGCCACGGCCAGCTCGACGACGTCGTTCTCGGTTTCGACTCCGTCGCGGATTACGTCGTGCACTCGCCTTACTTTGGCGGACTCATCGGCCGGTGCGGCAACCGTATCGCGCACGCGCGTTTCGCCCTCGACGGCCGCACCTACACACTCCCGGCCAACAACTCTCCCGGCGGCATCCCCTGCCACCTGCACGGTGGCGTAAAGGGTTTCGACAAAGTCATGTGGCGCGCCGAACCGTTCATCTCCGCCATCGGCCCTGCGCTCCGGCTGCATTATCATAGCCCCGATGGCGAACAAGGTTACCCGGGCGCGCTCGATGTCGCCGTGACCTACACGGTCGGTGACGACAATTCGCTGCGCCTCGATTACGAGGCGCGCAGCGACGCACCGACGATCGCGAACCTCACCAATCACGCCTATTTCAACCTCGCGGGCGAAGGCCCCGGCGATGTGTTGGGCCACATCCTGTCGCTCAACGCGCCGGCTTACACGCCGGTGAACGCCGGCCTGATTCCCACCGGCCAGATCGCGCCCGTCGCCGGCACGCCCTTCGATTTTCTCGCGCCCCACACGATCGGCGAACGCATCGAGGTCGCAAACGAGCAGCTCCGGTTCGCCGGCGGCTACGACCATAATTTCGTGCTCGCCCGCGGCTCGGATCCGCACGCGCTCGCTCTCGCCGCCACCGTCCTCGAGCCCCAATCGGGCCGGCTGCTCGAAGTGCTTACCACCGAGCCCGGCCTGCAATTCTACAGCGGGAATTTCCTCGCGGGTGCGTTCACCGGAAAACACGGGCATGTCTATCCGCATCGGAGCGGGTTCTGTCTCGAGACACAGCATTTCCCCGACTCGCCCAATCAACCCGCGTTTCCTTCCGTCGTGCTGCGCCCCGGCGAGACACTGCGCTCGACTACCGTGTATCGTTTCCGCATTCGCTGAGTGCATTCATCCTCGCGCATGCGACTGCTCCCCCGCTTCCATTTTCGTTCCGTCAGCCGCCTGTTACTCGCCCTCGTCGGGATCGGCGCGATTGTCATGCTCTGCGCCGTCACGCCTGGCTGCCGCAAAGCCGCAACACCGGCTGAACTCCCCCGGAAATCGATTGCCACCACCGGCCCCGCGCTTCCGTCCCAGAGCTGCCGGGAATGTCATGAGGAGGAGTTCAAGGCCTGGACCGGCTCGCACCACTCGCTCGCGCATCGGCCGATCGATGTGCAGGCCGATGCGGACGCGTTCACGCCGCCGCAGGAATTCACCGCGCACGGCATCGATTATCGGGTCGAGTGGAAGGATGGAAAACCGCTCTTCACCGAGAAACGCGGCGCGACTTCGCCGGCCGAGACCTACATCGCCGATTACGTCCTCGGCCATACGCCGCTGCGCCAATACATCGTGCCGGTCGGCGGCGGGCGCTACCAGGCGGCTGAGCTGGCCTTCGATCCGATCAGGAAGGAATGGTTCAACGTCTTTGGCGATGAGCGGCGCCAGCCCGGCGAATGGGGTCACTGGCAAGGCCGCGGCATGAACTGGAACTCGATGTGCGCGCATTGCCACATGACGGGTTACAGCAAGAACTACAATTTCACCTCCGACACCTACGCCACCACCTGGACCGAACACGGCGTCGGCTGCGCGCAATGCCACGCGATGCCCGCCGATCACGCCGCCACGGCCAAAAAGAATCCGAATCCTCCAGCCCTCCCGGCCGATGTCGTGATGGCCAGGCGCAGCCGCGCCCAGGAAACCTGCGCGCCCTGTCACGCTCGCAACGAGCTGCTCACCGGCGATGTCCGCCCCGGCGTCTCCTACCACGATCACTATCGCATCACGCTGCCGACCGATGCCGCCGTGTTTTATCCCGATGGCCAGGTGCTCGACGAAGACTTCAACTACACCTCGATCCTCACGAGCCGGATGGGCGGCAAGGCCGGCGTCACCTGCCTCGACTGCCACGATCCCCACACCGGGAAAACCATCCTGCCCGTGCAGAACAACGCGATCTGCATGCAGTGCCACAGCGCGCCCGGCCGCCAGAACGCCCCCGTCATCGAGCCGCTCGCGCACTCGCATCATGCCGAGGGCAGCACCGGCAACCAATGCGTCACGTGTCACATGCCGACCACACCCTACATGCAGCGCGATCCGCGGCACGATCACGGCTTCACCAAACCCGACCCGCTCCTCACGAAAGAGCTCGGCATTCCCAACGCCTGCAATCGCTGCCACAGCGACAAGACCGTCGACTGGGCGATCGAACACAGCGAACGCTGGTATGGCGCGAAGCTCGAGTCGCGTCAGCGCGAGCGCACCCGCGTCGTGGCCGCCGCCCAGGCCAACGCCCCCGAGGCGGCCGACAAGCTTCTCGCGTTGATCGCATCCGAGGACGTTCCCGCGTGGAAAGCCACCCTCACCCTGCTCACGCGCAACTACGCGGAGTTGCACCCGCGCGTCCTCGAGTCCGCTCGCACCGCCCTCGGCGATGCGAGCCCGCTGGTGCGTTCCGCTGGCGCCCAAGTCATCGCATCGGTCCCGCGCGAAGTCCCCGCGTTGCGCCCGCTGCTCAACGACTCCTCCCGGCTCGTGCGACTCGACGCCTCCTGGCCGCTCTCGCCCGAGTTGCCGGACAACTCTCCTGCGCGCCGTGAGCTCGACGCGTATCTCGCCGTGAGCGCCGACCAGCCCGCCGGGCGGATGCGCATCGGCCAGGATCTTTTCAATCGAGGTCGCGCGGCCGAAGCCGAGGCGCAGCTGCGCAAAGCCACGGCGTGGGATCCCAACTCCGCCGGCATGCACGACGCGCTCGGCATTGTGTTGAACGAGCTCGGCCGGCCCGACGAAGCCGCGGCCTCGCTCTGGCGCGCCGCACGACTCAATCCCGCGGACTATCAGGCCGCGTTCAACGCCGGGCTCGCTTTTGCCGGCGCGCGCAAACTCGCCGACGCCGAGCTGGCCTTCCGCGAAGCCGTTCGCCGCAACCCGCGTTTCGATCGCGCCTGGTACAATCTCGGCCTCCTGCTTGCGCAAACCGGCCGCGCCCCCGAAGGAATCGCGGCGCTCCAAACCGCCGAGCAGATCGCGCCGCAAGTCGCGGATTACCCTTACGCCCGCGCCACGCTTTTATGGCAGCGCGGCGAGCGCGCCGAAGCGGTTGCCGCAGCCCGCCGCGCCCTCGAGGCCGATCCCAGCCACGCGCAAGCCCGTGAGCTCGTCCGCCAATCCGGCGGCTGAACTGAAAGGTGGGACCGGTTCTCCGAGCGGGCCTTGGCTTTCAGACGAGCCGCCGAGTTGCGCGCTGGAACTCAGGCCGGTTCGGAGAACCAGCCCCACCTCATTCCCGCCCGCCGCGAACCTCGGCGTCTCCGAGCTCTCAGCTCTAGACTCTCAGCCCTCAGCTCAGCTTCCTCCGACGCTCCGGACCCTCAGCCCCGCCAACTACTCCTGCACCGCATCGCCCGCCCGCGCCGGGGCCAGCGCCACGCCCTTCAGCTTGATCCCCGCGAGCTTTTTCACGACGAAATCGGCCTCGCTTTCCCGCACGTCCACCAGCGTGTGGCGTTGATGGATATCCATCGCGCCAACGACCTCTGCCGGCAGCCGCGTGACGCCCGCGATCTTGCCCACGATATCCGCCGGCGTGACCACCTGCTTGCGGCCGACGTTCAAGAAGAGGGTCGCCATGCCCGGCTCGCGCCCGGTGCGCGCGGGCCGCTCGAATTTCGATTTGCGGTTGGCACCCGTCGCGGCCCCCTCTGCGCCATCCTGCGCTGAATCGTGCTCGGACTCTGCCTCGCTCTGCTCGCGCACCGCGGGCGCGGCCGGCTGGGGTTTCGGCGCCGTCGCCCGTTTCGCCCATTCAGGCGCGTCCTTCGCCGGACCTGCGTTCTTCATCGGCGATGCAGCTTTCACTGGACCCGCCGGCCGGGCCGGCGCGCCGGGCGCGGCCGCAACCCCATCTCCCGCCGCTCCACCCGCCTGCAACAAATGGATCAGCGCCGAACAGATGTCCGTGCTCGCATAACCTTGGTCGAGCAACCGGTCGATCATGCGGTCGTGCGGCTTGAAGCGCTTGGCCGCGAGCGTCGCGCGAATCTTTTCGAAGAACACATTCGCGCGCGCTTCCTCCACCTGGTCGAGCGACGGTATCCGCTCGCAGCGAATCTTCAGCTTCGCGTAGCGCACCATGTGCTGCAGCTTGTAGATCTCCTGCCCGCTCACGAACGTGATCGCGCGCCCGGATTTCCCGGCGCGACCCGTGCGGCCGATCCGGTGCGTGTAGTCTTCCGCATCGTTCGGCAGATCGAAATTGAACACCACCTCGAGGTCGTCCACATCCAGTCCACGCGCCGCGACATCGGTCGCGATCAGGAACTCGAACTTCCGGTCGCGGAACTTCTCCATCACGCGATTGCGCTGTGTCTGCGTGATGTCGCCGTGCAGCCGATCGACCGCATAACCGCGCGAGTGCAGGTGCTCGTCGAGATCGTCGACCATGATCTTCGTGCTGCAGAAAATGATCCCGTAACGAAAATCATGCACATCGATCAGCCGCGTCAGCGCTTCGATCTTCGACCGGCGATCCACTTCGAAATAAACCTGATCCACCTGCGGCGCGTTCTGTGCCAGCGACTCGATCTTGATCCACGCCGGATCACGACTGTAGCGCTTGATCAGGTCCTGGATCGCACGCGGCATCGTCGCCGAGAAAAACAACAACTGCCGCGTCGCCGGCACCGACGAGAGGATTTTCTCGATGTCGTCGCGGAAGCCCATGTCGAGCATCCGATCCGCCTCGTCGAGCACCACGAGTTGCAGGGCATCCAGCTTCAGCGTCCCACGCTCCATGTGGTCCATCACGCGCCCCGGCGTGCCGATCACGATCTGGACGCCCGACTCGAGCGCACGAAACTGCCGGTCATAGCTCTGCCCGCCATAGATCGGCACCTCGCGCACGCCGCGTTTGAAGAACGCCAGCTTGCCCGTCTCCTCCGCCACCTGCACCGCGAGTTCGCGCGTCGGACACAGGATCAACACCTGCACCGCCCGCTTCGCCGGATCCACCTTCTCGATCGCCGGAATCGCGAACGCCGCCGTCTTTCCCGATCCGGTCGAGGACTGGCCGACAATGTCTTTGCCCGTCAACGCGACGGGAATCACCGCCGTCTGGATGGGTGAAGCTTCCTCGAATCCCATCTTCGCGACAGCCTTCAATATGTCCGGCGAGAGGCCGAGTTGGTCGAAAGGACGTTTTTCCATCCCCTAACTGGACCCAAACCCCCTCGCGCCGCCAGCCGCGATTTGAGCTATCGGTAATCTCCCCCGAACGGTTCGCTCCAAATGCGCCCCAAGGATTTGCCCGTGAGGAAAACCTGCATGGTTTCTCGACCGCTCCCTTTTACGATGTCCCGCGCGATCGCCGCGGGGCTTCCCCGTCAGGCTTGAACTCTCGTCCGATGACCCATTTCCCCTGCGCACTCCTGCTCCTTGGCGGCCTGGCGCCGCTGTTCGTCTCCGGCTGCCAGCATGCCACCACATCCGGGCCCGCCACCGCATCCTCCCCGGGGTCCGCGTCCGCTCCCGCAGCTTCGTACGGGGCGGTGCCATCAGCCGCGTCTCCAGAAAACCACTACGTCTTCGGCTGGGGTGACTTGCCCTCCACTGTGGCGCGGCCCCGCGGCGGCAGCACGCGGGGCACATCGGTGACCCTTGCGCCCGATCGCGCGCTGCCTTTGCCGGAGATCGCGGCGGCGGCGGATGGTTTCGCCCGTGATCGCGCCGCGATTCATGCCCTCGCCGGCGACTACAAGGTGAGTTTCCACTTTATGGAATCTCTCGGGTTCAGCCCCGATTACCGCCCGGTCCGCCCCTATCACTCCTGGGCCACCGAACACGTGCGCATCATCGCCGACACCGGCCGGTTCATCAGTCTTCAGCACACGCTGGTCATGTTTTTCCAGAACCCCGACGGCTCCGCGTCCGAGCCCATGCTCACAAAACACTGGCGGCAGGACTGGACCTACGAAGACACCGATCTGCACACCTTCCGGGGCGAATCCACCTGGGCGCGTCGCCGCGCCACTCCGGCCGAAGCCGCCGGCGCGTGGTCGCAAGCCGTGTTTCAAGTCGACGATTCGCCCCGGTACGAGGCGCTGGGCCGCTGGGAGCATCGCGGCAATCTTTCCGTCTGGACCAGCGAACGCGCCTGGCGGCCGCTCCCGCGTCGCGAACACTCCGTGCGCCAGGACTACGACGTGCTGGAAGGCATTCACCGCATCGTCCTCACACCCACCGGCTGGCTGCACGAACAGCAGAACTGGAAACGCGTCGCCGGCGAATCACAGGCCACCGCCAACACCACGCCGCGCTACGTCGCCGCCGAGCTCGGCCTCGATCGCTACGAACGCATCACCGCGCCCAGCCTCGTCGCGGCCGATGACTACTGGCGGAAAACCGCCACCTACTGGGCCGCCGTCCGCCAGGCCTGGACCGAAAGCTATGAACGACACGACCGGTTCACGCTGCGCCCCGAGGTCGGCGGCAGAAAGCTCTTCGAACATCATTTCGGCTACGCGGAAAAACTCGCCGCCGGCGAGCCCGTCGACGCGGACGAAGCCCGCCATCATGCCCGCGCCACCATCGAGGCTTTTCTCGTCACCACCAAGTCCCGCGCGCAGCCATAGCACGAGCGCCGCCCAGCATTAGGCGCCGGGTAAAGTGTAACGTATTACGTGACACTCCCTCTGAAGATCGACGGCCGGACGGGTCAAAATCAGCGTCGTGATGCTGGGTTGCGCTGGTTCGAATCCGCGTTCCGCCGAGCCGACTGCACAGGACTTCACCTGCCATCCACGCCCCATTCGAGTTCCGCCCCGTTGCGGCGGAGAACAAGAGGAGCCCGGTCGCACGCCAATGCAGCCCGGGCTCCTAGAGTTGGTCGGAAGCTCGTCGTGTCAGGCGCCGAGCGGAGTAACCAGCTTGCGCGACTGAACGACAACTTTTCGCTCCGACAACATAAATCAGCGCAAGCCCCCAGACCTTGCAAAATTGTCAGTTCGAACGCCGCGGCATTGCCATCGAGTCGCATTCTGCCCCCCAAGTTCACCCCACACGCTCACGGCCTTACGCCGACTGTTCCCAAAGCGATCGAAGGCGATCGCGACTGTAACCAAGAAAGTGCCGGTCGCGCGAAAACACCTCCAGCGTGATCGTCCGGTCGTAACCGCTCGCGCGCAGGTCACGCACCACGCCAGGCACATCGAGATCTCCCATGCCCAGCGCCAGGTGCAGATCGGCATGGCCGCCGCGGTTGTCATGCAGATGCACATGAGCGAGCCGCGACCCGAAATGTTTGATCAACGCCGGTGCCGTATTCTGCGGGACCGACAGATTGCTGTGCCCGATGTCGAGGTGCAGCGCCGCTCCCGGCAACGCGTTCAGGATCGGCGCGAGCTGCGCGACCGAGTTGAAGCGGCCCGGCACGTTTTCGAGCATGATGCCGACGTTCATGCTCGCGCCAAACGTCACCAGTTCCCGCAACGATTCGATATTGCGCTGCACGATCGTCGCCTCGTCGACAAACGGTGCATGACCGTCCGGATGCACATTCATCCACCGCGAGCCAATCGCGGCGAAAAATTCAGTCGCGATCTTCAGCTCATCGATCGCCGCCCTGCGCAGGCTCTCGAAGGAGGAACCGATCGGCAGGTAATAGGCCGTGTGCCCCACCACATCGAGGCCATGATCGCGCAATAACGTGCTCACTTCCGCCGGTTTCAACTGCCACGTCGCGACCGCCGGCGGCTCGAGCGTAAGATCGATGAAGTCGAGCTCCAGCTCCGCCATCCAGGCCACTTCGCGAGCGAGCTGTTCGCCCGGATGATTCATCGCACCGATTTGCATGCCGTCTCCTTATAGAGTCGCTCAACGCTCCAGCACCTGATCGACCGGCTGATGCAGCGCGAACCACGGCCGGCTGTCGAACAACCGCACTCGCCGCTCCTCGGCCGCCGCCGCGTCGTCCACTTCCATCACCGGCAGTGCGAACTGCTCGCGCAACCATTCCGGCAGCGCACCTGCGCGATTCGGAGAGAGCCAGTTGAACACCGCCAGCGCCGCGTGCAGCAGCGGCAGATCGCGGCCCATGCGCTCCACCAGATGCTGCCAGTCGATCCGGTGCACCGCCCCGGCGAGCACGTTCAACACGTCCACCCAGTCGCAGCGCTCGCGTTGCAGCACATAGAGTTTCACGCGGATCAATTCCTCCACCGGCACCGTCGCAAAGAGCCGTCCGCGCAACCACAGCGGCCTGGCATGCTCGAACCACGCGTCGTCCACCAGCACGCGATGATTCGGCAGCGCCCAGATCACGTCGAAGAGCACGCCGTCCTTAAAGCCGCGAAAAATCCAGCTGCGGTCGTAGGCGAGCTGCGCATGATAGTCCTCGAAGCCCGCCGCCCGCAGCGCGCCGATCGCACGCTGTTGATCCCCCGCCCGCACGATCACATCGACGTCCTTCGTGTTGCGCCAGTGCCCCGTGTACGTCGCCAGCGCGAGCGCCCCGTGCAGCAGAAACGGGATGCCCGCCGCATCGATCGCGCCCGTCCCCCGCGCAAACACCGTCCATTGATCCTCCGGAATCAATGCGCTCCACGCCGCTTCCGGCGGAGTGTTGCTACCTTGATCGGCGCTGGAATCCGGGTGCGACTCAGGTGGTTCGAGCATCGCAGTCATGTGCAACCGTCGCAGACCAAGCGTGCGCGACCTCGTTCCCGCTCCAGTCGAGCGGTTCCAACGGTACCACGCCGCGCATACACCTCATCCCGGCGGCAGTCGCCCTTCAGTGCCCGCCTTCGGTTGGTTGATCGCACCTGGCGCGCCCGGCGTGGGTTGATCCGAACTCGGCTGCTCCACCGTCAAACCTCGATCTCGCGATCGCACGCCACCTCCACCCGCAGCCGTCCGTCGCGACAGCAGCAGGAACAACAGAGGAACCACGATGAGAAGAACGACGATCGCGATGATGTAGCCCATGCAGTGTTAGACCCTTCAACCGTCACGTCGCCCCGTCCTCCGCGCCCGAATCACCGACCGCAAAATCGCCCGGCGCCCATATCGGAACTTTCCGGAGCCTGCGCCGGTCAGTCGCAGGCCTACCGCTCAGAACGCCAAGAATTTAACTTGTCGATCGGCAATCCCTGTTGGTGGGTATACGGTTCGTAATGAAAGCGCTCAAGATCGTCGGCCTCGTCCTCGGTGTCATCCTCATGCTCCTCGTTGTGCTGATCGCACTCGCGTTGACGCCGTCGATCCAAACGTGGGCCGTGCGCAAAGCCGTCGCCGGTCAACCCGGCATGCAGCTCGAGGTCACGCGCGTCGCCGCCGGCCTTTCCGCCGCGGACATCAGCGATGTGCGCTTCGTCCAGGATGGCATGGTCGTGACCGCCAAGGGCATCACCGCCCGCTACTCCGCGTGGGATTTCCTGACGAGCAAACACATCAACGCCGACGACGTCACCGTCCAGGAACTCGTCATCGACCTCCGCAACGCCACTCCGCCCAAAACCGCCGACGCCAAATCCGGAACTCCAGATTCCCCTTCTCAAACTCCGCCTCCCGCTTCGAAGTCCAAATCCCAAGCTCCAAAGTCTCCGGCGGAAACCGCGCCCTTCAACGGTCTCCTCCAGCAGGCGCAACTGCCCTTCAGCGTACGCGTCGCAAACCTCACCGCGAAAGGCCGGGCGTTGCTGCCCAATAACCAGACGGTCGTCTTCGATCTGAAGGGCGCCGGCATCGAGAGCGGCAGTCGCGGCAAGCTGGAATGGGTCGTTGATTTTGCCGACTCCACCACCGACGCCGCCCTCCGTGCCTTGCGCTCCACCGGCAGCGCGCACGTTCAGATCACCCGCGACAATCGCGTCGACCTCGTCGAGATCGACACCATCGCCGCCGCGATGGGCCCCAAGCTCCCGCCCGATCGCATCCAGATCACCACCCGCCTCGAGCAACCCGCGCCCGGTGGCAACGAGGGCTACGCCGCCAACATTTCCCTCCTCCGCGGCACCGCCGTCGAGCCGCTCCTGAAGTCCACCGCACAATACAACGCCGCCTCGCGCGAGATCGCCGGCGCCTGGGATCTCGCCGTCCGCAGCGAGCAACTCGCCGCCGTCCTCGCCGGACTCGGCCTCCCCGAAATCGCCGCCAACGGCGGTGGCAAATTCAGTTTCAAGCCCGACACCCACGCCGTCTCCGCCACCGGAGATCTGCAGGGCCGGGTGTCGAAGCTCGAAAAGATCGCACCCGCCCTCGCGGCCATCGGCGCCATGCAGTTCAAGATCACTTTCGACGGCGGTCTCGCCAACGACATCGCCCAACTCAACAAGCTCGCGCTCGAAGCCACCGGCGCCGACGGCCGCAAATTCGCCGACATCACCTCCGCCCAGAAAATCGGCTACGAGCTCGCGACGAAACGCATCACCTTCGCCGACGCGAAAGCCGAGCTCGCCCGCGTCAATATCCAGGCGCTGCCGCTCGCATGGGCGCAACCCGTCCTCGAAGGCATGGTGATCGAGAGCGGCGATCTCTCCCTCTCGCTCGCCCTCGAGGCCGAGCCCGATGGCAGCCGCGTCCGGGCCCGCGCGCTCGAACCGCTCGCGATCCGCGCCGCCACCCTTCGCCAGGGCGACAAGAAACTCGTCGATCAGCTCTCGCTCACGGTCCGTCCCAATATCGACTACTCCGCCACTCGCGTCCTCGCCGAGCTCAACGAACTCAACCTCTCGATGCCCGCCGGCGACACGATCACCGGCAAGCTCAGCGCCGACGTCACGAATCTCGCCACCAAGCCCGCCATCGCGTTCACGAGCCAGATCCAGGCCAGGATCGTCTCCGCCTTGAAGCCTTACCTTCCGGTCGAGACCGGCCCGCTCGCGATCGTATCCACCACGGAAGGACGCCTCGACGGCGATATTCTCCAGCTCGCCAAAGCGACGACCACCGTGAATCGCGAGAACGGCGCCTTGCTCCTGGCCATCGAAACGCAGCAACCGCTCCGCGCCGACCTGAAGGCATCGACCTTCGCCGCCACGAATCCGCAGGCGACCGCCGCGCGCATCCGCCTCGGCGAAGTGCCGCTCGCCTGGGCCGAACCGTTCGTCGAGAAATCGAAATTCGCCGGCTCGCTCGCCGGCGGCGTGCTCGATGTTTCGCTGCGTTCGCTCGAAGATATCACGCTCACCACGACCGAGCCCATCGCGCTCCGCGGTGTCGGCGCGACCCTCGACGGCAAGCCCACGCTCAACGCCCTCGATCTCACCGCCAACCTCACCGCCACCAAACGCGGCGACACGATCGCCTACGAAGTTCGCCGCATCGAAGTGAAACAGGACCAGACGCTCCTCGCCGGCCTCGCCGTGGCCGGGGAAGCTAAGCTCGGGGCTAAGATGACGATCGCCGCGAAGGGCAACTTCGAAGCCGACGTTCCCGCGCTCACCACGCAACCCGCGCTCGCGCAATTCGCGACGCTCTCCCGCGGCCGCGTGACCGCTGTCTTCGACGCCAACGTCGCCGATGCCACGCAGGCAAAGGCCGTGATCTCCGCCAAGAATCTCGTCGCCAAACAAGACAGCCGCGCGCTCGGCGACCTCAAGATCAACCTCACCGCGAACGTCAAACCCGACGGCAGCGGAACCATCACCGCGCCGCTCACGCTCACCAACGCTGCGCGCAAATCCGATCTCACGATCGACGGCACGTTCGGCAAGGCGACCGACCAGAAAACGTTTCTCCTCACCGGAAAAATCGTGAGCAACAATCTCGTGGTGGACGATTTTCAGCCGCTCGCCGGCCTCGCCCCCGCGAGCGAGCCCGCTGCCGCGCCACGTCCCGGCACCTCGAGGCCTGCTCCACGCCCGACTCCGCCCGTTGCTTCGACACCTGCGCCGACCCGCGACACCGAGCCGTTCTGGAAAGGCGTCAACGGCAAGGTCGAACTCGATCTCAAGCGCGTGCTCTACGGCAAGGATTACGTCATCAGCGCCATTCGCGGCACCGCCGTTATCACCGACAGCCGCCTCGTGCTCGACGGCCTAGAAGGCAAGTTCAAGGAGAACCCTTTCAAGCTCGCCGGCGGCGTGACGTTTGCCGCGCAGCAGCCGAAGCCCTACAGCCTCACGGCCTCCGCGGATATCCAAAATATGGATATAGGCGCCATCCTTCGCTCCGCGGCGCCGAACGAGAAGCCCGTTTTCGAAACCAAGGCCACGCTCACCGCACGGCTCAATGGCACGGGCGGCAACCTGGTCGAGCTCGGCAAGAACGCCTACGGCAAATTCTCGCTCACTGGCACCGAGGGCATCACGCGCCTGCTCTCCCGCAGCGACACCGCAAGCACCCTCACGAATGTCGCCTCGCTTGGCCTCGCCATCCTCGGCGCCAAGAACAACTCGCAAGGCCTCACCGCCGCCGCCGAGCTCACCCAGCTCCTCAACGAAGTCCGCTTCGACAGCGTGAAGGTGGAAGTCGAGCGGGCCGCCGATCTCAGCTTCAAACTCACTGCGATCGAGATCCTCTCGCCGATTCTCCACACCTCGGGCACCGGCACCGTCGCGAGCAAGAGCACCGACGACATCGCCAATGCGCCGATGAACATCGTCCTCCAACTCGGCGCCAAAGGCGCCCTCGCGCACGCCCTCAACGAAGCCCGGCTCCTGAGCGCCAACACGGACGACAAGGGATACAACCTGATGACGAAGACGTTCACCATCGGCGGCACGCCCGCCAAGCCCGACCGTCGCGCCCTCTGGTCAATCCTCCTCGAGACTGGCCTCGGCAGCTTCCTCAATCGCTGAGCTTTTTCGCCCGCTCGCGATGGCGCACGGTTCGTCTGCCGCCGATCGCCGACCGCACCTCCGCCGCCGCGCGCAGCCCACTCGCGAGCGCGCCGTGCACCGTGCCGACTTCCTCGCCGTCTGCCGTCGCCTCGCCCGCGAAAAACAACGTGTCCTGCACCGGCACGCGCAGCCGTTCCGCCGCGTCCTCGGCTCCCGCCGCGGTGAAGCTGTAAGCTCCGCGACTGAACGGATCGCGCGACCAGTTGTGCGTCTCGCAGTCCACGAGGGCGCCACGTAATGCTTTCTTAGATACGCCAAGGATCCGGCCGAGTGAGCTCAACGCTTTCTCGCGCACGCCACCCTTGGATCGCCCGGCAAGAGCAAGCGCGGCCGGTCCTCCCGCCCATCCGGTGAGCACCGGGTTCGCCGTCAACGACCACCACACCGGCACACCTTCCACGCTCGAATGGATGAACCCGAAGCCGCCGCGTGTGCGCCGCAGTTTCGACGGCACCAGCGTGCGCCACACGCGCGCATCGAAGCGCAGCGTGAGTCGGATCACGTGCCCCATGCCCATGCGCGCGATCACGTTTTCCCTCGCGCGCATCCTCGGCTCAAACACCACCGCGCCGCGCTCCCGCGCCTTCGCCTGCAACACCCCCAACGGAAGCGTCACGACCACCGCTCGCGCCGTGAAGCGATCGCGGCCGGCGTGCGCTGTGACAGCGCCGCGTTTCCACTCGATGCAGCTCACAACCCGCCGCAGTTCCACGCGCACGCGCGGTTGTCGCGCCGCCTTGACCAGCGCCTCGACCACGCGGTCATAGCCGACCGGAATCGAGAACTGCTCCGCTGTGTCCAGCGTCTCGCCCTCGATCGCCGCGGCGCTCATCCGCTGCGTGGGTGCGGCTTGAAACCCCTCGACGAAATCGGTCGCGACGCGCCGCTCTTTCGACGACACGGACTTCGCGGAACGTCGGAGGAAATCCGCAAACGACCAACCGCGCATCCGCCGGGCGTCGATCCGGTCGGTGACGTTTTCGATCGCGCGCGTGACATCCCGGATTTCCTCGAGCCGCTCCTCGTCGAAAAGCCAGTGCGTGACGGGCACGGCCCGCGGCGTGATGCGGGCGCGTCGGAGCCGCGCCGAGAACGCACGATTGCCACCGTGCACGAACTCCGCGCCGAGTTCGACCGGCCCCGGCCAGCCTCGAGGCCGCACCGTCCAAACTCGCCCGCCAAGCCGGTCGCGCGCCTCGAGCAACGTGACCGAGAGCCCGCGCCGCCCCAATTCGCCCGCAGCCGCAAGCCCCGCCACGCCACCGCCGATGATGAGGACGTCGGAATCGGATGTGCCCATTCCGAAAAAGACCTGCGGCCCGCGTTGTGGTGCGCACCCAATCCCGCTTCTCCCGAAGCGGGCCACACCGTATTGTAGCCCGGCTCGGGAGAGCCGGGACCAAGCACGTTATTTAACCCACCGATTATAGATTTTCCAATAATCGTCCCAAAACGACTCCGCATGGAAATCAAAGTCCGGATATCCAGGCACCATCGCGCCGAGATACTTCCAGTCTCGTTCCTGCATTGTCAGTCCGGCACGCACCGGATTCTCGCGCACATAGTGGCATGCGGCCATAAACGCATTCCGTTTCCGCTCCCCTTCGCGCAGCACGTGATCGTGAGCCCGATCCTGAAGCCGGGCCGCCCCGAGATGGTGCCGCAGGTGCAAACGCAAGAATTTCGTTGCCGAATGCTGGTCGCTCTCGTCGGCAAGACCCATCCAAACAATATGCCAGTGGTCCGGCATCAAAGCGTAAACTGGACACGCCAGTTGATACCGTGCGCAGGCGTGCAGCATCACTTCACGAAACCGGCCATGGAACGCGTCGCTTAACCAACCCACCGCGCGCTGCTCCAGCGTATGTGTCCAGAAAACGACAGCTCGGCCGCGATACCATTCGCGTGGCAAACGCGGCAGTTTCGATTTCGCGTCGAACGTCATAAATGGCACGAGCGATCCCGCTTCTCCCGAAGCGGGCTACAAATCGCCCCCCACCGCCCTCTGCGCCCCGAACACTCCGCTCGCGCGCAAGCTTACGCTCAACGCATCCTGCACCCGCTGCAGTTCCCGGTATCGCGCCACATTCTCTTTCTTCGGCTCGCACCGCGTCTCTTCCTTCAACGCCACGACCCCCGCGGTAAATTCACCGATCTTCGCCCCGCGCCGTCCTTCCCGCCGCGCCACGCACCACGCGGCCTGCAACGCTCCGCCGAGCGCCGCGCCTTCCTCTTCCACCATGCCGACCACCGGCACGCCAAACACATCCGCCATGATCTGCCGCCACACTGCCGACTTCGCGCCGCCGCCGGTCACGCGTATCTCCTTTGCCCTTACACCGAGCGCGGCGAGTCGGCGCAGCCCGTAGTTCATTCCCATCGTCACGCCTTCCATCGCCGCGCGCGCGAGCGGTCCGGCCGCGAGTGTCCGATGGTTCAACCCCAACCACACACCCGAGCCGTCCGGCACGTTCGGCGTCCGCTCGCCCGCGAGATAAGGTAACAGCACCAGCCCGTGCGCGCCCGCCGGCACCGCCGCCACCGCTCGTTCCAGCGCGCCGTGATCGTATCCAAAAAGCTGACGCACCTGCTCCGTCACCGTTGTCACGTTCATCGTGCAGAGCAGCGGGAGCCAGCCGCCGGTCGACGAACAGAACGCCGCGATCTCGCCCTGCGGGTCGACCGCCGGCTTGCTCGCATACGCATAGATCGTCCCGCTCGTCCCAAAGCTCGCCGAGATCACGCCCGGCGTGACATTCCCCGTGCCGATCGCGCCCATCATGTTGTCGCCACCGCCCGCGCTCACGACCACGTCCGGCGTGAAACCATACTTCGCCGCCAGCTCCGGCCGCAACGTTCCCGCCGCTGCGCTCGATTCGCTCAACGCCGGCAGCCACTCCGCCAGGTTCTTGTCGATCGCGTGGATCGCAGCCCGACTCCACCTCCGCGCGCGCACGTCCATCAACGCCGTGCCCGACGCATCGCCGAACTCCATGAAATAATTCCCGGTGAGGCGGAAATTAAGATAATCGTGCGGCAACAGCACGTGACGCAGCCGCCGGTAATTCGCCGGCTCGTGACGTTTCAACCAGAGGATTTTCGGCGCCGTAAAGCCGGGTAGGATCAGATTGCCCGTCTTCCGAGTCGCGGCCTTCGGTCCACCGAGCTTCTTCGTGATCGAAGCACACTCCGCCGTCGTGCTCGTGTCGCACCACAACTTCGCCGGCCGGATCACGTTTCCCTGCGCATCGAGTGGCACGAAGCCGTGCTGCTGCCCCGACACGCCGATGCCGCGCACGCGCGCGCGATCGATCTTGCCCGCGACTTCCATGATCACGGCGTCCATCGCCGTGGCCCATTCCTGCGGATGCTGCTCCATGTGCCCGACCGGGAGCCCGTCGATCAAGCGATGCGGGGCGCGCGCTTCGGCGATGACCTTTCGAGTATCGAGATCGAGGACGACCGCTTTGACGCTTTGTGTACCGGAATCGATGCCGAGGAAAAGATTCATGGGGTGTATAGGCCCGCATCGCCGCAAAATCACCGCGACCGTGCAAGCCGGACTTCCGCCGACCGCGGGCTCGCGGCTTGCCTCGCGTCGTTTTCTTCCCTGACTGGCCCGCGCGCCGCGACTCCCCCGCGGCGTTTAGTTACCCCACCTCATGGATCCTTTTTTCCTCCTGCTGATCGGCGCGGGCATCGTGCTCGGCGGCATCGTATTTCTAAAGCTGCACGCCTTCATCGCACTCTTCGCCGCCGCGATCGTCGTATCCGCACTGACCCCACGCGCCAACATCGAGCAGGCAGTCCTCGCCCAGAAACGTCCGCCCGCAGAGGCGGCCGCGCGCGCGCAGGAGCATCTCGGCGTCAAGCTCGCCAGCAAGTTCGGCGGCACGTGCACCGGCCTCGGCGTGCTTATCGCCATGGCCTCGATCGTCGGCGCCTGCCTCCTCCACAGCGGCGGTGCCGACCGCATCGTGCGCTCCACGCTTGCGCTCTTTGGTGAGAAACGCTCGCCGCTCGTCTTCGCCACCAGCGGCCTCGTCCTCGGCGTGCCGGTGTTTTTCGATACCGTATTCCTTCTCCTGATACCGCTGGCCCGCGCGATGGCCACGCGCACCGGCCGGAATTACCTGTTCTACATCCTCGCGATCGCCGTCGGCACGACGATGACGCACTCGCTCGTGCCGCCCACGCCCGGACCGTTGTTCGCCGCCGCGTCCCTCAACGTCGACCTCGGCACCATGATCATTGCCGGCCTGCTGCTCAGCACGATCTGCGCGGCCAGCGGTCTCGCCTACGCCTGGTGGGCCAACCGCCGCTGGCCGACGCCGGTGCGCACCGCCACCGACGGAACGCCCGTGGAGCCGGAGCGCGCCGAGCATGAGCTTCCTCCACTCTGGCTCGCGCTCGCTCCCGTCGTCCTTCCGCTCCTCCTGATCTCAGGCTCCACGGTCGCGAAGATCGTGACCCTGCCCACCGAGGTGAATCGAATCATCGTCGCGCTCGGTCATCCGAACATCGCCCTCGCGATCGCCGCGGCCATCGGTCTCGTGACGGTCGCCACCCGACCCGGGAGCGATTCTCAAAAGGTCCGCAACACGGTTCAAGCCGCCCTCTCCGACGCCGGAATGATCATCCTGATCACCGCCGCAGGTGGCGTTTTCGGCGGCGTGCTGCAGGAAACGGGCATCGCCGAGCGCATTCAGGGCCTCGCGCGCGAATACCGCATCGGCGTGCTCCCGCTCGCGTTTCTCGTCACCGCGCTCATCCGCACCGCGCAGGGTTCCGCGACCGTCGCGATGGTCACCAGCGTGGGAATTCTCGCCGCGTTCGCCTCGCCCGAGACGCTCGGCTTTCACCCAGTCTACCTCGCGCTCACGATCGGTTGCGCGTCCAAGCTGGTGCCGTGGATGAACGATAGCGGATTCTGGGTCGTGTCGAAAACCAGCGGACTCACCGAACGCGAGACGCTGCGAACGATGTCGGTGACGTTCTCACTCATGGGCACCGTCGGCTTCGTCGTCGTCACGATCGCCGCGACCTTGTTTCCGCTCGTCTGAGCGGCTCGAGGACGCGACAGGGCTTCACTTCCGGCTATTCCAGGCAGGGAGCGAAGTCCCCGGCCACGTTCTCAATTTCGCCGGTCCGCGTTATTCGACTTCAATGCGTCCAGGAATTCCACCGGAGCGAAATCGTCCGTCAGCACCCGCGCCGTCCGCACCCGTTGAAACGGGATCAGCGTGTGCTCGCCGCGAATCTCCTTCATGTCGAGCCGCCCTGCGAACACCGGCTCGGTCACCTGCTCTGCCGTCGGCCATTTCGCCGGATCGGTGATCACCGGATCTTTATACTTCACCGCGCACGCAATCACATTGCCGCGGCCGAGTGTCTCGAAAAGCACCACCTGCGGGAAAACTTTCTGAATCGTCTTCAGGTCCGAATAATAGAGCTGGCTCGTCGCATGGAGGTTGCTGACGAACACGCCGCGGTCGCTCAAACGCGCCGCGCATTCGCGATAAAACTCCTCGGTCTTCAGGTGCGGCGGCACAAACCCGCCGCGAAACGCGTCGAGGATCAGCCAGTCCCACTGCTCCCGGTTTCGCTTCACGAACATCCGGCCGTCCATGATCGTGACGGGCGTGTTCGCCGTCGGCTTGAAGCCCATCCTCGACTCCGTGAGCTCGAGCACCTTCGGATCGAGCTCCACGGTGTGAAGCATCGAGTTCGGATAGGCCGCCGCGAACAGCCGGTGAAAACCCGCCCCGCCCAGCCCGATCATCAGCACGCGCTTCGGCTGCGGATGGAGATAGAGCGCACCATACAGCGAGCGTGTATAGTGCACCACGAGTTGCAGCGGATCGCTGAGATCGATCGCCGACTCCAGCGCTTCCGTCCCGCGCGCGCGCGCCCGAAGCTCCACGATGTTGCCGCGCCGCTCGACCGTCAGGCTGTTATAGATCGTGTCGTAGTGCTCGACGTAGTTTCCCTCGGGCGTCGCGGCCGGCGCCGCCAGCGCAAGCAGGGGCAACATCACGCAGGACCAACAGAAAAGACGTTTCATGACGAGGAAAGCGGACGCAATATACGCAGCAGGCTGGCGAGGCTGACCACCGCAACCGTCAGCCAGATGAACAGAAGGGTGGAAACGGGAAAATTGGGGATGAGCACAAACGCCGTCAGCATCACGCCCGCGATGTTCCCGAGCGTGCTCACGCCGTAGACGATGCCCGACGCCTTGCCAGGCGGCGTGCCGCGCGAGGCGAGGAACTGCACGCATTGCGGCCCGAAGGTCGACAACGCCGTCACCGGCAGGAAGAAAATTCCAACGCACGACACCAGCAGCGCCGTGCTCATCTCGATGAACGCCACCTCGATCTGCCCGAGCAGCGTCCGGCCAAAAAACGCCGCGAGCGCGAGCGTGACCACGGCCACAACCGCACCGATCACCTGACCGCGCCGCCGAGGCGCCGGCGCGAGATTGCTCACCCAGCCGCCCACCATCGAGCCGATGCTGAACGCGGCCAGGAACGTGGAAATAAGCCACGCCCACACGATGATCGAGGAGCCGAAATGCGGGTTCAACAGGCGCGAGGCCAGCAGTTGAAACCCCATGCTCAGGATGCCGAGGGTGATTACGACGACGTAGAAAGCGAGGAGCGTCACGAGGGGCGGGCAACGTGCGCGGTCGCCTTCACGATGTCACCTCGAAACTCGGTGCAAATCCGCGTCGCGCCACGGTCTCCAACGTAGCCCGCTTCGGCAGACGCGGGGACCCCCAAAGCTCCCCGCGGCCGCAAGCCTCGCGCGCTCCCTCCGCACCTCTCCGCCCCTATCGCCCCGGCTTGAACTCCATGCCCTCGATCGCGCCCAGCAGTTGTTGATAAGACTCGTCGCGAAAACCATCCGCGCCGATGAACACGTCGACGAGAATCTGCGGGGCCAGACGGATCCTCCCCGCGCTCACCACTTTGAAATCTCCGGGCTTCGACGGCTTTCCCCGCAGCATCGCGTCGGTGAAGTTGCAGTAGAAACCAAAACCCGTCGTCACGTTGAACTCCCGCGCGACGGCCCTCCCCTCCACCGACTGCGGTGCGAAGCCCGCGCCGTCCGCCTCCACCTGCAGTTTCAATCGCGACTTTGTGTCGAAGCGATCCATCTCGGGAAACGAGACCGCGACCGTGCACGACGCGTTCACCGACTCCTTCGCCGGCCGGATCGACAGCGTGATCTCGCGACCCAGCGTTGAGAGATCCGTCTTCCACTCGCCGGGCAGATAGAGCCTCAAGCTGCCGCGCGGCCCAAGATCGATGGTTTCAACCTGCGCGCACGCGCACGCGACGGTGATGAGAAGAAGCGCGATCAGTTTTTTCATGACTTGGGAAATAAAGGGCGAGGAGCGCACGCATTGAAAGCCCTCTGTACGCTTCCGCACGGCAAAAAAATTCCCGTGATCGCGACACCACCTCAACCTGACCGCGCCGATTCCGACCCGATGGCTTCGCGCCCGGCAAACACCTCGAGCACAAACTCGGCGCCGAGACCCGGCCCGTCACTTCTCGCGATCAGACTGCCGCCGAGTTCCTTCGCCACCAACGCCGAGCTGTGCAGCCCGAAACCATGACCGTCGGGACGCGTGGTGAATCCGTGAGCGAAAATCCGCGTGAGATTTTCCTTCGGAATACCCACGCCGTTGTCCGCCACGCTCACGCGCACGCGGTCTTCTTCCTGCGCGATTCGCACCACGATCGTTTTCTTCGTCCGCTCCGATTCGACGCACGCCTGCTGCGCATTCGTTATCAGGTTCACGATAATCTGCACCACCTTGTGTTTCTCGGTGAGAAGTGTCGGTCGTGCCGTGTAGTCGCGGACGAGCTCTATGCCATGCCGGGCCAGGGTGCCGGCGCTCATCTGCAACGCTTCCTCGACCAGATCGGCGATCGCGAGCGTTTCCCTTATCCGGCACACGTTCGCGAAGCTCTGCTGCCTCGCCACGATGTTCTTTATGTGATCGATGTGCTTTCGGAGCAGCTCCAGCTCGTTCACCATCGCCGCCTGATCATCGGCCAGGTGCGCCGCCAGCCGCTCGAGATAGGCAGGAATGGTCCGCCCTTTCGGGTCGCTGGTCAGGAACGAGCCGAGATCCGCCCCCTGCTCGCGCAATAAACCCGAGAGTCTGGCGACACTCGCCACCTTCGATTCACGCGCGCGCTGCTCCAGCAGGGTCGCCGATACGTTCACGCTGTTCAGTACGTTGCCGACGTTATGCAACACCCCCGTCGCGACCTCCGCCATCCCCGCCAGCCGGGACACCTCGACCAATTCGCGGTGCGCCTTTGCGACCTCCTGCTCGGCCCGCTTGCGGGGCGTGATGTCCCACGAGAGCCCCTGCGTGCCCGCGAGCTCGCCGCTCCCGTCGAACACCGGAACCGTGAAAGTATCGAAGTACCGCACTGCGCCGCCCGGCTCGCACGCCGCCTCCTCGCACTGGAACGCCTCGCGCGTCTCCCGCACCCGCTGATCCGCCATCCGGTGCTTCGTCGCGACTTCCGCGCTATATAAATCATCATCGGTCCGCTGCAGGACATCGGCCAGCGGCCGGCCGAGCCGGGTGCAAAAGTGGTGGTTCGCAAACGTGAACCGGCCGTCGTTATCCTTGCGATGAATGCTCACCGGCAGCGCTTCCACCAGCGAGTGATACAGCGCCTCCGACCCTTTCAACGCCTCCTCCGCCCGCCGGCGTTCGTGAATCTCCGTCTCGAGATGCGCGGTCCGTTCTTGCACGATCGTCACCAACTGCCGCTCGCGTTTGCGCAGCGCACGCATGCGCAGCGAGTAGGCGCCAAACGCGGCGGAACATATCATGCCGCCGAGTATGCTATAGAACCACCACGTCGTGTAGAAATGTGGCGCAAGATGAAACTCGACCGCGGCCCCTGTCTCGTTCCAGACACCATCGCTGTTCATCGCCCGGACCACGAAGCGGTGCCGCCCGGGCGGCAGGCGGCTATAGTTGGCGACCACGCGCGTCCCTGCGTCCACCCAGTCGTCATTGACGCCCTCCAGCTTGTATTTATAGCGAATTTTTTCCGGCTGTGTATAGCTGAGCGCGGTATAGGAACAATCAAACTCCCCCCGCCCGGGCGGCAGGTGTGCCACCCGGTCCAGCGGCACGTCGGCGCCGTCGACTCGCAGCCGAGTGATCACGACCGGCGGCGGGATCTCGTTGCGCTTGATCGCCGTCGGATCGATCGTCGCCACCCCTTTCAACGTCGCAAACCAGAGCCGGCCATCAGCTGCTTTCCACGCCCCTGGCTTCGCCACGCCGCTGCCTTCCACGCCCGGAAGCCCGTCGGCCTTGCCGAAGGCCATGCACTCGACGCGCGCCCTCTCTCCGCGACCAACCTCGAGCAGCCGCTGCTTTGCAACCCGGAACATCCCCTGCCGCGAGCTCATCCATAGATAGCCGATATCGTCGTCAATCACTTCGAAAATTGTGTCGCTATATAGTCCCCTGGACAACGAGCACTTCCCGAATTTCCCCTGCTGCAGCCAGTTCAGGCCCCCGCCATTCGTGCCAATCCAAAGCACGCCGTCGCGGTCGATATATAGCGATCGAATGCTGTCCGACGCGAGCCCTTGCTCCTTGCGAAACAGGGTGAACCTGCCGCTTTCATGGCGCACCAGACCCCGGCTCGTCCCGATCCAGAGCACGCCATCCGCGCCTTCCGCAAAGTCGCGGATGATGTTCGCCTCGATCCCGCCGTTCTTCGTGTGATTGACAAACTGTCCGTCCTTCAGGCTGCAGAGCCCGTTGCGCGTGCCGATCCACAGCGTGCCATTGCGATCTTCATGGAGCGCCTGCGCCGTGGATCCATCAAACGTCTCGATGCTGGTATGGCGGTTGACCTGCCCCTCCTGGATCCGCACCACACCCGAGCGATCGAAGCCGACCCATATCCCGCCATCGCGCGACGGATGAAGCGCGCGGATTCCGGCGCTTAGCAAACCATGTTTCTTTGTATAGACCGTTTGGCTGCGCCCCGACAACCGGTTCAAGCCGCCGCCCATCGTGCCAACCCAATAAGCACCGCTCGCATCCTGACACACCGACGCGACCATGTCGTGCGACAGCCCTTCCTCCACGCCGTAGTGGGCAAACACGGTTCGACGGATCCGTTTCAGTCCGCCATTGGTTCCCAGCCAGAGATTGCCTTCGCGATCTGCAAACACCGTCCGAATCGATTCGCGAGCGCTCCCCTGCCACACCTCGCGCACGAACCTGCCGTCCTGAAACCGGAACAGCCCGTCGCTCGCGCCGAACCACAGTGTACCATCCTGCCCCTCCACGATCGACTCCACGTTCTGCGGCGCGATGCCGTGTTTCGCCGCATAACGGATGAGCACGCCACCTTGTTGGCGGGCGACCTCGGAGTTTGTGACGATCCAACGCGCACCGGCCTTGTCTTCGAACAACACGCGGATGATGTCGCTGCTCAGATCCTGCAGGCTCGTATCGGTCGACACAACGCCGTCTCTAATCACGCTGACTCCCCGCGTGGTGCCGACCCAAAGCTCACCCGTCCGGGAAAAGCGCAGCGACCGCACCAGATTCCTGACCAGCCCTTCGCGTTCGGTAGTGTGTTCGAATTTTCCGTCCCTCCAGCGGCTCACGCCGCTTGCGGTGCCCACCCAGACGCTGCCGTCGGGGCCCAGCGCCAGCGCAAAAACCCGCGGACTCAGCAGCCCTTTGTCCATTGGAAATCGTTCGACCTTGCCCTCTCGCACCCGCGCCACGCCGCTGCCATCCGATCCGAACCACAGGCTGCCGTCCGGCGTTTCCAGCAACGTCGTGATCGAGGAGTTGGGAAAACCCGGCGTGTTTCGGCGGTTGAAGACTGTGAATTCGGAACCATTGAAACGCGCCAGCCCTTCGCTCGTTCCGACCCACAGATGACCGTCGGCCGTCTGCCGGATTGCACGCACCGTGTTTTGCGGCAGTCCACTGTCCGTTTCCCACGAAGCGACGGCGAACGGTTGCGGCAGAGCGCCGATGTCCAGTTGCCTCTCCACCCTCTCGGGCAATGGCACCGCCGCGGCGCCCATCTCCGCCCCTGCTGCCGTCGCGACCAGCGTCGCAAAGCACACCACCCACGCCCGGCGCCACGCAATCGAAGTCCAACCACCTGCCTCACGCTGCAATCCACGCCGCGGAAAAAATACGGCGGCCGCTCTACCATAGGCAGAGCCCGCAGATTTTTCCAAACGAGCGATCAGGGGCTGATTTATTCCAGTATGTTCGGCCGGGATCGCCCGATCTTGAGCGTTCGCCAGGGGCGAATCGCATCTCTCGCTGCACCAAGCAGCCAGGCCCGCAATTTTCACCGCTCGTTCGAATCCGTGCCCTTCATCGCCGGCCTCGACTCGGGCCGATCGCGACCGTACACGCCGTTGATTGCATCCCTTGCATGCCGCCGTGCGAGGCGACCGCAATTGCCTTTGACCGAGCCACCGCAGCCACTTAGCTGGCAGGCTCTCTTTCTCCTTCGTTCCATCCTCTCTATCACTATGCCCGCGGATCCTACCATCATCTACACCCAAACTGACGAAGCGCCGGCCCTCGCCACTTATTCGTTTTTGCCGATCGTGCAGGCTTTCACGAAACATGCGGGCATCAACGTCGAAACCCGCGACATCTCGCTCGCCGGCCGCATCCTCGCCATTTTTTCCGACCTCCTTCCCGCGGAGCAGCGCATCCCCGACCACCTCGCCGAGCTCGGCGCGCTCACGCTCAAGCCCGAGGCCAATATCATCAAGCTCCCTAACATCAGCGCGTCCGTTCCGCAGCTGAAGGAAGCCATCGCCGAACTTCAGGCTCACGGCTACAAAGTCCCCGATTATCCCGAGACGCCGAAAACGGACGCCGAGAAAGACGCGAAGAGCCGCTACGACAAAGTCAAAGGCTCCGCCGTCAACCCCGTCCTCCGCGAGGGCAACTCCGACCGACGCGCGCCCAAAGCCATCAAGGAATACGCGAAGAAACACCCACACTCCATGGGCAAATGGTCGCCCGACTCGAAGACCAGCGTCGCGACCATGGGCCGCGATGACTTTTTCTCCAACGAGAAGTCCGTCACCGTCCCCGCCGCCACGACCGTGAAGATCGAGTTCGCCGGCGCCGATGGCACTACGAAGGTCCTCGTTGCCAAACTCGCGCTCAAGGCCGGCGAGATCCTCGACGCCACCCGCATGAGCAAACGCGCACTCGTCGCCTTCTACGAGCAGCAGATCGCGAAAGCCAGGGCCGACGGCGTCCTCTTCTCACTCCATCTCAAGGCGACAATGATGAAGGTCTCCGACCCGATTCTCTTCGGCCACGCCGTCCGCGTCTTCTTCAAAGACCTCCTCGCGAAACACGCCGCCACGTTTGCCGAACTCGGCGTCGACCTGAACAACGGCTTCGGCGATCTCGTCGAGAAACTCCAAAAACTTCCCGCCGACAAGAGGGCCGTCATCGAGGCCGACATCCAGGCCGCCTACGCCGCCGGCCCTGGCATCGCGATGGTGAACTCCGACCAGGGTATCACCAATCTCCACGTCCCGAGCGACATCATCGTCGATGCCTCCATGCCCGCGATGATTCGCGCCGGCGGCAAGATGTACGATGCGCAAGGCAAGCTCCAGGACACGCTCGCCGTCATCCCCGACAGCTCCTACGCGGGCGTCTATCACGCCACGGTCGAGTTCTGCAAAAAACACGGCGCCTTCGATCCGAAGACGATGGGCTCCGTCCCAAACGTCGGCCTCATGGCCCAAGCCGCGGAAGAATACGGCTCGCACAACAAGACGTTCCAGATTCCCGCCCACGGCACCGTCCGCGTCGTCACGATTCCGGAATCCCAGACCCCGGACGCCAAATCCCAAACCTTGCTCGAGCACGCCGTCGAAGAAGGCGACGTCTGGCGCGCCTGCCAGACAAAGGACGCTCCCGTGCAGGATTGGGTGAAGCTCGCCGTCAACCGCGCGCGCCTCTCCAATTCGCCCGCCGTTTTCTGGCTCGATGAAAAACGCGCCCACGATGCGCACGTCATCGCCAAGGTTAAAACGTATCTGGCGCAGCATGACACCAACGGCCTCGACCTTCGCATCCTCCCGCCCGCCGAAGCGTGCACGTTCACGCTCGAGCGCCTGAAGGCCGGTCAGGACACGATCAGCGTCACCGGAAATGTCCTCCGCGATTACCTCACCGACCTCTTCCCGATCCTCGAAGTCGGCACGAGCGCGAAGATGCTCTCGATCGTCCCGCTCATGAACGGCGGCGGCCTCTTCGAAACCGGCGCCGGCGGCAGCGCGCCGAAGCACGTCGAACAATTCCTTCAGGAAAACTACCTCCGCTGGGACAGCCTCGGCGAGTTCTTCGCCCTCGCCGCATCGCTCGAGCATCTGAGCCTCACCTTCAAACACGCGAAAGCGAAGGTCCTCGCCGACACGCTCGATTCCGCGACCGGCAAGTTCCTCGAGAACGATCGCTCCCCCGGCCGCAAGCTGGGCACGATCGACAACCGCGGCAGCCATATCTATCTCGCGCTCTATTGGGCCGAGGCCCTCGCCGCGCAGAACGCCGATGCCGAGCTGAAGCAACGCTTCACGCCAATCGCAGAGAAGCTCCTCGCGAGCGAAAAGAAGGTCGTCGAGGAATTGATCGCCGTGCAAGGCAGGCCCGTCGACATCGGTGGCTACTACCAGCCCAACGACAAGCTCGCGTCCGCCGCGCTGCGTCCATGTGACACGTTCAACCAGATCCTCGCCACGCTCTGACACGCAACGCCGAGGATCGCGTAGCCCTGCTCGGGAGAGCAGGGCTCTCGAGCACCCGTCCCAAGTTTCATCTGTACAATCTGTACAGGTAGCCGAACGGCAGGAACGGATTTACCCAACACTATATACCATTAGTGACTATTAGTGTGTATTAGTGACGGGCGCGTATCCGCCCTTCGCCCTGGCCAGATCCGTCCGGAGGATCCCTCCCAATAACGTGCGCAGCGACTCCGAGGAAAACGGCTTGCCGAGCGCGCCACGGAAGCCGTGTCGCGCGTGTTCACGGAACGCTTCTTCATTGCTATAGCCCGTGATCAACACCGCCCGAACCCCCGGATCGCACGCCTGCAGTGCCTTCATGGTTTCGGTGCCGCCCATGCCTCCACGCACCGTGAGATCCAGCAGCACGGCCGCGAACGGACGTCCGGCTTTCATTTCCTGCTGATAGAGCGCCACGGCCGTCTCGCCGTCACCGGCTTGTTCAACAAGATACCCGAGCCGTTGGAGCGCTTGCGCGAGCGTTTCGCGAAACAGCTCTTCATCGTCCATCACGAGGACTCTCGGCTCGCCACCGGCATCGGGATGCGCGACGGCCGGAATCTCAAAGCTCTTCCTTTGCAGCGCCGGCAAGTAGCACGTGACGGTCGTGCCAACACCCGGATGTGACGCGATGGCCATCGTGCCGCCATGTTTTTGAAGCACGATGCGGCAGATGGTCAGGCCCAGTCCCATGCCTTTCTGCGAACCGCGTTCCTTCGTCGAAAAATACGGATCGAAAACGTTGGGCAAGATGTCCGCCGGGATGCCGACGCCATCGTCAGTGATGTCGATGCGCAGATACTCCCCGGGTGGACATCCCGCCACAGGCACGGACTCCAGCACGACATTGGCGGCAGTCAGCCGCACGGTTCCGCCTGGTTGCGACGCCTCCCGCGCGTTCAAGATCAGATTACGCATCACCTGACCGAGCTGCCCCTCGTCCACCTCGGCCGCCCACAAGTCCGGCGCCACATCACATTTCCCCCGCAATGCGGATCCGCGGAGCGCGACCTCCATCGATTGCTCCAGCAGAACTTTTAAATCCGCGACGTGGCGCGCCGGCTGACCACCCGCGGAAAACGTGATCAGTTGCTGGGTGAGAGCTGTGGCGGCGTGAATCGTGGTCCGGGCGTGCGATAGATAATTTTCCTGCTCGGCGGAGGTCGAGTCGCACAAACTAACCATCTCCACATTCAACAGCAGGCTCGCGAGCAGGTTGTTGAAATCATGGGCGATGCCGGCGGCCAGGATTCCGGTGGACTCCAATTTGCTCCGGACGAGTTGCTCCTGATCCCACTGTCGGCGCTCCGTGATGTCGCGCGCCACGGCAAACACTGTCGTCCCTGGCGGCTCCACGACGGATTGCCACGCCAGCCAGCGATGAGAACCGTCTTTGCAGAGATACCGATTCTCGAGCCCTCGCACCGGCAAACCTTTCGCGAGATCGGAACGCGCCTGCAACGTGCGCTCGCGATCATCCGGATGCATGAACGACTCCACGGGACGAGACAGCAACTCCGCCTCCGACCAGCCTAGAATCCGCGTCCACGAAGGGTTCACCCGCTTGAAAAAGCCATCGAGCCCCGCGACGCAGAGCAGGTCGGGTGAAAGATTGAACAAGCGGTTGTAATCAGCTTCGGCTTGAGAGAGCTGGACGCACTCATTGCCTCGAGGACATTGGGGCTCTTGCATGAAGTTGAAGGTGAGCCGAAGGAAGCCTGTACACCCGTGAGGTGCAACCCGCACAAACATCTTGCCGGCCGCTGATGCGAGCACTGCCCCCGAGTACCGCAGCACGAACTCTCTGCCACAACGAAGCTGGCCCAAGGCATGGAACAGCTTACGCAGGGGCCACCCGCGCCACCGGGTTCACGGTCAAAATACAAAAAAAATCTTCGGCACGACGTGATGGGAACGAAATTATTCTCCCGAAGAGCCCGTGCAGGCAGCCCACGGACACGCACCTGCTCGTTGCAGCAGCAAAATGGATGCGTCCTCGCGCCTCGCCGCGGCGCTCTCGATTGACGGTCCACCGGGTTGCGCTTTGAACAGCCGGTCCTGTTGAGCGCTTACGATATCGTAATTGGGGCCGGCGCTGAATTTCTAACGTGGTGACGAAGGATGCGATGTCGCCGCGTGCTCGTCGACATTCGGGCACCACATCACTGGCCCGTTACCATCGAGGCGGTTGTGACACCGCACGTTCTCGCTGCCGCTGGTTGTGTCGCCGGCGCTACGTCCAAATGAACCGGCGATCGCCGGGGGAATTCACCGGCCGCGTATCGACGTTTTTCCCGAAAATCCGGTTAGACGACGGCGGCCCGCGAACTTGTGCGAAACTCCCACTGTCTTCGTGCGGCATGCCGGTCTGGGTAAGCGCAGTCATGCGCGGGAGAACCGGCGGTTAACCCTCGATCAAGCCATTATGAAAACTCCGTTCAAGTTAATCACTTCCAGCACGGCCGCGCTCTTTGCCGCGACCCTCGCGTTACAGGCGCAATCGTCGTCCACGCAGACACCATCGACGTCCTCTCAATCACAATCGGGCACGAGCACGTCCTCGTCGTCCACCCGTTCGGAAATCAATCCATCATCGTCCTCCTCGAGTTCGTCGACCACCTCTCCATCGAGCAGCCCCGACAGCAGTTCGAGCCAGACGCAATCCACCGCGCCATCCACCAGCACCACGACAGGAATCCCGAGCACCTCCAGCGACATCGAGACTTCGAGCAGCAGCAGCAGCACGTCGGGCAGCACAAGTGCCTCGAGCACGGGCACGACCTCGCCATCGACTTATCCAGCGCCCAGCACCAGCACCCAATCCAGCACGAGCACGACCACGGATCCGAGCTACTCCACCAGCACAACGCAGCCGGGATCACAGTCATCGGACACACTCTCGACCGCGCAGCAGTCCGGCACGCAGAGCACGCTGACGACCTCGACCCAGCACGACGCGCAGGTCACCACCGTCGTGCAGCAAATCGACGCGCAAGGTCCGCTGGTGGTCGAACGCATCTCGACCCAGTTTGCCGATGTCGCGTGCACACCCGAGAATGCACGAATGCTCGTCGATGCCCTGCACAGTGGCACGTCCGTGACGCTCACCTCCGACGTGAACGGTGAAACGAAAACAGCCACGTTTACGCCGGTCAGTTCCGGTCTCGGCTACGGTGAAGCCTATATCGCCCTGGCCCTCGCCGCCGAAGCGCTCCGCGGTGCAGGCGTGACGGGGTGCGCCACGCCGGACCAGTGGAAAGCCGTCCTGCTCGGCGGTCCGCTCGCCGCAGCGGACAGCACTTCCACCAGCACGACGAGTGTCGCCTCCGCGACTTCATCCTCACATTTCCCAGGCATCCTCGCGCTACGCTCGCAGGGCCAGGGCTGGGGACAAATCGCCGCCACGACCAACGTCCAGCTCGGTCAGGTCGTGAGCAACGCCCGCACTTCGCTCAAGATCGACTCGAGCAGTGACGCCGCGCTCTCCCCCACCGGCCGCTCCTCCGCGGAAATGAAATCCTCGCGCTCCACGACGGGCACCGAGTCGAGCACCAGCACGACTTCCGACCCGAGCTCGAGCAGCGACCGCGGGATCAACGACCATCCCGGCAAAGCCAAGGGCCTCGACAATCGCGACACCGACACAAGCCCGGGCCGCTCGCCCGACGACGATTCGTCATCCCCGAACCCGGACTCTTCCTCGGACCTCTCGCCGAGTCCGTCGAATCCGAATCGTTAACTCGATTCTTCAGTTTCTTCATCACACCGCGGCGCCACCCGGCGCCGCGTTTTATGTAACGCCTTTCATCGGCGCCCCGAAAAAAACAACCCTCGCCAGCCGTTATTCCGGCGGACGACCGCACACGCCCTCGAGCACCGGGCTCACCGCGGCGACCGGCCGTACTTCAACCGTCAGACCGAGCGCCAAACCCGGGCATCCCTTCGCAATTTGAGTCGCCTCGTCGAGGTCGGCGACGGACAGAAAGACATAGCCGCCGACCACCTCCTTGGCCTCGGCATAGGGACCGTCGATCACCCGCTGTCCGTGCGTGCCCGACACCACGCGACCACCCGGCGCGAGCGGCTGACCGTGTTGCAGCTTCCCTTGAGCCAGCAGCCCGTCGATCCAGACGTTCCATTGCTTCGTCATCTCCTCGCGCTGTTCGGGCGAGAGCGAAGCATGCGTTTCAGGACCGGCATTCCGAAAGAGCAGCAAGAACGGCGACGTCGAGGCAGCAGAGGGAGAGGTGGGCATGTTGCCGCGATGAAAGTACGATTTGGCGGGTGGTCAAAACCTTCGATAAACGACATGCGCCGCCCCCCCCCGGGAACGCCGAGTTCCAGCTCGGCCTGCTGCCCCCTTGTTCCGTCCGACCTGTCTCCACGCGACTTCATGTTCACTGCCCTCAGATGCGCCCTTGCCGGGCGCAAAAAAAAAGCGGACCGGAGGGTCCGCCTTTTCGACATGTGATCTGAATGGTGCGGGGGAACACCCGCTTCGCCTCACGCTGGATTCGGTGCGGGCGCGGGCCCCATGGGTTCGGGCGCCGGTAATTTTTCCGGGGTCTTCCCCTTCGAGGGCGGAACATGCAACTTCGAATCGACGCTCGGCACGATGGGCGAACGAATCTCACCGAACTGCAGAATTTCCAACACGTGTTTCCCATCGATCGTTTCGTGCTCCAGTAGCGCTTCGGCCATCTTGTCGAGCGCCGGGCGATGTTCCTCGATGATCTTTTTCGCGCGCACGTATTCGCCCTCGATGATCCGATGGATCTCCTCGTCGATCTTGCGCGCGGTCTCCTCGGAAATGTTCTCGTTGCGCGTGATCTCACGGCCCAGGAACACCGTGTCGTGGTGATCACCGAACGCCACGGGACCGAGCGGGCTCATCCCCCAGTCGCACACCATGTGACGCGCGATCTTGGTGATCTGCTTGATGTCGCCCGCCGCGCCGCTCGAGATGTCCCCGAGCACCAGCTCCTCGGCAATCCGGCCGCCGAGGCCCATCGCGATCTGGCTCAGCATCCGCTTCTTCGCGTGCGTGAGAATATCCTTCTTCGGGATGAACATCGTGCTGCCCAGGCTGCGCCCGCGCGGGATGATCGTCACCTTGTGCACCGGCATGTGGCCGTCATCGAGCACAGCCTGAATGAGCGCGTGTCCAGCTTCATGATACGCCGTGAGCTTCTTCTCCTCGTCGTCCATCAACCGCCGCCGCTCGCGCCCGAATTGCACCTTCTCGCGCGCATCGTCGACATCCACCATCTCGACCTTCTTCTTGCCGCGACGGGCGGCGAGAAGCGCGGCCTCGTTGAGCAGATTCGCCAGCTCGGCGCCGGACAAACCGGGCGTACCGCGCGCGATGACCTGCAGGTCGACGTTCTCCGCGAGCGAGACTTTCTTGGCGTGCACGCGCAGGATCTGTTCGCGACCGATGAGATCGGGCAGGTCGACGTAAATCTGGCGATCGAAACGACCCGGCCGCAGCAGCGCGCTGTCGAGCACATCGGGGCGATTCGTCGCCGCGATGATGATGACGCCTTCCGTGGTGTCGAAGCCGTCCATCTCGACCAGCAGCGAGTTGAGGGTCTGCTCACGCTCGTCGTTGCCGCCGCCGAGACCAGCGCCGCGCTGGCGGCCGACCGCGTCGATTTCGTCGATGAAGATCAGACACGGCGCGCTCTTGCGGCCCTGCTCGAACATGTCGCGCACGCGGCTTGCACCGACGCCGACAAACATCTCCACGAAGTCCGAGCCCGAGATGCTGAAGAACGGCACGTCCGCCTCGCCGGCGACCGCCTTTGCGAGGAGCGTCTTGCCCGTGCCGGGAGGACCGACCATCAGGATGCCCTTGGGAATCCGGCCGCCCATCTTCGTGAACTTCTTCGGGTCCTTGAGAAACTCGACGACCTCGGAGACCTCCTCCTTCGCCTCATCGCAACCCGCGACATCTGCAAAGGTGATCTTGTCGCGATCGCGGGTCAGCAACTTGGCGCGGCTCTTGCCGAAGCTCAGCGCACCCCGGCCAGCCTGGCGTAGCTGGCGCACGAACAGAAAATAAAGCAGGCCGATGATAATGACGAACGGGATGACCTGCGCCGCGATCGACGTCAGCAACGTCTGCGACGGCTGCTCACTGAAGAGCTTCGTCCGCTGCAGCCGCATCATGTTTTCATCGGTCACGCGACCGGCCGCGCGAAACTGCTTGTAGGCTCCCGACGTGTCCTTGCGGCTCTCGCCAATGATCGTGTGCCAATCGCGGCCGCCGCCAAGATCCGGCCGGATCACGCCGCCGGGCTTGATGTTGTTCGCCTCCGACCGCTCCACGACTTCCTGAATCGAGAGCATCTCCGGCGTGCTGCTCATGCTCGGTGTATAGTAGAGCAACGCGAGTACAGCCGCCACCAGCGCCAGCCAGAAGATGAGCATCTTCGGTTGAAAGCGATCCGGGGGCAAATTCTTCAACGGACGCCGCGATTTCTTGTTTTCGGGTTCGGACATTTAAAATTTTGGACTGAGCGCGAAACGTGGATGTTCTACTGGGATAAGTCAATTGGTGCGCCTTTGGAAATTACGACGCGTCTTTCTTGTGCGCACGACGCGTAAACTGCCCTCGCGAATCACGCCAAAGCACTCCGCGCCAAGGCTGTGGCGCGTTGGCTTCCCAGCCTCCACCGCCACCAGCAAGGCCTCGAACGCCTGACTCGAAATGTCCACGCGCTGCCGTTGCGCTTGCAGCCAGCGATGCAACGCCCGCCGGACGATCGCGCGCGGCTTGCCCTCCACCGCGGCGAGCCGCAGTCCACGCTTCGCATCGAGGATATCGATCTCGTCCAGCCAACCTTCGAGCGCCTCCTCGTCCTCCGCCAGCAGCGCGCGCGACCGCGCCGCTCCCGCCAGCGCATCGCGTTGCGCTGCCGCAATCCATGACGGAATCACTTCGTGCCGAATCCGATTTCGAAAGAACATCCCCGCCGCGTTCGATGAATCTTCGCGCCATGCGATCCCCGCATCGCGCAAGGCCGCGACGATCTCCGCTTTTTTCAACGTGAGCAACGGTCGCAAATGAATCCGCCCCCGCGCGAAACGCTGCACCGGCCGCGGCGCCGCCAGCCCGCCCAGCCCGCTGCCGCGCGCCAGCCGCATCAACATCGATTCCGCAATGTCGTCCTGCTGCTGCCCGAGCCACACCACGCGCGCGTGCTCCTGGAAAAACGCCAGGCGCGCCTCGCGCGCCTGCGCTTCGCCCGGAATCGCGGCGCCTTTTGGCCGTATCCACTTTCCGGTGATAAACGTGATGCCCAGGGCACGACACACTTTCCGGCAAAACCGCACGTCTTCCGTCGATTCCACGCCCCGCAACCGATGATCGAAATGCAGCGCACGCAGGGTCCGGCGCCGTTCCGGCCAGTGCGCCCATAGCAAAAGCAGCAACGCCAGCGAGTCCGGCCCGCCGGAGAACCCCACCGCCCACGACACCCGCCGCGAAGCGGCCTCCGCCCATGCGACGACGGCTGGATGCAATCGCGACCGCGGGATCAACGCCCCGATCCGTACAGCGCTGGCGGCGAGCGCCGGCGCGGGCGTCGCGCCTGGCGTTTTCATCCGCCGCGGGCGGAGCACCCACGCTGGCGCGCACCGGTCATGCAAACGTAAGATAGTCCTTCCCGAAATACGGCACCAGCGCCGTCGGGATTCGCACGCGCCCGTCTTCCTGGAGATTGTTCTCCAGCAGCGCGGCGAGTACGCGCGGAATCGCCAGACCGGAGCCGTTGAGCGTGTGCACGAGCTCGGCCTTGCCAGTCTCCTTCGAGCGGAAACGAATCTGCGCCCGCCGCGCCTGAAACGCCTCGAAGTTCGAGCAGCTGGACACCTCGAGCCAGCGCTTCTGGCCGGCCGACCACACTTCGAGATCGTATTTCTTCGACTGCGAGAAACCGAGATCGCCACCGCACATCAACAGCACGCGATAAGGCAGATCCAGCTTCTGCAAAATCCGCTCCGCATCGCCGCGCAGCTTCTCCAGCTCGTCGTAGCTCGACGAGGGATGCACCCACTTCAGCAACTCGACCTTGTCGAACTGATGCAGCCGGTTCAGCCCGCGCACATCCTTGCCGTAACTCCCTGCCTCGCGCCGGAAACACGGCGTATATGCGCAGCGATAAATCGGCAGCGCGCCCTCCTCGACGATTTCGTCGCGGAAGAAATTCGTCAGCGGCACCTCCGCCGTCGGCACCGCATAGAGTTTGTCGACCGTCATCTCGTACATCTGCCCTTCCTTGTCTGGCAGCTGCCCGGTGGCGGTCGCGCTCGCGGCGTTGACGAAGATCGGCGGGTTCACCTCCACATAGCCGGCCTTCGAGTTTTCATCCAAAAAGAAGTGCAGCAACGCGCGCACGATCCGCGCGCCGTCACCTATATAGAACGGGAAACCCGCGCCCGTGACTTTCGCACCGCGCGCGAAGTCGAACAGTTTCTCGAAACCCGGGATCTCCCAGTGCGGGAGCGCGTGCGGCCGCGGCTCCTCGTGCGCCCCGTGCAGCGCGTGGATGACATTCTGCTCCGGGGTCCGTCCTTCCGGCACGCTCGCGTGCGGTAGATTGGGAATCGAGAGCATCGCCTGCTTGAACCGCGCCTCCGTCTCGTTGAGCTGCGCCTCCTTTTCCTTCACCTGCGCCGAGACCGCTTTCATTTCCGTGATCTTCGCCACGAATTCCGGCGACCCTTTCGGCATCGCGGCCATCGCGGTGTTGGCCGCCTTCTGTTTCCCGCGCAGGCTTTCGACCTCCTGCAATTGCGTGCGCCACGCGGCGTCGATCGCCAGCACACCATCGAGATCGACCTCGAGGTGCTTCTTCGCAATCGCGGCGCGGACAGCGTCGGGAGTTTCGCGGATCAGTTTCGGATCGAGCATAGGCGAGCAACAGTCATAGAGCTTGGCGTCTGGAGTCTAGAGCGAAAACGTCGAGCAGTCGGTTGGCGTCCTCCGCGGTATCCATCGTGCCGGTTCGGAGTTCCAGACTCTGGACGCTCAGCTTCAGACTACTGCCTGCCCTTTTCGAACCGCGCCCGCGCGCGCTGGAAACGCGAATACACTTCCTTCGCCGAGAGCAGCTTCAGGTCGCCCACCGGCGCCTGCACGACCACATTCGACGACGCGTTCAACGGATACGGGCCGAACAACTGCGGGTCGGTCGGACCAAAGATCCCCAGCACGCGCACGCCGAGCGCCGCCGCGAGGTGCATCGGGCCGCTGTCGTTTGCGATCACCCAATCCGCGCGCTTCACGAGCGCCGGAAGCGACACCAGGCTGGTGTTGCCCGTCACGTTGAAAAACTGCTCCGGCGGATACATGCCGCGATCGTGCACGTAGCTGCTGCCGGCCCAGACGACTTTGCGCGTTTTCGATTCGCGCAGAATCAGCTCGGTGAGCTGTTTGAAGCCACCCCACGTCTTTTCCGCCCGCCGGCTGTCGACGAACATCACGATCGGCTTCCCGCCGCCGCGTGCATCGGCAAACTTCAGATTGAGCGAATCGACCTCGCGAAACTTCAACGTGCCGCGCAACTCCGGCTTCGCGCCGAGCACCTTGCAGAATTGCAACAGGATCGGCAACGCGTGGCTGTTCTTCCCCGCCGGCGGCAGCGGCACCTTCTGATTATAGAAGACGCCCGAAAATTCCCGCGCGTCGGACCGGCCCACCTTCTTCGCCGCGAGTACACGCGAGGTCATCAGCCCCGTGCGCAGCAGGCCCTGCATGTCGAACACGTAATCGAAGGTTTTTTTCCGCAGCTCCTTCGTGAGCTTCATGAACCCCTTCGCCCCGGCATTCCGTTCGAAGACGTAAACCTGGTCCACCGCCTCGCACGCCCGCACGATCGGCGCGAAAATCTCCCGCACCACCCATGAAATCCGCAGGTGAGCCACTTGGGCCTTCAGCGACGTCGCGACCTGCAGCCCGTGTACGATATCGCCAAGTGACGAGGGTTTGATGATCAGCAGTTCGGTCATTGAGGCGCGGCGCGCAGTTTCGACGAGAATCTGCTTTTAACCGCGAGAGCGTTACGTTTCATGTTTTTTCTCGGAGGAAATCAAAGATAAATCCCGCGCGCGTGCTTACTTTTGCACTAAAATCACTCGGCTGGCTCGTCGCGCACACCCCTGAGCCCATGCTGCGTGGCCTCGCTGCGGCGCTCGGCGACTTCATCTTTATGGCGCTCCCAAGGCGTCGCCGGCTCGTCCTCTCCAACCTCCACCACGCGTTTCCCGAGCAATCCGCCGCGTGGCAGTGCGCGATCGGCCGCGAAAGCTGCCGCCGCCTCATCGAGACCGGCCTGCTCTCGCTCGCGACGCCCTTCATCGACGAGCGTCGCTGGCGCAAAATCATCTCCGCCTCCCCCGCGCTTGTATCCGCGCATACACGACACCACGCCGAGCCCGCGCCCACGCTGATCTGCTCGCCCCACCTCGCGTATTGGGAAGCGCAAACCGCGCAATTCCTCGTCACGCCCGAACCGCATCCCGAGTTCGGCATCATCTTCCGCCCCCTCGACAACCCCGCCGCGAACGACTTCGTCCAACGTTCCCGCGAGCGTTTCGGCATGAAGCTGCTCTCCCGGAAAAACGGTTTCGCCGAAGCGCTGAAAATCCTCCGCCGCCGCGGCTGGGTCGGCGTCCTCTTCGACCAGAACGCCGGCCTCCAAGGCGCGCTCACGACACTCTTCGGCCGCGTCTGCGCCACCACCGAGCTGCCCGGCCTCATGGCGGAGAAATTCCAGGCGCGCGTCTACGGCATCTTCCCGCGACGCCGCGCGTTCTGGCGCGTCGAAATCGACGTCGCTCCGATCGCACACAACAACACCAGCGAGTCCGTCACGCTCGGCCTCAACCGCTGGTTGGAAACGCTTCTCCGCTCCGACGACGATCTCTGCGCCTCCTGGCTGTGGGCGCACGACCGCTGGCGCAATCAAGACATGCCGTCCCGCCGCTTCCGGTTGGAAGCCAAGCGCAATCTCCTCGCCGCCGATCTCGCCGCGCGCGGGCTCGATGCCGCGCCCCGCCGCACCAGAATCTGGATACGCCTGCCCAACTGGCTCGGCGACGTCGTCATGGCCGTCCCGCTCCTCCGCGCACTGCGTGCCAGCCGCCCTGACGCCGAGCTCGTACTTGTCGCGAAAAAACAATTCCTCCCCCTGCTCGAATCCTGGGGGATCGCCGATCGCGTGCACGTGCTTCCACCGCGCGGACTCGGCTATTTCGCCCATTTCCGCCGGCTCCGCCACGAGTTTCCCGACGTGTGGCTGCTCTTCACGAACTCGTTGCGCGGCGACCTCGAAGCCTGGCTGAGCGGCTGCCGCCAGCGGTTCGGCCTCGTTCGCCCCGGCAAATCCCGCCCCCTCCTCTCGCACGCCTTCCGCGTCCCGCCCGACTTCGACGAACGCACCCACCATCAGCTCGAGCTCTGGCAAAACTTCCTCGCCCACTTTGGCCTCACCCAGCCACCTGACCGCACCCCAGTTTCCCCACCTCCCGCCACGTCGTCCGCCACCGGCTCCGATCACTCAGCTCTCAACCCTCAACTCTCAACTCGGTCCCTGCCTATCGGACTGATTCCCGGTTCCGAAAACACCCCCGAGAAACGCTGGCCCGTCCCACACTGGCGCGCGTTCATCGAGTCGCTCCCACACGAACGCTTCGTCGTGTTTGGCACGCCGAACGACCTCGCGATCGCCGATGCCGTCAGCGCCGGCTTCGATCCGGCACGCGTGACAAATCTCGCCGGCAAGACCGACCTGGTCACCTTCGCCGCCCGTCTGCGCGATTGCCGGGTGCTCGTCACGAACGACACCGGCGGCATGCATCTGGCCAACGCCCTCGGCGTCCCCCTCATCGTGCTCTTCGGCCCCACAAATCCCCTTCGCACCGGGCCCGTCTTCGCATCACCCGCCACACTTCTCCAACCACCCGGTTGCCCACCCACCGGCGGCGGCTCCCTCGCCGAGCTCCCGCCCCAAACCGTCGCCGCAGCCTTGCACGCCCCCGCCCCCACGCCACTCTCCTAGCCTCCCTCTCTCTCCGTCCCTCCGTCCCGTCCGCCGCTCCTCGTGCCCCTCCTCTCCGTCACCGACCTCCGCACTTATTTCCACACGCGCAGCGGCGTCTATCGCGCAGTCGACGGCGTCAGCTTCTCTCTCGAACGCGGTGAGACGCTCGGCATCGTCGGCGAATCCGGCTCCGGCAAATCGGTCACGTGTTACTCGATCATGGGCCTCATCCCGCAGCCGCCCGGTCGGATCGAAAGCGGCACTGCCATCTTCGATGGCGTCGATCTCCTCCACTGCACGCCCGCGCAGGCACGCAGCATCCGCGGCAAACGCGTCGCGATGATTTTCCAGGATCCGATGACCTCGCTGAATCCATATATGCGGGTCGCCGACCAGCTCATCGAACCGCTGCTGATCCACGAAAACATCTCCACCACCGACGCCCGCCGGCGCGCGCTCGCGATGCTCGAGGCGGTGGGCATCAACGACGCCGCCCGCCGCATCAATCTCTACCCGCACGAATTTTCCGGCGGCATGCGCCAGCGCGTGATGATCGCGATGGCGTTGATCACGAAACCCGAAGTGCTCATCGCCGACGAGCCGACCACCGCACTCGACGTCACCGTCCAGGCGCAGATTCTCGAGCTGATCAAAAAGATGCAGCGCGAGATTGGCATGGCCGTGATCTTCATCACGCACGACCTCGGCGTCGTCTCCGGACTCTGCGACCGCGTGCAGGTCATGTATGCCGGACGCATCGTCGAGACGACCGACACCCGCACGCTCTTCTATCATCCGCGTCACCCTTACACCCGTGCGCTTCAGCGCTCGATTCCCGCGCTGCAGGGCAAAGGCACTGAGCTCTACACCATCCGCGGTCTTCCGCCCGATCTCTCGAAACCACTTCCCGGCTGCCCGTTCGCGCCACGTTGTGAATTCGCCGTGGAGAAATGCGTCCAGATGCCCGTCCAACTCCTCGAAGTAGCCCCCGGCCACGCCCACGCCTGCCTTCGTGCGCAACAAGGGGAAATTTAGCCCACGGAACACACGGAATCGAGCCTTCGCTCACACGCATTCTTTCTGTGTATTCCGTGTGTTCCGTGGGCACCTCTCTGAAAATGTCTTCTCCCCTTCTTCAACTCCACGACGTCAAGACTCACTTCCCGATCAGCCACGGGTTTTTGTTCAAGCGTCATGCCGGTACCGTTCGCGCCGTGGACGGAGTCACGCTCAGCGTACAACGCGGCGAAGTCCTCGGGCTCGTCGGCGAATCCGGCTGCGGCAAATCCACGCTCGCCCGCACCATCATGCAACTCGTGCCAACCACCGCCGGCACGGTCATCCTCGAGGGCAAGAATCTTGCCAGCGGCTCCGCCGAGTCCCTCCGCGAAGTCCGCCGCGATATGCAGATGGTCTTCCAGGATCCCTACGCGTCGCTCAATCCGCGTATGACCGTTTTCGATACGCTCGCAGAGCCGCTGCGCGTTCACGGCGTCTGCCCGACGGCTGAGATCCCCGCGCGGGTCGCCTCTCTGATGGAGCTCGTCGGCCTCGCGCCGCGGTTCATGCAGAAATATCCGCACGAGTTCTCCGGCGGCCAGCGTCAGCGCATCGCCATCGCGCGCGCGCTCGCGCTCGAACCGAAGATCATCATCGCGGACGAACCCGTCTCCGCCCTCGACGTCTCCATTCAGGCGCAGATTCTAAATCTCCTCTCGCAGCTGTGCCGGAAGATGAATCTCGCGCTCATCTTCATCGCGCACGACCTCTCCGTCGTAAAACACATCTCCGACCGCGTGGCCGTGATGTATCTCGGCAAGATCGTCGAGCTCGGCCCGGCGATCGATGTCATCGAGCGGCCGCTCATGCCCTACACGCGCGCCCTTGTGAGTGCGATTCCGACGCCGAATCCCGATGCCGAGCGCGGCCGCCAGCGCATCGTCCTCCCAGGCGATCCGCCCTCGCCGATCAATCCGCCCGCCGGCTGTAATTTCCACCCGCGCTGCCCCTACGCCCTCGAAAAGTGCAAGGCCGCCGAGCCGCCGCTGATCCCCGCCGACCACGCGCGCACTGTCGCCTGCGTCCGCCTCGGCGAGATCTGAAGCGTGACGGGTCGCCGGCCATCCCGCCGGCCTTTCAGGTCAGTCGCGAGGGGCATTGAATCCGCAGAATTGAACTCGCACTCCGCTTTGCCCGGAAACCGCGCTCCCGCACCCACCTCGGGAACCGCCGCCTCGTTTCGCGGACGATATCTCCAGACTCCAGCGCACGTTGGCTACGAGAACCCTCGAACCCCACACGACCATGCCACAAGGAGACAAAAGCAGCTACACCTCGAAACAGAAACGGAAGGCGGAGCACATCGAAAAGGGCTACAAGAAACGGGGCGTCAGCTCGAAAACCGCCGCCGCGCGCGCCTGGGCCACCGTAAACAAACAGGAAGGTGGCGGAAAGAAAAAGGGCGCGACCAAGTCGTCCAAAAGCACCAGCCGCGGCCGGAAAAGTAGTGCCGCGAAAAGGAGCGCGACGAAAAGCCGCTCAGTCAAAAGCCGCGCCCGCAAAACCAGCGGCTCGCGCAAACGCGCCGCGGGCCAAAGCGCATCGCGGTCCCGTTCTGCTACGCGCTCCGGTTCCACTGCTCGCTCCCGCCGCTGAGCACCTCGGCCCCGGCAAATCCGCCCACCGCCGGCCTCTGCGAAGTCTCGCCGAACGCAGCCGCGTGAGCCTCGCCGGCCTGCGTCGCGTGCATCCGCACCTGTCGGGCCGCCATCACGGTATCCGCGCCGGCGGCGAATCATTGCCATGAGCAAGCCGACGACGGAGCTCGAGATCGAAGGCCACCGGATTCCAGTCTCGAATATCGACAAGCCGCTGTATCCGGAAACCGGATTCAGCAAGGGCGACCTCATCCGCTACTACATCGATGTCGCGCCCGTGCTGCTGCCCCACCTGAAGGATCGGGCGCTGACGATGAAGCGCTATCCGGACGGCGTCGGGAAATTCTTCTTCTACGAGAAAAACTGCCCCACCTATCGCCCCAAGTGGGTCCGCACCGCCCCCGTATATTCGCACGGCCGCGGGGCGATCATGCACTACTGCCTCGCCAACAATCTCGCGAGCCTCGTCTGGATGGCCAATCTCGCCGACCTCGAGCTGCACACCTCGCTCGCGCGAAAGTCGAATGTCGAACGCCCCACGATGATGGTCTTCGACCTCGATCCCGGCGAAGGCACGCACATCGTGCATTGCTGCCAGGTCGGTTTCTGGCTCCGCGAAAAACTGCGCGCGCTCGAGCTCGAGGTGTTCCCCAAGACCTCCGGCTCGAAAGGCCTCCAGCTCTACGTGCCACTCAACACGCCCACCACCTTCGCCACGACCAAGGCTCTCGCGCGCCAGCTCGGCGACGCGATCGTCGCGGAGCATCCGAACGCCGCCGTGACGAAAATGCCGAAGGTGCTGCGCAAAGGAAAAGTGCTCATCGATTGGAGCCAGAACGACGCCTACAAGACGACCATCTGTGTCTACTCGCTGCGCGCCACGCCTCAGCCCCGCGTCTCCACGCCACTGACCTGGACCGAGCTCGAAAACCGGTCGCGGCGCGGCGATCCCGATGCGTTCCGTTTCTCGCCCGACCAGATCCGCGCGCGTGTGAAGCGACACGGCGATCTCTTCGCCCCCGTGCTCACGCTCAAACAGAAACTGCCCAGGTAACGCCCGCATCGTGAGCCTGCGTTTGCCGGCGCACCGGCGGCGTTGCAAAGCCGGCCGCCTGCCGCGCTATTTCTTCCTCTTCGGCGACGGAAACTGTTCCTCGATGATCCTCATTGCCTGCCGGTGCAGTCCGGCCGAGCTCCAGCACATATCCGGCCGCACGCGACACTCGATCCCCGCATCGAACAATGAGAACATCACGCCAAGCACGCACGCATCCGTGTCGACGCCGCACACCGTCACCCTCTTCACTCCAGTTTCGCGGATCCGCTTGATCGCCGCCGGACTCAATCCGTAGCCCTGCTTCGAGATCACCATGTCCCGTTCATCCGGCTCGATCAACAACTCGAGATCCGCCGATCCGGGCGCGCACGACCGTCGCTTGAGTTTCGTGCGAAACAGCGAGCCCGAAGGATTCACGAAACGCGTGAAGATCCGGCGCTTGAATCGGCGTGAATATCGCCGCACACGCTCCACAAATTTCGGCGGCGGCGGAAATGCCTTCTGCATATCGACGATGATCAGCGGTTCCATGGTTTGAAATTACGTCTTCACTGCGCTCGCCGGCGCCGCTTCGCGCCCGACGTCCCGCGCCGGCTTGTCCGTGCGCAGCCCCAGGAAAACCGGATGCCGCAGCATCCCATCGCCTGTCCACTCGGTGAATCTCACCTGCGCCACGAGCTCCGGCTTCACCCACGTCACCTCGCGCATCATGCCGGCGGTCATGCCGCCGCCAAAACGCGAGGTCCGCGGCGTGGGCAGATTCCTAAACGGGCACCGCTCGATTCGCCGCTTCATCAACTCCGCATGCAACGACTTCAACCGCGCGTAATCGAAACCACTGCCGACTTTTCCCGCATACAGCAGCCGGCCCCGTTCATAATACCCGACCAGCAGCGCGCCAAAATAGGGCCGGCTGTTTTTCGGCTCGGTGAAGCCGCCAATCACGAGTTCCTGTTCGCCGTGGACCTTGCACTTCAACCATGTCCCGGATCTCCGGTCGGGCTCGTAAACCGAATGCGCGGCCTTCGCGATGATGCCCTCCAGCCCTTGTTGCCGGACCGCTTCCAGCATCTGCTCCGGATCGGCCGCAAACACCGGCGACACCCGAATCACGCCTGATTTTTTTACGATGAACGCCTCGAGTTCCGCCTGTCGCGTTTCGATCGGTTCCGTCAGCAGTGCTCGACCATCGCGCTGCAGCAGGTCGAACACATAGAACACGATCGTCGGTCGCGCGCCTGCCAGATCGCGCCCTTGCAGCAACTGGAAACGCGATCGCCCTTCCGCGTCCAGCGCAACGATCTCGCCGTCGAGTACAGCCGTCGCGGCGGGCAGTTTCTTCAATGCCGCGACCACCTCGGGATAATCCGCTGTAAGGGATTTGTGGTTACGCGACCACAACTCCACCTCGCCGTGGTTGATGACCGCAATCGCGCGATAACCGTCGAGCTTGACCTCGACGCGCCAGTCTCCCGCCGGCACGCGATCGACGCTCAACGCCTTCATCGGCGGAATGAACGTGGCCGGAGCGCCGCCCGATTTTCGTCCTCGCGCGAGCGTGGCGCGTGGCGTCGCTCGCGTCGGGCGTCTGGGTGAACGTACAGGCATCCAGCATAGACCGACGCCGCGAAGGCCGTTCCCTGGCTGGCATTCACCCCGGAACCTTTGTAGGATAGGCACCGTCGCATTCCCGATCGATCGAAACCGTCATCGCCCCTGATGCCCCATGAAAACCACCGCCGCTCGATTCGCCTTCATCGCGGGACTCGTCGCCCCCGCGTTCGCTTTTGATGTCTCTCGCGTCGCCGGACAGAATGTCACGCGGCTCACTTTGCTGCGCGGGCCCTATCTCACCTCGCCCGCAGAACCCGTTTCGCCCCCGGCCGCGCTCCCCGTTTTTTCGTCCGCACCGGGCTCGATGATCGATTCCGATCAGACCAGCAAAATCAGGCTCGGCATCAGTCGGGAAACCCGCGAATTCGCGCCCGCGCCCAAACCGCAACCGCCGCGCGATCCCAACACGTTGCGCTTCGACGCCCAACTGCCGTCCTCGACCAAGCCCACGTTGCTCGCGCCACCCTCGCGCGAAGTCCCGCGCCCCACCGACTCGGCGCGTTAAGTCGCCTCCGAAGTAGCCCGGCATCCTGCCGCCCCCAGATCGGCGCACTCCCGCCCCCGCAGTCCGCTATCCCCGCACCGCACCGGCATGCGTCAGCTGTCGCATCGCCTCATAACACGCGACGCCCGCCGCTGTGCTCAAATTGAGCGAGCGCAAGGTGGGATTCGCGTGCGGGATCGTCACCCGCGTCTCGCTCAGTTCTTGGTGCAGCCACTCCGGCGCACCCGAACTTTCATTACCAAACACCAGCGCATCCCCGTCGGTGTAACGCACATCCCAGAAGGTGCGCTCGCTCTTGGTCGTAAACAGCCACAACCGCCCGGTCGGCGCGTGCGGACTCGCACGGAAAGCGCTCCAGTCTGCGTGCTCGTGCACATCGAGCGATTTCCAGTAATCCATGCCTGCGCGCCGCAGGTTGCGATCGTTGATCACAAAACCCAGCGGATGGATGAGGTGCAGGCGGGCACAAGTGAGCGCGCACATCCGCCCCACATTTCCCGTGTTCGGCGCGATTTCCGGTTGGACGAGCACCACGTGCAGCATCGGCGCATCCTTCTACGGGGTGTCCGCAAATCAAGCGTAGGCTCACGCATTGCGTTCCGCGGCCTGGCTCCTCAGCGTCCACCCACCCCAGAACTGTGAATCCAGCCACGAAGTCGATCGTCCTCGTCGACGACGAACAATCCTACACAGAGCTCATGAGTCAGATGTTGGCGGACAATCTCGATTGTCCCGTCCACGCCTTCACCCGTCCGCTCGAAGCGCTTCGTGCACTCGGGACCATCAACCCCTGCGTCATCGTCACCGATTATTTCATGCCGCAGCTGAACGGCATAGATTTCATCCGCCAGGCGGCGCCGCTCGTGCCGCAGGCCACGTTCGTGATGATCACCGGTCACAACCTCTCCGCCGAGAGGGACCAGCTCGCGAAACTCACCGCGTTGAAGGGTTTCCTCGCGAAGCCGTTCGGCTGGCGTACGCTCGCCGATGAGATCCTCCGCGTCTGGCCGAAGGAAGTCGTCGCGCCGGCGCATCGAGCCGACGCAACCTCGTTCTGACGTCGCGGCCGCTTGCGCGGCGGAAGCTCCAAGATCGGCTGTCCCGCGCTCGAGTGCCGACTGCGATTTGGCCGTTCTCTGGCTTTTGACGCTTGGATCTTGGATCTTCGGCCCGCCCTACCTCGGTCTCTGCTTCAGCGCCTGATCCACTTCGCGATCGTGCGCCTTCTTCTTCAAATCCTCGCGCCGGTCGTGCTGCTTCTTTCCCGTGCAAAGCGCGACCTCCACCTTGACCAGCGCGTCCTTGAAATACATCCGCAACGGCACCAGCGCCCGGCCCCCGCCGGCATCGAGCGCGGCCTTGATCTTGTCCAGATGCCGGCGATGCAGGAGCAGCTTCCGGATCCGCTTGGCGTCGTGATTGTGAATGTTGCCGAAGGCGTATTGCTCGATGTGCGCATTGTGCAGCCACGCCTCGCCCTTCTCGATCCGCCCGAAGGCATCGTTGATCTGCGCTTTGCCCGCCCGGATCGATTTCACCTCCGTACCGCGCAGCTGCAAACCGGCCTCGAAGCGCTCGTCCACAAAATAGTCGCGCAACGCCTTCGAGTTTCGAATCTCGGTGTAGCGCTTGGAGTCTTTTTTTTGCGCGGCCATGGTTGAAGGGACGAAAGGAGCAGCTTCGACAAAAAAGGCGGCTCCGATTCTGCCTCAGCAGAACGGGGCCGCCCGAAAGTTGCAAACGTCGCGATGACTAATTGGCCGCCAGTTCGTGGCTGATCTTGCCTTCAATGACCTCACGCAACGCGGTATCCTCAGGCGAAAGCTTCTCGAGCGACTCGACCAGCGGACGATTGCCGCGTTTCAGCTGCTTCACGCGGCGCGAAACCACGTTAATCAGGATGTTGGGATCGTTGATCGTCTTGAGCGCTTCTTTGATATAGTCGTCTCTCATGGCTGCGAGATGGCGTGATAAAAACCGGTGAGAGCAAACATCGGCCGTGGGGACGTCAAGGGCGAATTCCCCCACGGACAGACAGTCGATCCTGATCCCGCCCCAGAGAAACGGAGCCGAGCGATGATCGAACTGCGCGTGCTCCGGCAAGAGGGACTTAAGTAACTGATGCAGCCAGTGAAGCCGGGCATCCACGGTCTGCCGCGCTTCACAAAAGCCATCCCTTCCCCACCCTTGTTCATCGTGGCCCTCACCGCTTTTTCGATGCTGGTCGGCTCGATCTCCGCACCGTCAGCGACATGGATGAGCCTGCCTCCTCGTTAACAGTTTTCTTTTTCCCGCAAGTGCCCTGGACGCGGGCTGCAGTTTCATCTGCTTCACATGGGCGATGCGGCACCGGCGACAAAGTCGGCTAAAATAAAACCTCCACATGGGCGATGACGCTGAACGTTCAACGCTCGAACGCATCAGGCTCCTGTTTGAAAGTTAAATGTTGAACGTTGAGCGTTGAGCGTGTCCGCCTTGAAATCCCGATTTATATTTAGCCGAGTCAGTAAGCGGACGCCGCTTCATCCCCAGACCCGATTCTCTTCCCCGCACGAAACCGTTCACTTTCGACATGACCCTGAAATCCACCTCCACCCCCCTCCGCTGGCTGGCCTTCACAGGGCTGTTCGCGCTGGCCACTATACTAAGTGCTGCTGAACGTAAGCCGAACATCCTCGTCATCATGGCCGACGATCTCGGCTATGGCGATTTGTCCTGCTACGGAGCGACGGAGTTCTCCACACCGAACATCGATCGCCTGGCGGCCGAAGGGCTTCGCTTCACCAGCGGCTACTGCTCGGCGTCCACGTGCACGCCGACACGTTATTCGTTTCTCAGCGGCGGCTACGCCTTCCGCCGCAAAGGCACCGGCATCGCCCCGCCGAATGGCAAACTCGTCGTGCCCCCCGACGCCGTCACGACGCCGGATCTGCTCAAGACGGCCGGCTACCGCACCGCGGTGATCGGCAAATGGCATCTCGGGCTCGGCGACGAGACCGGCCCGAATTGGAACGGAGACATCACGCCCGGTCCTCGGGAAATTGGCTTCGATTATAATTTCCTCCTTCCCACCACGAACGATCGGGTGCCGCAGGTATATCTGGAAAACAGCCGTGTGCTGAATCTCGATCCGAACGATCCATTGTGGGTCGGCGACCGCAAACCTGCTGACGATCATCCCACGGGTATCAGCCATCGGGATACACTGAAATTGGATTGGTCCCACGGCCACAACGGCACGATTCATAACGGGATCAGCCGGATCGGATTTTATACCGGAGGACATCGCGCGCGTTTCCGCGACGAGGATCTGGCCGACAAGTGGATTGAGAAATCCGCGGCGTGGCTCGAAGCGAATCGCGACCACCCTTTTTTCCTCTTCTTTGCCTCGCACGATCTCCACGTGCCGCGGATGCCGCACGAGCGCTTCCAGGGCGCCACGAAATTGGGATTCCGCGCCGACTCGATCGTGCAGCTCGACTGGTGCGTCGGCGAGTTGATGAAAACACTGGACCGCCTCGGCCTGGCCGAGAACACCCTGGTCGTCTTCTGTTCCGACAACGGCCCGGTGCTCGACGATGGCTACAAGGACTATGCCGTCGAGAAGATCGGCCGCCACCGTCCCGCCGGCCCGTATCGAGGAGGCAAATACAGCGTATATGAAGGCGGCACGCGGACGCCCTTCATCACGCGTTGGAAAGGGAAAATCAAGCCAGGCGTCTCCGACGAGATGGTCTGCACCATCGATCTGCCGTCGAGCTTCGCGGCCCTCGTGGGAGCAAAAGTTCCGGCCGGGGCACTGCCCGACAGCTTCGATGTCTCTCGTGCGCTCGTCGGCGAGCGCGGCGCCAAAGGGCGCGAGCACCTCGTCCAGCAGGACAACGGGAGCGCCGGCAACTACGGCTTTCGCGCGGGGAACTGGAAACTCGTGCGTCACGATTCCAAGTCCGCTCGCAACATGATTGTCGAACGGCAGCTCGCCAACACGCGGGTGCCCCAGTTCCAGCTTTTCGATCTCGCCAAAGACCCCGGCGAAACGACTGACGTGCTCGAGCAAAATCCCGAGGTTGGAGAGAAACTGAAAACCCATCTCGCAACTCTGATCGCCGACGGGCGGTCGCGCCCGTAAGCCTGTGAACCCAACCTCTACCCTGGTCGTGCTGCGATATGGCTTCATCATCGCATGTTTGTTTGCCCTGTCTTGTTCTCTGCCTGCCGCAGGCACGCCGGAAAAACCGAACATCATCGTCATCCTGGCGGATGACATGGGCTGGTCCGATCTCGGATGCTACGGAGGAGAGATCGATACCCCCAATATAGACTCGCTGGCGCGGGGTGGATTGCGGTTCACCCAATTCTACAACACCGCGCGCTGCTGCCCCACGCGCGCCGCTCTGCTGACCGGACTATATCAACATCAGGCCGGCATCGGACACATGGTCGGAAACGACGGCATTCCCTCTTATCAAGGGTTTCTCAACGACCGCTGCGTCACGCTCGCCGAGGCGTTGAAACCGGCGGGCTATACAACGCTGTCCACCGGCAAGTGGCACGTCGGTTCGGCCCCGGGCCAATGGCCGCTCGACCGCGGCTTCGACCGGTTCTGGGGCACGCCTTCGGGCGGCGGCGTATATTTCAAGGACACGCTGCTCATCCGCAAGGAGGTGTTCTTCGTCGATGGCGCGAAGCGCATCGAGCCCCCGGAGGATTTGTACGTGACGGATACGTTCACCGATCGCGCGATGGCCTTTGTCGAGGAAGCCGTCACGCGCACGAAGCAGCCGTTTTTCCTCTATCTGGCCCACATCGCACCGCATTGGCCGTTGCAGGCGAAACCGGCTGACATTGCCAAGTACGCCGGACGCTACGATGAAGGCTGGGACGCAATTCGCGCCCGACGTTTCGAGCGCCAGCGGCAGATGGGCCTCCTCCCCGCCGACGCCGTGCTCAGCCCGCGCGATCCCCAGGCCGGCTCGTGGAGCGATGTGCCGGAGGCCAAGCGCAAGGAACTCGCACGCCGGATGGAGATCTATGCCGCCCAGGTTGATTCGATCGACCAAAACATCGGCCGGCTGATCGCCCGGCTGAAGGACCTCGGACAATACGAGAACACGCTGATCCTGTTTCTCTCCGACAACGGTTGCTCCGCCGAAGGCGGGCCGGGCGGATTCAGTCGCGGGATCGAAGGTGCTCCGATCGGGACGGGACGCTCCTACGCGAGCGGTGGTCTGGAATGGGCCAACGCCAGCGATACGCCGTTTCGCAAATTCAAAATGGCCACGCACGAAGGAGGCATTTCGACTCCGCTCATCGCGCACTGGCCGGCGGGCATCCGCGCGCGCGGTGAGTTGCGGCACCAGGCCGGGCACGTCATCGACGTGATGCCTACCCTGGTCGAGCTGGCCGGAGCCACGTATCCAGAAACTCGTGACGGCCGTCGCATCCTCCCGCCGGAGGGCCGAAGCCTCGTGCCGGCACTGACCGGGGATAACGCCCCGGAATCTCGCACCCTGTTCTGGGAACACGAGGGCAACAAAGCCGTTCGGCAGGGCGACTGGAAGGCGGTCGCGAAGGGTCGCGGCCCATGGGAACTGTACAATCTCAGCCGTGACCGCACAGAGCTCCGCGACGTCGCCGCCGACCAGCCGGCCAAGACACGTGAGCTCGCCGCGCTCTGGCAAAACTGGGCCGGGCGTTGCGGCGTGTGGGAGTGGGACGATTTGCAGAAGCACCGCCGCGGTCGCGCAAAACAGAAGAAGAACAACAAGTGAAGACACTATGCCGCCCATGACCTCACGACTGCTCCGCGCTCACAGCCTCCTTGCCGCGTTATTGCTGCTCTGCTTCGGCCTCGCCCTGCCGCTCGCAGCGCAGCTCGAATCCACCTCAGCCTACAAGGCGCAGGTTGCCGCTGATGTGGACGCGATGAAGAAGCAAACGCAGGTGATGATCGACACCGTCTTCAGCTTCGGCGAACTGGGTTTTCAGGAAGTCGAGACATCGAAGTATCTCACCGGCATTCTCGAAAAAGAGGGATTCAAAATCGAACGCGGCATCGCCGGCATGCCGACCGCATGGATGGCCACGTGGGGTTCGGGCAAGCCCGTCATCGCGCTCGGTTCCGATATCGACTGCATTCCGCAGGCATCCCAAAAACCCGGCGTCGCATATCACGACCCGATCATCCCGGGCGCGCCGGGTCACGGTGAAGGCCACAACTCCGGCCAGCCCTTGAATATCACGAGCGCGATCGCCGTGAAGCGCTTGATGGAGCGCGCAAAACTCTCCGGCACGATCAAGCTCTGGCCCGGCGTCGCGGAAGAACAACTCGGCGGCAAGGCCTACCTCGTTCGCGAAGGTTTTCTCAAGGACGTCGACGTCGTCCTGTTCAGCCACGTGGGCAACAATCTGCAGGTCTCTTGGGGTACCGGCCCCAACACGGGCCTCGTGTCGGTCGAGTATACATTCAAGGGCGAGACCGCCCATTCCGCAGGTGCACCGTGGCGCGGACGCAGTGCGCTCGATGCCGTCGAGCTCATGAACATCGGCTGGAATTTTCGCCGCGAGCACCTGCGCCTTCAGCATCGTTCGCACTACGTGATCACCAACGGCGGCGACCAGCCGAACGTCGTGCCCGCCAATGCAAGCGTGTGGTATTTTTTCCGCGAGCTCGACTACGAGCGCATCAAGGAATTGCGCGGCATCGGTGACACCATCTCGCAGGCCGCCGCCATGATGACCAACACCTCCGTCACCTCACGCGTCCTCGGCACCGCCTGGCCAGGCCATTTCAACAAAGCGGTCGCCGAAGCCATGGCGGCAAACATCAAACAGGTCGGACTTCCACAGTGGAGCGACGCCGATCAGGCGCTCGCAAAGGCCGTCCAGCACGAGCTCAAGAGCGCCCCGAGCGGCCTCGCCCTCCAAGTGCGCGGCTTGCGTCCGCCTGCGACCGACGCCACGCGCAGCGGCGGCTCCGACGATATTGGCGACGTCTCGTGGAACGTCCCCACCGTCGTCTTCAACTACCCTGCCAACATCCCCAATCTTCCCGGCCACAACTGGTCCAACGCCATCGCGATGGCCACGCCGATCGCGCACAAGGGCACGACCGCTGGCGCCAAAGTCGTGGCCATGACCATGGTCGATCTCCTCACTCAACCCGCACTCGTCGCACAGGCGTGGGATTATTTCCGAAAAGTTCAGACGAAGGATCGCAAATATCAGCCTCTCCTCGCGAAGGACGACCAACCCGCCGTCTGGCTGAACGCCAGGATCATGGCGCAGTATCGCGAGCCGATGCGGAAGTTCTATTTCGATGCCACGAAATACGACACATACCTCGATCAGCTCGGCATCAAATACCCGACGGTTCGGACCGCCGCCACGCCGTCGAAAGAGAAGAAAGCGGATTGATCCCCATAGTCGCTAACCTTGCGGGAGAAGCCGTCACGTTTTGTGGTCCTGCTCGGGAGAGCAGGGACCGGCGGGAGGTTGAGCATATAAAAATCCCGCCTCTCCCGCGGCGGGCCACAGCTATCGGCATCAAGTCAGCGCATCCAGGTTGATCCCACCGCCCCCTCGCCTGGCTCTCCTTTCCGGCGCCGCCAAACAACATCCAGCAGCAACCGCGACCGAAACTCAGGCGCGCGCGGAGAGCGGCTCCCCCGCTGAAAATTCCTCTCCGCCGATAAACACCCGCTGCACGCGCAACGTGCGATCGAGCACCAACACGTCTGCGCGTTTTCCTTCCTCCAGGCTGCCGATCTCGCGCTCCATCCCGACGCGCTCCGCCGGAGTGAGACTGCCCATCCGCACCGCATCGATCACGCCCGCGCTCGTCTGCTCGCTCATGATTCGCACCATCGTCTCCATTCCGACGACCGAGCTTGCGAGTCCGCCACCCGGCACGAAGCCCACCTTGCCGTCGCTCTCGAACCACTCGCCATCCGTGCTCGGCCCGAAACGATACCGCCCGGGCGGCATGTCCACCGCGCGATTCGCATCGGTCACCAACAGCAGCCGCTTCGAGCCCTTCATCAGATAGGCAAACTCGAGGAGCTCCGGCGCCAGATGGCAGCCATCGGCGATGACTTCCGTGCTCATCTCCGACCGCGCCAAAACGAACTGCTCCATGCTTCCCTGCGACGGCATCCCAAAGCGTTCACGGATGCTCGGCACCGAGCTCATCGCACACCAGAAATGATCGACGTGCCGCATGCCGGCTTCGAATGCCCGCTGCATTTCCGTCCAGCTCGCGTTCGAATGGCCGCATGTCACGAAACATCCGCGCCGCACCGCCTCGCGATAAAACGCCTCCGCCCCCGGCAACTCCGCCGCACATGTCGCCACGCGAATGATCCCCCGATCGAAGTGCTCGTGATACTCGCGCGGATCCGGATCGCGCCGACCGCTCTGCAAATGACAACCGACTTTGTCCTCCGCGAAATACGGCCCGTAGAAATGCACGCCGCCGATCCGCGCGCCGTTCCCAATCTGCCACTCCGCTCGCACCGCCTCGCAGGACCGAAGCATCGCCGTGATCTGTTCCTGCGATCCCGTGGTCGTCGTCGGAAAAATCGTCGTCGTACCGTGCCGCGCATGCGCGCGATTCGCCGCGATCACCGCGGTCGGAGTCCCGTCCATGAAATCCGCGCCGTTGCCGCCATGGACGTGAATGTCGACATAGCCCGGTCCGATAAAGCCGTCACCGCCCTCCACGATCTCCGCGCCCGGCGGCACTGCGACGTCACGCCGCGCACCGATCGCGACGATCTTTCCCTCCCGGCACACGACGACTCCATTTTCCACCAACCGGTCCGGCAGAACGATCGTGCCCGCAAATACCCGGGTGGCCGTGAAACTCATGCACCGACGACCGCGCAATGTGCCGCCCTCGTCAACCGTTGTCGTCCGATCCGCGATGTGTCGCGCACCGGAAAATTAGCCTCCCGCCCCTCCCCGCCATCGTCACCACACCGCGCACAGGATGGTTAACCCGTCGCGCGTCCGCTACCCGCGATGCCGGATCGGCGCATCGCCTCGCGTAGAATGTCGTTCAATTTTTCCCACGGCGCATCCTTCGGGATGTAGTAATGCGCGCCGAGATCGAACGCCATCGACACATCTTCCGGCTCCTCCGACGAGGTGAGCATCACCATCACGGTTTTTGCGAGCACGTCGTGGTCGCGCGCCCACTCCAGGACAGCAAACCCGTCCATCACCGGCATCTTGATGTCGAGAAACACCGCCGCTGGCCAGGGATACTCTCCCGCTGCACAACGCTCCAGGTAAGCGACCGCCTCCTCGCCGCCGTCTGCCACATCGATCTGATGCCGGATCCCGGCATTCACTAACATGCGGGCAAATAAATAGACGGCTTCCGGCTCATCATCGACCAGCAATACACAGCGCTCTTCATGCGTCCGGCGCACGAGCGCCTCAGGGGTTTCACGTCCGAACGGAGAGGGAGTAGTCATCGACGGGGAAAGAAGAAAATTTCCGCATCGGCCTGCACAAGCAAAACGTAGCAATTCCGCCCGGGAGTTTCTCCGATCTACGGTTGGGGCCGTTTCACCTGCACTCTGTCGCGGCCACCCCGAGGCTATACAGACATGAGTGCCGGCCTGGGTTGCAGGCCTACTGCACCGCCCCGACGCCACACCCGCCTCGATCGACCGCCGATCGCGAGCCGGGCACGGTCCTTCGCCGCAGCGCGTGTGATTTTCGCCCGTGACACTGCGCCGATCGCGCGTCCGCGCTCGCGTGTTCCCGCTCTGCCTCAACGCTCCCCGGTCCGCTGCCCGCGCTCGTTCCCGCATGACTCCCTCCACCCTTCTGCCGCTGCTCGCCGCCATCGTATACGCCATCGGAATCCTGCTCGTGAAACGCGCCGCCGATCTCGGCGTCGGCGTGTGGCGCACCGCATTCGTCGCCAACATCGTCGGCGCTCTATCGTTCCAACCGTTGCTGCTGCTGGGCGGCACCGTGCACGCCCATTTGTGGTGGCAGCCCGTTCTCGTCGGATTTTGTTTCATGCTCGGCCAGTGGCTGACGTTCACCTCGATGGATCGCGGCGATGTCTCGGTGGCCACGCCTGTATTGGGATTGAAGATACTGTTCGTGGCGGTGCTCGTGACGCTTCTGGGCGGTGAGGTGCTTCGCCCGCAACTATGGATCGCGGCGCTGCTCGCCACGCTCGGCATCGCGCTCCTCAACCGCCGCGGCGGGCATCCGATGCATCATCATGTCGTTCGCACCATCGTCTGCGCCGCGCTGGCGGCGGCGACCTACGCGATCTTCGACGTGCTCGTGCAACGCTGGTCGCCGGCGTGGGGCGTCGGTCGCTTCGTGCCATTGACGATGGCGGCCGCCGGGCTGTTTTCATGCGCGTTTATTCCGCGGTTCCGTGCCCCGCTCTCGACGATCTCGCGGCCGACGTGGCGCTGGCTCCTCGCCGGCACCGCGACGATGGCTGCGCAATCGCTCCTGTTTGTCTACACGATCGCGCAATGGGGCCACGCCGCCGCGGCCAATGTGATCTACAGCTCGCGCGGACTCTGGAGCGTGCTGCTCGTCTGGCAGGTCGGCCACTGGGTCCAGAACCGTGAACAACATCTCGGCCACCGCATCCTCGCGTGGCGGTTCGCCGGCGCCACTTTCATGATGGCCGCGATCGTGCTCGTGTTCATCTGACGCACCGCGCGTCGCTCAGCCTTCGAGCTCGTTCCGGCTCACCGTCAGCAAACGCGACTGCGCGCTACGCTTCGCCGAGCGCTCCACGCCAATGGCGTCGAGTCCGAGCGCATTGCCGACCGCAAGCACCGTGCCCACCCCGCAAAACGGATCGATCACCGTCGTGGCGCGCACCTGGTCCCGGGCGAAGCGGATCGCGTGAGCTGCAGCGCGGATTCCCATCGCCCGCACCCACGGCTGGCGCCCGGCGTCGACGATCACGTCGGGAATTGGAAGCACATCCGGACACTTCATCGCCCGCGACACCGCGATCAGGTGTGTATAGCCCGGTCGGCCCATCGTCAACAGGCCCGGTTGCCGCCGGCATACGATCTTGTGAAACAGCACCTGAGCGCCCGCATCTTCCGCGGCACGGATCACGAGTGAGCCTTTGTCGATCCAGACGCCGTCGCATTTGATGTCGGACTGAAAGAAAACCGCCGCACTTTCCGGCATCACGCAATCAACCACGAGTTGGACCGCTCCGAGAAACCATGCCCGCCACGCCGCGAGCGAGAGATTCAACTCAGAGACATCCGGCAGCGAAGTCACGGCGCACGCACCCGAAATCCGGCCGCACGCATGCAACCAAGGAATCGCATCCGCATGATGCACCTCGCGGTTCGGTTCTCGGCGCGTCTCTCCCGGCAAGGTCTTCGTCATCGTCGTGGGTTATCGGATACGTTCACCGCGGCACCGCGCAATCGTTTCCACCGGCCACGTCCGCAATCGGGCAAAAAAAGAGCCCGCCGTATACCCCTATACGGCGGGCATTGCTTTCTTAGTTACCCCAAAGTCTCGACCGCTAAGCGGAAGAGACGAGACCGACAATCGCGCTCCGGACCGCGCGCTCAATTCAATTATCGCGCACACAACGCGCCAGTAGCGCGACCCGGCCCGGTCATTAGCGCGACCATTTCCTCGCGGCCTCCCCATCGATTTTTGAACGCCCATTTGAGAGCGCGGTCGCCATCCGAATGCCGACCGTTCGCGGAGGTCCGTCACTCCGGTCCTGGATCTCAGCTTGGCGGCACCGGCACAAACACCGCGCAGACCGGCACGGGCACGTCGAGGATCTGTCCCGTTGCCCTAAGCTTCCCCGTTTGCAGATCGATGCGAAACACGACGACCGTGTCCGAGCCTTGATTCTCGGCGAGCAACCACGCGCCCGTGGGATCGATCGCGAAATGCCGCGGCGTGCGACCTAGGGTCGGCTCGTTCGCGACGTGCGTCAGCTTTCCCGTCGTCACGTCCGCGGCGAATACCGCGATGCTATCGTGTCCCCGGTTCGACCCATACACGAACCGGCCGCTCGGATGCACCACGACTTCAGCCGTGCTCGTGCCCTGCTTCACCGCTTCACCCGCCGGCAAGGTCGACAGGCTCTGCATTTCGCGCAACTGACCGTCTCGTGCGCCGTAACTGAAAACCGCCAGCGTGCACAGCAACTCGTTGATCACATAAACGAATTTCCCATTCGGATGAAACGCGAGGTGCCGCGGACCCGAACCGGGCGGCAAGGCGACCGACTGCGCGGCGTTGGCGATGATTCCGTCCTGCGCGGGATCGAGCGGATAAACGAGCACACGATCCATCCCGAGGTCCGCGGTCAGCATGAAGCGATTGTCAGGGGCGATCGTCACGGCATGGGCGTGGGGTTGTTTCTGCCGCGTCGGATGCACGCTTGCGCCGCGATGCCGGATCACGTTGCGCAGTTCGCCGAGGCGCCCGTCCGACTGCAGCGCGATCGCGGCCACGCTGCCGCCACTGTAATTGGCCACGAGCACGGACCGACCTGCGTGATCCACCGCGAGATGACACGGTCCCGGACCGCCCACTTCCTGCTCGTTCAACAACGTGAGCTTTCCCGTGCCGCGCTCGATCGCGTAAGCGGCGAGCCCTTTGCCCGGCGTCCGGGCCGGATCGCTGCGTTCGTCGATCGCGTAGAGGTATCCACCATTCGGATGCACGGCGAGAAACGCCGGATCGCGTGCTGCGATCGCCAGCTCAGCCGCCGACAGCCGGCCCGTTGCGACGTCGAGCCGCGAGCGATAGATCCCCTTGCTCCTGGTTTTCGTGTAGGTGCCGAAGTAGACGAAAAACTCCTTTGGTGCGTCGGACATCACGGGCGAACGGTCGGCGGCGACCAACGGTACCACGCTGCAGACTGCAACCACCAGCATGCGATAAACGGCGATCATGGGGTTCATGCGAAAAAGCAACGGCTATCCCGATCGCAGCTCAAGCCCGGGCGGCCGGGGATCCGGGAAACCGCGCCGCGCCGGCCGCATCTTAGATCGTCGGCAGCCGCACCTGCACGGCCGTGTCGGTGCCCGGCCGGGGAAAACGCACCGTGTGCGTGCTTCCCGCCGTCGTCACTTCCACGACGATCGCGTCGCCTTCGTCGATTCTCCGCGCCTGCCACGCGGCAGCCGAGCCGGAGCGATGCGGCATCAACACGGTCACGACGCCGATCTCCCGTCGCGGGTCCGTCGTGCCGGCTTCCACGTGCCAGTGATTCGGAAATTCCCGCGACGGCGCCGGCTTGAACCCATCCGTCTGTACAAACGTCAACGGCACGGGCGAGAGGTAGGCGACCTCGACCCCGGCGTTCGGCTGCTCGAGTCGCAGTCGCGCTGCCGGCTCGTCGACCGCGAAGGCCTTCAACCCGTGCAGCATGAACTGAAACGTCGCTGGCTCCGGTGCGATCAGCTCGTCGTACAGCACGATGAAGGGCTGTGTTCCTTTTATGAATACAGCATGCCGCCAGGCTTTCTGCAGCCGCTTGCCATAGGCCGGCGTCGCATCGCCGGCGATGTAATCGTAGCGCGGTGTGAGTTCCTCGCGCACGATCCGACCGGTCGACGCCACCGAGTGCGGCACCTGGCCCTCGCCGTTGACGAGCACGGCGTTTTGCGCGCGCGTCGAGTGCACCCATTGGTAGTGAAACTTGCTCCCGTGCAGGTCTCGGTAGCCGTTTGCGACCAGCAGCGCCTCACCATACGCGTTCAGCTGAAATGAATTCTGCGGATTGTGTCCGTGACTCTGCGAACCAAACGGGCTCGCTTTGAAGAGGAGGTGCACGTCGTCGCGACTGTCGAGGAGCGTCGTGTGCAGGCTCGCGACGCCGATGCCGCGGAAGATTTTCGACTGCGGCAGATCGGTCGGTGGGCGGACGGGCGGGAGCGGCGGCAAGTTTGCGCGATAGAGGAAGCCGAGCACGCCGCCATTCTCGCGCATATCCTTTTGCTGCGCCCACCAGTGCCAGATGCCGGCGTTGCCGCCGTCGCCGCTCGCCGCTCTCGCGCGCAGATGATATTCGAGAAAGCTGGGCGCCGACACTGGCCGCGACGAGAGGTCGCCAAAACCGGAGTTCGGCGAATGCGGCGGCGAGACATAGAGCGGATAGTCGCCGACGTGCGCGAAGAACGGCTTTTTCAAGCCGTCGATTTCCAGAGCCGACTTCGCCACCTGCAGCCACCAGACCGCCTTGCTCTGGTAACCGCTCCAATAGCTCACGCCTTCGTGCCAGCCGCCGTCGTCGTCGGACCACACCGGGTAACACGCGAAGAACTTGTTCACCGCATAATCGAGCCAGCGAGGCGCCTCGGGAATCTCGTCGATAAACGCGATGCCCGTCTCCGCGATCTTGTGCCACACGCGATTCGCATGGCTGCCGTAGGGCCTCTGCAGATGCCCAACGCCACGGCTCACTTCGCCACTGTTCCACGCGTCGATCAGGCGCTCGCGTGTCGCGGCCTGAATCATCGTCCGGTCCTCGCTCGTAAACATATCCCACGCCCAATCGTACGCGCGCGCCGGCCGGAAGAGCATCGGCTTCGCCGCCTCACAGTTCAGTGCGAAATTCGTGTTTCCTTTCGGATCCCACGACGCCAGGTGCAGCACCCAGCGGCGCGCCGCCTCGCCGTACGTTTTGTCTCCCGTTAACAAATACACGAACGCGATCGTCTCCGCCTCGAGGCACGCCTGCTCCGCCTGCTGGCGATTCGGCCACCAGTATTTGATCAGCTCGGGATTGTTCTTGTCGCGGGCCGAGCCTTTGTGAACCGGTTCCGGCGTCGGTCCCGCTTTGATATAGCCGTCCGCCGCTTTGCGCAGCGCGGCGAACGCCTTCGCTTCGCGCCCCTGCGCGAGTTCACGCAATCGAGGCAGATCCTCCGGCCGCATGAACAGCCGCGGATGCCCCTGAGGCACCCTGGCACGTTGCTGTGCCACCGTCGGCATCGGCAGCATCGCCGCCTCCGCCGGCACTTCCAGCCGCCGCATTGTACTCCATTCTGAAATATCGCCCGCCTTGTCACTATAGCGATACCGCCAAAAATAAACACCCGGCTCCACCGCAGCATGGTGCGTATAGGTCGGCCATCCGATGCCGTCGACGGTTGTCGTCTGCGTTGCATCCGCCGGAAAGGCGCGCTGGGTCGACCACTGAACGGTATAACTCGCCGCGCGGGCATCGGCTATCCAGGTGAACGAGGGCGGATTCAGCTGGACGATCTCGCCGTCCGCGGGCCGGTAGCCCCACTCGTCCGGTTTGGCGGGGCGCTGCTCGAGCGGAAGAGCGGCGAAACCGAAAGTCACGACAAAGGCGACGATGCTCGTCACCCGAAAAAAGCGGGAAAGCTTCATGGCAGTGCCAAGTAAGACGAGAAACCGCGCGCGGGGTCACGCTCACAACGCACGCGAGCCGCCCAAACGCATGGCAGCACAATGAATCGTGAACCTTTTCTGGCATCCGGACACTGTCGCGTTACTTTTTTCGGAACGCGATTCGGCGTGCGACAGCAGCTTCAATCCCCGCCCTCCGGTCGCCAAAACCCCTTATGACCATCACGACTACCCCTCGTCGGTTCCTTCGTTCGTGGCGCAGCTTCGCCGCTCTGATTGCCGCAACCCTCCTCAACACCGGCGTCCACCTTTGCGCCGCCGACTCCGCGAGCCCCGCCGGCGCCACCATCGTCGGCAACGTCAGCAACGCTGGCACCGGCAACCTGCTCGAAGGCGCCCGTGTCGAGCTGCCCCAGCTCGGCGTCGTCGCACTCACCGACAACACCGGCCGCTACATTTTTTTCAACGTGCCACCCGGCACGCATGAGATTGTCGCCACCTACACCGGCCTCGATCCGGTGAAGGACCAGATCGTCGTCACGAGCGGCCAGCGGGCCACGCGCAATTTCGACCTTACGACGGGCATCTACCAGCTCCAGGCCTTCACGGTCAGCGGCGAGCGCGAAGGGAATGCCGCCGCGATCACCGCCCAACGCAACGCCACCAACCTCAAGAATGTCGTGGCGATCGATGCGTTCGGCAATCTGCCCAACATGAACGCGAGCGAGCTTGCCGTGTTGCTCCCAGGCGTCGCCGGCAACCTCTCCGACGAGGGCAATATCGTCGGTTTCACCATCCGTGGCATGGGGCCCGGCTTCAACACCATCACCATCGACGGAGCATTGATGGCCAGCCAGGGCGGCATGAGCCGCCAGACACGCATCCACACGATCACGGGCTCGATGTTCGATTCGCTCGAGCTCACCAAGGGCCACACGCCCGACAAGGAGGCCGGCTCGCTCGGCGGCACCGTCAATCTCAAGAGTCGCTCGCCGCTCGGCATGAAGGAGAAGCGTCGTCTCACCTATAATTTCACCGCCCGCTGGGCGCCTCCCTTCACCGAACAGATTCCGCTGCGCGAACAACACCGGGTTCATCCGCTCCTCAATGTCGCCTACCAGGAGAAATTCACCCTCTTCGGCAATGAGGAGCCCAATCTCGGCGTCGCCGTCAACTTGTTCTATAGCGAGCAGGCCGTCGGGTTCTTCAGCACCACGCGCGACTTCCAGAACACCACCAACCAGCCGGCGTATCTCTGGGACTATCGCATGCAGGACAATTATAACAACCGGAAGCAATCGAGCGTGAACGCCAAATTCGATTACCGCCTTTCCCCGAACACGAAGATCTCGCTCAACCTTATTTATAACGACGCCATGGAACGCTTCCGCCTGCGCTATACTTTCCGGGCGTTCACGCAGAATCAAAACGCCGTGCCCAATGCCACCACGACCGGCGTAATCCCCGGCTTCACCGATCGCATCACTCAGGTGCGCCCGGTCAACGCGTCGACCATCGATATCACCTCGCAGATGTCGAATTTCTTTCACCGCCAGCGCCATGCCGATATCGGCGCGGAGCAGAACTTCGGCTCGCTCCAGCTCGACTATAACGCCGTCGTCAGCATCGATCATATCAATAGTGGCGGCGGCGACGGCGGCGTGCTCGTCAACCGCGTCACCGGTGTGGGCTGGATCCTCGATCGCACCGCCTCCGATCTCTACCCGCTGTTCACCCAGACCGCCGGCCCCGACATCAGCGATCCGGCGAGCTACCGCCCGAACACCTATACATTTGCCGACGACCAGACGGCGCACGAGATCAAGGAACTTCGCGGCAACGCCCGCTACCGGCTGCCAACCAAGATGCCGCTCTTCGTGAAGACTGGTTTTCGCTGGCGGGAGGAATTCGCCGGTGAATTGGGCAAGTCCCGGCGTTTCACGTTTACCGGGACCAATTCGGGCCAGCTCCCCACTGATCCAACAATTCGCACGCATGGCATGAATCAGACCGGATTGAACATCCCATCGTGGAGCGCCAACGCGATCGGGCGGGCCCGAATACCGGTAGATCCGTCGCTGTGGAGCGAAAATGTATATTTCCGCGAAATGTCACGCTATACCGACACCAGCGGAATCACCGAGACCGTCACCGCCGGCTATATCATGACGGAAGGAAAGGTCGGTCGCACCGGTTTTGTGGCGGGTGTGCGCACGGAGAAAACCGAGGACGAGAGCTACGGTTGGACCCGCGACCGCTTCGGCAGCACCGCAGCCGAGCAACTCGCCGATCCGATCGGCACGGCCGAACGCGACTACGCCGATAACCGCCGCGACCTGGAAGGCAGCTATACAAAATCCTTCCCGAGCGCGCATCTCACCCACGACATCACGTCGAACCTGAAAGCGCGGTTGAGTTGGTCCACGAGCTTCGGCCGGCCGCCGCTAAGCAATCTCACGCCCAACGAGACCGTCAGCGAAACCGCCGGAACGCTGACGATCAACAATCCCTCACTCCGGCCGCAAACGGCCGAAAGCTGGGATGCCTCGCTCGAGTATTACTTTGAGCCGGCCGGCAGCCTCTCGGCCACATGGTTCCACAAGACGATCGAGGATTATTTCGTGAACAACGTGGAGTCCGGCGTCGTCGGTCCCGGTCTCGATAACGGTTTCAACGGTGAATACTCCGGGTTCACCATCCTCACGCGCGCGAATCTCGGCACCGCCGTGGTGCAAGGCTGGGAGTTCAGCTACAACCAGCAGTTCGCGTTTCTACCGGGACCGCTCAAGGGGCTCGGCCTCACGGCCAACCTGACAATCCTCGACACGCACGGCGACTTCGGAGGCAGCGTCACGCGCCGCACCGGCGAAGTGCCGGGCTTCATCCCGCGCACGGCGAACGTGAGCCTGAGCTGGCGTCACCGCGGCTTCGGTGCACGTATCGTCGCGAATCGCACCGGAGACTACATCCGCGCCTTTACGGCCAACGCGCCCGGCCGTAATCTGTACAACGCCGACCGCACGATCGTGAATGCGGGCATCGCTTATCAATGGCGACCCGCCGTGAGCTTCACGATCGATGTACAGAATCTCTTCAACGAACCCCAGCTCTGGTATCGCGGCATTCCGGATCAAATGGCCGAGTATCGGATGACCGGCACAACCATCACCTTCGGCGTAAGCGGCCGGTTCTAGATTTCGAAGGGAACGACGAGCTGAAAGAGCCCCGCCGATGCAGCGCTCTTCGTTCCCGTCAGCCTCGTCCGTGCATGGACGGAACGGGGTCGGATGAAATGCGGCTGGCTAGATCAGCCCTAGCTTCATCTTCCCCTCTTCCGAAATCATCTGCTGGTTCCACGGTGGCTCCCAGGTGATGCGCACGTCGGCATCGGTGACCCCGGGCACGAGGAGGATTTTCGTTTTGGCGTCTTCGGCGATCGCCGGCCCCATGCCGCAGCCTGGAGCGGTGAGCGTCATCGCGACGTTCACGCGATAACCTGCTGCAGTCTCAGGAGCGACGGGGTCGATCTTCTCGACATCCATCGAGTAAACGAGGCCGAGGTCGACGATGTTGACCGGGATCTCCGGATCGAAGACCTGGCGAAGCTGCGCCCACACCGCTTCCGGATCGGGCGCGCCATCGGTCAGCGTGGAGGCCTTGACGGACCGGTCCTTCACTTCCTCGCCGAGCGCATCGGCATCGATGCCATCGATTCGAAACAGGCCGAAGTCTGTCTGAACGGTGTAACTGCCACCCAGGGTTTGGTGGATAAAAACGCGCGCGCCAGCGGCGAGCGTCTGCTTGTCGCCGGACGGAATCTGCGTGGCGTTGACTTCGCGGGAGAGAGTTCGTTCGCGATTCATGTGAGTAACGAGTAGCGATTAGCGACGAGTGAGTAGCGAGTAGCGCGAATGTTTATCAGATGCCCGCTACTGCTACTTCTTGAATTGGGTTTGAATCAGGGCGCGGAGAGAGTCGTGCAACGGCTCGCTGGCGAGACGATTCAGCACTTCCTCGAAGAAGCCGAACGTGAGGAGTTCGTCGGCCATTTCCTTGGCGATGCCACGCGACTGGAGATAAAACTCCTGCTCCGGATCGATGCGCGACGACGTCGCACCGTGCGTACAGCGGACGTCGTTGGCCTGGATTTCGAGCCCGGGGAGCGAACTCGCCTCGGCTTCCTCGCTCAGCATCAGGTTGCGATTTGATTGATACGCGTCGGTCTTCTGCGCGTCGGGATCGACGATGATCAGGCCGGAAAAAATCGTCCGCGCGCGGTTGCGGAGCGCGTTCTTGTAGAGGAGATCGGACTTCGTGTTCGGCGCCTGGTGAATCTGCAGTGTGCGTTGATCGAACTCCTGGTCCGCGTCGGCGACGGTGAGCGCGAGCATCTCGGAAAATGCACCCGGCGCCTGGAGCTGCGAGAGCGATTCGTGACGCGCCTGACGGCCTCCGAGGTGAAGATTGAGCGACTGTACACGAGCGTCGCGACGAACGATCGTGGAATTGAATTGAAACGACAGCGTGTCGCGCGACCAGGCTTGCGTGCCGATGTAGGTGAGCTGTGCGCCGTGGCCGGCGTAAAGGTCGTTGGCGCCGACTGAGAGTTGAGAGTCGAGCGTTGCTGGCTGAGAGTTGGAAAGCTCGGACGTAAACGTGTCGACGACCGTCACCTTCGAGTTCTCCTCCGCGATGACGAGCGTGTGCGGAAAAACAACGGAGCCAGAGCCCGCGGCGATGTGCTGGATGAGGATGGGCAACGGAACCTCGACGCCGCGCGGCACGTAGATGAAAGCGCCGTCCCGCACGAACGCCGTGTGCAACGCCGCGAATTTTTCGGAGCCGAGCTTCTGGGGCTGCGCCATGAAATGCGTACGCAGCAGGTCGGCGTGGCGCACGACGGCATCAGCGAGGGTGGTGACAATGACCCCGGCCGGCAGCTTGGATTCCGAAGTGGCGCCGCGGATCGCCGTGTTGTTGACGAACGTCAGGCTCGCCGCGCTCTCGATGGGAAATGGTGCGAGGCTGGTTTTCCCGCCGGGCAGCAGCGCGTAGCCCTCGAGGGAAAGCGCGCCGATGTTGCTGAAGCGCCAGGATTCGTCGGTGCGCTTCGGGAACGGCAGCGAGGCAAATTTCTCGTAGGCCGCCTTCTTGCGCTCGAGCCACCACGCTGGCAGACCCGCGACGGAAGCCAGGTGCGAGGTGAAGAGATCGGGCGTGAAGGAGCCGATGGGAGAACGGACGGCGGTGGTGGACGGTGAAACTACAGACATGGACGAAATGATTTTTCTGTTTGCGGGTGGGCCGAGGCGTCTCGCTGGGCCGTCGCGCGACGACTCACCGGGGACGGTTCGCCCCACCCATCGGGATCAGCCGACGCTGCCTTCCATCTCGAGGTCGATCAGGCGCTTGAGCTCGACCGAATATTCCATCGGGAACTGGCGGGCGAGGTCGTTGATAAAGCCGTTCACGGCGAGGCTCATCGCCTGCCCTTCGGTGAGGCCGCGCTGCTGCATGTAGAATATCATCTCTTCGTTCACCTTCGAGACGCTCGCTTCGTGCTGCACGTAGTTGCGGTCGCCGCGGACGGTGATGGCGGGATACGTATCCGTGCGGCTGTTACTGTTGATCAGCAGTGCGTCGCACTCGGTGTTGTTCTTGCACCCCTTGAGGTGCTTCGGGATGTGGACGATGCCGCGATAAGTGCTGCGGCCCTGGCCGACGCTGATGGATTTCGCGACTATGTTGGAGGTGGTCTCGTCGGCGGCGTGGATCATCTTCGCGCCGGTGTCCTGGTGCTGGCCGTCGTTGGCGAGTGCAATCGAGATGACCTCGCCACGCGCCTTGCGGCCTTTCAGGACGACGCCGGGATACTTCATCGTGAGGCGGCTGCCGATGTTGCAGTCGATCCACTTGATCTCGGCTTCCTCGTGCGCGACGCCGCGCTTGGTGACGAGGTTGAAGACGTTGTTCGCCCAGTTCTGGACGGTGATGTATTGGATCTTGGCGCCTTTGAGCGCGACGAGCTCGACGACGGCGCTGTGGAGCGTCGAGGTGGAGAACTTCGGCGCGGTGCAGCCTTCCATGTAGGTGACCTCGGCGCCTTCATCGGCGATGATGAGGGTGCGCTCGAACTGGCCGAAATTCTCCGCGTTGATGCGGAAGTAGGCCTGCAGCGGCTGCGCGACCTTCACGCCCTTCGGCACGTAGATGAAGGAACCGCCGGAGAACACGGCGCTGTTGAGCGCGGAGAACTTGTTGTCGCCGGTCGGGATGACCTTGCCGAAGAACTTCCGGAAGATCTCGGGATGCTCGCGCAGCCCCTCGGTGGAGTTGACGAAGATGACGCCCTGTTTCGCGACGATGTCCTTGATGTTTGAATACGCCGCCTCTGAGTCGAACTGGGCCTCGACGCCGGCGAGGAACTTGCGCTCCTGTTCCGGAATGCCGAGGCGTTCGAAGGTCTTCTTGATGTCGTCGGGCACTTCGTCCCACGTGCGCTTGGGCTTCTGGCCTTGCGAGAGATAATAGCGGATCTTGTCGAAATCGATGTTCTCGAGATCTTTCGTGGCCCAGTGCGTGGGCATGGGCTTGGAGCGGAAAACCTTCAGCGCATTCTGGCGGAATTCGCGAATCCACGGCGCCTCCTTTTTGACCGCGCTGATGTAGTCGACGGTCTTCTCGTTGAGGCCGGTGCCGGCGTCGAACGCGTAGGAAACGTCGTAGCTGAAATCGCCCTTCGTCTGGTCGATGCCCGCAACGGGATTCTCCGCCGGAATGGCCGCGGCTTCGTCGATTTCAGGAGCGGAAAGGATTTCGGTATCGGTGGGTGGTTTCATGCTTTTGTCCTCCGGGGAGCCGCGGCGAACGCTCGACGTTTAACGCTTAACGTTCGAGTGTCGGAGTCGCGGTCTTGATCAGGCAGTTGAGATTTAAAAGTTTCCGTTGAGCGTGCCGGCTTGGCCGGTTCAGGCCGTCGCGGCTGCCAGCTCTTTCTTGACCCAATCGTAGCCTTTGGCCTCGAGCTCGAGCGCGAGGGACTTGTCACCGCTCTTCACGATGCGGCCGTCATACATGACGTGTACGAAATCGGGCACGATGTAGTTCAGAAGGCGCTGATAATGGGTGATCATCAGGACGCCGAGATTGGGACCGCGGAGGGCGTTGACGCCTTCGGCGACGATACGGAGCGCGTCGATATCGAGGCCGGAGTCGGTCTCGTCCATCAGCGCAAACTTGGGCTCGAGCATCGCCATCTGCAGAATCTCGCAGCGTTTCTTTTCGCCGCCCGAGAAGCCCTCGTTGACAGCGCGCGAGGTGAACTTCCGGTCGATCTTCAACAGATCCATCTTCGAGTAGAGGCGCTTGTAGTAACCGGAAGCATCGAGTTCCTCGCCCTCGGCCATGCGCGCCTGGACAGCCGCGCGGAGGAAGTTGGCGATCGAGACGCCGGGGATTTCACTCGGGTATTGGAATGCGAGGAAGAGACCGGCACGGGCGCGTTCGTCAGCTTCCTTTTCCATGATCGACTCGCCATCGAGCAGGACGTCGCCACTGGTAACAGTGTAATCCGGGTGCCCGGCGATCACCTTCGCGAGGGTCGATTTGCCGGTGCCGTTCGGCCCCATGATGGCGTGGACTTCGCCCTGATTGATCGTGAGCGAGAGGCCTTTGACGATTTCCTTTTCGCCGATGGAGGCGTGGAGGTCTTGGATGACGAGGGATGACATGGTCTGAAATTAAATGGAGCGAGTAACGGGTAGTGAGTTGCGAGTAGGTAGGACGGCGAAGTGGAGGATCAGCGGAAGTGGAACGGGTATTCGGGTGGCAATCGGTTGATCGATGAGGAATGCTCGCTACTCGATGCTCGCTACTGTCTTGGCGGCCTTGCCCCGAAAGATGATCTCAACGGATGATGAGTTGTAGCCGCGAGGCAGAATCGAGTTCACTTTCTCGAGCAAGTCGGGCGGCAAATCGATATCGTGGGTCTTCCCCGTCTGCTCGTCGTGGAAATGCGCGTGCGGACGAAGATTAGGACAATAACGCGTGGGCCCGCGCTCGAAATTCACGGCCCGGACGAGGTCGCATTGGACGAGGGTTTCGAGGCAGTTGTAAACGGTGGCGAGCGAGATACTCGGGAGTTCCGAGCGGACGCGCGCATAAACTTCGTCCGCCGTGGGGTGGTCGCGCTTCTTAAGAAGCACGTCGTAAACGACCTCGCGCTGCGGGGTGGAGCGGAGGCCGCTGTCGGCGAGCCGCTGCGAGAGCGCGTCTGAGTTTTCGATGGCAGGCATGTCTTTTGAGGAGCGGTCAACCAATTGGAATGATTCTAATGTGCAAGCGGGAATTAGAATTGTTCTAAACGAATTAGCCGTGCGCCGAATGAACCATTAGCTGATCGAAAGGGCCCGCGTACGAGCCGCGATCGTCATCGCGATCGGCGCCAAGCGGTGCACCGAGCGCGCCGGGCCGCTTCAGGCGACTGCCATCAATTTTCCGTGTGGTCTGTGTGTTCCGTGGGCAGCCCAATCCGACTTGATCCGGCTGCTCAGTCGTACGCGGGCAAGGTGCGCGCGAGAAATGCACGAATCGTCTCCCGGACCTCCGGCGTGTCGAACGCCTTGCCGCCGTGGCCGGCACCGGGAAGCACCACGAGCTTCGACGGGACGCCCGTTTCCTCGAGCTTCGCGTGGAGGCGCTCGCTTTGCCCGAGGGGAACCTGCGGATCCTTGTCGCCATGGATGATGAGGAACGGCGGGTCGTCACGGGAAACCTGATACAACGGGCTGACTTGCCGGGCGAGATCGGGACGATCGCGCGGAATCGCTCCGAGGAGCTTGGCGCCGTTGGAGGTCGCGAGATCGCTCTCCGTCTTATTCGGTCCGGGCACGTTCGGCGGCATCGTGAGCATGTCGCTGGCCCCGTAGAAATCGATGACCGCGGCCACGCGACTCGAGACCGCTTCGTCAGCCGGAGGCGTGAGCGTCCCAAGAATGCTGGCGAGGTTGGCGCCCGAAGATCCGCCCGCAACGGCGATGCGTTTCGGATCGAGACCGTAACGCGCCGCCTGCGTGCGAAGCCAGCGGACAGCAGCGCGGGCGTCATCGATTTGCGCGGGCCACCGCGCCATCCAGCTGAGACGATAACCCAGACTCACGACCGCGTAACCTTCACCGGAGAGCCACGCGAGCGGACAGTTTTCCTTCGTGCCGCTTTTCCAACCGCCGCCGTGAATCCAGATCACGACGGGGAGCGGACGATCGGGAGTCTTGGTCGGTAGATAAAGATCAAGCGACAGCCCGCCGGTGTCGCGCTTGACGTATTCGACGTTGGAAACGCGCTTCACGCCGGATGGCAGCGCGGGGCGCACATCGCCGGCGGGGCGGATGTGCGCGCCTTTCGTCTTCGTGAGCGAATCGCCGAGATCCGCGCGCGCGGCGGCGGCGACCTGCTGGAGGCGAGCGACAACCTCGGGATGCTGCGCGGCGAGGTTCTTCGTTTCACCCGGATCGTTTTCGAGATTGTAGAGCGAGAGCTCGAGTTTCTCGACGCGATAGCCATGGCGGCTCGCGATGCCGCGGATGCCGGAGTTCTCGATCGATTGCGGCTTCATGTTGGCCCAGTTCGAGGGCTTGCCGCCGCGGCCAGGCTCGGCAGCGGTCGTGAGATATTCGTGTGGGAGGTGGAGCTTCCAGTCGCCCTGACGGACAGCGTGCAGCTCGTCGCCGGAATAAAAATAAAACTCCCTGCGCCCCTTCGCGCCAGGCTTGCCGAGGAGAAGCGGGAGCATGTCGGAGCCGTCGAGCTTCACCGCGGCGGGTTTCGCGCCGATGAGCTGCGTGAGCGTGACGTTGAAATCCATCGCGCTGAACGGCTCGTCGCTCACGCGGCCGGCAGGAACCTTGCCGGGCCAGCGAACGACGCACGGTGTGCGATGGCCGCCCTCGAATGTCGTGAGCTTGCCCTCGCGCAGCGGTCCGGAGAGGCCGGCGTGTTCGCCGTAGGAAAGGAACGGGCCGTTGTCGGACGTGAAGACGAGGAGCGTGTTTTCCTCGAGTCCGAGACGACGGAGCGCGGCCATGATCTCGCCGACACCCCAATCGAGTTCCTGCACGACATCGCCGTAGATTCCACGCGCGCTCGTGCCGCGAAACTGTTCGCGCACGAAGATCGGCACGTGCGGCATGATGTGCGGCACATAGAGAAAAAACGGTTTGTCGCGATTGCGTTCGATGAACGCCACGGCGCCCTCGGTGAGTCGTTTCGTGAATTGCGCCTGGTCGGGATCGATCTCGATGACGTCGGCATTCTGATACAGCGGCAGCGCCGGAATTCCGCGCGTGACGGGATGGAGCGGTCCGTTGTCGTTCGAGTAAGGAATGCCAAGCCACTCGTCGAAGCCCCGGCGGGTCGGAAGAAAAGACGGCTGATGTCCGAGGTGCCATTTGCCGAACATCGCGGTGGCGTAGCCCTGCTCCTTGAAGTGCTGGCTGAGGAGCTTCTCGCGTGGGTGCAGGCCGGTCGGACTGGTGTGGTTGAGCGCGCCGCTCATGCTCACGCGATTCGGATAGCTCCCGGTCATCAGCGCGGCGCGCGAAGCGGTGCACACGGATTGGGCGACGTAGAAGCTGGTGAACTTCGTGCCCTCCGCGGCGATACGGTCGATGTTGGGCGTCTTGATGTCCTTCGCGCCGTAGCAACTGAGGTCTCCGTAGCCGAGATCGTCGGCAAAGATGAAGACGACATTCGGTTTCGCGGGCGTGGCGCGAGCAGCCGCCGCGCGCGCAGGCAGCACGACAAGCAGAACGACGGCGAGCGCCAACAGCGCAGGGCGAAATAAACGGGAGATCATACGCGTGGGGAAACGTTGGGGGAACGACGCGCGCGGAAAAATCCCGCGGGGCGCGAGCGTCGCCCGACTTGCGCACAGGGCGCAAGCCGCGAGTCGCTCAGCGCAGTTGCGCGACTGCGCTGCCCATCTCGCGTCTTCCCGTGCTGCCGCGAAAAACTCGCGCTCCCAGGCCGGAAGAATCACTCGCTACCTTCGCGCGCGATCAAACCGCCGCGCGACTTCGCGGCCGATCGCGGCGCCGAACTGGTAACCGGCGATGCCGGCTTCGCGCGTGTGGCGGCCGTCGAGCGTCGCGACGAAGGCGCACTCGCGCGCTGCCTCGGCAATGCTCCCGAAGCTGCGACTGAGCGTCGGCGCATCGCGGTTCGTCACCTCGAGGGTGAAGCCGGCGTGATCGAATTTCAGTCCGGCGATCAGCGCCGCTTGGGCCGCGCCGCCGAGCGTGGCTGCGAGCGACGGATAATTTGGCCGCGGAGGAACCAGCACGCGGCGCGTCTCGAGCACGGCCGTTCCGCTCTGAAAGCTGTCGAACACCGCCGGAGCCGTCGTCGCGGAAGGACTCATCGGCCGCCCCCGTCCGTCGGCCCAGGTCTCGATAAACATATCGCTCCAGGACCCGAGCGTGAAGCGCCAGTGCAGCGCGCTGAGCGCCGCGTCGGCCAGGGCGAGATTCAGGAGTGCAAAGACCCGCGCCTCCTCCGCCAGCGTGAGGCCGCGCCCGGCGATGGCGGCGCGCGCAATCCGGTTCCACGCGACGACCGGGCTCGCGTCCCACGTCCGCGGCAGCACGTCCGGCGCGTTCGTGCGATCGACGGCATTGAAGAGTTTCGACTGCAATAGATCATAATCCACGCGCACGCTGCCATCCACCGCGGTGAACGACGGCACCGCCGGCTCGAGCTGTCCCGCAGATTTCAGAAAAAATGGCCTCACCGAACGCCAGGGCGAACGCGGCGGCGCAGCACCGTCCGCAATCGCACGGGCGAGTTCCTCGGAGCGATCGGGCAATGGGCCGTACGGCGGATGACTCATCGTGAGTGCGATCCAGCCGTCGGCCGCGCGGGCGCGCAGCACCCGGGCCGCGACGGCACGGCCCGACGCGAGGCCGCGCGCCTTGTCATTTCCCTCCGGCAAAGCGGCTAGTTGCGCCGCGGCGAGCGCTTCCGCGCGGGACGCCGAATCAGGCAGAAGCGCGGCGATCATCGACTTTGCCGCCTCCACCGCGGCGGCCCGATCGGCGAGCGCCGACTCGGATCCGCGACGCGATCCCCTCCGCACTTCCGCGATCGCCTCGACGATCGCGAGATGCGCCATCGCATGGACTCGAGCTTCGAGCTGCGGCGCGAGCGCGAGCTCTGGCGCGGCAGTATACTGCGCGAACGCCGCGTTCCAGTCGGTGACGACTTCCCCGTGAGCGACCGCGCTGCCGAAAACGAGGAGCAACAAGAACGCTCCCGTGCTGTGCACGGAGCGGAAAATGGCCGAGACGATTGAGTTCATGGGCAGAAGGCGGTCGGTGGCCCGGGGGCCGGCGTTCGCAGCGATCAGCACGTCGCGTTTTTCCAAAAGAAAACGAGTCAAGGCGCGGCGTTGCGTTCCGGCCCGTCTCGAGAAGTGCGTCTCAATCAACCGATGGAGGTCCTGTAGCCATGAGCGAGGTGCACGCTGTACAATTCGGTCGGCGTGATGCGCGACGGTGAATGAACAACCCAAATCGCGCGGAGGAGTTACACGAAATATTCAGTGACACGGAAACTGAGATGCCGCACGGGAAGGTTCGGTTGAACGGTGTCGCGAATAAGCAGCAGTTTCGTGACCTCGGCCGGACGCCCAAGCCATGGCGCACAAGTTTCCGTGCATCTCGTGTTCACTCCGCGCGTAGGGCGACAATCGGATCCACTTTCGTCGCCCGCCGCGCCGGCAGCCAGCACGCGAGCGCGCCGACGATCGCGAGCAACACAAACACTGCCGCAAACGTGCTCGGATCCGTCGGCTGCACGCCAAAGAGAAATCCGCCGAGGACGCGCGTGAGCGCGAGCGAGCCAATCACGCCGAGCACGAGGCCGGCCGCCACCAACCGCATGCCCTGCCCGATGACGAGTTGCAGCAGATCGCGCACGTTCGCGCCCAACGCCACGCGGACGCCGAACTCCCGCGTGCGCTGCGCGACGCTGTAGGACATCACACCGTGGAGACCGACCACGGCCAGCAGCAGCGCGACCCCGGCAAACGCCGCGAGCAGCCACGTCGTCATCCGGCGCGGCGCAACCGACTCGCTCACGAGCTCATGCCACATCGCGACGTCCGTGAGCGGCAGGTCGCGATCGAGCGCCGCGAGCCGGTCCCGCACAAGCGGCAGCAGTGTGCTCGCGGAGACGCGGCCCCGCACCGCGAGGTACATCGAGGGCATCGATTCCTGCGCGAGCGGCGCGCAGGCGGTGAAGCGCGGCTCGCTCTCCAGCTCGCGCTGCTTGAAGTCGGCAAACACGCCGACCACTTCACGCTCGACCGGGCGGCCGATCCCCACCGCGATGCGTTTCCCAATGGGGTTCTCGCCGGGCCAGATCCGACGAGCCAGCGTCTCGTTGATCATGATGACGAACGGGGCACTCGCGCCGTCGCGCTCCGTGAACGCCCGGCCCTGCGTGATCCGAATTCCCATCGCCCCAAAATATTCGGGCGTCACGATGTCGTATTGGGTGGCGAGCTCCTCCGCGAGATCGACGGGGCGTCCTGGCACGGAGAACGGCCGGTTCAGAATCGGACGCGAAAATGGCAGCGGCATCACCGCCGTGGCGGCTTCGACGCCCGGCAGCGTTTGCGTTTCCTGTACGAGCCGCTCGAAAAACGAAGTCTGCTGCGCGGCTGCGGGATATTTCTCGCCCGGCAGGGCGACACGCAGCGTGAGCACATTGCGCGAATCGAACCCGAGCGGCACGCTGTTGAGCGCGGCGAAACTCTGCAGCAGCAGCCCGGCGCCCACCAGCAGCACCAGCGAGAGCGCGACCTGCGCCACGACGAGCACGCTTCGCGCCCGCGTTCGCACCCCGCCGCGGCCGCCGCTCTTGATCGTTGCCAGCAGGTCCGCCTTCGCCCCGTGCCAGGCCGGCAAAAGGCCAAACGCGATGCCCGTGAACAGCGAAACGATGACGGTGAACAACAGCACGCGACCGTCGACGGCGATGTTCTCCGCGCGGGGCAAAGCCGACGGCAACAAAGAGTCGAGCGCACCGATGCTGACCGCCGCGGCCGCCAGCCCGAGAGCACAACCGGCCAGCGCGAGCAGCAGGCTCTCGGCCAGAAACTGCCGGATCAACCGCGACCGGCTGGCGCCCAACGCCGCTCGCATCGCCGTTTCCGGTCCGCGCAAGGTGGCGCGCGCGAGCAGCAGATTCGCGACGTTTGCGCAGGCGATGAGCAGCACCACGCCGACCGCCGCGAACAGCATCCACAAGCTCGACTGCGCTTCGCCGAGCACGCGATCCACGATCGGCTCCACCTGAGCGCCGCGCGCGGCGTTCGTCTGCGGAAACTCCTTCGCCAGCCGCCGCATGACCGCATCCACCTCCGCCTGCGCGTTCTCGATCGTCACTCCGGGCCTGAGCCTCGCGTGCACGTCCCAGAATGGCACCGAGCGCGGCGCGCCCGCTTCGACGAGCGGGAGCGGGGTCCAGACCTCAGCCCGCACGTTGCGCGCGATGCCTTCCGCCGCCGCACCATCGAACCACGCCGGCAGCACGCCCACGACGGTGAACGGCCGGCCATTCAGCGTGATGGCCTGGTTGAGCACCGCCGGATCCGAGGCAAACTTGCGCCGCCAGAACGCATGACTCAGCAGGACCACGTTGGCGTCGGGACGATTTTCCTCCGGCAGGAAGTTTCGGCCCAGCGTCGGCGTGACGCCAAGCATGGGAAACAGATTGGCCGTGATGACTCCTCCCGCGAACTGCTCCGGCTCGCCCCGCCCGGTCAGGGTGAACCCGTTCAGTTGGACGGCGGCAATCTGCTCGAACGAGCTCACCCCATTGCGCCAGTCGAAATAGGTCGCCGGCGAGACGGGCACCGGCACGCGTTTCCCCGCTCCGCCCGCGACCGGCCGCGTCTCGCGCAAATTCACCAGCCGGGCAACATCCGCATAAGGCAGAGGTTCGAGCACCACCGCGTCGACCACGGAAAAGATTGTGGCGTTGCCGCCAATGCCAAGCGCGAGCGTGAGCACAATGGTCGACGTGACTCCTGGATTCCGCCGCAGGGAACGCAGCCCGTATCGAAAATCCTGACACGTCTGCTCGAGCCACAACAGCCCGCCGGCGCGCTCATCGCGGCAGCGCTCCTTGATCTGCTCCACGCCGCCGAAGGCGCGCTGCGCCGCATACCGCGCCTCCTCGGGAGGCATGCCGGCGGCGATGTTGCGCTCCACGCGGAGCTCGAAGTGAGCCCGCAGCTCCTCGGCCATCTCGGCATCGAGTCTGGCCTTGCGGAAGAGTGCGGCGAGTTTGCGCAGAGGGCTCATGAGGTTTGAGGTCGTGCCAACATCCTGCCGGCTTTTCCGAATCCGTGCCGCAGGATGCCGGCGCTACTTCTTCGGCGTGATCTTCAGGTTGGCGAAGTAGCCTCCCGTGCCGGCGTCGCCGCCCCAGATCGCGATTTTTCCGCTCGTGCGATCGTTCAATTTTTCGACTTCGAGGCTCGGCTTCTCCGCGTCGTTGACGAACACGCGCACCCTTTTCCCGGACACGACGATCCTCGCGTGAAACCACGCGTCGCCATCCGGCGGCGGCGCGATCGGCTTCTCATACCGGCCCGTCTTCTCGCGACGGAGCTTGTGCCACGGCCACTCCGGATGGGAGATGTATTGGACGGCGTGGCTCGCGTTCTCCGGATTCTGCGCGCGGAAGTTGAATGGGCGAAAATAGACGCAGTCGAACGTGGTCTCGTCCGCGCCGTGAAACGCGATGCCGAGGAAATTGCTGCCCGGCGGCGCGCTCTTGCCGAGGATGTCGACCTCGATTGTGCCTTCGGCGAAGATCACGCCCTCGAGCCAGATGGCACTGTTGCTGAACAACGCCGGTTTGCCCTTCGCGTTGGGCTCCCAGCGAGCCTTTGCCTTCGGGGAGACCTTCGCTCCGATTCCGTGGGATACCTTTTGCAAGTCCGGCACGATGGGTTCGGCCCCAAGAGCCGAACCGGTGATGAAGCAGCCTGCCGCCAGCGACAGGAGCAGGATGGGGATGCGTGGGTGGTTCATGGAAATTTCAAACGTCCTGTCTGGCCGTGGACGCGGCGGATAACACGGAGGAATGGATTGGGATCGTCGGGCTCCGCCGCGTCAGAAAATTCCCTTCATTGCGCCGACTTGATCACCCAGCCGATCGCCTGCGCGACGCGGTTCCACGTGGCTTCCTCGGCTTCGAGTTGTTTTCGTCCCGCCCTGGTCAACGAGTAGAATTTCGCGCGGCGGTTGTTCTCCGACACGCCCCACTCCGCCTTAATCCAGCCCTTGTCCTCCATGCGATAGAGCGCGGGATAGAGCGAGCCCTCCTCCACGCTGAGGACCTCTTTCGAGAGCACGTGAATCCGCTCCGCAACCGCGAAGCCGTGCAGCGGCCCGCCATTAAGCACGCGCAGCACAAGCAGATCGAGGGTGCCGGACAATAATTCGGTTTTCGCCATGAGAGAAGTCTTCCGTCGATTTTCCCTAGATAATCTAGGGCGAAAGTGCGCATCATCCCTAGATAGTCAAGGGGGAAGTGTTCTTGTTGCGCGCGCCGGAACTTAGTGTGCGTATCCGCAATGGTTGGACCGATCTGGTTGCGCCCCGCGTCTCTCTCTCTCTGTTCGCAACGAAGGGAGCGAAGACAGGCGGGAAGACCTGAGGCTCTTCGTTCTCTTCGTTTCCTTCTGTGAAATGGCTCGAAGATTGGGAGGTTTGGAGAACTCACTCCGCCCGCAGCGCCACCATCGGATCGATCCGGCTGGCGCGGAGCGCGGGGAGAAAGCACGCGAGCGCTGCAATCCCGATCATCGCGGCCGCTGCCGCGCCGGGCGACAGAGGATCCGTCGGGCTCACTTCGTAGAGCAGCGCCGCGAACACCCGCGACAGCGCGACGGCGTCCGCGACGCCGAGCGCCACACCGGTTCCGGCCAGCAGCAACCCTTCCGCGAGGAACTGCCGCAAGTAGTGCGAGCGCCCGCCGCAAATCGCGGCCGACGACGATCTCCGCGAGCGGCACCACGCGGACATCAAGGCCGGCATTCGCGCCGGGATACGCTCGCTCCAGCGCAGCGGCGCGGAGCGACAATTCCGTTTGCGCGTCGGCGAGCGCGAAACCCGGAGTGAGCCGCGCCAGCGCGCGCCATGGGCCGACGCCACGCGCGAGTTGCGCGGTGTCCCAACCGCGCGAGAACGTGTGCGGTATCCAGAATTCCGTGTCGCGATCCGGAAAATAAAAAATTTCGGGCATGACACCCATGATCGTCATCGCCCGCCCACCGATAGTGATCCGGCGGCCAAGGATATCGGCGGCACCGGCATGGCGCTGCTGCCAGGCGTCGTGGCTGAGCACCACGACGGCGTCGCGACGCGCCGCCTCTTCCGCAGTGAACATCCGACCGAGTTGCGGCGTGAGTCGAAGCACTTCGGCGAGTTCGGGCGAGGCCAGCAGGCCGCTCGTGCGCCGCGGTTCGTCGGACATTTCGATCATCAAACCCGGGGCGTAGACCGCGCCGCCGCTGAGCGTCTGGGAAGTATTTCGCCAATCCGCGATGTTGGCATAGCCCGACGGCTGCCGTGAGAGTCCGAGCTGGCGGTTTTCCGACCAGAGCGTGATGAGACGCCCTGCGTCGGGATAAGGCAACGGCCGGAGCATCACCGCATCGACGACGCTGAACATCGCGGTGTTCGCGCCGATGCCGAGGGCGAGACTCACCACTGCTGCGAACGCGAACCCGGGCGCGCGGACGAGGATCCGGAATCCGTAGCGGACATCCTTGAGCGCATTTTCAAGCCAGCGTCCGCCGTGCTGCTCGCGCACCCGTTCCTGAATCGAACCAACGTTTCCGAATCTCCGCTGCGCCGCGTAGCGGTGCCTCCTCGGGCGACATACCGTGCGAGAGATTCTCGCGCGTCAGCAGTTCGAGGTGCGCGCTCATCTCTGCAGACATGTCGGCGTCGAGTTTCTCACGGCGGGAAAGCGTGCTCAGTTGTCGAAAAACGTTCATGGCGTGAGGCAGCCCCGGTATTTTTCCGGCCCATTCGGCGCAAGGAACGGCCGGAGGCCAACGCACGTTCCGATGGGGTTTGTTTTCATTCGGCGTTTTCCCCGGGCTCATTCCTCACTCGGCTCGCAGCGCAATCAGCGGGTCGACTTTCGCGGCCCGGCGCGCGGGGATCCAACAGGCAAACAATGCCACGCTCACGAGCAGTGCCGTCAGCCCGGCGATCGCGAGCGGCGCATCGGCGTCCAGTCCCGGCGCCAGTGCAGCCAGCGTGCGCGCGAGTGCCACGGCGCCGATCAATCCGATCGTGACTCCGAGCAGCGAGAGCTTCAGTCCCTTGCCCACCACGAGCCACAGCACGTCGCGCTGTTTTGCGCCCAAGGCCATGCGGATGCCAATTTCCTGCGTGCGCCGCGCCACAAATCCAGCGATCACGCCATAGAGTCCGATGCTCGCCAGCAATAGGCCGAACCCGGCAAATGCACCGAACACGCGCCCGCCGACCGCGATGTTTCCCAAGGTATTTTCGACTGCCGCGATCACCGGACCGGCTTCGTTTAACGGGAGATCGGTATCAAGTGAGGCGACGATTTGTCGCAGTGTCGCGACGGAAACCGTGCCGCGCACCGCGAGCACGAAATACCCGTGCGGGTCTTGCGCGAAAGGTCGGTAGGTCTGAAACCGCGTTTGCGTCTCGCTCGGATCGGCGGGGAAGCGGATGTCGTTTACGACACCGACGATTTCCTCGTTGTCGATGCGCTGCCCGAGCGGCGAGGCGCCAGGCCAGAACCGCCGCGCCATCGTTTCGTTGATGATGACGACCGCTGGCCGGCCGGCGCGATCGGCCGGAGTGAAATCTCGACCGGAGAGCAAGCGCATGCCGAGCGTCGCGAAATAACCGGGCGTGACACCGTTCACGCTGCGCCGGGAAACGCGCGCAGATGCCGGAGACGGTGCGCCTGCGATCGAGAAATTCCCCGTCACCCTGAAACCCGAAATGGGCAGCGTCCAGGCCAGCGCCGCGCGCTCCACACCCGGCAGCGCCGCAAGTTTCCCCTGCAGGGTTTCGGCGAAATTAAGCCGAAGTTCGCTGCTGCCATACGTGCGCTCCGGAAGATTGATGAAGCCTCGCGTCAGACCTTCGAAACGCCATCCGGGATCGCTCTGCGTGAAGCGATGCAGGCCGCGCACGACGAGCCCGGCGCCGGTCAGCAGCACCAGCGCGAGCGCGACTTGGACGACGATCAGCGCATGCTGCACGCGGTGTTGAGAGCGCCCCGCCGTGGAGCCGCGCGAGCCCTGCTTGAGTGCCTCCTGCACATCCACGCGCGCCGCAAGCCAGGCGGGCGTCAGGCCAAACGCGAAGCCCGAGATCGTCGCGGCCGCGAAGGCAAACGAGAGCACCTTCACATTGAGCGGGAGCGTTAGCATACGTTCGCCGCCCTCGGTGAACTGGTGGCTGAGCAGCTGGTTTCCCCACGCGGCGAGCAACACGCCGAGCCCTCCGCCGAGGGCGGCCAGCACGAGGCTTTCCGTGAGCAATTGGCGGAGCAATCGGCCGCGCGCGGCGCCGAGTGCGCCACGGATCGCGAGCTCGTGGCTGCGCAGCGTGGTGCGCGCAAACTGAAGGTTCGCGAGATTCGCACACGTGATCAGCAGCACGAAACCGGCGAGAGTCATCGTCAGCCATATGACCTGCCGCCCCTTCGGATCCATGCTCGAGGCAAACGGCACGAGCCGCAGGCCACTTCCAGCGTTGGTGCCGGCGTGCTCATCTGCTTGCCGCGCAGCGAGGAGGTCCATTGCGGCCTGCGCCTGCGCGAGCGACACGTCCGGTTTGAGGCGAGCGATCGCTTTCAGATAATTGCCGCCGCGATCCTGCCGCTGCCGATCCGTGAAGGCGATCGGCCGCAGCACGTCAGGCGCGCCCCACAGCATCGGATCGCGAAACCGCGCGGGCATGACACCCACGACGGTCACCGCTTCGCCGTCGAGCCGCAGCGTGCGACCGATGATATCAGCATCGCCGGCGAAGCGTCGCTGCCAGAACGCATGACTCAGGACGACGACTTGGTTTCTCCCCGGCCGATCCTCTTCGGCAGTGAAGCCGCGCCCGAGTTCGGGGGCGATGCCGAGCACCGGGAAAATATCGGCCGAGGCCTGCAACCCGTTGACGCTCTCGGCCGCATGCCCGTCGCCGGCCAGATTGAACGACGTGTTGTTCACGGCGGCCATGTGCGCGAAGACGACATTCTCTTCCTGCTGCTCGAGAAAATTTCCGGGCGCATGCGGCCAGCGCTGCGAATGGGCCGATGTCCGGAAGACGTGCACCAATTGGTCCGCATCGGGATACGGAAGCTCGCGCATGAGCAGCGCCTGAAACGCCGTGAACATCGAAGTGTTCACCCCGATTCCGAGCGCCAGCGTGAGCACGGCGGTGAGCGTGAAGCCCGGAGATTTTTTCAACGAACGCACCGCGAAGCGCACGTCCTGCAGCCATTGCTCCAACCAGACCCACCCGCGCTGATCGCGCGCGCGCTCCTTGATCTGCTCCACGCCGCCGAAAGCGCGCAACGCCGCGTCGCGCGCCTCGTCGGGCACCATGCCGCGCGCGATGTTTTCCGCGGTCTGCAACTCGAGATGCGCGCGCAATTCCTCGGCCATCTCGGCGTCGAGTTTTTCTTTGCGGAAGAGCGCGCGGAGTTTGCGGGCGATGAGGCGGAGCCGTTTCATCGGAGTTCTGATCGTTCTCGGCGTTTTCTCGCGTTGCCTGGTCGGATCGAGAACGAGAACGATTACGAGAGTGAGAACGATTGGCGGGGGAGCCTTTACACGCGTTTCAGGATCAGGTTGATCGCGGCTGACATCCGCTCCCAGTTCGCCGTCTCCGCGTTGAGCTGCTTTTTGCCGGTAGCGGTGAGCGAATAGAATTTCGCCTTCCGGTTGTTTTCGGAAATCCCCCACGCCGATTTGATCCAGCCCTGGTCTTCGAGCCGGTAGAGCGCAGGGTAAAGCGAGCCCTGCTCCACTTGCAGCACCTCGTCCGACATCTGGCGGATGCGAACGGAAATCCCGAAGCCGTGCATCGGCTCGTGCTGCAGCGATTTCAAGACGAGCATGTCGAGCGTGCCTTGCAGCAGCTCGGGGGACTTGGGGTCTTTGGGCGGCATGATGCTTTCCTAGATGTTCTAGGAGAGAGGCCGCGTCAAATGGTTTCTCCTAGAATATCTAGGAGAGTGAGTGGAAGGAAGGGCCCACATCTGCCACAGGCGATTCGCCTGCATCCAAAACACAAAGGGAGCAGGACGCCGCCTGGCCAAGCGGCCAAGCAGGCGAAGGATGCCAGTGTCCAAGGCAACGCGATCACACCGAACCCAACTACTCGGAGGCCGCCCATCTCACCGTCGCTCTCCGCGGCCGATGCCCTACCCGCTGCCGAGGCAGCCTACTTCTGCTCCACGCGGTTCCGCAGAAACGCGAGCACGTCCTGAAATTTCGTGCGGTTCGCCTCGTCGGCACTCACGAGATTCTCGTGTGCCTCCAACACCATGCGCGCATTCTCGATGTCACTGCTGGCCTTCGCCTCCAGCGCGGTGTCGCACGCGTTGAAGTTCATCACAAAATTGCCGGAGTCGATCGTGAGCAAACGGTGCAACCCCAGATTGCGCATCAACTCGAGATTGCGCGGTCCGACGCGTGTGGCGACGAGGCTGCCGCCATTCGCCGCCTTGCGCAGCTCGAGCGCCGCCCCAGCCAGCACGCCGAGGAACGTGCTGTCCATGCTCATGCAATGTTGGAAATCCAGGACAAACCGGGTCTTCCCGCGAGCGATCATCTCGGTGATGAAATCGCGCAAGCAGCTGCTGTTCTGAAAGCTCGCGCGGCCTTCGATTCGCACCACTACCGGGTCGGAATAGGCGTCGACGAGGTAGACTGGTTTGCTGGCACTCTCAGACATGGGGAGTTGAACGGCTCGGATCGACCAAGCTTTAACAGATGCGGGTAACCGCGGCCTGCAAGCGAGGGGGCGTTTGCGGGAGGGCTTTTGCTCCGACCAGGAAAACGACTCTCACTCGTCGGTCGCTCAAGCCCGCCCCCGCGTTTGCCGATGTTCAGTTGCGGGCCACGATCTGCCGCAGCACGTAAGGCAGAATCCCGCCGTGCTGATAGTAATCGATCTCGATCGGTGTATCGATGCGGCAGCGCACCGGCACCAGTTCGACGAGGCCCGCCGGCCGCGTGATGCGCAGCGTCAGATCCTGTTGCGGCTTCATCGCCGGGCTGAGCCCGATGACGTCGTAGGTTTCCGTGCCGTCGAGTTTCAGGGTCTGGGCCGTGGTGCCTTCCTTGAACTGGAGCGGCAACACTCCCATGCCGACGAGGTTGGAGCGATGGATGCGCTCGAAGCTCTGCGCGACGACGACTTTGACGCCCAGGAGATTCGTGCCCTTGGCGGCCCAGTCACGGGATGAACCGGTGCCATACTCCTGGCCCGCGATCACGATCAGCGGCGTGCGATTCTCGATGTGTTTCGCGGCCGCGTCGAAGATCGACATCTCTTCGCCCGAGGGCTGGTAGATCGTGCTGCCGCCTTCCTTGCCCCCGAGCATCAGGTTCTTGATGCGGACGTTGGCAAAGGTGCCGCGCACCATCACCCGATCGTTGCCCCGGCGCGAACCGTAGGAATTGAACTCCTCGAACGGCACGCCGTTTTCGATCAAGTAACGTCCGGCCGGCGAGGTCTTCTTGATCGCGCCAGCGGGTGAGATGTGGTCGGTCGTCACCGAGTCGCCGAAGATGCCGAGCGCCTTCGCGCCATGGATTTCAGCGATCGTGCCGGGCGACATCGAGAATCCCGCGAAGAACGGGGGCTCCTGGATATAGGTCGATTTGACGTCGAACTGATAAACGTTGCCGGTCGTCGACGGAATCTCGTTCCACTTCGGATTCTGCGCCGCGAAGTCGGTATAGAGCCGCTGATACACTTCAGGCTTCAACGCGGCCTGGAGCTGATCGCGCACTTCCTGCAGCGTCGGCCAGACATCTTTCAGGAACACGTCTTTCCCGTCCTTCCCCTGCCCGATCGGCTCCTTCGAGAGATCGATGTCGACGCGACCAGCGAGCGCAAACGCGACTACCAGCGGCGGCGACATGAGGAAATTCGCCTTGATGTTCTGGTGCACGCGCGCCTCGAAATTGCGGTTACCCGAGAGCACGGACGCCGCCACGAGGTCGTTCTTGACGATGGCGTCCTCGATCGCCGGATGCAGCGGACCGGAATTGCCGATGCACGTCGTGCAACCATAGCCCACGGTCTGGAAACCGAGCTGGTCCAGATACGGCTGGAGACCGGTCTTGTTGAGATAGTCGGTGACGACGCGTGAGCCTGGCGCCAGCGACGACTTCACGACCGGGTTCACGCGCAGGCCTTTTTCCACGGCCTTCTTCGCGAGCAGACCCGCCGCGAGCATGACGCTCGGGTTCGAGGTGTTCGTGCAGCTCGTGATCGCGGCAATGAGCACACTGCCGTGGCCGACTTCACCATCGATCCGCTTCGCCCGCAGCGAAACGGGATCGGGCGTCGGACGGTTGTTGGCCATTTCGCGCTCGGTCGTGACGCTCGTGTTTTTCACGTCGGCATCGGAAGCGGGAATGCTCTCCTGGCTGCCGCCACTGCTCGCCGGCCGCGTCCACCCATCGCCTTCGACGTGCACGCTCTTGACCAGTTCGCCAAACGGCTTGCCAAATCCGCTCTCGGCCACGGGCTTTGAAAACGCCGTCACGAACTCCCGCCCGAGATTCGGCAGCTCGATGCGATCCTGCGGGCGTTTCGGGCCGGCCACGCTCGGCACCACCGCGCCGAGATCGAGCTCGAGATCCTGCGAGTAATCGATGCTGCCGCGGGCCGGCATGCCCCAAAGATTCTGCGCCTTGTAATACGCCTCGTAGAGGGCGACGTGCTCGGCATCGCGACCCGTCGCGCGCAGATAATTCGTGGACTCCGAGTCGATCGGAAAGAAGCCCATCGTCGCGCCGTATTCCGGCGCCATGTTGGCGATCGTGGCACGATCGACGACTGGCAGCGCCTGCGCGCCCGGGCCGTAGAACTCGACAAACTTGCCGACGACCTTCGCCTTGCGGAGCATCTGCGTGACGGTGAGCGCAAGATCGGTCGCCGTGACGCCTTCGCGCAACGCACCCGTGAGATGCACGCCCACGACATCCGGCGTGAGAAAGTAAACCGGCTGGCCGAGCATGCCGGCCTCGGCCTCGATGCCGCCGACGCCCCAGCCCACGATGCCGATGCCATTGATCATCGTCGTGTGCGAATCGGTGCCGACGAGCGTATCCGGGTAAATGATACCCTGCGCGTCGCGCAAGACGCCCTTGGCGAGGTACTCGAGGTTCACCTGGTGCACGATGCCGATGCCGGGAGGCACGACCTTGAACGTGTCGAACGCCTGCATGCCCCACTTCAAAAACTGATAACGCTCGCGATTGCGCGTGAACTCGAGCTCGAGATTCTTCTGCAACGCTTCCGCGGAGCCCGCGAAATCCACCTGCACGGAATGGTCGACGACGAGGTCGACCGGCACCAGTGGCTCGATGATCTTCGGGTTCTTGCCCATCCGCGCGACGGCCGAACGCATCGCGGCCAGATCGACGAGCAGCGGCACGCCGGTGAAATCCTGCAGCACGATGCGCGCGACGACGAAGGGAATCTCCTCCGTGCGCGGGCCCTTTGCGTCCCAGCTCGCGAGATCGCGGATCGCGGCATCCTGCACGCGCTTGCCATCGCAGTTGCGCAGCAGCGATTCCAGGACGAGGCGGATCGAGACGGGCAGGCGCGAGACCTTGAAGCCCGACTGCTCGAGCGCGGGCAGCGAGTAGAATTGATGCGACGCGCCGTTGGCGGTGAACGTCTGCAGCGTGTTGAACGGATTCGGGAGGTTCGACGAGACACTCATGAGATTGATTCTGTAATGGGAGCCGCGCTGCCCTCGCCGCGCGGCCGGAAACGAAACGGGAGGAGCGGCCTTACGCCGCGCTCAATCGCAGCATGGACCCGCTCCTCCAGGAAAGAAATCACGCCAGAGCCGCTTTCACCGCGCCGAAGTTCGGCAGGTCCTTCGGTGTCGGCGTCTGCTCGGCGTATTTCACGACGCCATCCTGACCGATGACAAATGCCGCCCGCGCCGAGGTGTCACCGATCCCGGCGAGATTCGGGAAGACCACATCGTAGTCCTTCGTGACCGTCTTGTTGAGGTCGGAGAGCAGCGTGATGCCGATGTTGTTCTGCTTGGCCCACGCTTCCTGGGAGAACGCATTGTCGACGCTGATCGCGTAGACCTTCGCGCCGAGTTTCTCGTAGTCGGCGAGGCCGCCGGTCTGGTCGCACATCTCCTGCGTGCATACGCCGGTGAAAGCCGCCGGGAAAAACAACAACACCGTCTGATGCTTGCCGAAATTGTCGCTCAACTTGATATCTTTAAGACCGTCTGCGGCCTTGGATTTCAGGGTGAAGTCGGGAGCTTTGGAGCCAACAGCGATGGGCATGGGAGGAAGGATATGGTGAGGGTGAGAAATCCCGCGCGACCGTCGGCGGGAAAGCGAACTGCGACGTTGAGACGCGGCCCGCGCCGCCGCAAACCGTTTTTAAGTAAGAGTGAAAGTGAAAGGGAAAGTGATGGTGACTGCGGCGGGCGCATGAGAATACCTTCGAACGGGGATTGCTACGCTTACCCTCATTTTCACTCTCACTTTCCTTTCATGAACATCCTCGACGACCTCCGCTGGCGCGGCCTCCTCGCCGACTGCACCGATCTCGACGCGCTGACGCAGCGCCTCGCGCAAGGCCCGCTGACGTTGTATTGCGGCTTCGACCCGACGGCCGACTCGCTGCACGTCGGCAATCTCGTGCCGCTGCTCGCGCTCCGGCGCTTCCAATTGCAAGGCCACCACCCGATCGCGCTCGCCGGTGGCGCCACCGGCATGGTCGGCGACCCTTCGGGTAAATCCGACGAGCGCAACCTGCAGACGCCCGAGCAGGTCGAGCACAACATCGCTCACATCCGGAAGCAGCTCACGCAGTTCCTCGAATTCGACGCGGCGAAAACGCCGGCGAACAACCCGGCGCGGCTCGTGAACAACCACGACTGGACCGGGCCGATCACGCTGCTCGAATTTCTCCGCGATGTCGGCAAACACATCACGGTAAACTCGATGATCGCAAAGGACTCGGTGCGCTCGCGGATGGAAGATCGCGATTCTGGCATCAGCTACACCGAGTTCAGCTACATGCTGCTGCAAGGTTATGATTTCTGTCACCTGCGGAAGACCTTCAATTGCGAGCTGCAGATCGGTGCGACCGACCAGTGGGGGAACATCACCGTCGGCACCGAGCTCACGCGCAAGAAGCTGGGCGCGACCGTGTGGGGCCTCGTGTTTCCGCTGCTGACAAAAGCCGACGGCTCGAAATACGGGAAGACCGCGACCGGCACCGTGTGGCTCGATCCGAAGCGCACCTCGCCATATCGCTTCTACCAGTTCTTCGTGAATGCCGACGATGCCGACGTGGTGAAGCTGCTGAAAACGCTCACGTTTCTTTCTCAGGAAGAAATCGCCGCACTCGAAACCGAAATGACGAGCAACCCAGGTGCCCGCGTCGCCCAGAAACGGCTCGCGTGTGAAATGACGCGTCTCGTGCACGGTGAAGAACGCCTCGCCGGCGCGATCAAGGCCAGCGAGGTCCTCTTCGGCGGCAGCATCGACGGCCTGTCCGTCGCCGACTTCCAGGACGTCGTCGCCGAAGCGCCGAACAAAGATATCGAGCAAGCGAGGCTCGAAGGCGCCGGCACGTCGTTGATCGATCTCCTTGTACACAGCGGCCTCTGTCCCTCGAAAGGACAAGCGCGCAAGGACATCGTGGGAGGCGGCATCTACCTGAATAATATTCGCGTCGGAGAAATCACCCGGACGGCAGCCACCAGCGACCTGCTGTTCGGAAAACATCTCCTCCTCCGCAAGGGCAAGCGGAGCTACGCCGTCCTAACGATCACTCCCAACACCAGCGGTTAACCACGAAGCTGGAGGTCTCGCCCCCTTTAGCTAGGGCTCGGATTCGTCGCAACCATAGTCCAGGGCGTTGCCCACGCTGCGACTTCCGCGGTTCATTCGTTGCGACTTCCCCCACCCGCCAGAAACGCGATCAGATCAGCCATCGCCTGCTCGTTGATTGCCGCTTCGAGACCATCCGGCATCAGCGAGCGGCCTGTACTCACCAGCGAACGCAACTCGCTGCGCAACACGACCTGCTCCACGCCGTCGAGCCCGATCAACGTGATGCTGTTGGCCGCTTCTGCACTCAACATTCCGGCCAGTGCACGTCCGTCCTGCGTCGCCGCGGTATATAATACATAGCGATCCTCGACCGCTCGATTCGGATCGAGAATGTGCGTCAACAGATACGGCGCGCTGCGGTCCTTCACCACCGCGATATCCGGGCCAATCGCGCGTCCGGCCACATCGCCGAACTTGTGACACGCGCTGCAGACGTTCGCAAAAACCGTCGCGCCCCTGGCGGACTCGCCCGTCTTTCCGGACAACGCCGCGAGATAGCGATCGATCGCCTTCTGACGATCGAGGTCGATTCCCGCCGCAAAAATCTCCGTCGCACGCTGCGCAAGCTTCGCGTTGCTGTGCTGGGTCAACGACGTCCGCGGGCCCGCGTCGATCTGCGCGAGCATGCTGCGGTCCGCCTCCACGCGATCGAGCAGCACCTGCGCCCACGCCGGACGGCTCGTCACCAACTGCAACACCGCCGCCCGCACCTTCGGTCCGTGCGCATTCCAGCCTTCAAGCAGCTTGTCCGGCACGTTCGGCCGATTCAACCGGCCGAGCGCCGCGACGACCGCGAGTTGCACGTCGACCGGCGATCGCGGCGTCAGCAGACTCGCGAGCAATTGCAGATCTTCGTCCTGCCGCGCGCGCCCCCGGCCCACGATATTTACCGCGGCGAGCCTCTGCTCGACGGGCGCGTTGGGATCCACGATCACCGCCCGTGCGGCCGCGAACACCCCGTCGATCGCGGCGAGCGCCGGTCCGATCGCCCCGCCGCCCGACGCCTGGAGCTGCGCGAGCGATTTGTTGCTGCGTTGCAGCCAGTCGAGCAACTGCGCCAACGCGCGGAACTGTTGCAGCATCCCGCCCCCTTCACGTGGCGCTGCGATCGCCGCAAGGATCGACCCGAACGCCTTCGCGTTGTTCGTTGCCGTTGCGATCTCGATCACCAGCGGATCATCGGCGCGGCCGTTCGCGCTCAGCTCCGCGATCAACGTGTCTGCATGGGGCAACGCCGAACTCATTGCCGCCGCACGGATGAACCGATCGTCGCTCGCCCGCAGCAAACCCGCCAGCGCCACGCCCGCGCGCGGATCCTTCCACTCACCCAAAGTGTACGCGACCTGCTGCCGCACCATCGCGTCCGAATCGTTTGCGAGCGCGACGATGGCCGGCAGCAACTCCGGATTCGTCTCCGCAAACAGCTCACTCAAACGCACGGCCTGCCGCCGCACTCCCGCGTGTTGATCGCTCAATCCTGTCGCGATCACCTTCGACGACAACGCGCCCATCGTCTGCAAAGTCCACAGCGCCTGTCCGCGTGACTCGGGCCGCGCCGCCTTCGCTGCGAGCTCCGCCACCGCTTCCGCTGCCCCTGCGGCCGCCGCGCCGCGCCAGGCGAGTTGCTGCTGCGCAAGATCGCGCACGATACCACTTCGGCTCTCGAGCGCCGCGACCAGCTCCGACGGCGCCGCGCGGTCGAGCCGGGGCACAGGACGTAGCGCGACTCCCTTCGGACGCACGCGATAGATTCGCCCCTGCTCCGAGCCGGCCCGAAGATCCCCCAGCTGCTTCTGCCACGCGTCGGGAATCCATTTCGGGTGCTCGATCACCAGCCGATACATGTCGGCAATATAGAGCGCGCCATCCGGTCCCGCGCGGACTCCGGTGAAACGCGACCAGTTGTCGGTCGACGCGAAAAACTCGGACGTCTGCTCGGTCGCCGCGCGCGCGCCTTTGAACGTCGCACCCGCTGGACGAATCACGAGACGACTCACGAGATTGTGCACCGACTCACACACGAAAGCGTTGCCCGCAAAGTCGCTCCCGAGGAAATCGTCGCGGTAGATCATCAACCCGTTTGCCGACGTGAAACGATTGCGCCGATCCGGGTCGTTGAAGCGCGCGATCGTCTCGCTCGCCGGGAAAATCGGCGCCGCGCCCGGCGTCGCACCGATGCTCACGACTGCACTCGGCGGCACAAGGTGCGGGTTGCGCTGCAGGTAGCGATCCTCGAGCGCGTAGTGCCAGAATGGATTCGAATTATTGCAGCCGAACCAGTTTCCCCAGTCGTCGCGATTCCGCCCGACTTGCGTCTGGCCGCTCACGAATTCGATGCCGCCGTCGTCCGGCTGGATCCGGAAATCGCGCCGCCCAAGCTCGAGCATGCGGCCTGTTTTCATCGCGGTTACCTTCCCGCCACTGTCGCCGTTCGCCATCTGCAGCCAGCCATCGAGCGACCATTGCAGGCCGTTGACGAGATGCTGCTGGTTTCCCTCGCCCAGCCCGGTGAAAAGCTTCGTCCGCCGGTCGGCGCGACCGTCGCCGTCCGTGTCTTCGAGGAACAGGATATCCGGCACGGCCGTGACGAGCACGCCGTTGCGCCACGGCATCACCGACGTGGGATAATTCAAGCCGTCCGCGAAGAGCGTGGACTTGTCGAACCGGCCGTCGCCGCGCGTCGACTCCAGAAAACGGATACGTCCGCCCGGCGTGCCCTTGCCGTCCAATCCCAGCGGGTAATCCGCCATCTCCACGACCCACATCCGGCCATCCGCGCCCCAGGCAAGATCGATCGGATCCATCACCCGCGGTTCCGCCGCCACGAGTTCGACGACGAGCCCGTCGGGGACCTTGATCGCGGCCAGCGACTCGGCCGCACTCCGGGGTTTCGGCAGCACGACATTGGGCGGCGGCGGAACTTCCTTGTAGGCGCTCGCTGGCGCGGCCACGACACACGCCAGCAAACAGGCGCGGAAAACAAAGGGCAGGCTCATCGGAAAGCGGGGGGTTTACCGTCGGCCGCGATCCTCACGACTGACTCACAGTGCGCAATCGCGAACGTTGGTCAGAGCAGCGCCGGCCACAGCTCACTTTCCGACGACCACCGGCTTTTCGAGGCAGGGACGCGCAGCCTGCGCGTCCGCCGCGACTCAGAAAAACATCGCTTCACTCAGCGTCATTTCCGGCGAGAGCAGGCTCACCGCCGCCGACAACACCGTGCGTCCTCGGCCGAAATTCGCCTCGAACAGCGCCTGCCCGGTCGTGAGGTCGCCCTTCCAACGGAAGGATTTCCCCCCATCGGCGTAGTCCCAGCGCATCGCGAGACTGCCCTTCTCACCGTCCGTAAACGACTCTGTGCCACAGGATATTGTATCCACGTTTGCACCACACGCCGCCAGCCGCCGTCGGAGCCACGCGAGGAGCACGCGGGCCTCGGCCGCCAGCCTGGGTTCGTGCGCCACCGCGACCGCTTTCAGTCCTTCACTCAACAAGGCCGCCGGATACACCGCGAGGAACTGGCCGATGCTCTGGCGCACCGGCAGCAGCCGGCTGTAAACGAGATCACGCGTCGCGCTCGGATTCGGCCACGGATACGTCAGCGCATCGGGCGGCGCGATGGCGCTGTCGATGAGAACCCGTTTCGCCTTGCTCAGCAGATAACGATAGTCGGCGAGCCGGCCGCTCGTGGAAAACCGATGCGCCCAATAATAGAGCGGCAGATCCGTCGAGAGCGAAATCGACACCTGGTTCTCGAGAAACGGCCGCGCACTGTGCGAGTAGCTGAGCATCACAAACTCGACGCAGCGCTTGTCCGACTTCGATTTGCCCAGAAAACACTCGCCGAAAATCTTCGCGCGCATCGTCGGCTCCGGAACATCCGCAAGCAGCGGGCAAAGCACGACAATCCGGCTCGGATAGCGGCGCGAGAACTTCACGACTGTGTCGAATTGCTGCGCGGCGTCGTCGGGCGTCGTGTTTAGTCCGAGGTGCAGCACGAAGTTGACCTGCGTCGCTTTCGCATCGTCGGCCTCGAGCGTCGGTTTTCCACCGGCGCCCGTGTCGGTCCACATGTCCGCGAGACTCTTCGCGATGAGTCCGACCGGGACTTCGATGCCGGGAAGCGCGTCAAAAATGGCAGGCATGAGGGAAAGATCCAAACTCCAAGATCCGAGCTCCATTGAAACACCAATCACGAAAAATCATGGGCCGCGATCGTCAGATTGAAACCGGGTGTTGGAAAATTCTCTGGAGCTTGATTCTTGGTCCTTGGAGCTTCCGCGCGCAGCGCGGTCACGGCTGCCTCCAGCATTGGCCACGGGCGGCGAGCAACGCTTCCGCACTGGCCGGCCCCCAGGAGCCGGCTGCGTACGAATCCATGCCGGTCCGCCCGACGCTGCGCCAGTAGTCGAGCACCGGCGTGCAGAGTTTCCAGGAGGCCTCGGCTTCGTCGCCGCGGATGAAGAGCGTGCCGTCGCCGACCATCGCATCCAGCACGAGCCGCTCATACGCCTCCGCGGTGTTCGACCCAAACGTCGTCGCGTAACGGAAGCTCATCTTCACGGGCTGCGTGCGCGTTTCGAGTCCGGGAACCTTCGTGTTCAGGATGAGGCTGAGCCCCTCGTCGGGCTGGATCTGAAACGAGAGTGTGTTCGCCGCGAGATCGAAGCGCGCGGTCTCACCCGCGAACAACGTGCCAGGCGGGCTGCGGAAGTTGATCGCGATTTCCGAGACGCGCCGCGCCATCCGTTTTCCCGAGCGGAGGTAAAACGGCACGCCTTGCCAGCGCCAGTTGTTGATCGAGAGCCGCAGCGCCACGTAGGTTTCCGTCGCCGACTGCGGCGCGATGCCCTCTTCCTCGAGATATCCGGACGCCGGTTTTCCGCCGATCATCCCCGCCGAATACTGCGCCCGCGCCACGTCGCCGGCCGGCCCGATCGTGAGCGGCTGAATCGCTTTCAACACCTTCACCTTCTCGTCGCGAATCGCCTCGGCATCCAGCGAGCCCGGCGGCTCCATCGCCGTCAACGCGAGCAGCTGCATCGTGTGATTCTGGATCATGTCGCGCAGCGCGCCGCTCTGCTCGTAGTAGCCGCCGCGCGAGCCGACGCCCACCTCCTCGGCCACGGTGATCTGCACGCTGTCGATGAAGTTGCGGTTCCACAACGGCTCGAAAATCGCGTTCGCGAAACGCTGCACGAGCAGATCCTGCACCGTCTCTTTGCCGAGATAGTGATCGATGCGGTAAACCTGATGCTCCTCGAACACATCGCGGATCGTGGCGTTGAGCGCACGGGCCGACGTGAGGTCTTTGCCGAACGGTTTCTCGATGATCACCTTCGAGTGATTCGCCGACCCGAGATGCTTCGCGGCGAGCCCGCTGGCGCCGAGATTCATGATGATCGGCGCGAACACCGACGGCGGCGTGGAGATGTAGAACAGGCGCTGCACATCGCGGCCGAGTTTTTTCTCGATGCCGTCAATATGCGCCGCGAGGCGGTCGAAAGCGGCTTTGTCGTCGTAGCCGCCCGCCACGTACGTCGTATTGGCCGCCACCCGCCCCCAGACGTCGGCCTTCAATTCACGACGCGAGAATTCCTTGATCGCATCGCCCGCGAGCCCGCGGAATTCGTCGTCCGGGATCGCCTTGCGCCCGTAGCCCACGAGGTAGAAATCCGCCGGCAACAGGTTGTCGATGCTGAGATTGTAGACCGCCGGGATCAGTTTCCTCGCCGTGAGGTCGCCTGAGGCGCCGAAGATGACAACCACCGTCGGCGGCGCACCGCGATGCTTGCTGAGCCCGTGCAGAAATGGATGACGCTGAGGATCCGACATGGAGGGCAAAGTGTTTCGGTCGCGCTCAGTTCGGCGCAAGGGAAATGCAGGTCATGCCCTCACGGACACGTGAATTCTGCTCATGCATTGGATCGACGGCATCGATTCCGCCACGACTTCGCGCGGCCAAGGTGGTTCCACTTGCCCACGCCAGACACGGTGCCGTCCCACCCGCGGCACGACCGCCGCTCCAAAATTCGCGATTTCATTCCGCGACCCAGGCCGGCTCGGAGAGCCGGGCCCCACCGCGACGTGCATCGTGCCCCCCACGCACCGTCGCTCCGTCCGTCGCCGACCAACGCCATCTAAACGCCGCCGTATCAGCCGCGAAAATACTTCGAGAACAGCGGCACGTTTTCGAAATGCAGAATCTCCGGCTCGTTTCCCGCCGCCGATTTCATCCGCGCGGTCGAACTCGATTTTTCGCCCACCGCCGCCTCCAGTTTCGGAAGGCTCACTTCAACCACATCGAATCGGAACGTCCGGGGCTTCTCCGCAAGCCGCCCGAGATACGCCTGAATCGCACGGCGCAGGGCGCGTTTCTTGCGCTCGTCCACGGCGTGGTATCCCGGCACGAGCGCACCAGCCGCGCGCGCCTTCACCTCCACGAAGACCAGCACTTCGCGATCGCGACACACCAGGTCGATTTCATCGCGGCGATCGCGCGGATTGCGCCAGTTTTGCGCCACGATCGTAAAGGCACGCTCGCGCTTCAACCACGCGCGAGCGAGACGCTCGCCCCGGTCGCCCCCCGACTCAGTCCGCGCAAACAGCGTACGAAAAAAACTCAGCATATGGTTTGGCAGCCCCGACTCTGGAGGTGGCGCGTCGTCACGGGAGAAATCTCATTGCGGCACTCGGAGCCGCCTTTGACAATCCCGGACCAAACCCCTCTTTTCGGCGGTCCGCTCATGGCTTCATCCAATCTCGCAGGCACACTCCGGCGCTCCCTGCTCATCAAGGTCATCTCCAAACCGGCGCCTAGTCGCGAAGACGTTGCGTCGGTCATCGAGCTCACCGCGTCAAAAGTCGTCGAGGCGCTCCAGGCTCAGTCGATGACGTTCTACCTCGTGGAGGGAAACGAGATCGCGTTCAAGCAGGTGTATTACTCGCCGACGCTGTGGGCCGGTGAGCCGGCGAAGGAGAAAAAATTTCAGGACACCGCGGCCAAGCTCCTTTCGCTCAAGATCCCCGTCGGCAAAGGCATTGTCGGCAAAGTCATCGAGACCGGCGAACCCGTCTTCTTCCGCGACACCGAGAGCCAGGCGCCGTTCATGCAATCCATGGCGCAGACCACCGGCTTCGAAGTCCGCTCGATGCTCACGGTCCCGCTGAAGACCACGATCACGCTTGGCGCGATCCAAGTCCTGAACAAGGAGCTGTCGGCCGGCACCGACGGCGAATTTACCGAGAAGGACTTGGCGCTGCTCAAGGAGGTCGCGGAGTACTCCTCGACTCTCATCCATCGCATGGTGGATCCCAAGTTCGTGCCGAACGCGGAGGACACCGCGCGTTTCGTCGCAAAGCTGACGGATCTTCCGCTCGTCACGAAGATCGAGGACATCGAAATCGACGATAAACTCATCGAGGTCACTGGCGACGCGATCATTCGCCGCGAAGGAATCTTTCCGCACAAGCGCACGGGCCCGAACTCCGTGGCGGTGCTCATGATGAACCCGCTCGACTACGCCAAGCGCGAGGCGTTTTCGCAGGCGATCGAAATGTCGATCGAGGACGTGAGCGTCGTGTCGGCGACGCTCTTCGACCTCCTCCTGAAAAAGTTTTTCAAGGACGCCAAGGGCTCCGGACCCGCCGTGCAGGACGAGGTGGACATCGGCTCCGTGGCCGAAGTCATCAGCACGGCCTACAGCATCGATGGCGCCGGAGATGTGAGGGCCGAGGATCTCGAAAACGAGGAATCCGCGCCGATCATTCAGCTCACGAATCGCATCATCGAGGACGCCTACGTTTCCGGCGCCTCCGATATTCACATCGAGCCGATGGAGAAGGATCTGCTGGTGCGTTATCGAATCGACGGGTTGTGCCAGGAAAAGCTGCGGCTGCCGAAACAGGTGACCAACGCCATGGTCACACGCCTGAAGATCATGTGCAACCTGGACATCTCAGAGCGCCGGTTGCCGCAGGACGGACGCATCGTCTTCAAGAAATACACGAAGAAGAACATCGACATCGATCTCCGCGTCGCGACCGGCCCGATGAAGGATGGCGAAAAGGTCGTGATGCGCATTCTCGACAAGCAGAAATCGACGCTGCCGCTGACCGCGCTCGGTTTCTCCGACGAGAATCTCGCCAAATATCGCGAGTGCATCCGGCAGCCCTACGGCATGATCCTGCACTGCGGACCGACTGGCTCCGGCAAGTCGATGACGCTCTACTCCGCGCTCGGCGAAATCAACACGCCCGACGTCAACATCCAGACCGCCGAGGACCCGATCGAATACACACTCGCCGGCATCAACCAGATGCAGATGAACCGGCAGATCGGGCTCACGTTCGCCCGCGCGCTGCGCTGTTATCTGCGCATGGATCCCGACATCATTCTCGTCGGCGAAATCCGCGACGAAGAGACTGCGCAGATCGCGATCGAGGCCGCGCTGACCGGTCACTTGCTCGTGTCGACGCTGCACACCAACGATGCGCCCTCGACCGTCGCGCGCATCGGCGAGATGGGTGTGGAACCCTTCAATATCTCCGCCTCCCTCGTGTGCGTCTGCGCGCAACGCCTGCTGCGTCGCGTCTGCAAGAATTGCCGGATTCCCTACGAACCCGACGGTCGTCAAAGGGACATCGTCCATAAAGCGCTCGATTGGAGCGGACAGATCTTCAAGGCGAACCCGCAGGGCTGCCCCACGTGCGGCGGCACCGGCTACAAGGGCCGCGTCGGTATCCACGAACTCATGACGAACAGCGAGGAGCTGACGGAAGCGATCAACAAAGAGCTTCAGGTCGCCGAGCTGAAACGCATCGCGATGAAGAACGGCATGAAGACGCTCCACCAGGATTCGATGCTGAAGGTGAAGCTCGGCCTCACGACGATCGAGGAAGCGCTGAGCAACGTCCCGCCCGATCTGATTTTCTGAGCGCGCCGTGACCGGAGACCGGCGGCGCGGTCTTGTCCCGCGATTCACCGGAGGGCGAACCGGGTGCGGAGGTCCTTACACCCGCGGTTCGAGCAGCGCCTCCCCGGTCTTCCGCGGCATCGGCACCGCCGATGCTCGTGACGGCATCGGCGCAAAATCCGGCGTCGGCAAATCCGGCGCGAGATCCGCGATATTGACCCGCGCTCCCGTCGCCATGCTGCGGTTTGCCGCCAGTCCGACGAGGATCGAGCAAGCGCCCGCCCGCTCGTCCGCCGCCCGCAGATATTTGTCGGCCGCCGGCGCCGGCAGGAAGATATCGTCCAGCATCAACCGGTCGCCTCCGCCATGGTCGCCCTCCGCCGTCCACGGCTCGATGTCGCGACCGATGCCCCGCAGCGGCACGACCCGGATCTTCACGCTCCCCACAGCTCCTCCGTACTGCGCCGTCTCGACACCCTGCACATAAACCGACTCGACGACGCTGTGCTCGAGCCGGCCCTTCGTGCCGTTGAAGGCGACCGAGTAGCCCTCCCACGCGTTCAGGGCATTCAATGAATAACAGAGCGTCGCCCCAGTGTCGTAGCTGACCAGCGCGTTCAATGTATCCTCGATGTCCAGCTCCGGCCGAAACACGCAGCGATCGCGCCAGTAGCCGTCGTGGTATTCGTTATCCAGATACAGCGCCTTCAACGCCGCGTTCGCCTCGAGATCCAGGTGGAAGCCGCAGCGCTCCTTCTCCGGGCACGTGCGGCAGCGCTGGTGCGGGCCCGTCAAACCCATGCGTCGCGCCATCGCCGGCGTGTAGAAATCGCGCTTGCCCGTGGCCATGACCGACACCGGCATCGCGCCGAGCCACCAGTGCACCAGATCGAAATGATGCGTGGACTTGTGGACGAAGAGCCCGCCGGAATTTCGCTTCTCCGCATGCCAGCGACGGAAGTAATCCGCCCCGTGGTGCGTGTTCAGCAGCCAGTGGAAGTCGACCGACAGCACCTCCCCGATCTCGCCGCTCAGCAGGATGTCCTTCACCTGCGACCGCGGCGGCGAATACCGATAATTGAACGTCACCCGGCAGCTCCGCCCGGTCCGCCGCCGCGCATCCAGAATCTGGAGACACGTCGCGACCTCCGTCGTCATCGGCTTTTCCGTGACGACGTCGCAACCGGCCTCCATCGCCCGAATCACATAATCGTGGTGCGATGCGTCCGGCGTCGTGACGATCACCACGTCGGGCCGGCATTCGTTCAACAGCGCTGCAAACTCGCCGGCCCGATAACCTCGCGGCACCACTGCGCCATTCCGCGCCGAGCGTCGCTGGGCAAGCTCCATCCGCCCGGGATTGGAATCGCAGACCGCAACCAGCTCGGACCAGCCACGGTGCGTGAGCTCGATTGCATCCTGATAAAGCTCGTGCCGCGCACCGAGCCCGACGATGGCATAGCGGCGGCGAGGATGAGCGGAAGGCGGCGAAAAGGTTGACACCTGGCCGGTCACGCTGCCGACCCAGCCATTCCCGCCGCAACGATGCCCATGCCGGACAGTCCCGGAACTCGTCTCCTCCTCAATCCGCCCGGGCAAGGGACTCGGCGAAACGTGCGCTACGTTCGCCGACACTGGCGGCAACGTGATCATGCAACCGAATTGATGACGCCGCCGAACCGGAACTCGCGGCATTGAATTTTCTTGCGACACGGTCGCGCATGCATTGCCAACGGAGGCACTGGGCGCACGATCGTGCGCACCCCCGCCCCACCCGTGAGCCCGCCCCCCACAGCCTCGGAACCTTCGCCGGTGCTCGATCGAGCCCGCTGGTTCCAGACCGAAGTCCAGCCGCACGAAGCCGCGCTGCGGAGCTACCTGCGCGGCCGCATCCCGTCTCCGGCGGATATGGACGATGTGGTGCAGGACTCCTACCTCAAGATCCTGCAGGCGACGCCGGCCCGCCCGATCGAGTCGGTCAAAGGCTATCTCTTCACGATCGCGCGCAACACGGCCTCGAAGCTGTTTCGCAAACGGAAGATTTTTTCGGCGGTTCCTGTCAGTGATTTACCGCCATCGCGGGTCTTGGATGAGGAGCAAGATGTCGTCGCGGCCGCCAACACTCACCTGCAGGATGCGCTTATCGCCGAGGCGATCGCGCAGTTGCCGGCCCGCTGCCGCGAGATTCTGCTCCTGCGGATCGCGGATGGTTTGTCGCCGGTCGCGATCGCCGCGCGCCTGCGCGTCTCGGAAAGCACCGTGCGTACCCAGCTCGCGCGCGGAGTCGAAAAATGCACGCGGCTCCTGCGCGAACGCGGTGTGACCTCCGACGCATGAACCCCACGGACCGTGATGGCGCGGCCAATCCACCCGGCGCCTCCTCCAAAATGATCAGGGACGCCGCAATCCTCTGGATCTCGCGGCGCGACGCCGGACTGACCGTCGCGGAAGAAGCGGAATTCCAGGCGTGGCTGGCGGCGGATGCACAACATGCCGCCGCACTCGCCGCGTTGCAGCCGGCGTGGTCCACGTTGAACCAGCCACGTTATGCCGGCCGCGGAACGGAGCTGCGACGCCGGGTGCAAGCCGTCGTCGCGCGCAGAGCTCGCCGCCGCCTCGCCACCGCTGCTGTTCCAGTCCTCGCGCTCGCAGTCGGCATGGCATTCTTCTTCACGCGACCTGCGCCAGAGAGCGCGCGCCGATCATCGACCGTCGCCGTGCGGCCCGATCGTCAGGTACTGCCCGACGGCTCGGCCGTCGATCTCAACCTTGGCGCCGAGCTCGCCATCGAGTTTACCGCCCAGGCTCGCGCGGTGCGGCTTGTCCGCGGCGAGGCGCTGTTTCACGTGGTCAGAGATCCGTCGCGGCCGTTCGTGGTTTCCGTCGGCGGCATGGCGGTTCGTGCCGTGGGCACAGCATTTTCCGTACGGCTGGACGCCAACGCCGTCGACGTCCTCGTGACGGAGGGCCGGGTCGCAGTCGAGCAAACGCCTCGCCGCCCTTCTGCGCCGGCCGCAAATGCAGCGGGTCAGCCCACGGCCGTCGCGCCCTCACTTCCTTCGGAGCCCGTGCTGATCGATGCCGGCCATCGCGTCGTGCTGCCGGTCGGAGTCATCACACCCCAGCCTTCCGCGCCACAGCCGGTTTCCCCGGCCCAGATCGCAGCCGCGCTCGCCTGGCGGCAGAGCCGGGTCGAGTTCGACGGCACGCCCCTCGAGGAAGCCGTGGGATTTTTCAATCGCGCCAACTCCGTTCAACTCGCCCTGGCCAACTCCGCGACCGGCCGCCTGCGGATCACCGGCGTCTTTCTGACGACCGATCCGGAAGCTTTTTCCCGCGCGCTGGAGATCACCCTCGGACTGACGGTCACCCCGACGCCGGACGGCAGGATCCTCCTTCGCAAATAGAGCTCCACCAGAGCCTGCCCTGCACGCCCGCGCTTTTCTTCGAAAAAAATGTCGAGAGTTGTCGCAGAAATCGCGACCTCACGGGTCGTGTGAGTGATCACCCCAATCCGCATTCCGCGGACGGCGTGCACGCTCTTGCCGAAACAACCCCGTTGCTGCGTTCCGTTTATCGCTTCTGTTCCGCCGCCCTGGCGCACCGGTGCGGGTTCGTCGCCGTGTGCTTCCTGCTGGCCATGCTGAGCAGCCTTCCAGTGCGCGCGGCTGATGCCGCGGAGAAACGCAGCTACGACCTGGCCGCAAACGACGTCCCGAGTGCGCTCAGGGATTTTTCCGAACAATCCGGCCGCAGCGTCATCGCCGCAACGGACCTCGTCACCGGCCTGCGCACTCAACCCGTTCACGGCGAGCTCACGGCATCGGAAGCTCTCCGGCAGATGCTCGCCGGCACGAGCTTGATCGTGATCGAGGACGCCAAGAGCGGCACGTTTGCACTCCGCCACTCCGACGAGGGCGGGAAATCTGCGTCCGTGCGCGACGCGCGACCGAAGAACGCCCCCGCTTCACCACCCCAAGCCCCCATGAAACCCAAACGATTCATCGCCCACCTGGCCGCTGCGTTCGCCCTCCTCACCGGCTCAACAGCGCACGCCCAGACCACCTCCACCGGCACGATCAGCGGCCGCGTTTTCAATCCCGCCACCGGAGAATACGTCCGCAACGCGGAGGTCGCGATTCCCGGCACGAACCTCGTCGCCTACACGGCCGAGGACGGCAGCTATACACTCACCGGCGTCCCGACCGGCGAGACGACGCTATCGGTCACATACACGGGCTACGAACCTGCTTCGGCCCAACTCGACGTGAGCCCGGGCCTTACCGCCACGCGCGACTTCGACCTTAAGGGCGCCGTCTTCCAACCCGGAGCGAAAGCCATTCCAGGCGGCGTCGTCCAGCTCAGCCAGTTTGTCGTCTCGAGCGAACGCGAGGGCAACGCCAAGGCCATCATGGAACAACGCGCCGCGCTGAACATGAAGAGCGTCGTTGCGTCGGACAACTTCGGCGACGTCACCGGCGGCAACATCGGCGAGTTCATCAAATATCTCCCCGGCGTGGTGATGGACTACGTCGACTCCGACGCCCGTACCGCGCGCATCGGCGGGCTGAGTCCCATCTACACCGGCGTCAGCATCGACGGCATGTCGATGGCCAGCGCGCCCTCGGCGAGCTTCGGCGGCAATTCCCGCCAGTTCGAATTCGAGCAGGCCTCCATCAACGGCGTCGAATCGATCGAGATCAGCAAGACCACGACCGCGAGCATGGATGCCGACGCCCCGGCCGGTCGCATCAATCTCCGCAGCCGCTCCGCCTTCGACCGCAAGAGTCGCGAGATCACCGCCCAGCTCACCATGACGGGCAACGCCTACTCGTGGGACATCAAGAAAACCCCCGGACCGTACAACGATAGCTATTACAAGATCCGGCCCGGCTTCGTGTTTTCCTACGCCGACGCCTTCAAGGGCCGCTTCGGCATCCAGCTGAGCCTCGCCGGCAACACCGTCGGCACCGAGCAGGCCGGCATCACCCACAACTACAATTTCACCAACGCCGACCGCGGCCCGGTCCTCACCCAGCTCGCCTTTCGCGACGCACCCAAGCTCTCTAACCGCGCTTCGTTCACGCTCAACACCGATTACAAAATCTCCCCGAACCTCTCGATCGCCCTGCGCACCTCGGGCTCGCATTTCGACGACGGCACCAACCTCCGCCAGGTCGCATTCCTCGTGAATCCCGCGCAGGTCACCCCGGATTCGACCGTCACGTCCTTCACCGCACTCCCCAGCACCAACGCCAACACGCGCGTGCAATACACCACGAGCCGTCGCAACAAAGTGAATACGACGGTCACTTACGTGCCGAAGCTCGAATACAAGCGCAACGACCTCACGCTCACGCTCGGCGGCGGCTACTCGCGCAGCCGCACGGCGTATGAACAGATGACCGAAGGTTATTTCCAGGCCGTCACCCATCGGCTCACGCGCATCGGCTACACCGCCACGCGCAGCAGCGCGACCGACACCGACTGGCAACTCACTCAGACCTCCGGCCTACCCTGGAACGATCCGGCCAACTACAACCGCACCGACGCTTTCTCGAACAATATATCCGCCACGCCGCAAGCCGCGCGTCACCAAGTGTGGGTCGGCTATATCGACGCGAAGAAGACGCTCAACATCGCCGGGCTGCCTGTACAGTTTCTCGCCGGCGCCAAGACCAAGCTCTCCGTCTACGACCTCGAGAAGAACGGCGCGCTGCAATACACCTACGTCGGTGCCGCCGGCTCGATGACCGCGCCCACGACCATTCTCCCGACGACCACGCTCCTGCCCTACGATGCGCGGACCGGCGGCAATATCGTGACGCTCGGTATTCCGATGACCGACCCGTACGCGACCTACGACCTGTTCAAGGCCAACCCCTCGCATTTCACGCCGAACCTGATCCAGAATCACATCAACGAAAACTATAGCTCGCGTTCGGTGAAGGAGCAGATCGACGCCTTTTATCTCGAGGGCAACACCCGCTGGCGAGCGCTCCGGCTCAACCTCGGCGTTCGTCACGAGAGCACCACCACCATCGGCAAGACCATCGACCTCCTGACGCCTGCCCAGGTGCAGGCCGCCGGCTTCACGCCCAACACGATTCCGTACATCGACTACCAATATCGAGGTGGCCAGCGCAGCGAAAAAGAGGGCGGCTACGACAACACGTTTTTCAGCGGCGGCGCAAAATACGCCTTCACCCGCAGCTTCCACCTTCAAGTCGCGGCGAGTCAGTCCATCAGCCGGCCCAGCTACGGCAACGTCGCCGGCGTGATCTCAATCAACGAAGCCAATCAGGAGATCCGCGTGCCCAATCCCGATCTGAAGCCGGAGACGTCCGACAAGTATTTCGTCAGTGCACAATATTATCTCGAGCCGGCAGGCACATTGAGCGTTTCGGGTTTCCGGCTCTCCGTGGATAACATGGGCGTAGGCAACGAGCGCGTGTCTGCGGCCGAGGCCGGTTACGCCGACGATCCCGAATATTCCGCCTACACCTTCATCCGGCCGTCCAACGCTCCCGGCACGATCCACCTCGACGGCGTCGAGATCGAGTACAGCCAGCAACTCGTGTTTCTGCCCAAGGCACTGCGCGGCTTCAGCCTCTTCGGCTCCATCTCGCGCACCGCGGCCAGCGAACGTATCCAGCAGCATGTGCCGAAGTCGGCCAATGGCGGTATCCGCTACGGCAATCACAAGTTCAACGCACAGCTTCGCTCCACGTGGCAGGCGTCGCGCTACAACAACACGAACGCCGCCGGCGAGGAGATCTGGCAGTATGAACGCATCATGTTCGATTTCAGCGGCAGCTATCGGTTCAACCGCACCTACGAACTCACGGTGAGCGGTCGCAACATCCTGAACTCGCCGATCAGGACTTACGCCAACACGCCCGGCCTGCTCCGCGTCATCAACCACTACGGCCCGTCGTGGACCGTCGGCGTTCGCGGCCGGTTCTGAATAGCGCCGGCATCCGGCCGGCAAGTGGCTACGGCTTCCAGCCGCAGATTCATCGGCTGGAAGCCGATGCCACTCGGATTGCCGGCTGGAATTCGGCGCTACTCGTTGCTCATATCCGCTCCATGCCCCTCCGCCTCCGACTCCTCCTCGCCGCGCCGTTCACCCTCTTCGCGCTCGCCACTCTCGCCATTGCGCAACCAGCCGCACGCGCCTTCGACATCCAGGCCGCGCTCGATGCGCTCCCCGATTCCGGCGGTATCGTCCGCGTCCCCGCTGGCACGTATGAGATCACCACGCCCCTCGTCATCACCCGCGGCGATGTGCGGCTCGAAGGCGACGGCAGCGCCACGCACATCGTCAACCGCAACACCTCGGGAGAACCCGCGTTGCTCGTTCGCCATCCGGATCTCGAGAAGAATCCACGCAACCGCAAAGCCCGGCTCTGGCGCGTGACGCTCGCCAATTTCCGCGTGAGTGGCACCAAGCAAAGCGGCGATGGCATTCGCGCCGAAGCCGTCGACGAGATCTATCTGCACGGTGTCGCCGTCGATCATCACGGCGCCAATGGCATCCTGCTCCGCGACTGCTATGAAGATCCTCGGCTCATCGGCAATATCATCACCTACAACGCAGCCGCTGGCGTCCGGATCGAGGGCGGCCACGACATCGTGGTCAGCGCAAATCAGTTCGAGGAAAACCAGGACGCGTTGCAGTGCGTCGACAGTTTCAACCTCTGCATGACCGGCAACAACGTCGACGACCACCTGCGCCACGGCGTCGTGATCGAGAACACCTATGGCTCGATCGTCTCCGGCAACATGATCGAGGAGTGCAACGGCACCGCCATCATCCTCGACCGCGATTGCTACGGCATCACGATCGCCGCAAACACCATCGCCCACCACCTCCGCGGCGGCGTGCACCTGCTCGATGCGTGGGGCTGCGCCATCACCGGCAACACGTTTCCGCTCGTACACGAGGACTCGATCCGTGTCGGCCCAAATAGCGGCCGGATCACGATCTCCGGAAATAGTTTCAGCAATAGCTACATGGGCGGCGGCAAAGACAAACGCCCGCCGACCGCAAAGCAGCCGATGGGCACCGATGCCGGCACCGGCATCATGCTCGACGGCACGAGCGACGTCGCGATCACCGGCAACACCTTCGGCGGACTCACCACACCCGCCGTGACGGTGAAGAACGGCAGCCAGCGCCTGCTCATCACCGGCAACATCATCACCGACGTGAATCGCGGCGCCACCGGCAGAAAGCCGATCGAAGCCGGCGACGCAAAAGACAGCCTCGTGAAAGACAACATCGGCGGTTGAGCGAGCGCGGCGATTCAGCCGCCCCTCATCCTACCAGCTGTCCCCAAGCACGTAGCCCGCTTCGGGAGAAGCGGGACAACCCCGATCTCCCTGAAGCCCCGCTCGACGCCTCCCGTCCTCGTTTATCCGCACCTCAGCTCTCAACTCTCAATTTCCCCGCCGCCGCCCCACGCTCCACCGGCAACAGCTTCAGATCCACCATCAAATCCGTCGCGATCTTCTCCAGATCGGTCCGCACCGCGGCGAGCTTCACGCCGGCCGGCACGAACACCGTCGCGCGCGCCTGAAACAAAACGCCGCCGTCCATCGGCGCGCTCACGCGCTCCGAAGCCAGTTCCTCGACGTTGACGCCGTGCGCCGCAAACACCCCCGACACGCTGCGCAGGATTCCAGGCCGGTCCTGCCCGACCAATTCAATCAAGGCCAGAGCACCATCCGCCGGTGCGCCGATCTTCACGCTTCCTTCCGCGTGAATGATCACGCGCAGCCCATCGACTTCGAGGGTGCGCAATGCATTCACCAATTCATCCCGCCGCTCTTGCGGCACCTCCACGCGCAGGATGCCGGCAAACTGGCCGCCAAGCCGGCACATCCGGCTCTCGAGCCAGTTGCCAGCGTGATCGGCGACGCGCGCCGCCACCAATTGCACCAGACCGGGCCGGTCGGCCCCGATCACCGTCATCACCAAAGTCGCGAGCATCGCGCGAACGTGTAGAGCCGCTCCCCGTCCGGCAACTCCGCAATCGCCGATCGCTCAGGGCCCGGCACTCCATTCTGAACAGGGCGTCAGCGTCGGTCGTCTTGCCCGTGAAGTAGCACGGGCGTCTCGCCCGTGCTCCATTGCGCGGTGACCAGAAAATGGATGCGCCCCTCGGCGCCACCGCATCGGCTCGTCTCCTGACGACCCAGAATCCGCCGCTCTCCCCTTATTCCTCGAGCTCCACGTTCCAATAAGCGACGTCGAGGAAATCCTTCCACTGCTCGTGCTGCCGGTTGCCGAGCACGAGCGAGATGACCGGCCGCCACTTCGGCCGGACCGGTTTGCGGATGAGCCGCATGCCCGCCTCGTGCGGGAGCCGGTTTGCCTTCCTCGTGTTACACTTGATGCATGAGCAGACGATGTTCTCCCACGTGGTTTTCCCGCCGTAATCGCGCGGAATGACGTGGTCGAGGTTCAGCTTCTCGCGCGGCATCGGGCGCGCGCAATACTGGCACGTGTCCTTGTCGCGCTCGAAGACGTTGTTGCGCGTCAGCTTCAACTCCTTGCAAGGAAGCCGGTCGAAAAATGTCAGCAGGATCACGCGCGGCAGCCGGATCACGCGCGTCGGCGTATGCACCTTTTCCAATTCCGCGATCGGCGGATTGCTCGCGGAAAAATCAATCCAGTCGAGCATCGAGAAGGTGCGAAAATCATCCTCGTGATGATACACGACTTGCGCGTGCCCGCGGGCCAGCAGCCCGAACGCGCGTTTCGCGCCAATCACATTCACCGCCTGCCAAAGGCGGTTAAGCACGAGCACCGGTTGGTCGAGCGCGGCTTCCATACGGGAATGGGCAATAACGTCGCGGTCGCGCGAGTGTCAAGGATGCCGCCGGTCGCCACCCGTGGCGCCGCTGAATTTGCGGAAAAACGAGGCGTTCATTGCGCTCGCCCGCACCTCAATGCGTCATCACGTAGAAGATGACATTGATCGCCATCGGATAGGCCATTCCTTCCGCGAACGCGTGGAAGTATCCCGTGTCTTCTCCTTCGCGTTCCCACCCGTCGCTGTCGTCGCTGTTGTGCAACGCGAGCACCATCAGACGCCCCTTCTCATCGAAGATCGCTCGATGATGAACCTCCTCGCCATCCGGCCCGCGTTCCCAGGTGGGCGATCCGGATTCGAGGTGCCGCACTCCGATGTCGATGCGGGGGACCTGGTTCTTCTTTCGAATCGGAAACAGACAGCGGTAGATCGGATGATCCAGGTCGAGCTCGACGAATCGATGTTCCGGCAGCACCCGCTTCATCATGCGCGCAAAGTGATCCCATTCCCGATTGCCCCAGAAATCGGTGAGCAGGAAAAAGCCGCCATTCAGCAGAAATTGCCGCAGCCCCCGAATCTCATCCTCCCCGAGATCGAGTGCTCCAGGAGCTGAGGCCATGAGGAACGGGTAATTCGCGAGATCGGGCTCATCCGCCCGGATGATTCGTCCGTGCGGATCCACCTTCAACGACGTCATCTGCTGCAGCCGGAACGAAAGGTTCAAATCGGCATCGGGCAGATCGGTGGCCCAACTTCCCCCACCCACACCGCCACGCCAGCCGTCGGCACCAAAACGAAGCCGCGTAAACGTGAACACGTCGCTTTGAAACGCGCGCGGATTTTCCCACATCGGCGTATCCACGCTTCGCGTCGGAATCTCACGTGCCGTCCGTACATTCTCCGGAATCCGAAGTCCTCCCCCGCGTCGAAACTGCCCGAACGCGAGTCCGCTTCCCACTGCGGCGACGATGATCCACGCCCAGGCCAACCGTGAGAATCGCGGGCAACGACAAGGGCGAAATTCAGGGGCGCGTTTCATTGGCGGTCAATTGCCCGGCTGCGGCGCGAACATGTCGTGCAGGCCACGAGCCGCAACCCAAAGCGCGCGTTGGACGAGCAAACGCGCCAGGGTCGAACTTCATCCATCCCCTCTCATGTGGGCCGGACTGCGGCCGCCGCCGCCGGCTGAATCGCTTACCAGTCGTCCGACCGAAACGGCGCGGCTGGAAGCCCTGCTCCGTTGAAGAGCCGGGCATCGGGTGAATTACGCCAGGCGTAGCGCACCGCGACAGGTTCTGGCACCGCCTCCGCGCTCACCACGACGGTGTCGCCCCGGACGCGCGCCTCGGCCGGCACGAATTTTTTATCGGCGCCTGCAATCTCGAATGCCACGCGGCCATCCTCGGCCGCTGGCGTGAGCTTCAAGCCATCGGCGTGCGTGAAACTCACGCGCATCGCCCGTCCGGCACGTTTCGCAGCCGTAAACATCGGGCCGTCCGTCTCGATGTCCTCGCCGTAAATCTGTTTCCGCGCATGCAGCGCGAGCCGCTTGCCGACGTCCTGCTTGTTGCGCGGATGAATGTCCTTCGGGTTTCCAATGTCGATCGTGACGGCCATGCCCGTATGCGAGAGCTTCAACGCCGCGGCCTGGGCCTCGCGGAGATAGGCCCAGACATCGCCGGTGTTGCCCGCGCCCGCCTCGTAGTTCGCGAGCTGCACGAAATAGAACGGCAACGGCTGGCCGAAATCCGTACGCCACTGGTTGATCATATCGGTGAACAACGAGGCGTACTCTGCGTGGCGCGAGGCGTTGGTCTCGCCTTGATACCAGAGCGCGCCCTTCAACGCATACGGCACGAGCGGCGCGATCATGGCATTGTAAAGTCCGGCAGGCATCCAGCGGCTGCCGGGACCTTCGGGTGCGGCGGGCTGTTTGCGCCCGGCCTTGCGACCCGCCGCTTTCGCCGTCGCCTGGTCACTCTTCCACTTTTCCACCGCCGCGGCGTGCACCTTCAACTTCTCGGGGTGCTCCTCCAATAGTTTCTTCCAGCGGCCAAAAATTCCCTTCGACGCCGGGTTCGCGCAAAGCGTGGCCTCGTTGATCCAGCCTTCGATCTGCGTGCCACCCCACGCGCTGACCACGAGCCCGATCGGGACGCTCAACTTCTGGTGCAAGTCGCGCGCAAAAAAATACGCGACCGCGGAAAAGTTACCCGCGGTCTCGGGCGTGCACTCCGTCCATGACCCGGCGACATCGTCGGCCGGTTTCTCCGCCACCACCGTCGGCACCTTGAACTGGCGGATCAGCGGAAAATCCGCGGCCGCGATCTCGCGCTCCGCATCGTTCGAGCTGCGCAACATCCACACCATGTTCGATTGCCCGGAGCAGAGCCATACGTCTCCCACGAGCACATCGCGCACGCGGATCGTGTTGGCCCCGCTCACGACGAGCTCGGCGCCGGAGGCGGAGGCTTTCTCGGGCTTCAGCGTCACCTTCCAGCGACCGTCGACCCCCGCAATCACGGAGGCGGTCTGCTTGCGGAACGTGACCGTCACGCGCTCCGCGACCGTCGCACGCCCCCACACGACGAGCGGCTGGTCTCGTTGAAGCACGGCGCCATCACGGAAAAGCGGCGCCAGCGTAATGTCGGCAAAAGCAGTCGCGACGGTTGATGCGAACGCGAGAAGGGAGAGCAGCAGGGGGCGGAAGTTCATAGGGGCAGCAGCCTCTTCTTAGTTGTGCGACCGAGGCGCACACGGCAAGCCGCGAGCGCGATCGGCCGGCGCGACGCTCGGGATGAAGAATGGTTCAGGCATTCAGAGGAGCCCAGATCCATCGGGCAACTCCGCCGCACCCGGGGCTCCCCTGCGCAAATCCTGTCATCGAAGACGAGCTTTGGAAACGGTCTGCGTGATCACCGCGCCGGCTTGCTGCCGCAGCAACGTTGCTTCCACCGCATGCGCCCAAGACCCTCATCAATCGAGTTTCACCTTGGGTCCGGCCGCTGCCGCTCCGCCTCGACCTCGCGCATCAACGCCCGCAGCCGCTCGGTCATTTGCGTTGCGCGCTCGGGATGCTGCTCCGCGAGATCGACCGCCTCGCTCGGATCCGTGCCGAGATGATACAGCGCCGGTTTCTCCCGCGAATCGGGCGGATTCTGCGCCCGCGTCACGTAAGGCAACACCAGTTTCCACGATCCCTCCCGCAGCGCCGCGTTGTGCGTGTAGTTCGGCACGCCGCGACTCCACTGCCAGAACCGCGGCACCTCCATCCGATCCTTCTCGCCCGTCAGCACCGACAGAAAACTCGCCCCGTCGATCGGCCCCGCGCCGGGAAGCACCGGCACCTTCGCCAGCTCCGCCAACGTGGGATAGAAATCCGTGAAATGCACCACCGCCCCCGTGTGCCGCGAGACGAACCGCCCCGGCCAGCTCACAACCAGCGGCACCCGGATTCCGCCTTCGTAGATCTCGTATTTCATCCCCCGCTGCCCGTGGTTGAAACGCTCGCCGGGAATCGGGTCCGGCCCGTTGTCGCTCGTAAAGAACACCACCGTGTCGCGCCGCAACCCCAGCCGGTCCACTTCGGCCAGCAGCCGGCCGATCCCGCGATCCATGATCTCGATCATCGCATAGATCGTCGCCGTTTTTTCGTCGTATCCCTTCTCCAGATACGGTTTCACCGCTTCCGCCGGCGCCTCCAGGGGCCGGTGCGGCGCGTAGTGGGCGAGCTTCAGGAAAAACGGCTTCGCCCGGTGCCGCCGCACGAACGCGACCGCCCGCTCTGTCAGGTCATCTGTCAGGTATTTCCCGGTCACCTCGCGCTTCGTCCCCTGCACATCGAACGGATAGCGGTTGTAGCCGACCGGATCCGACCCGAAGAACCCTTCGAACTCCGCGAACCCACGTTTAAGCGGATGATACTCCGGCCCCTCCCCCGTATGCCATTTGCCAATGAGTCCCGTCACGTAGCCGGCGGCCGCAAACGCGTCCGCGATCGTCCGCTCGTCGCGTTTCAATCGGGTCATCTCGGGAAATTTCTTCATCTCCAGCGTGACCACGCCCGTCCGGTGCGGAAAGCGGCCCGTCAGCATCGCCGCCCGCGCCGGCGCACAAACGGCGGACGCGGAATACGCGGCATTGAACCACACGCCCTCCGCGATCAGCCCGTCGATCGAGGGCGTGCGCGTCCTTCCGCCATTGAACGCCCCCACATCGCCCACCGCCATGTCGTCGGCGACGATCAGGATGACATTCGGCGGCCGCGCCGTTTCCGCCGCCGCGAGCGCAGGGGGCACAAAAGCCAGCGCCAGCGCCACGATCCACCCCCGTCCATCCACCAGTCGTCCAGGTTTCATTTTCGTTGGTATCGAAGTCCAGTTACCACGCCACGTCGACGGTGAGCGTATAGCTGCGAGGATCGCCACCGCGGAAGAGGATGATCGGCGCATCTGTGAGGTTCTTCACGAACAGGTCCACGGAGTATCTCTTCCAGCGGTAGTTCACACCCGCGTCGCATTTCGTGAAGGTGCTGGTGAGATTATTCTGATCCGAGTAGACGCCATATACCGCCAGTTTGCGCGCACGCGTCAGGAAGAACGTCGCCCCGTAGCGAAATGAATCCGTGTCGTCCTCGGTCGCCAGCCGCGCGCCCGATACCTGATTCACGTTCTCGCTGTCCTGCCGGTCGTTTCGCCACGCCGCCTGTAACAACACGCGGCTGAAAAGATCCGCCTCCTGCTGCGCATAATAACTGAAGCTCTCTGTCTGCGTGCGGTTCCTCGCCGATGCGGTGATCGCTGTGATCCGCCGGCTCCAGTAATCCGCGTCGGAGCGAAACGGCGCCGCCAGGTTCACGCGCTGGAACTCCGCCGGAATGCAGAAAATCGTCCGTCACGATGCTGATCGACTGCGGAATCTCGATCGTCGACCGATTGCTGCGCGTCGCGACCGTCGAGGTGGAGTGCAGGTAGCCTCCGCCTTCCGAGGTTGTCACGGTAAACGCCTCCAGTTTCACGATCTCCTCGCCGTTCCTCGCATCCCGCCGGGGCGTCCGCCGCTGAGCCTGCGGTCGTTCCGCCGATTCGCCGCGCGCAGGCAGGACTTCAACGCCGACTCGTGGGCATGCACCTCCTCATGAAACCAACGGCCATGATTCGACGCGGCGACCACGTCGCCCGGCACTGCCGGAGAGCCGGGCGGGCCACCCGAAGCGGTGACGGACGTGGACGTGCTCACGAGCGTGATTCCGATTTCAGATCGACGTGTCGCGCGCTTCCCCGCGTGCCGCCCTATTTGCCGTCGCCGTAGCCCGGCGGCACGTCCGCCATCGTCAGCGCGCGGAAATTTTTCCACCGATGAAACGTGAGGAAATTCGCATCGTGCGCGTTGCGCGCGCCACCGACACCGTCGTCGTAGGCCGTGCGACACGCGGCGATGATGTCGTCTCCGTCGAACTGCCAGTCGACATATTGGAAGCCGTGTTTCTTCACGTCGGTGTGATAGAGGAGCACTGAACGCGTCGTCCATTCGCGCAGATCCGGCGAGGCGACGAGCGCGAGCGTATTTCGAATTCCGCCGGGATTGTCCGCCCGGTGTCGCTCGGCGACGATCGACGCCAGCGACCAGTAGAGTTTCGTCTGCGGATCGAAACGGATCGTGAACTTCTTCGAACCGCCGTTGAACGGCACGAAATCCTTCTCCGGCTCGAAATGCAGCGCACGACCGTCCGGGCTCACGCGCACGATCGCCGCCTTTTCGTCGGACGATTTTGTCTGCACGCGCAGGATGTTCACGACCTCGCCGGCCGGCGTGACGACAGCGTTGCCCTCGAGCCACGCGCCCATGTCGCCGCCGTTCCACGCGCGGTAGCTCGGCAGAAATTCCGCAAACGTCCACTGGCTCGCATCGAGCAGATCGCCCTCGACGGGAATCGACATCATCCCGGCGCGATAATTCACGCCCCATTTCTCCGGCGGATGCCGCCACTCCATCGCGCGCCACAAGCGGCCCTTGTGCTCGATCACGGCCATCGGTGCGCAGTGATATTCACTGTTCGCGCGCAGCAGCCCGGTCTTCGGGCTCGTCGGTTCCGTCCAAGTCGTGCCGCCATCGGTCGACCGCCGGATGATCGCGTTGCCGTGATGCCGGTCCGTGCCGAGAAAATACAGCGCGTCGCGGTGCACGAAGAGCTTCGACCAGAACGCGCCCTGGATCTCGGCCGTGCGCCGCCAGGTCGCGCCGCGATCCGCGGAGCGAAAAACCGCGCTGCGCGCACTCACATGCTCGTTCGATTTCGGTCCGAAGAAATCGTGCGACGCGACATAGTCGCCGTTGGGCAACACCGCGATGCTCGGCGAACCTATATAGAGTCCCGACGCCGCCGGACTGTAGTCGATGATCACACCCGGCACACGGCTGAAATCGGGTGGCGAACCGGACGGTTTGTCCGCCGCGAGCGCGGTCAGCGTCGCCGCCAGCACAGCCGTCAACGCGCCAATGAAACGAGTTAGTTTGCTCATAAAAAAATACGCGAAAGGCTCGATCAGTAGACGAGATCGCGGAACTGCTTCACGCGGTGAAACGTGATCAGGTTGCCATCGTGCGCGCTCTTCGCACGGGCATCGCCGCTGCGCGACAGAATCACCAGATCGTCGCCGTCGATGTCCATGCTCGCGTAGTGCCGCGCCTCCTTTGGCGAGTCCGTCTTCGCGACGAGCCCCGCGAAGCACCAGTCGACCATGTTCTTCGAGAAATGCAGCACGAGCCGGTGCCGTTCGTTGTTCGGCAGATCGTAGCGCTCCGGCGGCAGGCGGTCCGCTCGCTTCATCGAGTCGGTCGCCTGCGAGCTGAGCAGCCAGTAGAGTTTCGTCTGCGCATCGTAGCAGACGTGAAACCGCATCTGACCGCCGGGCATCGGCAGGAAAAGTGCCTTCTTTCCCGAAGGCACGGTCTCGAGCTGGGTGTGCATCGAGCCATCGGGCTGCTCGACGACTTTCGCAAGCGCGGCATAGCCGGTGCCCGCGGTGTGTGCGCGCATAAACAAGTGAAACGTGCGACCGCTCGGATCGTGCCAGTAGTGGTCGGGATCGACGATCTGCACGACGTTCGTCTCGAGCCAGCCCATCGGCGAGCTCGTGCGCCGCTTCGGCGAAGTAGCGACGACGGCCCGGTCTGGATACGCCTGTTTGAAAAACGGCACGCCGAAGAACTCGAGCGCGGGATCGTTCTCGCGATAGCCATCGATCAGGTCGGCGAACACGAGCTCGCTCGCAAACGTCCAGCTCTCGCGCTTCGTGAGATCCGCATCCTCTTTTGCGCGCAGGAGCACGGGCGCGAGCGCGCCGACCGGCCACGCCTTGTTCTCCGTGCCGACGCGTCGCTCCATCACGAGGTAAACATTGCCGCGCGCATGCCAGACGTTGCACGCGGACTGATGCCACGACTGGCCTTTCGTCAACGCAGCGGGCTCGCTCCACGTCTCGCCGCGATCGTCAGAACGCGCGACCAGCAAGTCGCCGCGATGTCCGAGATAGTACAGCGAGTTACCCGCGGTGAAGAGCCGCGCATGCGTCATGCGCGTGGCGCCGCGTTGGACCCACGTGCGACCGTGATCGTCGGATGTGAGGATGAACGCATACGCCGCATTATTCTGCCGCGCCGTGCCGCCGCGCTCATAAGCCGCGACCAGCCGGCCGTCCGGCAATGCGAGAATACTCGGAGTGTAGAGAGGAATTGTCTGCGGCGCAGGCGACTCGCCAACGGCGACGAACTCGTTCGCGAGCGGACGGATCGGCGCGGCGGAGAGCGCGGCCGGAGTGCACCACAACGCGCAAACGCAACCCGCCAACGCCCGCAGCATGACCGCGCGCGTGAGCACCGCCGGCGATTCGCGGCGCGAGGCAACTGCGTCCCGCCTCTCCCGAGGCGGGCTACATAGTGTATTCGGCGTGTTCGTCGTCATGGGAGTTGGTCGAGCCACGTGAGGAAAACATCCTTCCATCGTGCGGATTCGGAGCCTCGGCCGAGGCCGAAGCCGTGACCGCCGGTCTCAACGATGAGCAGCTCTGCCGGTACGCCCTTCTCGCGCAGCGCCGCGGCGAGCAGTTCGCTGTTCTGTGGCGGCACGCCCTTGTCGTCCTTCGCGTGTACGAGGAAAAATGGCGGCAGCCCCGCTCGCGCACGTTGCTCCAGCGAGAACTCCGCGACGCGCTCTGCCGAGGGCGACACACCGAGCAGCTTCGTGCGCGACCCCTTGTGTACATACGGCCCGTCCAGGCATACGACAGGATAGAGCAGCGCCACGAAGTCCGGCCGCGACCCGTCGGCCGCCTTGCCCAAAACCCCGACACTCCCCGCGAGATGCCCGCCCGCGGAGCCGCCGAGAATTCCCACGCGCTTCGCATCGACGCCCCAATCCTTCGCCCGCGAACGGACGAATTGCACCGCCGCCAGCGCATCCTGCTGGCTCAACGGCAGCCCGTCCTTTGTCGCAGCGGGATCCGGCAGCCGATATTTCAACACCGCCACCGTGATGCCGCGCGCCGAGAAATAGCGACCGAGCGCGTGCCCTTCGCGATCGATGGCAATGTAGCTGTATCCACCTCCCGGACACACCACGAGCGCCGCGCCGCGATGCGCGATCTGCGCCGGATGATAGACCGTGAGCGTCGGCACCGTCACTTTCTGGACGACGCGATTGAACCCGCGATCGTCGTAGTTGTTATGCCGATACACCACCTCCTCGATCGTCTGGGGCGTGTTCGCCGGCAACGGTGCGCGCAGCGGGATCTCCTCCATCGTCTGGGCGAACCCGAATCCCGCGGAGCAACACAACGCGAGCGCCACGAAACTCTGGCGTAGCCCTGCTCGGGAGAGCAGGGATCGGGGAGTGCGAGTGTTCGCGGCGTGCCTCTCGGTCCCGCCGCTTTCGAGGCGGGCTGCAATGGAATAAAAGGACTTCATGGTGAGGAAGCAGGTACAGTGAAAATTTGAGCGAACACCCCGCCATCAACCGCCACGCGACGCGTGTAGGCGATGCGCGATCCATCCGGCGAAAAGACGCACGCCAGCGCTTCCGGCGCGTCCGCTCCGCTCCGGCGCTCGGTGAGCCGCGTCGTGCGTCCGGTCGTGACGTCGGTCTCGCACACGCTTCCATCCAACACGTGCGCGACCCGCCGCCCATCCGGGCTCCAGGTGAAGGCCGAAGCGATGCCGCTTTCGTTGCGCGTCACTTGCCGCGGCTCCCCACCCCGCGGAGACATCGTCCACAGCTGCACCACGCCCCCGTCGTCGCGCATCAGGAATGCAATCAGGGCCCCGTCGGGCGAAGCCCGAACCCAGTGTCGCGGCGTGGCGGCGACGCCGGGGAATTTTCGATCCGCGGTAAACGTGAGGCGCCGCTGCGCCACGCCGCGAGGCGGCGCCGGAGCGCGCGTTGCCGTGCCCTCGAGCGGTGCATCGCCGGGTCGCGTCAAATCCTCCGGCAGATCCACGATGAAAACCTCCGCGTGCTCACGCCCGTCCGCCGCCGTGACATTGCCGAGAAAGGCCAGCGCACGCCGGCCGCGTGCGTCCAGCACCCAGCCCTCTTCGTAAGCACGGCTGATCTCATCCGAACCGGGTCGCGGCTTCGCCACCGTCCGCGTGACGAGCACGGAAAAATACTCGCCATCATGATTCCGCGGATGCGTCCGCGGCACACGCACGCCGCGCTTGCCGCCCGCCGCTGGCGCGGGCACGGCGACGCCCACGTTGCGCTGATTCAAATCATGCGCGCCGCCCGACTTTTCCTCTCCACCGAGGCGCGCGAGCACTTCGTCTTCATACGTGAAGCTCACCCACGCGCCATCCGGGCTGAACACGTGCACATGCGATCCGCCGCGCAACGCACCCGGTATGAACGGCGGCCCATAAGTCATCGCGTCCAGCGGCCGCACGACACCGGGAATTCGCGCGTCGACCAGCACGCCGCGCCGGCGTGTCGCGCCGTAGCTCCAATCCGCGGTCGGCCTTTCCGGCCCGTGGATGAAAACCACTTTCGGCTCCCGCGGATGATAGGTCACCACGCCGCACGCGGCGTCATGCGTTGCCTGATACAACACCTGCACTTCGCCGGTCGCGACATTCACCTGCTCGATGCGCGTGCCGTCGAACACGTTGTCGGCGGCCCGCACGTCGTAGACGATCCACCGGCCGTCCGGCGACCACACGTTGACGTTGGTCAACACATGCCCGTGCGGCGCCTGCGTGAGCTGACGCTCGGCCGCAACAATCGCGGTGGTGGGTGCGACGAGCAGGGCGATGAGCCACGCGTGGATCTTCATCGTGGGCCCTGGCCGGCCAGGTCCGGCGCCGCATCGGCCAGGGTGAGCGAACGAAATCCCTTCACGCGGTGGAACGTGATGAAGTTCGCATCATGATAGTTCACGCCGTTCCACGCCAGCCGGCACACCGCGACGATGTCCTCGCCGTCGAACTGCCAGTCGACATATTGAAATCCGACGCGCGACTCGGCCTTGGTCACGACCTGTCCTTCGCGAAAACGCAGCAACCGGCAGCGCTCCTCCCATTCCCGCAGGTTCGTGGACGAGGTGAGCGAAAGCACGTTGCGCTGGTGATGCGGCGTGTAGAGCCACGCGTAACCAGAATGTGGATTCGTGATTTTCGAGCCGATGCTCCAGTAGCGCTGCGAGCGCGGATCGAAGCGGATCGTAAACTTGGCCTCGCTGCCGACGAAGTGAATATAGTCGCGCGCCGGATCGAAGCTCACGGTGCGCCCATCCGCCGCGATGGGCAGCATCGCGGCAACCTCGAAACGAGGAATCTTCGCGAGCGCGCCGGGCAGCGCGAACGGCGCGCCGATCGCGGGATGCGACTCCACGCGCAGGATGTCGACCAGGCGGCCCTCGGGTGTGACGACCACGTTGCCCTCGAGCCATTCGCCGTTGCGCGTGTCGAGCCATTCGCGGCGGTGGGCGATCTGGTTCGTGCGTGTCCAGTTCGCCGCGTCGAGCAGATCTGCCGATTCCGGAGCGGACATCACGAAGGCACTGAAAGCGCGCACGGGCGCAGTGGGCGCGAATTGTTCGAACGCGCGCCAGATCCGCCCTTCGTGCACAACCACCGGCGTCGGTGCGCAGTGAAACTTCCCCGCCGCGAGCAGCCCGCGCTTGGCATCCGTTGGATTCGTCCAAGTGCGACCGCCGTCGTTTGACCGCCGGATGATCATGTTGCCCGCCTTCGCGGAGGTTCCGAAGAGGTAGAGCGCGCCGCGATGCAGGAAGATCGTCGACCACTTCTGATCGCGCACCTCGGCGAGCTGCGTCCAGGTCGCGCCGCGATCGCGCGAGTGCTGCACGAGGGTGTTGCCCGCACGGGCATGCCGGCCGCCGATATCGTGCGACACCAGATAACGGCCATCGGGCAGGATGACGATGCTGGGCGAGCCGCAGAAAAACGTTTCCGGGCTCGGGCTCGCGAAGATCACGACGCCCGGCGGCGGACCGCTGACGCGGTCGATGGGCGGAGTATCGCGCGACTCGGCGGAGAAGACGCGCGAGCTGACGGCGAACAGCCATGCCGCCGCAAAGAGCAGGACGCACCTGCGGGCCGTGAAAAGGTTGCAGCGCATAAGATCAGAAGCTCCCGCTGACGCCGAAGTTGATCACCGGCGCATTGTCGACGAACGACTGCAACCGGTCCTTCTTGCCGAGGCCGATGTAATAGCGCTGCGGCTCATCGAAGATATTGCTCGTGTCGCAATACACACTGAGCGCACGCGTGAATTGCCAGCCCAGGCTCAGGTTCACCGTCGTGCGTGCCTCTTTATAGCGCAGCCGCGAAGGGTTGGCGTTGAACGTGAACAAGTGCTCGCCGACGTAGTTCACCATCGCACGGGAACGCAGCCGCCCGCGATTATAGCTCACCCCGACGTTGCCGCTTTTCGGGATGAAGCGCTGCACCTGCGTCGCCGAGCGCGATCCGCCGCTCGTCCCGTAGTCGCCTTCCGTCGTGAGATAGGTGTAGTTCGCGAAGCCGGAAAACCCGGCGAGCCAGCCGGGCAAAAATGCGAACTGCTGCTGGTAGCTCAGCTCGAAGCCGCGGATGCGCGCGCGGCCGCCGTTGCCCTGCGTCGCAATGCTGTAGCCGGCATACTCGCCGCCGAAACCGTTGTCGGGCCCGGCACCGACCACGCCGCCCGAGTCGTTGAAGATGAAATCGCGCAGATCCTTCTGAAACACCCCCGCGGACAGGAGCCCGACCGGCTCGAAGTAGTACTCGAGCGAGGCATCGTAGCTGTCCGCGTATTGAGGTTTCAATGACGGGTTGTTCACCGTGATGGTCTGCGCGGTAAGGTTCACATCCTCGCGCGGCACAAGCGCCGTGAACGCCGGGCGGCCGATGCTCGTCGACCAGCTCGCCCGTGCGAGCAGCCGCTTGTTGAAGGCATACTTCACGTGGACGCCGGGAAAGGTGTCCGTGTAGTTCCCGCGCACGGTGCGCCGCGCGTTGCCAAATTCCGCGGCCACGCGCGCGACCGGATCCGTAATATCGGTGCGCGTCCGCTGCCGCGCCCAACCCTCGCCCTCCACCTCCGTGCGCTCGACCCGCACGCCGGCCACCACGCCGAGGCGGCGCGCGATCCGCGTGTTCGCCATCAAGTAACCCGCAGTCACTTCCTCCGCCACCTCGCGCGTGCCGAGGAATGGATCGCTTTCACCGAAATACAGGTCCTCGCGCCAGTGGGTGGGATTTTCCTTCAGGTGCCGCGCGACCGAGCCGACGTGCGCAAAGGGAATCGCGCCGAGCCGGTAACCCGAAGTCCGCTCGACCGGATGGAGAAACGGCGCGAGGTCGTCGTCATTACGGCCCGTGGCGGGATTCACGCCCACAACGCCATCGGGTCCCGCAAAATTCCACCGCCGATCTCCACCGTTTTCCGCCGACTCCTGTCGACGCCAGCGAAAGCCGCCCTTCACCCCCGTCGGCTGCGCCAGCCCGAGATCGTATCTGGCGTTCCCACTCATCACATATACCTGACCGCGACGCCCGCTGTTGTTGCGTGTATACCGGCTCACACCGTAACTGCGCGGGTCGGTGATGTCCGGACCCGCCGTCTGCGTGAACGCCGGGAATTCCTCCGACTGCGAAAGGTCGATTTGCCAGCCCACCGCGCGCACATCCGAGACGAACGATCCGCCTCCGCCGGCATCGGCACTCTGCGCCACGCGACTCCGCGACCAGCTCAGGCTCCCGTCGAGATCGAGCCGGCCTAGATCGTGCTCGAGATCGAGTTGCGCCCGCCGCTGCCGATCGAAGAAGCCGGAGGTGCCGGAGGTCACCTCGAAGATCGAGTTGTTCACCGGACGCACCTCGGTGAACGTGTCGGTGAACGTGGGCAGGATCGCGCCCGTGCCGGTCGGCTGCCCATTCGCCCCAATCGCCGCGATCGTCCGGCTGGTAAACGCACGCGTCGAATACGTGTGCCCGAGCGATTCGAACGCGTCGTTGATCATGCCGCTGAACGTGAGGCGCGTGCCCGGCGCGAGCCGGTAATCGACCTTCGCGTTGATCGAACGCTGCGTGCGGACGTTGTAGCCGTCGACCGTGCGGTAGTCGTAAACATAGGCCGGATCCGCGAGCGAGAACGCATAATCGCGAATCGTGTTGCCGAACGACGAGGCGTTTTCGCTGTAGAACGCGCCGAGCGAAACGCCGAGGTTGCGCTCGCCGCCCAACACGCTGAACACCTCCTGGTAACCGAGCGACGTCAGCGGGTGAATGGGATGCTTCTCGCGCGTCGGCGTCTGCTCCCAGAACGACGACGCCCATTTCGCGCCGATGCGATAGTTGAACCGCCGCTTCTCCTTCATGCCGAGAATCGACTTTGTCTTCATGTTCACCGCGCCACCGATCGAGTCCGCATCGAGATCCGGCGTCGGCGCCTTGACGACCTCGAGCTCGTCGAAGAACGAAGCAGAGAGATTCAAGAAACGAAATTCACGGTTCAACGGGCCTGAGGTCGCCATCTTGTTGCCATCGATCGTGACGGAGTTCAGCTGCGAATCCGTGCCGCGCACGTAGATCGCGAACACATCGCCATCGTCGGTCACGCGCGGCGTCACGCCCGGCAACCGGACGAGCAACTCGCCCGGGCTCTCGTTTGCGAGATTGCCGAACGCATCGAGCGACACGACGCTCTTCACGTTGTCGGCATTGCGCTGCCGCGTGATGGAGGCCGCACTGCCTTCGCGCTCGCCCGTGACGGTGAACTGCGCGAGTTGATACACGCCGGAAACGAGCTCGATATTCGCCGTGTTCGCCCGATCTGCGGTGACCGAGACGGTCTGCCGCGCGACATCGAGCCCGGTGTAGGAAACCTCCACCCTATGTTCGCCAGCGGGCAGAGCGGCGAAGCGATAACGGCCGGTGGCATCGGTCAGCTCCTGCCGGCCGAGCGCGCCAATCGACACGATCGCGCCTTCGAGCTGCGCACCGGTCGCAGCATTGCTCACGGTGCCGGTGAGCGTGCCGGTGGAGGACTGCGCGAGGGCGGAAACAACCAGCGCGATGCACACGCTGGCCCACGAGAGAATGCGGCTGATGGGGTTCATGCCAGTTTGGGGTTAAAACCTGCCACCCTGAGAGAGACCTCCCCGGCTCAGCGGAGATCGTATCGGAACTGTGGATGCGAAGCGTGCGGACGACTCGGTTCGCTCAGAATGATGTTACGGGACAGAGACTAAATTTTCGCCGGATCCAGCACCACGTGCTTCACGCGCTCGCGTTTCCACGTGTAGGTGATGTGCACGCGGCCATCACTCGTCTGAATGATCGCCGGATACGAGTATTCGCCCGGCTGGTTCTCGAGGACGACGGCCTGTTTCCAGTCGCGGCCGTCGCGCGATACGGCGACGACCAGCGGCGTGCGGCCCTTCGGGACGGGATTGTAGATCAACAGGTGACGCCCGTCGTCGAGTGTGACGGCATCGGTGCCGGAGCTCGGATTCGGCACGCCATCGAGGAGCGACATCGGCCCCCAGGTCTTGCCGGCATCCGCGGATGCTATCGTGAACACCTTGCCCTGGCGCGTGCGGCCGAGTGCCTGAAGTTTCGATCCGCCGAGGCGGTCGTGAAAGAGGATGCTCGGCTGGATCGCGCCGATCGTGAGTCCGTCGTTCAGAAACGGCGTCTTCGTCCACGTCTTGCCGCCGTCGCTGCTGCGCTCGAAGTAGACGCGCCACTTGCTCGGGCGCTCATCCGTTTCGTCACTCGTCGGGGAGAGGATCGTGCCGTCGGCGAGCTCCACCGGCTTGTTCTTGATCGGTCCGAGAATTCCCGCCGGCAGCCGCCGCGCCTCGCTCCACGTGCGGCCGCCGTCCGTGCTCGTGCGCAGCATGCCCCACCACGTCTGCGGCGTCGGGCCGACTTTATAGAACAACATCAACGGCGCGCCGCCGCGGGGTTGAAACAAAACCGGATTCCACGTCGGGTGCCGCGTGCCGTCGGCCTGCACGCCGTTCGCGACTTCGACGCCTGGCGTCCAAGAGCGCGTCGCGGGATCGAGCCGCGACACCCAGATGCCGACGTCGGGATGTTTCTCGCGCGTGCCGCCGAACCACGCGGCGACCATCTCACGCCGGCCGGTCTCCACGATCGTGGAGGCATGGCAGGAGGGATACGGCGCTTTTTCGTAGATGAATTCGTTCGTGACGATCGCCGGCGACGGCGCGCCGGAGGCGGAGAAACGCAGCGCGGACAACGCGGCGAGCAGAAGCAGGGGGCGGAGGGAGATCATGGGGCAGGATCCAAAGTGGCTGCGGCATCTCGCCGCAGAGTCGGGTGCCACGGCGGGATGCCGCAGCCGTGCTCAAAGGGTTTTTTCGTCTTTCGGTTTAATCATCATCACTATAAACACCGACAACAACGCGACGCCGGCAAAGACGCCGAAAATAAGGTTCAGCGCCACGTGTCGATCGCGCAGCGCACCGAAGGCCCAGTCGCCGAAGCCGCCGCAGCTGATGCTGACGAGATTCATGATGCCGTAGCCAGTCGCGCGCCATTCGGGCCGCACGATCTGGCAAAGGATCGGCATGTTGTTGCAGTCGAAAAATCCCCAGCCGAGACCGAAGATGATCAGGCCGGCGATCGCGATGCCGAGCGTGCCGGCGTTGCCCACGCTAAAAAGCGCAGGCAGGAACATCATCATGCCGATCGCGCTGGTGAAGATGCGGCCGCGATTGGTCCGTCGCATCCAACGATCCGCGAGCGTGCCGCCCACGAGCGCGCCGATGAGCGATGCGATCTGTACATAGAGGATCGCGCTCACGCCGGCCTTGCCCTGACCGAGGTTGAATTTCTCGCGCAGAATTTCCGGCATCCAGTCGCGCACCACCCAGCCGGCAATCGCCGGCAGCGTGAAGTAGAGCACGAGAAGGATGAAATTGCGGTTGGTCAGCAGCCCGCGAAACACGCCGGTTTTCTCCCGTGCGGCCGAGGCCGCGGTCTCCGCCACGGTCGGTGTCGGGTTGCGCAGCGCGGCCATCAGCGGAATCGCGTAGATCACCCCGATCATGCCGCAGGTTGAAAACGCCCAGCGCCAGCCGTGTTCCGGCGAATCCGCCACGTAGCCGGCGAACCCGCCGAGAATCTGTCCAATATAGATGCCGGTCTGATGCACGCCCACCGCGCGCGAACGCGTGTTGCCCGGATGATAATCCGCGATCAACGCGAGTGCCGCCGGAATATAGAAGGCTTCGCTGATGCCCATCAACGCCCGCGCGGCCACGAGCTCGTTGAACGTCGTCACATGGCCCGTCCACCACGTGACGAGCGACCACACGAACAGGCTCGCACAGATCACCGAGCGTTTCCCGAACCGGTCGGCGACGAGCCCGCCAAACGGGCTGAGCACCGCATACGTCCACTTGAAACATCCCAGCACCAGCCCCCAATCGGCCTTGTTCGCGATCGTCGGGATATCCGCGACCATCGACGCCTTCATGGTCGCGAGCATCTGACGATCGAGGTAGTTGAGCAGCGCTACGGGGAAAAGCAGCGCAACGACGAACCAGGCGTAGCGGAGGGCGTTTGAGGGGGGAGACATGCGGTTGGGAGCAGGAGAAAAACCAGAGAATGGCTGCGAGCGTGGGCAAGTGGTTGGTTGAAAGAACCACTCGCCACGCCGCAGGCGACAGCGTCACGCCGCGGCGCCTGCCGGTTCAAGCCCCCACTGGCTGAAATTCGCGCGAAGGTCGCGTACAATGCCTGCATACAAGCCGCGCGATTCTTCGGAAACGACCGACTTTGGTGAACCGGGATTGAAACCGCGGGCTTCGAGCCCGGCCGCCACGTTGAGCGGAAATGTAAGACGATCGATGATACGTCCGATCTCCGCCATCGCCGCCGCCGCCTCCGCCGGATCGCCGGGCTGCCCTTGCCGGCAAACCCGGTCGATTCGCACCATCAGCTCCGGCACGATGTTCACCAGCCCACCGATGCAACCATCGGCTCCAAGTTTGAACACTTCAGGCAGCCGCGTGTCGGCTCCCGACATCACCGCGAAACCTTTCTGCCGCCCGAGCGGAATCAGTTCCTTGTGATACTCGAATTCGCCCCCGCTCTGCTTGATCGCGCACATCGGCGCGCGCTCGGCAAACGCCGCCACCGTCGGCAAATCGATGCGTTTGCCGGTGAGCTCAGGAAAATTATACAGCATCACCGGCAGGTCGACCTTTTCGGCGACGTGCAGGAAATAGGCGAGCATGTCGGCCTGCGACACCGGGAAGAACACCGGCGGCATCAACCCCACCGCCGGCAAGCCCAGCGCCCTGGCATATCGGCCGAGCTCGATCGCCGCGCGCGGCCGGATGTCGGTGATGTTGGCAATCACCGGCAGCGGCGCCGCAAGCTCCGCGATGGTCGCGAGCGCCTGCTTGCGTTCATCGACCGTGAAATGCGGAAACTCACCCGTGCTGCCCAGCGCGAGCACGCCGCTGATGCCGCTGCGTTTCTCGAAATCGAGATGCGCAGCGAGGCTGACGCGATCGACCCGACCGAGGGCGTCGGTCGGAATCCACTGGGCGGAAAAGATGCCTTTCGGGCGAAACTGGGAGTGCATTGAATAAAATCTCTCTCGGCGGAGAACCGGCGCTGGATCGGCCATTCGTGCGTTTACTTCGTTTTCGCGCGCGGGTTCTCGAGCTGATAAAAGAACCCATCCTCTGCTCCGATGAGCAGATCAGGCGCGCCATCCTTGTCCCAATCGGCGACCGTCGGCTTGGTGGCGTGGCCGGCGAGGACATGCGTGCTCACCGGGCCTTCGTCTTTAAAGCGCCAGCGCCCTTGCGCATCGCGGCCGAGCGCGCGGAAAAAGTTCACGTTGGGACTGCTGTTCATCAGGATATCCGTCTGGCCGTCGCCGTCCCAATCGACGACGCAGAACGTGCGGCGGCCGCTGCGGCCGTTGACGCCATTGTTGAGTCGCAACAGCCCTGACTCCTTGTTCTGCGGCTGGCCGTTGCTGTTGAACACGCTCGTGCCTTCGCTCCAGAACACGCGTTGGGCCGGCGAGAGCACCAGCGCCCCGTCCGCCCCACGCTTGCGCTCGAACAACGCGAGATAGCCCTCGTGATCCGACATCACCAGATCGTTGAGACCGTCGCCGTTCCAATCGACGACCTGCGGCGTCGTGCGCCATTGCGTGACGAATTCCCGGCCCTGGGGCTCCCACCAATTCCACGCGGGCTTGGGTGATTTCGTGCCGGGGGCGACCTCGATGGGCCGGCCCGCGGCGAGTCGCGGTTCCTTGCGCGTGCCTATATTTTTATACCAAATCACTTTTCCCCAGATACCGTTCGTAATAATATCGGGCAGGCCGTCGTGATCCCAGTCGGCGACGCTCAGAATCGAGTAACCCCACTTCGCCTCGGCCGGGCCCTGGATCGATCCATTATAGCCAGCCTGTTCACGGATGAGTCTGCCGTTGGCCGAGAGATAACGCGGCGCCGCCCAGCGCGTCGGTGTGCCGGCGAGATTTTCGATGAAAGCAATATAGCCCGCGGAGTTTCCGCTGATGAGGTCGTGGTCGCCGTCGTCGTCCCAATCGAAGGCATACGGCGTCGCCAGTGCTCCGAATTTCACATCCGCCGCGAACTGCCGGAAATAACGCACGGGCAGGAACTGCGGCATTCCGTCGATCGTTTTTCCGGTGTGCTCGATGAACCCGACGCGGCCATCCTCGTCGCCCGACACCAGATCGATGTCACCGTCGCCGTCGAAATCGACGGCGGTCGGCGTGATCATGCAAAGATCCATCAGCAGCGGCTGACCGGAGGCGGTGAGTTTGCGGCCTGCGGCGTAGACCGGCTTCGTCCGCGAACCGGTGTTTTCATAATAGGTGAAGCTGTCGCGGAAATCGCCGCAGAGCAGGTCGAGATCGCCGTCGCCGTCGAAGTCTCCCCAGCTCGGCGAAGGCATGCCGTAGGGATCCACCGGCTTGCCGCCGGCCAGGATCTTTTCCGGCGCGGCGTAAACCGGTTTCGCCGTCGTGCCGGTGTTGCGCAGCAGATATATATAGCCGTGCAGGGGGCCCCTCACCCATTCCCCTTTTTCATTGAACGCGGCGTCCCAACCGTAATCGCCCCAGAAGTCGATGCCGACCGTCACGTCGAGCGCCCCGTCTCCGTCGAAATCGACGAGCTTCCACTGATTCTGGCGGATGTTGCCGGGCTCGGTGTGGATTCGTTCCGGCACGCCGAGGCGCTGCGGCTTCGTGAACTGCGAGTTGATAAAGTCGGGGAAAATACTGCCCCGGAAATTATAGAGATCCTTGTTCTTCACGGAGGCCGTCGCCGTGACGACCGGCTCGCCGGTGACGTAGGAAATCCCCACCGACGGCGCCGATTTCCCAATGAGTTTCGCGGGCTTGAAGATGGGCAGCTTCAGCTGCGCGTCGATCTCTCCACTATTCTCGAAATACCACGTGCCATTGTACGGCTTGTCGGTGCAGACGACGACGAGATCCATCAATCCGTCTTTATTATAGTCCATCGGCAATGGCCACGCCCACAGCCCGACCCCGAGATCGGCAAGCTGACCGGGGGTATTGTGCGCCAGGCGGGGCATCGTGCCTTCCGCAGGAGCGGCCGGCAGGGACGCGACGGAGCAGAACAAGGCCCCGAGAGCGACGTGAAGAAGGGATTTCATGGACGGAAGAAAGTTGTGTGGGAAACCGCGGCGGAGCGTCTCCCGGTCAGACGAAGAAAACACCCTCCCTGCCCGGGAGAGCGGAAATTGGTCGCCGAGGCGGTCCCGCCGCTCCCGCGGCGGGCCAGACTATAGCCCAGCGCGCGAGCGCAGGGACCGCTGTCGGCATTCAACATCGCTATAATCAAAACGTGCCGCGGAGACCGATCGCGATCGTCGTGCCGTTGAACGTGGAGCGTTCGAGACGGTCGGCCACGGCGCGGTAGTACTCCTGCGGGGCGTTGAACAGGTTGATCAGATCGAGATAGGCAGTGACCCTGCGGTGGATCTGGTAGGACAGATTGAGGTTCACCAGCTCGCGGGCGTCGCGATAACGCAGCCGCCACGGATCGGCCGAGTAATCCTGCAAGGTCACACCCGTATAATTATAGCTGATGCGGGAACCGAACTTGCGGTACTTGAATGTGAGAGAGGCGTTGCCGGTCTCGGGCGTGAACCGAGCGACATCGGTCGTGGAGCGGGATCCCGTATCGCCGTAATCGCCCGAGGTTTCGAGTTTGGTGAAGTTGGCCGAGAACCCGAGACCACGGAGAACGCCGGGAAGAAATGTGAACTGCTGCATGTAGTTGAACTCCCAACCGGTGACCTTCGCCTTGCCGGCGTTGCTCGGGCCGCGGACGGTGAAGCCTTCGTAGTCGCCGTTGAATCCGTTGTTGGGGCCGGAGCCAACCACGCCGATGTCGCGGGTGACGAGGAAGTCCTCGAGATCCTTGCGGAAATAGCCGACCGAGAACTGCCCGGCGGGCTCGAAATAATATTCGAGCGCGGCGTCCCAGTTTTCCGACTTCTGCGGCTGCAGGTCGGGATTGCCGAGGGTGACGGTTTCGTTGCCGAGGCTGACGGATTCCGTGGGCAGCAGCTGCGTGCCAGGCGGGCGGCCGATGCTGTTGGACCAGCTCAGGCGCGACTGCAGGTTCGGTGTGATGCGGTAGACGAAATGCACGCCCGGGAACCAATCGGTGGACTTGCCGTTGAGGATGCGCTGGTTGTTCGCATAATCGGCGCGGGCAGAACCGATCGGATCGGCATTGCGCTGAGCCGTGGTGGTGAGCGGACGCGACGCGACGTAAGCCTTGCCGCTGAACTCAGTGCGCTCGGCGCGGACGCCGCCGACGACGCTCAGCTTGCCGAAACGGGCCTGGCCTTGGACGTAAGCCGCGGAGACTTCTTCGTTCAGGCTGCGGGTGCCCACGAACTTCCGCATCTCGCTATAATAAATATCCTCCCTCCAGTTCTGTGGATTCTCGCGAATATCCTGGCCGATGCTGGCCGAGTCGATGAACGGCAGCTGGCCGCCGACTTCATCGAAGTAGGTCAGGTCCAGCGACTGGTCGACGAGATTGCTGAGCGGCGCGGTGCCAATGTAATTCCAGCGACGCTCGCCGGCCTGCTCCTCGATCGTGACATCGCGATAACGCACGCCGGTCTTGAGCGTCGAAGCGAACGAGGTCGGCAGCTGAAACTGCGCGTTGGCGGTCGCGTTCTTGATGGTGGTGAAACGCTTGTTGTTGCGCGAGGTGAGCAGCCCGTTGCCGAAACTCGCGACATCGAAGATGCTCGAGCCGGCGGTCTGGGTGAATGACGGCTCGTGCCCGGATTGCGACTTGTCGAGCGCCCAGCCCACGCTGCGCGCCTCCATCGTGAAGATGCCGCCACCGCCACCTTCGCGATTTCCGCTCTGGAGCAGCGGCTTCGAGTGGCTGTAGTTGACATCATAGTCGAGCTTCACGCGGTCGAACTCGTGCACCGCGCCCGCGTGGATCTGGCGCTGGCGGTCGTGGAAACTATAGAGCGTGGAGTTGAGCTGCACGACGGAGTTGTTCACACCGCGGACTTCCGTGCGGTCGGCGGTCCAGCCGGGCAGAATCGGATTGGTGCCGGTCGGCTGGCCATTGGCGCCGATCGCGGCCACGCTGCGACTGGTAAACGCGCGCATTGTATAGAGCCGGTTGAACTTCTCCGGCGCATCGTTATAGATCGTGTTCACGAACACACGCGTGCGGTCGGAGAGCTTGTAGTCGAGCTTCAGCGCGGCGCTCTGCTGGACCCGGTTATTATAGCCGTTCTGCCGGCGGAAGTCCCAGATGTAGGCGGGCGACTCCATGCTGTATTGATAGTCCATCAACGTCTGGTCGACCGAGTTGACGTTCTCGCTATAGAAGAGATTGAGCGAAACGCCGAGGTTGCGCTCGCGGCCGAAGACATCGAACACCTCCTGATAACCGAAGCTCAGCAGCGGGTGCACCGGGTGATCGCGCCGCAGTTCGGTGTGATCGTAGAACGACGGCGCCCAGCGCGCGGCGGCCTGATACGAGATGCGGCGCCGCTCCTTCATCATCAGCGGCGAGCGGGTCTTGAGGTTGACGGAACCGCCGAGCGAATCGGCCGGCATGTCGGGAGTCGGAGATTTGGTGACTTCGATTTCGTCGAAGAGCGCGCCGGAAATATTATGCGTGCGAAAGTCGCGGCCGAAACCGCCAGCGCTCGCCTGCTGGTTGCCGTCGACGCTGACAGTGTTGAAGCCCGGCGCCATGCCGCGGATGGAGACGCCCGTGACATTGCCCTCGTCGTCGAAGCTGCCCGCGATGCCGGGGAGCCGGATGAGCAACTCGCCCGCGCTCTCGTTCGGCAGGCTGCCGAATGCATCCAGCGCCACGACGTGCTTCACGTTGGGCGCATTGCGCTGCCGCGTGATCGAGGCGGCGTTCCCCTCGCGCTCACCGGAGACGCGGAATTCCTGCATCTGGTAAATACCGGTGGTGAGATCGAAATCGCGCGACACGCGCTGGCCCGGCGAGACCTGGATGGTCGAGCGCGCGGTATCGAGTCCCGTGTAGGAAACGACCAGCTCGTGGCTGCCCGCCGGCACGCCGGTCAGGACGTAACGACCGGTATTGTCGCTGAGGGCGACGAGGCCCGCCTGCGGCACCTCGACCCGGGCGCCTTCGAGCAGGTTGCCCGTGCCGGCGTTGCTGACGGTGCCCGACACGATGCCCGTGGCTTCGGCGGCACGCAGCGCCGCCCCCAATGGGCCGCAGACGAGAAAGAATGAAAACGCGAACGCCGCGGCGGTTCGAAGACGATGTCGGAGGAGCGAAGAACAGGAGTCCATGTGCAGGGTTTGAGTTCGAGGTTTGGCCCCCGCACCTCGGTCGGTGGCGGGAACGGATCCGGGAGGGGTTCTAAAAAGACGAGAAAAGCTAAATCGATTTAGGTGCAAGCGCGAAATACGCTTTTTCAGAAACAACTTTTCAATCCGCGCCCGATCAGGCGGATACCCGGCGCGCTATAATCGGCGCCACAAACACCTCGGTCGGTCGCACCCGGCGGCGGCTCATCAGGTTGAAAAGCAGCGTGACGATCTCCGCCACCACCCGATCGTAAACCGGTCCCACGCAGGTGAGCGGTGGCTCGAAGAAATCCGCGTGCTCGTGGTCGCCCACTCCGACCACGGCGACATCCTCGGGCACCCGGCGACCCACTTTTTTCAAGGCGTGAAAAGCGCCCAGCGCGAGGGTATCCGTCACCGCGAAAAGCCCGTCGCATTTCGGTTGGGCGCGCAGGTGCTCCTGTACGGCCGTCGCGCCGCTGCACGGCGTGAAGTCTTCCGCGGTCACGCGCGCCGGCTCGCTCCCGGTCGCGGTGCGCACGGCGGCGCAAAACGCCTCCGCGCGATCCGCCGTGCTCTCCGTCAACAACGTTGGCGTGATCACCGCCAGATTCTTCCGGCCGCGGGCAAGCATGATCTCCGCGGCGCGCTGCCCCACTTCGCCCGGCGTTTCCAGCACGCAGCAATAATTTGCCAACCGCCGGCCCTGCACGACCACGGCATACGGCAACGTGGTGGATTTCAGGAACGCGTCGTCCTGCGGCAGCGTGTTCGTGATGATGGCTCCGTTGAAACGGCTCGCGTTGAGCAGCCCCGGCATCTCGCGCAAACGGCCCGCGTGAAACATGTCGATCGTGACCGAGAACCGCCGGTCGGGACCGCTCCGCTCATCGACCGCCTGCTGCAACTGCCGCAGCGCTCGACTCACCAGAAAGAGCGGCGCCTCGAATGAAGTGAGAATGCCCAGCTCCATGTGCCGCACTTCCGGGTCGTGCGCCCGCAGCCGGCGCGCGGCGACATTCGGCACATAGCCGAGCTCCCGCACCGCCTGTCGGATGCGCTCGACGGTCGCCGGCGCAAGTCGGCGCTCCTCGTGGCGATTCGCGAGCACCGTCGACACCGCAGCCGGCGACACGCCGACGTGCTCCGCAATCATATGGACCGTGACCGGTCGGTTCTCGGCTCGCGCCATGGCGCGGATATGCATAAACGCGCGCAACCCCGCAAGCGGCAAGCTGCGGAGAGTACAGCAAGGTCCGCTACACTCGGAAAACCGGGATCCAGTCGGTCACCGGTGACAGATCCGTGCCTTGGTCGGATGGCGGGTGTATAAGTGAATCCCCCGGTAAACGGATCGACTGTTCCGGCGGACACGCGAATAGAATTTGTCACGCCCTCAGACCAGCGAACAGTGGCCGCATGTCGCTCGTCGCCACCAATCCGGCCACCGGTCGTCGCCTCGCGGTTTATCCCGAAACGCGTTCCTCGGCAGTCCAGCGCGCCCTCGCTCGAGCGAGCGGAACCCGACGCTCGTGGGCGCAACTCACGCCGGCCGCGCGCGCAAAACTCCTCCACGCGCTCGCGCGCGAGCTCCGCAAACGTCGTGACGCTCTCGCGGCCCTCGCCACCGACGAGATGGGCAAACCCATCACGCAGGCGCGCGCCGAAGTGGAAAAGAGCGCCGTCCTCTGCGAGTACTACGCGAAACACGGGGCGCGGCTGCTGGCCGAGGAACGTCCCACCGGCGCGCCGGAGAATGCGCGCGTCACCTTCGAGCCGCTGGGCACGGTGCTCGCGATCATGCCGTGGAATTTCCCTTTCTGGCAGGTCGTTCGCGCGGTCGTCCCGGCACTGTTCGCCGGTAACACCGTGCTGTTGAAACACGCCTCGAATGTGCCGGGTTGCGCGCTCGCGCTCGAATCGATTTTCCTCCGCGCCGGTTTTCCGCGCGGCGTGTTCCAAACGTTGCTGATCGGCAACGACGCGATTCCCGGCTTGGTCTCCGATTCGCGCATCCACGCGATCACGCTCACCGGCAGCACTGCGGCCGGAAAGAAGGTTGCCGCGCTCGCAGGTGCCGCGATGAAGCCGGGCGTCTTCGAACTCGGCGGCAGCGATCCCGCGATCGTGCTCGAGGATGCCGATCTCGCGCACGCCGCGGAAATCTGTGCCCAGGCACGATTACTCAACTCGGGCCAGAGCTGCGTGTGTGCGAAGCGGTTCATCGTGGTGCGTTCCGTTTTGCCGGAATTTCAGGAACGATTCATTGCGCGCATGGCTGCGCGACGCGTGGGCGATCCGACCGATCCCACCACGGAGGTGGGACCGCTGGCGCGCGCCGACTTGCGCGACGCCCTGCATGCCCAGGTCACGGCGAGCGTAGCTCGTGGCGCGCGAGTGTTGCTCGGGGGCAAGCCGCTGCCGGGGCGCGGTTTCTTTTATGAACCGACCGTACTCACCCGCGTCCGCCCGGGCATGCCGGCCTTCGACGAGGAATTGTTCGGACCCGTCGCCGCAATCATAGCGGCGCGCGATGCGGCGGACGCCGTGCGGATCGCAAATACGTCGGTATACGGACTCGGCGCCGCGCTTTTCACGAGGAATCGCCCTCGTGCGCGGCGGCTGGTGCGCGAAATCGAAGCCGGCAGCGTCTTCGTGAACGACTTCGTGCGCTCCTCACCGGAGCTGCCGTTTGGCGGGGTGAAGGAAAGTGGCTACGGCCGCGAGCTCGGCGCCTGGGGCGTGCGCTCGTTTGTGAACGTGAAGACGATCTGGGAGCGCTAGGACTGCCGGTCGCGCGGGGTGCAATCCGATGCGGTGGAAAAACGTGCGCCGGCACGTCAAAGCGCGGGCGGATACTTCGTCTCCGCTTCTGAATACCACCCGGTCAGATCGCGTCATACCCCATTGCCGTGAAACCGATTCTTCCCCATTGTGTCCCTGCTAACCTGTGGCCGACGACGCCGAAACTCTTTCCCCTGAAAGCGAACGCGAACTCGTGGAGCGTGCGCGCGCAGGCGGTGAAGAGGCGTTCGGCGTCCTCATGCGCAGCCATTACGAACCTGTTTTCCGGCTCGTGAATTCCATGCTGCGCGACGAACACAGCTCTCGCGATGTGTGCCAGGAGATCTGGCTGACCGTTTGGAAAAACCTCTCGACCTTCCGCGGGGACGCGAAGTTTTCGACGTGGATTCATCCGATCGCGACGCGACGCGCCATCGATCACCTGCGCAGCCGCAAACGCTGGTTCAACCGGTTCATCCCCTTTCTCTCGGATCGTGAACACGACGAATCGGGCGACCGACAGATCGGTGCGCCGGAAGCCGTCGAGGAAAGCGACCCGCGGCAGGATCTCGAGCACATGGAGCGCAACGCGCGATTTGAACGTGCGATTGCCTCGCTTCCGCCCAAGCATCGCGGCGTGCTCGCCCTGCGCGAAGTCCAGGGACTTTCTTACGACGAAATCGCCGCCCACCTCGGCATCGCCCGAGGCACGGTGATGTCGCGTCTGTTTCACGCGCGTCGCCTGCTCGCGAAAAAATTAGGAGACCTGCCATGCGAAGACTAACTTACCTCATGCTAGCCCTCTTGCTGTTCGGCGTCCTTGCGATGTCGCCGGGTGCGTTTGCCGCCGACCGCGCGTCCGTCCATGCGCTGCTCATCTCGGCGTCGAAAGGCAAAGGCGGCTCGGATCCGCGACTCGCCTCCTATGAGGCGACCCTCAAACGCACGCTCCCCTTCGACACGTTCAAGCTCGTCTCCGAAGGCTCCGCCTCCGTCTCCGGCAGCGGCAAATCCGCGCTCTCGTTGAGCGGAGGACATCGCTTGGAACTCAGCGGCGGCGAACGCGCTGGCGGCGGAATCAAGGTCCGCGTCGAATGGACGCAGGGCGGTCGCACACTCATGAACACGGAATTCACCCTGAAAGCCGGCGTGCCGGTCGTGATGGGCCGCGGCGGCGAGGGCGAGGTCCCGGTCGTGTTGCTGATCGCGAAGTGACGAAAAAAAATGAATAAGCGGCAATCGCCTCGCGTCTCATGCGTTATCCCAACCAAGGACACCCAACCATGAAACGCATCGCCATCGCCCTCCTCGTCACGGCCGCCGGTTTGGCCGCCACTTCGGCCCGTGCGGATACCCAGGTTCGGATCGGAATCAATGTCGGGGCTCCTGCGTATCGGTCGGCGCCACCGGCCGTGGTTTACGCGCCGCCACCGGCCGTCGTTTACGCTCCCGCGCCCGTGGTCGTGGCTCCGCGCGGCTACTGGAAGGCAGTCCAGGTCAGGACGTGGATTCCCGAACGATGGATCGTGCGCCACAATCGCTGGGGCCGCGCCGAACGCTACTGCGAGCCCGGCTATTTCACCTACACGACGCAACGCGTCTGGGTCGACGGTCGCCACGATCATCACCGCAACACTCACAGTTACGGGCACGACCATGGTCGGGATCGCGACCATGGCCGCGGCTATAGCTACAGCCATCGCCGCTAATCCTTCGCTTTTGCCGCCATCGTCATGAACTGCCGCGAGGCTCAAAGTCACCTCTTCGCCGAACGAGACGGCGCGCTGGATTTCAGCCAGCGCACCGCGCTCGACGGACACGTCGCGCACTGCGCAGACTGCCGGCGAATTCGCGACGAGCTCTCGGCCGCCCTCACGACGTGGCGGGATGAGACCGCCCGGGCCCCCTTGCCTGACGTCGAGCGCGAGTGGCACGCCGTGCGCCGCAAGATTCGCGGCGGCGCGGAAGCCGGCACCGCCACGACGACTGCACGCTCGCGCCGCATGGTTTCGTGGTTTGCCATTCCCTTCGCAGCGGCTGCCGCGCTGATGCTGGCATTATATATCGGTTCATCCGGCTCGAGCCCGCAAGGGGTGTCACCCCAGCTGCCGGCGTCCCAGATTGCGCGGGCCGATTCGGTCGAAGTGCCCGGCAACGCTTCGACGATGGTCTACGTCGATGACAAGAGTGGCTGGCTCATCGTGTGGGCGAGCGACGTAAAACAAATTTAAGGTAGCGCCGGCATCCAGCCGGCTTCGTGATCATGTCGGCAACACGCCGACGCTCCTTCACTCCACTTCATCTCATAGCACCGAGGCGGGCCGTAATGGCCCGCCTCTTTTTTTGTGAGGCACGCCCGCGCTCCTCCACTATTTCAACTTCACACGCAACACCGCGGTCTCGCCCCCGCGGCTCACGAGCAGCACGAATTCCGGCCGCGCCTCGTCGCGCTCAATCTCCCCGAGTTTTGCCACCGCATCGGCAAACGTCTTCGTTTCCACACCGTCGATTTCCTTGATCCAGTCGTCGAATCGCAGTCCCGCGATCGCGACCGGACTGCTCGGCTTCACATAATGCGCGACCACGCCCGACGGCTCGGCCGCCTTCACGCGGCGCTCGATCGCGTCGCCGTAAACGAACTCGCGCGCGATCATTCCCAGCCGGTCGAAATATTTCCGCTGCGCCTCGCGGATCAGCTTCGGCTCCTCGCCCAGGGTCGCCTTCAGCTCGAGCCGCTCGGCGCCGCGCAGCACGGTGAGCGCAAATGCATCGCCCGGCGCGCGCCGGTCGATTTCCCTCTCGATATAGCGCACGATCACGCTGTCGGGCTTCAGTTGCGGCAGCGGTTTGCCGTCGATGGCCAGGATGATGTCGCGCGCCTGCAACCCGGCTTTCTCCGCCGGGCTGCCTTCGAGCACTTCGCTGACCACCGCGCCGGATTGCGCCGTGAGATTCAAAAACTTCGCCACGTCACGATCCATCGGCTCGAGGCCAAACGCACCGAGCCAGGCAAGCGGACGGCCGGAGACGTTTTTCGGAATGCGTCCGAGGTGCGGCAGCATTTCCTCCGCAAGCATGAACGCGCTGCTCTCCTCCACGTTGACCAGCATCACGGCCGAGCTCCGGGTCGCGCGCGAAAACTGGAGGAAGGTTTGCCCAAACGAGGGCAACGCGAGCCCGACCAGCGTGCCGGCGCGATCGAATACCGGCAGGCCCGGCGCGGCGACTTCCTGCTGCGCGATCGCGGTGCGATGCGGCAGCGCCTGAAAAATCGCCACGTGGCTCTGCAAAATATACGGCGCGAAATCTTCGTCGCGCGCGCGGAGTCCCACGCCCCACACGAAGTCCGCCAGTGCGACCTTCGCCGGCTGACTCGCGTCGCCGGTTTTCGCCGCAAACGCCGTCACGGGCGTCAGCTTCGCACGCGTCGCTTCATCCGCGCGCACGAAATGCCAGCCCGTGAACGCATCCTGGCCGAGGTATTGGCCGGGCGCGCTCGCCGCTTCCCCAGGCAGATAGACCTTGAAATCTTTCAGCTGCCAGGTCGCCGCCCGCGGATCGATCGCGCCGGACGGAATGATGATCGTGCCGTTGCCATCGATCACCGTGCCCATCGTCGCGGTCGGTCGCCGATCGACTTCCGTCTCGGTCATGTACTCGACCGCCACGACGCATTTCACGCGCTCGGCCCACAACGTCGGCAGATCCGCGGCGCGGGCGCTCAACGTGAACACAAGCGCACACGCGAGCGGCAGGAGCTTGCCCGCAAGCGATGAGGCACGGCGTGAAGCGCCTGATTGCAGGCTCCGGCAGAGAAACGAAATCATCATGGTTTCAAAATATAGAGCGACACGCGCCGGCTTCGCTGCGTTTCGAGCAGCGTGGGCGCGGGATTGGCCGCGTAAGCCGCGTGCGTCGTCTTCATCACCTCGATCGAATCGATCGGCTGTTGGTTGATCTTGGTCACGATGTCGCCACGGGAAATCCCCGCGACGTCGGCCGGGAAGCCAGGCTGCACGCCGATCACGAGTACGCCGGACGCATCGTCCAGCTGGTTCTCGCGCGCGTACGTCCGCGATACTTTGCGCACGCTGAGTCCCCATTTCTCGAAGGCCCACTCCTCACCGACGCGGCTCTCGAGTTTCTCCGTGACGACCGCGAACTCGCGCACATCGCCGTTGCGTTTCACCAGCAGTTTCACCGTCGAGCCCACAGGCCGGCTCGCGATCAGGTTCTGGATCGGCGGCAGCTGCTCGGGAAAACGTCCATCGACCTTCACGCCGTCGATCAGCAACACGATGTCACTGCCGCGCAGCCCCGCCTTGGCGGCCGGCGAACCTGGATCCACGCTGTGGATGAGGACGCCGCCGGAGTTCACCTCGAGTGAGTAGAAGTTCTCCAGGTCCTGCAGCGCGCCCGGCGTGAGCCCGATGTAGCTGCGCACGATCGTGCCGTGCTTGACCAGCCGCTCCATCACGCTCTTCGCGGTCGCGGAAGGAATCGCGAAACCGAGATTGTTCGCGCCCATGTAGCCGCGCGACGAGATGCCGATCACCTTGCCGTCGCCGGTGACGAGCGGGCCGCCGGAATTACCGGGATTGATCGCGGCGTCGGTTTGCAGCCACGTGTTGAAAGCGCCCGTCTCGTAGCCGTTGACCGCGCGCGAATCCTCGAAGTAGCGGTTCTTGTTGGAAACGATTCCGCGCGTCACCGTGCGGGTGAGCCCGTGCGGCGTGCCGACGGCAAACACTTCCTGGCCCGGGAAAAGTTTTTCGCTGTCGCCGAACTCCGCGTGCACCACCTTCCACTTGCGTCGCGTGATCTCGGTCATGTCGAGCCGCAGCACTGCGAGATCCGTCCAATGGTCCCAGCCGACGAGCTTCGCGCCCACGCGCTCGAGATTGGCGAGCGTGATGTTGATCTCGATCGCGCGCGGACTCACGACGTGCGCGTTCGTCAGGATCAGGCCGTCCTCCGAGAGGATCACGCCGGAGCCGATGCTCGCGGTGTAACGGCGCGCGCCGGCCTCGAATGCGATCTCCCGCACATCGATCCGCACCACGGCATCGAGCAGCTGATTGAACCCGCGACTCATCGCCGCGTGGGCGGGAGAATAGAGCAGATTACAGAGGGAAAAAAGGGCGAGGAGCGCGGGGATTGACCGGGCAGGGAAAGGTTTCACAGTGGCGGATTTCACACGATGGCTACCAAGAGCACAGACTACAACTTCCATGACATAGAGCCGCACTGGCAAACGTTCTGGGAGAAAAATCGGTCCTTTCGCGCGGACAACAATTCCGCGAAACCGAAATACTACGTGCTCGACATGTTCCCCTACCCGTCGGGCGCGGGACTGCACATCGGCCATCCGGAAGGCTACACGGCGACCGATATTCTCGCGCGCTACAAACGCGCCAAAGGCTTCAACGTCCTGCACCCGATCGGCTGGGATGCGTTTGGCCTGCCCGCCGAACAACACGCGGTGAAGACCGGCACGCACCCGGCGTCGAACACGCAGAACAATATCGTAAATTTCAAACGTCAGATCAAAGCGCTGGGTTTCTCCTACGATTGGGAGCGCGAGATCGATACCACCGATCCGAAATACTTTCGGTGGACGCAGTGGATCTTCCTGCAGCTCTTTCAGCGCGGCCTCGCCTATGTCGACGAACGCCCGGTCTGGTGGTGTCCGGAATTGCGCACGGTCCTCGCCAACGAGGAAGTCGTCGACGGCAAGAGCGAGGTCGGCGGCTTTCCGGTCGAGCGGAAAAATCTCCGACAGTGGGTGCTGCGCATCACGGCTTACGCGGAGCGGTTGCTCGCCGACCTGAAGGATGTCGACTGGCCCGACTCCACCAAACGGATGCAGGAAGCGTGGATCGGCCGCAGCGAAGGCGCGGAGATTCTCTTCGACCTCGAAGACAAGACTCTCGGCCAGCTCAAAATCTTCACCACGCGCCCGGACACGCTCTTCGGCTGTACTTACATGGTGCTCGCGCCGGAGCATCCGCTCGTCGATCAACTCACGACCGCCGAACACAAGCCCGCCGTCGAAGCGTATCGCAAAAAGGCCGCGTCGAAGAGCGACCTCGAGCGCACGGATCTCGCGAAGGAAAAGTCCGGAGTCTTCAGCGGCGCCTACGCGATCAATCCCGTGAATGGCGCCCGCGTGCCCGTCTGGATCGCGGACTACGTGCTCATGGGCTACGGCACCGGCGCGATCATGGCCGTGCCCGCGCACGATGAACGCGACTTCGAGTTCGCGACGCAGTTTCAGCTGCCCATCGTGCAAGTCATCGCGGCCGACAATGGCGAGACGAAGCTGCCTTACGTCGGCGACGGCAAACTCGTCAACTCGCCCGGCTACGACGGCATGCCGTGGCCGGAAGCGAAGCAGAAAATCACTGCGAACCTTGCGTCGCGCGGCGTCGGGAAAGCCACGATCAACTACAAGCTCCGCGACTGGCTGTTCTCACGGCAGCGCTATTGGGGCGAGCCGTTCCCGATCGTGTGGGTCAATGCCGCCGACTATGAGCGCGCGAAATCCGTTCGCGCCGATCTGCCGGCGCAACCGGTCACCTTCTCGCACGGCGGCGAAACACACTTCGCGCTGCCGCTGCCCGCGGGCGCGCTGCCCCTCGAGTTGCCCGAGGTGAAATCGTATCTGCCGAGCGGCACAGGCGAAAGCCCGCTCGCAAACGAGACCGCGTGGGTCGACATCTGGTTCAACGCCGCCACCGGCGCCGCCGTACCGGCATCCGAGCCGCAGCCTTCCTCCGACGGCGTGTGGCTTCGCGGTCGCAGGGAAACGAATACGATGCCGCAATGGGCCGGCTCGTGCTGGTATTATCTGCGTTTCCTCGATCCGACCAACACCGGAGCCATCGCCTCGTCGGAGGCGCTGCATTATTGGGGTGCGCCCGATCTGTATGTCGGCGGTGCGGAGCACGCGGTGCTGCATCTGTTATATGCACGTTTCTGGCACAAGGTGTTGTTCGATCTCGGTGTCGTGCCGCAGAGCGAGCCATTCAAGAAACTGTTTCACCAAGGCATCATTCTCGGCGAAGACGGCGAAAAGATGTCGAAGAGCCGCGGCAACGTGGTCAGCCCCGACACGATCATCGCATCGCACGGCGCCGACACGCTGCGCCTTTATCTGATGTTCCTCGGACCGCTCGAGGCGATGAAGCCGTGGAATCCGCGCGGCATCGAGGGCGTGCATCGTTTCCTGCAAAAAGTCTGGCGCGAGCTGATCGCCGCGGATGGAAACGTTAATCCCAAAGTGGCGCCCGCTGGCGGCGCCGGAGTCGAGGAACCCGCCGAGCTCACAAAGCTCCTGCACGAGACGATCAAGAAGGTCGGCGACGACATCGAGCACCTGCGCTTCAACACTGCGATCTCGCAGATGATGATTTTCACGAACGCGCTTCAGAAGGCACCGGTCGTGTCGCGCCAGACCGCGCTCGCGTTCATCCAGCTCCTCGCGCCGCTTGCCCCACATATCGCGGAAGAACTCTGGGAGCGACTCGGCGGCAGTGGCGCATTGATGGACGCGGCGTGGCCCACGTACGACGCCGCCCGGTTGACCGCATCGGAGGTGAAGCTCGTTTTCCAGGTAAACGGCAAACACCGCGGCGACCATCTCGTCCCCGTCGGAACCACGCAGGAAATCGCGCTGCAACTTGCCCGCGAAAACCCTCGCGTCAGTCCGCATCTCGAAGGGAAAACCGTTAAACGCGTCGTCTTCGTGCCCGGCAAAATCTTAAATATTGTCGTCGAATGAGTTGGTGCAGGGCGAATCCGGGCTTGCCTTCTCGTAGGGGTTATACCCTATTTTTTACCCATTCGACGTGCACACCAGCGCGCTCGACTCTCACCCATGAAATTTCGACGCTTTTCCTCTCGCAGTCCTGCGCCATGGCTGGGCGTTTCGTTCGCGTGCGGCCTGCTCATCATGCTTTCCGCACCGGTGGCGTCGGCGCAGCAGCGCAAGAAAACAAATCCCGCCAGCAAGCTGTACGTGTCCGATGTCAGCGGCGAGGCGCTCATCGATACGGGCGAGTCGATTGAAGACTTGAGCAAGCGCGCCGTCTACACCGCCGAAGGCACCGTGATTGAGACGAAGCCGCCCGAAAACGAGGCGGACCGGAGCAAGCACTACTCGACGATGGTTTTCTCGAACGGCACCGGTGCGTTTTTCGATGCCGACACGCGCGTGGAAGTTCGCCGCTTCGTGCAGGAGCCGTTCACGCCCAACCGCACCGATGTCGAGGTCGAGCCTTCGATTTCCCAGACCCAGGCATTTGTCTCGCGCGGCACCGTCGGGCTCTGCACCAGCAAGCTCGTTGCCGGCAGCAACATGAATTACAACACGCCGCTCGGCTCGGTGAACATCCGCGGCCGCAAGGTCGTCATCGAGGCGAGCGGCGAGATCACGAAGATCTCGATGCTCGAGGGCGACAGCACTGTGCGCGCCGGCCCACAAGACCTCGGCGGCCAGACGATCCACGCGGGTGAGCAAGCAACCATCCGCCGCGGTCCGCCGGGCCAGCCCAATATAATCGAGATCGCCCGCATCCCGCCGGCCGAGGCGCCCAAACTCGACGACAAGGTCGCGATGGCGTGCATGGCGAAGAAAACCGTCTATTTCGAAGTGCGCGAAAAACCGGGCGACAACTCGGGCGGCGAGGATAGCGGCGGCGGCGGCACCACGGGCGGCGGCGAAGGCGGCGAAGGCGACGGCGGCCCGATCACGGCCTTCGATGGCAATACCGGCACCAGCAGCGTCACCAACCGTGAGATCGTCCCGATCGAGGTCGTGCCGGCGAATCTCCCGGTGCAGTTCACGGTCAGCCCGGCGACCTTGGTGAACCCCGCGCAAACCGTCACCCCCGGCGGCCCCTAACGCGTCGAGCGACCGATGAGGTTGTGCCGAGAATTTCGTGCGGTTTTAGCCCTGCTGCTGGCCTCCTTGCTGGCCTGCCCGCCGGCCCATGCGCTCGTTGCGCTCAATGACGGTCGCGATCGCATTTATGTGAACGGCTCGGTCAGCGTGGCACACGACTCGAACGTTTTTGCCAGTGCAGGCAGCGCTGGCGACTATGTGTACAGCACCAGCATCTCGGCCGACTATACCCGGCGCGCCGGCTGGATTGGCGTCAACGGCTCGGTCGGGGTGAACAGCTCGAAATTCGCCACCATCGACGATCAGGATTTTTCGGATCCCAGCATTTCCCTCGAATTCACCAAACAGAGCGGGCGCACCACCGGTTCGATCACGCTCAACGCCACCCGCCAGAGCCGCGCCGACGCCGCGGTGAATTTGCGGACCGAGTCCTGGAACTACGGCGCCGGGCTCGGCTTTCGCTATCCCGTCTCCGGCACGTTCACGCTCGCCGGAAACTTCAGCTATAACAATACACTCTACAGCGGCTCATCGGTCTTCTCCGATCTCGCAACCTATAGTGCCGGCTTGGACCTCTTTCACATCTTCAGCAGTGAGCGCGACCTGATCGGCGGCTATCGCTATCGCTACGGGGAAACTTCCCGCTCGACCTCCTATACCGACCATTCGTTCACCACTGGCGTGAGCGGCAAGATCATCCGCGGCGTAAACGGCAGCCTGCGGGCCGGATATCAGTTCCGCGTCCCCCACGGTGGAATCGTCACCGAGCAGTTCAGTTCCTGGACCGCGAGCGGCTCCGCGACCTACGCCATCAACAAGAAGATGAACATCACCGGCACGCTCGCGAAGGACTTCTCGACGACGGCCACCGATTCATTCGTCGATACGCTCACCGCTTCGGCCGATACGCAATACGCCTACAGCTCGAAATGGTCCGCCAGCACGGGCATCACTTATGGCGACAGCCGCTTCCTCGGCGAGAGCGGCCGCGTCATCATCTCGCTCGGGCCGCCGCTGGAACTTGGTCCCGAACGCCACGACAGCTATCTCACCTGGAACGCCTCGCTCAATTATTCGATGAACGAGCACCTCAAGGTTTCCGTTGTCTATAATTGGTTCAAGAACTGGTCCACCTCGTCGTTCGCCGACTTCGTGCGAACCGGCTACAGCCTCAACGTTTCCTCCCGCTGGTAAATTTCCCGACGCCATGAAAAACCTCCTCATCCGTCTCGCTCTCATCTGTGGTTTCAGCCTCGGATTTCTTCCCGTCGCCGCTCTCGCGCAGCCCGTGGGCATTCCCAAAGCGGAAAAGAAATACGTCCCCTATCGCATCACCCGCGGCGATATTCTCAGCGTCGAGGTGCTCGCCAACGGCGAGCGCGAGTTCTCCGCCGGACAGAAACGGGTCGAGGCCACGGGCACGATCAACCTGCTTTATATACAGGAAACGCGCCTCGCCGGCCTCACGATCGCCGAAGCCCAGGAAACCATCGCGCGCGCCTACCGCGACGGCCGCTATATCCGCAATCCCGTGGTCACCGTCACGATCGAGACCTATGCGCGGCGTGTTGTGCACATCAGCGGCAAGGTGAACTCGCAGGCCACGTTCGAGCTCCCGCCCGACACCGAGATGACGATCGCGGACCTGATTTACAAAGCCAACGGCTTCGCCGAGACGGCGAAAGGCACCGCCGTCAAAGTCACCCGCCAGATGCCTGACGGCACCCTGAAAGTCTTCATCCTCGACGTCGATAGCTCCATGAAAGGCAAACTCAAGGAGGCGTCCGGCGACGCCGCCTTCGTGCTCGAGCCCGACGACATGGTTTACGTTCCCGAGCGAATCATTTAATTATTTCTGCAATGGCCGACGCGCACGCCAAGACTCCCCACCCGCAAGGGTCCGACCGCGACGACGATGCCGTCGAGCGTCGCACGCTGCGCGATTACTATATCATCCTGCGAGAACGCCTTTGGATCGCTCTGCCGCTGGCCGTGCTGATCGCGGTCGGCTATGGCTACAAGAAGATGCAGGTGACGCCCACCTACTTCGCGCGGGCCACGATGCAGTTCGAGAAACCGGAAACCGTCATTGCCACCCAGGGCGTGATCGACCAGGCCGTCCGCTCCGACGTCGACCTCAATACTTATATAGAGCAGCTGAAGTCACACAAGATCCGCGCGCGAGTGCTGGAGGCGCTGAAGCCGGAAGAGAAAAACATCCTGCGGCGCCCCGCGCTTAAACGTCTGCCTCCCGGTTCGGACCCCTCGACCGCCCAGATCTCACTCGGTTCTGTCACGCCGGTCTCCACGCGCGCCAGCTATATCATCAGCATCAACGTCACGCACGAAGACCCCGAAGCCGCCGCGCTGGTGGCCAATCGCTATGTGGCGGCGTTCATGAATCACCTCTTCGAGACCGCCGGCGGCCGCAACGAGGGCGCGATCATCTGGCTGCAGGAACAGGCGGAGCGGTTGAAGAAGGAATCCGAAGCTCACGAGCAGGCGCTCCAGCGCTATATGATGGAAAAAAAGCTCATCTCCCTCGACAGCTCCAGGGACATGGTCACCGAGGCGCTGCGTAAGGCCGGTTCGCTCAAGGAGGAAAAGCGCCTGCATCTGCTCGCGCTCGACGAAAAGGTGAAGCAGATCGAAACCTTCCAGGCCGAAGGCAAGAGCCTCTTCGAAATCGGCGAAATCGCGACCCACGGTTCCGTGCCCACCCTTCGAGCGACCCTCAGCCGGCTCGAGCAGGAAATGCATCTGCTGTCCGAACGCTATTTCGAAAAGCACCCGCGCATGATCGACAAGTCGAACGAGATCGCGCTGGTGCAGGCCGACCTCGAAAAAGCCGTCGCCCAGGCGATCGCCGAAATCAAGACGCGCCAGGCTGAAGCCCGGCAGATGCTCGCCACCTGGCAGGAGGAATACAGCAAGCAGGAGAAGGCCTCGATGCAGCTCAGCGAAATGGGCATCGAATTCAACATGCTCAAACGCGAGTCGGACGTCTCGAAAAACAGCTACAACGAAATCCTCCGCCGGCTCAACGACACGCGCACGATCAAGAATATCGAGAAGGTCCCCGTTCAACCGCTCGACGCCGCCGTCATCAACCCGAGTCCGATCGCCCCCGACAAGGCGCAGATCATCCGCACGTGCATCGGCATCGGCGTCTTCGTGTTTCTCGGCATCGCGGTCGGCCTCAGCTTCATCGACGATCGCGTCAAGAGCGCGTGGGACATCGAGTCGTTCATCGGCGCCAATCTGCTCGGCATCATTCCGGACCTGACCTCGATGAAGGACGAAGAGAAATACACGCTCCTCCTCGACAACAAGCAGGCACCGGGCGTCGAGGCGTTTCTCAGCGTTTACAGCTCGATCAAGATCCATTCGAAGCTGGATTTTCCGAAGTCGGTGCTCGTCACCAGCACGATTCCCGGCGAGGGCAAGACGCTCATTTCCTGCAACGTCGCCGGCAGCTTCGCACGCCACGGCAAGAAGACGCTGCTGGTCGATTGCGACTTGCGGCGGCCCATGCTCCATCGCCATTTCAAGCAGGCCAACACCGCCGGATTGATTCCCTGGTTCGAAGGCGGCGGCGCCATGGAGGGCGATCTCGCGACCAATCCCGCGCTTGGGATCATCAAGCTCAACGACAACCTGTCCCTCCTCTGCTCCGGCGGCCGATCGAAGACCCCGACCGAACTCCTCGAGAATCCTCTGTTCGGCCAGCTGCTCGAACGCCTCAAGCGCGAATACGATCTCGTGATCGTCGACTCGCCGCCGCTGGGTGCCGTCACCGATTCGCTTCTCATCGCTGAACGGATCGACGAGGTCGTGTACGTTTGCCGCTTCAACCGCGCGTACCGGAAACACATTCGCCTCTACATGCGGGCGCTCCGCAACGGGAAGAACGAGGTGCTCGGCGTCGTGCTCAACGGCCTCTCGCCGCGCCGCATCGAGTACTACTCGAACTACCGCTACTACCGCAGCTACAAGAAATATTACGGCGCGCAGACCTAGCCTCGACGCCGCGGAACGTTCGACCCTCACCGTTCAACGCTGAACGCTCAATGAGCCGACCCTCGACGAGCCGACAGACTTGAGCGTTGAGCGTTCAACGTTGAGCGTTGAGCGTTCTTCCGTGCCGCCACTCTCCGCCTTCCTTCCCGCCAACTTCGATCGCACGCGCCCGCTCGCGCTCATCGCCGGCCAGGGCATCTATCCGATGATGGTGGCGGACGCCGTCCGGACCGCGGGAATTCCCCTGCGGCTCGTCGCGTTCGAAGAGGAAACGCGGCCGGATCTCGTCGCCACTTTTCCGGCTCGCGAACACCGGATGCTCAAAGTCGGGCAACTCGGCCACATGCTCGATGCGTTGCGCGAGTTCGATTCTGGATACGCGTTGATGGCCGGGCAGATCACGCCACGCCGCCTCTTCAAAGGCCTCCATCCAGACCTGAAGGCGACACGGATCCTCCTCTCCCTGAAGCGGCGGAATGCCGAGACGATTTTCGGCGCGATCGCTCGCGAGATCGAGGCGCTGGGCGTCACGCTGCTCGATGCACGCGCCTTTCTCGACGCCCACCTCGCAAGCGCCGGCTGCATGACCGGAAAGAAATCCAGGATCGAACCGGACTACCTTCATCATGGCGTGACGATCGCGCGCGAGTGCGCGCGGCTCGATATTGGCCAGGGCTGCGTCGTCCGCAAAGGCACCGTCCTCGCAGTCGAGGCCTTTGAAGGCACCGACGAAATGTTGCGGCGCGCGGGCACGTTCAAGACCGACGAGGCGCTCTTCGTGAAGACCGTGAAGGCGCGGCAAGATTGGCGCTTCGATGTCCCCTGCTTCGGCCAGCGCACATTGGAAACCATGCGCGAGGCCGGCATTGCCGCCGCCGCGCTCGACGCCGGAAAAGTCATCATCCTCGACCAGCCCGCCGTGCTAAAACAGGCGCGCGCATGGGGCATCGAGCTGTTCGGATTCGAGTGACGCGCTTCACGAACGACAACTCCCGCCTCGCCGCTTGCACGCGACGAGGGATGACTCCACTGTATCGCGCCATGCAAAACGACGTCGTTGCCGTTACAATCAAGGGAGTGATGCCCACTGCCAACGGCTGCGCCGTGTTCCTCGGCAACGAGGACAAGACGTTCGTCATCTACGTCGATCACTCGGTCGGCAACGCCATCCAGATGACGCTCAGCGGTGTTAAAAAAGACCGGCCGCTTACCCACGATTTGATCGGCAGCATCCTGCTCGGGCTGGGCGCGCAACTGGACCACATCGTCGTGAACGACGCACGCGAAGGGACATTTTTCGCCCGCATCCTGCTCCGGATGGAGAACGAGCTCGGCAAGAAAATCGTCGAGCTCGATGCGCGGCCCAGCGACTCCATCGTCCTCGCGTTGCAACAGAAGCGCTCGATCTACGTTGCCCGCGCGGTCTTCGACGGCGTCGAGGACATGACCGAAATTCTCGAACGCGTGCTCAAGCAGCAGGCGGAGGAGTCCGACGAGGAAGAAGAGCAGACGTGAAGGACCGATTGGAGACGGGAGACCTGGGAGCAAAGACCAGAGACCAGAGACTAGAGACTAGAGACCAGGAACCAAAGACGCATCCCGTTTCAAACGGCGATGCGGTCTCTGGTCTGCCCGCCGGGCACGGCGGCCCGCTCACGGCCCTAGCCCCGATGCAGGACGTCACCGACCTCGCGTTTATGCGCGTGGTGGCGCACTACGGCGCGCCGGATTATTTCTTCACCGAATTCTTCCGCGTCCACGCGCAGTCACGGCCCGAGAAACACATCCTCCGCTCGATCGACGAGAACACCACCGGTCGTCCTGTCTTCGCCCAGTTGATCGGCGAGGATCTCGGCCATCTCGCCCGCACGACGGAGGAGCTCTTGCGGCACAACGTCGCCGGCATCGATCTGAACATGGGCTGCCCCGCCCCGAAGGTTTACAAGAAAAACGTCGGCGGCGGCCTGCTGCGCGAACCCGACAAGGTCGCCCGGATTCTCGCCACATTGCGCGGCGCCGTCCCGGGGCTGTTCACGGTCAAGATGCGTATCGGGTTTTCGGACACGGCCAACTTCGACCGCATCCTCGACCTCATCAACGAGCACCGTGTCGATCTGCTGAGCCTGCACGGGCGCACCGTGAAGGAGATGTATCGCAGCGAGGTGCACTACGATTTCATCGCACACGCCGTCTCGCGCGTCCGTTGTCCGGTGCTCGCCAATGGTAACATTACCTCCGCCGCGCGCGCTGCGACCGTGCTCGCCGAAACCCGCGCCGCGGGCGTGATGATCGGCCGCCACGCGATTCGCAACCCGTGGATCTTTCGTCAATGCCGCGAACAGTTCGCCGGCGCTCCCGTCACGCGCATCTCGCTCGCCGACGTCCGTGATTACGTCGAACGCCTCTACCGCGCGACGCAGGCGCCCGGGCTCCTCGAGCGCTATCACGTGAACAAGATGAAGAAATATCTGAACTTCGTCGGCCAGAGCGTGGACCCCACCGGCGCGTTCCTGCATGAGATGCGCCGCGCGCAAACCGAGGCAGAGCTCTTTACGGCCTGCGACCGCCACCTCCTCGCGGAACCCGCACGCGAGTTCTCGCCCGAGCCCTACGCCGGCGTGATCGCCCGGCCGAATTGCGAGACGCCGGACGCGACGCCGGACGGCTGCTCGCTGGATACGATCACGGCCTAGCCGTGGCTTGCCGGGCTACTCGAGCCCCAACACCTTCCGCCCGGTCTCCGAGATCATCTGCGGCGTCCATTGCGGATCCCACACAATGTGCACTCTGGCGCTCTCGACGGTCGGCAGCATGGCGATCTTCTGCCGCGCATCCTCTGCGATCACCGGCCCCATCCCGCAGCCCGGCGCGGTCAGCGTCATCTTTACTTCGACCTCGTGACCGCCCGTAGGCTTCTGCTCGACCGAAAGATCGTACACGAGACCGAGGTCGACGATGTTCACCGGAATCTCCGGATCGAAACACGTTTTCAACGCATCCCACACCGCCTGCTCGCTAAACACTCCCGCGCTGGGCACCCCAGCCGCGGCCTCAGCCGGCGTGTATCCACCAATTGAGGACGCATGCTCGCGCGCGATCCGGAACAGCCCGCGATCCGTGCGCACGGTCACGTTGCCACCGAGCGACTGCGCGATGAATACCTCCGTGCCTTTCGGCAGCGTCACGACGTCGCCCGCCGGGATCACGGTTGCAGAGACGTCTTCGATCAGGGAATGCAGTTGTGACATGGAAAAAGTTGGCGCGCGTGGGCTCAGCGGACGTGGAGGGTCATCGGCAGGCGCGCGTAAACGCCCTGCGGGTCGTTGAAGGCGCGGAGCACCTTCAGTTCCCGTTCGATTCGCTCCGCGATCTTCGCACGCAGCCCGGTCGATCGCGCGATCCCCGGTGCGGTTTTCTCGAAGAACTCCTGGATCGCTTCGATCAGCTCCTTCTGCCGCGGAAATTCCACGAGCCGGTAGTTCCCCACGAGGTTCGCCTTTTCCGCCGCAAACGCGATCGCCTCGTCGAGCCCGCCCAGTTCGTCGACCAGCCCGATCTTCTGCGCCTCGACGCCCGACCACACGCGGCCCTGCGCGATCGCCTCAACCGCGTCGGGTGTGAGCTGCCGGCCTTCCGCGACCTTCGCGATGAACTCGGCGTAGATCCAGTCGACCATCCGCTGCAGCACCGCCAGCTCCTCCGGCGTCTTCGGTCGCGAGATCGTGAGGGCATCGGCAAACTTCCCGGTCTTCACCGAGTCGAACGTGACCCCAAAATCGTTCGCCAGCTTCTTCACGTCGAACTGCAGACCGAACACGCCGATCGATCCCGTGATCGTCGTCGGTTCCGCAAAGATCCGGTCGCCGTAGGCAGAAATCCAATACCCGCCCGACGCGGCGTAGCTGCCCATCGAGATCACGATTGGCTTCACCTTCTTGATCAGCCGGATTTCACGCTGGATCACTTCCGAGGCCGAGGCGCTGCCGCCCGGACTGTTCACGCGCAACACCACCGCCTTCACCGATGGATCCTGGCGCAGCTTCCGCAGCTCGCGGGAGAATTTCGTGCTGCCGATCTCGTCGACCTCGCCTTCGCCATCGACGATTTCGCCTTCCGCGTAAACAAGCGCGATCTTGCCGCGTCCGCTCGACGAGCCGGTGGTGGGGCCGACCGCGATGTCTTTGGCGGCCCGCGCGTAGTCCACGATCGTCACCTGTTTGAACGCCTCGCGCGATCCTGCACGGCCGGTCTTCGCCTTCAGCGCGTCGTAGATTTCATCGCGATACGCGATGCGGTCGACGAAGCCGCCTTCCTTCGCGACGTCCGCGCGGATCAACCCTTCCGCATCGATCGTCGCCTGGATCTTCTCCGGCGTGAGATTGCGGCTCGGCGCGATATCCGCCAGAATTCCCGCCCAGAGATCGTTGAGCAGCTTCTGCACTTCCTCGCGGTTTTCCGGGCTCATCTCACGCCGCGTGAAGGGCTCGACCGCCGACTTGTATTTCCCCACGCGCGTCACCTGGACATTGATCCCGTATTTCTCCAGCGCACCGGCGAAAAATGCCGGCTCGCTCGCCAGTCCGGGCATGAGGATGAGCCCATAGGGATCCATCGCCACCTCGTTCGCGACCGAGGCCAGATAGTAACTCTTCGTCGTCGCGTGCGTGAGGTAGGCGTTGATGGGCTTGCCCGATTTCTTGAAGGCTTCCAGCGCATCACGCACCTCCTTCAGCGCCGCGTAACCCGAACCAAATGCCGATGGACTCAAGTCGCCCGTGATAAACACCCCGGCGATGCGATCGTCCTGCGCGGCTGAGCGCAGCGCGCGTGTGATCGTGCGCAGTTGGATCGTGTCGTTCTCACCGCGAAAGGCGCTGAGGTCCACCGGCGGTGGCGCATCGGAGATATTCGTGCCGAGGTCGAAAACGAGATAGGAACCGCGCTGGAGCGTCGGACCCGCTTTCTCCGCCCCGCCGATCGCCGCCATGGCGGCGATGAATCCGATGAACAACAAAACGCAGCCCGCGGAAAAGATAACCAGCGCCGTGAGCGCCCCCAGCATCGAGGTGAAAAAGTTCTTCATGCGATTCCGGCGCACCGTAGCCGGTTTCGCCCGATCCACCAGTCGAAAGGGCGGACGGCGCTCGCGCGCGATGCAGGATCTCCTCTTCGCCGCGACCGCGAGCCACTCCCATTACTGCTCCGCGCAACCGTCACGTGCGACCAGCGACGAACAGGTTGCGCCGCTCCACTCGCGCCCCATATTCCGCGCGCATGAGTGAGAAAAAAGAATTGCTCACAACCAATCGCAAGGCCCTCACGATCAATCTCGACGAGCGCAAATACGGCACGTTCGCGGAGATCGGCGCCGGCCAGGAAGTGGCGCGGATATTTTTCCAGGCCGGCGGTGCGTCAGGCACGATCGCGAAGACGATCTCGGCCTACGACATGAATTTCAGCGACGCCATCTATGGCAAGGCCCCGCGCTACGTGTCCCGCGAGCGCCTCGCACTGATGCTCGAGCACGAATACAGTCTGCTGATCGAGCGGCTCGCCGCCCAACGCGGCGAACGCACCGCCTTCTTCGTGTTCGCCGACACCGTCGCCACCAAGGGCTACAAAAGCACCAACGACGCCCACGGCTGGATCGGCGTTCGCTTCCAGACCGAACCAGGCGATGCACCGAGCGAGGTCGTCCTGCACGTACGAATGTGGGACAAGGAAAACGTGATGCAGCAGGATGCGCTCGGCATCGCGGGCACGAATCTGATCTACGCCGCATTTTATTACCGCGAGGATCCCAGGCGCTTCATCGAGTCCCTCGTCGACAATCTCGGCACCGCGCGACTCGAGGTCGACATGCTCAAGTTCTCCGGCCCCGCGTTCAGCCACGTGGACAACCGGCTGATGTCCCTCTACCTCGTCCAATACGGCCTCACCAACGCCGTGATGTTCGGCCCCGACGGCGACGTGCTGCAACCTTCCGAGGTGCTCTACAAGAAGGCGGTGATGGTCGAGCGTGGCAGCTTCCGGCCGGTCACGCACGTGAACGTCGACATGCTGAACTGCGCGACTGCGCAATTCGTCCAGGAGCCACAGGTGAAGGGCAAGGAAGTCGTCGTGTTGATGGAGATCACGATGAACAATCTGCTCGCGGCGGGCGCGCTCGATGCGCCGGATTTTCTTTCACGCGTCGACCTCCTCGGCGAGCTCGGCTTCACCGCGATGATCTCGAACTACTCGGAATATTACCGGCTCACCTCGTATTTCCGACGCTATACAAAGGAGATGATCGGCGTGGTGATGGGCATCAACAACCTCGTGGAGATCTTCAACGAGAAATATTACGAGCACCTCGACGGCGGCATTCTCGAATCGTTCGGTCGCATGTTCAAAAACGCCGTGAAGCTGTACGTGTATCCGATGCGGCAGGAAGCCTACGATCGCTATTTGGGGAGCGGCGGGGCCCAACCACCCGCCCCGGCCGCGGCACATGCGTTCGCCGCCAATGTACTCATCACGGCGAAGAACGTACAGGTCGCCGACCACCTGCGGAACCTCTACGCGCACCTGCTCGAAAACCACTATATCGATTGCATCGTCGGCTTCGATCGCGAGGTGCTCGGCACGTTTTCGCGCGACGTGCTGCGGCGGATACGCGACTCCGATCCGACGTGGGAACAGATGGTACCGCCCTCGGTTGCCGCCGCGATCAAGAAGCGCCGGCTTTTCGGCTACGCCGAACCCACCCTGCCGGCGATCGCCGTCGGGTAGTCCCCGCCGTCAAAGCCGAGCAGCCCGACGCCGCCTTCCCCGTCGGACCGCCCCGCGTCCGCGGGAGATTTCTACTCGCTACCCGTTGCTCGCCCCTCACTACTTTCCAGCTCTCCGTCCCATGCGCTTCCACAAATATCACGCCCTCGGCAACGACTACATCGTGCTCAATCCTGCGGACTTTCCCGCTTGGAAGCCCGCTCCGACCAGCGAGCAGATTCGCGTCGTGTGCCACCGCAACTTCGGCGTCGGCTCCGATGGAATTCTCTGGGGTCCGCTTCCGTCGCAGCAGAGCGAATTCGGTCTCCGCATCTTCAATCCCGACGGCTCCGAAGCCGAGAAATCCGGCAACGGCCTGCGCATCTTTTCGCGTTTCCTGTGGGATCAGGGTCTGGTGAAAAACCCAAGCTTCACGATCGAGACACCTGGCGGTCACGTGCAGTCCGTAATTAAAGAGGAAGGCCGCCTCATCACCGTCGCAATGGGGAACGTGAGCTTCGACAGCGCGAAAATCCCCGTGAATCTCGCGGGCGCCGCGCGCGAAGTCATCAACGAGAAAATCACCGTCCTGGATCGCGAGTTCACCTACTGCGCCGCCACGATCGGCAATCCCCACTGCGTGATTCCGCTGGCCGACATCTCGCCCGACCTCGCCCATAAATACGGCCCGCACCTCGAGACGCATCCGGCTTTTCCGCGCAAGACCAACGTCCAGTTCCTCAAGATCCGCGACCGGAAAAACATCCAGATCGAGATCTGGGAGCGCGGCGCCGGCTACACCCTTGCCTCCGGCAGCAGCTCCAGCGCCTCCGCCGCCGTGGCGCACAAACTCGGGCTCGTCGATCGCGATGTCACCGTGCACATGCCCGGCGGCCAGATCGGCATCGAGATCGGCGACGGGTTCTCGATCATGATGACCGGCACGGTGAATAAGGTCGCCGAGGGCACGATGCATCCGGAGTTGTTCGCGGTGAAAGTGTAACGCCGGTGGTGGCCGGGGCTCTCCCCAGCAGGGCTACGTGGATCGATTCCGTTCGGGCCGGCTAGGTGAGGCGCGTACACTACGGGCGGCCCCGCCCGTATTACGTAGCATGGGCTCCCCGCTCATGTCCGCCATCTTTGGAATTCAGTTTGCCGGGTCCGTCCCAGCGCCTACGTTCGGCGGAGTGCTTGGCCAGCTAGCCGACTTTTTCCGCCTCTGGTGGGGACTCGTATATTGGAACACCCGCAAATCCTGGTTTCAGCTGCGGCGTGGCCGGTCCCCGTGCCCCTGTCAGAGCCCGAGCGATTCCGGTCGCGCCTACGAAACGCATTGCGAGGCATGCACCCTCTGGGCGAAGCCCGCGCGTTTTCGTCGCGTCTGCCCGCTCTTGGTCGAGACGAAAGAGGGGTTGCGCTGCTCCGCCGACACGGCTCAGGTGCGGCCGTTCTGGGGCCGGGCCCTGGGATACTATGGCAGCGCCGCGCTGGGCGTTTACCTCGCCGGTGTCCTCGCCGTCTTCGTGTTTCTCCGCACGATCGGCTATCCCGTGAGCATCCTCCACGTCGGGCTTCCGCCTTTGTGGCATCGCGTCGGCCAGGCGCGCAGCTGGTTCTTTCACGATCGGGCCACCAAAGCCTTCGCCGAAGGCAAGACCGCCGAAGGGCTGCTCTACCTGGCCAACGCCTACGAGTTCGACCCGCAGAACTACACCGCCGGCATCTCGCTCGCGAAAAACTTCCAGGCCGGACAGCCCGCCCGCTCGGACCACGTATTCGAAAAACTGATGCGTGATCACCCGGACAAGCGCAGCGCAACCGCGCAGGACTGGTTTCGCGCCCTGCTCGCCCGCGGCAGCTTCGAAAAAATCGTCCCGCTCGCCCGCGGCGAACTCCTCACCAGCGCGGCGCACGGCGGCGTCTGGCTGCGGGCACTGCTCTTCGCGACCCGCCAGACTGGGAACGACGCGCCCCTCCGCGACGTGCTCGAACAGAGCTCTCCGCTCACGCTTCCCTGGCGGCCCGTGATCGAAACCGAGCTCCTGCTGCGCGCTGGCCGCACCGCCGAGGCCCGCGCGGCAATCGAGCGCCCTTGGGCCGAAGATGCGCCGGCCTTCACCGTATTCTACCGCGTGCAGGCGTTGCTTGAATTGCGCGAACCACTGCGCGCCGTCGACCTGCTCGAACAACACCGTGGCCGGCTCGACGGCGAGGCGCGTGCGACCCTCCTGCTCGACATCTACGCCCAGCTTGGGTCACGCCACCTGCAGCAACACGTCGAGCGGATCCTCGCGCCGCGACTCAACGCCCCGACCGCGAAAACGCTCTGCGCACATCTCATCCGCCATCCCAATCCGCAAATCTTCCAGCAGCTCTGGCAAAAGCTCACGCGCGAGACCCTCCCGCTCGACTCCGACACCGCGGGGGCGTGGTTCTCCCTGCTCTGCGCTGCCGGAGCGGTCGGAGACCGCGACCGGCTTCACGATCTCACCACCCGCCTGAAGCACGCCTCCAACACCCCCTTCGTCGCGCTCTCCCTCGTCGAGGCTTTTTTCCGGGGTGAGACCGCCGAGCGCCGCATCACCACCTTCCTCCCGATTCTGCCGCTGCCGCTCGATGTCACCTATGCCTTGATCGAGCGCTACGCGCCGCCCGTAGCCGCCACGCCTGCCACTGCCAAACGCGCATGAGCCCCGCGCTTCCGCTTCGCGTCGTGCTGCCCGCGCTGCCCTTCGTCAGCAAACTCAACCTCGCGCTGCTCGTCCTCGCCGTCGCCGGCCTGTGTCTGCGGTTGTGGTCCGAATGGCGCGAGAATCCCGATCTGTCGCACGGGTTATTCATGCCGGTCGTGTTCCTGCTGCTGTTGCACGAAAGCCGCACGGGCACCGGCCGTTACCTGCCCATCAATCGCCGCACGCGCGGCGCGTTTGGTGCGCTGCTCGCCGGCGGACTCGCCGCCTTGATCCTCGCGGGTCTCTACGCCGCGGCCGTCGACTGGTCGCATGCCTTGGTCGACCTGATGCTCACGCTCGCACTCACGCTGACGCTCGGTGCCGCCCTCATCGCGTATTCGACGGAAGCCAAACGGCTCGTGCCCTTCAATTGGAACGCGGTCGTCGCCGTGGGTCTCTGGCTGCTCACCGCCCCGATTCCGCCAGGCACCTACACGAGGCTCACGTTGAGTCTGCAACTCTGGGTGAGCGAGGGGGTCCTGCGTGCGCTGCATCTGCTCGGCATTCCCGCGATCCGGTTCGGCAACGTCATCGATCTCGCCAACACCAGCGTCGGCGTCGAGGAAGCGTGCAGCGGGGTCCGCAGCCTGATCTCGTGCGTGTTCGCCGGCTTTCTGTTTTCCGCCACGCTCGTGCGCCGGCCTTGGGCGCGGGCGCTGCTGATCGTGCTCTCGGCCCCGCTCGCGCTCGGCATGAATTTCCTGCGCTCCCTCGCCCTCACGCTCCTGGCGAATCGCGGTATCGACATTTCTGGTACGTGGCACGACGCGACCGGTTTCGCCGTCCTCGGCGTTACCGCCGCGATCCTCGGTGGCCTGGCGCTCGTTCTGGACCGCGCGCCGTCGGTCAAGCCGCCGGCCGCGCCGCCCGAGGCACGACGATTCCTCCAGCGCACCGGCCTCGACCGCGCCCTCGCCATCGGGCTCGGTTGCGCAGCGGTGCTGGTCGTCTTCTTCGTAGCCAACACACGGCCCTCGACGCGCGCTCCGGCACCGGCCCCCGAGATGTTCGCTTTGCTCCCCGCCTCGGTCGACGGCTGGCAGGTCAAGTCCAGCGATCTCTACGAGTTTCGCGGCACGCTGAAAACCGAGCACCTCGCGCAACGCCACTACGTGCGCGCCACCCACGACGAGCCCTTGGAAATCATCATCTATGTCGCTTACTGGCGCGCCGGTCAGGCTCCAGTGAGTCTCGTCGCTTCGCACACTCCCGACGCCTGCTGGCCCGGCGCCGGCTGGACCCCCGTGCCGACGCCGCAACCGCGCCCGAACCTGATCGCCGGCGACCGCCTGCTGCCGGACTCCGAGCACCGCGTTTTCGAAGGCGGCGATCGCCCCCAACACGTGTGGTTCTGGCATCTCTACGACGGCCGCCCGATCACGTATCGCGACCCCTACTCGCCCGTCGCACTGCTGCAGCTCGCCCTGCGGTACGGCTTCCGCCACGCCGGAGATCAGCTGTTCGTTCGCGTATCGAGCAACCGCCCCTGGGAAGAAATCGCGCACGAGCCGCTGCTCACTCAATTCTTTGCCCGCACGCAGCCGCTCGGTCTCTAACCGCCTACCCTCGATGCCACTCCCCGTCACCAAGCTCGAGAAACTGATCCTCGGCGTGCTCGCACTGCTCGTTGTCCTCGGCCTCATCGGCCTCGCCGTGTTGTAGTCCCAGCTGTCCCCGGCTTCCACCCGGGAAGAAAAAACTCGCCACGACAAAAACCCGCTGCATCCCCTGAACCACCGTAGTCGTAATGATGCGTAAATGGCCACGCTTGGTTCCTGCCTCCCGCTTCTCGTCGATGCGGACGCACCTGCAGGCCCCAACCCGCCACGCCGGTTGCGTCCGCGCATGACGCCTCCTGCTCCAGCCCATGCGCCAACGCCCGACGATCGCGAAGTCGTCGATGCGCGACTGATGGAACGCATCGCCCACGGCGATCGCGCCGCGTTCGCCGAGCTCTACGAACGTTTCTCCGGCCCGCTCTACGGCACCGCCCTGCAAATCCTCCGCGAACCCTCCGAGGCCCAGGACCTCGTGCACGACTCCTTCGTCACACTCTGGGAGAAAGCCGCCCGCTTCGATGCCACGCGCGGCACCGTGTTTTCCTGGGCGATCACCCTCGTGCGCAATCGCGCCATCGACCGCGTGCGCATGCGCCGCCGCCGCGCGGATTTGCTCGCCGCGAGCGCACCGTCGGATCTCGGCCTCGGCGACGATCACGCGTTCGCGTCCGGCGCCGACGCCGCATCCACGAGCGACGAAGCGCACGCCGTCCGCGCGGCGATCGCCAGCCTTCCCGCCGAGCAACAACGCGCGCTCGAGCTGGCATTTTTCACCGGATTGACGCAGGAGGAGATCGCCCGGACCTTGCACACGCCGCTCGGCACCGTGAAAGCCTGGATCCGCCGCGGGCTCTTAAAACTCCGCGATTTGCTCGCGCGCCGCCCATGATCGACGAACGTCACGAAGAGCTCGCCGCCCTCTATGCTCTCGACCAGCTCGAGGGTGACGAACGCGCGCAGTTCGAGACCGCACTGGCCCGCGATCCAACGCTGCAAGCTCTCGTGCGTGAGCTCCGCGCCGCTTCCAGTGCGCTCGCACACACTGCCAGCACGATCCCGCCTGCCACGTTGAAGGAGCGCGTGTTCGCCTCGATCGCCGCCGCGCCCCACCCCGCCGGCTCAGCCCAGCCTCCCACACCAAGCCACGCCACCCGCCCGGAGTCGTCCGGCGGCCGGCGGCCCTCCCTCCTTCGTGAATTTCTCCCGTGGGCGATCGCCGCCGGGTTTGCGCTCGTCGCCGCATGGACCGGCGTGCGTTACAAATCCGAACAATCCGCGGCCGTGCAATTGCGTCGCGAACACGCGCTCGCCGACGTGGCGTTGCAGGGCGTTCGCCAACAACTCGAGGCCGAGCGCATCGTCACACGGCGTCAACTTCAGGTTCTCGATCAACAGGTCAACGAAGCTAACACCCGGCTCGCGCAAGCTCGCACCGAGCTCGAACGCGCGACCGCCAATCTCGCGGCTGCCACCAACCAGACCGGTGATCGCGCGCGGCGACTCACCGAGGCCGAGCATCAACTCGGTCTCGCCCGCGCCGCCGCCGGCGACCTGGAGCGTCAGCTCGCCGATCGAGAGCGCCAGGCCGTTCGGCTCACGCAACGCATCGAGGCTCTCACCGCCGCCGGCGCGGATATCACACACCAGCTCGAGAGCGCCCGGAACCGGATCGCACAGCTCACGGCGGAGATGGAGCTGCAACGCGACATCGCCGATTTCAAAATCACCGTCCTCGCCTCCATGGTGAAGGACAACCCGCAGGCTCTCGCGGTCGCAGTGTGGGATCCGACCAAGAAGGAAGGCGTGCTCCAGGTGGAGAAGCTGCCCGCGTTGCGCCCGAATCAGGATTACCAGCTCTGGGTGGTTGACCCGCAGTATCCAGATCCCGTGGACGGCGGCGTCTTCAACACCGATCCGCAGTCGAGCGGCACCCGTTTCATCTTCAAGCCCAGGCAACCGGTGAGCGCCGTGAACGCGTTCGCCATCTCGCGCGAACGCAAAGGCGGCGTTGCCAAGGCCGAAGGCCCGATTGTATTGCTGGGCAAGTAGCCGGCCCGCCCCGCGCCGCCCGGTGCGCGGAAGATCCAAACGCCAAGATCCAAGCTCCAGAGAATCTCCAACCTTCAAACACCAGGAGCGCGGGGGTGGTTTGGTGTTTTGAAATTGGGTGTTCTCTGAAGCTTGGTGCTTGGATCTTGGAGCTTTGCCCGCAGGGTCCCCGGCTTTTCAACACTTGCTTCTCTTCGCGACCGCACGAAATCATCCGCGCCGCATGATTATTAAACCGAAGGTCCGTGGATTCGTTTGCGTTACAGCTCATCCGGAAGGATGCGCGGCACACGTGAAGGAGTGGATCGCTCACGTGAAGAGTCAGGGGCCGATCAAGGACGGACCGAAGAAGGTCCTCGTGGTCGGCGCCTCCACGGGGTACGGGCTCGCGTCGCGAGTGACTGCCGCCTTCGGCAGTGGCGCCGCCACGATCGGCGTGTTTTTCGAGCGTCCCTCGGAAGAAGGCCGCCCCGCCACGCCCGGTTGGTATAACACGATCGCGTTTACCCAGGCCGCGCACGCCGCCGGCCTCTACGCCAAGAACATCAACGGCGACGCCTTCTCCGATGAGATCAAGAAACAGACGCTCGACCTCATCCGCGCCGACCTCGGCCAGGTCGATCTCATCGTCTACTCGCTGGCTTCTCCACGCCGCACTCACCCGAAAACCGGCGCAGTGCACAAGTCGGTCCTGAAGCCCATCGGCACGGCCTACACCAACAAGACGGTCGACACCGACAAAGGCATCGTCAGCACCGTCACGATCGAGCCCGCCACCGAGCAGGAGATTGCGGACACGACCGCGGTCATGGGCGGCGAAGACTGGGAGATGTGGATGAACGCGCTTTCCGACGCCAATCTCCTCGCCCCTGGCGCGCAATCCGTCGCCTACTCCTATATTGGCCCGGAGGTCACCTGGCCCGTCTATAAGAACGGCACGATCGGCCTGGCAAAAAACGACCTCGAGCGTGCCGCGCGCAATATCGACTCGCTGCTCAAGCTGAAGGGCGGCGGCCGCGCCTTCGTCTCCGTCAACAAGGCACTCGTCACACAGGCGAGCTCCGCCATTCCGGTCGTGCCGCTCTATATATCGATTCTATATAAAGTGATGAAGGCCGCCGGCACGCACGAAGGCTGCATCGAGCAGATCCAGCGCCTCTTCGCCACGCAGATGTACAATGGCCACACGCCCCAATTCGACGAAGCCGGCCGCGCGCGGGTGGACGATTGGGAAATGCGCCCCGAGATCCAGGCCGCGGTGCGCGAAATCTGGCCGCGCATCACCACCGAAAACCTCGAAACCGAGACCGACATCGCCGGCTACCGCAACGAATTCCTGAAGCTCTTCGGCTTCGGCCTCGCCGGCGTGAACTACGAAACCGAGACCGAGCCGCATCGACCGATGCTCTAACCGAGCATCGGAAGCGCCAGGATCCAAACATCAAGCTCGAGGGAACGCCCAATCACCAGGAGTTCGCATTCCGGTTTGATTATTGGACCTTGAGCATTCGCTGGAGCTTGGTGCTTGGCTCTTGGAGCTTCTAATCCATGCGCGCCGTCGTCCAACGCGTCTCCTCCGCCCGCGTGACCGTCGCCGGCGAAGTCACCGGCGAGATCGGCCCCGGCCTGCTCGTGCTGCTCGGCATCGGGCACGCCGACACGGAGGCCGACGCGCAATGGCTCGCGGAGAAAATCTGCGCCCTCCGCATCTTCGAGGACGCCGACGGCAAGATGAACCGATCCCTCCGCGACCTCAGCGCCAATTCCGACTCTCAACACTCAACCCTCAGCTCTCAACTCCTAGTCGTGAGCCAGTTCACGCTGCTCGCGAGCACGCGCAAAGGCACCCGCCCGTCATTCAATGACGCCGCGCGCCCCGAGATCGCCCTTCCGCTCTACGAAGCGTTCAACCGCTTCGCGTCCGCCGCCCTTGGCCGTCCGGTCGCCACCGGCCGCTTCGCCGCCATGATGGATGTCGCGCTCGTCAACGCCGGCCCCGTCACCCTCGTCATCGATTCGCGCACGCGCGAGTGACGCCGCCGTCACCGTTTTAATATAGCGCCCGTAAGTCCGAGAGGTTTCCCATTAGTGGGCATTAGTGGTTAACTCCTCCGAGCGATTCCGATTCCGATTCAGGTTCAACCCGCGTTGCTCAACCGCGACGCCGGATCGAACCGCGGCACGCGCCGCTGACTCCAACGCCACGTATCCGGCTCGGCCCATTCGCCGACGCTCAGGGTAAACTCGATCACGTCGCCCGCCTCGAACTCTTCCGCCTCCGCACGCAAGATGCGAAATCCCCAGTGCGGCGCGCGCCCCGCATCCAGCGGGCTCGAGCTCAAGGTCAGATCCGCATCCACGCTTGCGCGGAAGAAAACCGCGAAGCCATCGAGCCGCCCCGCGTGCACCAACGGTCGTGAAAACCGGATCTCACGCGGCAAATCCGCCTCGCGCAACGTCTGCAAATCCACCGTCAGCGCCGCCTCGGGCGCGCAGAGGAAACGTTCCACCACCCCGAGATCGCTGCTGTTGAGCCGATAATAACGCGGATCCTGCGGTCGGCTCCGTTCCAGGCACGCGTAGTCGTAACCGTGGACATTCAACTCCCAGATGAACGGCACCCGCCGCCGCTCCCGCACCTGGATCGGCTCGCAGAAAAACTCGAACTGGCTCGGCACGATCCGTCCGCCGGGCTTCAGCAACCGGTCGCGCAGGTCGATTACATTGGCGACCATCGACTCGTCGAAAAGGTAATCGCCCATCTGCTCGTGCAGGATGACGTCGACCCGCTCCTTCGTCGTGAAATCCCGGCTGTGCGCCGAAACGAATTCCACGTTCGCGATCTTGTTATGCGCTGCGAGCCGCCGCGCGTGTTTCACAATCGAGGAGTGATCGATCGCGTACACTTTCGCCGCCCCGCGCCGCGCCGCGAACGCCGCGAGAATTCCCGTCCCCGTGCCGAGGTCGATGACCCGATCTCCCGGCTGCACATGACGCGTGACCGCCGCGTGGTAGAAATCCATCCGCGGCCCATCCGCCAGCATCCGCTCCTGCTCGCCGAATTGCGCGAAATACCAGCCGTTGAACTTCCGATACGCCTCATCGGTCGTCGGCTCCGCTTCGGCTCGATAAAACCAACTCGCGAGTCGTGGGCGCGCCGCAATCCACTCGCCCAGCCGGTCCAGCCCGCGCCGCAAAGCCGTGAAACCATCCGCACTGAGACGCTGAAGAGTTCGCATAAACATAATGAGCGGCTCACCCGGCAAACCGAACCGACCACCGTGCTCTGCCCTCCCGGCAAACGCAATCGCCGAGAAAAACGGCTTTCCTGCTGACATCACGGACGAACAGGTTGCGAGGGACGGACCCTCATTTCCGATACGGACGTCGACTGGCAGCCGCGCGACTCGGGCCCGCAGCCGTAACATCCGACCTCTGGATTGCGGCGTCCTCCCCGTCCGCGCCTCGGTCTTCTCTCGGATCGACTCCCGTAAAAACCCGGCTTGCGTTCAGCCATGCGCACTCGTGCCACCTGGTCGTTCCTGTCGCTCGTTCTTTTTCTCCCCTTATCCTCCGGTTTCGCCGCCGACGAATCCGCGAATCTGAAACTCTTCCGCGACCTCGCCGAGACGCGCAACTACACCCTCGGTCGCCCCGTCGCACCCAAGATCACGCCCGACGGCCAACACGCGATCTTCCTCCGCGCACTTCCCCGCGATCCGACGCTTCGCCTCTTCGAGCTCGAGCTCGCCACCGGCCGCGAACGCGAGCTCCTCACGCCCGCCCAACTCCTCGGCGGCGCCGAGGAGCAGCTCAGCGCCGAGGAAAAAGCCCGCCGCGAACGCCAGCGCCAGAGCCTCAAGGGCTTCACCGCGTATCAGCTTTCCAATGACGGCACGCGCCTCCTCGTCACGCTCTCCGGAAAACTCTATGTGATCGACCGCGCCGCTTCGGCCGCTCGCTCCAGAGCCAGGCCGCGTGTCACCGAGCTGCCCGGCGCCGGCTGGATCGACCCGCGCTTTTCACCCGACGGGAACTTCGTCGCCGCCGCCGGCAGCGATCGCGAGCTGCACGTCATCGATCTCACCACCACGCCGCCCACCGCCCGCGCCGTCACTCGCGGGGCGACCGACGCGCTTTCACACGGCACCGCCGAGTTCGTCGCGCAGGAGGAGATGTCTCGCAATCGCGGCTATTGGTGGTCGCCCGATTCGACTCAACTCCTCTGCCAGGAAACCGACGAGTCGCAGGTCGAGGTTCGCTACATCGCCGATCCGCTGCACCCGGAAGTTCCGCCCTCAAAATTCTTCTATCCGCGCGCCGGTACCGCCAACGCCATCGTCCGCCTCTTCCTCGTTCCTCGCGAAGATTCCCACGCCGGCGCCGACGCCGCCCGCCGATTGCCCGTCAACTGGGACAACGTCGCGTATCCATATCTCGCGCACGTTTCCTGGCCCGAGCGGGCCGCCGCTCCGCTCACGCTCCTAGTTCAGAATCGCGCGCAGACCGAGCAGCTTCTCCTCGCGGTCGATCCCGCCACTGGCACCACGCGCGAGCTCCTCCGCGAAACCGATCCCGCCTGGCTGAACCTCGACGACAACGCCGCCGGCTCCTCCGGCGATCGCCGCCCGCCGTTCTGGTTCAAGGACGGCTCGCATTTCATCTGGACGACCGAGCGCCGTGGCGCCTGGCAAGTCGAGCTCCGCGACGCCTCCGGCCAATTCGTCCGCGAGCTTACGCCGCCGACGTTTACCTACCGCGGTTGGGTCGGTCTCGATGAAACCGGCGGTAGTTTCTACGTACGGGGCGGCGACGACCCGCGCGAGATCCACGTCTGGAAATTCCCGCTCGCCGGCAGCGCGCCCATGCGGCTCACCCGCGATCGCGGCCAGCACAACGCCGCGTTCTTCCCCGAGTCGCGCCTCCTCGTGCGCACGACCGACACCTTCGACGGCGGCATGCATCGGAGCGAGATCCTCCCAGCCGACGACGCGCGCCCCATCGCCACGCTCCGCTCCGTCGCCGAGCAAAACACCCGCTGGCCGCACACGCAGCTCACGCGCACGACCGGCCCGCGCGCCTTCGACGCCGCGATCACCCGACCGCACGAGCTCGCCACCCGCATCAAAGTTTCCCGCAAAAAATATCCCGTCATCCTCGTCGTCTACGCCGGCCCGACGGCCAAACGCGTGATCGCCGACGCCCGCAGTTTCCTCACCGATCAGTGGATGGCCGACCACGGCTACATCGTGGTGCGTCTCGATGGCCGCGGCACGCCGTGGCGCGGTCGCGAATGGGAACGCGTGATCAAGGGCAACTTCATCGACGTCGCGCTCGAGGACCAGATCGCCGGCCTCCAGGCGCTCGCAAAACAACACCCCGAGCTCGATCTCACGCGCGTGGGCGTCGCCGGCTGGTCCTTCGGCGGCTATTTCGCTGCGATGGCGGTGGCGCGCCGGCCGGATATTTTTCACGCCGCCGTCGCCGGTGCGCCGGTCGTTACGTGGGAAAACTACGACACGCACTACACCGAGCGTTACCTCGGCCTGCCGCAGACCGCGCCCGATGCTTATCGCGTGAGCAACGTCACGACGTACGCCCCCCAGCTCACGCGTCCGATCCTCCTCATTCACGGCCTCACCGACGACAACGTCTACTTCCAGCACACGCTTCAACTCGCCGATGCCCTTTACCTCGCGGGCAAACCCTACGAGTTGCTCCCGATGCTCGGCACGCACATGATCAGCGACCCGTTGGTCCGCCTGCGCCAGCAGACCCGCATCATGGATTTCCTGAACCGCGAGCTTCACCCGGATCGCCGCTGAAGCCACAGCCCGGTGGAGTTTGGCCCCATTCCCCGATGGCTGGTTTGTCATCCATTAGATGACAAACACCTCTGCAGCCGGAAGCCGCAGCCCCGCGAAGTACAGGCGAGACGCAGCGAGGCGCCTGCGCTACTCTCTCCTCCTGCGGCACGCTTTGTTGCACATTTTCTGAGACTTGCCGTCCCACACCGCCGTCTCAGTTTTTTCGTCCATGTGAGTAGCGGGTCGGCTGTACTCCCTTGTCATCATGCATAGCTGTGAAACCAAGTTTCTCTCCACTCTCCAGCTATGCCGGCTCGGTGCCCGACGGCGGCTGCGCCTGCCCGACCATGGCTGACGCACCCCTCGATCCCGTCGAGCCGGCACCGGCATCCGCGCGCGATTTCGCGAGCCTCTACCGTTCAACGATCGCCCCGCTGCGCCGCTACCTCGCGCGCCTCCTCGGCAACACCGTGGAAGCCCAAGATATCGCGCATGACGCCTACGTTCGCGTCTACCCCAGCCCCGACAAACCCGCGCCGATCCAGCCCGAAGCCGTCCTCTACACCACCGCCCGCCGACTCGCGATCAACCGCCTCAAGCGCCGCAGCATCTCGCCTTTCAACTCCGACCCCACGAGCGTCGAAACCGCCGCCTCCGCCACCCCCGGCGTGGCGCAACAAGTCATGGCGCGCCAGGAACTCGGCCTGCTCGAAGCCGCAATCGCGGACCTGCCCGAAGGCTGCCGCACCGTTCTCCTCCTCCGCAAAGTCGAGCTGCTCTCCCACCGCGAAATCGCCGACCGTCTCGGCATCGCGATCAGCACCGTCGAGAAACAACACGGGCGCGCTCTCCGGCTGCTCCGCGCCGCCCTCCCCGCCGAAACCCTCCGCAGCCGCCACCAGCCCGCCGCCCCGGCGACGGACGCAAAGGCCAGCTCATGAACTCGTCCTCCCCCCGCCACAATCCGGCGATCGACGAGCAGGCCGCCAACTGGGCCGCCCGCCTCGACGGCGATGTGCTCGAAGCCAGTGAACGCTCCGCCCTCGATGCCTGGCTCGCCCAGTCTCCAGCCCACCGCGACGCCCTTTCCAGTTACTGCCAGCTCTCCGCCGATCTCGAGGAACAGCTCCCCGCCCTCGTCGCCTCCGGCGCGATCCAGATGCCCGCGGAGCCGCAGGCGCATCCGTCCGCTTCCTTCGCTCGGCGCCGGTCCCTCCCCCGGCTCGTCGCGGTGACACTCGCCGCAGCCGCCGCCCTCGCGATCATCACCTGGGCTGTCCGCCCCGCTCCTCACATCGAGAACGTCGCAACCGCCGTCGCGCAACGCTCCTCCACCACGCTCGCCGATGGCACACGCGTCGAGCTCAACGCCCACACGAGCCTCCGCTTCGAAAACACCCGGACCGAACGCCGCGTCCGCCTCGCCGGCGGCGAAGCCCTCTTCATCGTCGCGAAGGATCGCGCACGTCCCTTCATCGTCGAAACGCCCAGCGGTTCCGTCCGCGTCACCGGCACGACGTTCAACGTGCGCAACGACGCGACCGGCACGACCCTGCTCGAGGTGACAGTCGTCGAGGGCTCGGTCGAGGTGCGTCCCAGCGAGCCGCCCGGCGCGGAGTCGCAGCCGCCATATTCACTCACGGCCGGCGAACAGCTTTCTACCGCCACGACGGGAATCGCGCAGCGGAAACTCTCCGCCTCCGCCGTCGCCGATGCGCTCGCGTGGCGCGACGGACGGATCGTGTTTGAAGACACGCCCCTCCGCGAAGTCGCCGCCCGTTTCGCGCGCTATCATGGCCGCAAGATCACCGTTGATCCCGCCGTGGCCGACTTGGAGGTCGGCGGCATGTATGGCCTCGACGATCTGCCCAATTTTCTCACCGCCCTCGAGGCGGTGCTACCGGTGAAGACGGCTCCCGAGTGGAGCGGCGCCATCTCGATCAGCTCGCGCACCGGTAGTTAATTCTCGTCGTTCCTCGTGTCGTCCGCCCGCTTCCTGCTTCGACTCCGTCGCGCCTCCGCGGCCGCCCGCCTCCTGCTCGCCGGCCTCCTCCTGGCCGACACGGGAAGCACCGGATTCGCCGCCGACGCCACCGGTCGTAACCGCCAACCGGATACGCCCGCCGCGGCCGGCGCCATCGAGTTCAACCTGCCCGCACAACCCGCCGCGAGCGCGCTCCTCGCTTTTTCGAAACAATCCCGGACCGAAGTGCTGTTCTCCTCCGACGCGCTGCGCAAAGTCCGCTCGTGCGCCGTCAACGGCCGCTTCGAGCCCGCCGAGGCCCTCGCCCGTCTGCTCCACGGCACCGGCTTCAAGGCACGGCCAAACGGCCCCGGTCGCTTCGTCGTCGCCTCCGCCACCGACCCGGTCGGCGCCGTCCACGGCCGGCTTCTCGCCCCGGACGGATCGGGCGTCGCAGGCGTGCAAGTCGTCGTGCCGCTCACCCGCCACCGCGCGACCACCGACTCGGATGGCGGCTTCCGTTTCCCCGCGCTCCCGCCCGGCACCTATCGCTTCCTCGCCAACATCGATGGCTACCAGCCTTACCACGTCAGCGGCATCGTGGTCGCCGCCGACCGCGCGACCGCGCTCGCGCCCCACGTCCTCGATGCCTCCGAGGACCCGTCGCGGCTCGCTCCGTTTATCGTGAAGGATCGCTCGACGCGCCGCGATCCGTTCGACCGCAGCGAAGCCCAGTTCATCCCGCGCGTCGCCAGCGGAAATCTCGATCTCGCCCGCACCGAGAACGACGCCCTGCCATTCACCATCTTCAACCGCGATCAGGTCGCGCGCAGCGGCGTCGTGAGCCTCAACGAGTTTCTTCAACGCGAGCTCCTCGACGCCGATTCCGCCATGCTCCCGCCCGAGCAGGACGGCAGCCAGCCGACGTTCGCCGCCGGCAGCACCAATCTGAACCTGCGCGGCTTCGGCGCCGACCAGACCATCGTCCTCGTCAACGGCCGCCGCCTCCCTGAAGCGCTCACCAGCGGCTCCGAGAGCCAGACGCCCGACGTGAACTTCATCCCGCTCAGCCTCGTGCAGCAGGTCGAAGTGTTGCCCATCTCCGCCGCCTCGCTCTACAGCGGCAACGCCGTCGGCGGCGTCATCAACATCGTGCTCCGCCCCGGCGTCGATTCCGAGGCCACCGAAGTCGCGCTCACGTACACCAACGCGATGGACGACTACGATGCGCCCCAGTCCTCCGCGTCGATTCTCCACAGCCGCTCGCTCCTCGATGGCGCGCTGCGCGTGCGTTTCAACGCGAGTGTCACGCGCGCCACGCCACCGACCGACGCCGAACTCGGTTTCCGCCAGGCCCACGCGACGAAAAACCGCCCACTCACCTCACAGGTGTTTCGCGCCACACCCAACATCCGCGGCGCGCAACCGCCCTCGCCCGACGAGAACAGCCCGCCGCTACCACCGCTTCCACTTTTTGGCCCAGGCACCGCCTCGGTCACTTCCGTTCCGCCCGGCGCCGATGGCTCGGGCGGTTTAACTGCATTTAGCGGGCGCGAAGGCGTGCGCAATTTCGACCTGTTCAATTCACCCGGCGGCTTCGCTTCCTCGCTCGACAGCATCGACTATCCGTATGGCCGCAGCCAGCGGCGTTCGGCGTATTTCGCCTCCGTCGTCTACGATGCCACGCCCTGGCTGCAACTCGGCTTCGACGGCACGTTTACCCGCACCGTCCTGCATCGCGGCTACGATCTGATTCCCATCGACCTGCAGCTTCGCGCCGAATCGCCCCACAATCCATTTCGCCAGGAAGCCTGGGTCTCGCTCAACGAAATGGCTCCCGCACTCGGCGAGAATTACGGCGAGGCGCGCCTCGAATTCGGCTCCGGCGTGCTGAGCGCGTTGTTCCTCCTGCCCAACGACTGGCGGGTGCTGATCGACGGCCAATACGGTCGCAACATCGCGAAATACCGCGGCCTCGCCGGCGCCGACTGGGAACGCTGGCAGCAGCTCGTCGACGACGGCACCTACAATCCACTGCGCGACACGCAACGCTTCGGCCCGCCACAGGAGTTCTACGACCGCGTCCTCGTTTACCGCGGGGGCGTCGGCCGTTTCGTCACGCTCGGCGACTACTCGACGATCGATGGAGCCGTGCGCGTCACCAATCACGATCTCACGCTGCCCACCGGCCGCGCGGTGCTGAATGTCGGCGTGGACTACCGGCAAAACATCCTCGCACCCTACACCGACGAGCGCGTCTTCGCCGACGGTGCGCTCGCGACCGAGCCGATCCGCTACATCGGCCGCACGCTCGAGCGCTACAGCTTCTTCACCGAGCTTCAGGCCTCACTACTCCCGAAATCCTGGCTGCCGCGCTGGGTGCGCAGCCTCGATTCCGATCTCGCCGTCCGCTACATCGCTTCCAATCAGGACAACGAGGTCGCCGTCGCGCCCACCTTCGCGTTCAAGGCGCAGTTCCCCGGCGGCCTCGCATTCCGCGGCAGCATCAGCACGTCGAGCCGCTTCCCCACGCCCCGCATGAGCCGCACCGGCCTGCCGCCCACGCAGGCCGGCACCATCGTCGGTCCGTACCACAAGGATGTCTTTGATCCCGTGCAGAAGGAAAGCTACCGCGTGCAGGAGGAGGCGATCATCAACCCCGAGTTGATTCCGGAGGAAACACTCACGCAGACCGCCGGCCTCGTTTTCCGTCACGGCAAGACGCACCGTTTCCGCGCGAGCATCGACTTTGTGGATACGAGCAAGACCGGCGAGGTCGTCGACCTCGATGTGCAGGATATCCTGAACCTCGAGCATCTGTTTCCCGAGCGTGTCATCCGCTATCCGATCGCGCCCAACAACCCCGACAGCGGCCTCGTCGAGAGCGTCGTCACCGGCGCCATCAACGCCCAATGGCGCCGCTCGCACCACTGGAGCACGTCGCTCGATTACGCCTGGACCGAATGCCTCGGCGGCACGCTCGAGTTCTACGGCCGGCTGCTTTATTTCTCAAACTACCAGCGGCTGCTCGTGCCGCGCGCCAACGTCGTCGACGAGATCAACGCGCCCGAAGGCGGCAGCAACAACCTCTTGAAATACCGCGCCAAATTCGGCGCCGGCTGGTCGAACCGTCACCACGGCTTCGGCGTCGACGGACATTACTTTCACTCGCGCATCCTGCCGTTCACCGAGCGCGAAAGCCACGGCCGCGACCGCATCAGCCCTTACTGGCAGTTCGATGCGTTTGTGCAAAGCGAGGTCGGCCGCTGGCTGCCGTGGGCGCCCGACGGACTGCGCCTGCAGCTCCGCGTGAACAACCTCTTCGCCGCCCCCTTCCCGCGCTACACGCACGCGTCCTCCGGCGCCGGCGTCCAGGCTTACGGCGACTGGCGCGGCCGCGTCTACTCGCTCTCGCTCACGTCGACGTTCTGAGCCGGACCACGGTAGGGACGGACCGCCGGGCCAACCGCGAACGTCCGTGGTGGGGCAGGCTCTCCGAGCCGGCCTGAGTTACCGTTACCGCGCACGCGCGTAGAATAGCGGTTTCCCGTCACTCGATTGTCATCTCTCGCGAACGCAGTGAGCCCAATCGACAACACCATGTCTCTCGACCAAGAGGATCTGCGCGAAGCGCTCAAACGCTGCTCGCCTGCCACCTACTACGCCGCCTGCAAATTCCGCCAGTCCGGCGACCTCACCCAGCTGCCCGCGATCATCCTCGGCGTCATCGAGCGCTATGTTGATCGCGAGCTTCGCGCCAAGCTCCACGGCTCATCCGAGGCTCTTCGCCTCCGCGAAGACCTCGGGCTCGATTCGTTGACCATGATGGAAGTCGTCATGCTCGCCGAAGAAGTTCTTCCCATTTCGATCACCAACGAAGAACTCACGACACTCCGCACCATCGGCGACGTGCAGCGTTTCATGGCGGCAAAAATCTGCGCAGAGGCGCCCGCTTCTTCCACCCTCGCTCCGCTTGGTCCCGCGCCGATCGACCGGCTCGCCAGCTGAGCGCGATCGCATTGCGTCATCGGATTCCTCGTCCGGCGCAGTTCGTCCCTTCGTCGCGTCGACTCCTGGTGGGTTTTTTTGCACGCAGTTTGCCGCCACGCTGGGGAATCCCACCCAATCAGCGCCCGCGATAGAACGCCCTCTGAATTCCTCTATTCTTTCTGTATCAATATCAAACATACGAAATCCACGTTTGGCACGATGCCTGCGACTCGCGCGAGACCATGCACACCCCGACCCAAGACAATTTTAGCCCCAGCAACCTTTTCAGCCGCGAGCGGCGTCGACAACGCATGCTCCGGTTCCTCGAGGCGTTCGAACGGCGTTCGTGGCCGTGCGCATCCGAGACCACCTTTCTTCTTCCCTGGTCGAAGGACGATCTGCGCCACCCTGCGTTCGCGAATACCAGCCACGACCAGCGCTGAGCAACGCCAGCACACGGGCCGACTCGGCTCGCACTCGCCGAGCGCCCGCCCGAATGCCGGCATCATACGGACGACCGGCGCGAACCGCTTTCAATCCTCGTAGCCGCCCACGCTAACCGAGCGCCCATTGTCTTTCGGGCCGAGTTTCAGAATAAAGGGCGCCGCAGTCTTCGCCCATTGCTCCGCCTTCGGATAACTCGCCGCTCCGCCCGCCCAGCACGAACGCAGCATGTCGGTATCGATCACGCCGGGATTCAACGGCACCGCCGCCATTCCACTCGGCAGCTCCTCCGCCAGCGCTTTCGTGAGACCTTCGATCGCCCACTTCGACATGCAATAAGGGCCGACCTCCGGCGAGACGCTGCGGCCCCAGCCCGAGCTGAAATTCACGATCACGCCTTTCTTCCGCGCGACCATCGCCGGGACGAAATGCCGGATCACATTCTGCGTCCCGCGGATGTTTACGTCCACGAGCTTCGTGAATTCGCGATCATCGAACTCCCACGTCTTCGCGAGGCGATTCATGATCGCAGCATTGTTGATCAACAGATCCGGCGCGCTGTCGTTTTCCAGAACCTTGGCCGCCCAGAGCGCGACTTTGTTGTCCAGCGCCACATCGCACACCGTGAAGTCATGCGGCGCCGGGTGCGTCATCCTCAGATCGAAAATCGCGTCTCCGCTCCTCCCGCAGCCAATCACCGTGTGCCCCGCGCGAATGAATTCCTCGATCAACGCGCGCCCCAGCCCGCGCGTAACGCCTGTGATGACGATTTTCATGGGGCGATGAGTAGCGAGTAGCGACGAGTGGGGAGCGAGTAGAAAAACCTCCGGACAACTCGCCTGCCTTCGCGCGCGGATGCTCGCAGTTCAGGACCCGCCGCTCGCTATTTCGTGAGCCGCGTCAGCGGCTCTGCAAGCTGTGCTTGTTCAGCCCGACCTTCCGGCAGGCGTCCCACACGAACGTCAACCGATCCAGCGTCGCCTTCTCGTCCGAACGGATCAGCACCGGAATGTCCTTGTCGACGTTCTTCACCTCCTGGAGCAGCGCGAGCAATTGATCGTCCGTCACGGCCTTGCCGTTGAAGCTGAGCGCACCGTCCTTATCGATGCCGATGGTGACGTTGCCGCGAAACTCGTTTTTGCCCGCCGTCTCCACTTTCGGGAGCGTGATGTTGAGCGTCGCGGCCGATTTGAACTGCATCGTGACGAACGCGAAAAAAATCAGCATCACGAGCACGTCGATCAGCGGCACGAGATTCATCTCGGGCCGCTTGCGCCGCGTGTGTCGGAGCATGCTCATTGCCGGGCGCGCTGGAGGATCCGCTCGAGCAATACGTCGAGTTGCGCGGCGTAATTCTCGATCTTGCGTTGGAGATAACCGCTGCCAACGAGCGACGGAATCGCGATCACGAGTCCGATCACTGTGGCCGAGAGCGCCAGCGCGACACCCGAGGTGAAGGCCACCGGATCCGGCAGCCCCGTATCGGGCGAAATTTGCGAGAACACCCGCAGCAGTCCCCACACCGTGCCCGTGAGGCCGATGAGTGGCGCCGCCGCGTAGATAACGTCGAGATATGGCACGCCGCGTTGCATGCGGTTGATCTCGAGCCGGGCAAACGCCTTCACCGCTTCGGGATCGTTCCGGTGCTGCTCGGCAAACTCGACGATGCGGGACAACACCGTGTGTTTCCCGCCCAGCAGAGGACGCCCACTGACGACCGCATCGACCAGGTCTTGGGGCATCACCGCCGCGCTGCGCAAAGCATACGCGCGCTCGCACACGATGAAGACCATCGCGGCTGAGCACGCGAGCAGCGGATACAGCAGGCCACCAGCACCTTTGAGGACGTTTACGAGGTTAAGCGCTTCGGCGACGGCAAGAAACATAGCTGGAAAGAAAAACCTGCCGCGGTGTGACGGCGGCGCGAGGGAAAAGTTCACGGAAAAAAGGCATCGTGCCGGCATCCGTGATTGGCCTGCCGGCCCGAGCCGGCACCCCGTCACGCCGCCAGATAAGGCAGCTTCGCAGCGGTCGACTTCACCTCTCCCGCGCCGTCGAGCAATTCGCCGATCGCGTCCCAACGCCCGTTCACCAGTGCATCGCGGTCCGCGGCGCGCACCGCCGCCTTCACCGTCTGGCCCGCGAATCGGATTTCCTGCCGGGCGACATCCAACACGATCTCGGTCGCCGGATCCGCCTCGACCGCCGCGGCGATCTTCGCGATGTCCTCACGCTTTGCCTCGAAGCACGGAATGCCGAGCGTCGTGCAGTTGCCGAAGAAGATCTCGGCGAAGTTTTCCGCCACCACCGCCTTGAAGCCGTACTTCTGGATCGCTTGCGGGGCGTGCTCGCGCGAGGAACCGCAGCCGAAATTCGCGCCGGAGAGCAGCACCGTTGCACCTTTGAAGCGCGGGTCGTTCAGCGGATGCGGTTTGTCCGTGCCGTCCGCGTTTTTGCGCATGTCGAAGAACAGGTACTGGCCGAGCCCGTCGAACGTGACGCACTTCATGAAGCGCGCCGGAATGATGCGATCGGTGTCGATGTCGTTGCCCGGCACAAACACGCCGCGACCGCTGATGGAGGTGATTTTTTCTAAAGCCATATTTTTAAGATTAAGACTGAAGTTTAAGATGAAGTCAGAATGAGCGCAGACGCCGTCGTCTTAAACTTACACTTCCCACTTCAACTGTCTTTACGGTCAGTTGACCGCAAAGACTTCCCGCGCATCCGCCACGCTTCCGGTCACCGCCGCCGCGGCGACCATCAGCGGGCTCATCAGGATCGTGCGGCCCGTCGGCGAACCTTGCCGGCCCTTGAAGTTGCGATTCGACGAACTCGCGCAGAGCTGGTCGCCGATGAGCTTGTCGGGATTCATCGCCAGGCACATCGAGCAGCCCGCCGCACGCCATTCGAAGCCCGCCTCGGCGAGAATCTTGTCGAGCCCGAGCTTCTCGCACTGCAACGCGACGATCTGCGATCCGGGAACCGCGATCGCTTTCACGCCGGCCGCGACGCGTTTGCCCTTCAGGTATTTCGCGACCTCCTGAAAGTCGCTCAAGCGGCCGTTGGTGCACGAGCCGAGGAAGGCCACGTCGATCTTCGTTCCCTTGATCGGCGCGCCCGGCTTGAGCTTCATGTAGGCGAGCGCTTCCTCGATCGAAGACTTCTCGTCCACCGCCTTCGCGGTCGCAGGATCCGGAATCGTTTCGTTGATCGAAATGCCCTGGCCCGGATTGATACCCCAGGTGACCGTCGGCGCGATGTCCGCCGCGTCGATCGTGACCACGTCGTCGTAATGACAACCCGCATCGCTCGCGAAACTCTTCCAGCGTTCGACCGCCGCATCCCACGCTGCACCCTTCGGCGAATACGGCCGGCCCTTCAAATACTCGAACGTCGTCGCATCCGGATTCACGTAGCCGGCGCGCGCGCCGCCTTCGATCGACATGTTACATACCGTCATCCGCTCCTCCATCGTGAAGCGGTCGAACACTTCACCGCCGTATTCGTAAGCGAAGCCCGTTCCTCCATTCACGCCGAGCACGCGGATGATGTGCAGGATCACGTCCTTCGCATACACGCCCGGCCGCAGCTTTCCCGTCACATTGATCCGCCTCACCTTCAACTTGCCGAGCGCCATCGTCTGCGTCGCGAGCACGTCGCGGATCTGCGTCGTGCCGATACCAAACGCCACCGCGCCAAACGCGCCGTGCGTGCTCGTGTGCGAATCGCCGCACGCGATCGTCGTGCCCGGCTGCGTGATGCCTTGCTCCGGCCCGACGATGTGCACGATGCCTTGCTTGCCCGTCGCGCGATCGAAAAACGTGATGCCGAACTCGGCACAGTTCTTCCGCAGCTCGTTCATCATGGCCTGCGCCAGATCGTCGCGATAGGGTTCCGTGACCTGATCCGTCGGCACGATGTGATCGACCGTCGCAAATGTCCGGTGCGGCATCGCGACCTTCAGTCCGAGGTCGCGCAACATCCCGAAGGCCTGCGGGCTGGTGACCTCGTGGATGAGGTGCGTACCGATGAGCAGCTGCGTCTGGCCGTTGGCCAGCGTGCGCACCGCGTGCGCATCCCAGACTTTTTCGAAGAGTGATTTTGCCATGGAAAGTGAAAGTGAAGGTGAGAGTGAAAGTGACAAGCGCCACGAAACGCCAGTCTGTGGGGACATGACACTACCAAAGATTTGTCATGCCGGAAAATACTCATTTCGATCGCTGTGATGCCTGCCGATTATCAGCCGAAAAGTGAAAGCGACGCCGCGAGTGAAAGTGGAAGACGGCGCACGCCACCGCTCCAACCACTTTCACCTTCAGCCTCACTTTCACTCGGTCGTTTCCCCTTCGAGCTCCGGCACCTCGTCTATTTCCGCGAAGTCGCTCGGCAGCTCCATTTTCGGAAAGCCGCCGAGTCGCTCGCCATCGCCCAGCCCGCGCTCTCCCGCGCCGTCGCGCAACTTGAAGTCGCCGTCGACGCGGATCTCCTCAATCGCACCCGCCGCGGGGTCGAGCTCACCCCGGCCGGCCGGCTGCTCCTTGAACGGATCGAGCCGCTGCTCCGCGGGCTCGCCGCCCTGCCCTCGGACCTCGCTGCGCTCGCCGTCGGGGAGGTTGGCCACGTGCGCGTCGCCTTCACGGGCCTCGCCATGGCCACCGTGCTGCCCCGCATCCTGCGCGAATTTCACCAAAAGCACCCGCGTATCCGTCTCGAACTTACAGAGTCGCCGACCTCCGCCCAGCTCGCCGCACTCCAGGCCGGCGAGATCGCGTGTGGTTTCTTCCACCCGGACGCGCCGACGCCCGGCCTGCGCACGCAACTGCTGCTCCGCGAGCGCAACGGCGTGCTGCTTCCCGCCACCCACCCGCTCACCCGATCGCCTTCGCGCCCGCGAGCGAGCTCGCTGCGTCTCCGCGATCTCGCCGACACGCCGTTCGTGCTTTTCCCGCGCAGCCACAATCCCGGCTTCTACGACCGCATCCTCGCTGCCTTCACCAGCGCGGGCGTCACGCCGCGCATCGCCGAGGAGATCTGGCCGCGCGCGAACGGCATCGGCCTCGTCCGCGCCGGCCTCGGAGCCACGTTCATGACGCCGTCGGAGGCGCAGAACCTCCCGCCGGAGGTCGCGTTTCGCGCGCTGGCGGGGCCCGCCCCCGAAAGCCGGCTCGTCCTCGGCTGGAAGCAATCCGCCGCAACCGACCCGGCGCTCGCCGCACTTCTGACCGTCGCCACCACGACCGCTTAGCGGATCCGTATCCGTATACGTATACTTGCGGATAATGCTGACACGGGCGCACATTGACCGGGTCCGCGTCGACGCTTGAGCTGACGGCATGTTTCGCGTTTGCCCCGCCTGCCACGTGCTGGCCGCCCTCGCGGTTTTTCTCGTGTCCGGCCTCGCGCACGCCGCGTCGATGCTCGAAGCGGGGCGGCCCTTCATCACGAACTACACCGCCGGCGCCTACAAAGGCCATAATCAGATGTGGACCACAGTGCAGTCGGCCGACGGCCTGCTCTACTTCGGAAACCGCGGCAGGATTTTCGAGTTCGACGGCGCCTCCTGGCAAAAGATCGACGTCCCCGCGACGTTCATCCGGCGGCTCGCGTTCGCCCCCGACGGCCGACTCTTCCTCGGCAGCAACGACGAGATCGGCTACGTCGCGCGCGGCACCAGCGGCGCGATGACCTACACATCGCTCACGGCCGCGTTGCCGCAAAACGTCGCCCCGCTCGGCCCCGTGCTCGGTGTCGCCGCTGTGAACGATGCGGTTTTCTTTTCCACCATCAGCCGCGTGCTGCGCTGGCGCGGCGGCGAGTTCAAAGTCTGGCCGTTCACCGATCCCGTCCGGCCCGCACTCACCGCGATCGATGGCGAACTCTTCCTGCACCGCGCCGGCCAGGGATTGTTCGTGCTGCGCGGCGACGAGTTCGAGCTCGTCAGCCGCGCCGCGCCGTTCCTCGGTCGCGAGCCCGTGCTCGTCGTGCGTGGCGATGCGGGCTCGCGCCTGCTGATCGTCGCGAGCGACGGAACGATGTATCAGCTTCTCCATGACGGCACGGTCAACCCTTGGTCTGTCCCGGCCGAGCCCGTGCTGCGCCGCGCGCGCTGGCGCCATGCGTTGCGGCTCGCCGACGGCACGCTGGCCCTCGGTTCCGATGCCACCGGCGTCGTGCTGCTCTCGCGCGACGGCCGGCTGCTCCAGCGCGCCGACGAGGTAAACGGGCTCGAGAATCAACTCGTGCTCGGGCTTTTTCAGGACCGCGAAGGCAGCCTTTGGGTGAACACCAACAGCGGCACCGCACGCGTCGAGTTCGCTTCACCCTACACGGTCTTCGACCGGCAGAACGGTCTCGGCCGCGATTTCGTTCGCCAGTTCGTCCGCCACGAGGGTGTGCTCTACGCCGCGTGCAGCGCCGGTATATTCCGCCTCATCCCCGCCGATCTCGCGCAAGGCACGCGTGCGCGCTTCGAGCGCCTGCCCTTTATCCAGGAGAGCGGCTGGGGCCTCGCGAGCCATCCGCGCGGCCTGCTGGTCGGCACCAGCCGCGGCGCGTTCGTCATCAATCGAGATCAGGCCACGCCGATCGTCGCGTCCCACGATCCCATCTCCTGCTTCGTCGCTTCGCGCGACGATCCCGATGTCGTCTTCGCCGGCCGCGGCCTCGGCCTGAACGTCATCCGCCACGATGGCGCGCGCTGGCACGACGAAGGCCCGCTGCCGGGCTTCAACGGCGACGTCCGCTCCATCGTCGAGGACGAACACGGCTCTCTCTGGCTCGGCACTTCGACGCGCGGCATCGTCCGTGTCGTGCGCAAACCCAACTCGTCTCGCTGGCTGGATGGCACCGTGACCACGTATCTGGAGACTCATGGCCTGCCGCCGAAACAGGGTTGGACGATGGTTTACCCGACTGCGACGGGTCCCGTTTTCGTACCCCGCAGAGGCGTTTATCGGTTCGAGCACGCAAGCGGGATGTTTCGCCCCGAACTCAACCTGTGCCCGCAAGGCCGCCTCGACACAACCGCCGGCACGGTCGCGACCGCGCCGGACGGCCGCGTCTGGCTTCAAGCGGAGATCCGTGAAGGCGATGCCACCCTCCGCCTGAATAGTCTCAGCCCGAACGCCGACGGCACGTTCACGTGGCGTGCGGAGCCGCGGAAGCTGCAGGAAAAAATCGGCTGGGGCGGCGCGCGCACCGTGTTTTGGGACCGCAACACCGCCGGCGATGAGGCCGTTTGGGTGACCGGCTCGGAGTCCACCGTGCGCATCGATCTCGCCGTGCAATCCGGCAAACGTCCGCCGTATTCCGTCCTGCTCCGGCGGATCCAATACGCGGGCCAGGCGACTCTTCCCGTGCCACCCGATGGCCGTGGTCCGCGAATTCCATTCTCGCGGGATCCGCTCACATTTTCCTTCGCGGCAACGCGGTTTGCCACCGGTGCCGCGCACGAATTCCAGACGCGCTTGCTCGGCTACGACGATCGCTGGTCCGCCTGGACGACGAAAACCGAAGCGTCGTTCACCAACCTCGTCGGCGGTCCATTCACGCTCGAGATCCGCGCGCGCGATCCCGAGGGCGATCTCAGCACGCCGGCGCGCTACACCTTTTCGGTCGCACCGCCCTGGCATCGTAGCGGCCTCGCGTTCAGCGCCTACGCGCTCCTGGGCTGCGGCGCTGTCTTCGGCTTCGTGCGCTGGCGGCTCGGCCGCTCCGAACGCGAACGACTCCGGCTCGGGCGTCTCGTCGCCGAGCGCACCGCCGAGCTGAAGATCGCCAAGGACGCCGCCGACGAAGCGAACCGCGCCAAGAGCGTCTTCCTCGCCAACATGAGCCACGAGCTGCGCACCCCGCTCAATGGCGTGATCGGTTACGCGCAAGTGCTGCAGCGCTCGCCGCGGATCTCCGGCCAGGACCGCGAACGTATCCGGATTGTCCAGACCAGCGGCGAGCACCTGCTGCGCATGATCAACGAGGTGCTCGACCTCTCCAAGATCGAGGCGGGAAAACTCGAGCTCCACATCGCGCCGTTTCATCTGCCGCAATTGCTGCGCGATGTCGCCGCGAACCTCACTCCGCGGGCCCAGGAAAAGAGCTTTGAGTTCCATATTCATCTTTCCGATACGCTGCCCGACTTCGTGCTCGGCGATGGCCAGAAGCTCCGGCAGGTGCTCGACAATCTCCTCAGTAACGCCGTGAAGTTCACGCCCCGCGGCCGCGTGGCCTTGCGCGTGACCCGCGCGAGCCGCGATGCGTTTACCTTCAGCGTGACCGATACCGGCGTCGGCCTCTCGGCCGCCGATCAGGCGAACCTCTTCCAGCCGTTTCACCAAGTCACGGACGGTCGCCCACCGGAGCCCGGCACCGGGCTCGGACTCGCGATCTCGTATAAAATCGTCGGCCTGATGGGCGGCACACTCGAGGTCGAAAGTACGCGCGGCACGGGTAGCGAGTTTCGTTTCTCGATCCCGCTCGAAGCCCTGGCCACCGCGGCCGGCACGCCGCAAAAAAACACCGCTCGCGCGATCGGCTACACCGGTCCGCGCCACCGTCTGCTGATCGTGGACGACATAGGCATCAACCGCGCCGTACTCGTCGACCTCTTGCAACCACTCGGCTTCGAACTGCGTGAAGCCGGCGACGGCCCGGCCGCACTTCAACTCGTGCGCGAATTCGCCCCCGAGCTGATCTTCCTCGATCTCCGGATGCCCGGCATGGACGGACTCGCGCTCGCCCGCGCGCTGCGCGAGCGGCCCGGCGGCGCGAAGCTCAAACTGATCGCGATGTCCGCGAGCGTGCTTTCCTTCAACCGCGACGATGCCTTCGCCGCAGGCTGCGACGATTTTCTTCCGAAGCCATTTCGCGAGGCCGACTTGTTGGCGAAACTCGAGCTGCACCTGCAGCTCGCCTGGATTCACGCAGAATCCGAAGCGACGCCAGCCGCGGACCCGGCACCGCCGGAACGCTCACCGTCGCTCGAATGCATCGACCGATTGCTCGCGCTCGCCCAACGCGGCCAGGTCGCGGCGCTCCGCCACGAAATCCAACAGCTCAAGACTGAGTCGCCGCAACTCGCGACGGAGATCGAGGCGTTACTCGTCGGCTATCGCCTGGAAGATATTCGCGCCTTGCTTTCCTCGCGTCACGCGATGGCACGCGAGGAGAAGTGAAGGACTGCGTTTCGTCTCCCAGCTCCATCAAAATTTCCTGATGCCACTCCTCCCCCAGCTTCGCATCCTCGTGGTCGATGATACGCCCGCCAACCTCTCGCTTCTCCTCGATGCGCTCAGCGAGGCAGGCTACGAGATCCTCGTCGCCGAAAGCGGCCGCAGCGCGCTTTCGCTCCTCGAGCATACGACGCCCGACATGGTGCTGATGGATCTTGTGATGCCCGGCATGGACGGCGTGGCGACCTGCAAGAAACTCAAGGAACGCGAGGAGTGTCGCGACGTTCCCGTGCTCTTCATGACCGCGATCGAGGAGCCCGCGCAGAAGCTGCGCGCGTTTGAAGCCGGTGCGCTGGATTACATCACCAAACCAGCCTATCCGCCCGAAGTCCTCGCGCGCGTCGCCGCGCATCTGCAAATCCACACGCTCCGCAAGAATCTCGCCGACGAGCTCGCCTTGCGCATCGAGGCGGAGAATCAGCTGAGCCAGTCCCTAGATCGCGCCGTCGTGCTCGCGGATGCAAACAGCCGGATCGTGTTCGCGACGCGACTCGCCGCCGATCTGCTGCACAAACATTTTCCGGGCCTCAACAGCCATCTCCCCGCATCCCTCGAGGCCGGGGGCACCCCGCTCATCGTGCGTCGCTTCGCCGAACGCGATTGCAACGACCTGCAGATGCTTGTGCTCGAGGAACGCGGCTCGCCGCCGGGCCCCGCCGCACTGATGGCGCTCGGCCTCACCGCGCGCGAAGCGGAAGTGCTGTACTGGATCGCGCAGGGCAAAAGCAATCCCGACATCGCCACGATTCTCGAAGCGAATGTCCGCACCGTGCACAAGCACGTGGAGCACATTTTCCAAAAGCTCGGCGTCGAAACGCGCAACGCCGCGATGCTCGCCGCGCTCGAAATCCTGCGTCCGGTAAAGTAGCGCCGGCATCCCGCCAGCCTCACGAGAGTTGCCGGCTTCCAGCCGGCGCGCTACTTCGTCTCCTTCACCGCCTGCACCAGCCGCTCGAACTCCGACGCGAGCTGGCTGTTCGGCTCCACCCGCAACGTCCGCCGCGCGCGCTCGATCGCCTTCAGCGCCTCCGCCTTCTGCTTCAACTGCACCAGGTGGTGGATGAAGCCGACGACCACGTCGTCGAAAAAACCAATACCCGCGCCGCGCCCATACGAGTCGAGGACCGTGTTGTAGCTGCGAATCTGGTCGGGCAACGGTTGCGTCGCGACCGCGCGCTGCACGATGTCACGCGCCTGCCGCACGCTGAGGTCGCCGCGAGCGCCTTTGTTTTTCAACGCGATCTGCCGCACCTCGTGCGCCGCCGCGCTGGTTTCGCCGCGCGCCCGCAGGCTCTCCGCCACGCGGTTCACGTAATGCGCCTCGAGATCGGGATACCGTTGATGAAACGCGAGCGCCGCCTCCCGCATCACGTTCTCGATCGTCCTGGCGTCTTTTCCCTCCAGGCGCGCGGCCGCAATCAGCGTTTCCCACGCCGCCTGGTTCCGGCGCTCGAAATTCACCGCTTTCCGCGCGGCCGCCGCGGCTGACGCCGCCTTGCCCTGCGCCAGAAAGTCGGCCGCGAAACTTGCATGCGTGCGCGATTGCCGAAACGACGGCAGCTCGCGGAACCGCTCCGACATGAACTGCAACTCGTGATCGCTGAACTCGCGCCACGTCTGCGGATCCCGCGCGAAGCCCGTCACGAGCCGCTGCTCCGCGTACCGTCCCGCATCGAGCCGCCATTTTTGGCTGCCATCGAGATAACCGAACCACGCGTGCCGGCCATCGTTGCCCGCACCGTAGAAGAGCAGCGTCGGCACCCCGCGGGCCTTGCCGACCTGCGTCGCAAAATAGGCCTGATCCGAGCAGATTCCGCCGGTCGCCAGGATCTCCGGCAACCGGTAGGTGCGGCCCGGCCAGAGCGGCGTCTGGTTTTTCAAACGTTCATTCCGGTATCGAACCATCGAATACGCACCGGCGAGGTGGCTGAGCGGATGATTCGAGACTTCCTGCGCCCATTCCAGCTCGGCAAACGGCGCGGCTGCATCGACGACGAATTTCAACTCGTGCGCGTCCAGCCGCGCCACGTTGTGAAACAGCCGCCCTGCCTGCGCCTGTTTAGTCCACCATGCAAATGCCGCCGCCGGCTCCGGCAGCCTGCGCGGCAGCGCCTCATCCGCCACCTGACCGTGCGGCCAGAAGGGCGGCGGCGGCACGTCGTAGACGACCGCGATCGCGAGTGCGAGCGAGGCGAAGCTCTTGAAGCGCGCCGCATCCCGCTGGTGCAGTTCGTTCAGAATCTCAAACACGCGCGGCACCTGATCCACCGGCGCCAACAAGCTGAAAAACTGCGCGGAAAACGCCGCGTTCCCGAGCAGCCACGCCTGCAGCGGCGGCGAAAGACTCGCGCCCAACGGCTGCGGGCGAGCGGTGTAGTGCGCAGACATGTTGCGGTGCCCCGCCTGCGCGGTGTTCACCGCGGCGATCCACTGCGGGAAAAATTCGGCCTCGCTCTGCCCCAGCAGCAACGCCCAGCGATAGATGTTAAACCACGCCTCGGCCGCCTGCAGCTTTTCACGCTGATAGGCCAGCGTCGCCGTGGTACGCAACGACGCCGTCTGCGCGGGCCAGCCATCGCGAAGCGCCGCCGCATGCAGGGCCGCGATCCGCTGCGCCGTCGGCGCATGGCTCGTCTCGGATTCCGGAATGCCCGCCGCTTTCGCCAGCGAGGCGGCGAGAAACAAGAGCAGGGCCACGCACGTGCGCATGTCTCGTGGATTCTTCGCTCCGCCCCTTTTGACAACTCGATTCTCAGCCTGGTGTGCCACCGAATGGGACACTGAAGGTGTTCCGAAGAAGCCTAAATTGAAAACCCCGCTTCCCTTGATCTCGGGAGGCGGGGCTTCATTGAACGACGGGTGGTCGTCTTTTTGTTTACTGCGTCACGCCGCTCGGAGCGGCGGGTGGCGTCTTTTGTTTGAAGATAAGTTTGTCGCCTTCGCGCGCAACAATAACCGGCTCGCCATCCTTCACATCGCCACGGAGCAGCGCCTCGGCGAGCGGATCCTCGAGATAGTGCTCGACGGCCCGGCGCAACGGACGCGCGCCGTATTTCTCGTCGTAACCCTTCTCGATGAGCAGGTCCTTCGCCTCCTGCGTGAACTCGAGCGTGATTTTCCGATCGGTGAGGCGCTTCGCGAAATGCGCGGTCTCGAGCTCGACGATCTTGATCAGGTCGGTCTTGTCGAGCGGCCGGAAGAAGATGATCTCGGAAATGCGGTTCAGGAACTCGGGCTTGAAGACGCGTTTCGCCTCCTCGAGCACCTTCTCGCGCATTTTCTCGGCATCGTTGAAACTCGAGCCGGCAGCCGCAAAGCCCATCGAGGTCTGACGCTGCAGAAGCTGCGCGCCGACGTTCGAGGTCATGATGATGATCGTATTTCGGAAATCGACCGTGCGACCCAGCGAGTCGGTCAACCGGCCGTCTTCCAGAATCTGCAGCAGCAGCTGGATCACGTCCGGATGCGCTTTCTCGACTTCGTCGAAGAGCACGACCGCGTACGGCTTGCGCCGCACGGCCTCGGTGAGCTGGCCGCCTTCCTCATAGCCGACATAGCCCGGAGGCGAGCCGACGAGGCGCGAAACGGCGAACTTCTCCATGTACTCCGACATGTCGATCTGGATGATCGCGTCCTGATTGCCGAACATCTGCCCGGCGAGTTGCTTCGCGAGCATCGTTTTGCCGACACCCGTTGGGCCGACGAACATGAACGAGCCGATCGGGCGGCGCGGATCCTTCAGGTCGGCGCGCGAGCGACGCAGCGCACGCGCGATGGCGCTCGAAGCGATGTCCTGGCCGATGACCGCTTTCTGGAGCTCGGTTTCAAGCGTGAGCAGCTTCTCGCTGTCCTTCTTCTCCATGCGCGAAAGCGGAATACCGGTCCAGTCGGCGACCACCTGCATCATCAGGTCGTCGTCGATGGCGACGCGCTTCTCGTCGCGCTGCTTCTTCCACTGTTCAGTAATTTGATCCTGTTTCGCGCGCAGCTGCTTCTCCTGGTCGCGGAATTTCGCGGCCTCTTCGAAATGCTGCTCGCTGATCGCCTTCTCCTTCTGCGCGCACACCGACTCGATCTCCTTCGTGAGATTCTCGACGTCAGGCGGACGGCTGAGCGCGCCAATGCGCGCGCGCGAACCGGCTTCGTCCATCACATCGATGGCCTTGTCGGGCAGGAAACGTCCGGTGATGTAGCGGTCGGAAAGCTTCGCCGCCGCCTCGAGCGACTTGTCGGTGAATGTCGCCTTGTGGTGATCCTCGTACTTCGAGCGAATGCCCTTCAGGATGAGAATCGTGTCGTCGACCGATGGCGCCTCGACCTTCACGGATTGGAAACGGCGATCGAGCGCGGAGTCCTTCTCGATGTATTTGCGATACTCGTTCAGGGTCGTCGCGCCCACGCATTGGAGCTCACCGCGCGAGAGCGCGGGTTTGAAGATGTTCGACGCGTCCATCGCACCTTCCGCCGCGCCGGCGCCCACGATCGTGTGCAGCTCGTCGATGAAGAGGATGATGTTCTTGGCGCGCTTGATCTCGTCCATCACCGCCTTGATGCGCTCTTCGAACTGGCCGCGGTATTTCGTGCCCGCGACCATCAGCGCAAGGTCAAGGGTGATGACCTTCTTCTCGAGCAGGATCTCGGGCACGAGGCCGGCCGCGATCTCCTGCGCGAGACCCTCCACGATGGCGGTCTTGCCCACGCCGGCTTCGCCGATGAGGACGGGATTGTTCTTCGTGCGGCGGCAGAGGATCTGGATGACGCGGCGGATTTCGTTTTTCCGACCGACGACCGGATCCATCTCGCCCTTGCGCGCGAGCTCGGTGAGATCGCGGCCAAACGCCTTCAGCGCGGGCGTCTTCACTTCCTTCTTGTCCTCGGGCTGCGCACCACCGCGCGGCGAACCGCCAGCTGCGGCTTCCTCGCCGCCTTCGCCGCCCTGCGAGCCGGAGAACTGCGGATCGAGCTCGCGGAGGATTTCGTTGCGCGTGCGCTCGATGTCGATGTCGAGCGACTTCAGCACGCGCGCGGCCACGCCTTCACCCTCGCGCAACAGGCCGAGCAGAATGTGCTCGGTGCCGACGTACGAGTGGTTGAGCGTCTTCGCTTCCTTGCCAGCGAGGGCGAGGACTTTTTTGACGCGCGGCGTGTAGGGAATGCTGTTCTGCGCCTTCGTCTCCTGACCGGTGCCGACTTGTTTCTCGACGGCGGAACGGACGGTTTCGAGATCCAGGCCCATCTTCTGCAGAACGCTGACCGCCACACCCTGACCCAGCTTGATCAGCCCAAGCAGAATGTGCTCGGTGCCGACGTAGTTGTGGTGGAAACGATCGGCTTCCTTGCGAGCCAGCGCGAGCACCTGCTGCGCGCGCGGCGTGAAATTGTTCATCGGTTCTTGGGACATTTCGTGAAAGGGGTTGTTGGGCTGGAGTTAGTTTTTGCCGTTGGTTCCGTTGGTGAAATTAAAGTCCGGGCGGGCGAAATTCGCAAATTCCGAGCGGAGGCGCGCCGCCCGCAACAGGTCGCGCTGGCTGGGCTCGAACTCGGCCTTCTGCGCGTGCTGCAGATGTCCGGGCTGCGCCTCGATGAAGAGCCGGTCGATCACGCAACGGTTCCCGTCGGGGAACGCACCGAGATCCACGCCAAGCCGGATCAACGAGAGGAGATTCATGGCCTCGCTCGAGCTGAGCAGGTGGCAGTTCTGCAGGATGCCGTAGGCGCGACCAATCTTGTCGAGCAGCTTGCTCGCATCGGCCTCGAGGAGCTTGTCGCGCGCGTTGAGCTCGTGCTCGACGATCGACTGCAACACGGAGCTGAGGCGCTTGATGATGTCCTCCTCGGATTCACCGAGCGTCGTCTGATTCGAGATCTGGAAGATCGAGCCGCTCGCGTCGGAGCCTTCGCCGAACAAACCGCGCACCACCATCCCGAGCTGGTTCACGGCGCGCACCACTTTCTCCATTTGATTCGAGATCACGAGCGCGGGCAGGTGCATCATCGCGGACGCGCGCATGCCGGTGCCAAGGTTCGTGGGGCAGGCCGTCAGATAACCGAGCGTGGGCGAGAACGCGAAGTCGAGGTGCTCCTCGAGCGCGGAGTCGAGGTCGTTGACTGTGTTCCAGGCCTTCTTGAGGTTGAAGCCGGCCCGCAAAACCTGAATCCGCAGGTGATCTTCCTCGTTCATCATGACCGAGAATGCCTGGTCCTTGCTGATGATGACGCCGGCGCCGGTCTTTGTGCCACTGAGCTCGCGGCTGATGAGATGACGCTCGACGAGAATCTGGCGCTCGAGATCGGTGAGCTCGCCGATCACGACATTCAAGGAGCGTTTCATCTGCGGCGTGGCCGAGACGGCGGCGCGGCATTTTTCGAGAATCTCTTCGCGTTGCGCCGGTTTGGCCCAGCCGGGAAACGAATGGCCGGCGAGATTTCGTGCGAGACGCACGCGCGTCATCAACACGATCGCAGTCTTGTTGCTCGCCGAATCGGTGAGCTCTGACGGCGTGTCGATGAGCGATGAAATCGTCATGGGCTTAGCGCGCGACGTGCTGGTTGAACGCTTGTTTGACTTGGTTGATTTCATCGCGGGTGCGGGCTGCGTCTTCGTAACGCTCAGACTTGATGGCTTCGGTGAGATCGAGCTCGAGCTTCGTCAGCCGGTCATAGAGGGATTTGCGCTCGAGCGCCCGCGTCGGGATCTTGCCGGCGTGCGCAGTACCATTGTGCATGTTTTCGAGCATTGGTTCGACGATCCCACGAAAGGTTTCATAGCACACGGGGCAGCCGAAACGGCCGTGTTTCTTGAAGTCGTTTTGCGTGAATCCACAATTCTCGCACCGCACGCCGCCGGCTCCGGCAGGCTCGGGATTCAGCGAGGCTTTCAACAACAGGTCAGCCAGGGAAAATCCGCTCGGATCCGTGACTCCCTTCGCCTGGGCGCACGACTCGCACAAGTCCACCTTGTGAACCTTGTTGTTCACAATCTGCGTCAGGTGAACTGTCGCAGGTTTCGAGCAAAGATCGCATTTGAGCGGGTTGGCCATGTAGGTCGGGAAGGGTTCTGCACGGAACATGCCACAGTGCCCCACGCTGGCAAGTGCAGGCGTGTGTCACGGAGTGACGAGTCGATTAGACACGTCGCATTGCGCCAAGGGTGCAATCGTGACGCTGGGAAAAAACTTGAGCGTGAGGGCGGGCGCGGACCCCATGAAGCTCCAAGATCCAAGCGCCAAGAGCCTGAGAAGCTCCAATGCCAACCGCCAAGGGCGCACTGACAACGCGAGTTTTGTCCGCTGGATCTTGAGCGTTTCGTGGAGCTTGGAGCTTGAGCTTGGAGCTTTTTAAATCCGCGTTCCCTCCACCAAGACGCGCTTCCGAAACGCCTCCAAAATGCGCTTCGTGATCGGACCCGGTTTGCCATCGCCGATTTCGCGGCCGTCGAGCTTCACCGTCGGGATCACCTCCGCGCCCGAACCCGTGAGGAAACATTCATCCGCGCACCAGATGTCGTAGCGCGTCAGGTTCGCCTCGCGGACCGGTACCTGAAGCTCGCGCGCCAGATCGAAGATCGTCGAACGAGTCACGCCTTTGAGCGCGCCCTGCGAAGCGGAAGGCGTCAGCAACTCGCCTTTGTGCACCACGAAGACGTTATCCGCGGTGCATTCGGCGACGTAGCCCTGATCGTTGAGCATGATCGCTTCCAGTGCACCAAACTGCTTCGCCTCGATCTTGCCGAGGATGTTGTTGAGATAATTCAGCGACTTGATCGTCGACGGCAGCGCGGCCGGACTGATCCGGCGCGTCGGCACCGTGACGATCGCGAGGCCGTTCTCGTAATACTCCTTCGGGTAGAGCGAAATCTTGCTCGCGATGATGAAGATCGACGGCTTCGGACACAGCCACGGTGCGAGGCCGAGATCGCCCACGCCGCGCGTGACGACGAGTCGGATATACGCATCGGTAAGGCCGTTTTGCCGGCAAGTCTCGCAAGTCGCCTCGCTCAATTCCGCGCGCGAAAGCGGCAACTGCAACATGATGGCCTTCGCCGAGTATTCCAGCCGCTCGAGATGTTCCTCGAGCCGGAATACATTGCCGCCATAGAGTCGGATCCCCTCGAAGACACCGTCGCCGTAGAGTAATCCGTGATCGAACACGGAGATCTTGGCGTCGCTGCTGTCGACGAATTTGCCATCGAGATAGATCTTCATCGTCGCGGAGCGTAGGTCGGCCGGAAAAGTTTTGTCGAGTCCGCGACGGGGGAGTTTCTTCTTGTGCTCGCGATTTTTCAACGAAACTGTCCCGCGTTTCTCGCGTCTTTCTGCTCCCAGCCAGCCCCTTTAAAACATGCGAAATCTACCTCGCCGCTCGCTTTCGAGCGGGTTCGCGCCTCAGCGCTCCGGCGCCAGCGCGTTTACTCTTATCGAACTGCTAACGGTCATCGCGATCATCGGCATTCTCGCCGCGATCGTGATCCCAACCGTCGGCACCGTCCGTGAAAAGGCGGAGAAGGCCGTCGACTCAAACAAGCTCCGCGAAATCCTGAAAGCCGCGCAGATCTACGCCGGCGACAATCGCGACCGGCTGCCGGATCCGCAGCCCGCCAGCATTCCGAATTCCGTCCTGAATACGCCGCAGCCCGCCTGGAAGTGGCCCGGTATTCTCGCGAAGAACAACATTCTCACGGACCCGTCGTTCTACTTCTGCAAGAACGACGCGGCGTTCAACGGCGTGATGCCGAATTTCATCATTCAACCAAACGCCGCGCGCAATACGCTGCATTCCACTTTCACCAACCAGCGCTCGCCCTCGTGGTCGTTCGTCGGCGGTGTGAAGATGAGCGACGCGGCGACCACCCCCGTGATCTTTACCCGCGGCCTCCGCAACGTCGGCCTGTGGAGCGCGACGAGCGGCGTCTATAAAGATAGCGGAGGCTTCATCGCCTTTCTCGGCGGCAACATCGCGTTCTATCCGAACGTTCAGACCACCGGAAACAACTCGCCGTTCTACTCGAACAACCCGACCAGCACGAGCCAGGTCCGGCCTCAGAACATCCTTCAGGCGATCCCTTATAATGCGGCAACTCCCAACCAGAGCGCCCGTATTTACTCGATCAACCCGCCCTCCGGCGCCGGCGGCATGGTCGGCACTCCCGCAGGCCAGATCGCCGCGCGCGGACCCTAATCGCTCGACCCGAGCCTCTTCGATCACACTGCCCGGCCGCTTTCGCGACCGGGCTTTTCTTTTTCCCGCTTCCACCGGCGCGTCTCGCGGTCCATCGTCCGCGACCTCCATGATGCCGCCCGCCGCCGCGCCCGCGACCAACAACCCGCATCCGACCTTCGTGGTCGGGCACAAAAATCCCGACGCCGACGCGATCTGCTCCGCCATCGCCTACGCCGCCTTCAAGGAGGCACGCGGCGAACGCGGCTATATCGCGGCGCGTTGCGGCAACTCCAACGCCCGCATCGACACGATCCTCGGCCGCTTTCAACAACCGCTGCCCCACTATCTCAGCGACGTGTCACCCCGCGTGCACGATCTCATGACGCCCGGCGTGATCTCCGTGCCCGAGAGCGCGACGTGCGCCGAGGCGCTCGAGCTCATCGACCGCCATCACATCCGCGTCCTCCCCGTCACCAACACCCGCCGCAAACCCATCGGCACCGTCTCCATGGTGCACCTCGGCGGCGTGTTCATCCCGCGCGTCAGCGAGCCGCGCCTCATGCGCCAGGTGCACACCTCGCTCGCCAGCATCGCGCGCGCCCTCAAGGGCCGCGCCATTCACCTCGTCGACGAGAAGAAGGTCGAAGATCTGTTCGTCCGCCTCGGCACGATGGATATCCGCTCGTTCTGGAGCATCTCCGAACGCGAGAAGATTCCCGCCAGCCAATCCATCATCATCGTCGGCGACCGTCGCGACGTTCAACACCGCTCCATCGAGCTCGGCATCCGCGCGCTCGTCATCACGAGCAATCTCGACCTCGACGACGAGACCATCGCGCTCGCCAGGGCAAAAGGCGTGAGCCTCATCATGAGCCCCTACGATTCCGCCACGACCGCGTGGGTCGTGCGCACGGCCTCCAGCATCGAACGCGTCATCGATCGCAACGTCGTTACCGTCGATCCCGACGAACGCATCGCCGATGTCCGCAAGAAATTTTCTGTCACCAATCACGCCGTCCTCGTCACCAACGACGACGGCGTGCTCACCGGTATTCTCACGAAGAGCGACATCTTCAAACCTGTCCAAACCCGCCTCGTCCTCGTCGATCACAACGAGCTCACGCAAGCCGTGGCCGGCGCCGACGAGGTCACGATCGCCGAGATCATCGATCACCACCGGCTGGGTGCGATGAACACCGCGCAGCCCATCCTCTTCATCAACGAGCCCGTCGGGTCCACCTGCACGATCGTCGCCGACCTGTTTCGCCGCGAAGGCCTCCAACCTTCCCCTGCGATCGCCGGCATCATGATGTCGGGCCTGATCTCCGACACGCTTCACCTCAACGGCCCCACCGCCACCGGCAAGGACGCCATCATCCTCGCGTGGCTCTCGCAAATCGCGGGCGTCAATTCGAAGGAGCTCGCCGATCAGATTTTCAATTCCGGCTCCGTGATTCTCGCCAGCCCGCCCGACAAAGTCGTGCGCTCCGACTTCAAGATCTACGAGGAGGAAGGCATTCGCTACGCCGTGTCGCAGGTCGAAGAGCTCGGCTTCGGCAACTTCTGGCAACACGCGAAACCCATCGCGAACGCCGTGCAGGAGCTCCGCGACGAAGAGCGGCTCACCTTCGCTGCCCTCCTCGTTACCGACATCAACACGCAGAACTCCCTTCTGCTCGTGAAGGGTGATCCCATCATCATCGAAAAAATCGGTTACCCCCACGTCGAACAGGACGAGATCTTCGACATGCCTGGCGTCGTGAGCCGCAAGAAGCAGCTCATCCCCTACCTCACGAGCCTCATCAAACAACTCGCCTCCGAAGGCGCGCTGCCCACCAGCAAGACCGCCGCGCCGTTCGGAAAAAAGAAGCGGTCGTAAGGCCCCCGCGCAGCGTCCGACGGAGTGGAGATATTCCCAGCTCCGGCATGCCTCAGCCGCGTGTCTCTCACCTGCTACGGAGTCATCTCACGTCTCGGGTTTTTTCCTATATAATATTGGGAATCCGCGGGCCGGGTACCGGCTCGACAGTGCAACACGCACGCAGGACAAAGACGGTGCCGTGGTGTTCGGCGCGATCTCCGGCCTCGGAACGCGCCCACTCGGTCCGGTCAGTTCAACGACATGTCCAGCGCACTGAAACATCCCATATTATTGCTCGCCGAAGACTCCGAAGACGACGCGTTTTTCTTTCGCTGGACCCTGCAAAAAGCCGGATTGAAATGCGATCTCGTCCACGCGGCAGACGGTGAGGAGGCGCTGCGTATTCTCCAGGGCTGCGCGACGGCCGACGGACGGAGGGCCGCCCATTGCCCCGACCTTGTCTTCCTCGATCTCAAAATGCCGGCTCGCAGCGGATTCGAGGTGCTCGAGTGGATACAGGCCCATCCTTTCGATCCACCGCTCGATGTCGCGGTTTTGAGTGGTTCCGAGCACGCCAGCGATGTCGCGCGTGCCACTGCACTCGGCGCTTCCGCTTATCATGTGAAACCGATTTCGGCCGAGCACTTGCGCGCCCGCTTCAGCGCTTGGGAGAGACAGAACGCCCCCGCTGCGCACCAATCTCTGGCCACTGGCGCGTGTGCCACCCGTTCCGAGAAGAGCGCATGAGCGACGACGCGCCACCGGAGCTTCAACCCGAACTGCTCGACGATTTCTATACTGAATGCGACGAGCTCATGGGGCATATTCGTGCGCACCTCGATGTGCTCGCGCTCCGTTTGGGCAGTCCGGCGGACTATCGCGAGGCGCTCGCCAGCCTCTATCGCAGCGTTCATTCCTTCAAAGGCATCTGCAGCATCGTCGGCTTGCGGCCCGCTGAACAGCTCGCGCATGCGGCGGAAGAGGTCCTGCGGCGACTTTCCTCCGGCGAGTCAGCACCGACGGCTGAGACGTTCAACCTCATCGGCCGCAGCGCGCATCGACTCGAACAGATCGTCGCCTGCCATCGCTTGAAGCAGCCGCAACCGGAGATCGCCGACCTCCTCGAGCCCTTGCTCGCCGCCGATGGCAGGGCCTCGCGGCCTCCGGACGCCACCACACCATCGTCCACCGAATCCGAATCGGCCGCCGGCCCGCCAGCCGACGTCAGCCCCCTCGTCGCACATTCCGAGGCATCGCTCTGGCACGCCACGTTTTCCCCGTCGGCCGAGCTCACGCAGCGAGGCGTCAACGTCACCAGCATCCGAGAACGCCTGTCCGTCTTGGGTACAATCCGGAGCGCCGCGCCCACCGTCCGCGGCGACGGTTCGATGTCCTTCGAGTTCATCCTGGCGGTGCATGAGCCGCCGGCCGCGATCGACGCATGGCTGGCCGATGGCGTCGTGTTGAGCCCGACCGTACCGGTGAGCGACGGCAGGGGTGGCGGCGGCGACTACAATACAGCCGGGCCCAACTTCTCGATCGCTCCGTCGCACATCGTGCGCGTCGACCTGGGTCGGCTGGATCACCTCATGCGCATCATGGGCGAGATGGTGATCCACCGATCCCGGCTCGAAGAACGCATCGCGCAACTGCCCGGCGACCGGAGTGCATTACAGGAAGTGAATCTCGGGCTCGGGCGCTCGCTCAAGGAACTGCGCGCGGCGATCACGCGCGTGCGGCTGGTGCCTGTGGCGGAGATTTTCTCGCGCCTGCCGTTCGTCGTCCGCGATCTCGCCCGGGAAACGGGAAAAAAAGTCCGGCTCGTCCTCGAAGGTCGGGAAACCGAAATCGACAAGTTCCTTGTCGAGCGTCTCAAGGAGCCGCTGCTGCACCTCGTGCGCAACGCCGTCAGCCACGGCGTCGAGTCTCCCGCCGAACGCGTCGCCGCCGGCAAGCCCGAGGAAGCCATCCTGTCCATTCGTGCCTCGGCGGTCGGCCACGCCGTGGTGATTCGGATTCGCGATGACGGACGAGGCATCGATCCCAGAAGCATCGCGCTGCGCGCCGCCGCCCTGGGCATCGCCCTTCCTGAGACGCCGAGCGCGGGTGACATCCTGGCGGTGCTCTGCCGGCCAGGGTTTTCCACGCGCGAAGAGGCGGACCTCACTTCGGGCCGGGGCGTCGGCATGTCGGTCGTGCACACCACCGTCAGGGAACTCGGCGGCATGCTCTCGCTCGATAGCGCGGCTGGCACCTTCACGCAGTTCACGCTGCGGCTCCCGCTGACGTTATCCATCGCCGACATGGTGATCGTCATCGCCGGTGCACAGACGTGTGCCGTGCCCCAGAGCTTCATCGAGGAGATTGTCCAGTTCGAGGAGGAGCAGGTGCGGAGCGTCAAACACGTGGAGGTGATACCCTACCGCGACGGTGTGTTGCCGCTGGTGCGGCTCAGCCGGGTGCTCGGCACCAAGCCGCGGACGCACGTGCGGATCCCCGCGCTGGTGATTTCCTCCGAACGCGGGTCCGCGGCGTTGGTCGTCGATCGCGTTGTCGCGCAACGCGAGGTTGTCGTGCGTCCGATGTCGGACCCGTTGTTGCACGTGCGGGGAGTTTCCGGCGCGACCGAGCTCGGCGATGGCCGGCCCGTCCTGATCCTGGATGCCGCGGCACTGACCGCCGGCGTCGTGCGACCGCACACCGCGGAAAAGTCCAAACCGTGGATCGAAAACGCCAAACCAGCCTCATGATGCACCGGACGAGAATCCACTGGTCCGTGGAGGCCGAACGGTCGCCCGGCACTGGGGGCCGGGGAGTTTTTCAGCCATGAACGTGACCGAACCCTATATCATCTTCGAGCTCGCCGGTGCTTCGTATGGTGTGCGCAGCCAGGAGGTGCAGCACATCGAGCTGCTCGAGCATGTGACGCCAGTGCCCAACACCGCGCCCTCGGTCGAGGGTGTGGTATTCTCCCGCGGCAACGTCGTGCCCGCGCTGAATCTGCGCACGCGTTTCGGGCTCCCGCGCGCGGCCCATACCCAGAGCACGCGCTTGATCTTCCTGAAGGTGCAGCAGCGGCTCGTCGCCCTGGTCGTCGATTCAGCGCGCGAATTCCGCGCCATCCCCGCCGACTCAATCAAGCCGGTGGAGGAGACGCTCCACGGGATTCAGGGCAATTACGTCAAAGGCGTTGCCACCGTCAAAGACCGCCTCGTGCTGCTCCTCGATATCTCCGCTGTGCTCGACCGCGAGGAGATCGACGCCGCCGCCAGCCTTACCGCCGAATCGCCCGCCACCGTGCCGGCAAACGCCTGACCTTCCAAGCGCTCAACTCCTTGCCATGGCCAATACGAATACGAAAGCCTCCCCCTCGCGGTCTCACCCCGCCGCGAACCCCGCGTCCACCGAAGACACTCTCCAGCTCGCCGCCCGCATCGCCGACGGCGTCCTGACCCAGACCCGTTCGCTCGATGCCCTCACCGGCCACGCAAACGACATGGCGACTTCCCTCAAGGAGACTGCCGCGCAAGCCGAGTCGGTCTCCCGCTCCAGCGAGGAAACCGTTTCCGCCGTCAACGAGATCGCCGCCTCGATCGAACAGGTTTCCGCCAACACCGCGCAGGTCGCCAACTCCGCCACCGAGACCGGCGCGGCCATGAAACAGATCTCGGCCGCGACGCAAAACGTCTCGTCCACCGCGCAGGAGATGGCGACCTCCGCCGAGGAGCTCACGACCGCCATCAACGAGATCGCGAGCTCGGCCAAACGCGTCACCAAGGATTCCGAGGATCTCACCACCGCCCTCGACGAGACGGGCGCCTCCATCGAGGAAATGGGCCGCTCCGTCCAGGGCGTCGCGCGCCACGCCGACGAGCTCACGTCGGCCGCCGAAGAGACGCTCTCGTCGATGAACGAGATGGCGGCCTCGATCGAGGAAGTCGGCGCGATGTCCGAGAGCCTCGCCACCTCCGTCGAACAGACCTCGACCTCCGTGGAACAGATGGCGCGCTCCATCCAGGCCGTCGCGCAAAGCGGTGAGCGCATCACCGAGGCCGCGAACAACGCATCGACCAGCGCCGCGCAGCTCGAGCGCACCACGCGCTCCGTAGCCGACACCGTCAAGCGCACGAACGAGATCACACGCCGCGTCTCGCGCGAAGCCGATGAGGGCGGCCAGTTGATCCAGAAATCGATCCAGGGCATCGGCCGCCTCTCCAAGGCGATGACCAACTCGACCGCCGTGATGCGGGAGCTCAACAAACAGACCGCCGAAATCACCGGTATCGTCGATACGATCAACGTGATCGCCGAGCGGACCAATCTCCTTTCGTTGAACGCGTCCATCGAGGCAGCGCGCGCCGGCGATGCCGGCCGCGGTTTCGCCGTCGTCGCCGAAGAGATCCGCAACCTCGCGGATCGGAGCGCCCGCGCCACCGCCGACATCGCGAAAATCGTGCGGGGCTTGGAAAACGTCACGCGCGACGCCACCGACACCGCGAACGACGGCGCGCGGATCGCCGATGAGGCGACGCAGCAATCCGAAGGCGGCCTCGCCGGCCTGCAGAAGATCCTCGCCGGCATCAACGACACGATGAACCTCGTCGGCGAGATCAGCCGCGCCACCGACGAGCAGTTGCTCGCGGGCAGGCACGTGACCGAAGCCGTCTCCATCACCAGCAATCAGGCGCGACAGGTGGCAGGCGCGACGGCCGAGCAGGCGAGGGGCGCCGCCACGATCGTCCAGGCGACGGGCCAGATGCGCAAAGTCGCGAAGGAGGTCGCGCAGGCAATGGGCGAGCACGGCCGGGCGGCGCGCGAAGTCATCAAGGCGGCGCAAGCCACCAACAGCATCGCCGTGCAGGTCCGCAAAGCCACGGCCGAGCAGGCCGGCGGCGCCTCGCAAATCATCCAGGCCGTCGAATCGATGCGCAAGGGCGGCGCCTCCTCCTCGCGGGCCATGAGCGAACAGGCCACCGCAACCGAGCAGATCTCGAAGGAATCGGAACGGCTGGCGAAGCTCATCGCCACCGTCAACCGCGCGATCGCCGAGCAGGCCACCGGCTCCACCCAGATCAACACCTCCGTCGACAATCTCCGTTTGCAGTCCGAGCAGGCCGCCCGCGCGATGCAGGAACAATCGCGCGCCGTGAAAGACATTTCCGGCGCGACCGAAAACGTGACGAAACAGATCAAGCTCATCACCGCCTCGAACCGTAATCATGCGCGCTCCGCCGCCTCCGTGCTCGCGGGATTGCAGGATTTGCGGGCCGTCGCGGAACAGAACGCGACGAATGCAGCCAGCATCAAGCACGCCACGGAAACGCGAGTCGCGCCGGCCCCCAACGGCAACGGCGCGCCACCGCCGGCGGTCGCCAGCGCGGAGGATGCGCGCCCGGCCCCCTCGCCCGCGAAACCGAAACGCGCCAGCCGCAAGTCGGGCTAGCTCAACTCCATTTTCTACAACTCACTAAATGTCCGCCCTCAACGATGCTGCCGCGATCGCCGTACCAGAACCGATCCCGCAACTGCTGCGCGACCTCATCCACGAGAGGATCGGCATCTACTTCGAGGTCGACCGGCTGCCAGCCCTGCTCGAGAAACTCCAGGCCCGCGCGACGGCGCATCGGTGCCACTCGTTCCTCGAGTATTATTACCTGCTCAAATACGACGAGAAAGGACACGAGGAATGGCGACGCGTGATGGATGCATTCTCGGTCCAGGAGACGTACTTCTGGCGGGAGCTCGACCAGATCCGGGCTTTGGTGGATCTCGTCGTGCCGCGCTGGTTTCAGGAGCATCCGGGCCGGCCGCTGCGAATCTGGAGCGCCGCGTGCGCCACGGGCGAGGAGGCCTACAGCATCGTGATCGCGTTGCGCGAAGCGGGTTGGGGCAACCATCCGATCGAGGTCGTCGCGAGCGATGCGAGCGAGGCGGCCCTCGAGAAGGCGCGGCTTGCGGTCTATCGCGAACGCTCCTTCCGCTCGCTGCCGGACAATCTCCGGGAAAAATACTTTCGCCCCGCGCCGGGCGGACTGCAGCTCGATCGCTCGATTGTGGAGCGGGTCTCCTTTCATCAATTGAATCTCGTTGCCGCCGAAGAGGCCGAACGCTTCGCGAGCTCCCCGGTGATTTTTTGCCGGAACGTCTTCATTTATTTCTCGTCCACGTCCATCGCACGGACGGTCGCGACGTTTGCCCGGCGGATGGCACCCGGCAGTCATCTCTTCGTCGGCGCCTCGGAATCGCTTCTGAAAGTGACGACCGACTTCGAGTTGCAGGAGCTCGGCAGCGCCTTCGTGTACCGGCGAAAAGCCAACCCTCAGGTCTCGACCTAATGCCGCCCTCCACCTCGATTCGCATCCTCATCGTCGACGACTCCGCCTTCGTGCGGAAGGTCGTGCGCGAGATGTTGTCGCGGAGCCCCGAGATCGACGTCGTCGGAGCCGCACGGGACGGCGAAGAGGCCCTGCAAATGGTCGCCGAGCTGAAGCCGGACGTCGTGACCTGCGACCTCCTGATGCCGAAGCTCGACGGCGTCGGCTTCGTGCGCCGCCAGATGGCACGACAACCGGTGCCGATCCTCATCCTCACCTCCTCGCCGCGGGACGGCGCGCTCGTGCTGGAGGCGTTGCAGGCCGGCGCCCTCGATTTTGTACAGAAGCCGACTGCGCTCGCCACCGACGATCTGCGCACGATCCATGACCGGCTCATCGAGCAGGTGAAAGCCGCCGCCGGCGTCGTGGCCGGAAACCTGGTCGACGGCGTCGCGCCCGGTCGCGTGCCGATGATTTCCACCACCCCCACGCAGGCCGACATCGTGCTGATCGGCATCTCCACCGGAGGGCCGCAGGCGCTACGCCAGTTGATCCCCCAGTTCCCGGCCGATTACAGGTTACCCATCGCAATCGTGCTCCACATGCCCGTCGGCTACACGGCGCTCTACGCCGAGAAGCTCAACGAGATTTGCGCGCTCGACGTGGTCGAGGCGAAGGACGGCGATCTCGTGCGTCCCGGCCTCGCGTTGATCGCTCCGGCCGGGCGGCATCTGCAGTTTCGCCGCACGGTTGCCGGCAGCGTCGTCGTGCAGCTCACGTTGCAACCGCTCGAAAAAATCCACCGCCCCTCGGTCGACGTGATGTTTCAATCCGCCGCCAACGTCTTCCGCGAACGCGTGCTCGCCGTCGTGATGACAGGCATGGGCGACGACGGGAAGCATGGCGCCGCCTGGATCAAATCCCAAGGCGGCACTGTACTCACGGAGGCCGAGGAGAGCTGCATCATCTACGGCATGCCGCGCTCGGTCGTCGAGGCCGGCTTGAGTGACGCCGCCGTGCCGCTGCACCAGATGGCACAATCAATTATCGCACATACATGAACGCCAAAAAAATTCTGATCGTCGACGATTCGTCCCTTGCCCGTCGCACCGTGCGCCAGGTGTTGGAAGAAATGGGGCACTCCGTCGACGAAGCCACCGATGGTGCTCAGGCGCTGGAGCATTATTATCTCAACCGGCCCGATCTCGTCGTGCTCGATATGGTGATGAACGGCATGTACGGCCTCGATGTCCTCGCCAAGATCCGGGAGCTGAATCCGGAGGCCCGCGTGATCGTCGCCACCGCCGATATTCAGCAATCGACCCAGGATCAGGCTCGGGCCGCCGGTGCCGCCGCGTTCGTCAACAAGCCGCTCAACCGGCAGAAACTCACGCAGATTGTCTCAACCGTGCTGCAAGGGGGGAACACATGGAATTGACGACCAGCCAGAGAGACGCCCTGACCGAGTTGATCAACATCGGTTATGGCCGCGCCGCCGGAGCCCTGTCGGAGCTGACCGGCTATCGTATCACACTGCAGGTGCCGAAGGTCGGAATGCATGAGATGCACGAGGTCGCGCCCCTGCTCGATCACGTCATCCAAGGCGAAGTGGCCAGTGTGAACCAGATGTTTACCGGCCCGATCTCGGGCCACGCGCTGCTGCTCCTCGATGAACGCTCGGCGTTGCTGCTCAGCCAGCTGCTGATGGATGACGCCGTGGCGCCCAGCGAGCTCGATGCCGGCGCACGGGAGATCATCACCGAGGTCGGCAACATCCTGCTCAACGCCTGCCTGGGCGTGTTCGGCAACCTCCTGCGCGTTCAGGTGTCCTTTGCGGTGCCACGGCTCAAAGTCGAAACGGTGCCCGATGTTCTCCAGTCGATCACGTTCGAATCTGACGAGAAGCTCGGCTACGCCCTCATGATTCATACCCGCTTTCATCTGCGCGCCAGCAATGTCGTGGGCTATCTCGTGATCATCCTCGGCATCACCTCGCTCGATCGCATGTTGCGCGAACTGGAGAAATGGGAGCATCGGCAGGCGACATGACCGACTCGGACAGCCCTTCCGGCGTGGCTCAGTTCGAACCTCCCGATGACCGCTTCAGCCGCCGGGAGGCGATGCTCGGCTGGATGGAGGAGATCGCGCCCTACGGCATCTTTACGACGGATGCCGAGTTGAAGATCCGGAGTTGGAACCGCTGGCTCGTAAATCACAGCGGCATGTCGGCGCGCGACGTCATTGGCCGCTCACTCTTCGAGGTGTTCCCGGATGTCCGCACCCGTCGGCTCGATGAGCATTTCCACCGCGCGCTCGGCGGCGAGATCGCGCTGCTCTCGACCGCGCTGCACCGCTATCTGCTGCCGCTGGCGCCGGCGACCCGCGACTTCGGCGTCTCCTACATGCTGCAAACCGCGCGCATCGCCCCGCTGCCCGTCGGCCGAGAGATCATCGGCACCATCACGGTGCTCGAAGACGTGACGCAACGCGAATGCCAGGCTCTCATCCTGCGCCGCCAGCAGGAGCATGACCGGCTCCTGTCGTCCGCGCTCGCCCTCCTGCTCGAATCGGAACGTCCCCTTGAGGCCGCGGCCGAGTTGTTTCCACGGATCGCCGCGCCGCTGAAGCTCGAGGCCTACTTCAATTTCCTGATCACCCCCGGCACCGGGGAAATGCGCTTGCATGCCGCCGGCGGCATCTCGCCGGAAGCAAGGAAGGCGCTCAGCTACGCCGATATTAACGGCCCCGGCCCTTGCAGCCGCTGCGCTCGCCTGCAGGCCCCACTGATCATCGCTCATGTGCAGGCCAGCACCGAGCCGCACACCGAGTTCATCCGCAAACTTGGCCTGCGCGCCTACGCCGGTTTCCCGCTCATCATCGGGGATCGCATCCTCGGCACCCTCGCCTTCGGCAGCTATGCACGCGACGTCATCGCCACGGAGGACGTCGGTTTTCTCGCGACCGTCTCCCAATACATTTCCGTCGCGATCGATCGCGCCCTCCGCGAAAAGGCCCTGCGCGAGGCGCAGGAATCCCTCAGCCAGCACGCCGAAGTCCTCGAATCGAAAATCGCGGAACGCACCTCCCGGCTGCACGAAACCATCCAGCAGCTCGAAAGTTTTTCCTACACCATCGCGCACGATCTGCGCGCGCCGATCCGCTCGCTGAAAGGCTACTCCGAAGTGTTGTTGAGCGACTACTCCGCCGAACTCCCGCTCGAGGGCCACGCCATCATCCGCCGTCTGCAGCGGGCGAGCCATCGCCTCGATGCTCTCACCCGCGACCTGCTCAAGTTCAGCAAGATCGCCCGCGAGGATGTACAGCTGACACGCGTCGACCTCGGGGAGCTGGTGGACGACATCGTGCTGCTCACCCCCGCGATCCAGGAAGACGTCGTCGTGGTGCGGCCGCCACTCGGCGCCGTCTGGGCACAACGCACGCTGCTTCAGCAGTGCCTCTCCAATCTTTTCGACAACGCGGCCAAGTTCACTGCGCCGGGCGTGAGTCCGCGCATCGTCGTCCGCACCGAGTTGCGCGGCCCGCACGACCCCGTTCCCCCGGCGCCCTCCACCCATCCCTTCAACTCGCCCACCTCGGATTCGACGCACAAGACCAGGCCTTTTCCTGCCCCCACGACGCGGCTTCGGATCTGGGTCGAGGACAACGGCATTGGGATCCCGCACGGCGCCCAGGAAAAAATCTTCGGCATCTTCGAGCGCGGCAGCGGACACGATAGTGTCGAGGGCACCGGCATCGGCCTCGCGATCGTCGCGCGCGCCATGCAGCAGATGGACGGCGCCTGTGGCGTCGAGTCCACCCCGGGCGCAGGCTCGCGATTCTGGCTCGAACTCGCGGCCGCGAAGTAAGACGCGGCCGATCGCGCGTCCCGGCCAGCTCGCCGCGCTCCTCCGTGGGAGCCTGGCAGCTGCATGTCCCAATCCACGCTTGATTTCCAAGGCGACCGCCAAACACTGCCCTGTTTCCATCAACCAAACGACCTTCCGTGAGCAAGAAACCGACTGCCACTGCCGAGAAAAAAGCCGCGCCCGAAGCGTCTGGTTCCGACCATGCGAAAGCGCCGATCAACGCGAAGCTCTCGCGTGACGAGAAGATCGAGCTGCACCGCAAGATGGTGCGCATTCGCCGCTTCGAGGAACGCAGCTTGCAGGCTTATCAGAAGAAAAAGATCGGCGGCTTCCTCCATCTCTACATCGGCCAGGAAGCCGTTGCCGCCGGCTGCTGTTCGTTGATGGGAGCGCACGATCATATCATCACCGCCTATCGCGACCACGGTCACGCGATCGCCGTCGGCATGGACACCAAGCCCCTCATGGCCGAGCTCTACGGCAAGGCCACCGGTTGCTCGAAGGGCAAGGGCGGCTCGATGCACTACTTCGATCCATCGCGGAATTTTTGGGGCGGCCACGGCATCGTCGGCGGCCAGATTCCGCTCGGTGCCGGCCTCGCCTACGGCATCAAGTACAAGGGCCTGAAAGGCGCCGCGATGGCGTTCATGGGCGACGGCGCCGTCAACCAGGGCGCCGTACACGAGGCCTACAATCTCGCCGCTCTCTGGCAGCTGCCGGTCGTCTTCGTGATCGAGAACAACGGCTACTCCATGGGCACCAGCCAGGCCCGTTCTTCCGCCGGCGAGCTCGCGCAGCGAGCCGCCGGTTACGACATGGCGTGGGGCCAGTGCAATGGCCACGACGTCTACGAAGTGCGCGCCACGATGGACAAGTTTCTCACCCTCGCCCGCGAGAAATCGCAGCCGAGCACCGTCGAGATCGACACGTATCGCTATCGTGGACACAGCGTCGCCGACCCCGACAACACCTACCGCAGCAAGCAGGAGATCGAGGAGTATCGGAAAACCAAGGACCCGATCCAGGTGTTCCAAAACCAGCTCCTCGCCGAAGGCGTGCTCGACGAGGCCACGATCGAGAAGATCGATACGGAAGCCCGCGCCGAGGCCGACAACGCCGCCGAGTTCGCTGAAGCGAGCCCCTTCCCGACGGTCGACGACATCCAGAAGGATGTGTACTGGGAGTCCGACAATCCCACCGAGCGCAAATCCCAAGGCCGTCTCTTCTTCGACTGATCCGACCGGCTCTCAGCTCTAGACTCTCAACTCTCAACTTTCCACAGATGCCCGTCCTCTCCTACCGCGAAGCAGTTCGCCACGCCCTCGCCGAAGAGCTCGAACGCGACAAGAACGTCGTCGTCATGGGCGAGGAAGTCGCGCAGTTCAACGGCGCGTACAAAGTCACCGAAGGCCTCCTCGCCAAGTTCGGCCCCGAGCGCGTCGTCGATACGCCCATCAGCGAAGCCGGTTTCATCGGCGTCGGCATCGGCGCCTCCATGCTCGGCGTCCGCCCCGTGATGGAGCTGATGTTCTGGTCGTTCTACTCCGTCGCGTTCGACCAGATCCTCAACAACGCCGCGAACGTCCGCTACATGTCCGGCGGCCAGATCAACTGCCCGATCGTCATCCGCGGCCCCGCCAACGGCGGCACCAACGTCGGTGCCACGCATTCGCACACCCCGGAAAACGTCCTCGCCAATCACCCCGGCGTGAAGGTCGTCGTGCCTTCCACCGCCTACGACGCCAAGGGCCTCCTCAAGTCCGCCATCCGCGACAACGACCCCGTCTTCTTCCTCGAGAACACGATGCTCTACGGCGAAAAGGGCGAAGTCCCCGCCGACGAGTACATCATCCCGCTCGGCAAGGCCGACGTGAAACGCGAGGGCACCGACCTCACCATCGTCACCTACGGCCGCAGCGTCCTCCACTCGCTCGCCGCCGCCGCTGTACTCGAGAAGGAACACGACATTTCCGTCGAGATCGTCGACCTCCGCTCGATCCGCCCGCTCGACTTCGACACCGTCGCCGCCTCCGTCGCCAAGACCCACCGCGTCCTCATCGTCGAAGAGCAAAAGCCCTTCTGCTCCGTCGGCACGCAGCTCGCCTACATGATCCAGCGCGAATGCTTCGACGACCTCGACGGCCCGATCCACCGCCTCGCCACCGTCGACGCGCCCGCCATCTACAGCCCGCCGGTCGAAGTCGAACAGCTCCCGAATCCCCAACGCGTCCTAAAAGCCGCGCTCGCAGCGCTCGCCTGAGCAGCTCTTCAGTCCTCAACTTAAACTTAAACTGCGGCGCGAAGCGCCGCTCCGCCATGGCCAACATCATCGAAATGCCGAAACTCAGCGACACCATGACGGTGGGCACGCTGGTGAAATGGCTGAAGAACGAAGGCGACGCCGTGAAGTCCGGCGACATGCTCGCCGAAGTCGAAACCGACAAGGCGACGATGGAGCTCGAGAGCTTCTTCGACGGTACGATCCTCAAGATTTTCGCCCCCGCCGGCTCCAAAGTGGACCTCGGCGCCCCGCTCTGCGCCATCGGCAAACCGGGTGAAAAGGTCGACGCCCCCGCCAGCGCACCCGCGCCCGCTGCCGCCCCTGCCAGCGAGCAGAAGAAAGAGCCGACCCCCGCCGACAAGGACAAGGCCAGCGCCTCGACTGGCGCAAAGAACGAAACGCGCGCCGAACCCGCCGCGCCAACGCCCGCTCCACAACCCACCGCGACGAGCACCAGCGAGTCGAAACCCGCTGCTCCCGCGCGCACAGAAGGCGAACGCATCAAAATTTCCCCGCTCGCGCGCAAGCTCGCCACCGAGAAGCGCCTCGATCCCGCGCAGATCCCCGGCTCCGGCCCCGGCGGCCGCATCGTCCGCGCCGATGTCCTCGCCTTCGAGAAAAACGGCGGCGCCAAGGCAGGAACGGGCGGCCCTGCCCGTACGTTTGGAACCACGAGCCCCGCTCGCGGCGGCCCGATCCAGGAGGAACGTGCCGTCCCCGTCTCGAACATGCGTGGCGCCATCGCACGCCGCCTCGTCGAGTCGAAGACGCAGCTCCCGCATTTCTACGTCGAGATCGAGATCGACGCCGCCCCGCTCCTCGCCGTCCGCGAACAGCTCAACACCGGCCTCGAAAAGGAAGGCGTCAAACTCTCGGTCAACGACTTCATCCTCAAGGCCAGCGCCGAAGCCTTGCGCCGCGTGCCGCAGGTCAACGGCTCGTGGCAGGGCGACAAGATCCAATACTTCGCCGCCGCCCACGTTTCGTTCGCCGTCGCGATCGAGGACGGCCTGATCACGCCCGTGATCCGCGACACGCATCTCAAGAGCGTTTTCCAGATCAGCAACGAGGCGAAGGCGCTCGGCAAGCTGGCGAAGGAAAAGAAGCTGAAGCCCGACCAGTTCACCGGCGGCACCTTCTGCGTCTCCAACATGGGCATGCTCGGCGTCCCACGTTTCTCCGCGATCATCAACCCGCCAAACGCCGCCATCCTCGCCGTCGGCACGACGGTCAAGAAACCCGTCGTGAAGAACGACCAGATCGTGATCGGCCAGACGATGACGCTGACGCTTTCCTGCGATCACCGCGTAGTCGACGGCGCCATCGGCGCCCAGTACCTGAACGCGTTGAAGGCGCTGCTCGAGAGCCCCGCCCTTCTGCTGGTCTGATCCTATAATCTGAAGTACCGCCGGCATCCTGTCGGCCTTCCGTGGCTGCGGCTTCCAGCCGCAGCTGGGCCCGACTCTCCGAGCCGGCCTACGGGCCTGCCATCGATCGGAGGCCAGCGCGCGGGGTTTGTCATCTAATGGATGACAAACACCATCGGGCTGGCAGGCCGATTCGAGTCATTTGTCATCTAATGGATGACAGCCGGCATCGGGAAAGTGGCAAAACTCCAGACTACGGCTTCCAGCCGCAGAGTTACTTCGTCCTCACGGCGCGTTTCGAAACGCCAATCCGGTGGATTCGCCGATGATAAGTTCCGGCGCGATCGTTTCCGCCAGGGGCTGGCCGCGCTTCCCCTCCGGCAATGCGATCTGCGCGAGCAGGATCTCTCCTGCTTTTCGCATGAGCTGCGCGGGGTTCTGCTCCACCGTCGTCAGGGTGGGATGAAGTTGTCGCGCCAGATCGAGGTTGTCGAAGCCGGCGACCGATATGTGGCGCGGCACCTCCAGTCCCGCTTCCCGCAACGCCTGCAGAACGCCAAGGGCCATGCGGTCGTCCCGTGCGAAGATGGCCGTTGGTCGCTTCGGCCATTTGAGCAGCTCTTCGGTCATCGCCTGACCCGCCTCGATCGGGCTGGCCACATCCGGGGCGACGACGAAACGAAAGATCTTTTCCGGATCCAGGCCGTGATCGCGGGCGATTTCCACGAGCGACGGCCAGCGCCACGGATCGGTTTTCGCAAACAGCAGCGCGAAGGAACGGTGCCCGAGGCGCAGGAGATGCTCGAACAGGAGACGCATCGCCTTGCGCCGGTCGATGGAGATGTTGGGGAGGCTCTGCGGCTCATGCGGGTCGACTTGAACGCAGGCGATGCCGGGCAGGAGTTTCGCCACGGTCGCCGAAGATAGCGTCGAATACATCAGCACAACCCCGTCGACGTGAAGCCGCGCAAAATCCTCGATCGCTCGGGTTTCCTCCTGCGAATTCTGCGCGGCCAGCTCGAGCAGGATACGCAGACTGTGTTTCCGCAGGAACTCCTGCAGGTGATAAATCTTCGCATTGAGGATCGGGTTCTCGAGGCCGATCGAACAGACGCCGATCATCCCCGTCCGCCGTCCGCCAAGTCCGCGCGCGAGCGGATTCGGCCGATAGCCTACTTCCTCCATCGCCGCCATGATGCGCCGCCGGGTCTTTTCCTTCACTTCGGGATGCCCGTTGATGGCGCGTGAAACCGTCCAGACCGAGAGATCCAGATACTTCGCAAAATCTATGATCGACTCGATCTGGCCCGATCGCGGCCGGCTCTTCGCCCGGCCAGCAGTGCTTTCTTTTCGAGGCATGCGTGAGAATTTCTCTCGGAAATGAGGCTTCACGCATGCGACGCACTGGCAAGAACCATATCCCCGTTCATCGCCCACTGGCGCAGAACTCCCACATTCGAGTTGAAGTCACAAGCGCTTGTGATTGCTTCGAACCGGCGATAAACCCCGCCGGAAAGCCGCGGCGATCGCGCGTGCGATGGAGCGCAGCGGTCGACGACGGCGCCGTGCCACCTCCGCGCTTTGCCCCCTTCCCCACCATGTTGCGCTATATGAATCGAGGACAGCGGACCGGCTCGAGCCCGCATCCGCTCGGCTTGTCCCGCGGCAATTGGGAAATCTTCGCCGTGGTGCGCGGCAGCATTCGGCTCTTATATCCGGGCAAGGCCGCCGCGGGGTTTCACAGTCGCCGGATCTGGCTGCTCCCGCCGGAGTCGCCCCACTCCTGGAGCACCCCCCCCGAGAAAAGCTGCGAGGTGAGCGTGTTTCACTTTGCCTCGATCCATTCGCTGCTCGAGTCATCGCTGCCCTCCGATCGCACGCTCTCAGTACCGCTCGACGACTCTGGTGTACAACTGCTCGACACGCTTCACCAGGAGCTGACGCCGCACTATCGCGCGCCGCGATTCTCCAGCGTCGTGCACTTCGAGGCGGCGATGCTGCGGCTGTGCGCGCTTTTTCTGGATCGCGATCGCGACGTGACGACGCTCGCCGCGTTCGATGGCGGGTCGGAGACGATCCTGCGGGCCGAGCAATGGCACCGCGAGCACCTCGGCGACGGAGTGCGGATCAACGATGTCGCCGCGGCGCTACACGTCTCGCCCAGCCAACTGCGGCGGCTCTTTCTGCGCGTCCGTGGCGAGTTACCCAAGCGGGTCTTCATGCGCGCCAGGATCGAGGAGGCGTGCCGCTTGATGGCACAGGGCGGGATGAACCTGAAGGAAGTAAGCGCGCGCTGCGGGTTCAGCGGCTTCAGCGAATTCTACCGCGCGTTCAAGAATCACACCGGACAATCGCCGTCGCGCTGGCGAAGCAATCAGCTCTATCGCGGGCTCGGCATTGTGACCTCGGCGCCTGGACCCGTTGCGCCAGCCATCGCTGAGCTGAATCAACCGCCCTCACGCGGCAACCAGTTCAACAGCTCGGCGCGCGCGGTTTGATATAGCACCGGGCCCAGCAGAGTCTTCACCCGCGCTTCGCTTTGCTTCGTGAGTACGCTTTTCGCGGCTGCGAGCTGATTCGCGGGCAGGCTTGCCGTCGCGCGCAGAGCCGCGGCCTTCAATCTATAGTCATAGTGCGCGTGGCGGAGTTCATTCGCCACCTGCGCGGGCAGGCTGTGGCGCGCGGCGAACACCCTCGCCGCAGTATAAAGCTCTCCGCTTCCCACGCCCCAGGATCCGAACAGGTCGTCGCCAAGTACGGCACGAATCTGCTCCTGCATCCATTGCCGCGCCTGTTCGCGCTCAAGCGCCAGTTCCGGCGACGGAGGGCGGCTGCCATCGAACGCGAGCTCGAACGCGCGTTGCAGCCGAAACACCGCGCGCCGCTGTTCCTCGCTCGCGTTCGTGCCGCCAAGGAAATGGGTAACGAGATGCCCGGCCGGAGACTCGCGCAACTCGAGATCCTCGAGCTCGCGCGACGTCAGCACGGCCGCGAGATCCTTCCGCCTTTCGCGCTCGAGCAAGTCGAGCTGTCGACCAAAGGCGTGGGCGTCGCCGGCGGCCTCGCGGTGCGCGGCGTTCTCCGCCAGCAACGCGAGACGGATCGCGTCGTAGTCGCGGTTGATGCGGGCAACCAACGCCGCTTTGGCCTCGGCCGAAAGGACCGAAGGGGCGGGCGCAATCGGCTGTCCCGCGGCCGGAGCCTCGGGCCGATCAAGCAACGCGTGCTCCGAAACACGTTCCGGCGGATCGATCGACACGCGGAGCGTCCCCGACCCAGCAGAGGACGGCGACCGGAGCCCCGCGAGGATGACGAACAGCGCACCCGCGAGCGCGACCGCGCACCCGATGCGAACGGATTTCTCCTTCATCGTTCAGGTCGCAGCCTATATTAACGCCTCGCGGGGTGCCTTGCGCTCAGGGAATCTCGTACACGTTCACCGTGCAATTGATGGAATCGGGTCCTAATATATTGACCATCACTCCCGTCGAATCCGGGTGGCGGTGCACGGTGATTGCGCCAGTAATATCCTTGGGATTTGCCGCCCGCACGTTGGCGGTGGAGCCGAGGATCGCGGAGGTGCGAACGGTGGTCGCGCCATCGTGCACGTGACAGCCGCCGGTGAACGACACCTCGCCGGTTTGATGCGCGGGGGTCGCTGCCTGCGTAAAGTAAATCGGGGGGATCGTTCCGGACTGCGCGCAATTCGTGATGTAGGTGTTATGCACGTTAAGGCTCACGCGGTCCGCGCTGCCCCAGCCGCCGAATACAATGCCGCTCATTACCATGTTCTTGATCTCGGTATTCTTGATCACGATCGTTCCCGTCGGCCCGGTGGTGGGGTTGAGCGCGTAAAAGCCAATCCCGTTCTTGGCGCCGGTGTTGATCAGGCACCCGTCGAAGGTGATCTCGACGGGCTGGAGCCCGGTGCCTTGTAGTTTGCTGAGGTTGATCTCCACATTATTGCCCTCGTTGTTGTAGAAATTGCAGTTCACGAATTCTATGTCCCTCAGGACATCGCTGGCGATGGAGGGCTCGATATCGACTCCGGCCCCGGGCGCGAGCCCGCTGGTATTTCTGAAGATACAGTCGGTGACGGTCAGCCCATCGACGGAGATGACACTGATTCCCTGACGGGAGTTGCTGTCGCAGGTCAGGTCCTTGAGCACCACATTGGTCGGCGGAACGCCCGCAACCTCCTTGGTCACGGCGACGCCGTCGCCGCCGCTCTCGTTGAGATTGAAACCTTTGACGACCGAGTTGTTTCCTCGGACCGAGATGCAGTGTCGCGACCCCTGATTTCCCGAATAAGAGAAGTAATCGTTCTTCCGCATTTTCAACGTCGCGACGCCGGCGGATGTATCATTGAAATTGGCATAGCCCCTCATGGTCACGTTGCTCGCCGTGATCTTGAACATCGGTTGATTGAGGGTGAACCCGCCCGCCTTGGCCTCGACGGTCGCCCCGCCCTTGACCCAGATTTCCATGTTCGGCTGGTTGAGCACGATCATCTGGTTCACATACCAGGGCGTCGAATGATACTCTAAAACGATCCGCGATGGGCTGACAGCATTGTCGATGGCGTCCTGTATCTCCTGGGTTGCGTCCGTGGAATCCCAGGTGACGTAATAGACATTGATGGCATGCGCTATATTGGCGTGCGCCAGGACGAGTGCCGGCACCAGGGCCGTCAGCGCGCGGCGGAAAGAGTGACGGGCAGCGAAGGGATTTATAGCAATCGGAACGCGTAGTTTCATGGGGTTGTTTTTGGGTGAAGCCCCTCTCGGCGGTTCAGGTTGAGATCCGGAGTTCGAGGCTGGCTGAATACTATCAACACGCCGTCGCATCACCATCGTCTTCACCGTGGGAAAAACGCCATTAACATGGCTGAAAACGCCCACTCGGCGGCAGGGTGAAGGCTCGGCGCGAGTGTCACCAAGTCCCCTTCACGCCGAAGGTCCAGAGCGATCCATACTGAATCCGCTGCCGGAACTGCGCGTGCTCGGGCGTGCTTGGGCCATAGATCTCCCAATCCACAGTGGCGTCGGCGATGTTCTGCAAGTTCGCGAAAACGCTAAGACGCTTCCAGAAATAATATTCTGCCTGGACGCCAATATAGAGACGCCGGGGGCTGTAGTTGAATGTACCGGGCTCGATGCCGACGCCATTCAACGCGGCATTGCGCTGCCGATCGCGGAAGTTCCAGTTCACCCGCACATTGAATTTCGGCCGGGTCAGGCTGGCACCCCAGCTTGCGCTACGGCGGATGAAGCTGGAGAAGTTGCTGTTCTGGTCCCCGAGCAGCCGTTGGGAAGTGCCGTTTGCGAAGACCTGCACGCCCCGCGCCCAGCGGGGCAGAAACGTCAGCGCCTGTTTATAGCTGACGTTGAAACCTTCCATGCGGACGTTGCCGGGAACGTTATACTGTGTGGCGACATCGTAGACCCCGTATGTCGCCGGATCGAGATGGAAGGTCTCCAGGAACTCCGGCGTGGCCGGAGTGACCACGCTGCCGAAAAAGCTTTCGATCTCGCGGCGGAACGCGCCGACCGAGACCTGTCCGACTCCCTCGAAGTAGTGCTCCAGCCGAAGATTCACGGTCCGGGCCTGCCAAGCCTTGATCGAGGGGTTGCTGACCACGATGCGGTTGTTGTTGGCCGGGGGATTATCGAGGTCGGGCAACTGAACCCCGCCCGAATATTGATTAAAATTTGGACGCCCAACCGATTCATAATAGGCCGCGCGAACGATGAGGTTCTCCTTCAGGTTGAAGCTCGCGTTGAGGCTGGGAAAAAAGCGCAGGTATTCCTTGTCGGTGCGCGCACCGCGATCGATCAGCGTCAGTTGTGAGTACGCAAGCGTGTTCCTTGGCTCGATCGGCAGGGGCTGGCCGTCGGGCCCGGGCAACACTTCGCCGGCGGCGTTCCGCTGGTAGTTGCGCGTGGGATCGGTCAGCGGCCCGAAGGCTTTGACGTTCGTCTGCTCGGCCCGCACACCTCCGACCAGCTTCAGCCGGTGATCGAGGAGGCTCACGTCGCCGCGGAGATAAAGCGCGCTGATCAGTTCCTGGGAATACTTCGAGTTCGTGGCGCGCGCCCGATACGTCGTGTTTTCGTTCATCACGAAGTGATCGGGGTTCGCGACATAGTGCTCATAGATCTTGCGATTGCTGGGTGCTTCCAATTGGGGGAAACCAAAGGGCAGCACGCGCTCCGAATAGATCGGGTCGAGGAAAGACGCCGGACCGTCGTCGTTGCCGATCGGCGTCGTGCTTCCCCGGCCGTCGGCTCCCACGTAATTGTACACGATCGTGCCGCCGCGCAGGTCGCGGGTGGATTCACGGAGATCGAAACCGCCCTTGAGAGTGAAAGGGATAGTGGTCAGGAAATCGCGCCGCAGGTTGCCGTAAGCCGTGCGCTGGCGGGAGACGTTCCGGCTCGGCTGGCTGTTCGCCGACACGATCGAGTAGGTGGAAAGTGAATACGGATCGATCGCGGCGCCGGCGGCGTCCGTGGCCGTGATGGACCCCGGCCGCAGGTAGAAGACGTCGTCGAACGCGAGATTCACGCCGGTGCGGCGCATGAGCACGTTGCGGAAATACCCCTGGTCCATGTCGTGGTTGGAGTCGCGTTGCTGGGAATAGCCGAGGCCCAGGACCGACTTCCACACCGGTCCGTCGTGGCGCCAGACGAAGGTCGGCATGAACGTGCGGTTGAAGCGATTTCTCTCCTGATGCGCGGTCTCGATCGTTGCCGCGCCCGGTGCGCTGCGCGTCGAGGTGGTGGAAAACCCGTCCGCGGGCACCCGCACGGTGTTGAAGGTCACGCTCGATTCCATGAACTGCACGTCGAACGACGAGTATTGAAACCCGAAGGTCACGCGGTCGGAGGCGGTCAGCTTATAATCGACGGTGGCGCCGAAGGAGCGGCGGGTCGTCACCTTCGGCTCATCTTCGACGCGATAGGCCGAAAGGTAGGGCTGGTCGGGCGTGGTGTGCGGGAAGGCGGCGCCATTCGTCACGGTCCCTGCGCCGCGCCAGGTGTTGAGCGAGAGGTCCTGCGGAGAATAGTTGCTCGAGAAGCCGGCGGACAGGGTGTATCCAAAGCGCTTGTTCACGGGCGCGACGTAGGAGAAGTCGAAGCCGGGATATATCAGGTGCGTCTTGCTCGGCTTTGGCCCCGGCTGCTTGCCCAGGTGGAGGGCGTTGTCGCGCATCATCACATACGCGCTCGCCTTGAGCACGGGCTTCGCGCGCTCGAACGAACTGCGGGGCACCATGTTCACCGAACCGGCCAGCGCGGTGCCCTGCGACTCGGGCGTAGGCGAAAAATCCACCTCGATGCGCGACAGGTTGTTGAGCGAAACCATGTCCGACTGCACGGCGCGGTTCGTTCCCAGCCCGGCCGCCGACGCGACACTGAAACCGTCGACTGTGATGGGCACGAAGTCCGAGGGGACGCCGTTCAGGGAAACGTCGCGGGCATTGCCCCCGGTATAGTCGATCGTGACTCCCGGAAGAAACTTGAGGAACTCCGCCACGTTGCCCTCCGCGACGTCGCCGAACTCGTCGGTCGACACGACGGTCTTGATATTGGAGGCGAAGCGTTGCTCGTTGATCGCGAGCGCGGCCGCATCCATTTCCCGCGAGGTCCGGACGACGACCTCTTCGAGTTGCACCACGCCGGGCTCGAGCGGCAGGCCGCCAAGCGCAACGTCCGCCTGCACCGGTGCGCCCGCCGCGATCGTCACGGTCTGCCTTTCGGTGCCGAGTCCGGTATAGAATATATTCACGCGCACCGGCCCGGCAGGAACGTTGGTGAGACGATAGAACCCGTCGGAGTCGGTGAACGTCTGGAGCGCGGTGCCTTCGACAGACACGCGGGCGCCGGCGATATATTCACCATTCCGGGTGTTGCTGACGCGGCCTTGCAGTATGCCGACGCTCGACTGCGCCAGTGAGGTGAAGGTGAACAATGCGCCCGCGAAGAGTGCGAAAAGCCAGCGCGTGAGGAAGGATGGGAATGATCGGGGTTGCATGGTGAAGGAAGGTCGAGGTCACGGTGGTTGCAGGGGCGAAAAGTACGGTTCCGAGCGGGCCGGGCGGCAAAGAAGTCGCCGGCCGGAGCCGGCCAGTTCATTTCACAATCGCTTGTGATTTCATGCCAATTTTGTGGCAAGCCAAAATCTTTGTGCCCCATGGAACCGCCGCTGGCGTTCGGGGGACGGCCTCCGTGCCCGCGTATAGATCGCAGAATCCCGCGCCGCCCTCGAGCCGAAGATGGCCGTAACTTTTCGGGTTGTAGTCACAATCGATTGTGATCTGTTGGGAATGCAGTTACTCTCATGCTGCCTTTACCCCACTTCCAGTACCCATCTCGCGGCCGGGTGGCACGTGCGGCCGAAATTCACTCGCTCGCCCCATGATCAACGACGAGGCCACCGCGTCCTTGGGCGGCACCCTGATGCCCAAGCCGCCGGCCGCGCTTTCTCCGGACCGGGTCGTGCGGCCCAAACGCTACGCGTTCGTCGGCACGGGCGGTCGCGTCGGCACGTTTCTCGATCCGGTGGCCGGCCGGTTCTCGGCCAGCGCCGAGATCGTGGGCCTGTGCGATCCGAGTTTGGTGCGCGCGGCTCATTACCAGCAACACCTGCGGGCCCAGTACGGTTATCGAACGGTACCCGTGTTCCGACACGACGCTTTCGAACGGATGCTGGGAGAGGTGAAGCCCGACGTCGTGGTGGTCTGTACCATCGACCGCGAACACGACCGCTATATTATAGCCGCGCTGCGCGCCGGGTGTGACGTCGTCACGGAGAAGCCGATGACGATTTCGGCAGCGAAATGTGCCTCCATTCTACAGGCGGTGGAGACTTCCGGGCGGTCGCTGCGAGTCGCCTTCAACTACCGCTGGGGACCGGGCGCCACCCGCCTGCGCGAAGTGCTGGCGGCAGGCAGCATCGGCACGATTCGACACGTGACGCTCGAGTATCTGCTGAACACGAGTCACGGCGCCGACTACTTCCGACGCTGGCATGCCAACAAGCAGGACTCCGGCGGGCTGCTGGTGCACAAGGCCGCGCACCATTTCGATCTCGTCAACTGGTGGATCGACGCCATTCCCGAGCACGTTTTCGCCCAGGGCGCGCTGGCGTTCTATGGCCGCGCGAATGCGCTGCGCCGCGGCGACGAAGCGCTCACGCGCTATGGCCGTTACCTGGGCAGCGACGTCGCCGGCGATCCCTTCGCCTATGATTATGAAGCTCCCGTACTGAAGAATACAGCGCTGGAACGCGCGCTGTATCTCGATGCCGCCGAAGCCGAGACCGGTTACGTGCGCGACCGGAATGTCTTCAGGGATGATATAACCATCGAGGACACCATGAACGTGCTCGTGCGTTATCGTTCCGGAACGTTGCTCAACTACTCTCTCAACGCGTTCAGTTCCTACGAAGGTTATCGCGTGGCGTTCACAGGCGATCGCGGGCGCGTGGAATATATGGAACACCACGGTGCGCATATTCCCGAAGTCCCGCCCGAGCGTACGATGGAGACGCCGCCCGGCTCGCACGTGATCACGCTGTTTCCGCACTTCAAGAAGCCGCAGCAGATCAAAATCGACCGCGTCGATGGCGGCCATGGCGGTGGCGATGCACTCCTGCAGGAACAGATCTTCTCACCCGAACCGCCCCGCGATCCTCTCGGTCGGGCCGCCGGTCACGAACAGGGCGCGGCGTCCATTCTCATCGGCATCGCCGCCAACACCAGCATGGCCGAACAGCGGGCCGTGGCTATATCAAGCCTGGTTCCACTGCGTCCGGGCGCACTCCGCTTGTCGGAACTGACATGAATCCTGGAGCATATCGCATCACGTCATGAATCGCGTCGGTTGCGACCAGGTTGATTTACCGCCGGCAGCGAAAGCACGCAACCCGCTTTGGGTTCTGTTGTCCGACAATGCCGAGATAGATCTCCCGCGCTTCGAGACGGGAGCCCGTTACTCGTGTGAACCGGCCCCGACCGATCCCGCTGAGCTACCAGCGCATGTAATCGCATCACCGCAAGGTGGCGGTCTCGGCCGACTGCAAGACGCCGGCCGGCCCGCCAACGCCGACGATGCCGCGCTAGGATGGCACGCACGCCGCGCGATCATCACGTTTCACCTCGCGGACGCCTATAATATCGAAGCGGTCGAATTGTTGTTGATGGCCGCCGCCACACCCGACGTCATTCACGTGACGTGTCGCGCGAGTCATGCGTCGCAATGGAAATCCTCCGGCACCCTCCTAAAGCCCACCGGAACCGGCAGGTTCTGGCAGTTGATTCCATTCGAGACGCCGCAGCGTGCCACACAGGTGCGAATCGTGATGGAAAGCGCGCAGGCGCGATTGCTCCTGCGGGAGGCCCGCGTCTGGGGCCGGCTGGAGGAAACGGATCCGGCCGCGATGCCGGTGCTCACCGCCGCGAACGGCAACGACGATGCGCCACTCACGCTGATCGGCGCCGGCCAGGCCCAGGCGGTGATCCTGGTGAGCGCGAAGCCCGCGTATAAAACAACGGCGGCCGCGCGTTTATTGCAGGATATGCTGTTTCGGATGACCGGCGCGATGCTGCCGGTCGTGGAGCGTCTGGCGCGCACCGATATTCCCCGCTTGCTGGTGGGACCGATGGCCGCAGCGGAGGCGGGTGTAACTATTCCACAAAGCTATCCCGCCAACGAGCACTTCATCCTGCGTCGCATCGGGCGAAATGTTGTTATAGCGGGCAACGATGCGTCGCCGGATCCCAACGGTGATCCGAATAGTGCGACCGCCTATAGTCAGACGCCCGGACACGGCCTCGCTCCGCTGGGGTTTCATGGCACCCTGACGGCGGTCTGTGCGTTCCTGGAATTGCACGGCGCCCGTTTCTATCGTTGGGACGACGTCGCCAATTATCTCATCACGCCGCGGCAATCATATATCCGTATCGCCGCGCTCGACCGGACGGAGCGGCCGGCGTTCCTGCGGCGGAACATCTCCGCGCGGGTGGGCACCTACACGCCGGCACGTGATTTATGGCGAATCTGGAACCGCATCGGCGGTGTCCATATGGTCTACGCTCACAACCCGCTGCTCTCGCCCGCAGACTACGCGACGCACCCGGAGTATGTCGCCCTGGTCGATGGCCAACGGGTCGATCCTGCCGCGAACGAAAAATGGCAGTTGTGCGTCAGCAATCCCGACGTCGTCCGGCTGGCCAGTGATCGCGCGGCGGAGCAATTCCGCGCCAGTCCGAGCCTGCGGAGCTACTCGCTTTCGGCGCGCGACAACGTGAGCTTTTGCGAGTGCCCGAACTGCACGGCGCAGGCCGGCAACGCCAGCGATCGCTGGGTGGCGTTCGCCAATGCAGTCCGCGCCGATTTCGCGTCGCGCCACGCCGAGTTCGCGGATCGCACATTCGTCTTCTACGCTTATTGGGGCCTGTCGGCGCCCCCCGAACACGTGCAACTCGCGCCCGGCGTGCAGGCGATGTTTGTGGGCGATGGCTGCCACGCGCATACCTGGGAATCGCCGCACGAGGCATGCGGCAATCACGCCATGCTGGCCAAGCTGGCCGGATGGAAGGCCGCCTCACCGGCCGAACCGGTCTTGATTTACGATTGGTATATACCCGCGACGGGCACCGGTGTCCGCAGCCTGCAATGGCAAACGTTCCCGTGGTATATATACACGAAGCCCTTCGTCGATTTCCTCTATTGGCAGCGGCAGGGCGCCCCGGTCGTGAACGTGGAAATCGACTCGGAGTTCGACAAGCTGCCGTTGCACTGGCTGCCCTACTATATACTGTCGCGAGCAAGCTGGGATCCGTCATTGCCGGCCGACGACATGTTGCACGATCTCTGTGTAAGCCTCTATGGCGACGCCAGCGAAACAATGGGCCAGGTGTTCAAGCTCATGGATCGATCACTGGCTGAAGCCGAGGTGCATGCGAGCACATGGCGCCTGCCCGATCCCCGAGCGATCTACTCCCAAACGCGCCGGCGCGAGATCGAGCAACAGCTCGAACGAGCCACGCAGCAGACGGTCAACGACACCAAGGCTCACGCGCGCGTGATAGAAGTCGTGAATCGCTGGAGCGACGGATGGCGGGCATTGGAGAATCTGAAGCTGCCGGAGCGGACTACCGAAATGTATAATCCCGACGTCGGAGAATAGAGCCGGCGCAGGGCGCGACTCGAAAAAACCCGCGAGAACTGCGTCAATCTGACCAAACGCCCGCGGCGTCGCGTCGGGCTGCCTTCGGGGTTCCTTTGTACTGCCTTCATAGAAGCTTCAGTGTCACACCTGTGTCACACTCGAGTGAGGCGGCCGCGCGTCATTCAGGCCTTCGCCGGCACCGTCACCCAGATTTTCCCTTCGCGGCTTTCCACGCGAAACGTCCGCAGCTCCACCTTTGCGGGACCGGCGGTGGCTTTCCCCGTGCGCACGTCGAAGCGCGAATTGTGCCACGGGCACACCACCTCGCAGCCGCGCAGCGCACCTTCCGACAGCGGCCCGTAGCGATGGGTGCAAAACTCCTGAAACGCATACAGCGCGCCTTCGATCCGCGCGATCGCCATGACCACGCCGTTGACCTCCACCCGCAGCGTCTCGCCTTCGCCCAGCGCCGCATCGTCGGCCACGGCAACCGCCCCGCTCTCCTCCTTCCGTGCCCGCGCGACGATCGTGCGTTCCGGCATCCGCGTCCGCCGGCGATGCCGGCCGACACCAATGCCGTCGCTATATACAATATGCCCGCCCAGGTAGCCCGAGTAGCCCAGCACGACGAGGCCGGCCAGCGACACGAGGAGCGGAATCGCGTCCGTCCTTTCCGTATCCAGATTTCCATAACGCAGCCCCGCGCCCGCCGCAAACAGCCCCAGCGCCACGAGATTCAGCACCATGTGCGCCGTCGCCGTCTTCTTCGCGGGGTGATCGTCGCGAATCTCGGTGTAGTCCACGATGCCGAATACGCTCGCGAGCAGCCCCGTCGCGAGCCCCGCGACGATGCAGGTGAACGCCCCGCGCGCGAGCCCGGCATTATTTCCCTCGATCAACCAGCTCGCCGCATCCAGCAGCAGGCTCAGCGGAAACAACGCAATCGGCAGGTGCACGAACGCCGGATGCAGCGGCACGCGCAGCGGTTTGCCTTCGAGGATATCCTTCAGCGCAGCCATGAGAGGGAAAACGATCCAAACTCCATGATCCAAGCTCCAGTGAACGACCAACGCTCAACCACCAACACCCCTTGCCGCTCACCGCCGCTCACCGGCTTTTTAGAGTTTGAACCTTGAACATTCATTGGAGCTTGGTGCTTGGATCTTGAATCCTCCGCCCCGGCCCGGGCTCCGCCGGGGCGGGCGCGAGATTTGCCCCGCCGCGCGCCGCCAGTTCCCGCCACTTCTTCTTCGATTGCCGCGCGACACCGATCCCGTGGTCGTAGACCATCAGCTTGCCGAGATACGCGCCCGCAAACAGCAGCGCCGTGCCCAGGCAGGAGGTCAGCAACACCGGCAGCGGCACGCCCTGATCCCCGTGCGTGCTGAACCGCAGCCCGAAGTTCAACGCCCAGACCAGCGCGGAGAGAAGTGTCAGCAGCATGTGATAAAGCCCGAGCTTCCACGCCGGTTTCTCTTTCTTGATCTGCGACCAATCGGCCACGCCCGGCGCCACCGCGAGCAATGCGCCCGCGAGCGCCGCGCCCACACACCACAGCGCAAGCCGCTCCGCGCCCTCCCCTCCAAACCCGGCCGACCCCGCCAGGTCCAACCCGCAGGCCACGATCCAGCCGCCCACCGGCAGATGCACGAGCGCGGGATGGAGCGGATGCCCCAGCCATTTTCCTTGGAGGATTTCTACCAGTTTCATCGCTCCGTGCGTTGCCTCGCAACTCCCACAGAGTTGCGAAACGTGTCGCGGTTCCCGTAGCGTGCCGCTCTCGTTTCGATCGTTTCGGCTCCCCTCCCGACTCTCCACTCGCGTATGTCTCCTCGTTTTCTCCCCGTCCTCCTTTGCCTCGTTGCACTGACGCTTGCTCCTTTGTCCGCCGCGACCTCGGCCGTCCGGCCGCCGAACATCGTCATCATCTTCGCCGACGACCTCGGTTACGGCGACCTCGGGTGTTACGGCTCGCCGTCCATTCGCACGCCGCACCTCGATGCCATGGCGCGCGCCGGCCTGCGCTTCACCGATTTCTATGTCGCCGCGCCGGTGTGTACGCCGAGTCGCGCCGCGCTTCTCACCGGCCGGCTTCCGTTGCGCAACGGTATGTTCGGTCAGCGTAACGTGCTCTATCCCGACGCGAAAGGTGGCCTCCAGCCCGAGGAGATCACCATCGCCACCGCCCTCAAACAGCGCGGCTATGCCACGGGACACGTCGGCAAGTGGCATCTCGGTGTCCACTCGGGCAGCACGCCGCGTGACCACGGCTTCGATGAATCCTTCGGCGTGCCCTACTCGAACGACATGGACCCGCGCCCCGGTCTGCCGCGCCGCTCCGGCATCTCTGAAGACCCGCCCGCGGATGGCTGGCTTTTCCCGCTGCTGCGCAACGGCAAGGTCGTCGAAAAAGGTCCGGTCGATCAGACCACGCTCACGAAACGCTACACCGCCGCGGCCGTGGAGTTCATCCACGCGCAGAAGGAGAAACCGTTCTTCCTCTATTTCGCGCACACATTTCCGCACACGCCGTTGTTCGCGTCGCCCGAGTTCAAGGGTCGCAGCCCACGCGGGCGCTATGGTGATGCGGTCGAGGAGCTCGACTGGAGCGTCGGCCAGGTGCTCGCGGCCGTGCGTGCCGCCGGCCTCTCCGAAAACACGCTCGTGTTCTTCACCAGCGACAACGGCCCGTGGCTCACGCAGGGCCTGCAGGGCGGCAGCGCCGGTCCGCTCCGCGAAGGCAAGGGCAGCACGTGGGAGGGCGGCATGCGCGTTCCCGGCATCGCGTGGTGGCCCGGCCGTATCGCTCCGGGCGGCATCACGTCCACGCCCGCCAGCACGATGGATCTCTTCGTCACCAGCCTCACGCTGGCGGGCGCGCCGATCCCGGACGACCGCGTGATCGACGGCGCCGATATCATGCCGGTACTCGCCGGCCGTTCGCTGCCCGATCGCCCTTACTTCTATTATCGCAAGGACAAGCTCGCCGCCGTGCGGCTGGGAAACTTCAAGCTGCATATCTTCACCCAGAACGGCTACGGCCAGCCCAAGCCCGATCTCCACGAACCGCCGTTGCTCTTCAACCTCGCCCGGGATCCGAGCGAAAAGTTCAATATCGCTGCCGCCCATCCCGAGGTTGTCGCGAAGATCCAGGCCGCGATCGCCACGCACCGCGAGAAGCTCGTCGTCGGCAAACCTCAGTTCTGAGTAGAACTGAGCCGGGCGCAGGCGGCCAGAGCGGCCGCGAGCCCGATTTGCCTGTAATGTTTCCGTGGCCGCAGCGTCTTCCACCGACCATGACCCGCTGGAATCCGGACCGCCCATGATTCGTCTGTTCGCGTTGATCCTCGCCTTGCTGGCCCTCGCCCAGCCCGTCCTCGCCGCCAAGGCCAAACCCGGCCCCGATGTGCTCGTCGTGGGCGACGCGTCCCCGACCCTCCCCGAGGAGTTTCGCCCCACGCGCGAAAAGCCCGTCTATTACATATTGCTTGGCAGCGCGGAACGCACCCTCGGCGCCGCCTGGGGTGGCGAGCCGCAGCCGGATAGCGCCACGCTGGAAAAGGAGGTCGCGCGCGTCCTGGCCACACAGCACTTTCTGCGCACCCAGATCGGCGGTCCGATGCCCAAGCTGGCGCTCGTCGTCACGTGGGGATCGGCCAACCTCATGATCGACGATATCGAGGACACCGATGACGCCGGCGAAAGCATCACCACCAGCCTCGTCTGGAATCGCCGCGAAATCGCCCAGCTCGTCGGCGCCGACAAGGCGCGCCAGCACATGCTTTCCGGCTATGAAGCCGAAGAGATCAACGACGCCGCCCGCCAGGACCGGCTTTACCTCATGGTCGCAGCCTTCGACGCGCTGGCGCTCGCGAAGAAGGAAAAGAAACTCCTCTGGCGCACCCGCATCAGCATCGAGTCGCGCCGCACGTCGCTCCCCGAATCGCTGACCGTGATGCTCGACAGCGCCGCGCCCTACTTCGGCCGCGACACCGAGCTCCCGGTTTTCATCGACGACAATCTGCGCCGCAAGGCGGACGTCCAGATCGGCACGCCCGTCGTGGTTCCGCCGTCCGAAGACCCCGGCAAGAAGTAGTTTCTTGCCGGGCAGGTAGGGACCGGGCGCCCGCCCATACGCGTTAACCTCACTCGTGCTGCTCTTGTAGCCCGCTTCGGGAGAGGCGGGATTGACCGCCACGCGCTATGAGCGGCCTCGCTGCGGCCGCCGTCCATCGGAAGGTGCCAACGCGAACCATCGGGCCTCCCTCCGATGGGATTGCCATCCCTTCCTCCGCCTTCCGCGCACTTGGTATTGTGCTAAAATGTGCGATGAAACGCATCGCCGCTCTCGCCGCCTTTCTTCTCGCCGCGCTGCTCAGCGGCTGCGCGAACACGGCCCAGCAAACTGCTGCCGCGAACGGCCGGCCGCCACGCCTCCAGGTCACCGTCGGCGTCCCACCGTCGATGTCGATTATCCACAACGATCAGGTCGCCGAGGCGTTCGGCTATCGCGTGGCGTCGTATCTCCACGAGTTCGGTTTTCGCGGCCGCGTTCACACCGTCTACCCCGGCGAAGATCCCCTTCCGGGCGTGCCCACCCTCGCCGTCGAGCTCATGGAGTGGCGTGTCGATCGCAGCGGTTTCGTCGATTGCACATTCACCGCAGAGCTCGTCACGACCGACACCCGCCGCCGGCTCGGAATCTTTCACGGCACATCGATCATGATGTGGCCACGCCGCGACTGGTATGCCCGTGCCGAAGGTTTTGAAGAATCAGCGCGTGACGCCATCACTATGCTCGCCAGCCGCCTCGAGGAAACCGGTCTGTTGCGCTGACGGGCAACGCTGCGCTGCCGCCGCCCCCGACGTCAGTTACCTCCCGCCTGCGACTGCACCATCGGGTCGCGGAACTCCTTCGGAAACGCCGACGCCCCCGACATCGACGCGTCGTGCGCGAGCGCCCGTTCCATTTCGGTCGAAGGCCCCCGCGGCCGCGCCGCCAGCGGCGTGAAGCCGTTCGAGACCACTTTGTGCACGTGCAGGCTGCCCTTTGAGGGATCCGCCTCATCCACGGTGTACTCCACGTGCGCCACGTAGTCCGACGCCGCCACGTCCCGCACCAGCACCATTCCTTCCTGGCCGATCGCCACTGCCAGCGCCGACTCGATCGCCGCAAACTCCGCCGGCGAAGGCCGCCACGCCACGCCGTTCATCGAGAGAATCACACCGCACGTCGGCCGGCTCCGCAGCCCGAGCGCACAGCCCGCAAGCATCATCAAGGCCCCCATCACGACCAGGATCCGCAACCATTGCGCAAAGTTTTCATGATGGGATTCGGTGCCTGAAATCAGTCCTCGAAATGAAATCGGACAAACCAAAAATCCGTTCTTCCCACGCACCGGCTCCTCGTTCCTGCTCGCCGTTTTTCATGCAGCCCACCACCCAGGAACTCCCTCTCGAAGCCATCAACATCTACGGCGGTACCCAGACGCGCGCCAAGACCACCGACGAAGCCGTCGAGAGCTACGCGGACGAAATGACGCAGGGCACCGTGTTTCCGCCGATCGTCGTCTTCTTCGACGGCGCCGCGCACTGGCTCGCCGACGGTTTTCACCGCTACCTCGCCGCGAAGCGCAATCAAACCGCCACCATCCTCGCCGAAGTCCACCCCGGTGGCCGTAGCGAGGCCCTCCGTCACGCGCTCGGCGCCAACGCCACCAACGGCGTCTACCGCACCAACGCCGACAAACGCCACGCCGTCGAGATCGCGCTCGAGGAATGGCCCGATCGCGCGAATCCCGTCCTCGCCGAGCTCTGCCGCGTCTCCGCCGATCTCGTTCGCCGTTGCCGCACCGAAATGTCCGCCTCGGGCAAACTCGAGGCCCGCGAACGCGTCACCGGCCGCGATGGCAAAGATTATCCGGCCGCCATCGAACGGCAGCCTCGCGGCAAAACCGAAAAGTCCTCCAGCGAGGAATCCGGCGGCGGTGGTGGCGGTGGTGGTTTCTCCCGCGGCAAAGGCGACGGCGGCAATCTCGGCGGCACCAGCACCGAGCTCGAACGCGAGGCGCGCATGATGATTCGCAAGGGCGAGATCAATCCCTTCGAGCTCCGCGGGATGTCGACCGCCACCGCCGAAGATTACGCGATCACCGTCGTCGCGCTACTCGACACGATGCGGCCCGACGCGCCCAAACGCACCGAAGGCCTGCTCCGTATTCGCCAGTGGATCGACCAGGCGCTCGGCGCCACGCCCGCAGCTGCCGGAACCTGAACGCGACGCGTAGATTGGGACGTCTCGCCGAGACGTCCTTGTGGAGTTTAGCGATTTCTGCGCCCCAAGGGAGCACGCGCCTTACCTCGCCGGGCTCCAGCCGAGCAACCGTGCCGGCAGGAAGAACAGCGCCCGCACCAGCGCGAGCATTCCCTCCACGACCGCGGCGAGGATTCGAAACGGAATCGAGAGCAACCACACCACCGGCCAGATTACCAGGAGCAACAACGCGAGCGGCCAGCAAAGCACCAGCAACACGGCCCACAAGACCAGCGTCAGGAAGAACTTCATACCCGGAAAACCCGCGCTCGCGAAAAAAGTTTCAGACTTCCGCTGTTCTCCATCGCGGCCGCCAGCGCGTATCGCCGCCGCCGCCGCTGCCGCTGCTACGTTGACCGAAAACCCAGCGCTCCCAGCTCATCGAGGTGAAACGGCGCGGACGCGATCAGCTCCTGCAGCTTCGCCAGCGCATCCGCCAACGTCGCCGCATCAAACACAGCGGCGCCGTCATCACTGTCGTGCACCTGCACGGCCCAGCCACCCTCCATCGTATCGGCGCCGAGCTGCAATACCGAGCCATGCAGGTAGTTGCCCGGAAGGCCGGTATGGGGCCCCGCGCCGGGGACGAGAAACAGCGTGTGCACCGGATCCTGCACGATCACGCCCCCGTGTTTCCGATGATGCGCCGGTCGGCCCGCCACCTGTGAGCGACGACTCTCCGCCCTCACCTGCAATCCAGCCGGCAGCGACGCCACGTAGGCATCGAAGATGCGCGCATTCGACTCGAGCGCCGACGGCTCGATCTCGCCGGCGATCACCGCATCGAGATTTCCCGCGTGGAAACACGATCGCTTCGCCAACGAACGCGCAGTGACGTAGCCGTCAGGATGATCCGCGTTGCGATACACCTGGTGCGACGCCCGCAACCGGCCGATCGCGTCCTGAAACGAAGGCGTGACCGGCACTGCGCCGACGGGACTCTGCTCGATCACCTCGAGGACATGATGGTCGAATTCGGCATGGGGATCTTGGGGCATGACGCGAGCAGAGGGCCCCGCCACAGTAAACACGAGGGGATTTGAAGTTTGAAAATTTTCAGCGACCGAACGCGGCGTTGAGGGCTTGAGGTCGGCGCGATGCAGATTTCCTTCACGCCATGCCTTCTCTCGCCCGCGAAGTTCGTCCGGCTCCACTGTCCCGCCACGTGCTCAACGAGCGCGGCGCGCTCGAACCCATCCCGGCCGACTGGAGCCTGCTGCCGCCCGGCGATGCCGCATTGAGCCGGCGCATCAAGCAGGACGGCCCCACGCTCACCGTGATCGAAGTGAAGGGCCGCAAGCGCTTCTCGCGCGGCATCTGGGCGCCAGCGGCACGCATCGAAGCACTGCGCTCCGAGCTTGAGGCCGAACGCCAGGATCCGGCGTATCAGCGGCGCTTGGACGCCGGCCGCCGCCGTCGTGCCGACGCCGAGGAACGCTATGCGGGCGACTTCGCGACCGCCGTCGTTGCCTTCCTCGACTTTCACCCGCAGCACGCGCTTTTTGGGAAAACCCTCGCCGGCCTGATCGCCGCGCACGCGACGCCCGTCGGCAGCGGCACGGTGGCGCGCACGCAACGCATTCCCGTCGAAGAGCGAGCCGAAGCCGCCACGATCGCATGGCTCCGCCACCAGACCACCGGCTACGATTCCATGAACATCCCGCGCGAAAAGGGCCGCCGCCGCGAAGTCCGGCGGATGCTCGCCCAACGCTCCGTGCAGCTGCTCCAGAAATATCGGTCCGGCCACCCGTTCGACCCCGCGCAGTGTCCGTTGCAGATCGCGGTCGCGCCCTGGTTGCCGACGAAGACGATCGGCTGATTCGCCGCGCGATCGGCCCAGAGGAGAATCGGCCTAAATTTCGGTAGCCCTGCTCGGGAGAGCAGGGACCGGCGGCGGATTGAGCGCCGGTTCATCCTGGCTCCCCCGAGCCGGGCTACAAGAGCACGCGCCGATGGGAGAAAGTCGCTCCGCCAACCCGGCCCTTCGCGGTCCGGACGGCCGGCGTTTTTACATCGCACTAAACCTTCCCGTCGCAGTGACGATAACCGAGACGACCCGTTCACGATTTCTTCTCTCTCCCTGCCCTCATGCCCGATCCGTCGTCCGAGCCCTTCGCGCGCAACAATCGCGTCCTCGTGATCGACGACAACCCGGCGATCCATGCCGACGTGCGCAAGATTCTCTCGCCGCCCGTCAGCGATACAGCCGCGTCGCTTGACGCGCTGGAGGCGGAGCTGCTTGGGGGAGTCTGCGCCGCCGCAGGCGCGGTCGCTTCTTTCTCGGTCGATTCCGCTCACCAAGGTCGCGAGGGTCTCGGCCTCGTCCAGCAAGCGCTCGCGGCCGGCCGGCCGTACGCCATGGCGTTTGTCGATGTCCGCATGCCGCCCGGCTGGGACGGCGTCGAGACCACGCTCGAGCTATGGAAGATCGCGCCCGATCTGCAGATCGTGATCTGCACGGCGTATTCCGATTATTCGTGGGACGACATGCTGGCCCGGCTCGGCAGCTCCGACCGGCTCGTGATTCTCAAGAAGCCGTTCGACACGATCGAGGTCCTCCAGCTCGCCAATGCGCTGACGGAAAAATGGAATCTGCTGCAGCAGACGCACGCGCACGCGATGCAGCTCGAGCGCCGGGTGCGTGAACGCACCGCCGCCCTCGAAGCCACCAACCTCGCCCTGCAGGATGAAATCACGCGGCGCATCGTGATGGAGCTCGATCTCAAGCGCGCGAAAAATGCCGCCGAGAGCGCCGATCGCGCCAAGAGCGCCTTCCTCGCCAACATGAGTCATGAGATCCGCACGCCGATGAACGGCGTGATCGGAATGGCCAACCTGCTCCTCTCCTCCGAGCTCACGCCGGAGCAGCGCGATCTGGCCGAGACGCTCTGCCAGAGCAGCGAGTCGCTCCTCACGATCATCAACGACATCCTCGATTTCTCGAAAATCGAGGCCGGCCGGCTCGTGCTCGAAGCCGTCGACTTCGAGCTGGCCGAACATCTCGAACTCGCCCTCGACCTCCACGCGGACACCGCGGCGAAGAAACATCTCGAGCTTGTCATGCACATCGACGCCGCGGTGCCTGCACGCGTCCGCGGCGATCCCGTGCGACTCCGCCAGGTCGTGCTCAATCTGTTGAGCAACGCGATCAAGTTTACCGCGCAGGGCGAAGTCGTGCTCAACATCTCCGCTGCCGAGCCTCGCGATGGGCGACATGTCCTGCGCTTCGAGGTCACCGATACGGGCATCGGAATCTCGCCGTCTGTCCAAGCGTCTCTTTTCCAACCGTTCGTACAGGCCGATTCGTCGACGACGCGGCGGTTCGGCGGCACCGGCCTCGGCCTCGCGATCTGCAAGCGGCTGGTCGAGCTGATGCACGGACAGATCGGCCTCATCAGCGGCGCGACCAAAGGCTCGACGTTCTGGTTCACGGTCGCGCTCGAGGTGCCGGTCGATCCCGCGCCGAAGCTCACGTTCGCGCCATCGCTGCTCGAGCGCCACCACGCGTTGATCGTCGACGACAACGCGACCAACCGGAAGCTCCTCACGCATCTCTGCACCGCCTGGCGGATGCGCCATCGGATCGCCGACAGCGCGCTCGCCGCGCTCGCCGAGTGCCGCGCCGCCGCGAAGGCCGGCACGCCGTTCGACCTCATCATCCTCGATCATCACATGCCCGATACGGACGGGCTCGGCTTCGCCGCCATGCTCCGCGCCGATCCCGCCGTGCCGCCGCCGGTGCTGGTCCTGCTCACCTCGCGCGGCGAGCGCCTGCCCCAGGCGCAGATGGACGAGCACGGGCTCGCCGCATGCGAGTTGAAACCGCTGCATCCCGAGAAACTCCGCGCCACGCTCGCACGCGTGCTCGCGACTTCGCGCCACGCGGCCGTAGCTCCCGCAGGTCTGGCGAGCACGCCCGCGGCCGCGGTGCCGCCCTCGCAGGCCACCATTCTCGTCGCGGAGGACAATCTCGTTAACCAGAAAGTCACCCTGCTCCAGCTCCGCAAACTCGGCTACGCCGCCGATGTCGCCGTCAACGGACGCGAGGCCATCGATGCGCTCGCGCGGAAACCGTATGCGCTCATCCTCATGGACGCGCAGATGCCGGAGATGGATGGCATCGAAGCCACGCGTTTTATTCGCGCCGCACAGGCCGCCGGTGAACCCGGTTTCCCGCGCGACCTCCGCATCGTCGCCATGACCGCCAATGCCATGGCCGGCGATCGCGAGATGTGCCTCGAGGCCGGCATGGACGACTACCTCGCGAAACCGGTGAAACCCGAAGCGCTGGGCGCCCTGCTCGCACGCTATCTCCAACCCGCCGCGTCGACCGCGCAGCCTGAAGCGGCCTGCGCTCTGGCAACATGATCACCGCCTCGACGCTCGCCGCGCCGCCCGAAGAACGCTCCGCGGTCCTCGATCACGCTCTCGTCTCCGCGTTCCTGGAAAACATCCCCCACAAGGTCTTCTTCAAGGACCGCAACTCCCGCTTCCTCGCGGTCAGCCAATCGTGCGTGCGTAATTTCGGCGGTGCGACCGCCGCGCAAATCATCGGCCGCACCGATTTCGATTTCTTCAGCGCCACGCATGCGCGGCCCGCCTACGAAGACGAGCAGCGCATCCTCCGCACCGGCCAGCCGATGCTCGACAAGGTCGAGCGCGAGATCTGGACCGACGGACGCATCACCTGGTCCCTCACCAGCAAGATGCCGCTCCGTGAAGAAGACGGCACGATCATCGGGACGTTTGGCGTGAGCCGCGATATCACCCGCACCAGCGAGATGGAGAGCGCCCTCGACAAGGCCCGCAAGGAACTGGTCGAGGCGTCACGTCTCGCCGGAATGGCCGAGGTCGCGAACGGCGTGCTCCACAACGTCGGCAACGTCCTTAACAGCCTCAACGTCTCCGCCTCCGTACTCGCCACCGGCCTCCGGCAATCCAAAGCCGAAAGCCTCGCAAAACTCGCCGTGCTCCTCCGTGAGCAGGGCGAGAATCTCGCCGCGTTTCTCACCACGGATCCCAAAGGCCGCCGCATTCCGGAGTTCCTCGAATCACTCGCCCGCCACGCCGTCCAGGAGCGCGACCGCCTGCTGCAGGAAGTCGATTCGCTGCAGAAGAACATCGATCACATCAAGGAGATCGTCTCGATGCAGCAGGCCTTTGCCACGATGATCGGCGTCCTCGAGCCGCTCGATCCCACGCTCCTGATGGAAGACTCGCTCCGCATGAACAGCGGCTCTCTCACGCGCCACGAAGTGCGCGTCGTGCGCGAGTTCGATTTCGTTCCGCCGATCCTCGGCGAGCGTTCGAAGGTGCTCCAGATCCTCGTCAATCTGATCCGCAACGCGAAACATGCGTGCGACGATTCCGGGCGCGTCGACAAGGTCATCACCCTCCGAATCCGGCACGTGCCGGCAACGGATCCGAGCGGAGAAGTGTCCGCGCCCGAGGGGCGCGTGCAGCTCATCGTGCAGGACAACGGCGTCGGCATCGTGGCAGAAAATCTCACCCGCATCTTCGGCCACGGTTTCACCACGCGAGCGGACGGCCACGGCTTCGGCCTTCACTCCGCCGCCAACGCCGCCCGCGAGATGAAAGGCCTTCTCTTCGTCCACAGCGATGGCCCCGGCCAGGGCGCCACGTTCACGCTCGAGCTGCCCGTCGCGCCTCCGCCCGTGCTTCCCGCCGCATGAACGCACCCGCCATGCCCGCGTTTTCCGCCCCGCCGCCGACCGAGCGGCCGCTCGACCGCACGCTGGTGCGGGCCTTCCTCGAAAATTTTCCCGACGCCGTTTTCTTCAAGGACCGTGAGTCGCGCTTCATCGCCGTGAGCCGCTCGAAGGCCGAACGCCACGGGCTCGAGCCTGAAGAACTCATCGGCAAAACCGATGCGGATCTTTTTTCCGAGCAGCATGCGCAGTGGGCCCGCGCCGACGAGGAGAGCATCATGTCCACCGGCGAGCCGCAGCTCAACAAGGTCCAGCGGATCGACTGGATCGACGGCCGCCAGGGCTGGGGCGAGGTCACGAAACTCCCCCTGCGCGACTCGACCGGCGAGATCATCGGCACCTTCGGCCTCAGCAAAGACATCACCGCGGCCGAAGAGATGAAGGCGCAGCTCGAGCACGCGAACCGCACCCTGCTCGAAGCCTCGCGCACCGCGGGCATGGCCGAGGTCGCCACCGGCGTGCTGCACAACGTGGGCAACGTGCTCACGAGCCTGAACGTATCCGCCAGCGTCATCTCCACGAGCCTCCGCCAGTCCAAGGCCGGAAGCCTGGTGAAACTCTCCGACCTCCTGCGCGCACACGCCGGCGATCTCGGTGAGTTTGTCGCCCACGATCCGAAAGGTCGTCGCGTGCCCGAGTTCCTCGAGTCGTTGTCGAAGCACGTGCTCGCAGAACGCGAACGGCTGCTCCACGAGATCGCTTCACTCCAGGAGAACATCGATCACATCAAGGAGATCGTCTCGATGCAGCAGTCCTACGCGACGATGGTCGGCGTGGTCGAACCGCTCGATCCCACCACGTTGATGGAAGACGCGGTGCGGATGAATGCCGGCGCGCTGGCGCGACACGACGTCGCGGTCGAGCGACGTTTTGATTCCGTGCCGCCGGTGCTCGCGGAGAAGGCGAAAGTCCTGCAGATCCTGATCAATCTCATCCGCAACGCCAAATATGCGGCCGATGAAGGCCCGTCCGCGGAGAAGCTGATCACGTTGCGCATCGAACAAGCCTCGCCTGATCGAGTCCGGCTCGTCGTGCATGATAACGGCGTCGGGATTCCACCGGAAAACCTGGAGAAGATTTTCGTGCACGGCTTCACGACTCGCGCGAGCGGCCACGGCTTCGGCCTGCACTCGTCGATGATCGTCGCGCAGGAAATGAAGGGGTCGCTCACCGTGCACAGCGACGGCGTCGGCCGCGGCGCGACCTTCATCCTCGAACTGCCCGCCGCGCCCGCGGTCGCAGGCGCCGGCGCAGGCCCGAAGTAAAGCCGATCTCCCGCACGATGCCACCGCGTGTGTGGCGTGCGATGTGGACGATGCGCGCAATGCACGCGAAGTGCTCGCGCGCGCGAGCGCTGAACCTCACGCCCGCGTCGTCGCCGGGCGCAACCGCAACAATCCCGCGAGCCGGGTGAATGTCTCCGGCCCGAAGCCCATCGCGCGTTTCAACTGCGCATCGCGCTCGATCGGATTCGCCACCGCGGCCGCCGCGCGCCAGTCGCGCCAGCGCAGGACGCCCGAGGCCCACGCGAGCACGCCCGTGACCGGCACCGGCACATCGCTGCCATGCAGAATCCGCGCGGCCAGCTCGCCTTCGTTGCGCATCCGCCGAATCGCACCGGGCCGCGCGCGGAAGTTGCAGCACGCGAGCGCGCTGTTGTCGCCGTAAAGCCGCGGGAATTGTCGCGTCATCGCGACGAACTCGTCGAAGTAATCCGGATCCAGCACCATCAAGCCCGTGCCGCAATGCGCCGCGATGCACGTGACGCCGATCTCGAGCGCGCGCGTGAGCACCCGAGGGCTCGCGAGCTTCGGCGCCAGCACCGGCAGCGTCCGCTCGCTGCCGGTGTGCGCCAGCAGGATCACGCCGCTCTCCGCCAACCGCTCGAGGAAGCGCGTGTAACGCGGATTGTTCCAGTCGATGTTCTGGCAGTTCGGCAGGCATTTCAGCATCACCGCGCCGCCGGCAATGCAGCGCTCGAGCTCCTCCAACGCATCGCGGCGCGCCGGATGAATCGACACCGCCGGCAGAAATTCCCGGTGCTCGCGCGCCAGCCCGAGCACGAAATCGTTTGGCACGTAGAACGAGCCGGTGTCCTCGATCACCTCACCGCCCTCGGTATGCGGCTCGTCCTGCGCGAGAATCACCGCCGCATCGAGTGACGACTCACGCACAAAGCGCAGCAACTGCTCCGCATAGAGTCGGTCGAGATCACCCGTCAGCGCCGAGCTCGGTAATCCCACCGCGCGCAGCATCAACGGCGCGCCGAACCGAGTCAGGCCGCGCGGTCGATACCAGCAACCCGTGCCGCCGGTGCCGTTGCCGACCACGTGAACATGACAGTCGATGCGCATCGGGGAGTGAAAGTGAGAGTGAAAGTGAGAGTGAGAGAATCGGGACTCAGATGCCGGTGAAAGGACCACGAGCAGGCCGAACAATCCCTCTCACTTTCACTCCGACGCCTCGGCGGCGAGCTCACGACAGCGTTTCAAATCCGTTTTCCCGGTGCCGAGCATCGGAATCTTGTCCACGAGCTTGATGATTTTCGGCACCCAGAGATTCGGCACGCCGACGTCCACGAGCTTGGTGCGTAGCACCTCCGGCGTCACCGCATGCGTCGTGAGCAACACGAGCGCCTCGCCCTTTGTGGCATCCGGCACACCCACCACAAAAACCGGCGGCGCCTCCACTGCATCCCAATCGAACGCCGTGATGATCTTCTGCTCGATCGTCCCGTGTGGCACCATCTCGCCGCCGATCTTGGAGAATCGCGACAACCTGCCCTCGATGCGCAAGAACCCGTCGTCATCGAAGCGTCCCAGATCGCCGGTGACAAACCAGCCGTCGCGAAACGCCGCCTTCGTCTTCTCAGGGTCGTCGAGGTAACCGCCAAACACGTTCGCGCCCTTGAACAACACGACGCCCGCCTCGGTCAGGGGCAATTCGTCGCCTGTCTCCGGATCTATGATACGCGCCGTCATCCCCGGCATCATCCGGCCGACAGTGCCGCGGCGCTTGCCGACTTGCGGCTCGTTGCTCGACATCACCACGGGCGGATGCGGCTGGTTGATATTGGCCGCCGGAGAGGTCTCCGTCAGGCCGTAGCCCTGCATGATCTCGATGTGGAATTTATCGAAAAAGGAATCGAACAAATCGTCCGGCAGCTTCTCGGCACCCGTGACGACGAGGTCGAGGGAACGCAGCTCCTCCGGCTCCGCCTTCTTCAAGATCGGCCGCACAAACGTCGGCGCGCCGATGAGCACCGTGACCTGCTCCTCGCGAATCGCGTCGACGATCTTTCGCGTCTCGAGCGGACTCGGCACGGTCACGATATGGCAGCCGCGGAGCATCGGATACCACAGCGTGACGGTGAACCCGAAGCTGTGAAACACCGGCAGACACCCAAGCAGGGTGGCCGATTCCGGTAGAATCGAGAGCGACGAGATCTGTCCGCAGTTCGCGAGGACGTTGCGATGCGTGAGCACGACGCCTTTCGGTTCGCCCGAGCTGCCGCTCGTAAACAGCAGCCCCGCCTCTTCGCGATCCCCCCGCTTCGGCAACCCGAGCAACGCGGCGCACCATTGGTTCGGCAACAGATACGCGGCGAGCAGCCACGGCAGCATCGCTTTCTTGCCGCCGGCCGCGGCCATCTCCTTCCGCAGATCGAGCGTGCGTTCGGGCCAGGGAAAGTTCGGCACCTTGGCGCGCATCGCGTCCGCCGAGATGATCGTGTTGACGCCCGCCATCCGCATGCTCGCCTCCAGCGCATTCTTCCCCGCCGTAAAATTTAGATTCACGGGAATCTTGCCGGCGCATATCACGGCGAGGTTCGCGATGAACGCGCCCGCGCCCGGCGGCAGCACGATGCCGACCCGGCGTTCCGGGATCGTGGCCTTGATGCGACGCGAAAACGCCGCCGCGGCCGCGAAGAGCTGGGCGCATTTTATCGGCCTCCGCTCCGCGGTGCGATCGACGAGCAGTTGCCGCCCCGGATGCTTCGTGAGCGTGCGCACGCACTCGCGGCCCAGGTGGCGCTTCAGCACGGGACGCTCCTCGAACGCGATGCAGCCGAGATCGAGCAACTCGCGTCGCGCCCAGGCGGTGCTCACCTGCGCGGCAGGCGTGATCCTGCCGAACGCGATGAACACATGCGTCGGCATCAAGCGGGGCGACTTCCAGATGTATTTGTTGCCCGCGAAGGAAAAGATCGACCCCCACATGCCATCGATCGCCACCGGCACGACCGGCGCGCCCGAGTGCCGCGCGATCAGCTCGAAACCTTTCTTGATCTCGAGCAGTTGACCCGTGCGCGAGATGTGACCCTCCGGAAAAACACAGACGACCTCTCCGCGCTTCAGCGCCTGCACCGCGGCGCGCACACCTTCGATCGGGCTCCTCGCCGCCACGTCGATGGAGCCGCTGCGATCGAAGCACCAATTGAAGAACGGATTTCGCCGCAGGCCCTTGAAGGCCATGAACCGGATCGGCCGCCGACACGCGAGCTGCAGCACGACGGGGTCGAGATATGAGATGTGGTTCGCGATCAACAACACGCCGCCGGTCGGCGGAATGTTTTCCGCCCCGGTAAAACGCACTCGGTAGAGCACGCGGGCGATGAGCTTCGCCAGGAGTTCCAAATAATACGGGAGATATGAGCGCCGACGAAAGTGGGGTAAGGGCATGAGCGCGAAAAACGTTTATGCGATCAGTCGCGTTGCGACTTCAAAGCTTTTTCTCCTCGTCGACAATCAGGTGCCGAAACCGGTGATACGAGAAACCGACCCACAGGAGTACAACGCCCAGCGCGACGAACGCCACGATGCGGTGCAGCGTCGAATCGAGGTCCACGAGAAAAGCGCGCGGCACACACAGCGCGAGGCCCGCAAGTCCCGTCAGCCGATGCGGTCGCGAGCGCCCAAAAAGCCCCGCGAGAAACATTGCCACTGCCGCCAATCCCCACCCCACCGTCGCGTGATCCGCGACCGCGCCGCGCTGCACCGCGAAGACGTGGAAGATCAGCGCGAGCGCCAGCACACTCGCGCTCCACCGTAAACGCCGGCGTGCGACCGACGACACGTCGCGCTCCACTGCAAACGGCAGCAACGCAATCGCCACGCCCGCCGCGATCACCGCCGCCAGCCCGCTGCCCCAGCCCTGCGCGGACGGCGTCGACGCCAACAGCCACGCCGTCACCCAACCCGCCGCCGCGACCCAGAAGACCGCGGTGCGCGCCGCCGCGACGCGGCCCCAACGCCACACCGCCAGCGCCGTCGCGGCGACCGCACCCAGCGCTGCCAGCCGCTCCGCCCCCGAAAGATTCACCGCGATCAACCCGCCGAGGAGCGTTGCAAGCGTCACCTGAATTCCCTGCGCGCGCGTCCGCCAGAACGGCGGCGGCACACTCAGCTCGCCCAAGCGATCCGGTCGCGCCAGCGCCACCGCAGGCGCCCAGCTCAGGATAAACGGTAGCCACGTCGCCGCGCTCGCATCCAGATTCTGGATATACGCGAGTTCGACCAGCCAGATCGCCCAGGAGGCCTCGAGCGCCGGCCGCAAGCCCGGACGCCACGTCAGCGCAAACACCGCGAGCGCGGCCGCCGCCGTCGCGAGCGCCCGCCCTTCGAACCGCAGATTTTCATGCAGCGCGAGCAACGTGACGATCGTCGCGAACAGCGTGAGCAACGCCGGACTCCACTCGCGCCAGCCGGCATGCCGAATCGTCTCAAGTCGCGCACGTGACGCCACAAGCCATCCGGGCACCGCCCAGCCAAACGGCGCGGCGAGCCACAGCCACGCGTCGTTGCCCCGCCCGCCATTGAGGACAAACAGTGCGAGACCGAGCGCAACAAGCGGCACACTGAGTGCGGCGAGCGGCCACTCGCGCGCGCGCTCCGCCGCCACCATAAGCAACAGCACAACGCCCGCCGCGACCGCCAGCGCCAGCGTCGCCGGAAACGCCTTGAAGCCCACCGCGATCAACGTGCCGCAGGCCAGCAACGCGAGAGCGCCGTGCACCCGGCCCTTGCTCGCGTCATTCCGCCACCGCGCGAGACCCGCCGCCCCACCGACCGCCGCGCCGAGCAGCACAAGTTCGTTCAGCCAAAGTTCGAGCCGCGTGAACGGAGGAAGCTCGAAGCTCCACATGAGCACGTGCGACGCGACCAACAACATCGCGCCCGCAATCGCCGCCGGCAGCCACGCGCGCAACGTTGCCGCCACTCCGAAAAGCATCGAGCCCAGCGCCACGCCCAGCGCCGGCCCCCAACCCTCCGTTCGCCACGTCAACATCGCCGCGATCGCCGCCATTCCGACCACCACGCTGCCAAACGCCGTGCGCGCTACGTCGAGCGCCAGCCAGCGCTGCAGCGCGCCCACGAATGCGATCGCGCCGGTCAGAAAGACCACTTCGACGAGCGTGGCGTTCGCCATCAGCGCCGAATTTTCCGGTCGCAGTTCAGAGGCGAAAAACGCGAGCGCCACAGCACCCACGATGATGGTGGCCGTCCGCAGCCCGCGCATGGACGACTGCCGCGCCGACACAAGCAGCACGAACGCCTGGACGAGCAGCACGAGGCTCCGCGCATGCCCGTCGAACTCCGCGATCACGCCGAGACTGATCAGGCCTGCGGCTTTGCAAACGAAGATTGGCGCCAGCGTCGCACCCGCGCCCACGCGTTGCCACGCCAGTGTCGCCGCGAGCATCACGAGACCGCTGCCAAAGTAGAATTGCGTCAGTCGCGATCCGCCGAGCTGAGCCGTCACGAACAGCCCCACCGCGATCGCGAGCGTCGAATTCGTTACCTGGAAGGCGCGGTCCAGGCGACTCAGCTCACCGCCGCGCCACGCCACAATCCAATCGCGCAGAAAGTATAGGACGAAAAACAGAACGGCCCACAACCACGCCACCGGAAGCTCCATCGTAGCCGCGTCCGCTCTCGCCACCGATCCGCTGAGCACGAACAACCAGGCCACCGGCAGCGCGAGCACGGAGGGCGCGCCCCACCCGCGCGCGATGCGCAGCAGCACGGCGACCAGCCCGAGCAGCAAGACCACCCACGGGCCAACTCCCTCCGGCACTTCGCGCACGGCGAAGAACGCGGTCACATGGCCCAACGCCACCGCCATCGTCGCCACGACTTGCGATCCGCGACGCCAAGCGACCGCGAGGACCCCGCCGACTACCAGGAGTTCGCCCGCCATCGCCACGATCGGGCTGGCGATCACCTTCATCGGCGTCACCGAATAGGCCGCAAACGCGCAAAAATACGCCAGCGCAAGTCCCGCCCCGAAGACCACTGCGCCGAATTTCGGCAGTTTCCGTTCCAGCCACGCGCCGAGCCCGAGCACCGCCGCGGTGACGCCCATCACTTCCGCGAGCCGCACCCACGGCGCCGAATCGCGTGACACATAGACGCCGAGAAACACGATTCCGATCACCGCCAGCAGCGCACCGATCCGCGTCGCCCACCACGCCGCCAGCCGCACTTCCGCGTTCTCCTCGCCACTCGGCGGCCACAGCTGCAACGGCTCGAGCCAGTCGCGCCACGGGCTCGGTGGTGGCAACACCGGCGGCTGTTCGGCTGAAGGTTGCGGAGTCGCGATTGGCGGCGGCATCACCGGCAACAGCGGCGGTAACTCGGTCGTCGCGAGAGATTCGACCGGCATCGGCTCAGCCGAAGAAACGTCCTGCGCCGCCGTTGCTGCGAGCGGCTGCGGCTCGAACGTCGTCGACGCCATCGTTGGCCCATCCGCCGCCGTCGAGCGAGCGCTGTGCGCTTCAAGCGCTGTCAGCCGAAGCTTGAGTTGCTCCAGCTCGAACTCCACGCCCCCGATCCGGCGCCTCAGCGTGGCGATTTCCTCCTGCGGGTTCATGTCACGAAACTATGGATACGATTGCCCGTCGAGCAGCACGCGTTTGATATAGAGCCGATGCGCCGGACTCACCGAGGCCTCCACCTCGATCGTCTTAAAACGCGGTGAACCTTTGCCCTGCGACACGTAGAAATGCTCGATCCCATAGGCTACGTCATCGCGCGCACCGGCCCAGCCGACGACTGCGATCTGCCCGGGCTTTAACGCCGGTTTCGCGTGGCTCGCAGCGATGGCCGCATAAAAACCATCCCGCGGCTCGAGCAGCACCCAGAAATTCCCGTCATTCCTCGCCCCCGGTGCCGCGGGCTCGGGACGCTTCACCGCGGAGATTTCGTAACGGAGAATCATATAGTCGCCGCGCAACAAGTCCTGCGGATCCACGGGCAGCGTCTTCAGCCGCACCACCGGCGAATGTATCCGCACGTACTCGTGCCAGCCAGCCCACGTGAGCAGAAAAACCGCCTGCGCGATCACGACGCCCAGAAACCAACGCCGCGTCCGGTTCATGGTGCAGTCTCCTTTCGCAACCTCGCGACGAGCGCGCGGCGTTTCTTCTCCAGGTAAATTCCGAGCGCGGTCACGAGCACGCCCGTCACCACAAAAAACACCCCGCCTTCGAGCATCGTGCCAAAGAGATCGAAATAGCGCGTCACGATGTTCACCGCGATCAACGCGATTCCCAGGTTCACCCAGCCTTCGCGCCCTGTCTCCAGTCCGATGCGCACCACCGCGACCGAGAGCACAAACAACGTAAGCCACGCCAGCGCGCTCCACAACCACCCGCCGTCGCCGATCGACCCAACCGCCACGACGCCGATCACCGGCACGAGCGCGAGCGCAAGCCACGGCGCGAGCGCCTTCACCTCAGCTCGCCCGTGCCGCCACGCGGCGACTCCGGCCCCGGCCGCGAGCGCCGCACCCACCGCCAGCGCAAAAAATGAGCTCGCATCCACGGTCATGAGTTTGCGTTGCCAATCGCTCTCGTGGCGCACGAACCCGAGGCCATAGAGCGCGGCGCCAGTCACCAGAAGTCCGCACTTCTCATGCATCCCGCCAAAGTCGCTCCAGCGCGTCGCCCGCAGCGCGATCCCCGCCAGCCACAGCGCGACACCAAGCAAAAAGTAAACGGAGAGAAACGGCGCAGCCTCGTGTCGGCTGATCCCGATCCACGAATCCGCCGTTCCCATCTCCATCCCGAACCACAACAAACCCGCCACGATGCTGACGAACTGCGCGCCCTTTGCGCGGGTCATCCACGGCACAGCCATGGTTCCGAGCCACCACGCGAGCACCCCCGCAGCCGGCCGGGAATTGAGGTGAAAAATCTGGCTCACCAGCGCTATGCCGCAAAGGAACAGAATCTGCCCGATCATCAGGCACGCGTCGCCGGTTTTGACGAGCTGTCCGCCCTCCATCTTCAGCTTCCAGCCCGCCCCATACGCCGCCACGAGCAACGCGACCAGCCCCCCAATTTTCGTCCAGTCGCCGATCGCCTCCCAGTTGGCTTTGATGATCAGGCTCACGCCGACCGTGAACAACAATGCCCCCACCGTCGCGATGATCCCGACGAAACGCGACCCGCCTCCCGCCGGCACCGGATGCCGCTCCAGGATCGCCGAGCGCTGCGCCTCGTCGATCACGCCGTCCTTCACCCAGCCCGCGCTGGCGCGTTCCAGCGTCTCGGCAAATGTCTTCATGATTTCTTCTTTCGCCGCGTCTCCGGCCGTTCCCATGTGATCGCCGCCGCCTCGAGGACGCGCAACACCCCGAGACACTCCTGCATTCGTTTCGCCGTCAATCCCCGCGTAACCTGAGCCACCGCCGAGAGGTAGACCGGCGTGATCTTCTCCCACAGCTTCCGGCCGGCCGGCGTGAGGACCACCCGATACGCCCGACGATCCTCCGGATGATCCCTGCGCTGCACCCAGCCGGCCGCCTCCATCCGATCGAGGAGCCCCGTCACATTCGAACGATCCACGACGAGAAAGTCGCTCAGCTCCCGCTGACTCAAACCGTCGGGGCTCTCCGCCACGACATTCAGCAGGTTGTATTGCGCCGCCGAGAGCCCGTGCGGCCGGAACAGCCTGCGGCCCTCGCGCAAGAACGCATCCGCCGTCGCCATCACCGCCGAGACCAGTTGGTAGCCCGCGTCCGTCTTCACGGCGCTGTTGTTGCCATGACTATTGTTGATATGTCAACTAGTTTGTCGGCGGCCCGGGCCTTGCCGCCAACAACCTGGAAATCCGAGCCGCCACCGCTCAGCCACCCGCCGCCACGAGCGCGCGCAGATCCGTCGCGAGCGCCCCGAATCCCGGGAAATCGTGCTCGAGCCGCCGCAGGTCGCGGCGCTGCCGCTCAGCCTCACGCACCGCGCACACCGTCTCGTGTGGCAGGCTGGGCCGGTCTGTGCCGTAGACGCGCACCTTCAGCTCCGCGCGCGAATACGGCTGCCGGCCAGTCTCCTGCCCCACGACCCACGCCGCCTCGCTCACCGACTCGTCGCGGCCGCACAAATACCAGGCCTCGACGGCGGGCACCGCGACGCCGATCACCCGCAGCACGCGCTCGCGACCGTGCGCTTTGGGCAGCTTCTTCGTCGTCTGCCGGTGCACCGCGCGCAACTGGCACATCCGGCAGTGCGGATGAAAATATCCCGGCGCGTCGTGTCCAGCGGTATGCACGACCGAGTCGTCGGAATCGACGACCACCACCAACGCATCGGTGTTCGTGTTGAAATGCAGGTGCCGGATCACCGCCGGCATGAGCTGCGCGACGTTCGGCCAGCCCCGCGCCCGAAATCCCGGCGACACAAACTTCGGCGGCTGCCGCAACACTGCGGTCACAAACACGCGGAGGGCGGTCTCATCCGCCGGCGACTCGCTGAGCAATGCGATCTTCATGAATGCTGCCCACGAGCCACGCGGACCACAGGAAACAGGATGAAGCGGCGCATTACTTTCGTGTCGTTCGTGGGTTTCGTGGGTTATTTCTCTTCCGGCACTCCGCCGAGGATACCGCTAAACCACATGTCGCCCAGCGAGCCTTCCTTCATCAGCTCGGGCAGATCTGCGCGGTCCGACAGGCGGGTGAAATGCGCTGCGCGCCCGTGTTTCTGCGAGATGATCACTTCCTCCGGGTGGTCGCGAAACAGGTCGATGAAATACGGCGATTGCGTCGTGGTGACGATCTGCACCGGCCGCCGATCCGAACCGAATTCCTTCGGATAACTCAGCCGATACAGCGCGTCGCGAATTTCCCGCAACATGCGCGGATGGATCCCGCGATCCACTTCCTCGATGCATAACAGCCGCGGCGGATCGGGGTCGAAGGCCAGCGCCAGAATACCGACCAGGTAAATCATCCCCTGCGACAACTCAGCCGCCGGCACCACGCCGTCTTCCGCCAGCCGCAGCGAAAACTCCACCCGGTCGTCCGCGTGCTCGACCAGCTCCAGCGACTGGAATTCCGGCATGATGCGCAGCAGCTCCTCAGTGAGCCCCGAATACGCTTCGGGCGCACGTTCGCGAATGTTCGCCAGCACCGCCGCCAGATTTTCGCCCGTCGCTGTGAGTTCGTGGCCGTCATGCCGTCGTGACGGTTTCGCCAGCGCATCGTGATCAAGCGTGTAACCGCGAATCGTCGCCAGCTCGTCGCGCAACACGCCCCAACCCGCGGCCTGCGCCGGCTCGATCCTCAGCGTATCGCACACCGTTTCAGACACGCAGCCCAACCGCACCACGATGCCGGAGTGCGGCGGGTCAAAATGAAACTCCAGCTCCGGCCCGCCCTGCTTCTGCGCCACACTCCCTTCGCTCAACGGCAGCCGCGAGAGGGTACGCAGCCGCAGCATCGACTCGATCAGGCTGGTCTTGCCGCTGCCATTCGGCCCGATGACGAGGTTGAAGGGCGCGAGCGCCACGTGCGTGTTGCGGAGGGCCTTGAAATTTCGAAACGCGATGGACGCGATCACCCGCGCACCGTGAGGCCTGTCTTTCCCGGTGTCGATGCGAGTTTGCGCCCGAGGGCGACGGGCGCCGATCGGAACGGAAATTTTCAGACGGTCGGCGCAGTCGTCGCCCCCTCGCCGCTCGCCCGCTCAGCCTGGGATCACGACGACGTCGTCCGCATGCACCGCGCACCACACGCGATCGCCCACGTGCACCGCATCGATCAGCGCGCTCTCGTTCGCCGCGAGCGCGATCAGCCGCGTGCCCGCGCCCGTCGCGAGCAACAGCCGGTCCGTCGCGCCCTTGAACACCTCTTCCTCGACGCGCGCTTCAAAGACGTTCTCACCCGTGATCGGTCGTTTGCTCACGTGAATTTTCTCCGGGCGGATCGACACCCGCGCATCTGGCCGTCCGGCCGGCCACGACGCGTGCGACAGTTGCAACGTGAGTCCACCCGCCACGCGCACCAGCACCACGCCGCCGGCGCGATCGAGCAGCTCCGCTTCCAGCACGTTCGCTTGTCCCATGAACTCCGCCGCGAACGCCGTCGCCGGCCGGTGATAGATCTCGTGCACCTCGCCGAGCTGCTCAATCCGCCCCCGGCTCAACAACGCGATCCGATCGCTCATCGTCAGGGCCTCCTCCTGGTCGTGCGTGACGAAGACGAAGGTCGTCCCGAGCCGCCGCTGCAACCGTTTCAATTCGAGCTGCATCGCCTGCCGCAAACGGGCGTCGAGCGCGGATAACGGCTCGTCGAGCAACAACACCGCGGGGCGCGGCGCCAGCGCGCGCGCCAGCCCGACGCGTTGCCGCTGCCCGCCCGAGAGCTGATGCGGCATGCGCGTCTCACAGCCTTCGAGTGATACGAGCGCCACCGCTTCGGCGACACGCGCTGCGATCTCCGCGGCCGGCCGTCGCTGCATGCGGAGCCCAAATGCGATGTTGTCGCGCACACTCAGGTGCGGAAACAACGCGTAGCTCTGGAAAACCTGATTTACGTTGCGCCGATACGGCGGCACGTGCGTCACCTCCTCGCCGCCGAGGATCACCGTCCCGGCATCCGGTTCCTCGAACCCCGCGATCAGCCGCAGCAGCGTCGTCTTCCCGCAACCGGACGGCCCCAGCAACGTGAGAAACTCGCCCGCGCGAATACTTAAACTCACTTCATCGACCGCGACGACACCACCGAAACGTTTCGTGACGCCGCGAATCTCGACCGCCGGCCGAACGGCAGGCGGGACGCCTGGCTTCTCCTGCGCTTCCGGCGGGACGCCCGCGCTACTTTCCGGCCTCATGCCCTCGCCTCCTCGAGCCGGGCCGCGCGCCGCTGCAGTATCCAGTAAGTCACCACAAAGAGTCCCATGAATACGACGCCCAGCGCCGCACCGAACGGCTTGTCGCGGGCCTGACCGACGAACTGGTCCTGCATCACGTTTCCGATCATCGGCACGCGCGCGCCGCCCATCAAGTCACTGATCGCAAACATTCCGATCGCCGGCACGAACACCATCAACACGCCCGCCGCGAGCCCCGGCAGCGTCAGTGGAACCATGATGCGCGCGAACGCCCTCCACGGTCCGCAGCCCAGATCGTACGCCGCCTCGATGATCGCTGGATCTACTTTTTCCGCACTGCTGTAGATCGGAAGAATCATGAACGGTAGATAGGCGTAAACCAAACCAACGATCACAGCGCCCGGCGTATAAAGCAGCTCGAGCGGCGCCGCGATCACGTTGGCGTACTGCAGCAGCCCGTTCAAAAGCCCTTCCGCTTTGAGGATCGTGATCCACGCATACGTGCGAATGAGAAAGCTGGTCCAAAACGGGATCATCACCAGCAGCAGCAAACGCGTCCGCCATTTCTCCGACGAACGCGCGATGCACCACGCGACCGGATAACCGAGCACCACGCAAATCGCGGTTGTCAGTCCCGCATAGCCGATCGAGCGCCCAAATATTCCGAGGTAAACCGGGTCGAATACGCGCCGGAAATTCTCCAGCGTGAACGTGAAGATCACGCGCCCGAGCTCGTCGCGTTCGGCGAAGCTGTACGCGACGAGGATGAGTGCCGGCGCGATGACAAACGCGACGAGCCACAGCACCAGCGGGCCGATCAAGACCAGAGACCAGAGACTAGGGACCAGAGACCTCGAGCCAGACGGCGGATGCACGATAGCAAAACGTTTCTAGTCTCCAGTCTCTAGTCTCCGGTGTTCTCCGCCTTACTTCGCAGCCGCGCTTTTCAAGTCAGTGACGAGCCGGTCGATGTCCGTGGCGGCTTTGCCGATGTCGCGAAACGTATTCAGTTTCCCGATTCGGGGGTAGCTCGCCGGGTTCGCGAGCTGCTCCGGCGAAAGCAGCTTTCGCGCGGCCGCATTCGGGTTGGTGTAAGGAAACTCGTCCGAGATCAGTTTGCTCACTTCGGGGCGCAGCACGTAGTCGAGGAACCGATGCGCCGCCGTCACGTTTTTCGCGGTCGTCGGAATCGCGAGCACATCGACGAACGGATGATAGCCTTCACTCGGGAGCACGTATTTGAACTTCTTGTTCTCGTCGATGAGCTTGGCCGCCTCGCCGCTCCACACGACGCCGAGATCGACGTCGCCGTTGAGCAGCGGCGTCTTGGGGCTGTCGGAGTCGAAGACTTTCACGAGCTTGATCCACTCCGCGACGAGCGGGCGCGCGCGCGCAAGCGTGTCGCGCGTGATGTTGTTCTGGTCGAGCCCGAGCGTGACGAGCGCCCAGCTCACGATCTCGCGGTTGTCGTTCACGACCACGATGCGGTTTTTGTATTTGGGCTGAAAGAGATCGCGATAGCCGCGCACCGGCTCCTTCACTTTTTCCGTGTTCACCACGATCCCCACGGTGCCGGTCATATACGGCACGGTGAATTTCTGCTGCGGGTCGTGCGGCAGCCGGAGGAACTCGGGCGCGATGTTCGAAAGCCCCGGCAATTTCGCGGCGTCGAGCGGCCGCAGGAGTTTGTTCCTGATCATCGCCTCCGCGATGTAGTCGGGCGGCTGGACGAGATCGTAGGCCGCGCCGCCGGCGAGGAGCTTCGACAGCATCTCTTCGCCCGAACCGTAGGTGTCGTAGTTCACCTTGATGCCGGTCTCCTTCGTGAACCCATCGATCACCGCCTGCGGCACGTATTCCGACCAGGCGAAGAGATTGAGCGATTCGGCCGCGCGCATCAGCGGCGCGGATACGAGACTCGCGGTGGCGACAAGCGCGGCCGCGAGCGACGGGCGAAGCATGCGAACGGAACGGAGGTTCATGGAAACGAGTTAACGACTGAGCTTCTTGAGGTGTTCGGAAAAAAGCACAATTGCGACCGTGGCGATGATGAAGATCGCGGAGAGCGCGTTGAGCATCGGATTCAGTCCGACCTTGGCCATGCCGAAGATGCGCAACGGCAGCGTGGCCGACGCCGGGCTCGCGGTGAAATACGTGACGATGACTTCATCCATCGAGAGCGTGAATGCCATCAATGCCCCCGCCACGATCGCCGGCCTCAGCGCCGGCACGATCACGAGCCAGAACGCCTGCAATGGCGTCGCGCCGAGATCGAGCGCCGCTTCCTCCAGCGCAGGGTCGAGCCCCGCCAGTCTCGCCTGCACCGCGAGCAGTACAAAGGGGAAACAGAACGTCACGTGCGCGATGATCACCGTCGTGAAGCCCAACGGCATCGCGGCCGTCGCGAACAGCACGAGCAGGCTGACGCCCATGATGATCTCCGGCATCACGACCGGCACGGTCACGAGCGTCCGGAGCGCGCGCCCACCGCGAAAGCGATATCGATAAAGCAACCATGCGCCCAGCGTCCCGAGGATCACCGACAGCACGGTCGTGATGCTCGCGACGATCAGGCTGTTCTTCGCCGCGCGCATCAACGGCGCATGCGACCACACCTGCTCATACCATTGAAACGTGAAGCCCTCCCACAGGATGTTCAGCCGCGACGTGTTGAACGAATACGCCACCAGCACGACGATCGGCAGGTAGAGGAAGGCGAACACCAGGGCAGTCCACGTGCCGAGCGCTGCGCGGAAAACGCGCAGACTCGATGGCAGGCGAAAACGTGGCGCGGGCGTTGATGTCACGGGAATGATGGAAGCACGATTTGTGCGCGCGCGATCGATGGGGCAAGGCTGCACCACGAGACGCTACGGCTCCAACCGCGCCTTCACCGTGCGTCGATCAAGATCGAGCCGCCGCGCCGTCTCCTCGATCGTGCCCGCCTGCGCATGCACGATCCGCGTATAGCGGCGCAACAATTCCTCGGCCGTCAATGCACCCGATTCGATCAAGGCGGTCCAATCCTCCACGCCGCCACGCAGGAGCGGTCCCGCCGGCCGATAGTCGCCGCGCAACACCAGATTTCGCACACACTGCTCGAGCTCCCGAAAATTTCCCGGCCACGGATAACGCGGGCCCAGGTTCTTCTCGATCCACCGCAGCGTGTCGCGCGTGAACGCCGCCGCCTCCTCCTCATCGAGGAGCCGCGAGGTGATATGGCTCACGAGCGTCTCGAGTTCGTCCGGCGACGCATCGAGCTGCTCGCGCAGTGACGGCGTCGTGAGCTGGTCGGAGCACAGCCGGTAATAGAAATCCTCGCGAAAACGCCCCGCGCGAATCTCCGGCGGGAGATCGCGATTCGTCGCCGCGATGATCTTCCCCGCGAACTGTTTCGAATCCGTGCCGCCCAGCGGCTGAAACGTCCGTGACTGCAGCACACGCAGCAGCTTCACCTGAATGTCGGTTCCCACTTCACCAATCTCGTCGAGAAACACTGCGCCCGACGGCGGACACACTTCCATCCAGCCCGCACGGTCGGTGAGCGCGCCCGTAAACGCCCCGCGACGATGCCCGAACAGCTCCGACTCGATCAGCGTCGGCGACAACGCTGCCAGGTTGAGCGGAAAAAATCCTGCCGAAAAATCGCCGATGAAGCCGCCGCGTTTCGCTTCATATGGCACGTAACGCGAGAGCGCGATCGCACGCGCCACGAGTTCCTTGCCCGTGCCCGACGGCCCCGTGATGAGCGTCGCGAAATCCGCCATGCGGGCGTGCAGCCCCCGGCGATAGCGCCCCAGATCGTGTGTGAAGATCGACTGCCAGATCGCCGCACGCAGCTTCGCCATCGGCGCCGAGCCTCCCACGAGCGAGCGGAAGATATTGTGGAAGGCGCGGCGAATCTGGAACGCACTCGCAAACAGATGCGGCGCCGCCTGCTCACCGAACGCCGCGGCAAATCCCGGCAACCCGAAGCACGCCTCCGCATCCGCGCGAAACGCCGGATAAAAATCAACGCGCTCCCCGCCCCTGCCGTCGAACGCCGCGAGAATGAACGCATCGAAACGCGCCGCGTACGTTTGATACAACCAATAGCCGGCCACCGCCTCATAGTTCGCCGCACTCTCACGCGAGATCCGCCCATCCTTCGGCCAGGCCCGGCGCACACGATCGATTACCTCGCCGCAGCGCGCGGTAAGAGCGGCATGATTCGGACTCTGCCGCGCTGTCGGAGGCCGCGTGTTCCAGTCGGCCTCGTGCTCCTCGAACGCGGCGCCGAGCGCCTCGCGTTCCGCCGCGATCCGATCCGGGAGAAACGGGTTGCAGGCGTTCACGCGCCGAACCGCTTCGGCGAAGCGACGATCGGCGGAGGAAAACGGCGTCGCGAATTTGGTCATTTTTTGTCGGGCAATCGACATTTTATGCTTATGGCCTCATCGCGCAGGCGGCGAGCCAAATCACGTAATCCGCTGACCTATAGAGCGAAGGCACTAGACAGCTTGGCCGTGGCACACCGCGAGCAAAGAGAGGTGCCGTCCCATCGATAACAATGAAAATAAAAACACTGCTCATCGCCGGTCTCGCCTCGCTCGCGGCCCTCGCGCCCGCGCTTCGTGCCGCCGGCACCCTCACACCGGTCGGCGCGGCGCATGCGCCCGTCCAGATCCGCACCCACCAGGTGAACGTCACGCTGAACAACGGCTTCGCGCAGACGGAGGTGCTCCAGACGTTCTTCAACCCCAACGCGGCCGACCTCGAGGCGATCTACGCCTTTCCGGTACCGAAGAGCGCGAGCCTCTCGGAGGTCACGATCGTGACCGGCGAGAAGACGCTCAACGGCGAGGTCCTCTTGAAGGCCGAAGCGGAAAAGATCTACGAGGAGGAAAAGAATTCCGGCAATGACGCCGGCCTCGCGACGAAGAACAGCTTTCTCACTTACGAGTTCAAGGTCGCGCCCGTCCGCGCGAATGCGGAGGTGAAGCTGCGCTTCGTTTACTACCAGCCGCTCGAGATCGATGCCGGCGTCGGCCGCTATGTGTATCCGCTCGAGGAGGGTGGAACCGATGAGGTCGCGAAGAGTTTCTGGTCGGCGAACACGACGGTCGAGGGCGCGCTCTCGATCAACGTGGAGCTCAAGTCGGCCTGGCCGGTCGCCGACGTGCGCGTGCCCGGTTTCGAGACCGCAGCCGTCACGCAGCGACTCACCGAGGGTCACTACAAGGTCACGCTCGATCGGGCCGGCGCGAAGCTCGATCGCGACTTCGTGTTCTATTACCGGCTCGCGGACAACCTGCCGGGGCGGATCGAGGTGATTCCGTATCGGGTTTCCAAGGACAAACCCGGCACGTTCATGATGGTCGTGACGCCCGGCATCGACTTGCAGCCGCTCACGCAGGGCGCCGACTACTGTTACGTCCTCGACGTGTCCGGCTCGATGCAGGGCAAGATCCACACGCTGGCCAACGGCGTCGCCCAGGCGATCGGCCAGATGTCGCCCAACGATCGCTTCCGCGTTATCACCTTCAACAACTCCGCGCGCGAAGTCATTCCGTGGACCGTCGCCTCGCCCGAAAATGCACAGCAGGCGATCACCCTCGTAAAAGGGCTCACCCCGAGCGGCGGCACGAACCTCTACGACGGCGTCTCGCTCGCGCTGAAAAACCTCGATGCCGACCGCGCAACGAGCGTCGTGCTCGTGACCGACGGCGTCGCGAACCAGGGCATCGTGCAACCCGCCGAGTTCCACAAGCTGCTCAAGCAGGTCGACGTTCGCGTCTTCGGATTCCTCATGGGCAACAGCTCCAACTGGCCGCTCATGCGCACGATTGCCGACGCCAGCGGCGGCTTCTACGCCGGAGTCTCGAACGACGACGATATCGTGGGCCAGTTGATCCTCGCGAAGGGCAAGGTCACGCATGAGGCGCTGCACCACGCCGCGTTCAAGTTCAGCGGCGGCGTGCGTATCTCCGAGACGACCGGCGATACGCCGCAGAAAATCTACCGCGGCCAGCAGCTCGTGCTCTTCGGCCGATATGAAGGCGCCGGCAAGACGACCGTCACGCTCAAGGCCTCGCTCAGCGGCAACGACCAGACTTACACCACGACGCTTGATCTGCCCGAGATCGATACCGACAACCCGGAGGTGGAGCGCCTGTGGGCGATGGCGATGATCGAGCAGATCGAGATGCAGGAAGCCGCGGGCTTTCTGCCACCCAGCGAATCGCGTGACACGATCCAGATGCTCGGCGTGAACTACCAACTCGTGACGGACCATACCTCGATGGTCGTGCTCGACGATGCGACGCATGCGAAGCGCGGCATCACGCGCAACAATCAGCAACGCATCGCCGCAGAGCGCACCGCGCAATCGGTCCGCGCGACGCAGCCCGCGCGTCAGGCTCGAGTGGATACAGCGCAACCTGCATTCGCCGCGCCTGCGCCGCACGTCTCTCGTTATGGCAAAGGCGGCGGCGGTGGTGGCGGCGACGTGAGCGGCGACGTGGTGTTCCTGGCCTTCATGGGCGCGCTCGTAATCGTCGGCGTGTGGTTCGGTCGATGCCGCAAAGCGTCGGATAACTGAGTTAAGCGGTGATTTGCAGCCCGCCTCGGAAGAGGCGGGATCACCGCCCAATATTCACCCGTCCTGTCCTGCTCTCCCGAGCAGGGCTACGTTCATGCAAGTTCGCTTTCCCATTATCACGGTCACCCTCGCCGCAATCGCGCTCGCGGCGCACGTGCTGCCCGGCGCCACCGAAGCGCTGCAGTTCGACCGCAGCGCGTTCGCTCGCGGCGAGTGGTGGCGCTGGGTCACGGCGCACGTCACGCATTTCGATGCGAATCATCTCGGCTGGGACGTGGGCGCGCTGCTTGTACTCGGCGCGATGGTCGAACGCGAATCGCGCGCGCGTAGCCTCGCCGCGGTCGCGCTCGCTGCGCTCACGATCACGCCGGCCGTCTGGCTTTGGGCACCGCAGTTCGAGACGTATCGCGGGCTTTCCGGCCTCGACTCCGCGTTGTTCGGTCTGCTCGCGGGGAATTTATTCCAGCGAGCGGAGCGCGTGCCGCGTGTCGTCGGTGCATTCGCGCTCGTGGGTTTCGGCGCGAAGTGCGCGTTCGAGCTTGCGACGGGAGTGACGGTGTTCGCCGCCGGCGACAGCTACGCGCCGGTGCCACTCGCCCATCTCATCGGGCTCCTCGCCGGAGGGAGCGCCGGCATCTTGCCCACACTCTCGTCACGCCCCGCGAGCGATCGCGGCGCCCGCCTTATTTCCCGCCTCCGATGATCCGGTTGAACAATTCCGACGCTTTCTCCGTGACGCCGCTTTTTTCCAACGCGAGGGTCGCGAGCTTTTCGTTCAACTCCGTCGTGTCCGGTTGCCCGATCGTGCCGCCGACTTTCAGCGGCAGGACGCAGCCGGCGTAACCGAGATCGTCGGTCTGCGGCTCGAGTGCGCCCAAGTATTTCAACAGCTCGCCCTGCCGGCCCTGCGCACCCAGCTTGAATTCCATAGCGATGATATCATCGAGCAAGCCGGTGTCCGGCGTGTGAGTCGCCGTGCCGCGGCCGTTGAGTCTCAGCTCGGGAGAGATCAGCGTGAAATCCTCCAACGTGGCGTTCAGCGCCGCGTCGCGCGAAATCACGACGCTCAATTGATCATAACTGATCGCGCTCAGCCCCTTCGCGACCTCGGCCACGGCCTGGGCTTTGTTGGCGACATCGCCGTAATCCTTCTTGCCCGTGAGCGCACCGAGCGCGGTGCCGGCGGACGCGAGCCAGCTCGCAATCTTGCTCGTGTTTTCCGCGAGCGTCGCGGCATTCACCGGCAGGCCGCGGAAGACGCCACCCTTGCTGGTGACCTGAAACTCACCTCCTGCCGCCGCCGCAAGTTCGGCCAGCGTATCCGCACGGCCCGTGAGCTTGCTCGAAACATCGAACTTTCCCTCGACGATCGGCGGCTGATCGTCGCTCAACGCGCGGAGCAGCGGGCCGGGATCGAACTCGCTGAGGTTCACCTTCGCGAGCAGGCCGTAGGGTTGCGGTGATGCGGGATCGAAGCTCACGGTGCCGCTCAACGCCGCCAGCCCGGTTTCGCCCATCGCGGCCTGCACGGTTTCGAATTTCAACGTGCCCGCGTCCACGCGAATGCGCCCGCCCACATTCGTCATCTCGAAGGCTTCCGAGTAGATCACTCTGCTCAGTTGCAACGCCACGACGCCGTGAAGGCCGGCCCAGAATGGCAGGCTGCCCTCCGTCGTTTTTGGATCCGGGGGCGGCGTGCCTGCATCCGGCACCATTGCCGCTAAAATCGTCGCGTCCTCGAGCACGAGCTGGGTGCTCGTCACCTGCGCCTCGATGGCGCGTGTTTTTCCTTTCTCCGGCGCGAGCGTGCCAACCAGCGTCAGGTCGGATTTGCGCGCGTCGCGCTCGAGGACGATCGGCACATTGACCGCGAGCTGGCCATCGGCCGACAGATCGGCGCGCACTTGGGCGTAGACATTCGGCAGCGTAATCGTCGCGTCTTTTCCCGCGGTCGCAAGGTCTCGGAGGTCGATTCTCGCCTGGATCTCTTTTTTGGCGCCCAAGCTCGCGACGAATTCGAGCGTGCCATCGCCCGACGTGAGCCTCACGGCCTGCGCGGCTGCAGGTTGCTCGAGTAAGGCCGGGAGGTTCGCCGACATCGTCCCGGTTGCCTTCAACGGCTGGCCTTTTGCCGCGAGCTGGCCGGCCTTGCCGTCGAAGTTCAACACCGTCGCGCTGCCGTTGCGCGCCGACAAACCACTCACTTCAGCCTGCCATCCCTGGGGCGTGAAATCCGCCGTCACATTCAACTCCAGATTGACTTCACGCACGAGCGACTGGTCGCCCCGGGCGATGCCGATCTGGTCGACCGCCAGCGGCGAACGCGAGCGGAGCGTCATCCCGCCCGCCCGCGCCAGGGCGACCAATTCGCCGCGCAGGTCGCTGCCGGTCAGCTCGTATCCGGGCAGGAAAAGTTTGGTCCATGCCAGCGGCACGCCCTGCAAGACAACTCCGATGAGCTCACGCGCCGGATCGCTCGCCCGCAACTCGGCGCGCGCGGGATCGAACGCGAAACTCTGCAAGGCCGTCACGGTTGCGATCGGCTGGGTGGACGACACGGTCGCCTCGAGTTGTTGCACCGTGATCACGTCACCGCGTTGCGCGACATCGAAGTCTGCCGCGATCTTCAATGCGCCCATCGCGGCGAGCTCCGGCATCAGCATCTCGAGCCGGCCCGCCGTCGCATTCAACCGGCCGGTGGCGTGCACCGCAGAAAGCGTCGCGTTGGTATCAAATTTTCCCTCGCCGACCACCGTGAACGCCGGCAGCGGCTGCCCCAGCGCGAAGGGCGCCAGATCCACATCCCGCACATCCAGTTTCCACGTGCCGTCGAGCCGGCTCGCATCCCGCGGAAGATCCGCCTTCAGCGCGACGAGTTGCCGTTCCTGCGTAACGATATTCGCCAGGTAAGTCTCACCGGTCGGCGCGCGCGCGGCCGTGAGACCCGCCGTGAGTTTCACGCCTCGCGGAAATTGAGATCCGCTCGCCGAAGCATCCAGCTTCACCGCGAGCTGCGTGAATGTGCGCGCGGTGTCCATCGCGCCCAGCAACGTGCCGCGGATCGCCACCGCGTTGACCTTCGGATCGGCGAGCGCGGCCTCGGCGGTGAGATCGAACCTCCCCTCCCGGCCGGCAGCCAATCCACCGCCGCGCAGCGTGACTTTTACGCGATCCCGTGAGTCCGGCAGCACGACCTCGCCCTCAAGCTGCACGCCGTCGACGGAAAGATCTACGGGCAGTCGGAGGTGTCCGAACACGCCGGCGAAAGCCGTCGCGGCCGCGGCCGCCGGATTGGCGGCCGGATGCGGAAGACTAGCGCCCGGCGGAGGCGTCGCCGGGATGGGGGCCGGATTTGTTGCGACGGTCGAAGGATTCGTCGCCGCGTTTGAAGGAGTCGTTACGACGGTTGAAACCGTCTTCGCCTCCACCGCGGACTCAGTGGGTTTCGTCAGGTCGAGCGTCCAGCCTTTCGCCACCAGGCGCGTCAGCTGGATCCGTTCGGAGAAGCCGGCGGAAAGCATCGGCAACTCCGCCTGGAGCTTCGGCATCGTCAACACCGCGCCCTGCCGTTCGTAGCGGACGTCGGTCAGTTCGATCTGCTTCAATCCCGCATCCACCGATCCGATCGTCACGCGCAATTCCGGCCGCGATGCGATCGCCTTCCGCGCGACCCAGGTTTGAAACGCCGAGCTGAAGATCACGGCCACGGTCGCCAACGCGAGCACGACGATCGTGCCCGCGACGACGAGAAGAAGCCGGAAAGGACTCATGGACTGACGGAAGGACACCATGATGACCGGAGAGTTTCGGACATGGTATCGGAATAATTTTGAACGACAATCCTCCCGTGGCTTCGCCGCCTCCGAGGCGCCGCTTCAACTTCGTCTCATGACAGCCGAGACGCACAAAACCGCCAGTCAACGTGTGCTGGTCACGAATTCGTCCGTCTGGCCCATCGCTTTGCGGAGTGCAGCGACGGCGACGTTGTAGGCATAGAACGCCTGGATCTGATTCGTGCGCGCGGTGGTGAGATCGACCTGCGCGGAAAGCACATCCAGCTGAGTGCTGGTGCCGGCATTGTAGCGGGCGTTCGCAAGTCGCACGGCTTCGGTGGCCTGTCCGACGACGCGCTGCGAGGCTTCCGCGAGTTCGCTGGCCTGCTGCCATTCCGAATACGCGCGGCGCACCTCCACGTCGACCGCGAGCTGCGCTTCGCTGAGCGAGAGCTTCGTCTGCTCGAGCAGGGAACGAGCCTGCGCGACGCGGCCGGCCGTGGCGCGGCCGTCGAAAATATCCCACTGCGATTGCACGCCGACGAGCCAGCCATTGTTCGAATCGCCGAAGTTGTTCGTCGTGCCCTTGCGCAAGGTCCAGCCGCCGAAGGCCGCGACGTTCGGGTAATAGGTCGAGCGAGCCGTGGTCACCGCTTCGCTGCGCGAGTCGGCGAGTTTCGCGATGCGTTCGAGATCGGGGCGGCGGGCTCGGGCCGATTCGAAGGCCGCCTCCAAATCGAAGTTTTGCGGCACAAAATCCAGCGTACCGACGAAGTCCGGCACCTTCCGCAGCGAGTCGTTTGTGTTGGTCGTGAAGCCGAGCGCCTGCCGCATCGACTCGATCGCGAGACGGTAGTCGTTGCGCGCCGTGATGAGCGGCACCTTGGCGTTGGCCACGGCCACTTCCGCGCGGAGTTTCTCGAAACTCGAGACCGTGCCCGCGTCAAAGCGATCGGTGGCGGTCTTGAGCTGTTGCTGGAGCAGTTCGAGGTTCGATTCCTGCACCTTGATCTGCTCGCGGGCGAGCAGCACGGTATAGAAGGTGGTCCGGACCTGGAGCAGCGCCTCGTTGATCACCGCCTGGAGATCGAGAATCGCGGCATCGCGCGCGAGCTTCGAACTCTTGATCGCCGAGCGGACGCCTCCTCCGGCGAAGAGAACCTGCGAGGCCGTGAGGTTGATCTGCCACGCCTGGTCGGAGGTGGGAAACGTCTGGCTGATGTCCTTGTCGTTGCGCTGATACGCCGCGTCGGCGCCGACATTCGGGATCGCGCGCGAGGAGACCTCGACCACGACGCCCTCCTGTTGCTTGATGCGCTCGCGGGCCTGGCGGATCGCGAAATTGTTTTGCAGCGCAAAACCGATCGCGGTCCGCAGGTCGAGCGTCTCAGGCACCGGCTGTTGCGGCACTTGTCCTGGAAGCGTGGATACAGGCTGGGCCTGAGCCACCGCGCAGGCAAGAGTGAGTGCCGCGAACGATGCGACCGGCGTGAAATGATGACGGGCGAGTTTCATGAGCATGGGTTACTTGGCGGGAACGGCATCGGCGGCGACAAGCTCGCCGGCGGGCGCGAAATTCTTCACGCGATCCTTCGAGTGATCCTTGGCGAGCAGAACATAAACCGATGGGAGCACGAACAGCGTGAAGATCGAACCGATCGCCATGCCGCCCACGAGCACGAGACCGATGGAATTACGGGCGGCGGCACCGGGACCGTCGACGAGCGTGAGCGGGAAGTGACCCGCGATCGTGGCGACGCTCGTCATGAGGACGGGGCGCAGTCGCGTCATCGCGGCTTCGTGCACCGCATCGAGCTTGGACCGGCCCTGCTCCTGGAGCTTGTTCGCGAACTCGACGACGAGGATGCCGTTCTTCGCGATCAAGCCGACGAGCGTCACGAGCCCGACTTGGGCGTAGATGTTCATCGTGGTGGTCCACTTGGTCGTCCAGAACGCCGTATTTGGATCAGGGATACGGAGGAACGTGAACAGGAGCGCGCCGAACATCGCGAGCGGCACGGAGCCGAAGAGGATCACGATCGGGTCGCGGAACGAGTTAAACTGCACCGCGAGCGCGAGGAAGATCAGCACGATCGAGAGCGCCAGGGCCGGCAGGAACTTGCCGCCCTCGTGGCGGAATTGCCGCGACTCGCCGGTGTAGTCGATCGAGTAGCCCGGAGGGAGAAGCTCCTTCGAGGTTTTCTCGAGGAACGTGAGAGCGGCATCGAGCTGGCCGGTCGCGCCGGAGAGTTTCACCGAATTGAGCTGCTGGAAGCGGTTGAGCGAGCGCGGCACGGTCTTCGATTCGATCCGTGCGATCGAGCTCACGGGAATCAGCTCGCCGGTCGGACCGGTGATGTAGATATCGGTGAGCTGCTCGGGATTGAGCCGCTCGCTCCGCTCGATCTGCGGAATGACCTTGTAGCTGCGACCGGCGATGTTGAAGCGGTTGACGTAGTTGCCGCCGAGCGCGGTCGCGAGGTCGGAGCCGACCTGCGCGAGGTTGAGCCCGAGCGCGGCCACCTTGTCGCGATCGATGACGATTTCCGACTGCGGCTGGTCGATCTTCAGGTCGATCATCGGCGGAAAATAGAACAACCCGCTCTCCATCGCCTTCATCGAAAGCTGCTGGGCAAACTCGAGCAGCTGCGGTGCATCGGCCGTGGCGGCGATGACGAACTCGACGGGGAAATTGCTGCCGCCGGGCAGTGCTGGAGGCGTGAGCGCGAAGACCTCGAAGCCGGGAACCTGCGACAGCTTGGCCTGCACGTCGGGGAGAATTTGGAAGACGGATCGGTCGCGCTGGGCCCACGGCTTCACGACCATGCCGCCAAAGCCGTCGAATCCGAACGCCGCCGCCGCCGCCGGCGGAAACAGAAGTTGGAACGTGAGATCTCGCTCCGGCATGCTGAGGAAAGCATCCTCGACCGCCTTGCCATAATGGCCCTTGTGGTCGGCGGTGGCATTCGCGGCCGCACTGATACCGCTGAAGATCACGCTCTGATCCTCCGAGGGAGCCAGCTCCTGCGGGGAAAACATATACATCGGAATCGCGCACAAACCGACGATGATCCACACAGCGTACACCACCGGCCGCATCCGTAGCGTGCGAGCGAGACCTCGGCCGTAAGCCACGCGCAACCGGTCGAACTTGTGGTTCACCCAGCCGGCGAAACCGCGTTCTTCGTCCGCCGCGCTGCGCAGGAGCCGGCCTGACATCATCGGCGACAGCGTGAGCGCCACGACGCCCGAGATCGTTACCGCGCCTGCGAGCGTGAGGGCGAATTCGCGGAAGAGCGCGCCCGTGAGGCCTCCCTGCAAACCGATCGGCGTATACACGGCGGCGAGCGTGATCGTCATCGCGATCACGGGTCCGGCGAGCTCGCGCGCGCCGAGCAGTGCCGCCTCGCGCGGCGTGCGGCCCTCGCGGAGGTGACGCTCGACGTTTTCCACCATGACGATCGCATCGTCGACGACGAGACCGACGGAGAGCACGATCGCGAGCAGCGTCAGGAGGTTCAGCGTGAACCCGAATATCTGCATCAGGAAAACGCCGCCGATGAGGGAAACGGGAATCGCCATGATCGGCACGAGCACCGAGCGCCACGAGCCGAGGAAGAGAAAGATGACCGCGACGACGATCAGCAGCGTGTCGATCAGCGTGCTCTTCACTTCGTGGATCGCGTTGCTGATGTATTCGGACGCGTCGTAACCGATCTGCGCTTCGAGACCGCTCGGCATGTCCTTCTTCACCGAATCGAGCTCGACGCGGACGCGCTGGACCACGTCCACCGTGTTCGCATTCGGCAGCGGGAAGATGCCCATGAACACGGCGGTCTGGCCGTTCTGACGCACCGACATGTCGTAGTCTTCGGCGCCGAGCACGACCTCGGCAATATCCTCGAGGCGGATCACCGCGCCGTTTTGCTCCCGGATCGGCAGGCGTTTGAATTCCTCGACCGAGTGGAGATCGGTATTGGCGGTCAGGTTCACCTGGACGAGCGAGCCCTTGGTCGAGCCGATGGCGGCGAGATAGTTGTTGGCCGCGAGCGCCTGCCGGACTTGCGCGGGGCTGATGTTGAGCGCGGACATTTTCGCCGGCTGGAGCCAGATGCGCATCGCAAACGTGCGCGCACCGAGAATCTCCGCGCGCTGCACGCCGGCCACGGCCGCGAGCCGCGGCTGCACGACGCGCACGAGGTAGTCGGTGATCTCGCTTTGCGAGAGGATGTCGGAACTGAAACCGAGATACGCCGCCGCGAACTGCGAATCAGCCGACTCGACGCTGATCGACGGGATCTCGGCCTCCGGCGGCAGATCGTTGCGCACCTGATTCACCTTCGAGGTGATGTCGGCGAGCGCCTTGGTGGTGTCGTAATTGAGTTTCAGCCGGGCGCTGATGGTCGAGAAGCTGAGGAGGCTTTTCGACTCGATGTACTCGATGCCCTCGGCCGAGGCGATGGCGCGCTCGAGCGGAGTGGTGACGAAGCCGCGCACGAGCTCGGCGTTGGCCCCGACGTAGACGGTGTTGATGACAACGGAGGCGTTTTCGCTCCGTGGATACTGGCGCACCGAGAGCGATCGCCAGGCTTGGATGCCGGCGATGACGATGACGAAATTGACGACCAGCGCGAGGACCGGCTTCGAAATGAACAGGTCGGTAAACGAAGATTTTTTCATGGGTGTGTGGGTGCTGGGCTGAGCTGGGACCGCGGCCGTCCTCGGCCGCATCAACGGATGCAGCCGCGGGCGGCCCGCGGTCCCCAGGCGCTCAGGCGTTCTTCGGCTTCGGCGCGATCTGGGCGTCGGGCGCGAGCGTGTTATCTATTACAACCGGCATGCCGGGGCGCATCTTGAACACGCCCGAGGTCACGACCATCTCGCCGGGCTTGAGGCCATCGACGACGTTGACGAAATCGCCGCGCGCGCCGCCGAGGCGGACGAACTGCTGGCGGAGGACTTGCTGCACCTTGCCGGTCTGCTCGTCCTTCTTTTCGTCGACGATGAAAACGGAATCGCCATACGGCGCGTAAAGCACGGAGGTCACCGGCACGATGAGGACCGGCGTTTCCGTGGGGAGCACGACATCGACGTTGGCATACATGCCGGGCCGCAGCTTTTCGTCGCTGTTGTCGATCGTCGCCTGCACGCGAATGCTGCGCGTCGTCATGTCGAGTTCGGGGCTGATCGCGTTGATCTTGCCCTTGAAGGTGCGGCCGGCCGCGGCATCGCTTGTCACGTGGACGACGGTGCCTTGGTCGATCTGCGACAGGCGTTGCTGCGGCAACGAAAAGTTGACGTAGATCGGATCGAGCGTCTGCAACGTCGCGATCGGGTCACCCTCCCGGAGGATCTGGCCGAGGTTCACGTGCCGGAGGCCCAAGCGCCCGGAAAACGGCGCCACAATGCTCTTCTTCGCGATCATCGTGCGGATGCTCTCGGCCTGTGCCACGGCCTGCTTGGCTTGCGCGTCGGCGGCGTCGAGCTCGGCGGGTGAGTTGGTGTTGCTCTGACGCAGCTCGCGCGCGCGCTCGAGATTGGCCTTGGCGAGCGCCGCGGTCGCCTCGGCGGCCTGGAGTTGCGCCTGTTCGGTCGTGACGTCGAGCTGCACGAGCAGTTGGCCGGCTTTCACAAACGATCCGGGCTCGAACGTGATCTTCACGATCTTACCGGGGATCTCCGCCGCGACCGTGACGCCCTGGACTGCGGCGAGCGAGCCGGGCGAGGTGAGGCTGTTGCCCCAAGTGTCGGGCTTTGCCTGCGTGGCCGTGACGGTGGTCGGCGGCATGGCCGCGGCCATGGCGGCACCGGCTTCCCCCATGGCTTTGAACTGCGAAATTTTGACGAGGAACAGCGGCCCGGCGATGAGCGCTGTGATGCCAATGAGGCCGGCGATGAATAGGAGGATTTTCCTGAGCATGGTGACGTGGGTGTGAGATTAGTACGAACGAGCTGGGCGCGATTGGACAAAAACTCAGCCGGCGGCGGAGACACGCGGTGTGCCCTGCGTTGTTCCAACGGGTTGCTCGGCCGCGCGACCGAGCACCTTGATGAGCAGACGAACAAATTCCTTGCGTTCACTTTCACTGAGCGGGCCCATCAGCCACGCCATCCGGCGAAAGTGCTCCGGCATGATCGAGGCGAGTAGTTTTTCCCCGCGTTTCGTGAGGCCGACGCACATCATCCGGCGATCATCGCGATGCGGCTTGCGCGTGACGTAGCCGGCGCGCTCCAGCGTGTCGACCAGCCCGGTGATCGTCGCGCGCGTGACGCCCGTGCGCTCCGCGAGCTCGGCGGGCGTGAGGGGCGCGGCCGTGCCGCAACGCTGGCAGTTTCCCCACAAAGCCATGAGCACGCCGAACCGGCCTTGCGTGATGTCGAACTTCGCCAAATGCGCTTCGACGACCCGGAACGCCTCGTCACCGGCACGCAGCAGATGAAGGAAAACCTCCGTGGCGGACGGATCCAGGTCAGGCAACTCCCGCGAGGCCTCCAGGAGGCACTCGTAACGAGGAAGGTCTTTCAACAGCAGCAGCGGCATGTTTGGAAAATAAGGGGGCAGATAGTTAGGCAGCTAACCAAGAGTGCAAGCGGAGAGTTCGGATTAGTAGCGCTCAATGTCCGCGTTAATAATCGGTGCACTGTATCTAATGGTGGCGACCGGGTTACGTTTACCTGAGGAGTCGCCGACACGCTCATGCGGAGAGCGTTTGAAGCGGCTAATCGGGAGGGTTCGCACGCTGATTTTCGCGACGAGGGACCGGAGCGACCGCCTTCACGTCGACACAAAAAACCCCGGTCTTTCGACCGGGGAAATTGGTGGACCCTAGCGGGTTCGAACCGCTGACCTCCTCAATGCCATTGAGGCGCTCTACCAACTGAGCTAAGAGCCCATTCGCATTCGCGAGTGGTGGAAAATCCGTGTTCCGCGCCTGAACGCAAGGAGTTTTTTGCGTCTCCGTTTCACGACGAGAACAGGAGCGAACCAGCAAAAGAACCGAGTGCGACTTCAGTCCCTAAATCGGAAACCACAGGCGCCTGCCGCCCTGCCGCGTTGCCCACCCTCATCCTTCGCGCATCGTGAACACGAAGGAGACGGTCTCCGCTTTTCCGTCCGGCCGCGGCCGCATCTTCACGCGTCGCAACGCATCGAGCACTGCCTTGTCGAACTCGGGCGTACCGGAGGGCTGCGTCACACGCGCGCTCGTCAACGAACCATCCGCATTGCTCCGCACGCCGATCGTCACCCGCAGCGCATCGCTCAAGCCCGGCGGCCGGTCCTCCTCGAACGCCCGGCGCAATTTCTGCAGAAACTCCGCGTCGTAAAGCTCCAGCAGCGTCGCCTCCGCGCGCGTCAGCGCCTTGCCCCCGGCGCCCTTGGTGCTCGCCGACGAACCGCCGACCACACCGCCGCTGATTCCCTTCGTGTCGATCGGCTTGAACTTTGCAGTCGATGGTTTCGCGGAGCTGGTTTTCGCAGTCTTAGCCGATGCTACCTTCTTGGCCGCTTGTTCACGATCGAACTGCTCCTTGGTCATCCGAGCCTGTTCCTTTTTGCGGTCTTTCGCCGCCTGGTTCTGCGCCTTCTTCTTGGCCGCCGCCACGTCCCTTTTGAGCTGCGCCGCGATATCCTTCGCCGGATCCGGCTCCTTTTGCTTCGGCGGAGCTTTCGGCGCCGGTTTCACCACGGGCGGCGGCGCCGGCACGATGGGCGAGACGGTCTCCACGCGCGGTGGCGGTGTTGGGGCGGTCACTTTCGGCGCCGGCGCTGGCGTTGGAAGATCGAACTTCACCCCCGTCTCGGTGCCCAGTGCGGGCGCCGCCATCGCGGCGTAATCCTCCCCCGGCCCCGCGACCAGCTCGAGCACGCGCGGCTGTTTGTCGGCGGTGAGCTTCGCCGTGTAGGTGAAAATCACGAGCACCACGACGATCAGCGCGTGCAGCGCGAACGACATCATCCACGCCCGCGGAGAAGTCGGAGAAATCGTCGCACTCATCGGCTCATGCCCTTCACGCCGCGCGCTCGCCTATCGCTCGGTTTCCCAGTCGAACGTGACGCGCGTCAGCCCTGATTTGGTGACCTCGGCCATCAACTCTGCCACCTTCTGATAATATACGTTCATGTCGCCGCGAATCCGCAGCACCGGCGGCTTCGATTCCCCGGCGTAACCGCGCAAACGGTCCCGCAATTGTTCGAGCGACATCGGCTCCGCCTTGTTCTCCACGTAGAATCGCCCGTTCGCATCCACGCCGACGACGACAAACGTGTCGTCCTTGTCCGCCTTCTGCTCGGGTATCGCAGTCACCTTCGGCAAATTCACCGGCAGCGTCTGTTCGTTCTGCATCAGGGGCGTCGCGATCATGAAAACCACGAGCAGGATAAACCCGAGATCGATCAGGTTCGTGACGTTGAGATCCGCGATTGGATGTGTGCTGCGGTGACGGCGAAAGGTTCGAGCCATGCGAGGTGCGGTTATAATATTGGTTTGTTTCAGCTCTCAGCTCATCCGGCTCTCCCTCAGTCCGACTCCAACTCGATGCGATCTGCGAGCGAGCTGGCATAGTTTTCCAGCTCCGTGATCATCCGCTTCGTCTGACCGAGCAGCAGATTGTAGCCAAACACCGACGGAATCGCGACCACGAGGCCGGCAAACGTCGCGAGCATCGCGCCCGACACGCCGGGTGCGAGTTGCTGGATGCCCGCGGTCTGCTGCGATGCCACGGCGCTGAACGCCTCCATCACACCCCACACCGTACCGAGCAATCCGATGAACGGCGCACCCGAGACGATCGAAGCGAGGAAGATCATGCTCGATTCGTAGCGCAGCGTCTGTCGCGCGACCGCACGTTGCAGCGCGTTCTCCGCGTGCTCGAGTCGCGCGCGGAGATTCTGATGCCCGCGCTCGCTGCCGATCGCGGCCGCGCGACCGTAGCTCTCGACTGCATCCGCGAACAGATCCGCATATGGGATCACGCGCCGCTGCCGATACGACTCCGGCAGATCGAGCAACGTGCGCTGATCCCGGAGGTGAATCTCGAAATTCTGATTCAACAGCCTCAGCCGTTTCAACTCGGCATGCTTCCCGAACATCACCGTCCACGCCACCAGGCTGAACACCGCCAGCCCGAGCACGATCGCTTTATCCACAGGACCGCAGCGCTCAAAAATCTCTATGATGTTCGCGGCGAAGAAAAGAGGGGCGGAAGACAACAGCATGAATGAAAAATGGCCAACGCGCGGCCGGAACAAACGAGGCTGGGTGTTTCCTCCACCATGACTCAACCTCCGCACGCCGGCTGCGACGCGATGCGCGAACAGTTGGCGGTTTTGCCGGGCACCTTCAACGGAAAATCCGAGGAAGTTGTTCACGTGCTCGCCACCCGCACGCTTGAACTATCGCCGGCGGAGCGCCCGATTCTGTTTGCCGCGTGCGCCGGTGGTTTTTTGCTCGGACCTTTCCACCCTCGCTTTCCCTCATGTTTCGCCAACGCACTCTTCAGCAACTCGCGGCCCGCCGCGATCAAATCGGTTCGCGCACCGCCGTCGTCGGCTTCGATGGTTTCGTCGACACCATCGTCACGCCGGTGGGCCTGCGCCGCAGCGCGGGTGAGAACTTCACGCCGATCGCTACGCTCACCGAGTTTGGCGAACGCATCGTGGCCGCCGCCGGCAAGAGCACGAACATCGAGCTCTATCCACGCATGGACAAACTCGGCGGCAACGGCCCCATCATGGCCAACGCCCTCATCGCCGCCGGCGTGCGCGTCACCTATATCGGCGCCGTCGGTCATCCCAACATCCACCCGGTCTTCGCGGACATGGCCGCGCGCGCCCGCACGTTTTCCCTCACCGCCGCCGCGCAGACGACCGCGATCGAGTGCACCGACGGCAAGATCATGCTCGGGCAGATGCGCTGTCTCGACGACATCACCTATGACCGCATCGCCACTGTCATGGGTGAAGCGGCGCTCCAATCCGAGCTCGGCGCTGCAAACCTCGTCTCGCTCGTCAACTGGACGATGATCCCGAACATGACCGCGATCTTTCGCGCGTTCACCGATCACGTATTGCCCCAGCTTCCGCCTACCCCGGGCCGCACGTTCTTCTTCGATCTCGCGGACCCGGAAAAACGCTCGGTCGAGGATCTGCGCGAGGCCCTTCAGGCCATCGTGAAATTCGGCCAGTTCGGCCGCGTCACGCTCGGATTAAACTACAAGGAGGCCCAACAAGTCGCCGTCGCGCTCGGCGTCACGAGCCGCGGGGAAGACGAGCAGAGCCTGCGCACCATGGCGCAGGAAATTCGCGCGAAGCTCGGCGTTCATACCGTCGTCGTGCACCCGCGCGAATCGGCCGCCTGTGCGACCGCCGACGGCACGTCGTGGGTCCCCGGGCCTTATACCGCGAGCCCGTTGATCACCACCGGCGCCGGCGACCATTTTAATACCGGCTTTTCCGTCGGACAACTCCTCGGGCTTGACCCCGAGGCCTGTCTCGCCATCGGCGTCAGCACGAGTGGCCACTACGTGAGAACCGGGGAAAGCCCTACCCTCGCAACCGTCGAAACGTTCCTCGCCAACTGGCGCTAGACTCTCCACCATAACATCATGCCTTCGAAACAAAACGGCACCGGCAAACTCATCTCGTTCGAGGGATCTGAAGGCTCCGGCAAGTCCACACAGATTTCGCGACTCGCCGCCCATTTTCAGAAATCGGACCGCGAGGTGATCAGCACCCGCGAGCCCGGCGGCACCGAGATCGGCGAGCAGATCCGCAACATCATTGTCCACAATTCCAAGGGGGACGAGATGTGCGCCGAGACGGAGTTGCTTCTCTTCACCGCGGCTCGCGCCCAGCTCGTCCGCGAGGTCATCGCACCGGCGCTGTTGCGCGGCGCGATCGTGTTGAGCGATCGTTTTCTCGACTCCTCGACCGTCTATCAAGGCATCGGGCGCAACCTCGCCGCCGACCCCGTCGCGCAGATCAACCGCTTCGCCGTCGGCAACGTCATGCCCGATCTCACGATCGTCATCGACGTCCCAGAGGAAGTGAGCCTCGCGCGCCTCAAGACCCGCGCCTCCGACCTGCCCGATCGTATGGAACGCGAGAACATCGATTTCTACAAAAAGGTCCGCGAAGGCTACCTCGTCCTCGCGAAGGGCATGCCCGAACGCTTCATCGTCGTCGACGGCACGAAGTCCGAGGACGCGATCGAAAAAAAGATCTGGTCCGAAGTGCAGTCGCGCCTGAAGGGATAACGTAGCGCCGGCATCAGCCGGCTCTTTCGTCTAAAGCCGGCCGATGCCGGCGCACCTCGTTAATCATGACCGCCGCCACGCCCTGGCCCGCCGCGCTCGCGGGCACTCCCGCCATCGCCGTCATTGAGCAGGCGATCGCCCGCCAGCGCCTTTCGCACAGTTTGCTCCTGCACGGCGATGACCTCGAGACGCTCGTCGCCATCGCGAACGCCATCGCCGACCGGCTCTTGAATGGCGAGCCCGGCAAACGTGCCGCCACGACCTTCCCGCCCGACCAGCATCCGGATGGTTTCGCGCTCCGCCCTGCCGGCAAGATGCGGCAGATTTCCGCCGACGCCACGCGCGACCTCATCAACAAACTTCAGAACTCCCCCGCCGTCGCGCCACGCAAGGTCGCCATCCTCCACGAAGTGGACCGGATGCACGTCACCGCCGCAAATGTCTTCCTCAAAACCCTCGAGGAGCCGCCCGCGAACACCACCCTCCTGCTCCTCACGACGCGCCCTTACGCCCTGCTCCCCACGATCCGCAGCCGCGTCCTCCATTTTCGTTTTCCTTCCGCCGGCACACCCATAGCAGCCGACGGCTGGCAACCCTGGCTCGAGGACTACCAAGCCTGGCTCGGTCGTCTCGCTGAAGGCGTCGGCACCGACAAACGCGCGATCGCCGATCACGTATTCACTTTGTATGGACTCGTCGCGCGCTTCGGCGCCGTGCTCGATTTCGCGACCGACGAAGTATGGAAACAGCAGAAGGAAAAACTTCCGCCCGATCTCGGTGACGACGAGAAAGTCGCGATCGAGACCGGTATCGCCAACGGCCTCCGCTCGCGCCTTTTCGGTGAGATCGAACTCGCCACGCGCGCCTTCGCGCTGCCGCGGCTCACTGCCGGCGACGAGCCGACGCGCCGCGCCTTGGTCGGTGCGATCGAAAAGCTCGAGCACGACGTCGGCTTGCTGCGGCTGAACCTGAACGAATCCGCCGCGCTCGAAGATTTCCTGCTCTCCTCGCTTCGCCTCTGGACGAAGCGCTGACTTCAGTCGGCGCTCCTCCGGTTTGATCTCCCGGAGAACGGAGCCTCGACTTCAGGCCAGACCGAGTTTTCTCAAGACCTCCGGTGGCGGTCCCTCGAATTTCTCCAGCGCGACATTCCCCACGTACCCGATGTCCTTCATCCCTTCCGGCGTGGAATAATACCCGCCCGCCGTCAGGTCGCGGTAACGCTTGAAAAACTGCGCCGCCTTCCGGAACTCCGGCTTGGCCCGCGGCACGTAGCAAATGTCGTCGCAGATCGCGTTCTTCTGCCGCGGCACAAGATTCACGAAATCCCCCTTGAAGCGTTTCTGCGACTCCGTATCGAGCCACGCCAGCCCCTCGACAATCAACGCGCGATCGTCCTGGTGCCCTGGATACGGCGCGCTGATCCACTCGTCGATGAACTCGTGCACGCGCACCGACGAAGCACTCGGCCCCTTCGCATCCGCGGGAATAATCACATCGCACAACGCCGCCGCGTTCTGCCGCTGTGCCTCGTTGAACGTCAACGGCCACAGGTCGCCGGGCTTGTAGGTCTTCAGCAGATCCGGATCCGTGCCGTAGCCCACGCCCGCAGGCATCGACGGCGGCGGCCCGCCATCGGCGGCAAATCCGCTCGCATTGAACAACGTCGCCGATGCGGCCGCGGTGAGCATCCACTTGATCGCTTCACGGCGATCCATCGGGCTGCGTAGCATCGGCTTTCCGCCCGCGCGTGGTTCCACCGGAAGAGTGTGTTCGTGAGGCGTCATGTCAGAGATTTCCTTTCTTCAACTCGGCGACGATGTAATCGCTCGCGCGCCAGGCCAGCGCCATGATCGTGAGCGTCGGATTCTTGTCGGCATTCGAACAAAACGGCCCGCCGTCCGTGACGAAGAGATTCTTCACGTCCCACGTCTGGCACCATTGATTCGTCACGGATTTTTTCGCGTCCGCACCCATGATCGTGCCGCCGACTTCGTGAATGATCTTCCCGCCAGGCTCGATCGCCTTCGCGCCATCCTCGGCCGGTTTCGAGCGGATGTTGCCGCCCATCGATTCGATGACCTGGGCAAAGGTTTCCTGCATATGTTTCGCCTGCCGCGTCTCGTGCTCCGACCACTTCCAATGGAAACGCAGCACCGGGATGCCCCATTTGTCTTTCACCTCCGGGTCGATGTCGCAGAACGAATCCTCGTTCGGGATCATCTCGCCGCGACCCGCGAAGCCCATGAACGCGCCGTAATAACGCCGTGCGTCTTCCTTGAATTGCCGGCCATAGCTGCCGTTCGTCAGCGACTCGAGGCCGGCCGAGGTGCCCATGCCGGGCATCTGGCGGCCGCTGCCAAACTCGATGTGATAACCGCGCCCAAAGCCGAGCTTGCCCGCCAGCTGTTCCTTGTAGAGCCACCACGGCACGTAGACATGCGCCCCGCCCGCACCGTCCTCGTTGTGCAACGGCAGGTTTTCCAACGCCGGGATATGGCCGCTCAACGAAGCGCCGACCGTATCCATGATATACTTACCGACGAGCCCGCTCGAGTTCGCGACGCCGTTCGGAAAACGCGCCGACTTCGAGTTGAGCATGATTCGCACGGATTCGGCCGAGCTCGCCGCCAGCACCACGACCTTCGCTTTCACCGCGTGCTCCTGGCCTGTCGTCTTGTCGATGTAGATCACGCCCGTCGCCTTGCCGTTCGCGTCCATCGTCACTTCGCGCGTCATCGCGTTGGGCACGATGTCGAGATTTCCGCTCGCGAGCGCCGGCGGCAGGTGAACCGTCGTCGATTGATAGTTGGCCTTGATCGAGCAGCCGCGCCCGCACGGCGTCGCCCAGAAACACGCCTGCCGCGCCCGCATCGAATCCGCGAGCAGCTTCTGCGCGCGCGGATTGTTCGGGTGAATCTTCTTCGGCAGCGTCTCCGCGTCCTGCTTGATCGAAAGCACCGCGCGGTGAATCGGAATGACGGGCAAACCAAGCTTCTTCGCGCGCGCCTTCGCGAGCTGCTCGCCCGCGCGCATCGCCGGCGGCGGCTGCAGGCAGCCGGCCGGCGAATCGGGCGTGTTTTCGAGGTTGTTGTTGTCGCCGTAGACGCCGATCAGCATCTCGACCTTGTCGTAATACGGCGCGACGTCCTCGTAATTGATCGGCCAGTCGAACCCGAGCCCGTCGCGGCTCTTCGGTTTGAAATCATATTGCCCGTTACGCAGCGAAATGCGTCCCCAGTGATTGGTCCGTCCACCGAGCATTCGCGCGCGCCACCACCAGAACTGCCGCGCCGGATCGCTCGAGGCACTCGTGTAAGGCTCACCCGGCACCTGCCAGCCGCCATCGATCGTCGCATCGTAAAAGCCGAACGGCTTGTCCGGCGTCGACCCGCCGCGCAACGGCGCCTGGCTGTTGTTCTGAAACATCGGCGTCTCCGTCTCCGGGGTGTAATTCCGCCCCGCCTCGAGCATGAGGACTTTCGCGCCTTCCATCACACAAGTGTAGGCCGTCTGGCCGCCGGCCGCGCCGGAACCGACAACAATGACATCATAGCTAGGCTGAGTCTTGCTCGAAGTAATCAGAGGCATGAGCGAATCGCGGGGTTTCGCCGCATCTCACGCAGCCATTCGCTCGAATGCAATCCGGGTTTTGCTCCGCGATCGCGCGGCGCGCGCGTGAAGACCCCACCTCCTACTCCAGCACCGCCGCCACAAACGCCTCACGCTTCTCCATGTGCGGATTGTGTCCCGCTCCCGCGACGACCCGAATCTCCGCCGCCGGAAAATGCGCGCGAATGATCACATGATCCTCCGGCTCGATGTAATTCGAGGTCTCGCCCGCGATGAATCGCACCGCGCCGTCGAAGCGATCCTCCGCGCGCAACGAGTTCCTCTCCAGCACCGGCAACGCCGCCGTGATCGCCGGCAGATTGATCTGCCAGCTCCATTTTCCGTCCGCCGACCGCTCGAGATTGGTCGTGAGGAATTTTCGCGTCGGCCAGCTCGGCACTCGTGCCTCGAAACGCACCTCCGCCTCCGCCCGCGAATGCAGCTCCGCGAGCTTCAATTCGTTCATCGCCGCAAAACTCTGCCGATGCGCGATCCACGAATAATCCTTCGGCGCGATGTCGACCACCACGAGCCGCTCCACCCGCTCCGGATGCCGGCACGCGAGCAACATCGCGACCTTCCCGCCCATGCTGTGCCCGAGCAGCGTCGCGCGCGCGAGCCCTTGCGCATCGAGCCACGCGAGGACGTCGCCCATCATCTCCTCGTAGCTCATTGTCTCCGCCCAAGGCGACACGCCGTGGTTTCTCAAATCCAACGCGAACACATGAAACCCCGCCGCCCGCGGTGAGCTTGCCGAATCCGCGAGATCGCGCCCCGCCGTTTGCCAGTTCCGCGAAGAACCAAGCATCCCGTGCAACAACACCAGCGGCGGATTCCCCGCTCCGCCCAAATCGCGATGAAAAAGTTGAATCACGCGCCCACCCAACACAGCCGTTCCCAACCCCGCAAACCTCCGAAAATTTTTCCGTGTATTCCCTGTGTTCCGTGGGCAATCCTCCGTCCTTCATGTCCTCCGCCGAATCGAAGCTCACGCCGATGATGCAGCAGTATTTCGAGGTGCGTCGCGGCCTCCCGCGCGACACCCTCCTGCTCTTCCGCCTCGGCGATTTCTTCGAGCTGTTCTTCGACGATGCCGCCACCGCCTCGCGCCTGCTCGGCCTCACACTCACCAAGCGCCAGGAGACCCCCATGGCCGGCATCCCCGCGCATGCCGTCGACAACTACGTCACCAAGCTCCTCGCCGCCGGCCGCAAGGTCGCCATCTGCGACCAGGCCGAGCCCGCCAAGGCCGGCAAACTCGTCCGCCGCCAGCTCACGCGTATCCTTTCTCCGGGCACGACCCTCGCCGCCAACCAGCTCGACGCCGCACGCAACCACTACCTCGCCGCGGTCGCCCTCGACAAACACGGCCTGCACGCCGCCTGGCTCGATCTCTCCACCGGCGAATTCAAGATCGCGACCGACGCCCATATCGCGAACCTCCTGCCCGTCCTCACCGCGCTCGACCCCGCCGAGCTGCTCATCATCGAGGGCGAACGCGAACGCTGGGCCGCCGCCCCGCACGACCAGACCGCCGTCCACGCGCTCCACGCTTTCTGCACCGACCGCCTCGCGTCCGAACTTCCTGGATACCACTTCGATTCCACCACCGGCGCCAAAACCGTGATGGACACCCTCGGTGTCCTCAACCTCCAGGGCTTCGGCCTCGCGCACTCCCACTCCGCGCTCGGCCCCGCCGGTGCTCTCGTCTACTACGCCACGGAAAACCTCTGCGCCAAACCCGAGAATCTCCGCGGCCTCCAGGAATACCGCAGCACGCGCACGCTCCTCCTCGACCCCGCGACGCTGCGTAACCTCGAGATCTTCCAGTCCTCCCGCGGCACGCGCGAAGGCTCGCTGCTCCACGCCATCAACCGCACCGCGACTCCGCCCGGCGCCCGCTTGCTCGAGCGCTGGCTCGCGGCTCCGACCCTCGAGTTGCCCGAAGTCACGCGGCGCCAGACGCTCGTCGGCGAGCTCCTCCAGCAACCCACCCGTCTCGCCGAGTTGCACGAGTTGCTTGGCACCGTCCGCGACATCCCGCGCATTCTCGGCCGTCTGCAAAACCGCCTCCGCAACCCCCGCGAGCTCGGCGGCGTCCGCGACACCCTCGCGCAAATCCCGCCGATCAGATCGGTGCTCGACTCCGTAGCGCAGGCGTCCCCGCCTGCTCCTCCCGCAGATGCAGACAAGTCCCCTGCGCTCTCAGCTCTCAACGCTCAACTCCAGGAGCTGCCGGCTCTGCGGCAACTCCTGACCGCCGCCCTCGCCGACGAGCTCCCCAACGATCTCAGCGACGGCAACTACATCCGCACCGGCTACGACGCCGAGCTCGATCGACTTCGCTCGCTCACCTCGAACAACAAGACTTGGCTTTCCGACCTCGAGCGCACCGAGCAGGAACGCACCGGCATCCGCAGCCTGAAGGTCAGGTTCACGAATAATTTCGGGTACTATATAGAGGTCACCAAAGCGAATCTCCACCTCGTCCCAGCCGATTATATACGACGCCAGACCACCGTCGGCGGCGAGCGCTACGTCACCGAGGCGCTCAAGCAGAAGGAAAAGGAAATCTTCCACGCCGAGGAAAACGCCCTCGCCCGCGAGCTCGAGCTCTTCAACGGCCTCGTCGCCAAAATCCTCGACGATTCCATCGCGCTCACGCAAACCGCCGACGCGCTCGCCGAGCTCGATGTACTCACCGGCTGGGCGCTCCTCGCCCGCGAATGGAGTTACTGCCGCCCGACCCTCGACGAGGGCGACATCCTCGAAATCACCGAAGGCCGCCATCCCGTCGTCGAGCAGATGCTCCGCTCGTTCGACACCGCCGTCGCCCGCGGCGCGAGCGCCGCCTTCGTCCCGAACGATTCCCTTCTGGCCTGCGACGATGCGCAGATCGCGCTCCTCACCGGCCCCAACATGGCCGGCAAATCCACCTACATCCGCCAGGTCGCGCTCATCACGCTCATGGCGCAGATCGGCTGCTGGGTGCCCGCGAAATCCTGCCGCGTCGGGCTGGTCGATCGCATTTTCTCGCGCGTCGGCGCCAGCGACGACCTCGCCCGCGGCAACTCGACCTTCATGGTCGAGATGAACGAGACGGCCAACATCCTCAACAACGCCACCGACCGCTCGCTCATCATCCTCGACGAGATCGGCCGCGGCACCTCGACCTACGACGGCCTCTCGATCGCCTGGGCCGTCGTCGAGCACCTTCACCGCGCCCCCGAACGCGGCGCGCGCACGCTCTTCGCCACGCACTATCAAGAGCTCACCCAGCTCGAGAAACATCTCCCGCGCCTCCGCAATTTCTCCGTCGCCGTGAAGGAGTGGAACGACGAGATCGTCTTCGTCCGTCGAGTGATTCCCGGCGCCGCCGACCGCAGCTACGGCATCCAGGTCGCCCGGCTCGCAGGCCTACCCCTCAGCGTCATTGATCGCGCGAAGACGATCCTCGCAAAATTGGAAAGCGACGACACGACGGTTTCGCTGCCGGCCCCGCAAGCCAAGCCGAAGAAGAAAATCACGGTCGCGCCCGCGGACGATTCGCAGCTCAGTTTGCTGTGAGTTCTCCCGGCCAAGGCGCACACTTAATCTGGCGGATACCGGATCACCAACGCCGGATGTGAAACCTACCGCATCCCCACACACCGTCGACGCGGAACGCTCCGATCGTGCCGTGAGCCGTCAGGGCGCTGGAGTTTGAGAGCGATTCTGCGGGATATCCCCCCCGCCTCGCTCGTCGGGAGCGCCCGTAACTCGGCGGCCCCACCAGTGGCGCCCGAGCTCTTGGTCCGTCCCGAACCAGAACGGGTCGATTTGCCCTTCTTTCATGCGAACGAGGAATCTGCCCTCCGAGAGCGCGATGAGGTTCGGATGGGCGCGAATCTCTCGATGGTAGCGCGGGACTTCGACGACCCTCAGGTCGCTGCCGTCATAGGGACCCCACTCCGTCGTGAGATGCGCGAGCGCCGCCTTCAGGTTGCGCAGCATGGCGTCGACGTTGCGTGCATGGCCGGGGTGATGGCAGATGGTCAACGTGACCTCACGCCCACGAACCGCGGATGCGTCATGCCAACGCTCGACACGCGTGGCGTATCGGCCGGAGAACACGGGCACGGCAAACGGCTGCGGTGATTCCGTCCCATAGTGAAAATACCGCCGCCCGCCCTCCTGCCACTCGCGACGCAACACCCCTGACGTGATCGCGGTCTGATCGCCGGCGGTCCCAATGGTGGTCTCGACTTGGACATCGCCCTCGCCCTCCACCTCGAAATCGGAGAGCTGCCGTTCCGGCTGGTAGCCCACGAACGGCAGCCAGCCGCGGCCGAAGTAGGTGCCGTTCTCCACAACCGCCATTTGGAACCCGCTGTTGGGGAAACCGCGCTGACGAAATTCTAGCTCGAATGAAAGCTGCAGCGCATCGCCCGGAGCCAGCGGAAGAGTGAGCGCGTAGATCCGATGTCCCACCTCCGAATCCGTCACGACCGCCGTCGCCTCGCGGTCGAACGAAATCGACCGCGTCAGGAGACGAGGCTGGCTGAACACGTGGATCGAATCGATCGGGGCCTCGGACCGATTCACGAGCCGGAACGAACCGCTCAGGTCGACCGCTTGCTCCTCCGGATAGATCTCCACGCGCAGTCGCGCGCTCTCGATCGCCGGCTGCGCGACCTTCTCAAAACGGCCGAAGCGTTTCTCGTATTCCGCGCGCCACACCTGCGTCTCGTCGGGCGCACCATACGTGTTCAGCACATTCGTATTGTAGAAGATGAATCCGCCGATGAGGAGGATCAGCGCGAGCGCCACGCCCGCGGCTCCTCGCACCCTCCCGACGAAACGCGCACGCGCCTGGCCAACCCAGCGGCGCTTCCCCGTTTCGCGACCGCGCACCCAGAGCAGACAAGCGACGATGACGAGTGCCAGCGCCCACCCGCCCGAGTAGAGCTTGAACGACATGAACGGCTTCAGGAAGGGGCCAAAGCCATTCATATCCGAGTAGGTCCAGCCTGCGTCGCCCCCGTAGACCAGCAGGTAATGCCGGAGCAACGGTCCGGTAAACGGAATGACCAGCGCCACGAGCACCGCGCCCATGCCAAGGTATTTGTGGTTCACGACCACGTGGGTCGTCAGCACCAGCACTGCGACCAACGCGACGTCGGCCAGGTTCAGACCCAGGACGCGCAGGTAGAGCCCAGGCTCCACATTGTAGTAATCGTGGCCGAGCTGACCCAGAATGCCGCCCGCCATCGAGGCCGCCAGGAACATCGTGCCGATGGAGATAAGCGCAAGGAGGCGGCCGAGCACGGCGCTGCTTTCGGCCACGGGAGCGGCATCTACGATGTCGGCTGCGCCCACGTCCCGGTCCTTCCACACGAGCTCGCCGGCGTAGAAGCCGACGAGCACGAAGATTCCCGCCAGCAGATCCGTGCTGAGCAAGGCGGTCACGAGCATGGTGGCGGGCCAGGTCAACATATCGAAGGAACGCTCTGTCGTCTTTTCGACCAGCGATGCGGCCCAGGCCGCGCACGCCAAAAGGAAGCCGAAGAACCACCGGTTCGCTACGGTCTCGACGAATGAGTTCCGCGCGATGGCAAGGGTTTGGCGCAGGGCCGTCCTTGCCCCAAATGACGTCGCGACCCGCGCCGCACGCAGCGGAACGGTGTCGAGCGAACGCGGGGTCGAGGAGGGAACCTGCGCTGAGGCTCTGCCGCCGGATTTCTTCGGCCGGAACAATCGGCGAAGGCAGGCGGGAAGAGCGCTCGTTCCGCAACTGTCGGGATACGCGAACCGAAACCGCCGGAGAAGGAGGGCCAGGATGGCTCCCGTCACCGCCAGCCAGCAAAGACGGTTCCACCAGACTTCGGACGAAGAGGAGATGAGCCGCGAGTTCTGCTCAGTCGCCGGCCAGGCGACCTTCATCTCCTCCAGCCAACCAATCCCCGTCGGGTCTGCGACCCGGAGCTCCGCGAGCAGCAAACTGACCATGAAGAATCCAAACCCGGTGATGTAAACCGGGACCAGGCGACGGGAGAATACGGCGACCGTGAACAGAATCGCACCCGAGAGCGCCAGGTTGGGCAGCAGCAGGATCAGCCATGGCTCCAGCACGGCCGCGGCGCGGAACGGACCGAAGAGCGCCGGATCAGGATACCCGATCAACGTGGGCAACGCGTAGCCGAGGGGAACAGCGAGGAGCAGGAGGGCGTTCGTGGCCAGCGCGGCCAAAAAGCGACCGCCTACATATTCGACCGTCCGCAGCGGCAAGGTTAAGAGGAGCGGTTCCATCCCGGCGTCGACGTCGCGCAGCGCGGCCTCACCGAACAACGCCGCCGTGACGACGAGGCCGAGCAGTCCGGTGAACACGGCATCCTTCGCAAGCTGCAGCGGAGCGTTGGCGTTGACCGCGCCGACGGCGAGGACGTCGACGCCATTCGCCACCGCGAAGCCGAAGAGCAGGACCGCGTAGACCCACGTCGAGGGGGCGCGAAGGCGGTATTCCAGCTCGTAGCGGAAAATCTCAACCCACTTCATGACGTGTCCCGCGACGCGGCGGTGCGGCGCCCGTGGTGCCGGGCGATCACGCTGAAATACACGTCCTTCAGGTCAGGCTCGGCGGGTTCGAAGTCTGAGCCGGGTGAGGCTTCCGCGTAGACTCGCACGATCATCCGTCCGGCAAGCATCTTCGTCGCGATGACGGGCAGCTTCTGTTGGAGCGTCGGGAGCTCGTCTCGAGTCGCGATCCGGCGCCAGATCCGGCCACGCAGCTCTTCGATCGCGCGCAACGGCTCGGCTTCCAGCAGAATCTCGCCCTCGTCGATGATGGCGACCCGGCGACAAAGCTCTTCCACATCCTCGACGATGTGCGTCGAAAGGATGACGACACTCTTCTCACCGATGTCGCTCAGCAGATTCAGGAAGCGGACGCGCTCTTCCGGGTCGAGCCCCGCCGTCGGCTCGTCGACGATAATCAGCTTGGGGTTGCCCAACAGCGCCACCGCGACGCCGAAGCGCTGCCGCATCCCGCCGGAAAACGTGCCGAGTCTGTCTCCCCGCTTCTCCCACAGGTTCGTCTGCCGCAGCAGAGATTCGACCGTGTCGCGGCGCACCCTGGCCTCGGTGATTCCCTTGAGCACCGCGAAGTGCTCCAGCAGGCCCTCCGCCTTCGCCCGCGGATGAAAGCCGAACGATTGCGGGAGGTAGCCGAGCACTTCTCGTGCGCGCCGTTTGTCGCGAATCACATCGATGTCACCGAGGCGAACGGAGCCCGCGTCCGGATCCTGCAGCGTGGCAAGAATCCGCATGAGCGTCGACTTACCCGCGCCGTTTCGGCCGAGCAGTCCGAACATTCCCTGTGGAACGCGGAGCGAGACATCTTTCAGCGCGTGAACCCCGTTGGAATAGGTTTTGGATAACCCGCGAATGTGTAGTTCCATGGTTGCCTGCCGTGGTTGGAGTGCGCCCGACTGATTAACTGTTCCAGAACGGCAGTGGAGAAAGGTCCATCCCGCCATCCTGTCCGCATTCGATGAACCGCCGATGAAGCGAACGTGAAATAGTCGGGAAATCGGCGGGCGCGCCTCCGAGCACGAGAGGCCCGTAATCCCACAATATTCAAGGTCTGAACCAACGGAAGTGATCCACCTGTGGACGCAGGGACGGTCGAGCAGTCCACCGAAGGTTTTCAGCGAGATTACGGGAGTATTCACCAACCCAAGATGATCGCTTTCATGGCGATTTCATCGGGGCTTCGCACAGAGTTCACGGACCTTCCCCAAGCTATCAGCTCCACCGGGGTCGGCCGAGGTCGGCGTGGCCTACGCATACCATGAAACTCAAGACATCATTCGTCGCTTTCTTGTCCTTGGCGTTGTTCATCTCGGGCCACGCCCAGGAACCGGACAAAACCAAACTCGACGAATTTTTTGACCGGCTCTCCGAAAGGAACCAGGCGATGGGAAGCCTGGCCATCGTCAAAGATGGCAAGGTTCTCTACAGTCGTTCCATCGGCTACGGCCAGATCAACGGGACCGAAAAGAAGCCGCTGACGGCGGCGAACCGGTTCCGGATCGCCTCGATCGGAAAGACCTACACCGCCGTGATGATCCTGCAGCTCGTCGAGGAACGGAAACTGAAACTGAACGATACCCTCGACCAATTCTTCCCTCAGATTCCGAACGCCCGGAAAATCACGATCGTGCAAATGCTCTCGCACCGCAGCGGCGTCCCCAACCTACGGCGCGAATGGGATCCGCTAAGAAATTGGCGGAATGGAATCACCAAGGATGAAACGCTCGCCCTGCTTGCCAGAGCCACGCCGGAATTCGAACCGGACACGAAGCAGTCCTATAGCAACTCCGGCTATTTCCTTTTGTCTCTCATCATCGAAAAGATAACCGGCCAATCTGGTGCTGAGGCCCTCGAAGCGAGAATCACGTCAAGAATCGGCCTCGCCGATACCTACATCGAAGCCGGCTTCATCGATGTGAAGAAGAACGAGAGCCTGACCTATGACTATGTCGGCGGTGACTGGAAACAGCATCGCGAAACCCATCCCAGCATCGCCTACGGCGCCGGCCAGATCATGTCCACTCCGCACGACCTGGCTCGATTCATTCAGGCGCTGTTTGACGGCACGTTGGTGTCAAAGGAGAGCCTCGACCAGATGACAACGATCCGGGACGGCGAAGGCCTCGGGATCGTGCCCTTCACTTATGTCGGCCGGACCTTCTACGGGAACACAGGCGGGGGCGACAACTACGGGTCGTGGCTGGTTTACGAGCCGCAGGAAAAGCTGGCGGTGGCTTACACCACGAACGCGAAGATTTACCCCGTAGCCAAGATTGTGAGCGGAGTCATCGACATCTATTACAACCAGCCGTTTCAGATTCCCTCCTTCGAGGGCATCGCGGTCAGCCCGGAAGTGCTGGAGAAATATGTCGGAGTTTACTCGAACCCCGATGCCCCGATGAAATTCACAATCACGAGAAAAGACGCGACGCTGTTTGGTCAGCCGGGCCAGGAATCCCCGGCCCCGCTCGAAGCGACGGCGCCGGACAAGTTCCAACTGGCAGGCGGCCGAGTGGTGCTCAAGTTCGACGCGGCGAAAGGACAGTTGATGCTCAAGCGGGGCGGCACGGAGAGAGTGTTCACGAAGGAAAAATGACGGCCGTGGCAGCTCTGGAATTGCAGATTCGCGGCGTCTCCAAAACTTACGCCAACGGCGTGCATGCCCTGAAGGACGTGACCCTCACGATTCCGGCGGGGATGTATGGCCTGCTCGGCCCCAATGGGGCGGGCAAGTCCACGCTGATGCGCATGCTCGCTACGCTCCAGGAGCCGGACAGCGGGACCATCGCCCTCGGCGGCATCGACGTCATCCGCCAGAAGGACGAGATCCGCCAGACGCTCGGTTACCTGCCGCAGGAGTTTGGCGTATATCCGAAAGTGAGCGCGGAGAGCCTGCTCGATCACTTCGCGGTGCTGAAGGGAATCCTCGATCGCCGGGCGCGCCAAGAGGTCGTCGAGGCGCTCCTCCGGAAGACGAACCTGTGGGACGTCCGCCGGCAGAAACTCGGCGGCTACTCCGGCGGCATGCGCCAGCGCTTCGGCGTCGCCGTGGCGTTATTGGGCGATCCGACGCTGTTGATCGTGGACGAGCCGACGGCGGGACTCGACCCCGCCGAGCGCGTGCGATTCCTCAACCTGTTGAGCGAACTCGGCCAGAACAGCGTCGTCCTCCTCTCCACCCACATCGTCGACGACGTGAGCGAGCTCTGTCCCCGGATGGCCATCATCGACCAAGGCGAGATTCTGCTCGAAGCCGAGCCGCTGCGCGCCGTTGAGGATATCCAGGGACGAATCTGGCGCCGCGTGATTTCGGCCGACGCGCTCCCGGCCCTGGAACGCGAGCACGCGGTAATCTCGACGAAGCTTCACGCGGGACGCACCGTCGCGCGCGTCGCCAGCGATTCATCGCCCGGCCCCGACTTCGAGCCCGTGGAGGCGGATCTCGAAGATGTCTACTTCTGTGCGATCGCGGGACGCATCGGCCGGCGACGTGCGCGCCCGGCATCGGAGGGTCGATCGTGAAATTCCGGGAGATCTTTCGCTTTGAATTCGCCTACCAGGCGCGCCGGGTCCGCACCTGGATCTATTTCGCGATCCTTTTTGTCGTCGCCAATCGGCTGAGAGGCGGTGGCGTCAACTCCCTCTTCACCGCGGCCCAAGAGACTGTGCTGCTCGGCCTGCTCTGGGCGCTGATGGCCCCGGCCGTGGCCGGCAGTGCCGCGGCGCGCGATGTGCAGACCCGGATGCATCCGCTCGTCTACACCGCTCCCATCCGCAAGGCCGACTACCTGGGCGGGCGATTTCTCGCGGCCTTCTGCCTCAATGCCTTGATCCTGCTCGCGGCGCCACTCGGCATGCTCGTCGATTTTCTGCTGCCGGGCGGGAAACCGGAGATCATCGGCCCGTATCCTCCAGTCGCATACTTCGGCGCCTACGGTTTTCTTGCCTTGCCGACCGCCTTCCTCTTCACCGCGGTCCAGTTCGCGTTCGCCGCGCTGACCCGGAAGGCCGTCTTCAGTTACCTCGGCACGGTGCTGTTCGCCGTCGGGATGCGCATCACGGCTGGTGTGGTGGCCAACGTTTTTCACCTGCCTAACCTCGACGCGCTGCTGGATCCCACCGCCCGGATGATTCTGGGTCGGATTCCGGAGACGACGCTGATCGAGATGGATGCTGTCCTGCTTGGAATGAAGGGCTCGATGCTCGCCAATCGACTCCTCTGGGTCGCGATCGCTCTGGTCATCCTCGCCTTCACCTACCGGCGCTTTCGCTTCGAGCACCGCGCAAAATGATGCGCGGGATTTCGATTCCCCCGGTCCGGCGGACGTTCGGCTTCGCCACGCACGCACGGCAGACGGGCGCGATTGCCTGGACGTCGTTCTGGACGATCGCGAAGAGCCCGGCCGGCCTCGTTCTTCCCGCGGTCGCGATGCTCCTGGTCCTGTTGGTCCCCGTGGTCGTGAAGGCCAAGGGTATGTCGCTCCTGCCCACGACCGCGCTCGTTTTGTCCAAGCTCACGGCCCCGGTGGCAGACAATCCCCGGCATCCCTGGGTGCTAATCCCGCTGCTCATCATCTTCTGGGCGGGTGAATTGGTCTGGCGGGAACGAGACGCCGGCATGGGCGAAATTGCCGACGCAACCCCGGTGCGCGAGTGGGTCCTCGTCCTGGGCAAGTTCCTGGGACTCGCTCTCGTGCTCGTCGGCTGGATGGCGCTCCTGATTGTCGCGGGAGTCCTCGTCCAGATGCGGATGGGTTATTTCGCTTTCGAGCTAGGGCTCTACCTGCGGATTCTCTTTGGGCTTCAACTGGTCGACTACCTGATCTTCGCGCTGCTCGTCCTCGTGGTGCACGCGGTGGTGAACCAGAAACAGCTCGGCTACCTGGCGGCGCTTGTCGCCTACGGCGCCATCCTCTTCCCCTCTTTCCTCGGGATCGAACATCACCTCCTGATCTATGGATCCGGTCCGAGGTGGTTCTACTCGGTCGTGAACGGCTTCGGCCCGTCCCTCGGGCCGTGGCTGTGGTTCAAGCTGTATTGGGCAGGGTGGGCCGTGCTGCTGGCCATTGTGGCCAGCCTCCTGTGGCCGCGCGGCCCCGAGCGCGGCTGGGGAACGCGGTTCCGCCTGGCGCGCCGCCGCTGCTCACGGGGCACGGCCAGGGTGGGAGCAATAGCGTTGGCGGTCATCGTCACGCTGGGCGGTTTCCTCTTCTACCACACCAACGTGCTGAACCGCCCCGCCTCCCGGCGGATTGAGCGGAGGGCCGAGTACGAGCGGGGCTACGCCAAGTATGCGGGAGCGGCGCAGCCGTCCGTCGCGAGCACCCGCCTGCAGGTCGAGATTTATCCGGAGCGGCGGGCGGCGGAGATTCGCGGCACGCAACGTTTTCGTGAACCCAAGCTCCGGGGCGATCGAATCCATCCACGTGGCCACCGTTCCAGGAGTCGAGACCCGAGAAGTTTCCCTAGACGGGCCGGCGGCGCCACGTTGACGGACGACGACCTCGGTTATCGCGTCTGTGCGCTGGAGAAACCGCGCCAACCGGGCGGCTCGCCGCAATGCCGCTTTGCCGTGCAACGTGCGCCTCATGACTTCGGCAATTCCCAAAACGGTGCATCGGGATCGGGGTGGTAGACCGCCGCGACATGCATCAATCAACGTGCGCTCGTGCTTTCGAGTCCGAGCCGGAATTGTGCGGTGACGGGACGTCGTTTAAGGTTGGTGCCAACGAGACGGCGAACATCCTCAACGACGCCACCGACCGCTCGCTCATCATCCTCGACGAAATCGGCCGAGGCACCTCGACCTACGACGGTCTCTCGATCGCCTGGGCCGTCGTCGAGCACCTTCACCGCGCCCCCGAACGCGGCGCGCGCACGCTCTTCGCAGCTCACGCGACTCGAGAAACATCTCCCACGCCTCCGCAATTTCTCGGTCGCAGTCAAAGAGTGGAACGGCGAGATCGTGTTCGTCCGCCGCGTGATTCCCGGCGCCGCCGACCGCAGCTACGGCATCCGCCGCGCGCCAGCGTGGTCAACGCAAGTGACCACCTCGCGCTCGTTGCCCGGTGCGACACCGTCCTTGATAAACACAAGCACGGCACCCCGTCGCCACCTCATTCCGCCTCCGTGAAACGTCCCTCCCTGCTCTTTGGCCACTTTATTGTTCGATCTTTTTGTTTATTGGCGGAGCGCTCCCGTCGCTCGCAGGCACACCGCTCCGTGCGGAGACAACGGTCTGGCAGCACCGTGAGAACGAAATCGCGGTGCACTTCGTCTACGGACTCACTGCGGTCGGGAGCGGCGCGATTCTTGCCTTCGCCGAGGCTCCGCATCGGTTTGGGCGACGACGAGACCCCTCACCATCTCGTGATGAAACGCAGCCTCGATCTCCGGGCAAAGCCTTCGAGCCCGTCGCCACGCCTTCGGTCGGCAGGAGCGAAACCTCCTACCTCCACCTTCCCGACGGCCGCGTGCTTACGGCACGTGGCGATCACATCGTCGTTTCCGGGATGAAAACCTTCCCTGCGACGAACAACATCCCCTTCGTCAAAAGCGCGCCCGCGACGTTGCCCGCGCGCGGTGCGTCGCGGCTGGCTTTCGAACAGCAATGAGAGCCCGGCTATGCGCCATCCTGGTGGCGGCAAGCTCATGCGCGCAGGCTCAAACCACGTCGCGGGCGGCGGAGGACTCCCCTGCCCCGGAAGAGACGGCATCAATCTCCGGGGTATTCTCGTCTGAAGAACATATTGCGGCGCGGCGGCGGGCACGCGCGCGCGTCCGCCGCGTTATCATGAACAACGACGGCATGGACGCCGTCTCCCGTGCCCCAGGACCTTCGCCGGAACAGATACTCGATCAACACACGACGGGGTTGATTGGCTCACACGTGGATTCGATTTGTTACAACACGAATATTGGCGGGTTCGGGCTCTTCTTTCATCATACGCGGGTCGGCGAAGTATTCACTTCGGTTGAGAGCAGGCCTGATAACCCAACCGCAGCCCTGATTGCCCAAGGCACGGACGCCCTGCGGATCATGGCGAACTTTTCCCGGCGCAACAATCTCGAGATCTTCTGGAGCCTGCGAATCAACAATACCCACGATAACATATCCGTCGCGCACCGCGTTGCCGCCGGCGAAAACAAGATCCCCGACATCTTCTCGAAATTCAAACGCGAGCACCCCGAACTGCTGATGGGCAAGAAGGCGGACGATCGCTGGCGAGTCGCCCCGCCGCTGCCGGTGCGTGGCTCGTGGACTGCGGTCGATTTTGGGGATGAGCGCGTTCGGCAGATGACAATCGATCTGGTCGAGGAGGTCTGCCGAAACTATCCCGTGCACGGCGTCGAAATCGATTTCGACCGATTCCCCATCCTGTTCAGGAGCGTGTCGGCAGGAGGGACTGTGTCCGCCGACGACAGGGAGAAGTTGACGGGGATGATGTCACGGATCCGAAAGGTGATGGACAAAGTCGGGATGGAACGCGGTGAACCAATTCTCCTGGCCATCAAGGGACCCAACTCCGTGGAATATTGCCGCGATATTGTGGGAATGGATCTGGAGCGTTGGCTGGGCGAGGATTGGATCGATTTACTGGTGGTTGGCGCGGATCGAAATCATCGGGAATGGAAGGACGGTGTGCGCTTGGGGCAGAGGTTCGGCATTCCAGTATATCCTTCCCTGGGAACCAAAGATCTTCCCTATCGCGATACAGACCCGGCGTGGCGAGGAGAGGCCCTCCAAGCCTTGGTATCCGGTGCCGCCGGCATCGCGACCTTTAATCTCTTCGCCATACGGCCTCCCGGACATCCGATTTGGCGAGAACTGGGAGACGCGGGAATTCTGACGAAACGGGAACGATGGTATTTCTCGAGCCGCTCCGGGATTGGTGGAGCGAGGAACGCAATCCTCGATCGGAAATACTTCACGACGGAAACCCTCAGTCCAATGCCCGCCACCCGGAAGAGGATCCAGGGTGAGAGCCCCGTGGAGGTTTCTGTTCTCATCCCGGACGAACCTCCTTTTGGGGCGGATCAAGGAGTCAAATGGGAACTGTGCCTGTATTTTACCGAAGCACTCCAGACCGCGATGAAGGTGGATTTGAACGGACATGAGCTAACGAACGGCATCGTGGATGAAGACGCGCTTCATACCGACAGGCACCGGCTCCACTTTAACGTGCCTCCGCGACTGCTACGGCATGGCAAGAATCTGATCCGTGTCCGTCAGCGGGAAATTTCCGTCGTCAACTCGCTTTCTGATCTTATAGTAAAGGCAAGCGCCCCTTCGGCGTCCCCTTAGGGCTCTTGATTGGGTGAAGTTTGACCACGGAGGTCAAAGTTCGGGCGGCTGTGGGGAAGCAGGTGGCGGCGTGTTGCGGCCAGGCATGGTCGATCGCAGGCGGGGGATCGGACCGCAGCTCACCAGGAGAGCGTGAGGTTGAAGTGACCACGATTCGACCGGCGGCGGGAGTTGAGGCCGGTTTCGAGGAGCTTGCCAGCCGTAGTCGAAACTCGCGCTGAGGTGGCGCGACACAGAAACGCGGATCCCAGGACCGACGCTCGAGAGGCTGTAGTGGTCGCGCTCGCCGACGAGCGGGCGCTTGATCCTCGACGAGCGGAGGACGATTCTGCCCGCGATCGACGTCTATGAACGACTGCGAGTGCCGGTGGATTTCGTTTTCGCCCGACATGGTCTCTATCGTGAGCGGGCGACGAGGTGCGTTGCGTGAGCGCGACCGTCACCACCGTCTCGGCGCCCTTCGTACCTCCGGCGCCCGTCACCCACGTCAATTCGATCGTGACGACAAGCGGCTCCACCTCGAAGACTACATCGTCCTGGCACAGTTGGACGAACGGATGAAATCGGCGACGTGAGCCCGCCGCGCCAAGGCTCGTGCCCGCCCAGGCGCCCCGGGGAGCACGGCTCGCCATTTGCTCCCACAGCAGCTCTCTCGTGCGCGCCGGTTCGTCGGTATCTTTGGGCTGCTCGCGTCCCATCAACTACACGGCGGGAGGATTCTTTTCGAAGCACGGCACATCTTTTCGGGGCGGATCCCACGCCAATGCGTCCGAAGTCCACAGCTCCATGTTCGGCTGGAACCCGCTGGGGTCGTCCAAGCTTCCCACCGTAACGCCGATGAAGTCCGTCTCGCTGTCTGGGCTCTCTCCACCGGTGAGGCGGGAGCCGCAGTCGGCGCAGAACCCCCGTTGATGCAGCCCGCCGGATTCGCTTGAGGTTAAGAAATACTTGGGCCTCCCCCTGGTGAACGTGAACGCGTTCCTGGGCAGCAGGACGGCGCATACATGCGGGCCACCACTCACCCGCTGGCAATCACGGCAATGGCACTTCAGGGTGGTAAGGGGCGCAGCGTCGCATTGATAGCGGACTGCCCCGCATACGCAGCCGCCCGTTAGGGGTGTCTTCATAGTCAACTTGAGAAGGTCTCTGTCAGAACGTCGCATTCCAGAATGCTACACGTCAAATCGGGACGTGAAGCGTCAGAGATGATTTTCTCGCCTTTGACTTCGTCGATGCACAGCTCGTTCAAGATCGTCCGGCCGCGTCGCTTTAACCCGAGGTCCGCAGTCTTTTTCGCGGTCGCGGAGCCGCGCTCTCCGCTAATTCTTCCGATCGCGGAACCCAGCTCTCCGGGACGGCGGCCTGAGTTCCGGCCAACGCGCCCCTACTCCACCACCGCCAGCTCCAGGAACCGCGTCGCCGCCTTCATCCGTTTGTCCATCGTGAACATCGGCCCCGCCGTCACCGCCTGAAATGTCGCCACGTGCAGCGCATCGAGCGTCCGCAACGGCACGTGCGGATGCAGGTCCTCCATCACTTCGGTCGCATCGCGAACCGTCACGCCCGTCAGCGGAAAGAGCGTCACCACGCGCTCGCTGATGTCGCCCAGAAACGCCCCCCACGCCGCGCTGCGCTGCTCCGCGTTGATCTCGCCCGCGCGCTCCTTCGCCAGCAGCGCCGCGAAGACTTCGCCGTAGGCCAGGTCCGACGAAGCCAGCGCAGCGCCGCTCACTTTTTCAATACAGGCCTCCGAATCCGGCTCCGGCACGTAGAGTTTCACCAGCACCGATGTATCGAGATACATCGGTCAGTATCCTTCATCGCGCAGCTTCCGAATCAGTGCCGTGGAATCCGACGTCATCGGCATGGACTTCAACAAATCGCGATGCGGCTTGAATGGCTTTCCGCGCAGCACCGGCTTGTAACGCACGATCATCGCCGTCGGCACGCCATCGCTCGTGATGACAATCTCCTCCCCGCCCGCCGCGCGTTGCAGCAGGCTCGACAACTGATCTTTCGCCTCTCGCACGCCGAGCACGTCGCGCTTCAAACCGTAAACCGCCGCGTCTTCCTTCACCTGCACTGCCAGGCTTTTCGCCTCGGGGTAATCAGCGCTCTTGGCCGGTTTCTTCTTCTTCATCTCTCCTATGTGGCCTCATGAGGCCACATTGTCAAGCCCCCCTTTTCAAACCGCCTCCCCAAACTCCCCCGGCAGTTCCGCCTTCGCCGCAAACGCGAACTGTTTTCCGCCAAACTCATACTCGAAACGTGTCTCGCTCGAGTGCAGGCACAGCCGTTTCGTGCCCGTCGTCTTCGCCCACGCCCGGTTCGCAGCGAAGTCACCATACGTCTGGTCTCCGACAATCGGCAGGTGCCGCTTCGCGCATTGCACGCGGAGTTGATGGCTTCGCCCGGTGCGGGGCTCGAGTTTGATCAGCGACACGTGCGGCTCACCGCGCGCCTTGCGCACGAGCGTCATCCGGCTTTCCGCCGGCACGTGCCCCGCGCTGGCGGCCGTCCGGATTTTCCCTCCGCGTTTTTCAACCGCGAGCAGGTCGCGCCACACGTCCGCCTGTTGTCGTGGTTTTCCGAATACAAGCGCATGATAGACTTTCCTCACCTGCTTCCGTTTGAACTGCGCCCGGATTTCCGACGCGAGCGCCGCCGTCGCTGCCGCCAGGATCACACCCGACGTCGCCGAATCCAACCGGTTCAACAGCCACAGCCGGCGCACGGCGCCGCTCGCGTCACTCCATTCGAAGAACTCGCCGTCCATCACATAGCGTGCGGTCAGCAGCGAGCGCGGTTCGTCGCCGGCATGGTTCGGGTGCGATAATATTCCCGCGGGCTTGTCGAACGCCGCGAGCCCGTTCGCGTCGTGCGTGATCAGCGTCACGCTTCGCCCCAGTGGCAGCGCCCGCCAGAAGCTCTCCGGCGCCGCTCCGCTCACTGGTAGTAAAACGTGAACGTCATCTCCTGCTTGTCGCCGAGCACGGCACGCATGTCATCTGTCCACGGGCCATACGGTGCACGGTCCGTGATGGCGCTCACGCATGCACGCGAGGCCGTGTCGTTGGCCGTCGTGTCGACGTTGATGATCTGCGCGATCTTGCCGTCGGAATCCATGACGAACTTGACCGTCACCGAGCTGTTCGACGAAGCGTTGGCGTTCCACTGCACGATGATTCGTTCCCATTGGATCTGCACCGTGTCGATCATCCGTCGCAGATACTCGCCATACTGGCTCCATCGCGCATCGACCGCCGTCGGGCCGATGTTTTTTGTCCCAAAATTATTCTGCGCCAGAATCGCGGGACGCACTTGCACCGTTTGCGTAAGTTGAGGGCGTGGCATCGGCCGATTGCGATCGATCGTCGGCTGCATCGCCGTCGCGCCTTCAATCAACGGCACTTTCCCGCCCTCGATACGCTCGGGAATGGGCTTCGCGTTGTCCGGCGTTGGCGCGACATTGCTGCCAAAGGCATCCTGGTTTTCACCGTCGACTTTTTCGAAACCCGGCAGCGGGTTCTGCTCGGTGCGTTGCTGGGCCGTGACGGTTTTTTCCGTTGGCGAAGTCTCCGGCGACGGCGGGATCGCGGGCAGGTGCTCCAGCGGCGTCGTCAAGCGCCCGCTGACGATCTGGTTCGATTCGAAATCCTTTTTTCCTTCCAGCGCCGGCCGGTCATTCGTCCCATCCGGCGTCGGCTTCTCCTGCGCGACTTGCTGATTCTGCGACGAAAAATTCGTCGTCTTGTCCGGCGTGTTTTCCGGCGCGTCCGGATTCGTCTCCACGAAATTGAACGGCTCCGGCTGCTTTTCCACCGGCTTCACAAACGTCTCGGGCTCGAGCTCGATGTTGAACTCTCGCGGCGTCGCGTGCGGCCGGCTCACGTACGCCCCCGGGTCGACGCGAAGGATCAGCGGCCCGAGCAGCCACAGCAGCAGGTGAAAAAATACCACCGCCGCGAGACCGATCGTGGTCGACCGCGAATCGGGATCGTTCCACAGGCGCATGCACCAGCGGCGCAACGTGGTGGTCGCGTTTGGTGTGGCGAGAGTATGGCTCATGTTTCGGCGAGGCTGGACGCTACCGGGAGCAAAAAGTCATGGCAGCAGACCGCAGCGCGTCAAAATTTGTTTCGTCGCTTCCAGCGGCAGCCCGACAATATTCGTCAACGATCCGCGATAGCTCGCCACGATGAGGTCGCTGTGCTCCTGGATTCCGTAACCGCCCGCCTTGTCGAGGGTATGCACGCGAGCGAGATACGCCTCGATCGTCGCCTCGTCCAGGGGCTTGAAGGTCACGTCGCTCGCCACGCCTTCATCGATCTTCAATCCATCGCGCGCCCGCCGCACCGCGAGGCCGGTGTACACCGTGTGCGTGCGCCCGCTCAACCGGCGCAACATCGCTCGCGCGTCCGCCGCATCACGCGGCTTGTTCAACGCGTGGTTGTCGATGGACACCGTCGTGTCCGCGCCCAGCACGATCGCATCCGGATGCCGCTCGGCCACCCAATCCGCCTTCAACGCCGCGTTGTGCGCGACCATCACGCGCGGGTCGGTCGACGACTCCTCGTGCTCCGTCACGTCCGCGACCACAACCTCGAACACCACGCCTAGCTCCGCCAGCAGCTCGCGCCGCCGCGGCGAAGCCGAAGCCAAAATCAACCGCGGCTTCGTGCCAGCCCGCCCCCGCCCTTCATTTTCGTTCACCAAGTTCAGAACTTAAGTGTTCAGCATTAAACGTTGAGCGTTGGGCGTTCTCCCACCGATTTGCGCGCACTCACGGCGCTCTCTCCATCAACACCCCGCGCACATCGCCCTTCGCGCGCGCCAGCTCCACGCGGCTGAGGTTATATTGAAAGACCGCCTCGACCATATTGTCCTCGGCCACCGCAAGCCGGTTCTGCGCTTCCACGACTTCGCGATTGTCCGCGACACCTTGCTGATAACGACTCTGCGCCAGCCGCAATTCGTCCTGCGCCAGCTTCAGGCTCTTTTCCGCCACCGCAATCTGCGCGTTTCGCGAGCCGGCATCCTGCAACGCCAGCCGCAGCTCGGACGAAATCTGCAATTCGAGGCCGTGCACCCGCGCCTCCTGCTGCCGCAAGCGCGACAACGCGATCCGCCGATCTGCGTTCGTGCGCAGGTCAAACAACGGGATGCTCACGCCCACCGTCGCCGACCACTGCTCCTGCTTGTCGCTGTCGTCGAACCGCGGCGACGCCAGACCCGCATTACCCGCGAGCACCAGCGACGGCAGCCGCTGCAGCTTCGTCGTGCGCACATTCACCTTGGCCTGCTCGAGCGCTTTCTGCGCCGAAAGATAGTCCGCCCGTTTCTCGAAAGCCGTCTTCTCCTCGGAAAACGCGAACAGGTTCGTGTCCACGCGCTGCACCTGGAAATTCTCGAGCCGCAGCTCGTTCGCCGGATTGATGTCCAGCAGCCGCTTCAGAAACAGTTCGCTCGCGACCAGCGCCGTCACCTGCTGCAGCCGCGCCTGCTCCGCTTGCGCTAGCTGGGCCTCGGCCCGCGTGACATCGATCTGCGTCGCGACGCCCGCGTCCAACTGGTTCCGCGCGAGCGTCAGCAGCGAGTTGGCCCGCGCGATGTTCGCGTCGAACACCGCCAGCCGCCGCGAATTTCGCAGATGCGCGAAATAATTTTCCGCCACGTCCGCGAGCACCGTCTGCACCACCGAGTGGTAGTTCGCCTGTGCCACCTGCGCGCCGAGCTTCGCGCTTTTCAACGCCGACCACAGCTCCGCGTCGAACAGCCCCATGCTGCCCGTGATCAACGCATCGAAGCGGCTCGACGGCCGCCCCGACGACGTCACCACCGTCCCGATACTCACCTGCTGTTGCCGGCGTTGCTGCACGCTCGCATTGAGGATCGGCAGCAGCCCGCCGCGCTGTTGCACGACCGACTCGAACGCCTGGGCCGCCGCCTCGCGCCCCAGCAGCACGGACAGGTTCACGCGTTCCACCGATTGCAGCGCCTGGTCGAGCGTCAGCGTCGCGCCCGATTCGGCGGCGAACCCGGCGCCGCCAATCATGACGAACCCTGCAATGACAAACCGAAGCAACGCGATACGCATAAAATAAAGGGGGAGCAAATCGCGCGCCTGACGCACAGGGCAAGCTCCGGGTTGCGCGCCGCATACGGTGCGGGCGAGAGTGAGAGTGAAAGTGAAAGTGAGAGTGATCAGACGAAACGAGGGATCCCAGTGGCCCCAGCGCCCCACTGTCTTGCCTCACTTTCACTTTCACTCTCACTCTCACTTTCACTATCACTCATTTCATGCGCCTCGGCCTCGCCCAGCTCAATCACACCGTCGGCGATCTCGCCGGTAACCGTCGCAAGATCCTCGATGCCTACACTGCACTCGTGGCCCAGGGCGCCGAACTCGTCGTTTTCCCCGAGCTCGCCGTCTGCGGTTATCCGCCGCGCGATCTGTTGTTCAAGCGTCGCTTCGTTCCCGATGTCGCCGACTCGCTCAACGAAATCGCCGCCGCCGTCGGCGCCGTGCCGGCGATCATTGGCACGGTCGAGGCAAACCCCACCGGCCGCGGCCGCCCGTTCTACAATTCCGCCGCCTTCTGTTATCGCGGCAAGGTCGCCGCCGTCGCGCGCAAATGCCTGCTGCCGACCTACGACGTGTTCGACGAGGACCGCTATTTCGAACCAGCCACCTCGCCCGCCGTCGTCGAGCACGCGGGCCATCGCATCGGCATCACGATCTGCGAAGACATCTGGACGCATCCCATGATCAGCACGCGCCGGCTCTACAGCGGCCGCCTGCCGCTCGAGCAGCTCGCCGACCAGCGGTGCGATTTCATGGTGAACCTCTCCGCGAGCCCGTGGCACAGCACGAAGGAAAACGTCCGCCAGAATCTCGTCGTCGCCGACTCCGCGCGCGCGCTCCACTGCCCCGTCGCCTACGTGAACTGCGTCGGCGGCAACGACGAATTGATCTTCGACGGCCGCAGCCTCGTCTGCGACGCGCAGGGCCGCGCGCTCGCCGGCCTCGCTGCGTTTGCCGAGGACCAGGCCATCGTCGAAGTGAAACCGAATCCCGGCACAAGCGCGCCTTTCGAGACGCCCGTGCTTCACCCGAGCTTCGCGCAACACGAGCTCGGCGACATGTTCAACGCCCTCGTCCTCGGCCTCCGCGACTATGCGCACAAGAGCGGCTTCAAGCAGGCGCTCATCGCGCTCTCCGGCGGCATCGACTCCGCCGTCGTCGGCGTGATCGCCGCCGCCGCCCTCGGCCCCGAGAACATCATGGGCGTCTCGCTGCCGTCCTCGATCTCGTCCCAGCACTCCCGCGACGATGCCCGCACGCTCGCGCAGAATCTCGGCATTCGCTTCGACACGATCGCGATCGCGGACGCGGTGGCGGCCTGCGAACAATCGCTCGCACCACTCTTCGCCGGGCGCCCCCGCGACGTCGCCGAGGAAAACCTCCAGGCCCGCGTCCGCGGCGTGTTGATGATGGCGCTCTCGAACAAATTCGGCGCGATCCTGCTCTCGACTGGCAACAAGAGCGAAATGGCCGTCGGTTACTGTACACTATATGGCGACATGTGCGGCGGCCTTTCGGTGATCAGCGATGTCTTCAAGACGCAGGTCTACGCGCTCGCACGCTGGATAAATCGGGAGAACGAAATCATCCCGATCTCCACGATCGAGAAACCGCCCAGCGCGGAGCTCCGCCCCGACCAGACCGATCAGGACAGCCTTCCGCCCTACGACATCCTCGACGCGATCCTGAAAGGCTACGTCGAGGAAGGCCTCTCCCGCCGCGACCTCGTGGCGCAGGGCTTCGACGCCGCCGTGGTCAACGACGTGGTCCGCAAAGTCGACCTCAATGAATATAAACGAAAACAAGCCGCCCCCGGCTTGAAAATCACCCCGCTCGCCTTCGGCGTCGGCCGCCGCATCCCCATCGTCCAAAAATACGTGAGCTGATCGGACAAAGACGTTGAACACTGATGAGCACTTTGATCGCTGATGAAAATCCTCAGACCGAGCACGACGCCGACGGATACGCGCTGATTGGCGCGTGCTTCGAGGTCTATAACGAGGTGGGTAACGGTTACCTCGAGGATGTTTATCAAGAGAGCCTGGAGCTCGAACTCATTGACCGGAAGATCCCGTTCGTCTCTCAGCCCAAGCTACCAATTTTCTACAAGGGTCGCCCTCTGCGAAAACACTACGAGGCAGACCTGCTCGTGCTCGACAAAATCATCGTCGAACTAAAAGCCGTCAAAACGCTCCTTCCAGAACACGAGGCCCAGTTCCTCCATGACCTCAAGTCGACCGGTCGACGAGTCGGGTATCTCGTGAACTTTGGCGCCTTCCCCAAGCTCGATTGGCGACGCCGAGTCCGTTGATTCTGTCTTTCATCAGTGTCCATCAGTGCCCATCAGTGGTTCAAAAATGTCTGCCTCTTCGACCTCCGACCAACTCTTCGCCCGCGCGCGCCAGCTCATCCCTGGCGGCGTGAATTCCCCCGTTCGCGCCTTCCGCTCCGTCGGCGGTGCGCCCTTCTTCGTGAAGTCCGCCCGCGGCGCCACGCTCACCACCGCCGACGACCGCGAACTCATCGACTTCGTCTGCACCTGGGGCCCCGCGATTCACGGCCATAATCATCCGCAGATCAAAGCCGCGATCGCCACCGCGCTCGAACACGGCACCTCCTTCGGTACGCCCAACCCGTACGAGGTCGAGATGGCCGAGCTCATCGTCTCCCTCGTGCCCTCGATCCAGAAAGTCCGCATGTGCAACAGCGGCACCGAAGCCACGATGTCCGCCATCCGGCTCGCGCGGGGCTTCACGAAACGCGACAAGATCATCAAGTTTTCCGGCTGCTATCACGGCCACTCCGACTCGCTTCTCATCAAGGCCGGCTCCGGCGCGCTCACGCACGGCAATCCCGACAGCGCCGGGGTCCCCGCCTCCTTCGCCAACGAAACCGTCGTCCTCCCCTACAACGATCGCGCCGCGCTCGACGCCGCCTTCGCCGCCAATCCGCAACAGATCGCGTGCGTCATCATCGAGCCCTTTTGTGGCAACGTCGGCTTCATCATGCCCGACGCCGGCTATCTCGAATACATCCGCGAGATCACGCAAAAACACGGCGCGCTCCTCATCTTCGACGAAGTCATGACCGGCTTCCGCCTGCACAAAGCCGGCGTCCAAGGCCTCATTAATAACCCGACCGCCCCCGGCGCCCCGCGCCCAGCTCCCGGCTCTCAACGCTCAACGCTCAACGCTCAACTCCCCTACACCCCCGACCTCACCTGCCTCGGCAAAATCATCGGCGGCGGTCTCCCCGTCGGTGCTTTCGGCGGCCGCGCCGACATCATGGATCTCCTCGCGCCGCTCGGACCCGTCTATCAGGCCGGCACGCTCAGCGGAAATCCGCTGGCGATGGCCGCCGGCATCTCCGCGCTCCGGCTTCTCGACGACGACGGCTCCGGCACCAGTCCCTACACGCGCCTCGATGCTCTCGGCCGCCAGCTCCGCGATGCCGTGCTCGCCGCGTGTCGCACCAAAGGCCTCGCCGTCCAAGTCCCGCAATGCGGCTCCATGTTCAGTATCTTCTTCACTGATACGCCCGTCCGCGATTACGCCACAGCCCTCACCGGCGACGCGAAGCTCTTCGGTCGCTTCTTCCATGCTTGCCTCGAGCGGGGCGTCTTCCTTGCCCCGAGCGCCTATGAAGCAGGGTTCCTCAGCACCGCGCACGACGGCCCGGCGATCGCACGCGCCTGCGAAGTGTTTTCCGAGGCGATCCGCACCCTCTGAGAAGCGGCTTCTGTCAAGGCCGCACGGACGTTTTGCCGAGGGCTTCTAAACGTGGTGTTTCGGGAACTCTAAGGGCTCGCAAAATGCAGCCTTTTGAGGATCGTTGCGCGCGTTATCCGACTCATGCGCCGCCTCATCGTTTCCCTTGCAGTTTTCGCCGCGCTCGCGCGTGTGCTCGTTGCCCAGCCCGCAGATGCTCCCATCATCCCGCTCGATGATTTGAAGCCCGGCCAGCAGGGCGAAGTCTGGACCGTTTTCCAAGGCACCAAGCCCGAGCCTTTTCAGGTCGAGGTCACCGGCGTCCTTCGCAATGCGCTCGGCCCCGGCAAGTCGCTCATCGTGTGTCAGCTCACCGATCCGCGCGTACAGAAAATGGGCGCCGTCGCCGGCATGAGCGGCAGCCCGCTCTATATTGAAGGGAAACTCGCCGGCGCGCTCTCGTATCAGATTCAACGTTTCGAAACCGTCCGCCACGCCGGCTTCACGCCCGCCGCCGACCTCGCCGAAGTCCGCGACAAAACTTCCCTGCAATCGAACCTTCTCGTCGATGCCGGTAACGGCGCGACTCCACGCGACTCGTCCTCCGCCTATCACGCGATGCAGCCGGTCTTCACGCTCGGCGGCCTCAGCCCCGTCGTCGCCGATCTCTTCGCCCCGCGCCTCGCCGCCCTCGGCCTCAACGCCTCCGCGCTCGGTGGCAGCACGCAGGGCTCGTCCACCACCTCCACGCCCGCCGTCGCCACTCTCAACACTCAACCCTCAACGCTCAACGCTTCACCCGCGCTCGTCCCCGGCGGCGCCGTCGCCGTCGCACTCGCCACCGGCGACATCACGCTCGCCGGCACCGGCACCGTCTCGCGCGTCGACGGCGACAAGATCACCGCTTTCGGCCATCCGATGCTCTCCCTCGGCGAAGTCGCCCTGCCGATGTGCGCGACCGAGATCCTCACGATCCTTCCCTCGCAGATGCAGTCCGTGAAGATCGCCAACACCGGCGCGGTCATCGGCACGATCCATCAAGACCGCCTCTCCGCCGTCTCCGGCACGCTCGGCGCCGGCCCGCAGATGACTCAAGTCGAGGTCACCGTCACGCCTCTGCAAGGCTCGCCGCGCACCCTGAAGTTCTCCGTCGCCCGCCAGCAGCAACTCACGCCGGTCATCGTCGCCGCCGGAGTCAGCCAGGCCATTCTCGGCTCAAACGATGCCGGCCTCGCGAGCGGTTTCCGACTCACCAGCAACATCGCGTTTCCCTCATCCGCGAAGCTCGCCTTCCAGACGCTCTACTCCGGCCCGCAAGGTTTCGCGCAAGGCCTCAGCGAGTTCGTCCAAGGCCTCGCCGCCAACCTGCAGAACCCCTACGCGAAGACGTTTCCCGACCACGTGTCGTTCTCGGTCGAGCCGCTCGAAACCAATCCCGCCGTCACGCTCGACATGTTCCAGCTCTCGCGCTCCACGGCTGTGGCCGGCGAGACCATTCAAGCCACGATCGCCTGGCGCGACTGGCAGGGCTCCGCCCACCGCGAAACCATCGACCTCGCCGTCGATCCCGCGTGGACCGGCAAGCAACTCGAAGTCATCCTCGCCCCCGGTCGCGCGCTCGACGAGCTGACCGGCCGTCCTCGCGTCATCTCGGCCGCCGAGCTCCGCAGCTTCGACGCCTATCTCGCCGCGATGCGCAACGATCGTCCGACCGACGGCGTGTGCATCGCCGTCGTTGAACGCGCCGCGATGTTTAGCGATCAAACCGTCGCGACGCCCGAAGCGCCCGGCTCGATCGAGCGCATCGCCCGCGCCTCAGACGAAGCCCGTTTCCGTCGCCGCCAGGCGCTCCTGCCGCTCTGGGAAAAACACCTTCTCGGCGGCAAGCTCCTCGGTGCAGTTGTCCGCCGGCCGTTGACGGTCGTCGACTGACCGGCCGCCGCGCGAGCCGACGATCCAAGGTCCAAGCTCCAGAGAACATCCAGCGACCAAACTCCAATTTGGCGCTGGGAAGAGTTGGGAAGTTCAGAAGATCGCTGGAGCTCGATTCCTTGAAGAGCGAAACTCGAGGTAAACAGGGCGAGTTTTTGATATAGCGTCTTTGGTTTGGTTTTAGGTCTCTGGTCTCTGCTCTGAGGCGCAGCCTCGCTCGGACCTTGGCCATTCTCTGGATCTTGGCGCTTGGATCTTGGGTCTTCGATCTTCGATCTTACCCCCGATCTTAATCCCCCCGCCTTGCGTTTCGCAGCCAATCGCTTCCGTGTTACCCACGTGTTTCGTGGGCAACTCCTCATCCTGATCGGCCTCGCTGTCGCCGCGTTTTCCGCGCACGCCGAGCCGCTCTCCAAGAAAACCGACATCGACTTCTTCCGCGATGTCCCGAGCCGCAATCTGAAAGGACTCGCCACGCGCTCCGACGGGCGTCTCGTCGCCGGCCCCACGCTCACCGAGATCACCACGACCGCGCCCGCCGATTTGCTCTGGACGCTCGAGCCCACGCCCGATCCCGCCAAGTGGCTCGTCGGCACCGGCCCCGAAGGCAGGGTTGTCGAAGTCACGTTTGATCTCGCGAACGCGACCTACACCTCGAGCGATGTCGCGAAACTCGACGACCCGCAGGTGTTCGCGCTCAAGCGCCTCGACGACGGCTCGATCCTTGTGGGCACCTCGCCACGCGGCGCCCTGTATCTACTGCGCGGCGGAAAACCCGTTGCCCGTGTCGCGCTGCCCGTCGATTCCATCTTCGACCTGCTCCTCGTCGACCCGAACACCGCGCTCGCCGCCACCGGAAATCCCGCGCGCATCTACAAGATCGACCTGCAGAAATTCGCCAGCGTCGGCCTCATCGCCGACAAGATCACCGACACGAAAATCCTCGCCGACCGTGGCATCACGCTCTTCGGCGAGATCCGCGATCGCAACGCCCGCCGCATCGTCGCGCTCCCCGACGGCCGCATCGCCGCCGGCTCCGCGCCCAAAGGCAACGTCTACACGTTCCCCTCCGAAGGCGGCTCGCCCGTCATCCTCCAGGAAAACCGCGACGCCGAAGTCACCGATCTCCTCGCCCTACCCAACGGCGATCTCTACGCCACCATCGTCTACACCTCGACGAGCAACGAATCGCGCATCACGCCACCCTCCGGCGCTCCCCGCCCCGCCCCCGATGCCCCGCCACCGCCCGTGCAGGCGGAGCGTTTCCCCGGCCGCAGCGCCGTCGTCTGGTTTCCCGCCAACGGTTTTCCCGAAACCCTCACCGCCCGCGGCAACACCGCCTTCTATCGGCTCGCGCGTCGCGGCGACCTGCTGATCGTCGCCGGCGGCGAGATGGGCGAGCTCGCCGGCTTCGACTTGAAGGCCCGCCTCTCACTCACCTTCGCCGGCAGCATCTCCTCCCAGCTTAACAGCATCGTCCCCATCGCCGGCACAGCCGACAAATTCCTTCTCCTGCGCAACAACGCCCCGGGTCTCGCACTCCTCGATTTCAGCGCCACCGGACCACGCGAAGCCGAGACCCGCCGCCTCGATCTCGGCACCGCCTCGGAGCTCGGCGCACTGCGTTTCAACCGGCTCCGCAATCTCACCGATGCGAATCTCGATCTCGAGCTCCGCGCCAGCAATGGCAGCGACGAGGTCGAAGGCTGGGGCCCGTGGACGAACCTCAAAGCCGGCACCGACTCCGGCTGGCGCGCCGCGAATCTCCGCGGCCGCTACGTGAAGCTGCGTCTCCGCGTCGTGGATGCAGCTGTCGCCGCCGCCACCGCCACCGCCCTCGGCAACCCGCCGCCGCGGCCCGCCAAAAATCCGAATCCCGAAACCCAAAACCAAAAATCCGAAGCCCGGAACGTTCCGAATCTCGCCGTCCTCGAGATCGATCGCGCCACCCTCTTCGGCCTCCCGCAGAATCGCCGCCCGCAGCTCCAGGATTTCCGCGTTCTCACCGCCGGGTTCGGCGTGATCCTCTCCCCCGAGCAGCCGCCCTCCGCCAGCGTGTCGCTCAATCAGCTCGTGCAGGCGCAAAAGGACGACGACCGCCGCCGCAACAACTTCCTCAGCAGCCAGGTCGTTCCCTCACCGGGTGCGCAGGTCGTCCTCTGGACGGTCGCCGATCCCGATGGAGATCGACTCGTATCCACTTTCTCGATTCGCCGCGATGACGAGGCCGCCTGGACCGATGTCGTCAAGGACACCCCGGAATGGCTCGCCCAGTTCGACACGAGGCATCTTCCCGACGGCATCTATTTCACGCGGCTCGTCGTATCCGAAATCGCCCCCCGCCCCGCCGCCGAGCGACTCTCGCACACGTTCGAAACCGATGATCTCATCATCGACCACACCCGGCCCGAGTTGCTCGAAGCCACCGCGCAACGCACGAATGAATCCATCGTCGTGACCATCCGCGGTCGCGACGCCCTCTCGCTCATGGAAGGCATCGAGGTGGTGTTCAACAACGGCGTCCGCGAAACCGTGGAGCAACCCGCCGATGGCGTGCGCGACGGCCGCGAAGAGACCTTCACGCTCGACGTCCCGCTCGCCCGCGTCTCGAACGCCACCTCGCTGGAGGTCACTCTCTACGACGCCGCCAGCAACGGTACCGCCAAGCGCCTAAGCTGGTAAGCCATAGCGCAAGCCCCTACCTTCAGCCCGCTTCGGGAGAAGCGGGACGATGCGGGAGAAGGAGAAAAGCGGAAACGCTTCACGCGACTCCCCGTCCCAGGTAGGGACGCCTCGCCGAGGCGTCCGCGAACATCGGGTAGAGATTCCCCTCGAGCCTGGGTTACTTCGGTTCGATGCCCCGAAGGGGCTGGATTCGACAGCCCAAGGCAACGTCCTGGGACCGGGCGTCAAAAAAACATCAGCCCTGAAAGGGCGATACGTCGATACGTCTCGCGTCTGGGAGAGACGCCCCCCCGCGCGCCCGTCACGCCCGCGGATGCGCCTTCGCGTAGATATCCTTCAAGCGCGCGACGCTCACGTGCGTGTAGATCTGCGTCGTCGCGAGCTGCGAATGCCCGAGCAGCTCCTGCACGAGCCGCAGATCAGCGCCGGCATTCAGCAGGTGCGTCGCATACGAATGCCGCAGTTTGTGCGGCGTGAGATCGAGCGGCAGCCCCGCCAGCGCCAGATAACGTTTCAACATTTTCTGCACCTGCCCGACCTGCATCCGCCCACCGCCCGGATTCTGCAGCACCGGTGCATCGTGCGCCTTGTCCAGCGCGAATTCTTCCCGAAATTTCTTCAGCACCGCGAGCCCCACGCGGCCCAACGGACACAGCCGCTCCTTCCTTCCTTTCCCCATCACGCGCGCCACTCCCGAGTCCAGATCGACGTCGCCGGTGTTCAGCGCCACGAGCTCGCTTACGCGCAACCCGCCGCCATACAGCAGCTCCATCGCGAGCCGGTCGCGCCACGCCGTGTGCGCGTCGATCCCGCCCGCCTCGTTTGCGAGCAGCCGCTGCGGCGCGTTTAACAAGAGCGTCATTTGCTCCTCCGTCAGAAATTTCGGCAGCCGCTTCTCGAGCTTCGGCAGCGGCACGCCGAGCAGCGGATTTCGCCGCAGCTTCCCGCGCTGCATCCAGAATTTGAACCACGTCCGCAATCCCGACGCATGGTTGTGCAGCGTCCGCCGGTCGAACCGTCGTTGCGCCTCGATCACGAAATCCCGCATCTCCCGCGGTCCAAGCGCATCGAGCCCGCGCGCCCAGAGGCCGACCTCCGGATCGCTCAGCCACCGATAAAAATCCTCAAACGCCTGCCGGTAGTTGCGCACCGTATACGCCGAATACCGCCGCTCTTTCGCGAGAAAGTCCTCGAACGGTATCCACCATTCGGTTACGACCTCCGGCGGCACGGGCGCAATCGTCTCAGCCATGCGGTGGGGCTGGTTCTCCGAGCCGGCCTGAGTTTCTCACCCGTTCGCCACTCCCGCGCGGCCCTCGACCTGCACCCGGGCCTGTTCCTCCACCGCACGCATCACCTTTGTCGCATGCCGCCGTAGCGCGCCCTCCGGATCCAGGCCCTTCGCGCGCGCCGCCGCCGTGAGCTCGAACAACATTTTCCCGAGCCGCGCCTCGTCGAGTTCGCGCCCGACCGCCTGCACCTGCGCGACATCCACCACGCCTTCCACCGGAAGTTGTTTCTTCTCGATCTGTTTCCACACCGCCTCGGCAAACATCAACGCTGGCAGCCGCGGCGGCAGCTCCTTGAACACGCCCGTCGCTCCGCTCGCGCCCGCCGGCCCGTTCTTCTTTTCCGTCGCCTTGATCTTCTCCCATTCGACGATCACCTGCTCCGCCGTCTCCAGCTTGCCCGTGCCGAAGACGTGCGGATGCCGGCGCACCAGCTTCTCGTTGATGTCACGCGCGACATCGTCGAAATCGAAGAGCCCCTTTTCCGCCGCGATCTGCGCGTGGAAAACCACCTGGATCAACACATCGCCGAGCTCCTCGCGCATGTGCGGGTAGTCGTTGCGATCGATCGTATCGATGAGCTCGCTCACCTCGTCGATCAGGCATCGCACCAGCGACGCGTGCGTCTGCTCCTGGTCCCAAGGACACCCGTCCGGCGCCCGCAGCCGCGCCATCGTCGCTTTCAATTCATCAATCGCACTCATGCGCGCGGACGTTGCCCGCGAAATCTACCGAATACACGAAAATTTCCGGAAAACTCTGGCCTCGTTTTCGCGTGTTTCGTGTGTTTCGTGGACTGACCAATGTCCGACAAACTCACCGAGATCATGGCCTGGAAACGACGCGAGATCGCGCCGTTCCTCCGCGACGTTTCGGAAGCCGAGCTCGCGCGGCTCGACGGCTCGCTGCCACGGCCGCCATCGTTTGCGACCGCCCTCCGCCGCGCCGACGGCAAGCTCGCCGTGATCTCCGAGATCAAGCGCCGCTCGCCCTCCGCCGGCGATATCAAGGCCGGCATCTCCGCGCTCGAGCAGGCGAAACGTTATCAGGCCGCCGGCGCCGACGCGCTCTCCATCCTCACCGACGAGCGCTACTTTGGCGGCACGCTCGACGATCTTCGCCACGCCACGGAATATTTCGCCGCAACGCCGCCCACCTCCGACGCCATTCCCTGCCTCCGCAAGGATTTCATGGTCCATCCGCTGCAGGTTGCCGAAGCCCGCGAAGCCGGCGCCAGCGCGATCCTGATCATCGTCCGCGCGCTCACCGACGACGAAATCAAGACGCTCGCCCGCGCGGCCGAAGCCGCCGGCCTCGACAGTCTCTTCGAGATTCACAACGAAGCCGAAATCGCCCGCGCCGTCGCGCACGGCGCGCGTATCATCGGCGTCAACAACCGCGACCTCGCCATCTTCAAGACCGACCTCGGCCTCAGCGAACGCCTGATCCCGCGGCTGCCGCACGATGTGATCGCCGTCAGCGAGAGCGGCATCTCCACAGCCGCCGATGCCGCCCGCGTCCGTGCCGCCGGCGCGCACGCCGTGCTCGTCGGCGAAGCGCTCATGCGCACGCCGGATCCCTTCGCGCTCATCGCTGCCTTCCGCGGGAGCGCGCCCGCCCCCGGCCGCATCGTCTGATCACTTTCACCTTCACTTTCACTTTCATGTCCGAACGCCCGATCACCGCCTTCAACCAGCTCGGCGGCCTCTATTTTCTCCCGCGCACGCTCGACAAGATTCGCAAGCACGCGCGCGGCGCATTGCACGCCGAGCACCACGAGTATCTCGGCCAGGGCTTCGATGGCCGGCTCTGCCATTTCCTCGGCGTCAGCTACGAAGCGCTGAAAGCGCGCACGCTCGCAGGCGGCACCGACGAAGAGATTCTCGCGTGGATTCAACAGCACGGCCGCACGCTCGCCGACGCCGATCGCCTCATCTGGAACGGCTTCGCCGCCAAACGCGGCTGGCGCGATGACGCCACGCCCACGCTCGAACGCCAGAAAGCCGAAAGCGGACTCGCCCATCGCACCGACCTCGTGACGTTCTTCGATTACTACGAAGTCGACGAAGGCCGCGCCCCGCGCTGAGTCAGAAATGACGGCCACAAAGACGCCAAAAGAACCGATCTCCTCCCCGCCTTCTGCGTCTTCTGTGCCTTTTGTGGCCACTCACTCCGCCTGATCAATGCCGCTTTCGCCGACCGCCACGCGCGATCTGCTCGCGCAGCTCGGCCATCAGCCGAAACGCTTCCTCGGCCAGAATTTTCTGGTCGATGGCAATATCGTCCGCAAATCCCTCGAGCTCGCCGAAGTGCGCGCCGGCGACACCGTCGTCGAGGTCGGCCCCGGCCTCGGCACCCTCACGACCGCGCTCCTCGAAGCCGGCGCGCACGTGTGGGCCGTGGAGAAAGACCGCACGCTCCACGCGCATCTCACCGAGCACCTCGCGCCACGATTTCCCGACACCTTTCACCTGCTGGAAGGCGACGCCGTCGAGCACCCCCTCGCCGCCTTGAGTGCCTCCGGCACCCTGCCGGCTTCCACTGCTCCCGCCAGCCTCCAGATTTCCAGCTCGGCGCCATGTTCGCCTGCAACGGATTTCAAAATCGTCGCCAACCTTCCCTACGCCATCGCGACGCCATGGCTCGACGCCGTGCTCTCCGGCCCGTTGCCGGCACGCATGGTATTGATGCTGCAACACGAAGCCGCGCAACGCTACGCCGCCCACCCCGGCACCAAATCCTTCGGCGCCATCTCGATCTTCCTGCAGGCCGCCTACCACATCGCCCCCGGCCATAAAGTCGCCGCCGCGTGCTTTTTCCCCCGCCCCGACGTCGAGTCACACCTGATCAACCTCGTGCGCCTACCCGAGCCTTATATATTTTCCCCGACCACAAAAACCCTCATCCGCGCGTGTTTCCAACAACGCCGAAAACAGATCGGCGCATTGCTCCGCGGCCGGCTGCCCGAGACCGTTTCCACCGCCTCGGTAAAGGAACTTCTCCATCGTCACGGCCTCTCAGAACAAGCGCGCCCCGAGGCGATTCCCGTCGCATGGTGGGTGCAGTTTTCCACCCTTTTCCCACCCTTGGCTTGAAAGGGCTCCCGTCGCCGCTACTGAGTTAAACACTTTATGCTCCGTTTCTCGCTCGCGCTTCTCTCCGCCACCCTCGCCCTCAGCGTCTGCGCCCAGGAACCCGCCAGCCTCGGCCTCACCGGCAAGATCGAGGGCGGCCGCTACTACGTCTCGCCCACCGGACAATTCAAGGTCGTGATCCCGGTGCTGCCGGAGCTCGGTGGTGACATTACGGATACGCCCAACGTCGTCACGTTCCAGGATGATTTCAACGTCCACGTCAGCATCGCCGCCTTTCCGCAGGACGCCACGCAACGCTGGGAACTCTCCACCCGCGGCTTGAAGGACTACCTCATTTTCTTCTTCAGCAACTTCGTCCTCGCCGACTTCAAGCAGACCTTCGAAGGCGTACAAATCGAAAGCGCGAAATTCATTCCAGGCACGATGGAGGGCGCGCTGCTCACTTATATTCTCATTCCCGGCGGCACGATGTTCGGCGATCGCGTACCGCAAATCGGCCTCGGCAACCGCATTCCCATCGCGAAGCGCGGCAACCTGCTTTTCGTGCGCAACGGCCACATCTTCGTCATCAGCATCGAGCTCGCCGAACGCGTGATCGAGGGCAAGGCCTACTCCAAGACCACCGCCGAAGAGGACGAGATTCTCCGCAACCGGCTCAACGACATCGTGAGCAAGCTGCAGTTCACCAAGCCCCCCGCGGCCGAACCGAAAGACACGGCCAAAAAATGACCTCGCCCCGACGCCATTGGACGCAGCCGTGGCTCGCGTTCGCGCTGGCGTCGGTGGCGCTGCTGCTCAGCGGCTGCGTTTACCTCCGCCTGCTCGAGTTGAAGAAGCAGCTCGGCGACTTCGATCGCTACTTCATGCTGCAAACCCGCGACGGCGTCGGCATCCGCTGCCATGAGCCGGTGCTGACCACGCGCGACGTCCGCTGGATCGGACTGCGCCCCGAGCAGACAAAAACCCTCGGCGTCGCCGAGCAGTGGCAGGTTCGCTGGATGAAGCAGCTCCCGCTCGGCATCACCGAACCCGGCCAGTTCGACATCCTCATCGATCTCGGTTTCGCGAACGGCAAACTCACGCGTGTCACGATTCCCGAACGTTATTTCGCCGTCCTCCCGAAGGAGTTTCTGGTCGGCGTCATCAAGAGCCTCGGCCGCGGCAAGATCGATAAATCCGAAAAGAAGATCGAAGCCGCCGTCTCCGCCACGGAGGTTGCCGCCGCGCGTCCCAAGCTGCCCGCCATCGACAAGCTGCTCGGGCGTCCGAGCGAGGAATACGAGGAAGGGCCCAACACAATCCTGCGCTATCGTTACATCCCCGCGACCAAGGAATCGCGCGCCGGCGTCTTCGACATGCACCTCACCTTCCACACCAAATCCGGCGAACTCCTCCGCTGGCAGGGCAAGACGCCCATCGGCAACATCGGGTTCAATTTCGCATCGAGCGCGAAACAGTAACGTTTGGTACACCGCAGAGACGGGCCGAAGCGCCGAGCTGAGTTTGAAACCCGTTAAATCTCTTCTGCGTTTTGTCCCGCGTCTCTGCGGTGCAAAGCCTGGTCCGAGGCTCTGGCTCGTTAGTCTCTAGTCTCTGGTCTCTAGTCCCTCATCATGCTTCCCCCGGGCTTCACCCTCCGCGACGCCACCGAGGCCGATCTCCCCGCGGTCGTCGCGATTTATAATTCCGTCATCCCGAGCCGCCTCGTCACCGCCGATCTGGAGCCCGTCACGGTCGAGGAACGCCGCCCGTGGCTCGCCGCCCATCAGAACCCCACGCGCCCGCTCTGGGTTCTACTCGACCCACAGGGCGCCCTCGTCGCCTGGCTGAGCTTCGACACATTTTACCCACGCGCCGCCTACGACGGCACGGCGATGGTCGCCATCTACATCGCAGCGGAACACCGCCGCCGCGGCCTCGGCCGCGCACTGCTGCAGACCGCCGTGGCCCGTGCTCCCTCGCTGCAACTTCACACCTTGCTCGGCTACATCTTCGCCCATAACGAACCGAGCCTCCGCCTCTTCGCCGCTCACGGCTTCGCCCGCTGGGCGCACCTCCCGCGCGTCTGCGTCCTCGACGGCATCGAGCGCGACGTCGTCATCATGGGCCGCCGCGTCGCCAAATAGCGCAGCCTTCAGGAGCGCCGCGTCAGGCCCTCGGCCCAGACTCTCAGCTCTCCGGGCAGACTCCCAGCTCTCAGCCCAAAGCTCCCATCGCGCCGCCGCATCCCCCGCCGGCGTCTGACTGGCAGAAATTCCGCCAGTTGAGAAACCGCAATTGCCCGACGCACGTTACAGGCGCGCGACGCTGCCACGCATTTGCCTTCTAAGCCCCCCAGCGAACATTTCTTCGCCGTCGGCCAGAATTCGCGCGGCAGGCCCCACGCGATCAACCCCCTTGACTTGCTGACCATGAACCCAAACCAAACCCGCGTCTCTCCCCTCGCGCGCCTGCTCCTCGCCGGAGCCTGCGCCGCTCTCGTCCCCCTCGTACCATCCACCGCGCAGACCACCGCCACACCACCGTCGGCGCCCTCGGCCAGCGGCACCGCGGCCGCCCCCTCGCCCGGCGCCACCAGCGGCGAGATCGTCCAGCTCTCGCCCTTCGAGGTCACGACCGATAACGACCGCGGCTACCAGGCCTCGAACACCCTCTCCGGCGCGCGCTTCAACACCCGCATCGAGGATATCGGCGCTTCCCTCACCGTCGTCACCAAGGAACAGCTCCTCGATACCGCCGCGATCGATATCCACGACGTGTTCCTCTACGAGGCCAGCACCGAGGGCATCGGCAACTTCACCGCGTTTTCCATCGATCGTAACGGCAACGTCGACGACCAGGTGCAGCGCACGCCCACCTCCGCCAATCGTATCCGCGGTTTGGGTACGGCCAACACCTCGCGCGATAATTTCCCCTCGCTCAACCGCATCCCGGCCGACTCCTATAACATCGACTCCCTCGAGATCAGCCGCGGCCCCAACTCCAACCTCTTCGGCCTCGGCGGCGGCTCCGGCACCGTCAACCTCAACATCGCCCGCGCCCGCCTCAATCGCGAGACCCGCCAGGTCACGCTGCGCGTCGACGACCTCGGCAGCTTCCGCAGCACGCTCGACCTCAATCAGCCGATCATGAAGGACAAGCTCGGCCTCCGCTACATCGGCCTCTACGACTCGCGCCAGTTCGACCGCAAACCCTCGCACGAAATCCACCGCCGGCATTTTCTCACCGGCACGTACAAGCCGTTCGCGAACACCACCATCAAGGCGAGCTACGAGCACATCAACATGGATGCCCGCCGCCCCAACGCCCTCACCCCGCAGGATCTCGTGACCGGTTGGATGGAATCCGGCAGCCCCACCTGGGATCCCGTCACCTTCCAAGCCCGCGTGAACGGCGTCCTCACCGCGCCCATTCCACAGACCGGCACCGAGAACAACGTCCTCCCGCCCGGCCTCTCCGGCGACGGCAGCGTCTACACGCGCCCCAACATGTTCATCGATCCCAGCGGCAGCGTCGGCGCCTATATCGACGGCCGCCAGTCGAACATCGCCCGCTTCATCCAGCCGACCTACCCGCTCAGCAACATCCGGATGCTCGCCATCACGACCCCGCTCCTGCGCGCCCGCGGCAACTCCTTCCCGCTCTTCACCGGCCCCGGCGTCTCGAACCGCGCGCTCTACGACTGGGAGGAAGTGAACTTCCAGGCCGCCAACACCACTCAAACCGATGGCGAGCTCTTCCGCTTCGAGGTCGAGCAGCGCGTCGGCGATAATCTGTTCCTGCGCGGCGGCTGGTATCTCGAGGATACCGACAGCTACAGCAAGAGCCCCATCGGCGGCGGCGCAGCACTCCAGATCGACCCCAACGAACGCCTCACCGACGGCTCGCCCAATCCCTATTTCCTGCGCCCCTTCTTCCAGTCCGTCGAACCCACCACCTTCGACAGCCCGCAGGTCAACGACGTGCTCCGCGCCGAGGTCGCCTACGACCTCGACTTCACCACGAAGACCAACCGCTACGTGCGCTGGCTCGGCCGCCATCGCCTCGGCGGCTACTTCGAGGAGCGCCGCGTCGACAACGGCACCTATCGCTTCCGCGACGTCGTCTTCGAGGCCCCGCCCGTCCAGTGGACCAACGCCGCCAATCTCGTGAACGGCAACTCCGCCAATCGCGTCACCCAGCGCTTCTACGTGGGCGACGCCCAGGGCTTCAACATCGACTCCGCGCCCGCGCTCGGCGGCCTCGCCGGTGCGTATCCAATCCGCTACTACGACCCCGCGGCCGGCGCCTGGGTCGACGAAAACGTCGAGATCCGCGAGACCGCCTTCACCTCGTTCAAGAACCGTCAGGAAACGTATTCCCGCGGCGCCGTCGCCCAGAACTTTTTCCTCAAGGGCCGGCTCGTGACCACGTTTGGCATCCGCGACGATTTCTTCCGCAGTCGCGATACCGTCGGCACCGCCGTCAACGCCGCCACCGGCTTCTACGACCCCGTCAACCTCAACAACTGGGGCCGCTGGCAGGAATCCTCCGGCCGCACCAAGACCGCCGGCGCCGTCGCGAAAGTCCTCCCCTGGCTCGCGCTCCTCGGCAACAAGTCCGACACCTTCACGCCCATCGGCCCCGCCGTCGACAACTTCGGCGAATCGATCCCCACCCCCACCAGCGAAGGCCAGGACTTTGGCTTCTGGGTGAAACTCTTCAGCGACAAGCTCACCGCCCGCGTCACCTGGTATGAAGTCGACGAGCTCAACTCTCGCAGCGGCGACGCCGGCATCGTCGCCCAACGCGCCTCGCGACTCGATACCGGCAACGACTCGTTCAACTTCACCCGCTGGGCCACCACCGTCGCGACCACGCGCCTCGGCACCGGCGCCAGCCAGGCGCAGATCGACGCCGAAGTCGCGCGCATCACCCAACTCCCCGACAGCTTCCCCGGCACCAACGCCACCTACGGCGCCACCTCCGACTCCAAGTCGAAGGGCACGGAATTCGAACTCAACTACAACCCCACGCGCTCGTGGACGATGAAGTTCACCGCCGCCCGCCAGAAAGTCATCGACACCAACATCTCGCCCAGCATCCAGGCCTGGCTCGACCTCCGCCTCCCGGTCTGGCTCGCCGCCGCCGACGATCAAGGCAACCCCTTCTGGACCTCCAACGGCACCAACAGCCCGCAAGCGTTCTACAACAGCGCCGTCCTCGCACCGCTCAAACTCGCCACCGCGCAGGAAGGCAAATCGAAGTCGCAGATCAAGGAGTGGAGCTGGCGCTTCATCTCCACGTACAACGTCTATGAAGGCCGTTTCAAAGGCGCCACCGTCGGCGGTTCCGTGCGCTGGGATGATCGCGGCGCGATCGGCTACCTCGGCGCCGCGCCCGATCCCGATGGCGTGATCCGCAATTTCGACATCAACCGCCCCGTCTACGATCCCGCGCGCACGTCCTTCGACTTCTGGGCCGCATATCGCTTCACTATCCCGAACACCGATATCCGCACGCGCGTACAACTCAACGTGCGCGACATCTTCGAGAGCGGAGAGATCCGCGCCGTCCGCATCAATCCCGACGGCAACCCCTCGCAGTTCCGCATCATCGACGGCCGCCGCATCATGCTCACGACGACCTTCGACTTCTGAGCCAATCTATACAGTCGAGGGCCAAGAACCGGGATTACACGCCAGACGGACTAGTAAACCATAAACCCTCTCAGTCCTCTGGCGCAGCACGCCGCTCTTGGCCCTGGATCCGCCTATCAACCGCATTTCCAGCTCTTCGTTTCCTTCATTGGCATCTGTAAACGATCGTCCCTGGTCTTTGGTCTCAGCTCTGTTGAATAAATCCACCGGCCCAGTCCCCCCAGGGCACTCCGAGTTCCAGCTCGGCTCGGGAATGACGCACTCCTCAGTTCGCGTTCGGAAAACCCGACCCATTCACCGCACGTTTCGTCGTTCAATAGCCGATAGCCGCGCCTTCGCCACCGCACCGTTTGGTGCCCCTCAGCTCTGAGCCGTCTGCCACTTTCATCCCCAAGAAACCTTTCAGGCAGACGCGCCGTCTCTCGGACACCTCTCCGATCGAGCCGAAATCTACCGAATTTCCGGTAGTCGCAGGCCTGGTATCGGCGCCGGATCCAAACAAGATCGGCCGCATAAAAGTCCCAGCGAGGTCCCAGAAAGGTCCCAGCAGGGTCCCAGCCGAAGCGAGCGCAGTACGACGGCACTCCGGCGGCACACTATGGCTAAGGTGAAGCTCAACGCCGCGCTGACCCAGCTCAGCGGCACGATCGAACATTGGGTCTATCGACAGACGCCGGACGGCACGATCGTCAGCCCTCGCGCCAAACGAAAACAACCATGGAGCCACAAGCAGAAGGTCCATCGGGTAAAGATGTCTCAGGAGGCCGCAGAGTTCTACCATGCTGAAATGCGTGACCCCGCAAAAAACGCCACCCACCGGTTGCATGCAAAAGCACAAGGCATCCCGGTATCGGCCTATGT
>JAKFEQ010000060.1:0-48237 GCA_036675625.1 Opitutaceae bacterium | reverse complement strand
CGGCAGAGCTGCCCACCGAACACACTGAGAACTGACGATGAAACTGAAGCGCGTGACGGCGGCGACCGAGTTGAAGGCGCTGATGTTGATGGAGCCGCGGCTGACGTTGGCGGCGGCGGAGAGCCTGACGTGCGGGCGCGTGCAGGCGCGGATCGGCGAGGTGTCGGGGGCTTCGAATTATTTTCTTGGCGGAATCACGGCGTATTCGCTCGAGCAGAAAGTGCGGCATCTCGGCGTCGATCGTGCGATGGCGAAGAAGGTGAATGCGGTGTCGTCCGCGGTCGCGGAGGAGATGGCGCGTGGGGCTTGCGTGCTGTTCGGCAGCGAGGTGGGTGTGGCGACGACGGGCTACGCGGAGCGTTCGCCGGCGGACGGAGTCGCGGAGCCGTTTGCGTGGTGGGCCGTGGTGCAGGTTCGGCAGCGCGGCGGGAAGCCGATCGCGATGCGGAGCGGGCGCGTGGAGTGCCCGGGGGCGACCCGCATCGACGTGCAGATGATCGTGGCGGACGCGGCGATCGCGGAGCTGGTGGGGTTTCTGCGGGAGATCCGCGGGGCTGCGGCGCGATGAGGCGCGGAAGGCCGAGCCGGAGCTCGGCGCGCGTGGGGTCGCGGACGTTTGCGCGGAGGGCGCGCGTCAGGGCGCGAGCTTCTGCACGAGGGCCATCAGCGGCTGCACTTCCTTTGGCGGCTGGACCCAGTCGCTGTAGAGAAGCTCGGGCATCGTGTAGCGCGTGTGGTAGAGATCGAAATTCGCCTTGTCGTTGCGCGAGATGTGACCGGCCTTGATCGTCGCGCCGGCGTAAAGGCCGACGGTCTTGGTGTAGGCGAGCATCGGTGTCCGGAGAATCTCCTCGTTGTTGCGCTCGCTCTCGGCAGCGCGGGGGCCCGCCACGGCTTTCGCATCGACACCGATGTTGAACTGGTTGTCGAAGAGCATGCGGGGCGTGTTGTCGTCGGTGATGATGTAGATGCTCTCGACGGACTTGGCGCCGAGTTGGAAACCGAGGCTCGCCTCGCCGGCGTTGACGAGAACGGGGAGGCTCCAGCGACCGTTGGGTTTCTTGACCATGATGACGCCGTAGCCGTCCTGCACGCCGAGGAAAAGGCCCGCCTTGAATTGATTGAGAATCAGAACGGCCTTTGCGCGGCGCCAGACCTCTTGCGGGATCGCGAGCGCGGAGCGGGTTTGAAACTCCTGCAGGATGGCTTCACACGACTCGATGCGGTGGACGTAATCGGTGCGGTTCGGTGCGGCGCGGCCGACCACGGCTCCGAGGAGCGCAACGAGTGAAACAAGCAGGAGTTTCTTCATAGCAGTGCGAAAAAGTAAATTGAGCGGGAGTGTAGGCAGGCGGCGGAGTGCTTGGAAAGCGTGGATTAGGAATGGGACCAACGCCGGACAAATCGCGATCTCTTAAGTTCCACGCGCCGGACGCATAGCGACGCTCTGGGCTGCGGTGGGTTTTTGTCTAATCCAATCCGCGCGCGGTGAGCTCGTCTTCGCCCCAGCCGAAATAATGGCCGAGCTCGTGCAGGTAGGTGAGGCGGACTTCATCGCGAAACACCTCGAGATCGCCCTCGGCGAAGTCCCAGAGGTTTTCGAGGTAGAGTAGAATTTGCGGTGGCGCGGGGTTGTCGTGGGCGAACTCGGTGCCGTGGGCACTGCCGGTGAAGAGCCCGAGGATGTCGGGCTCGAAACCGTCCGCGAGTACGTCGGCGGCGGGCAGTGCCTCATAATGCACGGGCACATCGCGCGCGAGCGGGCGGAGCTCGGGTGGCAGGCGGCGTTGCGCGGCGCCGACGGTATCGGCGGCGATCTGGGTGAGGCGCGGGAGGTCGGGTGAATCGTCGGCCATGGCGGGAGTCGGCAAATGGGTCGTGCAGCGGAACCGTTATGAACGCAGTTCGGCGGAAAGATCGAGTTGCTCGAAGCGCCGGCCGAGCAGCCACACGCCGCCGGCGACTTCGGCGACCAGCACGATGAGCACGGCATTGGTGGCGACCATCACGCCGACGATGGGACCGGCGAGCCATTGCGCGAGGGCGAGAAACGCGAGGCCGAGGAGGGCGGCCGGTGCGAGGGCGGCGGCCATGGTGACGAGTTGGGCGAAGAAGAAGATCATGCGTTGGCCGATGACCTCTGGCCCTCCGCCTCGCGTGCGGCTGGTGTGGAACCAACCCGGGAAATAGAGCGCGGCGGCGTTGGGTACGAGGAGTTGGACCGCGGCGAGCGGCGGCATGATCAACGCGAGGCCGATGGTGGCGGCGAGGCTGAGGCCGGGAGTGAGCCACGGCGCGGCGGGGGTTCCGGCGGTCAACGTGAGGACGGCCGCGAGGAGGGAGAGCCACAGGATGCCGGTGAGGATCGCGACGGGTGTGAGGAGCTGTCCGAGGACGATGCGCCAGCCGGGAAGGGGATAAGTCTTGAGGATGTCGGAATTCGCCAGGTCGCCGCGGAGATCCTGGCGGGCGAATTGCGGGCCGACGATCAGTGCATAACCGGCGAACGCCAGCACCATGACGCCCGCCGCGGGGAGCAGTGCTTGAATGGCGGGCTGCGCGCGAAGCCAGAGACCGGCGAAGGCGATCACGGCGGCGCAGCCGAGGAACACGCGCCAGTTAAAATACGGCCACGCCGAGAGCAGGTTTTTCCAGAGGAACGCGATCTCCGGCGCGCCGGTGGTGGCGAGCGCGAACGGCGGGCGGCGGGGCTTCGTAACCGCGGATCCGATACGCGCCTGGCCCGAGCGCAGCGCGGCGAGCCGGGTGGCGCGTTTCTGCGCGTGCGCGACCGAGGCGTCTTCGAAGGCGACGGCGCTGCGGACGACCCAGAGGTAATGCAATGTGACCACGGCGGCGGCCGGCGCGAGCGCGAGGAGGAAGCTGCGCGCATCGGGCGCGAGGAATGGCGCGAGGACGAGCTGGAACGGCCACAGCACCCACGAGAGCGGTGCGGTGCCGGTGACGACGAGCAGCCAGTCGGTGAACGGCCGCAGGTCGGTGCTCGCGGGCAGCAGCGGAAACGCCGCGGCGGCCGGGAGACGTGCGAGCGTGGCCGCGACGATGGCGGCGACGAACGCGAGCACGAGGAGCCGGCGGCGCCAGGGTGGCACACCGAGATCGGCGAGCCGCGTGAGGGTGAAGCGCGCGCCGCTGAGGTGAAGGTTGAGGCCGGAGAAGACGAACCACCAGCCGACCGCGTGCGTGAGGGCGTTGCCGCCGAGAAACGTCCACCGCTGCGAGAACAGCATCATGATCGCGGCCCCGGCGAGGCTGCGAAACTGCGTGCTCAGGAGTCGAAAATGAACGAGCCCGCGACGCGTGATCGGGGCGGGAAAAAGAAACGCGATCTCGGCCTCGCTGAAGCCGAGCGCCGCGCGCTCGGTGGGAATCGTCCACATGCAGGTGGCGAAAAACAACAAGGCGAGCGCGCCCAGCGCCGCTGCGAGCGGGAGCCAGTCAACGGGAAGCGAAACGCCCACTGCGCCAGCGGCCGCGAGCGCCTGGCTGGCGGACGCGGCGCCTTCGCGTGACGCGGGTGGGCCCTCGATGGCGCGAAAGAAGAAGAAATAGAAATACGCGATGCCGACGATCGCGCTGAGGAGATATTTCGGCTGGCGGAGCCGGCGTACGCGCGAGACGAACCAGTTTTTAAACGACGTCAGCCGGAGATAGAATAGTGCGTTGAGCATCGCTGAAGGGACCAAGGGACGCCGAAGGGACTAAGGGACCAAGGGACCGGAGGCGGCCGTTTAGTTTCGGATCCGACGGTTTGGTGGTCATCAGGTCTCGTGGTCCTTTGGTCTTTTGGTCCCTGTTTCAGTTTTCCGAACCGCCGGTGGCCCGAATGAAAATTTCCTCGAGGCTGACGGTGGGTTCTCCGTTGCTGAAGCGCGCTGCGACTTCGGCGATCGTGCCATCGGCGATCTTCGTGCCCTGCTTCAGGATGAGGACGTGCGTGCAGACTTCCTCGAGCAGGTGTAATAGATGCGAGCTCAGCACGATCGTGGCGCCATCGCGCGCGCGTTTGAGGATGGAATTCTTCATGCGGCGAATGCCGAGCGGGTCGAGCCCCGTCAGGGGTTCGTCGAAAAACATCACCTGCGGCGCGTGCAGGAGGCCGCACGCGATCGCGAGTTTCTGCTTCATGCCGCGCGAGAGTTCGCCGGGCAGCTGGTCGGCTTTGTCGACGATTTCGAATTCCTCGAGCAGTGGCTGGGCGATCGCCTCGTGCTGGCGCACGCCATAGATCCGCGCGACGAAGTTCAGGTGCTGGCGGACGGTGAGGTATTCGAAGAGGCGCGGCTCGTCGGGGAAGAAGGCGAGCGCCCGCTTCGCGGCGACGGCATCGGTCGCGATATTATGGCCGGCGATGCGCACGGTGCCGGAGGTGGCGGGAATGATGCCGGCGAGGCAGCGGAGGGTCGTGGTTTTGCCGGCGCCGTTTGGGCCGACGAGACCGAGGACTTCGCCGGGGCGCACGGTCAGCGTCAGGTCGCGGACGGCCGTGAAGTTACCGTAGCGCTTGGCGAGGGCCTCGACCTCAATCATGGGGGGCGAAGCTGCGCGGGGGAAACGGGCGCCGCAAGTCCCGCGCAAAATTTGAGTAACTGTTTATGCGATGCGCCGTCTAGCCCGGGGTCCTGCCTATGGCGGGATGCTTTTTAACCCAAACCCAGTGTTTCTCATGAACGTTCGAAAACTTTTTGTCGCAGTCGTGGCCATGGCCGCGATCGCGTCGGCGTCGACGCTTCAGGCCCAGGATGAAAAGAAGGGCAGAGGCCGCGGCGGAATGCCGACCGTCGAGCAACGGATCGAGCGAATCGAGCAGGCGGTCGGCTCGTTGAGCGAAGAGCAGAAGACGAAGATCAAGGGGATCTACGCCAAGTTGGCGGAGAAAATGCAGGCAATTCCGCAGGAGGAGCGACGCGAGAAGATGATGGAAGTCATGCAAGCGACCCAGAAGGAAATTCGCGCGGTGCTCACGCCGGAGCAGCAGAAGAAATTCGACGCGATGCCCCAGGGCCGAGGCCCAGGTGGCCCCGGTGGAAAGCGGAAAGACCGCTGAGCCGGCGATCAATTGTCAGGGGTTGGTGTTACTGGCCGCCGCGGATCGCAGCCCGCGGCGGCCTCTTCTATTGGTAGGTTCGCCGCGAACGTTCCGGCGTGCGTCCAGTCGGAAACTGGCGCTACGCGAATGCGGATGCGCACCTTTGTTTCGACTCGACCGCGGCTTCGCGCAGGGTGCGCGGGATGCCTGAGAAAACACGTGTGATCGTCGTGGGTGGAGGAGCTGCGGGATTTTTCGCGGCGATCGCCTGCGCGGAGAAATTGGGCGCGGGCGGCGAGGTGACGATTTACGAAGCCACGGCACATCCGCTCGCGAAGGTGCGCGTGTCGGGCGGCGGTCGCTGTAATCTCACGCATGCGTGTTTCGAGCCGCGGGAGCTGGTGAAGAGGTATCCGCGCGGCGGACGCGAATTGCTGGGGGCGTTTCATCGCTGGCAGCCGCGGGACACGATCGCGTGGTTCGCGGCGCGCGGAGTTGAGACGAAAACCGAGGAGGACGGGCGGATGTTTCCGGTGACGGATGATTCGGCGACGGTCGTCGACTGCCTCACGCGTGCCGCGGAGAGCGCCGGCGTGCGGGTCGTGACGAGCATGGGCGTGCGAAAAATCGAGCGGATGAATCGCGAGGGCGATCCGCCGAGCTTTTGGGTGACGCTCACGGACGGGGCCGGCGTGCGTTGCGAGCGCGTGCTGCTCGCGAGTGGTGGCAACCGTTCGTCGGCCGGGTTCCTGATCGCGGAAGCATTGGGGCACACGATCCAGCCGCTGGTGCCGTCACTGTTCACGTTTCACATCGACGACGCGCGGCTGATCGGGCTTTCCGGAGTGTCGGTTGAAAACGCCGTGACGAGCGTCCCGGGCGCGAAGCTGCGTGAGAGCGGACCGCTGCTGATCACGCATTGGGGGCTGAGCGGGCCGGCGATCCTGAAGGTATCGGCGTGGGGCGCGCGCGAGCTTGCGGCGCGAAATTACGAGTTTCCGCTGGTGGTAAATTTCACGCCGCCGCACACGCGCGAGTCGCTGGCGCGCGAGCTCATGGCGGTGCGGGAAAAAAATCCGCGGAAGCAGATCGCCACCTGGAGTCCGGTCGCGATGCCGCAGCGGCTGTGGGAGCGGCTCGTGACCTCGGCCGGCATCGTGGCGACGACGCCTTGGAACGGGGTGAGTAATGCTGCGCTGAATACGCTGGCGGCGCAGCTGACGGGCGCGGAGTTCAAGGTGGTGGGCAAGAGTTTGTTCAAGGAGGAGTTTGTCACGTGCGGGGGCGTGACCTTGAGCGAGGTGGATTTTCGGACGATGCAGAGCCGCGTGTGCCCGGGGCTGTATTTCGCCGGCGAGGTGCTCGACATCGACGGCGTGACGGGCGGCTTTAATTTTCAATCGGCGTGGACGACGGGGATGCTGGCGGGGGTGGCGATGGCGGAAGGGTAAGGGGCGAGGACGGAGGGACGGAGAGAGGGAGAGAGGGAGGTCGGCCGAGGTGCGGGTCGAACTTGTGCCCGGTCGTTCATTGGCTCTGTCTCTCCGTCCCTTCGCTCCTATTTCTTCGCATGCCGACCTATTTCGAACTGCTGCTGCTGGTGTTGCCCGTCTTTGCCGTGATCGGCGTGGGCGCGGTCGTGCGGCGGATGCACTGGATCGAGGGCGAAGCGGAAACGAGCCTGATCCGGCTGGTGGTGAACGTGTGCTATCCGTGCCTGATCTTCGAATCCGTGGCGAGCAATCCGGCACTGAAGTCACCGGAGAATCTGTTGCTGCCGCCGTTGATGGGGTTTGCGATCACGTTCCTGGGGATTCGTGCCGGGCTGATCATGGCGAAGGCGGTCGGGCTCCATGTCGGCACCGGCCTTCGGACGTTTGCGCTCACGGTGGGCATCACGAATTACGGCTACTTGCCGCTGCCCATCATGGCGGCGATGTGGGGGGCGGAGAGCCAGGGCGTGCTGCTGGTGCACAACGTCGGGGTCGAGGTGGCGATCTGGACGGTCGGCGTGCTGGTGTTGAGCGGCGAGTCGCTCCGGACTGGCTGGCGCAAGCTGGTCAGTCCGATCGTGATCACGCTGGTCGTGGCGGTGATCTTCAATCTCACGGGCGCCGCGGCCCACCTGCCCGGCGTGGTCAAGACTACCGTGCATACACTGGCGGTCTGCGCGATTCCGCTCGGCCTCGTGATGACGGGTGTGAACCTGGCGAACTATCTCAACGCGCCGCGCGAGCTGTTCGATGCGAAGGTCTCGATCGCCGCGATGGTGCTCCGGCTCGGCGTATTGCCGGTCCTGATACTATTGCTGGCGAAGTATCTGCCGGCTTCGCTCGAGTTGAAGCGGGTGCTCGTGGTGCAGGCCGCGATGCCGACGGCGGTGATCTCCGTCATCATCGCGAAGCTCTACGGCGGTCACCCGCGCACTGCGGTGCAGATCGTTCTGGGCACGACGGCGCTCGGCCTCTTCGTGATTCCATTATGGCTGCGGGCGGGGATTGCGTGGGTGGGCGTGGGCGGCCGGTGAGAGCCTGGACGGGCCGGGAGCGATGACCTCGTGAGCGGGAAAACTCCGGGGAAACGGCGCCGTGTTTTCCAAGCGCTGCCGCGTTGACCGCGCGAGACGTTACGCCCTAGGTGTCACCGTATTATGGACTGGCTTACCGACCCGCAGATCTGGATCTCGCTCTTCACCCTCACGGCGCTCGAGATCGTGCTGGGCATCGACAACGTGATTTTCATCTCGATCCTCGCGGGCAAACTCCCGGCCGATCAACAGGACAAGGCGCGCAAACTCGGGCTCACGCTGGCGCTCGTCACGCGAATCCTGCTGCTGATGAGCCTCACCTGGATCATGGGGCTGACGAAGCCGTTGTTCACGATGCCGGTGCTGGATCAACCGATCTCAGGTCGCGATCTCGTGCTGTTGATCGGCGGGCTGTTCCTGATCTGGAAGAGCGTGAAGGAAGTGCATGAGAAGCTCGAAGCCGAGGATGGCCATGCGACCTCGGGCAAATCGCGTGTGACCTTCACGGGTGTGATCGTGCAGATTCTGCTGCTCGACATCGTGTTCTCCCTGGACTCGGTGATCACAGCGATCGGTATGGCGGACAACATCTGGGTGATGGTGGCGGCGGTCGTGATTGCGCTGGGCGTGATGCTGGTTTTTGCGGGAAGGATCAGCGATTTCGTGAATCGCCACCCGACCCTGAAGATGCTGGCGCTGAGTTTCCTGATCCTGATCGGCGTGACGCTCGTGGGAGAATCTCTCGGCCAGCACATCCCGAAAGGTTACATCTACTTCTCGATGGCCTTCGCGTTTGGCGTGGAGATGTTGAACCTGAAGCTGCGGTCAAAGCAGGCGAAGCTGAAGCCGGTGGAACTGCACCAGCCGTATCGGTGAAGTGGATGCGGGCGGGAGGAGCTGAGAGCTGAGTTGCGCGCAAAGGGACGGGCGGCCCGCCCGTCCGCGGACGCGCAGATGCGCGTCCCTACCTGGAAAAATCTTTGTGCGTCACGTGAGATACGCCCGGCTTCAGTGATTCGCCGATTGCAGATCAGGCCCGGCTCCGAGAGCGCCGTGCCCCCACCCGAGATGCACGTGAGGGCGGCTCCTACTTTTTCTTGTTCAGCGCGGCGCTGAACCAATCGTTCGTGAGCGATTGCTGGGGGCGTGGGGCTGAGGGGCCTCCTGCCGGACGCGGGCCGCCGGAGCCGCCGGGACGCTGGCCGGGGCTCGTGCGCGGGCCGCCGCCGGCCCCGCCGGCCGCCGCCTTCGGACCGATCTCGGGCCTGCTGCGCATCGAGAGGGCGATGCGGTTGCGGGCCAGGTCGATCTCCGTGACGGTCACCATCACTTTTTGCTGTGGACGCACGACGCTCGCGGGATCTTTCACGAAGGTGTCGGCGAGCTGGCTCACGTGCACGAGACCATCCTGGTGCACGCCGATGTCCACGAACGCGCCGAACGCAGTCACGTTCGTCACGATGCCGGGGAGCTTCATGCCGGGCTTAAGATCGGTGGGCTTGTTGATGCCTTCGGAGAAACTGAACGCTTCGAATTTCTGGCGCGGGTCGCGGCCGGGCTTGGCGAGCTCGGCCATGATGTCGGTGAGCGTGGGCAGGCCCACATCGGCGGTGACGTAGCTCTCGAGCTTGATCTTCGCGCGGAGTTTTCCGTCACGGATGAGATCGGCGACGGTCACGCCGATGTCGGCGGCCATTTTCTCCACGAGGGCGTAACGCTCCGGATGCACCGCGCTCGCGTCGAGCGGGTGCGCGCCGTCGCGAATGCGCAGGAATCCGGCGGCCTGCTCGAAGGCCTTCGGCCCGAGGCGCGGCACGTCCTTGAGGTCGGCGCGTGACTTGAACGGGCCCTTTTCGTTGCGGCGCGCGACGATCGCGCCGGCGGTGGCGGAGTTGAGTCCGGAGACGTAGCTGAGGAGTTGTTTCGAGGCGGTGTTGAGCTCGACGCCAACGCCGTTCACGGCGCTGATGACCGCGTCGTCGAGCGACCGTTTGAGGGCGGACTGGTCGACATCGTGCTGATACTGGCCGACGCCGATGGATTTCGGATCGAGCTTCACAAGCTCGGCGAGCGGATCCATCAGTCTCCGTCCAATGGATACGGCGCCGCGGACGGTGAGGTCGTGATCGGGAAACTCTTCACGGGCGACCTCGCTGGCGGAGTAGATCGAGGCGCCGGATTCGTTGACCATCACGATGGGAATCGTGGCGGGCAGGCCGAGTGCGCGGACGAAGGATTCGGTTTCGCGGCCGGCGGTGCCGTTGCCGATCGCGATGGCTTCGACTTTGAAAAAGTTCACGAAGCCGAGGAGTTTTTCCTTCGCCTCCTCGGCCTGGCGGTCGGGGAAGATGACGTCGTTGTGGAGCAACTTGCCCTGCTGATCGAGGAGGACGGTCTTGCAGCCGGTGCGGAAGCCGGGATCGATCGCCATCACGGCGCGCTGGCCGAGCGGGGCGGAGAGGAGGAGTTCGCGGGCGTTGTCGGAGAAAACCTTGATCGCGGCCTCGTCGGCGCGCTTCTTGGACTCGAGCCGCATCTCGGTCTCCATGGCGGGGCCGAGGAGGCGTTTGCAGGCATCCTGCACGGCGAGGATGACCTGATCGGCAGCGGGACATTTCGGTTTGACGAAGAGCGACTGCACGGTGGCGAAGGCCGCCGTCTCGTCGGCGAGCTGCACGCGCATCATGAGGAACATCTCCTTCTCGCCGCGGCGCATGGCGAGGATCCGGTGCGAAGGCGCCTTGGCGAGCGGCTCGCTCCACTCGAAGTAGTCCTTGAACTTGGCGGCCTCGGGATCGTTTTCCTTGCCGAACATCACCTTGGAGGAGACGACGGCGTCCTTCTGGTAGACGGCGCGGAGCTTCGCGCGGGCGTCCTTGTCGTCGCTCACGCGCTCGGCGATGATGTCGCGCGCGCCGGCGAGCGCCTCGTCGATCGAGGCGATCTGCGATTTCACGTTCTTGCCGTCGTCGGCGACGTATTCACGTCCTACATACGCCTGCGCGGCGGTGGTGACGTCGGTGGCGCTGTCCTGCGCGAAGATCAGATCGGCGAGCGGCTCGAGGCCTTTTTCCTTCGCGATGGTGGCGCGGGTGCGCTTCTTCGGGCGGAAGGGAAGATAGATGTCCTCGAGGATGGTGACGGAGTCGGCGGCGTTGATTGCCTTTTCGAGCGCGGGCGTGAGGAGGTTGCGCTCCTTGAGGGAGGCGAGAATCGAGGCGCGACGCTCGTCGATCGCGCGGAGCTGCTCGAGGCGGTCGCGGATCGCGGTGATCTGCACTTCGTCGAGCTCGCCGGTGACCTCCTTGCGGTAGCGGGCGATGAACGGGACGGTGGCGCCCTCGGCAAACAGCTGCGCGGTGGCGGCGATTTGAAAGACTTTCACGTTCAGCTCCTGCGCGAGGCGGAGAACGTGGTCCGGATTCGGTTGCGAGGAGGTGGCCGGGGAGGCGACAGCAGACATGCGGAGAAAGCCGCCGACAACAGCGCGCGGCGCGCGCCGCGCAAGGTCGAAAATGACGGTGCAGGCGATTGCGCGTGGAACTCGCTGCGCTAACGTGCGGCCATGAGATTACGGAATTTTATGCTCGCACTCGCGATGTTCGCAGTGGCGGCCGGTGGGCTCCGTGCGACGGAGTGGCTGCCGATCGAGCAACAGGTGGCCGACGTGATCAAGGCGGAGAAGCCGACCGTCGTGCATTTCTGGGCGCCCTGGTGTCCGAGTTGTTACTCGGAGATTTCGAAGCCGGACGGGTGGGCGAAATTCATCACGGCGAATCCGGACGTGAATTTCATCTTCGTGACGTCGTGGAACGGCGGCCAAGGCGACGGGCGCGCGCTGCTGGAGAAAAACGGCATCGGGCCGCAGAAGAATTTCCAGCTGCTGCTGCATCCGAACGGCGCGCGGCGCGACGACGAGCGGATGCGGACCTTCCTTGGCTACGAGACGAACTGGCTGCCGGCGACGTGGGTATTTCGCGCGGGCAAGCTGCGCTATGCGCTCAATTACGGGGAGGTGCGCTTCCCGATTTTGCAGCAGCTGATAAAGGATGCGCAGGAGACGTGGGAGTAGTGCGGTTTGGGGGCACACCCGGGCGGTCTGGATGGCTCGCGAATGCAACGCAACGGACGCGTGTCCTTATCTCTAACCCAGCCTTGTCTCACGCGGCGGAATGTGCGGCACTGCGCGCCAACTGCGCCGCCTCATGTCTTCGATCAACGCCTTCCTCCTGCAAAACAATCTGCGCATCGCCAGCAACCCGTGTGTGAGCCCGGATTTTTGCCTCGACTGGCCCGGCGTGAGGGCGGAGCTCGCGGCCGGCCAGCCGTTCAAGACGTATCCGAAAAGTCGATTCGAGACGAAGGCCGGCGCGTGGACACTCCTGGAGAACGCCCACGGTGATTGCGCCTGGCGGCTCGAGGGAGCGAAGTCCGACGCGCTGGCCGATGGCGTGGCGCTGCCGGACGGAGCGCAGGCGTTTCCCGCCACGTTCGAGAATTTGCTGCGGCTCAAGAATCTCGTCCAGGAGCACAATCCGCAGAGCACGATCTTTCCGCGAGCGAACGAGCAGCTCGGGCAAAGCACGCTGGGGATCGGCGCGCGGTTCACGACGTTGCACTGGCCGGCGGTCGATTGGGCGATGAGCGCGCTCAGCCTCGGCGTGACGGCGAACCAGAACTCCATTCCGCGCGAGCTCGTCTACGATGTGGATGTGATGCTCGCCGGGCAGCTCGACACGGTGCCGTTTCCCTTCATCGGTACCAATGTGCCCGAAGGGCATCAGGGGCAAAGCGTCGAAGGCATGAGCCACGGCTGCGTGCTGGCGAAAGTGAAAACCGGTTTTCACCGCCGCGGCATCGCATGGAGCTTCAACGCCGACCACCAACCGATCGGCGGCAAATTCGATGCCCGTGAAGATGCGCTGGTCGCGGGCAGCGTGCTCGCGAGCTATATCACGTTCGACCTCTCGCCGGAGCTCGCGCAGACGAGCGTGGCGGAGGATGCCGCAGGCTGGGTGAAGGCGAACGTGCCCGACGAGCTTGTATCCAAAGTCAAAGCACGCGTCGCGGGCGCCGGGCTGACGTTGAACGAGAGCGAGTTTGCCCGGCTGCTCGCCTATGTCTGGCCGGCGCTGCAGAAGATGAAGCGGCGCGACGAGAGCTATGCGGCCGCGCGGGCACGGCGGTTTACGACCGAGGTCGGGCGCGCGTATCTGCGCGAGCTCTCGATCGACGAGCTGCCCGGGCTCACGACGCCGGAGACGACGGCGATCATGCTGGCGTTGTGCGAAGCGTTGGGCATGAGGATTCACTTCGTGGCGCCGGCGTTCGGTTTCCAGAAGAACATGCCGTATCCGGACAACGCGGCGTTGCGCGCGTTGATTGAAAAGCAGTGGGGCGTGTGCCGGCAGTTTGGCGCGAGCATCGGCTTCCATTCCGGCTCGGGAAAGTCGGCGGAAAATTACCAGGTGATGGGCGCGGTCACGGGTGGCCGGCTCGAGATCAAGACGAGCGGCCGCTACACGTACGAAATGGGCCGCGCGCTCTTTGCGTCGAAGAACGCGGCGGACCAGGCGCTGTGGCTCGATTGGTACAAGTTCACGCTCGAGCTCGCGGTGTCGGGCGCGTTCAGCACGGATGAAACCGAGCAGAAAATGGCGCGGGTGTTCGTGACCGACGCGCTGGCGAAAGCCGGGCACGGCACGGATGTGTTTGGGAATCCGACGGTGACGCGCGCGGCGCTCGAGTCGCTGCATCCGAGCCCGGAGCACATGTTCTGGTTCGAGTATAATTTCCTCTATGTGCTCGCGGGCGGCGGTCGGGCGGAGAAAGCGGCGCTGGGCGATCACACGCCGGAAGGTTATCGGCAACGCGCGCGCTTCTATAACGTGAGCGATGAAGGCCGGCTTCATTTTGCGAAGAACATAGCGAGGTATATTGTTTTCCTGGCGGAAAACACCGGGCTCGCTCCGGCGGCCTCGTGTGCCGCGGCGCGCACGCTGCTCGAGCGTTACGCGACGCTCGACGAGATGCTGAACGATATTTCGAAATGATAATGAAGTAGCGAGTAGCGGGTAGCGAGCATCGCCAAAACTCGCCCCTTCCTTCTCACTACCCACTACCCACTGCCCGCTACCCGCTACTCACTACTCGCAACTTTCTCATGCCCTCATTCATTCACGACGATTTCCTTTTGGGTACCAAGCAAGCGCGCGAGCTCTATCATCGCTACGCGAAGCACGAGCCGATCTACGACTATCACTGCCATCTGCCGCCGGACCTGATCGCGAAGAATCACACGTTTGCCGATCTCGCCGAGCTGTGGCTCGGGGGCGATCACTACAAGTGGCGGGCGCTGCGGACGAATGGCGTGAAGGAGGAGTTCATCACGGGCGGGGCGTCGCCGCGCGAGAAGTTCCAAGCGTGGGCGGAGACTGTCCCGCATACGTTGCGCAATCCGCTGTATCATTGGAGCGCGCTCGAGTTGAAGCGCTACTTCGGGGTCGATGAGCTGCTCGACGGCAAGTCGGCGGAGAAGATCTGGAAGAAGGCGAACGCGAAGCTGCCGAAGCTGCGCGTGCACGAGCTCATCAACATGTCGAATGTGGCCGTCGTGTGCACGACGGACGACCCGGCGGACTCACTCGAGCATCATGAGGCGATCCGGCGCAATCCGGGCAAGTTGAAGGCGCGCGTATATCCGGCGTTTCGGCCCGACAAGGCGCTCGCGGTTGGCAATCCCACAGCGTTCAACGCCTGGATCGAGAAGCTCGCGGGCGCGGCAGGCAGCGTGAATGGCATCAAGACGTTCGACGACCTGCTGGCGGCGCTGAAGCAGCGGCACGACGATTTTCATGCGGCGGGCGCGCGGGTGTCGGACCACGGGCTGGAGAGCGCGCTGGCGGAGCCGTGCACGTACGCGCAGGCGAAGGCGATTTTTGCGGCGGTGCGCCGCGGGCGGGCGGCGACGGCGGAGGAGGCGGCGCGCTATGGTTCGTATCTGATGCTCGAGTTCGGGAAATGGGATGCCGCGCGCGGCTGGACGAAGCAGCTGCATCTGGGCGCGCTGCGAAACAACAACACGCGGTTGCTCGCCAAGATCGGACCCGACACGGGCTTCGACTCGATCGGCGATTTCCCGCAGGCGGTTGCGCTCTCGCGTTATTTAAATGCGCTCGATTCCACCGACCAGTTGCCGCGCACGATCGTCTATAACAACAATCCGAACGACAATTACGTGCTCGGCGCGATGATCGGGAATTTCCAGGACGGCTCGATTCCCGGGAAGGTGCAGTTCGGCAGCGGCTGGTGGTTTCTCGATCAGAAGGAAGGCATGGAGTGGCAGATGAACGCGCTCTCGAATCTCGGACTGCTGTCGCGCTTCGTCGGCATGATCACGGACTCGCGCAGCTTCGTGAGTTATCCGCGGCACGAATATTTCCGGCGCACGCTCTGCAATCTGCTCGGCGCCGATATGGCGGCGGGATTGATCCCGGGCGACTTCAAGCTCGTCGGCGGCATGGTGAAGAACATCTGCTTCGCGAACGCGCGGGATTACTTCGGGCTCGAGCTGGCGAAGGAGTTCGCGGCCCGGAAGTGAGGTTTTGAGGTGAGGTGGTTCGAGGTGGGGCCCGGCTCTCCGAGCCAGCCCCGGGGCTTCGGGTGCGATCGGGATTTGGCGGGGAAGAGGCGCAGCGAAGCTTGGAACTCAGGCCGGCTCGGAGAGCCGGGCCCCACCTGGATCAGAAACCGAGCGCCTTCGGGAGCGCCGTCGAGAGCGGTGGCCAATAGGTCACGAGCATCAACACGGCGATCATCGCGAGCAGGAAGGGGAGCATGGGCCGCCAGACGCGCGCGATCGTCGTCTCACCCACACCACAGCCGACGAAGAGACAGTTGCCAACCGGCGGAGTGCACAGGCCGATACAGAGATTGAAAATCAGCACGAGGCCGAAGTGCAGCGGACTCATCCCGAATTTCATCACGACCGGCAGCAGGATCGGCGTGAAGATCAGCACGGCGGGCGTCATGTCCATGAAGACGCCGACGACGAGCAGCAGCACATTGATGATGAGGAGCAGGACGATTTTGTTGTCGGTCAGCGCGAGCAGGGCGTCGGTGATCGCTTGGGGAATGTTCGCCGAAGACATGACCCAGGACATACCCGTCGAGGCGCCGACGAGCAGCAGCACGATCGCGGTGGTCGTCGCCGAGTCGGTCAGGAGCCGCGGCAGCTCGCTCCATTTGATTTCGCGATAGATGACGACGGACAGCACGAACGTATACGCGACGGCGATCGCGCTCGCTTCCGTCGGCGTGAACCAGCCGAGGATGATGCCGCCCATCACGATGGCGACGAGCAGCAGGCTGGGCATCGCAGCGAGAAAGATCCGCAGGCCTGCGCCCAACCCGATCTTGTCACCGATGGGATAACCGCGGCGTTTTGCGATGACGGCTGCGGTCCCCATCAAGGCGAGTCCGAGGAGGATGCCCGGGACGTAGCCGGCGAGAAAGAGCGCCGCGATCGACACGCCGCCGCTCGCGAGCGAGTAGACGACCATGATGTTGCTCGGCGGGATCAGGAGACCGATCGGTGCGGAAGTGATGTTCACGGCCGCGCTGAATTCCCGGTCGTAGCCCTCGCGTTTCATCAGCGGGCTCATGACGCCGCCGATCGCCGCGGCGGCCGCGACCGCGGAGCCGGAGATCGAGCCAAACAACATGCTGCCGAGCACATTCACGTACGCGAGGCCGCCGGGCAGCCGGCCGACGATCACTTTTGCCAGGTCGATCAAGCGTCGGGCGATGCCGCCACGATTCATGAGCTGGCCGGAGAGGATGAAGAACGGAATCGCGAGCAGGGCGAAACTGTCGAGGCCGCTGGCCATGCGTTGCGCGATGACGGTCGCGGCCGCGCTCGGGTCGAGCGACATCATCAAGGCGGCGAAGGCGGCGGTGCCGATCGCGAAGGAAATCGGGACGCCGGCGAGGAGCAGGACGGCAAAGACGAGGCCGAGGACGAGCGCTTCGTTCATGTCAGTTCAGGCCGGCGGATTGTTTCGCGGCGCCGGCATCACCGCGCGCGGCATCGAGCAGGGCGACGATGCTGTAGAAGGCGATGAAGATGCCGGCGAGCGGCACGGCGAGATAGACGTATCCAGTTTTCAATTGCAGCGCGGCCGACTGCTGGCCGAGCGACAGCTGGATCCACACGAGCCGCCCGCCGCCGCCCACGAGCACGCCCAGCGAGAAGAGCAGCACGACGCAGTGGATGATGATTTCGGAGGCGCGTTTGCGGCTGCCTTGGAGACGTGCTGTGACCAGATCGAGCGCGAGATGCGCCTTCTGGCCCGAGGCATAGGCGGCGCCAAGCAGGCCCACCCAGATCATCATGTAGCGTGCGGCTTCCTCGGTGAAGCTGGAGGGATCCCGCAGCACGAAGCGCGTGACGACCTGCCAGAGAACGTTGAGCACCATCACCGCCATGAGAACACAGATGGTGACGCCGAGGAGCCGGTCGATTGCGGTGCGGAGCGCCTTCATAGGAAAAGACCGAGGGAAGAAGGGACTAAGGGACCAAGAGACCAAAGGACGAAGGGACCAAGGGGCGAAGGGAGCAGGGGACCATGAGGCCGACGGGTCGAAGGACAACGGGACGGAAGAGGCGGGGTGAACCGGACCTCACACTCGAGACTGTCCCTGCTCTCCGGAGCAGGGCTACGGAGACAACAGGTTTGGGTTTGTTGGTCTTTTAGTCCCTTGGTCCTTTGGTCTCTTGGTCCCTTCATGGTTTTACCTCCGCGATGCGCCGATCGAGCGGGCCGACAATCGGATCCTGGCGCGCGCTCTCGTGCAGCTCGGCCACGCGGGCGGCGAACGCGGCTTTATCGGGTCGGATGATTTCGACGCCGGCCTTTTCCACGGCGGCGAGCGACTCGATGGTGGAGGTTTCCCAGAGACTGCGCTGGTAGACCGCGGACTCGTCGGCGGCTTCCTGCAGCCAGGTCTGTTCCTGGGGCGTGAGGCTGTTCCAGAAATGCGTGCTGACGACCACGACGTCGGGCACGGTGGTGTGTTCGTCGAGCGAGTAGTATTTGCAGACCTCGTAGTGACGCGCGAGGTGGAAGCTGGGCGGGTTGTTTTCTGCGCCGTCGACGACGCCCTGTTGCAGCGCGGTGTAGAGCTCGCCGAAAGAAATTGGCGTGGCGGACGCGCCGAACGCGCGGATCAGGGCAAACGCCATCGGGCTTTCCTGCACGCGGATTTTCAAACCCTTCAGGTCGTCCGGTGTGCGCACGGCGCGCGACTTCGTGTAGAAGCTGCGGCTGCCCGAATCGTAATAGCAGAGGCCGCGCATGAATTTCGATACCGGCGCGGCGAGGATTTCGCGGCCGATCGGTCCGTCGAGGACGGCGGTCTTGTGGGCGTCATCGCGAAACAGATACGGCAGGCCGAAGACCTTGAACTCGGGCGCGAAGCCTTCGAGCACGCTGGCGGAGACTTTGGTCATCGCGAGGCCGCCGAGTTGCACGAGCTCGAGGCACTCGCGTTCGCTGCCGAGCTGGCCGCTCGAATAGACGTCGACGCGCATCGTGCCCCCGGACTTCTCGGACAGCTTCTGGCCGAGGAAAACCATGCCTTTGTGCACGCTGTGCTGGGGATCGAGGCCGTGGGCGAGCTTGATGACTTTGACGTCGCGCCTGGCGCCGCAACCGGCGGCGAGAAAGGCCAGGAGAAAAAGCAGGAAGTGAAGCGGTGGGGGCAACGGGCAGCGATGCATGCGGAAGCTCGGAAGCGGCGGGGAGGGGAGAGCGATCGGCGGCGACGATGCGAGGAGCAGGCGCGTGGTGTCGAGCGCTTTGGACGAAGTCGTGCGAGGTAGCGCGGGCGAGACGTCCGTGCTACGATCGGACGAGGCAGGCGAGACGCGTGCGCTACTTGCTGCCAACGCACTTGCCTTGGGGAATCGGGGCGTGTGTTCATGATTCGGATGCGCTCTGCCGTCACGATCTCGCTCGTCGCTCAAACCCAGGGCGGCCCGTTTGTGTTTTCGAATGGTCTCGCGGATGGCTGCGCGCAGGCCGCGGCGCTCGGATTCGACGCGGTGGAAGTTTTTCCGCCTTCGGCCGAGGAGCCGGCGCTCGCGGAGCTTCCGGCGTTGCTCGAGCGTCACGGACTCAAAGTGGCCGCGGTCGGGACGGGCGCGGGCTGGGTGGTGAACCGGCTCACGTTGACGCATGCCGATGCGGCGGTGCGCGAGCGAGCGCGCGAGTTTATTGGCTCGATCATCGATTTCGCGGGGTCGTTCGGCGCGCCCGCGATCATTGGCTCGATGCAAGGACGCTGGGAAGGTGGCGTCACGCGCGAGCAGGCGATCGCGTGGCTGGGCGAGGCGCTCGAGGAGCTCGGCGGTCATGCCGAGCGACAGCACGTGCCGCTCCTCTACGAGCCGCTGAACCGCTACGAAACGAATCTGTTCAACCGGCTCGGCGACACGACCGCGTGGCTGCGCGGACTGCGCACGCGCAATGTCCGGCTCCTCGCGGATCTGTTTCACATGAACATCGACGAGGCTGACTCGGCCGCGGCGCTGCGCGAGGCGGGCGCGCTCGTGGGGCACGTGCATTTCGCGGATTCGAACCGGCGCGCGATCGGTTTCGGGCAGACGCGCGTCGCGCCGATCGTGGCGGCGCTGCGCGAGATTGGTTACGGCGGCTATTTGTCCGCGGAAATTTTTCCTTTGCCCGATGCCATCTCGGCCGCGCGGCAAACCATCGCGGCGTTTCGAGAATTTGCCGGGAGCGCGGGCGTCCCGCCGGCATCTTCCTGAACGGCCGAGGCGGTCGGCGCTCACGTTTCAAGAATCTCGCTCATGCTCAAAACCTCGCTCACACATCCTGAAATCCTCCGTGTGCTCGCGCGCGCCGGACATCACGCGAAGATTCTCATCGCGGACGGACACTATCCCGCCTCGACCAAGCGCGGGCCAAACGCGGAAATCGTCTCGCTGAATCTTGCGCCCGGCATAGTGACGGTTGCGCAGGTTCTGCGTGCGTTGCTCAGCGCCGTGCCGATCGATCAGATCAACACGATGGGCATCGAGCCCAGCGATCCCTACGCGCTGCGGGGCGATCCGCCGGCGTGGACGGAGTTTCGCACGGTGCTCGCGGAGGCGGGGTCGCCGTTGAAGCTCGAGCCGATCGTCAAATGGGATTTCTACAAACACGTGGAGAGTTCCGATCACGTGCTCACGATTCAAACTGCGGATCAGGCGTTGTGGGCGAATGTGCTGCTCACGATCGGCGTTCGCACGGAATGATTCAACGCGATGCAAACCCGCCGGCTCGGCCAGACCGATCTCCAGCTTCCGATTCTCAGCTTTGGTGCCAGCTCGCTGGGCGCCGAGTTTCGCAAGGTGACACTTGACGAGGCGCTGAGCAGCGTGCGCGTGGCGCTCGAGTGCGGTCTCAACTTTATCGATACGTCGCCCTTCTACGGCCGCGGCATGAGCGAGGTGCTCCTCGGCATCGCGCTACGCGGCGTGCCGCGGGAGAGTTACACGCTCTGCACGAAGCTCGGGCGCTACGATCTGGAGCATTTCGATTTTTCGGCGAAGCGCGTGGCGGAGAGCGTCGACGTGTCGTTGCACCGGCTGGGCACCGACCATCTCGACATCGTGCTTTGTCACGACATCGAGTTCGTGCCGATGCAGCAGATCGTCGACGAGACGATTCCGGCGCTGCGAAGGATCCAACAAGCGGGCAAGGTGCGCTATATAGGAATCAGCGGCTACCCGATGAAGATATTCCGGTTCATCCTCGAGCAGGCGAAGGTCGACTGCGTGTTGAGCTATAATCAATACACGCTGCAGAACACGCGTTTCGCCGACGAGATCGTGCCGTATCTGAAGGCGAAGGGCGTGGGCGCGATGAACGCGGGGCCGTTCAGCGCGCGTCTGTTGACGAATGCGCCGCTGCCCGCGTGGCTCAAGGAGCCCGAAGAGGTGAAAGCCGCCGCGCGAAAGGCAGCCGCGCTCTGCGCGAGGCGCGGCGTGGATATCGCGCAGCTCGCGGTGCAGTTCTCGATCGCCCATCCGGGCATCGCCACGACGGTCGCTGGCAGCGCGAACCCGGCGAACATCCGCAACTGGGCGAAGTGGGCCGCGGAGCCGATCGATCGCGAGTTGCTCGCGGAGGTGCAGGCGATTTTCGCACCGGTGAAGAACCTGGGGCACGTCGAGGGGCTGCCGGAGAATAATTAGCATGCACCGGAAAACCTGCGACCGATCGTCTGATCGCGAACCTCGAAAGGTGGGGCTGGCTCTCCGAGCCGGCCCCAGCGACGGCAACGCCTTTGAATCATGAAAGCCATTCAGCTCGAGAAACCCCAATCGTTCCGCCGGCTCGAGATCGCGGAGCCGGCGGCGCCCGGACGGGGCGAGGCGCTGGTGCGGATCCATCGTATCGGAATTTGTGGGACGGACTACGGCGGGTTTCTCGGCAAGATGCCGTTCTATTCGTATCCGCGCATCCCGGGCCATGAGCTGGGCGTCGAGGTGCTCGCGATCGGCGAGGGCGTGGCGAATGTGCAGCCGGGCGATCGCTGTTCGGTGGAGCCGTATATCAACTGCCAGAAATGCTACTCGTGCCGGCGCGGGCTCACGAATTGTTGCGAGCAGCACAAGACTCTCGGCGTGATGTGCGATGGCGGGATGTGCGAGCGGATGCTCCTGCCTGCGCGGAAGCTCCATGTTTCGCGCCAGCTCAGTTACGAACAGCTCGCGCTCGTCGAGACGCTCGCGATCGGGTGCCATGCGGTCGATCGCGGTGGCGTGAAGGCCGGCGAGAACGTGCTCGTCATCGGCGCCGGCCCGATCGGCCTCTCGGCGATCGAGTTCGTGAAGGTTGCGGGCGCGACGTGCATCGTGACCGATATCAGCGAAGAGCGGCTGGCGTTTTGCCGCGAGAAGATGGGGGTGTTGCACACGATCGTCGCGCGCGGCGACGGTTCGGAAGCAAAGGCGCTGGCCGCACTGACGAACGGTCAGCTCGCGGATGTCGTGATCGATGCGACGGGCAGCAACAAGTCGATGAGCGGGGCGCTGGAGTATTGCGCGTATGGCGCGCGGCTCGTGTTCGTGGGGATCACGCAACAGGACCTCTCGTTCCCGCACGCGCCGGTGCTGCATCGGCGCGAGGTCACGATCCTGGCCTCGCGGAACGCGCTGTCGCCCGACTTTGCGCGGATCATCCGGCTGATCGAAGATGGCACGATCGATACGCGGCCGTGGATCACGCACCGCACGACATTCGACGCGATGATCGACGAGTTTCCGCGGTGGCTGAAACCCGAGACAGGCGTGATCAAGGCGATCGTCGAGGTGTGAGCCGGGGCTGACACGCTCGAGATGCGTGACCCGTGCCGAGGCGGAGCTCGGCGTTCCGGGGGGCGAACCCGGCTCCTCCGATTGAATCTCAGCGCAAAGGAATGGTGTTGTCCTCGGTCAGGAGCGGATCGAACAACACGACGCCGCAGGCGTGACACGTGACGACGTTGCCGCTGCGCAGGCCGAACTGGCGCGCGACGGGTTGGGGGACGAAGCACGCGCCGCACTCGCCCGCGACGAGCGGGGCGAAGGGCCGGCGGCCGGCGCGGCGACGGGTGTCGAAGACCGCGACCAGCTCGCGCGGCACGCGGCAGCGCATTTCCTGATATTGGATCTGGATCTCCGTATCGTGCCTGTCCTGCCGGCTTGCATCGTGCAAGCGGCTGAGCTCTGCGAGATCGTCGGCGAGTTGGGTGGTTATTTTCATTTAAAGAGAGAAGAGAAGCGCGTGCGTGATCGCACTGCGCGCGATCGCCGACGCCGCATCCCGCGCTCGGGACGTGCGCGCGACACGTCGAGAAACACCGAGGACGTGCTGGATCCCTCACCACGACGGGCACTGCGGGAACCAGCATCCAAAGCGGATCCACGTCGGCCTTTCGCCTCCCGGACGGCAGTGCCTGAGGCCGGGAGGCCCAACTTGAATCCGCCTTTAGCCAGCGGCAAAGCGACCGTAGCAAAGGTTCGCGGGCTTTTGTAGGAAAATTTTCCCGCGCGCGTAAATTGGAGGATCGTCGGCTCCGTCGCACGGGTGCTTCCGCGGGCCGTCGCCGTATCGGTGGGTCAGGAAAGCCGACGATGACAAAGCGCCTTCCCGCCGTATTGGATTGCCAGGGAACGCCGTAGGTTCTCGGTGAAACAGGCCCCGTTTCAGTCGTCGCGATGACTCACTTGCAGCGACCTCGGTTTTCGCTCATCCCCAATTCGAATCCTCATCGCAACCATCCGGCCCCCTGAAACGACATCCTGCGAGTACGCGTGCGAGTGCCCGCCCGGCTCCACCAGGGGGCCGCTCCCGCTTCTCCACCGCTTCCAACCCTTGAGGTATCCCGCTTTATGATACGAATCCTTGTCCTCCTTGCGCTCGTGGCGCTGGTCGGTCGTCCGTCGGTTCACGCGGCGCCGCGCAACATCGTTTTCATCCTCACCGACGATCATCGATTCGATGCGATGGGTTTCGCCGGGCATCCTTTTCTGGAGACGCCGCACCTCGATTCGATCGCGAAGAACGGCGTCTATCTGCCGAACGCGTTCGTTACGACTGCCCTCTGCTCCCCAAGCCGCGCCTCGATTCTCACCGGGCAATACGCGCACAAGCACGGCGTGGTGGATAACAACAACCCGGTCCGCTCCGATCTCGTTTTCTTCCCGCAAGTGCTGCAACGCGCAGGCTACAAGACGGGTTTTTTCGGCAAGTGGCACATGGGCGGCGAGGGCGACGCTCCGCAGCGCGGCTTCGACAAGTGGGTGAGCTTTCGCGGGCAGGGCATCTACTGGCCCGACCGTCGCGGCACGCCCGGCGCAAGCACGAAGGCGGCCAAGGCTCCGGTCATGCTGAACGTCGACGGCAAGGTCCTGCCGCAACGCGGCTACATCACGGACGAGCTGACCGATTACGCGGTAGACTGGGTGAAAACGGTGCCGAAGGATCAGCCCTTCTTCATCTACCTCTCGCACAAGGCGGTCCATTCCGAGTTCGTGCCGGCGGCGCGGCACAACGGCCGTTACAACGACAAGCCGCTGCCGATGCCGGTCTCGCGCATGAATCATTCACACGCGCCGCTCTGGGTGCAGAACCAGCGCAATTCCTGGCATGGCATCGATTTCCCGTATCACTCCGACTTGGACGTGGCCGAATACTACCGGCGCTATTGCGAGACGCTGCTGGCGGTGGACGACAGTGTGGGGCGCGTGCTCGCGTTGCTGAAAGAGCGGGGCCAGCTCGAGGATACGCTCGTGGTTTACATGGGTGACAACGGCTTCGGTTTCGGCGAGCACGGGTTGATCGACAAACGCACCGCCTACGAGTGGTCGATGCGCGTGCCGTTGATCATGCAGTGCCCGTCAGTGCTGAAAGGCGGTGGCACGGTGAAGCAAGTCGTGGCCAACATCGACATCGCGCCGACGCTGCTCGAGGCCGCGGGTGCGACGGCCGGTGCGCCGGAGTTCGACGGCCGCAGCTTCTGGCCGCTGGCGCGCGGCGAGACTGTGCCCTGGCGCACGGAGCTGCTCTACGAGTATTTCTGGGAGCGGAATTTCCCGCACACCCCGACGCTGCATGCGTTGCGCGGCGACCGTTACAAGTACATCCACGTTCATGGCGTGTGGGACCTCGATGAGCTCTACGACCTCGAACAGGATCCGGGCGAGACGACGAATCTCATCTTCAGCCGCGAGCATCAGCCGATTGTGAAGGAGATGAACGCGAAGCTGTTCGCCACGTTGAAAGAGACGGGCGGGATGTTCATTCCGCTGCAGGCCGACCGTGGCGGATCCAGCAATCTGCGGCGCGACAGTGGCAGCAAGCCCGCGGTGTTCCCGCCGGAACTGATGCGCAAGAAGAACCGCGACAACTGACCGGATGAGGACCCTGCTCACCTGGTGCCTTGCGCTCGCGGCCTCCCTCGCCGTTTCGTCCTCGAGCTACGGCGCGTCCGCACCGTCCAAGCCGAATCTCCTGCTCATCCTCACCGACGATCACGGCTGGGGCGACGTGTCGCTCTACGAACGCCGCGACGTGCAGACACCGAACATCGACCGGCTCGCCGCGGAAGGGATGCTCTTCACCCGCATGCGCGCGAACTGCACGGTGTGTTCTCCGACGCGCGCCGCGATTCTGACCGGCCGCTACGCCGATCGCGTCGGTGTGCCAGGGGTGATTCGCACGCAGCGGGAAAATTCCTGGGGTTTTCTTGCGCCCGGCGTCCCGACACTCGCCAATCACCTCCGTACGGCAGGTTACACGACTGCGATCGTGGGCAAATGGCACCTCGGCCTTGAATCGCCGAATACGCCGAACGAACGCGGCTTCGATTTCTTCCACGGCTTCCTCGGCGACATGATGGACAGCTTCATCACGCACCGGCGGCACGGTAACAATTACATGCGGCGCAATGGCGAGGAGATCGATCCGGAGGGCCACGCGACGGATCTCTTCTCCGACTGGTCGGCGGATTACCTGCGCGAACGCGCGAAAGACCGGCGGCCGTTCTTCCTCTACCTGGCCTACAACGCGCCGCATTTTCCGATCCAGCCGCCCGCGGCCTGGCTGGAGCGCGTTAAACAGCGCGCGCCCGAAATGAGCGAGAAACGCGCGATGAACGTGGCATTCGTCGAGCACCTCGACGATGGCATCGGTCGCGTGCTGGCCGCGTTGAGCGAGACAGGTCTCGAGCGCAACACGCTCGTTGTGTTTACGGCCGACAACGGCGGCTCGCTGCCGCACGCGCAGAGCAATCACCCGTGGCGCGATGGGAAACAGAGCCACTACGATGGCGGGTTGCGGGTGCCGTTTGCGGCGCGCTGGCCGGGCGTCGTGGCGGCGGGTTCGCGCAGCGACTATGCCGGGCTCACGTTCGATGCCGGCGCGACGTTCCTCGAAGCCGCGGGCGTCGCGCGGCCGGTGGAGCTCGATGCCGTGAGTCTGCTGCCGATTTTGCGGGGCGAGGCTCCGGTGGCGACGGACAAGCCGCGCGAGTTGTATTTTGTGCGGCGCGAAGGCGGACCGGCCTATGGAGGAAAAGCCTACGAGGCCTTGATCCGTGGCGACTGGAAGCTCCTGCAGAACAACCCGTATTCGCCGCTCGAGCTCTACAATCTGAAAGACGATCCACACGAGCAGAAGAACCTCATCAAGCAACAACCCCGCATCGCCCGCGAGCTCGAGGCCGCGCTGCGCGCACACATCCAGCGCGGCGGTGAAACGCCCTGGCAGGCACCCCGTTCATGAAACATTACCCCGCCTCCATTTCCGCGGTTCGCGATCCGCACGCGAACCCGCCTCGCGTTGGCGCTCGCCGGCAAAACCTCCGTCTCGCCTTCGCGCTGCTCCCGTTCGTGCTCGCCGCCGCGCTCGGCGCCGCCGAGCGCAAACCGAATATCGTCCTCATCATGGCGGACGATTTCGGCTACGAGTGCGTCACCGCCAATGGCGGCCAGTCCTACCAGACACCGCATCTCGACCGGCTCGCCGCCACCGGCATGCGCTTCGAGCAGTGTCATGTACAACCGCTCTGCACGCCAACCCGCGCGCAGTTGATGACGGGTATCTATAATGTACGAAACTATATTGAATTCGGGCTGCTCGATCCGGAGGCGACGACCTTTGGCCATCTGCTGAAAGAGGCGGGCTATGCCACCGGCATCTGCGGGAAATGGCAGCTTGGGAAGGGGAAGGCGCTGCCGCAGCACTTCGGTTTCGACGAGGCGTATCTGTGGCAGCACACGCGTTCGACGCCGAACCTGCAGCCGCGCTATGCGAATCCCGGCATCGAGCACAATGGCGTTGATATAGATTTCAACGCCGGCGAATACGGCCCGAAAGTCGTGAACGATTTCGCGCTCGATTTTCTAACGCGTCACCGGGACCAGCCCTTCTTCCTGTATTATTCGATGATGCTGACGCACGATCCGTTCCAGCCGACGCCGGACAGCGCGAACTGGGATCCGAAGATCAAGAGCGAAAAGGCGGTGAAGGACGTGAAGAACTTCGCCGACATGACCGCCTATATGGACAAGATGGTCGGCCGTCTCGTCGCGAAGCTCGAAGCGCTCGGCTTGCGCGACAACACGCTCGTGCTGTTCCTCGGCGACAACGGCACGCACCCAACCGTGACCTCACAATTCAAGGGCGCGCCCTATCAAGGCGGCAAGGGCACCGGCACCGCGCGCGCGACGCATGTGCCGTTCATCGCGAACTGGCCCGGCAGGATTCCCGCCGGCCGGGTGAACCGCGACCTCATCGCGAGCGTCGATTATCTGCCCACGCTCTGTGAGCTTGCGGGCACGAGCGTTCCCGCGGCGCTGAATATCGACGGCCGCAGTTTCCTGCCGCAGCTGCTCGGGCGGAAAGGCCAGCCGCGCGACTCGCTCTATGTCTGGTACGCGCGCAACGGCGGGGCGGCGGCGACCTACGAGTTTGCGCAGAGCGTCACGCACAAGCTGCATCGCGACGGAAAATTCTACGATCTCACCGCGGACCCCTTTGAGGAGAAACCGCTCGCGGTGGCGAAGCTCTCCGGCGGCGCGGACAGCGAGGCGAAGAAACTGCAAGCCGTGCTCGATCAGTATGCGAGTGCGCGACCGCCGCATCTGGCCCGGCACGTCGCTTCGACCGGAAGCGGCGCGGGCGCGGGAAAGAAAAAAGCCAAGGCGAACACGGCAACGAAACCGGAGGCCGCGAAATGAGAACGCAGCTCCTCGCCGTGGCGTGTCTCGGCCTGGCCTGCGCGTTGACGGCGTCCGCCGCCGGCGTGCGGAAGCCGAACGTCATCGTCATCAACATCGACGATCTCGGTTACGCCGACATCGGTCCTTACGGCTCGAATAATCGCACGCCGAACCTCGATCGCATGGCGCGCGAGGGGCGGCTGCTGACGAGCCATTACGCCGCGCCCGTTTGCACGCCGTCGCGCGCGGCATTGATGACCGGCAGCTATCCGAAACGCGCGCTGCCGACGCCGCACGTGTTGTTTCCCGCGGCCGCGGTCGGCCTGCATCCGGACGAAGTCACGATCGCCGAGGTGCTGAAGTCGGCCGGCTACGCCACCGCCGCCATTGGCAAATGGCATCTCGGCGACCAGGCCGAGTTTCTGCCCACGCGGCAGGGCTTCGATTCCTACCACGGGATTCCGTACTCGAACGACATGGGCCCGCCGGAGGATGGCGCGAAAAGTAATCCCGACAAGCCGCTGCCGACCGGCGCCGAGCTCGCGGCCAAGCGCAGGAAAGCGAAACAGCAGCCCGCCGACGAGACGGGCATCAAGGGTCTCGACCAGCCGCCGCAACCGCTCCTGGAAAACGACAAGGTCGTCGGGCGCGTGCGGCCCGACGAGCAGTTTGCGGTGACCCGCGTCTATACAGAGAAAGCGGTGGCCTTCATCCGTCGCGAGAAGGACCGGCCGTTCTTCCTCTATCTGCCGCACACCGCGGTGCATTTTCCGCTGTATCCATCAAGTGGATTCCGCGGCAAGTCGCCCAACGGTCTCGTCGGCGAATGGGCGGAGGAAGTGGATTGGAGCGTCGGCCAGGTGCTGGAAACGGTGCGGGAGCTCCGTCTCGCGGAGCACACGCTGGTGGTGTTCACGAGCGACAACGGCGGCGCGCGCAATCACGGCTCCAACAACCACCCGCTGCGGGGCACGAAAAGTCAGACGCTCGAAGGCGGCATTCGCGTGTGCACCATCGCGTGGTGGCCGGGTCGCATTCCGGCCGGCACGCGCACTGACGCGATGACGAGCATGATGGATATTCTGCCGACGGTGGCCGGTCTCGCGGGCGCGAAACTTCCCTCCGACCGCAAGCTCGACGGCGTCGATATCTGGCCCGTCCTCGCAGGTACGCCCGGCGCGGCGCCGCGCGAGCAGTTCTTCTATTTCCGCGGTTTGAACCTCGAGGCCGTCCGCTCCGGCCCGTGGAAACTGCACCTCGCGAAAACCGAACTATATCATCTGGGCGACGACATCGGTGAATCGAAGAATCTCGCGGCCGCACAGCCCGAGGTTGTTCGCCGGCTCCAAGCGCTCGCCGAATCCACGCGCGACGACCTCGGCCTGCAAGGCATCGGTCCCGGCTGCCGTCCCATCGGTCGCGTTGCGAATCCGCAACCGCTCATCGATCGCGAGGGCAACGTTCGCGCGGACGCTGTCGGCCCGTCGCGGCGCTTCCCGTGAGATCGCCCGGTTTTCGTCGCGGTCGCGCCGGGCGCCGCGAGCCACGAACTCCACCTCTTTAATTAAACCCCAGAACTCTGCCATGAACCGAAAACCCTTTGCCTTTGCCCTACTGCTCGTCGCGTTTTCGACCTATATAGCGCCGCCGCTGTTCGCCGCCGACGCGAAGCGCCCCAATATCCTCTTCGCGATCGCCGATGATTGGGGCGCGCACGCCAGCGCGTATGGCACTCCCTGGGTGAAGACGCCGGGCTTCGACCGCGTCGCGCGCGAAGGGCTCTTGTTCAAAAATGCGTACACGCCGAACGCAAAATGTGCGCCGTCGCGTGCGATCGTCCTCACCGGTCGCCATTCGTGGCAGCTCGAGGAGGCGGGCAATCACATGGCGTTCTTCCCCACGAAATTCAAAAGCTGGCCGGAAGCGCTCATGGAGAAAGGCTGGTTCGTCGGTATGACCGGCAAGGGCTGGGGGCCGGGCATTGCCAACGATGCAGCAGGAAAACCGCGCCTGATCACCGGTCGCGCTTTCAATCGGCACACGGCAACTCCGCCCACGAAGGCGATCGGCCGCAACGACTACGCCGCGAACTTCACCGCCTTTCTCGATGCGGCGCCGAAGGACGCGCCGTGGTGTTTCTGGTATGGGTCGACCGAGCCGCATCGCGCGTACGAGTTTCAGTCTGGTGCAAAAAAAGGCGGCAAACGCCCCGCCGACCTCGATCGCGTGCCAGGTTACTGGCCCGACAACGAGACGGTGCGGCACGACATCCTCGACTATGCCCTGGAGGTCGAGCACGCGGACAACCATCTCGTCCGGATGCTGGTTGAGCTCGAAAAACGCGGGCTCCTGGAGAACACGCTCGTGATCGTCACGTCCGACCACGGCATGCCGTTCCCGCGCGTCAAAGGTTACGCGTATCTGGATTCCAATCACATCCCGCTGGCGATCCGCTGGCCGGGCGGGATCGCGAACCCGGGGCGCGTGCTCGAGGACTTCGTCGATTTCACGGACATTGCGCCGACGATTCTCGACGTCGCGGGCGTGCCGCAGGCCGCGAGCGGCATGGCGGCGATCACCGGGCGCAGCTGGCGCGAGATCTTCGAAAGCAGAAAATCGGGCCGCGCGATCGCGGCGCGCGATCATGTGCTGATCGGCAAGGAGCGTACGGACGCCGGTCGCCCGAACGATGTCGGCTATCCCATCCGCGGAATCATCCGCGACGGCTTTCTTTACCTGAGGAACTACGAGCCGGATCGCTGGCCGGCCGCCAATCCCGAGACCGGTTATCTCGACACGGATGGCAGTCCGACGAAGACGTTCATCCTCGAGGCGCGGCGGAAGAACCCGGCGGACAAATTCTGGACGCTCAATTTCGGCAAACGGCCGGGCGAGGAGCTCTACGATCTCACGCGCGATCCGGACTGCGTGGTCAATCTCGCGACCGACAAAGCCCACGCGGCCCGCCGCACGCGCCTGCACGACGAGATGACGGCGAAGCTGAAGGCGCAGGGCGACCCGCGGATGTTTGGCCAGGGCGATATTTTCGACCGCTACCCGATCGCGCAGGAAGGCTCGCGCGATTTCTATGGTCGCTTCATGCGCGGCGAGAAACCGAAGGCCGGCTGGGTCAACGAAACCGACTTCGAGAAAGAGCCGATTCGCTGAGCCGGCACGGCGCGGTTTTCAGTGGCCCTTTTAATCTTTGGTTTTCGGTCTGGCCTTTCTTCGCGTCTCTTCGCGTCCATTCGCGGTTCACCTGAATTTATCCGGTTTAATTTTCCCGTCTTCCTATGACCAACCTCCTTCGTGTGTTTCTCCTGCTCGGTCTTCTCGCCGCTCCTGCCGTGGCGGCGGAACCGGCCAAGCCTAACGTGCTCGTCATCGTGGCGGACGATCTCGGTTACGCGGATGTCGGTTTCAACGGCGGCAAGACGATCGCGACGCCGAATCTCGACCGCCTCGCGTCGACGGGCGTGATCCTGACCGATTTTCGCGCATGCCCGATGTGTTCGCCCACGCGCGCGGGCCTGATGACGGGACGCTGGCCGTTGCGTTTCGGCATGATGCGCGCGGTGGTGCCGCCATGGTCGCGTTACGGGTTGCCGGCGGAGGAGAACACGCTGCCCGAGTTGCTGGCGACTGCCGGCTACGAGCGGCGCGGCATCATGGGCAAATGGCATCTCGGTCACGCACGGCGTGAGTTTCTGCCGCTGGCCAACGGGTTCACGCGCTTTTACGGCCACTACAACGGCGCGATCGATTACTTCACGCACGAGCGCGAGGGCGAGCTCGACTGGCACGACGACGATCGCACGGCGCGGGAGGACGGCTACTCCACCGACCTGCTGGGCGCGGAGGCGTCGCGCTTCGTGCGCGAGGCGCCGGCCGGCCAGCCGTGGCTGCTTTATGTGCCGCTCAACGCGCCGCATTCGCCAATGCAGGCGAAACCGGCGGACCTTGCGAAGTACTCGCACGTCAAGGCCGAGCACCGCACTTACGCGGCAATGGTCGACTCGATGGACCAGGCGATCGGCCGCATTCTCGCCGCGGTGGATGCGCGTCCTGACGCCGCGGATACGCTGGTGTTTTTCTTCAGCGACAATGGCGGCATCCCGCGCGTGGGCAGCAGCAACGCGCCGTATCGGGGCGCGAAGCTCACGGTGTACGAAGGCGGCACGCGGGTGTGCGCCGCGATGCGCTGGCCCGCGGCGGGCATCAGCGGCGGGAAACGCTTCGACGGCCGCATCGGCTACATCGACGTTCTGCCCACGGTGCTCGCGGCCGCCGGTGTGCCGGCGCCGAAGCAGATCGATGGCGTGAATTTCCTCCCGGCGTTGCGCGGCTCCGCGGCGCTGCCCGAGCGCGCGTGGTTCTCCTATATGCATCAGGACGAGACCGCCCACGCCTCGGTACATCTCGGGAAATGGAAACTGGTCGCGCGTGGAGATTTTTTCCCGGAGCAACCGGCCACGAAGCCGACGCTCGAGCTCTACGATCTCGGCGCCGATCCGGCCGAGAAAACAGACCGTGCGCAGGCCCAGCCCGAAATCGTCGCGCAACTTCACCGCCGCTTGCGCGAGTTCGGCACGTGGCAGAAGCCCGGCGTCAGCGCCTATGCGGAAGGCCGCGACGGATTTGTGCCGCCGAAGGACTGGGTCGTCGGCGCCGCGCCGTCCGCCCGGGACAGCTCGGCCGCGAAAAAGCCCGGCAAGAAAAAGAAGAAGCAGCCGGCCAACTGAAAATGCATTCCCCCGCCATGATTCGCTCGTTCCGCTCCTGTGCCATGCTGGTGGTCCTGCTGGGCGTGTTCGGCCGCAGCTTGGCGGCTGCCGAGCCGCAGCCGCCGAACATCGTCATGGTCTTCATCGACGACATGGGGTGGGGCGATCTCTCCTGCTTCGGCAACACGCAGGCGAAGACGCCGCACATCGACCGGCTCGCCGCCGAGGGCATTCGCTACTCGCAGTTCTACGTCAACTCCCCGATCTGTTCGCCATCGCGCGTCGCGCTTACGACCGGCCATTACCCGCAGCGCTGGCGCATCACTTCGTTTCTAAACAACCGCGCCGAAAACGCGCGTCGCGAGATGGCGAACTGGCTGGACCCGCAGGCCCCGACGCTCGCGCGTTTCCTCCAGCAGGCCGGATATGCGACGGGCCATTTCGGCAAATGGCACATGGGTGGCCAGCGTGATGTCGGCGAAGCGCCGCTCATCTCCGAGTATGGCTTCGACGAGTCGCTCACGAATTTCGAAGGGCTCGGCCCGCGCCTCCTGCCGCTCGGCAACGCCCATGATGGCAAGCCGCCACGCCGCCACGCGCTCGGTTCCGATAAACTCGGGCGTGGCCCGATCATCTGGTATGACCGCGCGCAGGTGACGGCCGGTTTTGTCGGCGCCGCGATCGAGTTCGCGCGCAAGGCGGCGACCGACAACCGCCCGTTCTACATCAACGTCTGGCCCGACGATGTGCATTCGCCGTTCTTCCCGCCGGAAGCGAAGCGCGGCGACGGCAGCAAGCGCGCGCTGTATCATGCTGTACTGGAAACCATGGATACGCAGCTCGGCGAGCTCTTCGCCGTGATTCGCAACGATCCGAAGCTCCGCGACAACACGCTGGTCCTTGTCTGCTCCGACAATGGCCCTGAGCCCGGCGCCGGCTCGGCCGGGCCGTTTCGCGGCGCGAAGGCGACGCTCTACGAGGGCGGGATTCGTTCGCCGCTCATCGTATGGGCGCCGGGCCTCATCGCGTCGGAGCGCGCCGGTTTCCACAACGAGGCGTCTGTGTTTTCCGCCCTCGATCTCGCGCCCTCGCTGCTCGCCCTGGCCGGAGTGAAAGCTCCGGCGGGCGTCCGCTTCGATGGCGAAGACCTCAGTGCGACCTTGCTCGGCAGGAGCACCGCGTCGCGCCAGGCGCCGCTTTGCTGGAGCCGTCCGCCCGACCGCAAGTCGCAGGCTAAGTCCCGTCTCGGCGTGCAGCGCGACATCGCGATCCGCGAGGGCAACTGGAAATTCCTGTGCGAGTATGACGGTTCTATACCCGAGCTCTACGACCTCGCGAACGACCGCGGCGAAACCACCAACGTCAGCACGCAGCATCCCGAACTCGTCGCCTCGCTCCGCGCCCGGCTGCTGCGCTGGAGAGCCGACACGACCCGCTGACGCGCCCGTCTCTATAACTCATGAAATTCACGAAACTCTTTTCGCTCCTGCTCCTCACAGGCCTCGCGTGGAGCGCCAGCTTCGCTGCCGATTCGGGCCGGCCCAATATCGTCTTCGTCTTTGCCGATGACCTCGGCTGGAAGGACGTCGGTTTTCAGGGCAGCGACTTCAACGAGACGCCGCACCTGGATCGCCTCGCCCGCGAAGGCATGGTGTTTTCGTCCGCCTACGCCACGGCCGGAAATTGCGCGCCGAGTCGCGCCTGCCTGCTCTCGGGCACCTACACGCCGCGGCACCATGTGTACGCGGTGAACAGCACCGACCGCGGGCCGAAGGCGTTGCAGCGGCTCGTGCCGGTGCCGAATCGGAATGGTTTGCCGAAGGAAACTGTGACACTCGCCGATGCGCTCAAGGCCGCAGGGTATGCGACGGGGCATTTCGGCAAATGGCATCTCGCGGGCAAGGACGGCGCGCGGCCGAGAGAGCAGGGTTTCGATGTGTCGTTCGATTCGTTCGGCGAGGGCGAGGTGCCGGAAGGATCGGAGGGCAACAAGAAGGGGCCGCCGGAGGATCCGAAGGGCGTGTTCACGCTCACGCGGAAGGCGATCGAGTTCATCGCGGCGAACAAGTCGCGGCCGTTCTTCTGTTATATCGCGCACCACGCGATCCACACGCCGTTGCAGGGCCGGCCGGAAACGCTGGCGCATTTCAAGGCGAAGAAACCGGGAGACCACCACAAGGATCCGATGTATGCCGCGTGCACCTACGACCTCGATGTGAGTGTCGGCCTGTTGTTGCAGAAGCTGAAGGAAATGGGACTCGAGGAGAACACGCTCGTCGTGTTCACGAGCGACAATGGCGCGCTGCAAACCTCACCGCAGGAGCCGTTGCGCGGCAACAAAGGCAGCTACTATGAAGGCGGCATCCGCGAGCCGTTCATCGTGCGCTGGCCGGGCGTCACGCGCGCGGGAAGTCGCAGCGATGTGCCGGTGACCAACGTCGATCTCTTCCCGACTTTCCTGGCCGCGGCGCGTGCCTCCGTGCCCGCCGGCAAACAGCTCGATGGCGAGAGCCTCGTGCCGCTCCTTCGCGGCGACGGCGCGTTGCGGCGCAGCGCGATCTTCTGGCATTTCCCGGGCTATCTCGACAAGCCGGTCATCCGCGGTCGGGAGCTCGATGTGCGCACGGGTTTCCGCAGTCGGCCGGTCAGCGTGATCCGCAAAGGCGACTGGAAGCTGCACCTCTACCTCGAGGAATGGCAGCTCGATGGCGGTCGTGACCGGCTCGCCGTGAACAAAGCCGTCGAGCTCTACGATCTCTCCGCCGACATCGGGGAAAGGCAGAACCTCGCGCTCGCGCAAACCGCGAAACGCGACGAACTGCTCGCTGAGCTGCTCGCCTGGCACAAATCCGTCGGCGCCCTGCTGCCGGAGAAACCGAATCCTGATTACGATCCCGCCGCGACCCCGGCCGCCGATAAGAGAAGGGGCAAGAAACAGAAATAGACTCCGATGGCGTCAGGCCTTTGACCGCGGATTACGCCGATTTCGCGGATAGAGGCAGGAATACCCCAATCCATCCGCGCTATCGGCGTAATCCGCGGTCGAATTGTTATATCTAAGTATTACTCGCTAGAACTATGAAATCGATGAAACGCTGGGTCCTCATTATACTCTTCAGTCTGTTGTTCTGGCGATCGTTCTCCGCAGCGGCTGTCACTGCCCGGCCGGACATCGTGATCTTCCTGACCGACGATCACAGTCAGCTCGACTCGACGCCGTATGGCAGCACGACGCTGCGCACGCCGAATATGCAACGGCTCGCGGATGCCGGCCTGACCTTTACGCGCGCGTATGTAGCGTCGCCGAGCTGCGCGCCCAGTCGCGCTGCGTTGCTCACCGGCTTGATGCCGGCGCGGAACGGCGCCGAACCCAACCACGCGAAACCGCACGCCGCGTTGAAGAAGTGGCCCGCGTATTTTCAGGCGCTTGGCTATGAAGTCGCGGCGTTCGGAAAAGTGTCCCACTACAAGCACACCGGCGATTACGGCTTCGATCACTTCGCGCACGACACTTTCCATGACCACGGGGGAATTTCGGCCGCGGTGAAATATCTGCAGGAGCGCGACCGCAGAAAACCGCTCTGCCTTTTCGTCGGCAGCAACTGGCCGCATGTCCCCTGGCCGGAGAAGGACCTCGGCTACGATCCGGCGAAACTCCCGCTGCCCGCCGGCAGCATCGATACGCCCGAGACCCGCGAGTGGCGGGCGCGCTATGCCGCCGCGGTGACGAAAGCGGACAACGATCTTGGCGCGATCATGGAAGCGGCGCGCACCACACTCGGCGCGCAGACGCTTTTCCTGATGAGCGGCGATCACGGCGCGCAGTGGCCGTTCGGCAAATGGAATTGCTACGAGGCCGGCGTGTGCGTGCCGTTGATCGTGTCGTGGCCGGGCACGGTGCGCCCGAAGAGCCGCACCGCCGCGATGGTGAGCTGGGTGGATTTCCTGCCGACGCTGCTCGAAGCGGCGGGCGGACGACCGCCGACGGACATCGATGGGCGCTCGTTTCTCGAGGTGTTGCGCGGAGAGAAGGACGCGCATCGCGACCGGGTCTTCACGACCCATAGCGGCGATGGTCGCTGGAACGTCTATCCCGCGCGCAGCGTGCGGATCGGCGGATGGAAATATATTCGGAATCTGCACCCGGAATTCGCGTTCACGACGCACATCGACCTCGCCGGCAACCTCGGCCAGCGCGCGTATTACTCGACATGGGAGGCGGCGGCGAAACGTGATCCCGCGGCGGCCGCCATCGTGCGTCGCTATCATGCGCGACCCGCGGAAGAGCTCTACGAACTCGGCGCCGATCCGCACGAGCAGCGCAATCTCGCCGGCGATGCCGCGCACGCCGGCCGATTGGAAACGATGCGCGCTGCGCTCGACGGCTGGCTCCGCGAGCAGGGCGATACGTTGACCGTGTATGCCGAACCGCGGTTGTTGAGCGATCCCGACAGCTACGGGCCAAAGGGGCCGCCGGGCAACGCGCCCCAGAAGTCGAAAGCCGCGAAATGACCCGCCGCCAGCGCGCAACGGAGGGGTCTCCTCAATCGTTACGCGTCGTTCACTGTTTTCCCGGCAGCGCGATCACGACGACGGTCGTGATATAGGCGACGTAGGCGACGAGCAGGATGATGCCCTCGCGGCGCACGAGACGGTGCTGCGTCCAGAGCGTCCAGACCAGCAGGCCCATCAGGACGAGGAGAGCGGGAAAATCGAACAACTGCGTTCCACGACTGATCGTCACCGGCGTGAGAACGGCGGCCGCGCCGATGATGAGTGAAAGATTGGCGATGTTGGCCCCGATGATGTTTCCCACGGCGAGATCCGACACGCCGCGACGGGCCGAGCCGATCGCGGTCACGAGTTCCGGCAGCGACGTGCCCACGGCCACCACCGTCAGACCTACGACCAGAGGCGAAACTCCGATCGCGCCAGCGAGGCCGACGGCACCTTCGACGACGAAACGGCTGGCGACGACCACGAGGCCGGCCGCGAGTGTGAACTGCACGACCGTGCCGGCGCGCGATTGAAACCACTCCAGGCCGCCCTTCGTGACCGTCTGTTGGACAGCTTTTGCTTCGGCGACTTCCTGCACGCGCGGACGCCGGGCCGCGTCGATGAAATCGAACGCGAAATAGCCCGCTCCCGCCATGATCAGAATCACGCCCTCCCAGCGCGAGAGCACGAGGTCGAGCGTCATGATCAGCAGCGTCACGCCCAGTGCCGCCATGGTGAACAACGCCGTGCGCAGCGCATCGGGATGAATGTCGATTCTCCTGATGGTGGCCGAGAGGCCGAGGATCAGCGCGATGTTGCAAACGCAGGAACCGAGCGTGTTGCCCACGGCGAGCGAGGATGTGCCGCGCGCCCCGGCCATGACGGCGACGACGAACTCCGGCATGGTCGTGGCGAGGCTCACGAGTGTGGAGCCGATGACGACATTCGGCATTTGCAGAAATCGGGCGATCCGGACCGCCGCGGTGACAAAGAGCCCCCCGCCTTTTATCAGAATTCCGAGGCCGACCAGGAGGAGGAGAAAGTCGGTTGTGAGCGCGGGCGAAGCAGCGAGGGGCGTCATGGGAGATGAAGATTACGTCTGTCGTCCCCGCTTTTTGCCCTGTCGCGGTTGCCGGATGCCAGGCGGGTTTTGCCGCCTCGGGATGCGTGATTTTCCCATTCGGAGCAAATGCAATGCACCCATGGTTGATTGGGGCGTGCAAACGCCGTGGGCCCGGTGGACGTAGGGCGGCGCTCTCTTAATGTGAGGCGCGACGCCGTCCTGCACTCCCATGCTTCGCGCGTCGCGTGCGGGCCAAACGGTTCGCGGCCGCGCATCGGGCATGCGCGGTTTCACAGTTCGAACCCGACCGGATCAATCCCGAACGCACGACAACATGGCCACAAAGACCGCAGCGGATATCATGGTGGAGCACCTGCAAGCCTGGGGCGTCGACACCCTCTTCGGGCTGCCGGGCGACGGCATCAACGGCATCATGGAAGCGTTGCGCACGGCGCAGGACCGGATCCGTTTCGTCCAGGTCCGACACGAGGAGAGCGCTGCGCTCATGGCGTGCGGCTATGCCAAATACACGGGAAAACTCGGCGTCTGTCTCGCCACCTCCGGCCCCGGCGGCCTGCATCTTCTGAACGGCCTGTACGATGCGAAGCTCGACGGCCAGCCGGTGCTCGCGATCACGGGCCACCACTTCCATGACCTGATCGACACGCACGCGCAGCAGGATGTGAATCTCGACCGCGTGTTCATGGACGTGTCTGTTTATAACACCCGCGTGATGGGGCCGGAGCACGTCGCGGCGGTGACGAATCTCGCCTGCCGCACCGCGCTCGCGCGGCCCGGGGTGGCGCACATCAATTTTCCGGTCGACATGCAGTCGATGCCGGTGACGAGCAGCCGGCGTTCCGAGCGCAATATCAAAGGCCATGCCTCGAGCGAGGCGTTCGCGCGCCGCGCCGCGCTGCCCGCTCAGGGTGATCTGCAGCACGCGGCGGACATTCTTAATGCCGGGAAAAAGATCGCGATTCTCGCCGGCCAGGGAGCGCTCCGCGCAGAAACCGAATTGACCGCGGTCGCGGAGGCACTCGGCGCGCCAATCATCAAAGCGCTTCTCGGGAAGGCCTGCGTGCCGGACGATTCGCCCTATACGACCGGCGGCATCGGGCTGCTGGGGACCAGGCCTTCACAGGAGGCGCTCGAGGAGTGCGACACGCTGCTGATGGTCGGCACATCGTTTCCCTATATTGAATTTCTGCCGAAGCCTGGCCAGGCGCGCGCTGTACAGATCGACCTGGATCCGGCCCGGATCGGGTTGCGTTATCCCGTGGAGGTGGGGCTTGCCGGCGATTCGCAGGCGTGTCTGCACGCGCTCCTTCCTTTGCTCGCGCATCATGAAAACCGGAAATTCCTGCAGCAGGCGCAAAAAGGCATGCGTGAATGGTGGAAGCTGATGGAAGAGCGTGGCACGCGGCGCGACCGGCCGATGAAGCCGCAGGTCGTGGCCTGGGAGTTGGGCCGGCAGATCAGCGACGACGCGATCGTCAGTTGCGACAGCGGGACGGTTGCGACGTGGTTTGCCCGGCAGATGCCGGTGCGGCACGGGCAGATGTACTCGCTCTCGGGCACCCTTGCGACGATGGCGAACGGGCTGCCCTATACGATCGCGGCGCAGGTCGCGTATCCAGATCGTCAATGCATCGCTTTCGTCGGCGACGGCGCGTTCACGATGCTCATGGGCGAGTTCGCGACGGCCGTGAAATATCAGCTGCCGATCAAGGTCTTCGTGATCAAAAACAACAGCCTCGGCATGATCAAATGGGAGCAGATGGTGTTTCTCGGGAATCCCGAGTTTGCGTGCGACCTGCAGCCGATCGACTTTGCCGGATTCGCGCACGTGTGTGGCGGGCATGGTTTCAGCGTCGACGATCCGGAGAAGTGCGGCGACGTGGTTGCGCAAGCGCTGGCGACACCCGGGCCGGTAATCGTCGAAGCGGTCGTCGATCCGCACGAGCCGCCGATGCCGGCGAAAATCAAAGGCAAACAGGCGCTCCACCTCGCGCAGTCACTCGCTCGTGGCACGCCGGAACGGATGAAAATCGTGGCGACGGTGGCCGAGGACAAGGTGCGGGAACTGGTGTGAGCCGGCACGGCGCGAGCGCCCTGCTGCAGCCGGGCAACGAAGGGAACGAAGGGACGATGGCTCAGCCCTCTTCGTTCTCTTTGTTATCTTCGGTCCAAGGTCTGAGGCTCGGCTAGCTTTGCGGCTGCGGCAGGCGTGAAGTAGGCCCGTAGAAGAGCGGTGCGAAGTCCTGATGGAGCATCAGGAGAATGGCGCTCGAGGCGTGGCGGCTGACCGCTTCCTCGAGCGTCTCGATCACACAGCGGGCATGCGAGATGGCATCGGGCACGTTGCTGGCCTCGCGGATCGCGACGCGCTGGCAGAACTCGCCGAACGAGAAGCGCTCGGCGCGCGGGGGCGATTTCTCCTGGAGATAACCGGCGATTTCGCGCGGGAGCAGCGCGGCGAGTTGGCGCGCTTCGTCTCCACCGATCCGCTCCGCGACGGTCTCGAGCGTGGCGCGCGTGGCGCCAATGGCGCCGGCTGTAGTGACGCGGGCGCGTTGGTGGACGCGTTCGATGAAGCAGTCGAAATCCATGAGGCTTTTCGTTTCGACGGGTCGGCAAGTAACAGGGGGTATGGCAGGAGGCATGCGTGCGGGTGGGGGGTGGGACGACGTCGCTCCGTTGGGGTTCCGCGAATTTGCAGGGCGCGGTGCGATTGTCGCGCGAGCGGAATCTCGGTGCGTTCCGAGCGCGGAAAATTCCGCCAATCCCCAATGGAGAATGGAAGAAATCTCGGGTCGTCCCTACCGGGGGAAACCCGTTTCGCGTTGCACCGATTGCATTCGATTTGGGCCGCATTTAAAGATGGTGCGGCAGCGGCGCAGTGGCTTGTCCGCGGGCGCGGACCGTTGCTCGCCGTCTTTATACTGCGGCGTGCGTGCCGGCCGGCGCTGCGCCGGCGCCGAAACTAAAGGATCTTCATGAAATCGTCTTCTGCCTCCCAGCTCGATCATCTGCGCGCGCTTGCGCGGCTCGTGCGCTATCACAGTCTCGACGTCACCACCACGGCGCATTCGGGGCACCTCACCTCCTCGCTTTCCGCCGCGGATCTGATGACGGGCCTGCTCTTCGGCGGCACCTTTCGCTTTAACGTCACGGACCCGGATCATCCGAACAACGACCGGCTGATCTTCTCGAAGGGGCACGCCTCGCCGTTGTTCTACGCGCTGTGGGCCGTCGCCGGCTGTGTCGACGACAAGGAGCTGCACTCGTTCCGCCAGTTTGGGAGCCGGCTCGAAGGCCATCCGACGCCACGGTTTCCGTATGCGGAAGCGGCGACGGGATCGCTGGGCCAGGGCCTCGGCATCGGCCTTGGCCTGGCGCTCAACGCGGCGCGGCTCGACCGTTTGCCGTATCGTACCTATGTGCTGCTCGGGGACAGCGAGATGGCGGAAGGCTCGCAATGGGAAGCCATCCAACTGGCCGCGCACTACCGCCTCGCGAATCTCACGGGGATCATCGATGTGAACCGGCTGGGCCAGCGCGGTGAGACGATGCTCGGGCACGACGTCGAGGCTTACGCGCGCCGGATCGCGGCGTTTGGCTGGAAAACCCTGACGATCGACGGCCACGATTTCCCGCAGATTCTGGAAGCGTTTCGCACGGCTGCGGCGGAGCGGACGCAGCCTGTGATGATTATAGCGCGGACGCTGAAAGGCAAAGGCATCTCCTTCCTCGAGGACGCTGACGACTGGCACGGGAAGGCGCTCGATGGCGATCAGTGGAAGCAGGCTTTGCGTGAATTCTCGAACCTCGATCGGAGCGTGCGTGGCAGGATCGCGCCAGCCGAGGATCGGCGGCCGGCGCACGTCGCGGCGCCCTGGGCCCAACCGCCGCGTTACGAGCGGGGAAAAAAGGTGGCGACGCGGAAAGCCTTTGGCGCCGCGCTGCAACGCATCGCACTGCAGTATCCGCAACTGGTGAGCCTCGACGGCGAGGTGAGCAACTCGACGATGGCGGAGATTTTTGCGGAGAAGGTGCCGGAGCGCTTCTTCGAGATGTTCATCGCGGAGCAGGCGATGGTCGAAGTCGCACTGGGGCTTTCGCTGCGCGGAAAGATCCCGTTTGTATCGACGTTCGCGGCGTTCTTCACCCGGGCGTTCGACCAGATCCGGATGAGCCAGTATTCCTCCGCCAACGTGAAGTTTGTCGGCTCCCACGCCGGCGTATCGATCGGCGAGGACGGCCCGTCGCAGATGGGCCTCGAGGACATCGCGATGTTTCGCTCGATCCGGTCCTCCGTCGTGTTGCATCCGTGCGATGCGCTGGCGACGGAGAAGCTGGTCGAGGCCGCCGCCGCACACCAGGGCATCGTCTATCTGCGCACGTTACGGCAGGGCACGCCGGTTATATATGATAATGAAACGCGTTTCGAAATCGGTGGCAGCAAGGTCCTCCGCCGGAGTCAGGACGACCGGCTGACGATTGTCGCGACCGGCGCCACGGTGCATGAGGCGTTGACCGCCCACGAGCAGTTGCGGCGTCGCGGCATCGCTGTACGCGTGATCGATGCCTATAGCATCAAGCCGCTCGATGTCGCCACGCTCCGCGAGGCGGCCGACGCGACTGGTGCGCTCGTCACGGTCGAGGACCATTATCCCGCGGGCGGCCTCGGCGAAGCGGTCCTGGCCGCGCTCGCGGAACGACCCGTGCCGGTGGTCATTCTCGCGGTGAACAAGACACCAATGAGCGGCACCGGGGACGAGTTGCGGGATTTCAGCGGCATTTCGAGCGTCCACATCATCGAAGCGGCTGAACGGCTGGTCGCGAATGCGAAGCCGGTCACGGCTGCGTCTCCACATCACTGAGGAAAAATAGTTATAACGTATAATGAATCGCCTGAAAAAACTCACGACCCATGGCCAGTCGATCTGGCTCGACTATATCAAGCGCAGCTTCGTCGTCGGCGGCGAATTGCGGAAGCTGGTGGCGGAGGACGGCCTCACTGGAGTGACTTCGAATCCGGCCATCTTCGACGAGGCGATCACGCAGGGGAATGAATACGACGCGGTGATCCGCCGCGCGGCCGATCGCAACGAAACGGCGGAGGACATTTATGCCAAGATCGCCATCGCCGATGTACAGCTGGCGGCGGACGAGCTGCGCGAGGTGTTTGCGCAGACGCAAGGACGCGATGGCTATGTGAGCCTGGAGGTCTCGCCGCACCTCGCGTACGACACGGAAGGGAGCGTCGCGCAGGCGCGGGAACTCTGGCAGCGGCTGGATCGGCCAAACGTGATGATCAAGATTCCGGGCACGGCGGAAGGGTTGCCGGCGATCCGGCGCCTGCTGGCGGAAGGCATCAACATCAACGTCACGCTGCTGTTCGGGCTCCCGCGTTACCGCGAAGTGACCGAGGCGTTTCTGGGCGGGCTGGAAGACCGGCTCGCGGCGGGACAGCCGATTGACTCCGTTGCGTCGGTCGCGAGTTTTTTTCTGAGCCGGATCGATCTGGCCGTGGATCCGATGCTCGAGCGCGTGGCAAAGAAGAGCCGCGAGATGGTGGCGGTCGCGGAACGGCTGCATGGCCAGGCGGCCATCGCCTGTGCGAAACAGGCGTATCAGATGTTCAAGAACATGCAGGGCGGCGAACGCTTTCGCCGGCTCGCGGCGGCGGGCGCACGGCCGCAGCGCCTGCTCTGGGCCAGCACCAGCACGAAGAATCCGGAGGAGCGTGATGTGCGCTATGTCGAGGCGTTGATCGGCCCCGAGACGATCAACACCCTGCCGCGCCAGACGCTCGAGGCGTTTCGCGATCACGGTGAGCCGGCGCCGCGCATCGAGGAGAATCTCGAGCAGGCCCACGCGATCCTTCGTGAGCTCGGCGAAGCGGGCATCAGCCTCGATGCCGTGAGCCGGGACCTGGAGGCGGAAGGCGTGCAAAAGTTCATCCGGCCGTTCGATCGCTTGCACGAGGATCTGCGCCGGAAGCTCGCCGGCCACGGCTCGCTCGCGGGGCAACCGAAATCGTGAAACGGCGGCGGCACGGCGCAGGGCGTGGTCGCACGCGCCCCGCCGTTTCGTTGGCTCTCATCCGCCTGCAAGCGCACCGCGAGAGGCACCCGGCCGCACAGGGGGCCGATGCTTATCCCTGGTAAGCGGCCGGCCGGTAGCGATTTCGGGTGTCGCCCCATGGCACGGCGGCCGCGCAATACGGTAGGGTGGTTCGCACGCGGCGACTCCCCGGCGCGATCGCGCTCCGCCATGGTATATCAATCCCGATCAACTGTAGAGGTCAGACGAGGCCGTCACGGATCGAGGTGCAGTCTTATCCGCTCACGCCGATGGCTGTGACTCCGCCGCTCGCCGTCGTCGGCCCGCGCACTTCGCTCGGTTTGCTGGCCTTCGCCCTGCTCGCAGGCTGCTCCGGGCGGCAGTCGAGCCTCGAGCCGGCCGGTCGTGGAGCGGAGCGGATTGCCGAACTGTTCTGGTGGATGAGCGGTGGCGCGATCCTGGTGTGGGGGCTTGTTGCATGGCTGACGTTCTCGGCGGTGCGTGGTCGCGTGGCGAAACACACCGAGCGGCAGGCGCGCCTCTATATTATAGGAGGCGGTGCGGTTTTCCCGACCGTCGTGCTGGCGGCTTTGCTGGTCTACGGACTCGGCATGATGCCTCCGTTGCTCGCGCCGGCACCGGCAGGCAGTCTAAAGATCGCGGTGACGGGCGAACAATTCTGGTGGCGCGTGCGCTATATACAAGCGGACGGCAGCGCGCCCGTGGAGCTGGCCAACGAGATTCGCCTCCCGGTGGGCGAGCCGGTCGAGTTCGGACTGGAAAGTCCCGACGTGATTCACTCGTTCTGGATTCCGGCGCTTGGCGGCAAGATGGACATGATTCCCGGCCGGCGGACGCGACTGGTGCTGGAGGCGACGCGCACGGGGACCTTTCGCGGACAGTGCGCCGAGTATTGCGGCACGTCGCACGCGTTGATGGCGTTTCCGGTGGTGGTGCTGGGGAAGGCAGAGTTTGCGCGCTGGCTGGAGCAGCAACGCGCGCCGGCGGCGGAGCCCGTGGAGTCGCTCGCGCAACAGGGACGCGAGCTGTTTTTTCTGAACGGCTGCTCGGCGTGCCACGCGATCGACGGCACCGCTGCGCGCGGCGCCATCGGGCCGAATCTCACGCACGTCGGCGGGCGACTCAGCCTCGGCGCGGGCATTCTTCCGAACGATCGCGAGGCGTTCGTTCGCTGGATGGCGCAGACCAATCAGGTGAAGCCCGGCGTGCTGATGCCGCACTTTGGGATGCTGCCGCCAGAGGAACTAAACGCCCTGGCGGCCTACCTTGAGTCGCTGCGATGAAACCGACTCCGCGCGATCCCGACCCGCTCGAGCACGAGCCGCCGCTGGAGGTGCGGCGGGCGCAGGAGGAGCGGCTGCGCGCGGTGTGGGCCGCGCCCCGGGGCTGGCGCTACTGGTCGGAGGTGAACAACACGGCCGTCGGCATCTGGTACACGGCGACGGCATTCCTCTTTTTCCTGTTCGGCGGCGTATTGGCTTTGCTGATGCGCATTCAGCTCGCGGTGCCGGACAATCAGTTTCTTTCCGCGGAAATGTACAACCAGGTCTTCACCGTGCACGGCTCGGTGATGATGTTTCTGTTTGCGATTCCGATCTTCGAATCGATCGCGGTGATCTTCCTGCCGCAGATGCTCGGCGCGCGCGACCTGCCGTTTCCGCGGCTGTCGGCGTTCGGCTATTGGTGTTTTCTGCTCGGCGGTGTGTTTCTCAGCGGCTCGATTCTTTTCGATGCGGCGCCGCGCGGCGGGTGGTTCATGTATCCGCCGCTCACGTCGAGCTACCAGCCCGGCATCGGCGCCGACATGTGGCTGCTGGGTTTTTCATTCATTGAAATCGCCGCGATTGCGGCGGCCGTGGAATTGATCGTCGGCACGCTGAAGTGCCGGCCTCCGGGCATGCGCATCAACCTGATCCCGCTCTACTGCTGGTATGTGCTGGTGGCGGCGGCGATGGTGCTGTTCGCGTTTCCACCGCTGATTGCGGGGAGCATGCTGCTCGAGGTCGAGCGGGCGTTTCACTGGCCGTTTTTCGATCCACGGGGCGGCGGTGATCCCCTGCTGTGGCAACACCTCTTCTGGCTCTTCGGCCATCCGGAAGTATATATCATCTTCCTGCCGTCGGTCGCTCTCATCGCGATGATCGTGCCGACATTCGCGCAGCGGCCGATTGTCGGCTATAGCTGGATCGTGCTCGCGGCCGTCGGGACCGGATTTCTGAGCTTCGGATTGTGGGTGCACCACATGTTCACGACGGGGCTGCCGGGAATCTCGCTGGCGCTCTTTTCGGCCGCGTCGGAAGCGGTCGCGATTCCCACCGGCGTGCAGATCTTCTGCTTCATCGCGACGATCGCGGCGGGGCGGATGGTGCGCTCGGTCCCGATGCTGTTCACTTTCGGCGGGCTCGCGACGTTCGTGCTCGGCGGGCTCACCGGCGTGATGGTGGCGCTCGCGTCGTTCGACTTTCAGGCGCACGACACCTTCTTCGTGGTGGCCCATCTGCACTATGTGCTGATCGGGGGAGCGGTGTTTCCGATCATCGGCGGCTGCTATTATTTCTTCCCCCTGCTCAACGGTAAGAAGCTTTCGGATACGCTCGGCCGGTGGGCGTTCTGGTTTTTATTCGTCGGGTTCAATGTCACCTTCCTGCCCATGCATTTCACAGGGCTGCGCGGAATGCCGCGGCGGGTGTTCACTTATCCCGAGGGCCTCGGGTTCGATACCCTCAATCTCGTGTCGAGCATCGGTGCCTTCGTGCTCGGGATCGGCGTGGCGATCGTCGCGTGGGATATCATTAGGCCGAAGAAGAAACAGCCGCTCTCCGCGCGCAATCCGTGGAACGCCGGCACGCTCGAGTGGCTGCCCGCGATGCCGCCGGAAAACTGGGGTGTCCGCTCGATCCCGGAAATCGACAGCCGTTATCCGCTCTGGGATCAGCCGAACTTCGTGCGCGATGTGGACCAGGGGCGGTTCTATCTGCCGGATGCGGAGGAGGGCTGGCGCGAAACGATTGTGACCACGGCGATCGATGCGAAGCCGGTGCAATGTCTGCGCCTGCCCGGGCCGAGCTTCATTCCGTTCTGGGCGGCGATTACATTGGGCGGGTTCTTCATCCTGGGAACGTTTCACTGGTGGGTTCCGGCCCTGATCAGCGGCGTGGTCGGGATTGGCGTTATATGGTACTGGCTGTGGGTGGGGACGGCGCCGATTCCGGAGAAAGTGAATAAAGACGTGGGACTGGGTGTGACGCTGCCGCTCTATCAATCGGGCGTTCCCTCGGTGGGCTGGTGGGCGATGCTGATTACGATGCTGGCGGTGTTCACCGCGTTTGTGTCGCTGGTGTTCGCCTATTTCTTTTATTGGACGATCCACGAGGATTTCCCGCCGGCGAATTCGCCAGGTCCGGGCGTGCTTTGGCCGGGACTGGCCGCGGGGCTGCTGCTTGGCGCCTGGGCGGCGACGCTGCTGGCCCGGCGCTATAATCGGGCGGATAACGCGCCCGCCTTCTATATAACGATGGTTGCGGGGTGCGGGCTCGCGCTCGCCGGCGGCGCGGCGATCCTGGCGGGCCCGTGGTTGACGGGGCTCGAGCCCTCGACGCACGTTTATCCCGCGATCGTGTGGCTGCTCGCGATCTGGACGGCGCTGCACGCCGGCACGGGCGTGATCATGCAGCTCTATTGCCTCGCGCGTCGCGCCCGGGGCCGAATGACGGCGCAGCATGATATAGACATCCACAACGTCGCGCTCTTCTGGCACTTCGTCGCTGCGACGGCCGTGATAACGGTCGGTGTTATTGCGGGATTCCCGCTGGTGAAATGAGGAGCACCGCGATGACTGACGTCCACGAAAGCAGGGAGAGCCTGTGGCGGCTGATTGTTTCGCCGACGATCTGGGCCGTGCACTTCCTCCTGTGCTATATAACAGCGGCGATCTGGTGCGCGAAATACGCCTCGCGCTTCGGCACGCTTGGACCGGTGCGCTGGCTCATCGCGGGTTATACGGTCGCCGCACTCATCGGAATCGCGCTGAACGGCTTCGGCGCGCTCCGCCGGCATCGCTTTGAAGCGAAGTCTGTGCCGCACGATGAGGATACGCCGGAGGATCGGTTCCGGTTCTTGGGCTTCGCCACCGTGTTGCTGGCCGGACTCAGCGCGATCGCGGTTATCTTCGCAGCCGTGGTGGTCGTGTTTTTCCGGGACTGCCGATGACGACGCGCCGTTTACTCCTCGGGCTTGGAGGACTCACGCTGGCGGGCGTGTGGCTCGGGCCGTTGCCGCAGCTCGCCAAGGTTTCCTTCTCCGCGCACATGGCGATGCACATGGGGGTGGTCGCAATCGCGGCGCCGCTGCTTGCACTTGGGCTCGCGGGCGGCGGGCTCGATCCCGTGCGACGAGCGCCGGGGTTGTTTCCACCGGTGCCGTGGTCGCTTGCGGAGCTTGCAGCCGTTTGGATCTGGCATGCGCCCGCGCTGCATCAGGTGGCGCGGCACACGTTGGGAGGATTGATCG
>JAKFEQ010000064.1:0-9988 GCA_036675625.1 Opitutaceae bacterium | reverse complement strand
CCCCTTGGCGTCGAACACCACGACGCAGTCCTTGCTCGGCGATTCCTTCCGCGAGGTGTGGAAGACATGCACATTGCGCTCGCGATCGACGACCACGCCATGCGTGAGCCCCCATTGGATATGCGGAGGAAGCTTCGCCCAGCGGTCGTCGAACCGGTAGCGATACTTCCCCTCACCCACGATCACCGGCTCGGTTTCGCGGGCGGAGAGGAGGCGCGGCGCGATGGAGATCGTGGCGAGCGAGGCGAGAAAGCGGCGACGGGATGTGGGCATGGGGAGATTGAAAGCGATGGGGCCGAAGGGATGAAGGATGAATTTTTTGAAGTAGTGAGTAGCGAGTAGCGAGTAGAACTGATATAGCTATATTTATATTATGAGAATGAGATCGGAATCTTGAACAGAAGGGAACGAAGCGCTGAAACACGCGGTTGAAAACGCGGTCTGTTTACAGGGAGCTTGGCCGTTCGACGAACGCAGATTCGGGGATGCTGGTGGCCGGTCCTTGCCAGCTCGGCTCGATTGGGTGTGAACTGAGGCAACCTCTCCCATGAACGTCCCCCAAGATTCCGCCCCAGCCCGCAACGCCGCCGTCCTGCGCGCGCAGACTTTGATGACGCCTTCGCTCGTGCCGTCGATTTCAACCGAGCTCCTGGTCTCGGCGGATGGCGAGCTGAACCGCGAACTCCACCAATTCCTTTTCGATCCGCCCTCGAACCCTGAGTTGCTGAAAGGGAAAACCATCGCGATCTGTTGTACCAATGGCGTCGAAGAGGTGGAGATCACGGGCTCGCTCCGGTGGCTCACCGAGCACGGCGCCACCGTCCATGTCGTTTCCCCGCGCATCGGCGAATTTCACCCGACGCTGGGCCTGCGGTTTCCTCCGCTTTGCGCCACCCATGTGCTGGCGATCCGGCTCATGGAAAATGCCGGCTGGCTCAAAATTGACCGCTACCTAGATCAGGCAAACGTCGCGGACTACGACGCCTGTATTTTCCCCGGTGGCTGCTGGAATCCCGACGCGCTCCGGGCCGATCCGCTCGCCCAGGCCTTTGTCCGCGACATGTGGGAAGCGGGCAAGCCAACCTGCGCGATCTGTCACGGCCAGTGGGTCATGGTAAGCGCAGGCATCCTGAAGGGGCGCCGGGCGACCGCAGTTTGGAATATACACCCCGACCTCGCCAATGCCGGCGCGACCGTGCTGGACGAACCCTGTGTGGTCGACGGCAACCTGATCACCGCGCGCTTTCCGTATGATCTGCCGCGGATGATACAGGCGCTGGTCAAGCAGCTGGTGGGCGAAGTATAACGGGCTGCTATATCAAAAGGCGTCTCCCGCTCGACGCGAGGAGACCCGCAGGTGGACCGGGCCGGGTTCGCCACCTGAAAGCTTCCGCGTCAATTCGCGTCAGGGAAACCCGGATACGGCGTTCAGGGCCGCTTGCGCATTAAGTCGATTGCTGCGCGTGCGGAAGGTCGGGACTCTTTTCCCCGAGAGATAGGAGAGCGCGAAACGGGCTCGTCCACGCTTCCGGGCTGAGGCGTCCCCCGGGCAGTTTCCCGATCTCATGTCCGGCTTCCCCACATGACTTCTTTAGCTCTTCGGGTCTGGTTTCTTTCGAGGGGTTCGCATATTCGCCCGGGCGCTCCGTGCGTTATCTTATGAAGGGCACGTTCGGAAATTTGTGCGCCGGCGCGGCGCTCGGCCTGGCGGTGGGCGTCCTGGCGGGCCTGGCGGTGTCGCCGATCGTGGGCTCTCTCCTCGGCACCCTCGCGACGGCGGGGATTGCGTTTCTCACGCTGAAAAACAGCGAGACGCCGCCGGCCAGTCTCGCTCGCTGCATCGGTTTCGGCGTGGCGTGTGCGGCCGGCGCCATCGGGGGAATCTTTCTCCGTGCCAATAATATGCTCGGCCTCCAGCCCGCTCGCGCGGTGGCGCAATTGAAAGCCGCGGGGTTCTCCGACGAGGAGGCCCGGCGCATTTATCTCCAGCAAGTGGACGCCGGACACAAAGCCGTCGCGGAGGGCAAGCCGTCGCCCGTGATCTCCGGGTTGTTCCGGACGGACGAGCAGGAGCGAGATGCGATCCAGGATATGCTCCGCGCCAACCCAGAGTGGCCCGGCATTCGTGCGTCGATGAAATCGGCCTATCCGAAATGGACGCCGACGCTCGACGCGATCGATCGGCTCGCGATCGACGCCGGATCCAAACGCGACCTGCTGCTCGCACTGGTCGCCCAGCCATGAGCCCGCGCCGTCTCAGTTTGTTCATCGCCATCGGCCTAGTCGGCGCCGCCCCGTCGTTTGCCGCCGCCCAGCCGGAACGGGCGATCGCGGCTTCCATCGCGATGGTGCGCGCGCAACGGGCGGGGGCCGAGTCGCAGACGCGCGCGAGTGGCTTCGTCTGGCCCGACAAGAACCACGTCGTGACCTCTTACCATGTCGTGGCGGGTGCGACGAATGTGTCGGTGAGCTACGACGATGGGGGCAATCTCCGGCCGGCCCGCGTGGCCCGGGTGCTTCCTTCGCGCGACCTCGCGCTCTTGCGGATCGAGCAAGTGCCGGCCGGCGTCGCGCCAGCCACCGTAAGCAAGACCCGGCCCAAGGCGCGCGATCCCATCACGGTGATCGGCTTCCCGCAGGGCGTCGCGAAACGGCTGTCCACGACCGGTCTCGTGCGCACGCAAGGCGGCGGGCAGGGGGCCGAAACGCTCGGCGATCTCCTGTCGTCGGGTAAGCTGCGCCGCGAGTTGCAGGAGCTGGGTTTCCCGAGCCTCGAGGAGAAAATCCTGCTGCTCGAATGCCACCTGCAGCCGGGGTTGTCCGGAGCCCCGATCGTGGACGAAAACGGCGCAGTGGTCGGGATCGCCAATGGCGGACTCGAGAAGGGGTTTTCGGAGGTCACGTGGGCGATTCCTGGCGACGCGTTGCCGCAGCTCATGGCCGCCGGCAGCGAGCGGGAGTCGGTCGACCGGACGCGGCTCGAGACGTTGTTCGGCGCCGAGCTCGATGCGTCGAGCGACTCCGCGGCGCTGCTATTGGGAAACTTTCGCGTGACCAAGCTCCGCACGCGTTCGCTGGCGCAGCTGACGACGCTGAACGATGACCCGCTGAGCATCATGCAGGTGGCGCAGGCGCTGCGTCTCATGAGCGGCGCGATCGAGCCGACCACCTGGGAGTTCGACATCTATCGCATCGACCTCGCGTCGGGCGCGCCGCTGGCCGCGCAACCAGTCATCGCGCTCCCCAAGGGGTTGCAGCTGCGGGCCGGGGCGCAGCGCGATGAAATCATCGCCGTCACGAACAACAATAATGTGCGCTGGAAGACGAAGGTGCAGCAGGTGCCGCCGCATGAGGTGAACCCCCGGACGCTCGAGTTCGATCAGGCCGCGATCAGTCAGGCGCCCTATGCGAACTGGAACGTACATCCCGGCTGGTCGTATCCATTTCCTCGTTACTGGCCGAATGGGCTCACCGTGCGCCGGCTGACAATGGTGGGCTATCCGCCGGGCACCTGGGTCACGCCGATGTCGGTCCCCGTGGCGCTGGCGACCTCGCTGCACGGCTATTATCACGGGGTGCTCGTGAGCACGGTGACGCTTTCGCTGGAGCATGCGGCTATCCTCGGAGGAGTGGCCAATATGTTCGCGACGCCGCCGGCGGCGGTGCAGCGCTATGAATATTGGGCGAAGCTGGCGCTCGCGGCGTTTACCACGGGCTTCAACGATCCCGACGCGATGGAGGGCAAGGTTCAGGAACGGCCATCGGGCGTATGGTGAGCGGCGAGAGGCGGACAATGGCGCGTTTCACCGCTCGAGAAACCGCTGCAAAATTTCAATTCCACCGCTTCCCCCCAGCGGGATGAGGATCGCCAGTACGTGGGGCTGTTCCCACACGGGACGAAAGCAGCCCGCGCGGCACGTTTCCACTTCACGCATCAGTTGATTGATCCGACTCACTCCGGTCGCTGACTGATCGGTCGCGGCCAGCTTCCGTTCCGTCAATTCACCCAGCGCCGCGGCCCGCACTTCTTCGGCCGCGCGTGACAGGCGCCAGGCACAGTAGATCGGGAGCGCTGCCATGACCAGCACGAGAATAATGCCATCACCGCGGCGCAGATCCCAAGTATCGAATATGGGACTCACCGATGCGCATAGAAAAAGGAGGACGACAAACGGATATAATGTCAGCCGGCCAAGGGTGGTTGTTAGACTGCCGACGAATCGGACATCGAGCCAGCCATCCAGCAAGTCGGGATCTACATTGAGCCGCGCTCCTTCGCCTGACACCAGCGGCTGGGGCCATGCCGTCCGGCGGCGGGCCAGTTTTCGGATGGCGCAACACCCGACATGGGTCACCTGTACGACATAAAGCGTCAGCAGCGTATAAAATACTCCCGACCCGACCAGGATGATGAAATCAGCCACATGGCTGAACGCGCCGCGCCCGGGCGCAACGGGCGTGCGCGATTGCAGGCCGAAGAAATACAGCCAGAGGAAGAGCAGCGCGACCGCCGGCATCGCCATGGTCACGAGCGGCTGCCAGCCGCCTGCTTTGGCCAGATACGCGGCCCAGATCGCGCGGGCGCTGACAGTATGGCGCCCGTCCGCGCTTCCCACGGTGTGGTCAGGTTGACGATCGTTGAGATGAAAGGTCCGGGCGAGCTTGCCGTGGATGGCCTTCATCTCGCGCTGGCCTTGCACGAGCCAACCCAATGCGAGCATGGCAGCGAGCGCCCGGATTATCTCCGCCGGCCAGAGGCTGACGCCCTCGATCCATCTAAAGGGTTCGCTGAAGGTGTGGTCGCCGATGACGTAATAGACGACGCCCAAGAGCACGAGCAGGCCCACTGCATAAGCTGCGCTCGCGGCGAACGGAGGCTTGATCCGAAGCCGGCTGCCCGCACCCACCGCGCCGGCAAGAAGGACTCCCGCCGGTATCACCAGACTATCGAAGGCATGATATAGCACGGCCAGCACCCAACACGCGATCACACCCATCGCTGCGGCCAGCAGCACGACTCTCGTCAACGGCTCCGGGCTGCGTCGCCAAAGTGTACGGCCGGGCCAGGCGAGGAGCAGAATTATGAACGTCGTCACCAAGAGAAATCTGAAGGTGCGATTCTTCGGCGTCTGCCAGCCGATCGAAGCCCACTTCCAGCGAAACCAATCGATCAGGTTGTCTTCCACCATGACCTTGTCCAACTCGACCAACTCCGTGCGCCCGACTTCGAACAGCTGTGGCGACAGCATCTGTTTCGCGTGTGCGAGCGCCGCCTCTCCCGCATGTCCGGCGACGGCCGTTCGATCCTCAGCACCTCCCGCGCGCGACCGGCCGAGCGCGAGCTTGGTCGCGACGTGAATTGCGGTCTGGTGCGAGTCGCGAAATGGCGCGAGCGAGTGACCCGTTTGATAATACTCCACCAATAAAGCGGATTGATGCCGCTCAGCTTCAGACATCGGCGGCCCCTTGCCATTCGCGTGGTCTTCCAGCCTTTTTCGAAGCCGGCCCACGAGCCGGCGCTCGACGGCTGGCTCAGCATCAAGTCCATAGGAGGCCGCAATCACCAGGTTGCGGGTCCTGCCCGACAATCTCGGCTGCACGAATCCGGCGTCGAGATCGGTGCTGAAGAATACAGCATCGGGAAACTGAGGGCGCAGCGCCTGGAGCAGGAGGAGCTTGTCGTAGATATCGCTGCCAAGGATGCCCACCGCCACCACTCTGTACCCATAGAGCGGATCGCCGGCGTCGTCGCGCAAGCGCTGTGCGAGCCGCTCTATATAGTCGATCTGACTGGGACCGGCCGCCCGGTAATCCGCACCCGGTCGCGGCGTGGCGTCTTTCTTTTCCCGGAACGGCGAATCGCCACTCTTCACCGGACGGGTGGCCGGGTTGTGACCATCGAGCCCGCTCGCATAGGAGATCTTTTGCAGTGGAGTGAACCGGGAGGCGTGAGGGTCGGCCGGTCGGAGGCGAAACACGAGGCCGGGTTCGGCGTGCACCGCGCGGAGCCAGTCGGCCCCGGTGCCGGCGGTTTTCGACGAGATATAGTTGGCGGCAAAGGTCGCCGGCAGCGCGCGACCATATTCGGTGTGCCATTCAGAAACCAATAACACCAGGTCACGCTCTTTGCGGGGGACGTTGCGCGCCTGCAACTCGGCACAGAGCGCTCGAGTGAGCTCCGAATCCGTGCAGATAAGATTGTGGAAGTTCGCCCAGCGCCGGGGCGCGACTCCTCCTTGTACAGTGGGGATGAACCCGAAACTTCGCTGCAGCGCGGCTCTGCCCCGCGACTCGCCGGGCTGAGCGTCGTGCGGCGGGAGCAGTCCTTCCGCGATGCTCGCCCACGTGGAATATATTTCCATCCCGCGCAGCGTTTGCCAGGGCCTTATAGTATTTGCCGGGAGCAGGCTCCCCGCGCTCGTGAGCTTTCCGTGCTGCGCCGTGACGAGCATCGGTGCGGATTGCCACCCGCGCGTCGATTCTTCGCACATCTGAAGCAAGCCGCCGGACGTCCGGGGGCCCAGCACGACGATGGAAAACTCATCCGCGCCCTGCCCGGTGCGACCCAGGGCATCCATGATCTGCGCGAGCCGCGCGATCGGCGTTTTCGGAAAGTCTCTCTCATCGACCCACAGGGTCAGGATCCGGTCGATGCGGCTGGCGTCGGATTGCACGTGGGCCGCGGCGCGTTGAAACCACTCGCACGGGAGCGACAAGAAGCTGCCCGGATCCGGAGGGCCGGCCTCCGCCTCGCTCATGGGTTGTGTCCAAGGCAATGCCAGCCACCCCATGCGTTCACCATCGACCGGTGCGTATCCGCGAACCGCGAGTCCTGAAAGCAAAGCGTGTCGCGTGCGCTGTCGCGATTCGGCATCGTCGACGGTTCCGTCGTTTTTCACGAATGCGACCACGACACACGCCCGACTTCCGGCCGTGCGCAACTCATCGCGCGTCTCCTCGAGCCTGGCGACCCATTGCCGTGTGATCGTCTCGTGCGTCAGGCCGCCGAGCGGCGCGATCGGATCCTGCCACAAACGTGCCGCCAGTCCCTGCGTTCCTCCCATCAACGAGGGCGACAGCGATTCCCCGGAAGGGCGATCGGAGGCGAGCCGCGGCGACGTAAAAAGCCAGCCCGCCAGCGTCGCGGCACCGAGTGCGAGCGCGGGAAAGAACGAGCGAATCAGGGATGCCTTATCGTCCATTGAGCCGAGCGCCGGCCCATGCAGGTCGATCGCGGGTTTGGGCTCGGTTGCTGGGTCGGTTGCCGAAAGTCATCTTTATAACGCTGCGGCGGTCGTGTCGCGAGCGGCCAGCGAGCGAGCGGGTGGGGGGGTCTTTGCTCAATTCAACGCGCTCCAAGAAGGTTCGGACGCGGAAAACAGCGGGCTGGGGAAGTAATCGGTATATTACGAATATTGCTGGCGCCGTCTATACGGCGGGCCTCCGGTTCTGGCATCAGGCGGCCCCGCAATGTGTGCTGCACTCGGCCGGGACTGGGGGCGGAGTAGTGAGTAGCGGGCCGCGGGTAGCGGGGGAGGCGGAAGGTCGCGCAAGGTTGCGCGATCGAGAGTGGAAAATCGTCGGCCGAATGTGTGCGATGCGGCCTTTCTTTCCCGGGCACCCACCGCTAACCCGGATATTTCACAGCCATGAAAACTGTTTCCAGAGAAGTATCCGTCTGCCCTGCGGGCAGAGCGACTTTGTGGCGGTTGGCCCCGACGAAGTCGGCCCGACAGGGCGAACATTTCACACCTATGAGTGTGAAATGTTCGGGCTAGTTCCAGACGCTCCCTTTCTTATCCCGGATTTCGTCCACGTATCTGCTGCTCCATCGGCTCCGCGCACCCTCCATTCAGCTACCCGCCGCTCCGGGTCACTCGGCCTACTCCTGATCTCACATGAAACACATCATTCTCTCCCTGATTCTGCTCTCGCTGCTGCCAGCTGCGTTTGGTGCGGAAGGCAAGAAGGCGAAGGGTGACACGGGCGCACAAAAAAACCGGGTTCCCAGGTCGCAGCTCGCTCCCGCTCAAGCTGCCATGTCGCGCGATGAGATCGCGGCAGGACTGCGCTCGCACGACCGCGCGCTTCACATCAAGGAAGGTTGGATTCGCGATCCGTATATAGTGCTCGGTCCGGACGATTTCTACTATCTCACCGGCACCACTCCGAAACCCGGTGGTCCGCGCGAGCAAGCGGACCCGCTCAACACCGGGCTTGGTTCCGAGTCCATCGTCGGCGCCGCCGTGCAGGTCTGGCGCAGCAAGGATCTGAGCGATTGGGAGTATGTCGGCGCGCCCTTCACACTGGCGAACGACAGCCGGCACGCGGAGCCCGGCACGCTCGTGTGGGCGCCCGAGTTTCACTGGCTCGGCGACCGCTGGGCGCTCGTCCATTGTCCGGCGGCGAAGGCCAATCTCGCGCTTTCCGCGGGGCCGGACATGAAAGGCCCGTGGGTTCACCCGATGGGCGATCGGCTCGGCGGGAAACACGATCCCTCGCTCTTCAAGGACGGCGACACCTGGTGGCTGCTCTGGGCGAACACGTTCGTCGCACCGCTGAAGAAAGACTTCAGCGACTTCGCCGCCAAACCCGTGCGGATCGATCCGGCCGGAAGCCGGACGAATGCGCTGGGCCAGACGAAATCCATGATCGGGCACGAAGGCGCGACGATGCTGAAGATCGGCAATAAATATGTGCATATAGGCACGGCGTGGTCGACGGATCAGATGCGGAAGGGCTCCTATAATCTCTACTATTGCGTGTCCGACCGGATCACCGGCCCGTATGGCCCGCGGAAATTTGCGGGGCGATTCCTCGGGCATGGCACGCCCTTCCAGACGCGCGATGGCAAATGGTGGTGCACGGCCTTCTTCAACGCGAATGTACCGCCGGTCCCGCGAGCGGGCATCGCCACGCGCGACCTTTCCGAAACGGCGCAGACGATCAATCCGCGCGGCACGACCATCGTGCCACTGGAGGTAAAATCATTGCCGGACGGCGACGTCTATATACGCGCCAAGGATCCCGCCTACGCGAAGCCCGGTCCGGATGAGGTCCAGAAATTCGGCGATTGACAGGCGAGCCGTTATCCGGGGCGGGTTGACACGGACTTCATGGTCTACGGCCAGAAGATCGCTGATGGTCCGTGATTCCCATCAGTGAGAATAAGTGCAGATAAGTGGTTTAATCCGCTTCAGCCCCGGGACCCGCTCCGGCTCTCGGCGTCCGCCTTGGGCACCTCATACCTGAGTTCGGCAAACGCGGATCCGAATTGCTGGACCGACACCAATTTCAACGGTGGGGTGTGGATCGGGCGCGGGAGCAGCGGCTTGCCGGCACCCAGCGTGACGGCGGTGATCTGCACGATCAGCTCGTCGAGGAGGCCCACGTCCCAGAATTGTCCGATCAATTCCCCGCCGCCCATCAGCCAGATGTTCTTCGTGCCGGCCGCCGCCGTCATCTCGGCATGCATGGGCCTAACGTCGCCGCGCACGAAGCGAAGCTTTGCATCCGGCGCGGCGGGCAGAGTGCGATGCGTGAAGACCCACGTGGGCTGCGCGTAAGGCCAGGGCTGCTGGTCCGGGCGGCCCAGTTTGACATGATGTTTGAGGAGCCACTCGTAAGTCGATGCACCCATGGCGATCGCACCGACCTGCGCGATGAATCCGGCGTAACTGGAGGGGACGTCGCCGAACTGGAGCAGCCAGTCGATGCCGTCGTCGCAGGTGGCAAGAAAGCCATCGAGGCTGGAGGCGCCGTAGAACTGCGTTTTAGGAGAGCTCATTGCCGTATTTCAGCACACGTCGCTGACAACGGTATGGCAGTAGCGGAGCGGGCGCCTGGCACGAAGGGAGTACGAGGGTCTAGCAGGCTGTTGAAAAACGCGCATTGAGCGCGCAACCGAAGGATTGCCGGATCGTCGAGTAGGCGTGCGTGGCGAAAAACAATCCCAAGTGAGTGTGACGTGTCTGATTAACGTGGAGAC
>JAKFEQ010000013.1:0-172095 GCA_036675625.1 Opitutaceae bacterium | reverse complement strand
GAGACGCTGGAGATGGCCGCCTGGGTTGGCGATATCGAAAATTTCACGCTGGAGCTCGGCGAAACCCTGATCCTGCCGTCGCGCGTTGCCGCCCAGGTGGTTGGCGATCCCGGCGGCGAGCCGCTGGCCTGCGCGGCCAGGGCGCTGGACATGCCGGGCCCCGTGTTCCAGCGCGTGACGCTATTTCACCAAGGGTGTCGCGCATGGGAGATTCCGGTTGCCAGCGCGAGGGCGCGGCGCACGGTTTTTCATTCCATGCTCAACACCGAGCGCTCCCCGATCACTGGCAAACGCGTTCAGCTCATGGCTACCTGCCTGTGCGACGCCTTCTACGATGATGTGGCGGCGGCCACGGTGGAGGTGCTCGAGCATCTCGGCGTGGAGGTCGTGTTTCCCGAGGCGCAGACGTGCTGTGGGCAACCGGCTTTCAACGGCGGCGATTGGGCGGCGTCGCGGAAAGTGGTGCGCCACACGGTGCGAACGTTTGCGGGCGAGGAGCCGGTGGTGGTGCCGAGCGGATCGTGCGCGGCAATGCTGTTTCACGGTGCGGTGCTGGAGTTCGAGAAGGAGCCGGATCTGCCGGAGGTCGAGGCGCTCGGGCGCCGCGCGTGGGAGCTGGCGGACTTCATCGTGCACGGGCTCGGGGTGAAGACGTGGCCGGGTCGTTACGACGCGAAGATCGCGTTTCACCGGTCGTGCCATACGCGAGGCACGGCAAGCGGCGAGGCGTCGCTGGCGTTGCTGCGGTCGATTCCCGGCGTGCGGTTGGTGGAGTTTGGCGAAGGCGAGCAATGCTGCGGATTCGGCGGCACGTTCTCGGTGTCGTTTCCGAACATCTCCGCGGCGATGGGAAACTTGAAGCTGGACCACGTGCGGGCGGCGCAGCCGGACGTCTTCGTCTCGGGCGACATGAGCTGCATGATGCACATGGGCGGGCTCGCGGCGAAAGAGGGAAAGCCGATCAAGACGCAACATCTCGCGCAGGTGCTGCGCGATGCGTTGCGGGGAGGAGTAGCGGGTAGTGAGTAGCGAGTAGCGAGCATTCAAACCAGCCGGACTCCACCCGCACACTTCCGCATTCCTACTCGCTACTCACTATCCGCTACTCGCTCCTTTTTCCGGTCCCATGCGCTTTCAACCCATCGACCAATTCGCCACGAAGCTGCCGGCGGACAAGCGTGCTTCGGTTTACCAGAGCACGAAGGCGACGCATGAGAAGCGCACGAAGCTGCTCTTCGACCAGTTCGCGAATCCGAACCGGCTGCGCGAGCTCGCGGGCGAGATCAAGCAGCATGCGATCGAGAATCTGGATACGTTTCTTCCGCAGGTGGAGGCGCGGCTGAAGGCCAATGGCGCGCAGGTGCACTGGGCGTCGACCGCCGAGAGTGCGTGCGCGGCGGTGCTCGGGATCATGCGCGCGCGCGGCGCCACGAAGATGGTCAAGTCGAAGACCATGGTGAGTGAAGAGATCGAGCTCGCACACTATCTGGAAAAGCACGGCATCGAGGCGCTGGAGACCGACTTGGGCGAGTTCATCATCCAGATCGACCACGATCATCCGAGCCACATCGTGCGGCCGATCATCCATAAAAATCGCCGCGAGATCGCGCAGAGCTTCGAGCGCGAGGGGCTCGGCGCCTACAACGACGACCCGGCGACGATCACGAGCCGCGCGCGCCGGTTTCTTCGCCATAAATATCTTGAGGCCGATGTCGGCCTGACCGGCGCTAATTTCGTATCCGCGGAAAGCGGACGGATGGTGCTGGTGACGAACGAGGGTAACTCGCGCTTCTGTCTCGCGGCGACCAAGTGCCACATCGCGCTCATCGGCATCGAGAAGATCGTGCCGCGCGACCGCGACCTCTCGATCCTGCTGAACCTGCTCGGTCGCTCGGGCACCGCGCAGGATCTCACGGTTTATACCGAGTTCATCAGCGGGCCGAAATCCGCCGCGCAACCGGATGGGCCGGAGGAGATGCACGTGATCTTCGTGGACAATGGTCGCACCGAGGTGCTCGCGAGCGAGTGCCGCGAGATCCTGCGGTGCATCCGCTGCGGCGCATGCCTGAACGTGTGTCCGGTTTACCGGCAGGCGAGCGGACACGCGTATCGGAGCGTCTATCCGGGGCCGGTGGGCGCGGTGCTTTCGCCGCTGCTGGCGAAGGACAAATTTCCCCAGCTCGCCGATCTGCCGAAGGCTTCGTCGCTCTGCGGGGCGTGCCACGAAGTCTGTCCGGTGAACATCCCGATTCCCGACCTGCTCCTTCGGCTGCGGAATCGAGCGAAGGAGGAAAACGTGCCGTCGCCGGGCACGCCGCCGATGGGCGCGTGGGCGTTGCTCGCCTCGCAGCCGACCGCCTGGCGGGCGGCGCTGGCGGGCGGGAAGCTGATGAATTACGTCCCCACAAAACTGATACCGGTCCCGGCGCTGCAGGCGTGGGCCGCGAAGCGCGCGCTGCCGGACTGGCGCGGCGGGGAGTTTCGTAAATGGCTGCGGGACCGGAAGCGGTAGGCCGGCTCGACGTGTGAATTCGGAAACTGAATTTGCCCACGGGACACACGGAATACACGGAAGAAAAACCATGAACGCGGAGCAACCAGAGCGAGCCGGTGCAGCGCGTTTGCGGTGGAGTGAAACCCGCCCGCGTTTTTCGGATCGGGTATTCTTTTCCGTGTGTTCCGTGGGCAAAATTAATATATGAGCGCTTCTTCCTCCAGATTCGAACCGTTCATTCCCGCGGGCGTCTCGATGCGTGAGTTCACGCTGCGCGCGGTGCTCACAGGCACGGTGCTCGGGATTATTTTCGGCGCGTCTTCGTTATATTTGGTGTTGAAGGTCGGCCTCACGGTCAGCGCGTCGATTCCGGTCGCGGTGATCTCGCTCGCGATGTTTCGCGGGTGGGCGAAGGCGGGCGGGCGCGATTCGACGATCCTCGAAAACAACATCACGCAGACTGCCGGGTCCGCGGGCGAATCGATCGCTTTTGGCGTCGGCGTGACGATGCCCGCGATCCTCATTCTCGGCTTCGATCTCGAGCTCACGCGCGTTCTCCTCGTGGGATTGCTCGGCGGGCTGCTTGGCATCCTGATGATGATCCCGCTGCGGCGGGCGTTGATCGTGCATGAGCACGGGATTCTGAAATACCCCGAGGGCACGGCGTGCGCGGCGGTGTTGAAAGCCGGCGCGAATGCCGAATCCCGCGCGGTGGCGTCGCCCTCCGCTCAGGCGGACATGCGCGCGGCCGAAGCGGCGGGGCTGGGTAAATCGCCGGGCGCGAAACTCGTGTTCACCGGCTTCGGTGTCGGGCTCGCCTACAAGACGCTCATGGTGGCGTTCAAGGGCTGGAAAGACATTCCGGAAAAGGTGTTTGGCGCGCCGTTGAAGTCGGGCTCGATCGGCGCGGAGATCTCGCCGGAGCTCGTGGGCGTCGGCTATATCATCGGCCCGCGGATCGCATCGATCATGGGTGCGGGCGGCGTGATGTCGTTTCTGCTGCTGATCCCGATGATTCAGTTTTTCGGCGAACACCTCACGACGCCGGTCGCGCCGGGCACGATGCCGATCGCCGAGATGGGGCCGTATGGAATTTATCGTGCCTATATACTCTACATCGGCGCGGGTGCGGTGGCGGCGGGCGGCATCATCAGCCTCGTGCAGGCATTGCCGACGATCTGGCATGGGCTGCGCGCCGGGCTCGCCGATTTTGGGGCGGACCGGTCGGCTCACCGCCGCCCGCCGGGCGGTAGCGAGGCGCGCATCGGCGAATCAGCTCATGCCGCGGTCCCGCGGACGGAGCAGGATTTGCCGATGAAGTTTGTCGGCATCGGCATCGTCGCGCTGATCACGGCGATCATGTTTGCGCCAACGCTGCACATGAACCTGCTCGGCGCGCTGCTGATCATCGCGTTTGGATTTCTCTTCGTGACCGTGTCGTCCCGGCTGACGGGCGAGATCGGATCCTCCTCGAATCCGATCTCGGGAATGACGGTCGCGACGCTATTGTTCACCTGCCTCGTGTTCCTTTTGGTGGGATGGAAAGGCGGCACATATTACGTGACGGCGCTCTCGGTGGGCGCGATCGTGTGCATCGCGGCGTCGAACGGCGGCACGACGTCGCAGGATCTCAAAACCGGTTACCTCGTCGGCGGCACGCCGAAGCTCCAGCAATACGCGATTCTGATCGGTGCGTTTGCGTCGGCGGTCGTGCTCGGGCCGATTCTATTGCGGCTGAACGACGCCGCGACGGTTTACGTGCCCGCGGCGCAGGTCGCGCCCGGATTGCGCACGGACGTCGCGCAGCTCGACCCGGGGATGCAAGGCTTGAACGGTCCACAGGCGCGCGATGACGCGCAACAGTATCGCGTGTGGCACAAGACCGACGAGGTCGGCGGGCCGGCGGGAAAATATTTCGTCAACGACCAGGGTGAGGCGGTCTGGCTCGTCGATCCGGGCATCAACGGTGTTTATACAAAGCGGCCCGATGGCACGGAGGTGCAGAAATTCGCCGCGCCGAAGGCAACGCTCGTTTCCTATATCATCAAGGGGATCCTCGACCAGCGGCTGCCGTGGGCGCTCGTGCTGCTGGGGGTGATGATCGCGGTGACGCTGCACCTCTCGTTTGTGCCGGCACTGGCATTTGCGGTGGGGGTATATCTGCCGCTGTCGGCTTCGGCGCCGATCTTCATCGGCGGCATGGTCCGCTGGCTGGTGGACTATCGCACGCGCCGGAAAGCCGCGTATGCCGCGATGACAGAGGAGCAGTTCGTCGCGGAAAGCGACAAGAGTTCGGGCGTGCTGCTGGCGTCGGGCTACATTGCCGGCGGCGCGATCGCGGGCATCATCATCGCGATTCTCGCGGGCGTCCTGAGCGGCTTCGACGCGGCGGTGACGAAGTGGTCGACGGCGCACAATCCCTTTTATGGCGGCGAGCATGCGGATGCGCTGGCGCTGATCCCGTTCGCGGTGATCGTGGGCTTTCTGCTGCTCGTGGGCCGCGAGAAGCTGCTCGTATCCAAATCCTCATGACTGACGACCGCGAAGCGATATTATCCCGGGTGCGCGGCGCGCTGGCGCCGTTGCGCGAGCGCGCGGCTCTGCCGCAGTATGACGCCGACATGGCGGTCATGCGATCGATGATCGCGGGCCGCGATCTCGTTGAGCTCTTTGCCGAGCGCGCCCGACGCGTGAACGGGATCGTCTTTACCGATGCCGCCGCGGTGGCGGGTTATCTGCGGGAGGGCGGCTGGTTGCGCGGCTACTGCGACCCGGCGCTCTGGCCGCAGCTCGCGGGATATTTCGGCAGCGAGTTCACAATCGAGCACGCGTTCGATCGCACGCGGGTCGACGATTATGCGTTTGGCATCACGCGCGCGGCGGGCGCGGTGGCGGAGTCGGGGACGATCGTGTTGAACGATGCGACGACCTCGCGGCGGCTGGCGGCGCTGGCGCCGTGGGTGCATATCGCGGTGGTGGAGCGCGCGACGATTTTTGCAGATCTGGCGCAGGCGGTCGAAGGCCTTGGGTCGGATCGCAACGTGGTTTGGTGCACAGGTCCTTCGAAGACGGCGGACGTGGAAGGTATCTTGATCGAAGGCGTGCACGGGCCCGGTGCGCAGATCGCGCTGGTGATAGGATAGCGCCGCGGCGGCGGCGGCGGAGGGAGGGAAGCCGAGGACGAGGAGCGCGGAGGAGGTTTATTAAGTTCGGGTAAAGATCCCGGGCGGACGAAAAAAAGCCCCGCCGATGAGGGCGGGGCGCTGACGAACCGGAAGGATGACGGCGCTCCCTGGAGAGGCGGACCGCTCTCGCGGTTGTGTATCCAGTGCTTGGTTACCTCAGCTGCGTGGTCCACGCGGACCACGCGATCCATGCGGGCCGTGCTGCGCGCCGTCGTTGGAGGCGCCTTCCGGCGGGAGCGGGCGCACCTCGTCGAGCGTGAGCTTGCCGTCCTTGTTGGCGTCGAGCGCCGCGAGGCTGGTGGGCGCGTTGGTGATCTCGCTTGTGCTGAGATCGCCGTCCGAATTCGCGTCGAGGGCCAGCATGACGGGCATGACCGGACGCGTACGGGCTGGGGCGTCCGCCGGCGGCGCCGGGCGCTCGGGTGCATCGGCCGGTCGGGCCGGGTGGAACTCGGCGGCGGAGACGGTGCCGTCGGCATTGGTGTCGAGCGTGCGGAGCGCAGTGCTGGCATTGGCGAGCTCGGTGGCAGAGATCTCGTGATTCTTGTCGGCGTCGAGCACGCGCATGATGGGGTTGCCGCGACCGCCGGGACCGCCGGGACCGCGGTGGTGTCGGCCGAAGCCCGAGCCTTCAGCGGGCTGGGCGAGGAGCGCGCTCGAGAGGGCGAGCGGCGCGAGTACAAATGCGAGACGAGTCGTGGTTTTCATTCTGAGTAGCTCGCCGTCTGCGGCCGCCGCCCGTCATGGGCGGCGAATCGAGCAGCAGGTGGGCGATACTCAGGAAGACGTCCCGATTGTTGGCGCTCGGTTAGCGAGAACGGGAGAATTGTTAGGGTGGTGTAAAGGCCCGCGTTGGGGTGAGCCGCGGGTGCCATCACTCCGCCGCCGCGAGCTGCACCTCGGCGCGGAAACCGTGTGGCGTGCGGTTCTCGAAACGCACCTGTCCGCCGCACGCCGCGATGCTGTTGCGCACGATCGCAAGGCCGAGACCGACGCCGCCGGTCTCGCGCGTGCGGGCGGACTCGGGCCGATAAAAAGGCTCGCCGAGCCGCGCGAGCGCATCGGCCGGCACGCCTGGCCCCTCATCGTCCAGTGTGAGGAAAACACTTCCGCCTTCGCGGCGAGCGCGCAGCGTGATCGCCGCGGTCGCACCGGCGTAACGCAGCGCGTTGCGCACGAGATTGCCGAGGGCGCGGGCGAGTAGCTCGCGGTCGGCGCGGACGCGGAGGCCGGGCGCTGGCGTGACGCGGACACGCCGCTGCGGATCTTCGCGCGCGAGGACTTCGGCCGTGAGCGTATCGAGCTCGACCGCGGTCAGCTCGGCATCGCGCGGCCGCAGGCCCGCCTTGGTAAATGCCAGGAGCTCGTTCACGAGCAGCGCCATCTGCTGTACTTCCTCGCGCACGTCGTCCACGTGTTCGCGCAACGCGGGATCGGCGCGGCGTTCGAGGATCTCGGTCGCAACCTGCAGCCGGCCGATCGGCGAACCGAGCTCGTGCGCGACGTCGCCGAGGAAACGTTTCTGGCCGTTGATCAAGGTATCGAGTCGCGCGGCCATGCGGTTGACCGATTGCCCGAGCTGGCCGAGCTCGTCGCGACCGGTTTCCGGGACGCGCGTCTCGAAGCGGCCCTCGGCGATCGCTTCGGTGGCGTGACTGAGTCGCCGCACGGCGCGAGTGATTCCACCGACGAGCGGAAGCCAGAACAGGACGGATAAACCAAAAGCGGCCGCGGCGATTCCGAGCCACGGCAACACGTCGAGCACGCGCGCGATCGCGAGCAGGTTGGGAGCGCGGATGATGAGCGTGGTTGCGCTCGGGGGACCGGTATCGCGGATCAACGGGACGCGCAGGCCGATCCAGGTTTCCGCCGGCTCGTCGGTATGGACGATCATCCGGCCGGCGCCTGCGGGACGCGACATCCCGGGGGGGCCATGACCGGCAGGATGAGCTCGCCCGGCATCGTCGTCGATCGCACGCCATGGGCGGTTGCGCGGCGGGCCGCCCCGGCCGGGCCCGCGCTGGACCTCGTCCGCGAGCTCCGGCGGGAGCGTGACGGTTTCGCCGCCGATCTGCCGGCCTTCATTGAGGAAAAGATAGAACTGCGCGCCGGTGGCGCGACTGTGGGCCGCGAGCACGGCGTCGCGCTGCGCGGGCGTGGCCGAATAGAGCTCCGTCATCACGCCATCGGCGACACGTTGCAGCCGTTCGCCGAGCGCACCGACCGTGAGCGATTCCCAGCCGCGGCCGAACTGTATCCAATAAAAACAGACGCCCGCGAGCGTGAGCAGCACGAGATTGAGCAGCAGCCAGAGTGAAACTTTGAGCGACAGCGGGTAGGTGACTTTCATGCGCGTGACCGGGCGAGGCGTGGCGGACCTTAACAGGCGCGCGGGGAAAATCCCGAGCATTTACCCGGGCTTAACAAATTCCCACGACCGGCACACACGGGCTTAAAACGATCGGCGCATCGTGGCGGGCATCTTCCCTGCCCATGAAATCCCCATCTCGTTTCATCGTGTTGTTGCTGCTGCTGCAGGTGGCCGCGGTGCCCGGCGTTCTTGGCCAGTCCGCCGAGGTATCCGATCCGCGGATCGCGGACCTGGCTCGTGACTCCTTCCCGGCCGTTACGCGCGGCTAGATGAAAATGACGCGGCGAAAAACGCCGGCACTGCTGTCACCATCTGGAGCCGCCGCTGATCGAGTTGTATGTGGTTCCCTGATACGATGAATCCGCGGAGGCTGGCCGTCAGGCGTCGGGATTGATGAACATGTAGCCGGCCGATCGTAGCGTGCGGATGAAGCGCGGGTCCTTCGCGTCGTCGCCGAGCTTCTTGCGCAGCGAGGAGATGTGGACGTCGATCGAGCGATCGAACACGTCGTAGTTTCGGTCGCGGATCTCGTCGAGCAGCGCTTCGCGCGATTTCACGCGACCGCGGGCCCGCGCGAGCGAGAGGAGCAAATCGAACTCCACCGGCGTGAGCAGCAGCGGCGTGGCGTCGAGCACGGCGGAGCGCGCGTCGGCGTTGATGCGCAACGGGCCGACCACGATTTCCGTGGGCGGCGCGACGGCGCTGGCGGCTCCTGCCGCGGTGGCCGCGCTGCGACGGAGCACGGCGCGGAGGCGGGCGAGAAGCTCGCGGGTGGAAAACGTCTTCGGCAGATAGTCGTCCGCGCCGACCTCGAGCCCGACGATGCGATCGGTCTCGTCGCCCCGCGCGGTGAGCATCAGCACTGGCACGAGACTCGTGGCGCGGATCTTCTTCAGCACGTCGAAGCCGTCCATGCCGGGCAACATCACATCGAGGATGATCGCGTGCCAGGTTTCCGCCGGCGAGGTGGCGCGTTCGACTCCTTCGGGGCCGGTGTGGACGGTCGTGACGTCGAAGCCGAGCGGTTCGAGATAGGCGGCAACGAGCCGGCAGAGTTTTCGGTCGTCGTCGATCATCAGGAGGCGCGTGCGGCCCGCGGCGGAGGCGTCGGCGGTCATGGAGCGGGAGTTGGGCACGAGCCGCGACTCGGCGCAATCCGCGAGGTCTAAACGCAGGCTTAACACTTTCGGCCTCATGGCACGAGGCACACAACGCCAAGCATCCGGCCGGCGGGCGGCAATTGTCGGCGGAGGATCGGCGTGCGCTCGTGGCGTTCCTGCGGGGGCTGACGGGCGCGCAGTTTGCGCCGTGACGTTATTCTTCGCCGTCCCAGTACGCGGTGTCGGTGGCGCGGAAGGATTTCCGCGGGGCGCGGAGGCCCCATTTGTCCGAATCCGGATAGTGCCAATACTCGACGGGCGCGTTGTCGGCGATGAGGAGAAACTCGAGTTCGTCGGTGGCGCTCGCGTTCGTGATCTGATGATGTTCGCCCGGCGGATGCAAAATGACATCTCCGGACACGAACGTGTGGGTCTCGGATTCCGCACGTACGGAAGCGGTGCCGCGGAGAATATAAAACATCTCCCACTCGGCGGCGTGACTGTGAAACGGTGAGCCGCATTCACCGGCTGCGAGTCGTTGGAGCTCGAGATCGAAGGGATGGCCGCCGAGACCGGTCGGTGTGTTGCGCTTCGCGCCGAGCGCGAGCGAAAGCTCCTTGCTCGTGCCGTGGAATTTCTTTTTGGGCGACCACCAGTCTTCCCAAGGCAGCGAATCGATGTGGAGTTTCCGTTGGGCGAAAGGCGCGAGTGCGGGAGCGGCGGGAGCGGCGGGAGAAGACGATGGCATATAGGGCGGCACGCCGGGCAGCGGCTCCTCCTCACCGTCGAGATATCCGACCTCGTGCAGGCGGAAAACGTTTCCAGGCGGGCGCAGGGCCCATTTTTTCGAGTCGGGATAGTAGCAGGCGTCGAGGAGCGGGTTGTCGGCGATAATCAGCACCTCGAGATCATCGGCGCCCGAGTTGAGGAGCTGGTGCGGCTCGCCGGGCGGATGGACGAACACGTCGCCGGCGCGCGCCGGGTGAGTTTCGTCGCCGGCCCGGATCGTGGCGGTGCCGGACTGCACGAAGAACAATTCCCACTGGGCGAGGTGCGAATGAAACGGACACACGGCGGCGCCGGGTGGGATGCGGCGGATCTGCACGTCGAAGGGATGCCCGCCGCACCACGTCCCACCATTTCGGATACCGCCGAGCGCGAGCGAGACGTTGCGGATGTAGGAGTGAAACGATTTTCGCGGCGAACATAACTCCTCCCAAGGCAGAGAGGGAATGTGGACGTGGTGCATGGCGGTTAATGAAAGCGAAAATCTTTTAACGGAAAAGCCCGGGTTCGGCATCTTAGGGAGCACCACCCCGAAGTTTAGACGTGCGTCTGCGTCGTTCGCCTTCCCTGCGAACGATCGTGGTTCGGACCCGCACCGTGTCCGCGCCGCCGACGCGCGCTGCATTTTTCCTCCGATCACGCTTCACCCCGAAAACACAAAACCCCCATGTCATCCGTTCGTCCCCAATTATCCGCCGTGCCGCGCGAACGCGGCGAGTTCCGTGCCTTTCGTGCACTGCGCCCGCTGCTGTGCGGGGCGCTCGGTTTGCTGTCCACCGCACTGCCGGCGGCCGTTTCGAACGTGATCGTCTGGACCAGTGCGCGGACGCCCGCGCAGCTGGATACCACGCTGCAAAATGCGCCGACGAGCTCCACCGGGATGAAACTGTGGTGGAAATGCGACAGCGGCGCCAACGTCGGGTGGGATTCCACCGGCAACGCGAAGCACGCCACGATCAAGGGTACCGTGGCCGGCATCTCGATGCTGAATCCGTGGGGTGTCTCCAAGACGGTCGCGTCCGGCTTCAATGCGCCTTTCTGCTACCTGGTCGCGAATCCGGGCATCGCCTATACAGCGAGCCGCACGTATGAATTCTGGATCCGCAACCCGAGCCTGGACTACGCGGTGTTCTTCTCGATTCTGCGTTCGAAAACCGGGCAGGTGCGCACGGGCCAGCCCGCCGACCACATGCGGATGTGGGTGGAGCCGGACGGCTCGCTGAAGATGGCCGACCGCGGCTCGAGCCTGCAGTTTGCGCAGAGTGGCGCGCTGACCTGGGATACCGACAAGTGGTATCAGATCTCGGTGGTCTACGAGGTGACCGGCTCCACGCACACGGTGAAAGTCTTCCGCGGCGAGCGGGGGATCACGCTGCCGACGACGCCGCTTTTCAGCTACACCAGCGGAAACCTGAATAGCGACCACTGGCTCGCGATCGGCGGACACGAGGAGAGCTATATTGTCGCCGATCGCGACGACACCGGCCGGCCGGGATTTCTCGGCTGCGACGGCAACGGCAACCTCGCCAACGTGAATCCCGACAACTACGGCGCGGTCGGCAACGGAATCGCCGACGACACCGCGGCCTGGCGTCGAGCGTGCGCGGTCCTCTCGGCGCACGGGCAGGGCACACTCACGCTCACGGCCGGCAAGACCTACAGGGTCGGCGTCGAGACGGTCGTGAACGACAGCTCGGCCGAGACGCGGTGGTATGAGCACGCGCAGATGGGCTGGGTCGTCGGCGCGCGCCATGGCAAAGTCACGGTCGATGGCAACGGCGCGACGGTGAAGCTGGCGCCGAACATGCATTTTGGCGGATACGATCCGCTCACTGGCGCCGCGGTGGACAAGTTGTCAGGTGACGCCACGTATCGCGACTATTCGTCGGACATCGGCAACCTGCTGTATTTCGAGGGCAATCTCGATGTCGAGGTGAAGGACATCAATCTGCACGGCAACCTCACGGCGCAGATTTGGGGCGGCAAATACGGCGACAAAGGTTACCAGAGCCACCAGAGCGGACTTTATTTCCGCAGCAACGACAACGTCGTCGTCGAAAACGTGAACAGCAGCTATAACGCGCTCGATGGCGTAGGCGTGACCAACAACGACCTCGATGAAAACAGCCCGTTGCAGAAGGTCACCATCCGCAATTCGACCTCTCAATACAACGGCCGGCAGGGCCTGAGTTACAATTGCGGCAATCACCTCGAGATCTACGACAGCGATTTTTCCTACACGGGGCAGGCGCTCGCCTCCAACTCGCTTCCGCTCAGCGACCCCGCGGCGAAGCGGAATTTTCCTGGCGCGGGCATCGATCTCGAGCCGATGGGCCGCTATATGCGGGACCACACGACGATCATCGAGAACTGCACGATGTTCGACAATCGCGAGAACGGCCTGCTCCTCACCGGCGCGAAGCCCTCGATCATCCGCGACTGCACCATCTGGCAGTCGACCGGCGGCCGCGCGTTGTTTGTCTATGGCGACACTTCCCTCGGCGACGAGGACGCGGATCATTTCTTCATTCGCTGCTCGATCTACGGACAGCTCTATAACAGGGCCGGTCGACGGCTGCGTTTCGAGGAGTGCTCGTTTGTACAGGCCAACGACGCTTATTACGGCCCGCTTGGCACGAACGTGCCTGTCTATAGCCGACCCGCGGTCGAGACGACGAGCACCGCCGGCGCGATGCACCTCGATCGGTGCACGTTCGCGATCACGCAGAACAACGCCGGCGCAATCACGCGCTCTGCCTTCGCCTACAATACAGTTTTCGAAAACACGCTCGTGCATCACGCGAATTACCACTCGAGCGGCCTGTCGAAAGAAGTGGCGGTGATCCGGAACGGCCTGCTCGTGAACACGCTTTTCTCGGAGTCCGGTTTTCCGACCAACAGCACGTACTTCGTGGACGATGGGGCGAGCGGCACGCAAACGAAAATCGGGCCGGCCGTCGTGCTCGAAGGTCCGACGTCGGGCAGCAACCACTACATTTCCTGGAGCAGCGCCGCCGGCACGCGGCCGCTCGCCGCGCAGACGATTGCTTCGAATCTCACCTGGGGTGTGCTTACGCCGAACGCCGGCACCGGCGAGACGCAGATTCCGAACAGCGCGACCTACACGGCATCGCCGGCATTTGGAAACCCGGCGGACTCCACCGGCACGCGGCTCTTCGATCAGGATCTGCCGGCCGACGACTGGACCAACGCGTGCGGGCTCAACTGGCAGGATCAGACGGTCACGGTGTCCCTCGGTACCACCCGCAACGTCCACTCCGTAAAGCTGCGCATGAAGCACGCGGAGACGCAGCGGCCGAAGCGCGTCTATATCGAAGTGGGCAACGGCTCGACGTGGACGGAAATGGGCCTGCTCCGGCCCAACGAACGCGACAACACCACCAATCCCGACACGTGGTATTCGGTCACGTTGCCCACGGCATTGAGTGGCAGCCACGTGCGGTTGCGCTTCGAGAACGAAGGCGCGTGGGGCTGGTATATCAACGAAGTGAAAGTGTACGGGAACTGATGGGCGACGCTGCCCAGGTTTCTTCGACGGCTCCGCATGCCATCCGGCGTGCGGAGCGGTTTATTATCACGTGTCGTGAGCGGTGGAGTGCTCGAAACGTGAAGCTTCCCGATCGTGCCGCCTGAAAATGCCCCGTTGTCCGGCTGGTTTCAGCAACACGTGCAGCCGCACGAAGGAATGCTGCGGGCGTGGCTGCGGAGTCGTTTCCCCTCGGAAAGCGACGTCGACGATATCGTGCAGGAAGCGTACGCGCGGCTGCTGGAAGCGCGGGCAACGACTGCGATCGAGGCGCCCAAGGCGTTTCTTTTCGTGATCGCCCGCAACCTGGCATTGGGCCGGATTCGACGGCAGCAGGCGGCGGGGAGCTGGAATGGTTTAGCGGAATTCGACCTGGAGAGCGTCTTGGATGAGTCCGCTGACGTGCCACAAACCGTGGCGCGCAACCAGGAACTCGAACTCTTGACCCAAGCCATTCAGTCTCTGCCGACGCGCTGCCGCCAGATCATCACGCTGCGGAAGATCTACGGCTTGTCGCAGAAGGAGGTCGCGGCGCAGCTCGGCATCGCGGAGCACACCGTGGAGGCGCAGGGCACAATCGGGCTGCGCAAACTCACGGAATTTTTCGAGCGCCTCGAGCGGAGCGGGAGGCGGCCATGAAGGAACCGCACCACGACTCCTCGCAGGCGCAGGCCGAGCGCGAGGCGGCCGCCTGGGTGCTGGCGGGCGATCGCGGGCTCACGCCCTCGGAGCAGGATGCGTTTTCCGCGTGGCTGGCCTGCGATCCGCGGCACGGCGCGCACTATGCGCGACACAGGCGGCACTGGCAGCGGCTCGACTCACTGGTGGAATGGCGGCCCGAACATGGTGCGCGCCCCAATCCCGATCTGCTCGCGCCCCCGCTGCGTCGGCGGATGATGCGATGGGTGCCGGCAAGAATGTTCCTCGCCGCGGCGGCCGGGATCGCGTTGGCCTGGATGCTGTGGGACGCAAAACCGGTGCCCGTGAGAGAAGACCTCGCGGCGGGGACGAGCACAGTCGCCGCGGTGCCGCCGTCACCGAACCAGCGCGTGCTCGACGATGGCACGATCGTGGAGCTGAACCACGGCGCAACGATCACGGTGAACTATTCACAGGCGGAACGGCGCGTGGTGCTCGAGCGGGGCGAGGCGCATTTTCAGGTGACGACGAATCACGCGCGGCCGTTCATTGTGCGGGCGGGCGGCGTGGATGTGCGCGCGGTCGGCACCGCGTTCAACGTCCGGGTCGCGACCAAGGCGGTCGAAGTGCTCGTCACCGAGGGGCGCGTCCAACTGGAAACGAAAATGGCGATCGAGCGTGCGGCGGTGGAGGATGAAGAACGGGCGGCGCCGCGGATTCTCGAGGCGCGGCAGCGGGCGGTCGTGTCGCTCGCGGCGGAGCCAGTGGCGCCGGAGATCGCGACGCTCACGGCCGGCGAGATCGAGCGGGTGCTCGCCTGGCAGCACCGACGACTCGATTTCACGGCTGCTCCGCTCCACCAGGTCGTCGCCGAGTTCAATCGCCGCAATGTCGTGCAGCTCGTGATCATCGATCCCGAGCTCGCGGCGGTGCGGGTGACGGCGGCGCTGCGCTCTGACAATGTCGATGGCGTGGTGCGCATGCTCGAAGAGCTCTTCGAGGCGCGCGCGGAGAAACGTGGCGAGGCGGAGATTGTGCTGCGCAAGGCGAAGTGAGCGTTGCCAACGGCGAGGCTGGCGACCTGTGTCGGCGCATGGCCATGACCGCGAAACGTGGCGCCGCCGTGACCGGACAAAATTCTTTTAACGGAAATTCCGGCGGGCTGCATCTTGGAGGCGAGCAGTCCACTCATGTTACCGGCGAATTTTCCTCATCATGCCCCGCACGGGTGCGTTACCTCCGATGACGCGTCTGGTTTGGACCTTGTGGTGCGTGGGACTCCTGTTGGTCGCGGCCGCTCCGGCGTCCGCTGTCGACACGGGCCGCCGCAGGTTCGATCTCGCAGCCGGCGAGGCGCAGCAAACGCTCAAGACGTTCGCCGCGCAGGCCGACCGCGAGATCATGTTCCCCGCCGACGCGCTGGCGGGAATCCGGACTAACGCCGTCAAAGGCAATTTCACTCCGCGCGACGCGCTCGACCGGCTCGTCGCGCATTCCGGCCTCACCGTCGTCGAAGACGCGAGGACGGGCGCGTTTGTCGTCAATCGGACGACCTCGTTGTCGCGCGCAGCGCCGCCCACCCAGCAGAAACCAATCGCAGAAGAAGCTTCGAAAAGCATGCAACGTAAGAATCCCCTTGTCGTGATCGGCACTTGGCTCGCCCTTTTATTGACGCCGGCGCAGGCGCAGGAAAGCGATCGCAGCGCGTCAGTCGCACCCGTCACGACCGGTGTCATCACTGGCACCATCAGCAACGCGGCGACGCGTAATCTGCTCGAGGGCGCAAAAGTGCAGCTGCCGGAGCTGGGCCTCACTGCGTTGACCGACGACACCGGTCGCTTCGTGTTGAGCGGCGTGCCCGCCGGCACGCATGTGCTGACGGTCGCCTATATTGGCCTAGATACGATTCGCTCGCGCGTGGCGGTGGAGGCTGGTCAGCGCATCGTGCGCGATTTCGATCTCACGACCGCGATCTATCAAATGCAGGCGTTCACCGTCACGGGCGAGCGCGAGGGCGATGCCGCGGCGCTCACGGCCCAGCGCAATTCCACCAACCTGCAGGACGTCGTGGCGATGGATTCCTACGGCAATCTGCCGAACATGAGCGCGGGCGAAGTGGTGATGCGCCTGCCGGGCATCGCCGGCGATCCCAGCGATGAGGGGCTCGCGTATGGCTTCAATGTGCGCGGCATGGCGCCGTCGCTCAACACCGTCACGATCGACGGTGGAATCGTGCCGGGCATCGGGTTCGGCCGCGCGTTCGAGCTCCAGAGCATCACCGCCACGATGTTCGAGCAGGTCGAGCTGGTGAAGGGGCACACGCCCGACAAGGGTGCCGATTCGCTGGGCGGCACGCTGAACGTGAAGACGCGTTCCCCGCTCAACCTGAAAGAGAAGCGCCGCATAACCTATAGCGCCACCGTGCGCGTGGCGCCGCCGTTCACCGAGCAGGTTCCCGCCCGCGAAGAACATCGCGCGCACCCTTTGGTGAACCTCGGCTATCAGGAGGTGTTCAGCGTGTTGGGCGGCACGCGAAATCTCGGCGTGGCCGCCAATGTATTCTATAGCGAGAACGCCGTCGGTGGCTTCACGACCACGCGCGATTTCCAGAATACACTCGAGGAGCCGGCCTATATTTGGAGCTATCGCACGTCGGAAAATTACAATAATCGCAAGCAGGCCAGCTTGAACGTGAAGACGGACTACCGTTATTCATTCAACACGAAGTTCACGCTGAGCCTCACGGCGAACGACAATAAAGAGCATTTCCGTCGCACGGCCGGGGTTAGGGCCTGGACCGGAAACGCGAACACCGTCCCGAGCGCGACGTCCGGCATCGTTCCCGGCTATACCAACCTCGTTACGACCGTCCGTCCGACTGCCGGGTCGAACATCGACATCACGGCCAATGGTCCGAACAACTACAACGTGCGCACCTACAAGGCTGATTTCGGCGCCGAGCATAAATATGGTCCGCTTCAGCTCGATTATACAGCAGGAGTCGGACGCACCTCGCTGCGCTCGGGTCATGGCACCGGCGGCTATTTGACCAATCGTCTCAATAATGTGGGCTGGATACTCGATCGCACCGAGTCCGATCTCTACCCGGCGTTCATTCAGACCGCGGGGCCCGACATATCGGATCCCGCCAACTATCGCCCGATCGCGAATGGCCTGGAAGTCAGGCCGACCAAAAACGACCAGCGAGTGGCACAGCTCCGTGCCAATGCGCTTTATAAGCTGCCGATTCGAGTGCCGGTTTCGGTGAAGATTGGCGGCTCTTGGCGGGAGCAGTCTTCGGATCTGCGCAATGCCTCCCGGCGGTGGAGCTACACCGGCACGACTGCCTTGCCCGTCTATCCGACGCCTCCTTATTTCGTCACGGCCAAGACCGGCAGCGTCTTTCCGCGCTGGGATGTTCCACCGCTGATGCGCGACCTCCAGCCCGCCGACCCGTCGGTTTGGCGGGAGGATCTCTATTTTCATGAACAGCTCAAATACACCGGGACGCGCGGCGTCACCGAAGCGGTTGCGGCGGGCTATATCATGACGCAGGGCAGACTCGCCCATGAAGGTCTGCTGAGCCAAACCAGTTTCAAAGGCGGCCTCCGGCGCGAGAAAACGGAAGTCGAGAGCTATGGTTGGGTCCGCAATCGCTTCGGCTCGACCACCGCGGAGCGCACCGCCGACCCCGTCGGTTCCGCGGCAAGCGATTATGTGAACAACCGTCGCGAGGTTCACGGCAGCTATACAAAGTCGTTTCCCAGCTTCCATCTCACGCATGAGATCACGCCGGATTTGAAGGCGCGGGTGAGCTGGTCGACGAGCTTCGGCCGTCCTCCGCGCTCGAATTTATTGCCCAACGAAACCGTCAGCGAGACCAACCAGACCGTCACGATCAACAATCCGAGCCTGCTGCCGCAAGCGGCGGAAAACTGGGATGCGACGCTCGAGTATTATTTCGAGCCGGTGGGCAACCTCTCCGTGGGCTGGTTCCACAAGTCGATCAACGACTATATTGTCACCGGCATCAATGCCGGCGTCGTGCCCGGCGGCGATGATAATGGCTTCAATGGTGAATACGAAGGCTTCACGCGCCTGACGTCGGCGAATGCCGGCACCGCGGTCGTGCAAGGCTGGGAGTTCAGCTATCGGCAGACGTTCGCGTTCCTGCCGGGCCTGCTGCGTGGGTTGAGCGGTGCCGCGAACTATACGATCATCGACACGCACGGGAAATTTTCCGGCAACACCTATCGCAAGACCGGAGAGGTGGCGGGATTCATTCCGCGCGCCGGCAACGTGAGCCTGAGCTGGCGCTACCGCCGTTTCAGCACGCGCGTGCTGTACAACTTTACCGGCGAGCACATCATCACCTACTCCGCGATCAACCCCGCCTTGCGGGAATTCGTCTACGACCGGAAAACCGTGAATCTCGGTCTCGCCTATCAGGTGCGGCCGGCGCTCTCGTTGACCTGTGACGTGAGCAATCTGTTCAACGAGCCGTTCCGGGTTTACGTCGGGAAGCCCGATCGGATGCAGCTCACGCGGTTTCAGTTCGTCACGATCACCTTTGGCGTCAGCGGCCGCTTCTGACGCCAGGGCAGCCGCGGCGTCAGACCCGCTCGTTGATCACTGGATTCGTCAGCGCGCCGATCTTCTCGATGTCGATCGTGACGGTGTCGCCGGCCTTCAGCCACACGGGCGGATTGCGCGCGAAGCCGACGCCGTGGGGCGTGCCGGTGAGGATGACGGTGCCGGGCAGGAGGGTCTTGCTGCCGCTGAGGAACTCGATGAGCGCGGGCACATCGAAGACCATGTCGTCGGTGTTCCAGTCCTGCATGGCTTCTCCGTTCAGGAGCGTGCGGATGCGGAGCTTGTTCGGGTTGGGGATCTCGTCGGGCGTCACGAGCACGGGCCCGAGCGGGCAGAAAGTGTCGAAGCTCTTCGCCTGGCACCACTGGCCGCCGCCGAAGTCGCGCTGCCAGTCGCGGGCCGAGACGTCGTTGCCGCAGGTGTATCCAAGAACGTAGTTCAGGGCGTCGGCGCGGGAGACGTTTTTGCAGCGTTTGCCGATGACAACGGCGAGTTCGCACTCGTAGTCGACCTTGGTGCTGGCGAGCTTCACGGGCAGCTCGATGGGATCGCCGGGATTCTGTACGGAGGCGGTGTTCTTCACGAACAACACAGGCTGCGCGGGCGGCGGCAGGTTGCTCTCGGCGGCGTGCTTTTTGTAATTCAGCCCGATGCAGAGGATGTTGGTCGGCTCGAGTGGCGCGAGGAGCTTGCCGGGTGTGACGACGCGATCCGTGACGATGAAGTCGCTGTAGATATCGCCGGCGATCTCGCGGGCGGTGTTGTCGTTTTGCAGGGCGGCGTAAGCCGGACCGGCGGGAGTGAGGTGGCGGATGATGCGCATGGAGTCGGGAGAGAGTGGAGAGTCGAGCGCTCGAGGTGGAAAGGCGGAAAACGCAGTGGATAGGAAAACGCGGAGGGTCGCGACGATCGAATCCGCCGTCGATTGCACTCGGCGCCCGGGTGCGTACGGTTGCGCGCGATGAATATTTCGCCAAGCCCCCTGCCGCGCGACGGTGCCGAGCCGGTCGTGACGATCCGCGCGCTGCGCGCGAATGACATCCCGTTTGCGATGGAGGTGAAAACGCTCGCGGGGTGGAATCAAACCGAGCGCGACTGGCTGGGTTATCTCGAATATGAACCCGCGGGCTGCTTCCTCGCAGAAGTGGGTGGGCGGCCGGCGGGCACCGCGACGTCGATTGCCTATGGCGATCGGTTCGGGTGGGTCGGGATGGTGCTGGTGCATCCGGAAATGCGGCGCTCCGGAATCGGCACGAAGCTGCTGCGGCGGGCGATCGAGCATCTGCAGCAACGCGGTGTGCACTGCGTGAAGCTCGACGCGACGCCGATGGGGCGGCGGGTTTACCTGCCGATGGGTTTTCGGGACGAGTACGCGTTGTCGCGCTACGAAGGCGTGGGACCGGGCGAGGTGGCGGATACGAGCGCAGCGGTGCAGTTCATGACGGAGCGCGACCTGCCCGAGCTGGTGGCGTTCGATGCGCGGGCGTTCGGGGCGGAGCGGCGTGCGGTGCTGCGCTCGATGAGCGGGCGCAATCTCGAGTTTTGTTTCGTGCGGCGGGAGCCCCGCGGTGCGGGCGAGCGCGGGGCGTCACCGGTTTCCGGATACCTGATCGCACGGCACGGCCAAGACGCGGTGCAGGTCGGGCCGTGGGTGGCGAACGATGCGGCGGGGGCGGACGAGTTGCTGCGGTCGTTTCTGCGCCGCGTGCCCGGCAAGCGGGTATTTGTCGACGTGCCGCATCCGAATGCGGCGGGCGTGGCCTTGATCGAGCGCTACGGTTTCAAGGTGCAGCGCGGTTTCGCGCGGATGTTTCTCGGGGAGAATGCGTACCCGGGGAAGCCGGAGTGGGTGTTCGGGACGAGCAGCGCGGAGAAGGGTTGACGCTGCCGTTGCGGCAGGGCGGGCGATTTGGAGCCGCGATTTTCCTGCAGGCCGTTTACGGCGGCTAACGCTCGCGAGGAGGTTCGGTCTGCGGGGAGTTGCGCGGCGGCGGGGCGGGATTGCGGCGGTTCTTGTTCATGGACCTGGTTTGTGGCATTCAGGCGGTCGCTCGCTCCCATCACCCCGACCCTGCGAAACCATGTCGAAATCGTCGCGCTATTATTTCAAGGAGATGCGGCTCCAGCAGTTCCGCGGTCTCGTCGCGCTCGCGCACTGGCAGACGTTTTCCGCTGCGGCCTCCGCGCTCGGGCTCACGCGCGCTTCCGTGTGGCAACAGGTCCGCGCGCTCGAGCAGGAGCTCGCCTCGACGCTGGTGCGCACGAAGGGACACCGGGTCGAGCTCACCGATGCGGGCCGGAAGCTCGTCGAGATTGTCGCGCCGCTGGTCGCGGGCTTCGATTCGGTGAAGGCGGCGTTTGCGTCTATTCAGGCGAGCCTGCCGCAGACGCTCGTGATCGCGACGGCACCGACGTTCATCGTCTACGAGCTGCAGGGGGCGATCACGCAGATGAACTCGGAATTTCCCCACCTGCATCTGGTCTTCCTCGAGCGCAACTCGCCCGTCGCGATCGAGATGCTCGAGCAGGGCGAGGCGGATGTCGTCGTCGCCGCGAAGCCGGCCCAGCTCCCGATGAGTGCATCGCTCGATTACACGCCGCTCACGACGTATCCGTTTACGCTGATCGCGCCGCCCGGTCATCCGCTGCTGGCGAAACGTCACCTCACGCTCGCGGATTTCACGCGTTATCCGCTGATCCTGCCGGGTGCGGCGGCGTATTGCCGGCAACGTTTCAACGCGGTGCTCGGCGAGGCGGGCCTGCTGCCGAAGCTGCGCGTGGTGCTCGAGTCGAATTTCCCCGTGCTCTACTTCCAATACGTCCGCATGGGCATGGGCGTGGCGCTCACGCCGCTGCCGCCGGAATCGCAGCGCAAGGCGCAACTCGAACAGTCAGGCGTGGCGCTGCGGAGCGCGGAGCATCTCTTCGGCAGCGAGCCGATTTATTATGTGCGCCGCAAAGGGCAGTTCGAGACGCCCTGCGCGACGCGGTTTCGTGAGCTCGTGGTGTCGCAGCACGATTGTGACGCGAAGGAGACGGAGGCGGACGGGATGTTAGCCCGCGCGGGAAGGTAACAACGGGGCGAGGACGGTTTTCCGGGCCTACCGGCGCGGCGTTTCGCGTTGCGCGGGCGACTGCATCATCAAGTCCTCGATCACGCGCTCGATCGCGCGGTCGTTCGGTTCGCCGTTCCCGGTGCGCTTGAGCAGGTAGCGGTGACGGTCCTCGTCGTAGCGCCAGGTGAAGGTGTTGTCGGGCGCGAGGTCCATCCGGCCGCGGGCTTCGATGTCCCAGTAATCGCGCAGCCCGCGCACCGCGTAGAGCACGGCAGTCTGGTCGGCGACGTGACGATCCTTCGGCTCGCCGCCGAAATAATATTCGTAGGCCGCGCGTACGATATTCGTTTCTGGCAGCTCGCGGAGCCGCGCGCCGGCTTTCAATCCGCTCGGCACCGAGCCGATTTCGCGGCCGGCAAAGGTGAGCGGCACGCCCGTGGGCCAATGCTGGATCGCGTAGTGGGAGCTGGCCTTGTCGATCGTGAAATTGTTGTTGCCGAGCTTGAGGTCGTCGCGCGCGGGTTTGCCGATGAAATTGCCGCCCATGCAAACCCATTCGCGAACCTTGCGCCGCACCACATCCACGCCTGCCGGCAACGCGTCCTCGGCAGGAAGCTGCAGCAGCGCAGCGATGTTGCTGAGATCGCCGACGGTGACGATGACGACGGAGGCGTCGGGTTGTGCGAGGAGGAGCGTGCGATAGAGCGGCGCGGCCGGCTGAAGGCGTTCGCCGCGACCGGTGTCATGGGGAAATCGCTCCGCGATTTTCTGCGCGTATCTCGACGGTGTGACCGCGATGGCGCCGATGTAGCGGCCGATCGGAAGATCGGGGCGGCCGAAGTAAGTGTTCACGGCGTCGACGCACGGCGCCGACCACGGATTCGGCGCGGACACCATCGTGGCGAGAATATCGGCCTCCTCGCGATCGGCCATCGCGTGGAGCATCGCGAGCGCGCCAACGTCGTCGCAATCGCTGTCCATATCGGTGTCGAAGACGATCTTCACCGGTGCGGCGAACGCGCCCGCAGCGAAGGCGAATGCAACGAGGAGAACGGCGAGCCGAACGGGCATGGAGGGTGGTAGCTATGCGGACGGCGGTGCGAAGGCACGGCCTAATACACGCCCTTCACGCCGAACGTGAAATAGACGCCCATCGGCGTGTCGCTGCGGAAGCGCGCGTAATACGGCGTCTCGGTGCCGTAGTTGTGCTCGACGACCGATTGCTTGAGCAGATTGCGCGAGGTCACGAACCACGAGAGTCGTTTTGTCCATTGCCACTCGATGCTCGATTCGAGCTGCTGCTGCGGCGCGGTGAACAGATACGCGCCCGGGCCTACGCCGGTGAGCGCGCCGCGCCGCTGGTTGCCGCGGTAGTTCCAGTTCACGCGCACGACGACCGGGCGGCGGCTGTAGGCAAACGTGATGTTTCCAATTTTCGGCACGGCAGTCTCGATGTTCGAACCGGCCGCGCCCTCCACTTGATTGAGCGTGATGTTGGCGCCGAAGCGGATCGGCCGCGCCCAAGCGCCGAGATAGCCGAGGCCCTGGCTGAAGCTCGCCTCGAAACCGGTGACGCGCGCGGTGGAGTCCGAATTGAAGGGCGCACCGGTCATCATCCAGCCGACGAAGCGCTGGTCGAGGCCGAGTTCGTCGAGGCGCTCGGGCGTGAGAATCGAGGCGGGCGGCGTCACGAAGAAACCGGTGATGTCGTTGCGAAACACGCCGATGGTCGCGGAGCTGTTGTTGGCGAAATAATACTCGAGCGAGAGCGCGTAGTTTTTCGAGGTCCACGGGCGCAGGCCGCTGTTGCGCGTGGAGATCGACCCGGGCGCATCGGGGTCGCCGTCGTCCTCGTTGATCACGAGGTTCGGGACGATGTTGTTGATGTTCGGCCGGCCGAGCGTCTTCGCGAAGCCGCCGGCGAGCTTCAGGTTTTCGGTGATGAGAAACGAGGCGTTCACGCTCGGGCTGTAGTGATGATAGTCGCGGTAGACGACCGCCCCGCGCTCGACGTTCGTGAGCGCGAGCTCCTCGAGCGAGCCCACGGCGCCCGCATCCGCTCGGCGGATACGCTGGCCGCTCGCGTTCAGCGCGTAATTGCCGTCGGCATCGCGCTGCCAGACGTTGTCGGGCTGAGTCAGCCGGCCCTCGCCCTTGTCCTCGGTCTTCTCATAGCGCGCGCCGGCGACGAACTGCAGCCGGTTGCGCAGGAAACTGAAATCGGCGCGCGCGTAGTACGCCGTGATCGCCTCGTCGAAGTGTTCGGAGTTCGCGATCCGGTTGCCCTCGGCGCTGGGAGCGTTCAGCTGGAATTGCTGCGGGTTCGCCGTGAACACCTCGTGGATCTTGAAAGCATTCGGCCACTGGATCCCGCCGGGCAGCCCGAAGTAGCCGCCGACGCGCGAGTCGGGGAGGATGAACGCGGGGTTCAGGCGGTTGTCTTCGTTGGCCGCGATGAGATCGGGCCCGAGATACGTCCAGCTGCTCGAACGGCTGCGGCGGTCGCGCTTCTGCTCACGGATGTGCGAGCCGACTTTGATTGAGGCGGGGAACGGCAGGAAATCGAGATGCCGCTTCAAGTTGAGATACGCGGTGTGTTTGAAATCGCTGCCATCCTCGCGGTTCTCGCCGACGTTGTTCAGTCGGAAATTGCTGATCGCGAAGGGATCGAAGGGATTGCCCGCCGCGTCGGAGACGAGGATCGATCCCGGCCGGCCTTCGTCGATGTCGCGATATTGGACCGTGAGCGGACTGAAGGGCGTGACGCTGAACGACTGGAACCGGCCGTCGCTCGCCACGCGGTACCACGTCTTGCCCTCGGCGAAATTGATGCCGGCTTCGCTCTGCCAGAGGCGGCCGTCGAAGCGGTGGGTGAGCGAGGTCGTGTGGCTGGCGATGAACTTGTGTCGCGTGTTGGTGCCGTAGCTCACGTTGCCGCGCCCCACGCCGCCATCGGTGAAATCGGGGCCGAAAGCGAAGCCGCCGCCGTTCACCGCGGTGCCGGTGTCGAAGTTGATGCTCGTCTGGATGAACGAGCTCTCGCTGTAGATGCCGCTCAGCTTTGCGGTGATCGTGTGTTTCGGAAACGGCCGCCAGTCCACCCGTGTGGAGAGCGATGTGCGCTGGCTGCCGGAGGGCCCGCCGGTGACATTATAGTTGCGGAGAAACGGCGTCGCGGGCGTGACGCTCGCCACGCCGCTCTGGCCGAAGCTGTAGGTGGTGTTTTGCCGGTGGAAATCGCGCAGCGTGTTGATCCAGTCCCCGCTGATCGCGATACCGAGCGTCTTCGAGATCGGGTGTTCGTAGCCGAAGCTGACGACGGGCGTGAACTGGTACGCGCGATTGCTCTCGCGCGCCGGCCGTCGCTCCCAGAAGCGCCAGCGCGCCTCCTCGAACTGCGAGGCGGCGCGAAAACGAAACTCCGGCTTGCTCCGTTCGAACGCGGTGCGCGTGACCATGTTCACCGTGCCGCCGAGGCCCTCCGAGGCCATGTCGGGCGTGGAGACCTTGTGCACCTCGATGCGGCTGACGGAGCTGAGCGCCTGAGCCTCGAGTTCGGTCGAGCGGCTGAAGCCGATCGCGCCCGTCGAGGCGATGCTCTGGCCGTCCATCAGCATCGGCGTGAAGCTCGCGTCGAAGCCGCGCAGGCTGATCGTGCGCACCTGGCCGCTGACGTATTCGGGCTGCACGCCGGGCAGAAACTTGATGAAGTCGCCGACGTTGTTGTCGACCGATTCGCCGAACGCATCGGTGGAGACGACGGACTTGATGTTGCTCGAGTAGCGCTGCTCGTTCAGCGCGATCGCGCTCGCGTTGGTCTCGCGCTCGGAGATCACGGTGAACGCGTTCAACTGCACGACGCCATCGCGCATCTCCGGCGCGCTCACGCCGGCGCGGGACAACGTGAAATCGCGTTTCGCGGGCGCGTCGGGCGCGACCGTCACGCTCGCGGTCTGCGGCTCGAGCCCGGTGTAGCTGATCTTCAGCTGCACGGCGCCAAGCGGCGCGGGGTCGATGCGGTATTCGCCGGCGTCGTTGGTGAAGCGCACGATGTCGGTGCTCTCGATCGCGACGCGGGCGTTTTCTATATAGAGGCCGTTGGTGGCATTCATCACGCGGCCTTCGATCACGCCGCGAGCGGCGGGTTGCGCCGAGGCGGGCGCGAGCAGTGCGATGGCGAGGCCGAGTACGGGCAAACACGTGAGCAAACGATGCGCGACGACGCGGGGTGTATTGGGAGGGTTCATACGGCTGAAGGTTGAGCGCACGGTGCGCGGAGCAGGGTTCGCCATCGTTCAGGCGCGCCGGCGCGCAAGGCAATGCGGCCCGGTGCTCAATTTTCCGGCGGGGCGTTCGGCGCGACGATACATCGCGTTTGCTTTCGCCAAACGCCCCGCCGGAAAAACGCGCACCCGGCGGCGTTGCGTGCCGGCTGCGATCCGCGGATGAAGGCCGCGCGGCGTCCTTCCCCTGCATCCCTCATGACAATCGCGATCGGATTTATCGGCACTGGCTTGATGGGCCGCGGCATGGCGCGAAGCCTGATCCGCAAAGGCCACAACGTGCGGCTCTACAATCGCACGCGCGCGAAAGCCGAGGAGGTCGCGCAGCTCGGCGGCACGGTCGTCGACACACCCGCGGAGGCGGTGCGCGGCGCGGATGTGGTGGTGACGATGCTTGCCGACCCGGTGGCGCTGTTCGAGGTCGTCGAGGGTGCGAATGGAATTCTGGATACGATCGGTCGCGGAGCGGTCTTGATCGACTCGAGCACGGTGTCGCCGCCGGCGACCTTGCGCGTGCGCGCGGCGCTGGCGACGCGCGGCGCGGACATGCTCGATGCGCCGGTGTTTGGCAGCAAAAACGAAGCGGAGAACGGCGCACTCGGCCTCATCGTCGGTGGCGAACCCGGGGTGATCGCGCGCGTGCAGCCGGTGCTCGATGCGCTGGGCCGCACCCTCCACGTCGGCGGAAATGGCGCGGGCGCTTACGCCAAGCTCGTGGTTAATCTCGTGATCGCAGGCACGCTCGAGGCGTTCAACGAAGGCATGGTGCTCGCGACGAAGGCGGGCATCGACCCGGAGGTGATGTTGCGCGTGCTGCTGTCGAGCCGCGCGCGCTCGGGCATCATCGAGATGAAGGCGCCGCAGGTGTTGCAGCGCGACTTCACGCCGTTCTTCCCGCTTCATCTCATGGCGAAGGACATGCGGCTCGTGCGCGAATCGGCGGAGGCGCTCGAGGTGCGCGTGCCACTCGCGGACGTGTTGAGCCGTTTGTATGAGGCGTGTCTCGCCAGCGGGCTGGGCGAGGAGGATTATTGCGCAACGATCAAGCCGCTCGAAGCGCAGGCGGGCGTCGCGGTCGCAGCAACAGTTGCTCCAGTGGTTCCAAGCGCGGCCGGCAAGAACGGTGTGGCGATGAGCTGAGGGAGCTGATGGAACGAGGCAGGCGATGAACGAGCCCTGCCCCACCGTTCCCGGAACCGACGCGTCGCGTGGCGACGGTCCGCGCGCGTTTACGATCAGGAATCTCCGCTGGTGGATCGCGGGGCTGCTCGCGCTCGCGACGGCGCTGAACTACCTCGACCGGCAAAGTTTCCCGGTGGTCGTCGGCGAGGTGCGAAAGGAAATACCGATTTCGAACGAGCAGTATGCGCGGCTCACCTCGGCGTTCCTGCTCGCGTATGCGCTCATGTATGCGGGCGGCGGGCGGATCATGGACTGGCTTGGCACGCGTGTCGGCTACGCGGTGATGGTCGTGTGGTGGTCGGCGGCCAATGCGCTCACCGGCACCGCGAGCTCGGTGCTCGGACTCGGCGTGTTTCGCTTCCTGCTCGGGATGGGCGAGGGCGGCGGATTTCCCGGTTCGGGCAAGGCGGTGGCGGAGTGGTTTCCGGCGCGCGAGCGTTCGCTGGCTTTCGGCATCTTCAACACCGGCTCGGCGCTCGGAGCCGTGCTCGCGCCGCCGCTGATCGCATGGATCGTGAGCGCGCTCGGCTGGCGCTGGGTGTTCTATATTACCGGCGGCATCGGCTTCGCGTGGGCGTTGATCTGGCTGAAACTCTATCGGCCGCCCGCGACGAATCGCTTCATCTCCGCGGAGGAACGCGCGTGGATCGCCGCCTCGCTTGCGGCGGAGCGCGCCGGCACGAACGCGATCCCGACTGCGCCGACGCTCGTGGAACCGCGGATTCCGTGGCTGAAGCTGTTCACGTATCGCGAGGTGGCGGGTTTGATGGTCGCGAAATTCCTCACGGATGCGGCGTGGTATTTCTTTATTTTCTGGCTGCCGAAATACCTCGGCGATGTGCGCCAGCTCGACATCAAGCAGATCGGCGCGTTTGCGTGGATTCCATTTGCGGCGGCGGGGCTCGGCAGCCTCGGCGGCGGCTGGCTCGGCGGGTTCTTGCTGCAACGCGGCGTGCCGCTCGATCGCGCGCGGAAGATCGCGCTGGGAATCGGCGCGGCACTGCTGCCGACTTCGCTCTTCATCGTCGCGTCGCCGCTGAGCTTCGCGCTGGTGTTCTTCAGCACGGCGATGTTCGCGCACCAGTTCTGGTCAGCCAATGTGCAGACGCTGCCGGCGGATCTGTTTCCGGCCCGCGTGGTCGGCTCGGTGGAAGGCTTGCTGGGCTCCGCGGGTTCGTTTGGCGGAATGGCGTTCGGCATCCTGGTCGGCTGGCTCGTCGAGGATCACGGCTACGCGCCGGCGTTCGCGATCGCGGGTGTGATGCACCCGCTCGCGTTTGGCGTAATTTTATTGAGCGTGCGGCGAGTGAGGCCGCTGGGCCGGCCGCCGGTCGCTCGCTGAATCTTACGCAAACAAGTCCATCACCGCTTTGCCCTTGCCGTCGCTCGTCACGTAGAACGGCCGCTTTTCCACCTCGTAGTTGTGGTCGGCGGGAATGCCCATCGCGCGATAGATCGTGGCGTGCAGATCCGTGATGCTCACGGGGTCCTTGATCGTTTTGCACGGGCGTTCGTCGGCCGTCACGCCGTGCACGTAGCCGCGTTTCATGCCGCCGCCGAACATCAACACGCTGCCGGCCGCCGTGAAATGTCGGTGCATGCCGTAGTGCTTCGGATCGTTGATCACCTGCGGCACTTCGACCTGGTCCTTCACTTTCGTCTCCGGCTTGCCCTCGACCATCATGTCGCGACTGAACTCGCTCGCGAGGACGATGAGCGTGCGGTCGAGCAGGCCGCGTTCCTCGAGATCGCGCACGAGCTGTGCGATCGGGGCGTCGATCGCCTGCTTCATGCCGATGAGGCGCGAGTGGCCGTTCTCGTGGGTGTCCCAATTGAGGAACGGAATATATTCCGTCGTGACCTCGATGAAGCGCGCGCCGACTTCGCAAAGGCGCCGTGCGAGCAGACAGCCGAGGCCGAAGCGGCCCACCATGCCTTCCTCGTACTTGCCGCCGAAGCGATCGCGCGGCGCGTCGAAACGCATGCCGGGTTCGTAGCCGGGGAAATATTTCCGCGTGCTCTCCAGCGGCTCGAGCGCGAGATCGAAGGCTTTCGCGGCGGGCGAGCTGAGGAGCCGGTGCGCGTTGTCCATCGCGCGGAGCAATGACTCCTGCTGATAGCTGCTGCCGTGCTGGCCGACGGGGCTCGCGGCGAGGAGCTGGCGGTAGAACTTGTCGCGGTCGGCGAAGCGGCCCGGGCTCATGCCGGCGGGCGGGCGCACGGCGTCGGCGGCTTGCTCGGGAAACGCGACGTTGAACGGGCCGTATTCGCTGCCGAGAAAGCCGGCGGTCGTGAACGCCTTGAGCTCCTCGCCTTCGCCGAGATCGAAGCGCTGGCCGATGTTGATGAAGGCGGGCACGGCGGGATCGAGCGGGCCGAGCGTGCGCGCGATCCAGGCGCCGAGATGCGGCGCGGCGACGGTCTGCGGCGGGACGTAGCCGGTGTGCCAGTTGAACTGGTGGCGCGAGTGCAGGATGAAGCCGAGGTCGGCGGCCTGCATGCCGCGAATGAGCGTCGCGCGATCCATGACTTGCGCGAGCTGCTCGAGGCCGGCGGAAAACTTCACGCCGTCGACATTGGTGGGAATCGACGGGAACGTACTGAGGACGTCGTTCGGGTTCATGCCCGGCGTGAACGCAGTGTAGCGTTTCGGGTCGAACGTCTCGGTGTGCGCCATGCCGCCGCCCATCCAGAGGACGATCACGCGGTCGGCGGTCGGCTTGATTTTCTTCGCCGCGGCTTCGGCGCGCAACGAACGCGGCGCGCCGGCGGCAAGCGCCGCGAGGGTGGCGGCGCTGGCGGTCTTGAGGAAATCGCGTCGCGACCAGAGCTCCGGGTTGGCCTGGCGGTGGGCGTGTTGGGTGATGAGGCGGTGGAGATTCATGCTTTTCGTTTCACTTGGTCGGCGGGGAACGACGCGACGCGCCGGGGCGGGTTCAGTAAATCAGTTGGAATTCCGGCAGCATCGCGAGCGCCCACAGGAGATCCTCGATGCCTTCGGGGCTCGCGGGAGAACCGACGAGCTGTGACGCGAGATCGCGTTCCGTGGCGGTGGGTTTGCGGCTGATGGCCTGTTGATAAAGAGCATCGATCAATGTGCCCGTGTCGGCGGTCGCGTGGGCGGCGAGGACTTTTGGGGCGCCGCGCGTGAGCAGCTTCGCGAGCGTCGCGCCGTTGGTGAGCTCGAGCGCTTGCAACGTCGTCGCGGTCGTCTGACGCGTCGTCATGAACTGCTCGCGGTTCGGGCGGCCGAGCGCGACTGTCAGCGGGTCGGCGGTGACGAGTGCGGCGCGCGTGACGGGCAGCGTGTCCTCCGGTGCGGCCGCCAGATCGAGAAAATGCGAGCCGAGCTTCCACGGCGCGAGGTCGACACCGCCAAGCTCGACGGCGGGCCCGAGCTCGACGGGCGGGCGGGGATCGGCGGCGGCGAAGCGATCGTTGGTCGGCTTCGGAAGTTCGACGACGGTCCAGGCGCTGTCGGAGACGACGTCCCGCGTCTCACCGCCGGCGCGGATGTACGCGTAGACGATGAGGCCGGCGGGCGAGTCGGCGTCGGGCAGCTCATCGGTCTTCACCGAGACGAGCCGGCCTTCATCGGGCGGCATGTTGGAGACGGTGATCTCGATCGTGTTTTCGCCGGCCCGGAGACGGCGCGAGACATCGACCCAATCGGCGTAGGTGCTGTTGCGCTTGGGCGTGGCGCCGGCGTTCCTGCCGTTGATCTTGATGGCGTAGTTGTCGTCGCCGCAGATCGCGAAATGCGCCTCGGTTGGCGCTTCGGGGAGTGTGATGGTGCGACGGAAAACCAGCGAGGCGGGCTTCGCCTTCACATGGGCGTCGGGCGTGCTCCAGATCCATTTCGGCTGGAGAGGAAGGGTGTCGCGTGCGGGCGTGAGTGCGGCGTGGCGGTTGAGTTTGGCCGCGGATTTTTCGTGCGTCTGGCGGGTGAGCGCGAGGATCGCGTCGGAAAACTGCTCGGCGCTCAGGCGGCGCACGGCGGGACCGCGAAAGACATAGTTTTCCTCGACCTCGCCGAGACTGACCGGCGGCAGCTGATAAGCGCGCGAAGTGAGAATGCGCGCCATGGTGTGCTTCAAGTCGTAGCCGTGCGCGACGAGATCCTCGGCGAGCCAGTCGATCAGCTCGGGCGACCACGCGGGCTTGTCCATTTCATCGACCGGCTCGACGAGGCCATAGCCCATGAAACGCTGCCAGAGGCGGTTGACGATCGTGCGCGGGAGCCGGCCGTTCTTGCGGCCGGTGATGATCTCCATGAGCTGCTGCTTGCGGTCGGCCGGTCCGGCTTTCTCATCGATCGCGCCGAGATCGTCGTAGAGGAATTTCACCTTCGCGGCGTGGCCGGTGGGCACATCGCACTCGGCGATCTCGAGAGGCCCGTTGGCGTAGATGCTCGCGAGGCCGTAGGAATCGGCGAGCGTGTATTCGTTGATGAAGCTGTCGTGGCAGGAGGCGCACTTGAGGTTCACGCCGAGGAAAACCTGTGAGATGCCCTGTGCGGCCTGCATGGGCGGAACCATGCTGGCGTTGACCGCGCCGCGCCAGAGGATGCCGTCGGTGAAGCCTTCGGAATCGGCGGTGGGGTTGATGAGCTGCGCGACGAACTGGTCGTAGGGCAGGTTGCGCGCGAGGGCGTTGTAGAGCCAGCCCGTGATCTGCTTGCGGCCGCCGTCGATGAAGCCGGCTCCCTTGTAGTCGTTTCGCAGCATGTCGTTCCAGAACGTGAGCCAGTGCTCGGCGTAAGCCTGGTGGTCGGAGAGCAGGCGTTGCACGAGGCGGGCGCGTTTGTCGGGCGCACGATCCGCGATGAAGGACTCGAGCGCGGCGGGCGGAGGGAGGAGGCCGATCGTATCCAGATAAACACGACGCGCATACGTGCGGTCGTCGACGGGCTGGCCCCAGGCGAGCTTGTTTTTCGCGAGGTAGGAATCGAGGAGCGCATCGACCGGATGCTCGAGGCCGGGCTTCGCGGGAATCTCGGCGAGGTCGCGCGGGCGGAGATTGGCGGGCTCGTGCTTGAAGAACGTAATCTCCTCGGGCCAGGGCATGCCCTGGTCGATCCACGCGCGGAAAACGGCCACCTGATCGCGCGTGAGCTTCTTGCCCTTCTTCGGCATCACGATCTCGGGATCGAGGCCGGAGATCATCTCGACGACGAGGCTCTCGGCGCTTTTTCCGGCTGCGGCGGGCGCACCGGTGTCGCCCCCGGCGAGGAAATCGGCGCGCGTTTCGAGGCTGAAGCTCCCCTTGGCCTTGCCGCGCGCGTGGCACTGGACGCAGCTCGCCTCGAAGATGGGCTGGATGTCCTTTGCGAAATCGACGGGCCGCGTGGCAGGTGCGGGAAGTTGCGCGGCGCGCTCGGGTGGGAGTTTCGCGACGGCGGGAGCGGCGGAGGCGAGGGCGAGAGCAGCGCAGGCCAGCGGGGTCTTGAGCAACGGAAACATGGGTCGAAAAGAGTGGTGGACGATCGGGGAGGAAACACGCCGAAAAAACCGCTCGCGTCCAGATTCACGGTGGTGAATGGCCTAACGTGATAATGGTCGCGCTCGCGCGCAAATTCGCCGGCGGGGTTTCCCGCCTCGCCACAGGCGGGCTACAGCAACCGGCGTCGGATGGCGCATATTCCTGTTGTTCGGCGGCCTTCGTAGTGACCTGCTGGAGCGTTCCCCGCTTTAGGAAAACCCCTCGATTTGCCCGCCATGAAGCGCCGTTTCTTTGCGCCCGTACTGAAAGTCGCCGTCGGTGTGATTCTTACCGTTGTCAGCACTCGCGCGGCCGAGCTGCCGCTGGTCCGCAATCTGGAACTGCAACCGCTTGCGGCCCAGGTCGCGCGGCTGCAGGACGCGCTCGATTATCTCGGTGCGCCCTTGAGCGCGGCGGAGCGAGGGGCGCTGGCCCAGGCGCTTGCGTTGCCCGATGCCGTGCGTGCCGCAGAGCGCGTGCAGGCGGTGCTCGATGCGCGCTGCCTCTTCGGCGTGAACATCAATCCCGAGATGCGCGTGAAAGTCGCGCGCGGTCCTGCGGCTGCCGAGCTCGACGAGAACGGCTGGCGGGTGTTCCTCGTGAAGGTCGCCAACGAATCCGGCACCACGGCCGCGCTCAAGGCCGAGAGCCCGAATGCGCAACGGCTCTTCAACTCGCCACCGGCGGACGTGCCGCACCGCTGGCTCGAACTCGAGATGGCCGACGGTCAGCCGCTGGCGCCGACGTTGAGCGGCTTCGAGCTCGAATACCGGATCATCCAGCTCTACAGCCGCGATGCCGGGCGCCGCGAAGCGAAGGTTCTCTTCAACGTCGGCCAGGGCACGCAGGACATTGGCTTCCGCAACGAGGTCGACGTGCTCTTCACGGCGAAGCCCGCGCGCGCGATCACCTGGCGCGTATCCGACGAAGCAGGACAGCCGACGATCGCGAGTTTTCTGATCAAGGACGCGCGGGGCCGCGTCTATCCCTCGCCGGGCAAGCGGCTCGCGCCGGATTTCGCGTTTCATCACCAGGTGTATCGCGGCGACGGTGAAGTCGTGAAGCTGCCCGACGGCGTTTACACGATCGAGTATGCGCGGGGCCCCGAGTCGATCACGCGGCGGCGTACGCTCACGGTGAATGCGCGCACGACGACGGCGGCTTTCAAGATGGAGCGCTGGATCGATCCTTCGAAGTCCGGCTGGTGGTCCGGCGACCATCACATTCACGCCGCTGGGTGTTCGCATTACAGGAATCCGACGGAAGGCGTGCACGCCGGCGACATGATCCGGCACACGATCGGCGAGGATCTGAAAGTCGGTGCGAATCTCACTTGGGGGCCGAACTTCGATTATCAAAAGCAGTTCTTCTGCGGGGCGGTCGACAAGGTTTCGCAGTATCCGTATCTGCTCCGGTATGACATCGAGGTGTCCGGCTTCGGCTCGCATCGCACCGGCCATCTCTGCCTGCTGCGGCTGCGCGAGCAGATGTATCCGGGCGGAAACTCCACGGGCCACTGGCCGACGTTCAGCCTGAACACGCTGCGCTGGGCGAAGCAGCAAGGCGCGGTCACGGGTGCGGCGCACTCGGGCTGGGGTTTGCAGCCGGCGGTTGCGGATGAGCGCGGTGCGTCGGGCAGCAAGAACTCCGCCGGGCTGCGGCTCGCGACCAACGAGCTGCCAAACTACATCGTGCCGCCGTTCAACGGCATTGGCGCAAACGAGTACATCGTGACAGTGACGCATCAGGTGCCGGGGCCGGACGGCGCGCCGGTGCCCGCGATCGATTTCATCTCCACGGTGGACACGCCCTGCACGTGGGAGCTGAACATCTGGTATCACACGCTCAACGCCGGCTTCCGCACGCGGATCAGCGGCGAGACGGATTTCCCGTGCATCTACGACGAGAAAGTCGGGCTCGGCCGCAGCTACGTGAAGCTCGATGGCAAGCTCGACTACGACGCGTGGTGCGAGGGCATTCGGCTGGGCCGCAATTACGTGGGCGACGGCAAGAGCCACCTGATGGATTTCAAGGCCAACGATGTCGCGATGGGCGAGCGCGGCAGCGAGTTGCGGCTCGCGCAGCCCGGCAAGATGCGCCTCACCGCGCGCGTCGCGGCGCGTTTGAACGAGGAGCCGAATCCCACGATCCAGCGCGCGTCGTATGCGGCAAAGCCGTATTGGGATATCGAGCGGGCGCGCATCGGCGCGACGCGCGAGGTGCCGGTGGAAGTGGTCGTGAACGGCATCGCGGTCGCGCGACGCACGATCGTCGCGGATGGACGCGAGCAGGAGGTCGCGTTCGATGTGGACGTCGCGCAGAGCAGCTGGGTCGCGCTGCGAATCCTCGCTTCGTCGCACACCAATCCGATCTTCGCGCTCGTCGGCGATAAACCCATCCGTGCCTCGCGACGCAGCGTGCAGTGGTGCCTCGATGGCGTCGACCAGTGCTGGTCGCAGAAGGAGCGCTTCATCAAACCGGAGGAACTCGAGGATGCGCGGCGCGGTTACGCGCATGCGCGGGAGACGTATCGGAAACGGCTTGCGGAGTGCATGCACGAATGAGCGCGACTGGAGGCCGGGTGAGTCCGCAATCGCATTGGGGCGCGGAATCCTAGTGCCGATGAATTTTTTATTCGCACCGCCCGCAATCGAATGTGAACTCTCGCGGCCCCGCACCTGTTGCCTTTGCTGTTCGTCATTCTGAAAACCACCAACATGAAATCCACCCGTCGCGACTTCCTTGTTAACACCGGCCTGACGGCCGCCGGCCTCATGGCGGCCAACATGCTGCGCGGCGCAAGCGCGGCCCCGGTGCGCGCGACCGCGTCGCGCGGCGGCGGCAGCACGGGCTCGCAGACGTTCAACATGTGCGGCTACGGGGCGCCGAAGATCGAGACGATCCGCGTCGGCGTGGTGGGTGTCGGCTCGCGAGGCTCCAGCGCGCTGAATCGTTTGCGCGTGATCGAGGGGCTCGAAATCAAGGCGCTGTGCGATCTCGATCTGAATCAGATCGCCGCGGGGTTGAAGCGGCTCGAAGGCACGGCGCACAAGCCGGCGACGTATTCGGGAAGGGAGGACGCGTGGAAGCAGATGTGTGCGCGCGACGATCTCGACGTCATCTACAATTGCACGCCGTGGCATCTGCACGCGCCCATCTCGATCTTCGCGATGGAGCACGGGAAGCATGCGTTCTCGGAGATTCCGGCGGCCGTGAGCATGGACGAGTGCTGGCAACTCGTGGAGACATCGGAGCGGACGAAGAAACACTACATGATGCTCGAGAATTGCTGTTACGATTTCTTCGAGCTGATGACGCTGAACATGGCGCAGCAGGGCTTCTTCGGCGAGATCGTGCATGGCGAGGGCGCCTATCTGCACGACCTGATGCACCTGAATTTCGACAAAGACTACTACGCCGGCATGTGGCGGCTGAAGGAGAACGCGAGGCGCAACGGCAACCTCTACCCGATGCACGGCCTCGGCCCGATCGCGCAGATCATGAACATCAATCGCGGCGATCGCTTCGACTATCTCGTGTCGGTGCAGAGCAATGATTTTCAGATGGGACCGAAGGCCGCCGAGCTGGCGCGGACCGAGCCGGCGTTTGCGCCGTTCGTCGGCGCGAAATTCCGCGGCAACATGAACACCACGACCGTGCGCACGGAGAAAGGCCGGACGATTCTCGTGCAGCACGATGTTTCGAGTCCGCGGCCGTATTCGCGCCTCCACACCGTCGTCGGCACCAAGCGCACGGCGCAGAAATATCCGGAGCCCGCGCGCATCTCCGACGGCGAACACAAGTGGCTTCCCGCCGCCGAGCTGAAGAAGCTCGAGGAGAAATATACCTTCGATCTCGTGAAGAAAATCGGCGCGATGGCGAAGAAGGTCGGCGGCCACGGCGGCATGGATTTCCTGATGGACTGGCGCTGGGCGAGCCTGCTGCGCCATGGGTTGCCGCTCGATATGGACGTGTACGACGGCGCGGCCTGGACCGCGGTCGGACTGCTGTCGGAGAAATCCGTCGCGAACCGTTCCGCCTCCGTCGACGTGCCGGATTTCACGCGCGGCGCGTACAAGTCGAACAAGCCGGTCGACCTGTCGCTGCATCAGACGGTATGAACCGTATGAAGCGCGCGTCCGGATCTGGCGTAGCACGGGCGTCCCGCCCGTGGGTTTTCCTCGTGGCATTTCTGTTCGCGCCGCTCGTCTTTGGGGCGGAGGCGTCGGCGCAGGAGAAGAAGCTCGGCATCGCGCTCTACGGCGGCAACGGCCACCAGATCAATCCCGTGAAACTCGCGTCGCATCCGCACGCGCGGCTGGTCGCGGTCGCGGGCCTGCGAGCGCACGTCAAGGTGCCGGCGGGCGTGAAACAAAACGCCTCGCTCGACGAACTGCTCGCCGATCCCGAGGTGGAATTGGTTTCGCTGTGCTCGCCGCGCCGGGCGGATCAGGCGCGCGATGCGATCCGCTGCCTCGAGGCGGGGAAACACGTTTACGCGGAGAAACCGTCCGCGCTCACCGAGCGCGAGCTCGATGAGATTCTCGTGATCGCAAAGCGCACCGGGAAACAATTCCACGAAATGGCCGGCACGGCGTTCGCCCCGAATTACGCCGTGATGCGGAAGCTCGTGCGAGAGGGCGCGGTCGGCGAGGTGATCCAGGTGCTCGTGCAGAAATCGTATCGCTACGGCGCGGCCCGGCCGCAGGACGAGGCGATCGACGGCGGCATGTTTCTCCAGGCCGGCATTCACGCCGCCCGCATGGTCGAGCACGTCGGCGGCGTGCGGATCAAGACGATCGCGGGTTGGGAGACGGCCTTCGGAAAACCCGAGCAGGAAAAAGGCGAGGGCAAGATCGCCGGTGCGGTGCAGATCGGTTTGGAGAATGACGGGCTCGCGACGATCATCATCAATTATCTGAATCCAAACGTGAAGGGTGTGCCGCATGGCAACGAAACGCTGCGGGTTTTTGGCACGAAGGGGTTCATCGAATCGGTCGACGGCGGCACGCGCACGCGGCTCGTGACACCGGAGGGAATCGTCGAGCCGCTCGAACGCGTGCCGGCGCTGGATTATTTCGACGCGGTGGTGAGCCACCTCGCGACCGGCGCAGCCATGCCGCTGACGCTCGAGGAAGAGCTGCATCCGTTGCGGATGCTGCTGCGCGCAAAGGAAAACCTTCGAGCGCAGGCCGCGCGCTGAGATTCGGCCCGACTTCGACTCGATGATGCACGGCGCCCCGCCAGCCGAGGCTGGAAACGTGTTGCGCCGCATCTGCCCTCCCGCTGACTGCTCGACTCTTTGCCCAGAGGCACCCGCATGAATCCGACGTCCGTTCCGTCCACTCTTCCTGCCGCTGTCGCGGCGTTCCCGCTGCTGGGAAGCTATCGCTCCGCGGTGCCGTATGGCAGCGGACACATCAACGACACGTTCGCGGTCACGCTCGATCAGGCGGGCGCGCCGGTGCGGTATATTTTCCAGCGGATCAACGAGCGCGTGTTCCGCAACGTGCCCGCGCTGATGGACAACATCCGGCGCGTGACCGAGCACGCGACGCGACGTGCGGCGGCGGCCGGCGCCGATGAGAACGCCTCGCGGCGGGCGCTCACGCTGGTGTCGGCACGCGACGGATTGCCGTATCACCGCGACGCGGACGGCGGTTGGTGGCGCTGTTATCTGTTCATCGAGCGCGCGCAGACCTACGACCTCGTGCAAACTCCGGCGCAGGCGACGGCGGCGGCGAGAGCCTTCGGCGATTTTCAGAAGCTGCTCGTGGACCTGCCGGGCGAGCGGCTGCACGAGACGATTCCGGATTTCCACCACACGCGGCGGCGCTTCGAGGCGCTGCAACGTGCGCTCGCGGCCGATGCGCACAACCGCGCGGCGCAGGCGAAGGAGCAGATCGCGTTTGCCCTCGCGCACGAACCGCTCGCGGACGTGCTGCTCACGCTCCAGGCGCGCGGTGAGATCCCGGAGCGCGTCACGCACAACGACACGAAGTTCAACAACGTGATGCTCGACGACGCGACGCAGGAGGGAATTTGTGTCATCGATCTGGATACGGTGATGCCGGGCGTGGCGCTGAACGATTTCGGCGACATGGTGCGCTCGGCGACGAACTCGGCGGCGGAAGACGAGCGCGACCTGACGAAAGTCGAGGCACGGCGGCCGATCTTTGAGGCGCTGGTGCAAGGCTACCTGTCGGCGGCGCGACCGTTTCTGAACGACGCCGAGATCGCGCATCTCGCGGTCTCGGGCCAGGTGATCACGTTCGAGATCGGGATTCGTTTCCTCACGGATTTCCTCGCGGGCGACACCTATTTCAAGGTGAAGCGCCCGGGGCACAATCTCGAGCGCGCCGCGAATCAGTTCGCGATCGTGCGCAGCCTCGAGGCGCAGCGGTCGGAGATGGAAGCGATCGTGCAGCGCGAGGCGGCGCGAGTCTGAGCCGGAGCTTTGCGCGTGGGTTGCCCCGGCGGGGAGGTTGCCCCCGACGGGTTCACGGGGCCCCCAAGGCGCCTGCGGTCATCCTGGCCTCATCCTCCGCTCAACCTGGGCTCGAGCATCGCTGGCCCTCCGCGGCGGACTCACTTCTTTTCGGCCTTCTTTTTCCCTTTGCCCTTCTTCGGTTCGGCTTTGGTGCCGGGCGGCGGGGGCGTGATGTTCGCGATCAGCCGCGGCACATAGGAATTGAAACGCGCATGTGGCGACGCGGCGTCGGGACTCATCGTGCGCACCATCTCGTGCAGGGACGAGGCTTTCGGGCCGAGCGCTTCGATCGCGTTGAGCGCGGCCATCGCGACGAAGACGTCGTTCTTGTCTCCGGGCGCGAGCTCGCGCAGGACGGCGAGCGATGGCGCGAGATCGGAGCTGGCACCGTGCTTCGCGAGCGCTTCGGCGGCGGCGATGCGGACAAACGGTGACGAATCGTTCAGGGCTTTGCGCAGAGTGCCCGCGCCGCGCGTGACGCCATCGGCACCGCGCATCAGAAAACCGAGGGTCGCCCAATAGCGGACGGCGCTGTCGGTGTCGGTGGCGAGCTTCTCGAGCTGCGGCAGCGCGGCGGGCTCGAGGCGCGAGGCGAGATCGGCGGCATCGTAGATGCGGGCGAGCGGATATTTTCTCGTGTCGCGCGCCATGTCGTAGGGCGTGCTGCCTTGCGCGCGCGCATGCATCTCACCTTCGGGGAGGAAGCATACGTCGCGGGTCTTCATCGCCTGCGCGCGCACGGCGGCGCGCAGTTTCTCGAGCGTGGCGCGATGCTGCGGCGAGTTCGCGAGATTGTTCACTTCGTCGCGATCGGCCTGGAGATCGTAGAGCTCTTCGGGCGCTTTCGGCGTGCGCCAGAAAATCGACTGCGCGTCGGTCGTCTTGCCGGTTTCGTAGAGCCGGTGCCAGATCGCGGTGGTGGGCGTCTCGAACTGGTACGAAACGCGCTGAGCCTGCGAGACGTGCGGGTAGAAATTACGCAGGTAAACATAGCGGCCGTCGGTCACGCTGCGCACGGTGTCGAAGCGCTCGTCCATGCGGCCGCGGGAGCCGAAGAGCAGCGGTTGCGGTGCGGTCTGATGCGGACCGGCGAACGCGTGGCCGTCCATCCACTCCGGCGGTTTGATGCCGGCGATGCTGAGCACGGTCGGCGCGAGATCAACGAAGTCCACGAGCCGGTCGGATTTGCCGCCGGGTTTGTATTCGCTCGGCGCGAGGTGCTGCCACTGCGGCGGAAAGTAGACGACGAGCGGCACGTGCAGGCCGGAGTTCGACGGCCAGCGTTTGCCGCGAGGCATGCCGCTGCCGTGGTCACCGTAGTAGAAAACAATCGTGTTCGCCGCGAGTCCGGCCTCTTCGATCTCCTTCAGGCGCGCGCCGGCATCGGCATCGGCCTCGCTGACCTTGTCGTAATATTGCGCCCAGTCCTGCCGCACTTCGGGTGTGTCGGGATGATACGCGGGGATGCGCATCTTCGCGGGGGCGGCGATTTGTTTGTGTGGTCGCGTGCGGATCTGGCTCTCGTGGCTCTTCGTGGAGTTGAAGACCGCGAAGAAAGGCTGGCCGGGCTGGCGGGCGCGCCAGTGCGCGCGGGCAGACGACTCGTCCCAGGTGCCGGCGGGTTTCTCGATGTTATAGTCTTCCTTGCTGTTGTTCGTGGCGTAGTAGCCGGCCTCGCGCAGGAACTGCGGATACAATTTCTTCCCGGCGGGCAGCGGCACCATCGAGCGCATGTGGACGCCGCCGGTGGTGGTGGCGTGCAGGCCCGCGATGATCGCGGTGCGGGCGGGCGCGCAGACGGGGTGAGTCGACCAGGCGCGCTTGAAGAGCATGCCTTTCGCGGCGAGCGCGTCGACGTTGGGCGTGCGGGCGTTGACGTCGCCGTAGCAGCCCATTTCCGGGCCGTGGTCCTCGCTCGTGAGCCAGAGGATGTTGGGGCGCTCGGGAGTGGCGGCGGAAGCAGCGGAGCAAAACGCGAGGAGGAAGACAGCGACGCGAAACGCGAATCGGGGAAGCGAGTGCATGGGGATGGCGGAGTGTTCAGCTTGACGTAGGAGGTGCAAGTCAGGTTCTCGGGAAGCGAGGCGTTGCGCGGTCGTGCTCGCATTCAACGGCTCGACTTTCGCACTCGTTGACGGCCGACTGGCTCCGCCGCGTTGTCCGTCAGCCTCTCTCCCCGATGAAAATCCCCGTGCTGGTTTCCCTGGTGGTTTTCGTGTGCTCGTGTGTCGCCGGTTTTGGCGCAGCGGCCGCGAAACCGAATGTCGTTTTCATCCTGGCCGACGATCTCGGTTACGGCGATCTCGGCTCTTTCGGTCAGAAGCTGATCAAGACGCCGCACCTCGACCGGCTCGCTGCGGAAGGGATGCGGTTCACCGATGCGTATGCGGGCGCGACCGTATGTGCGCCGAGCCGCTGTACATTAATGACGGGATTGCATAACGGCCACGCGCACATCCGCGGCAATCGCGAGCTGCCGGGCGAGGGCCAGCTGCCGATGCCGGCGGATACGTTTACGGTTGGCCACCTGATGAAACAGGCCGGCTACACGACGGGAATCGTCGGCAAATGGGGCCTCGGATTTCCGGAGTCGCACAGCACGCCCACGAAGATGGGCTTCGATTATTTCTACGGCTACAACTGCCAGCGGCAGGCGCACGAGTACTACCCGCCGCATCTCTGGCGCAACGACGAGAAGGTGATGCTCGACGGCAAATTCTACTCGCACGACCTGATGGCCGACGAGGCGCTCGGTTTCGTGAAGAAGAATGCGGCGCGGCCGTTCTTCCTCTATGTGGCGTTCACGATTCCGCACGCGAAGATCCAGGTGCCGGACATCGCGCCGTATGCGAACGAGAGCTGGCCGGAAAATCTCAAGAAACTCGCCGCGATGTACACACGGATGGATCGCGATGTGGGTCGCATGATGGCGCTGTTGAAGGAGCTGAAGATCGACGACAACACGCTCGTGATCTTCGCGAGCGACAACGGCGCCGCGCATCGCAATCCGGAGTTCCGGCACTCGGGGCCGTTGCGCGGCTTCAAGCGCGACATGTATGAAGGTGGGCTGCGTTCGCCGAGCATCGCGCGGTGGCCCGGCAAGATCAGAGCGGGCGTCGTCAGCGACCAGATTTGGACCCTCGCGGATTTTTTCCCGACGATGATGGAGCTCACCGGAGCGAAGCCGCCGGCGCGCGTGAAGCTCGATGGCGTGTCGGTGCTCGCGGCGATGACGCAGGGCAAACGCGTCGAGCATCCGCCGCTCTACTTCGAGTTTCACGAGCGCGGCTTCACCCAGGCCGCGCGGATGGGCGATTGGAAAGCGGTGCGGCTCGGCACGAAGCTGCCGATCGAGCTGTACAATCTAAAGACGGACCTCGGCGAAAAGAACAACGTCGCCGCGGCGCACCCCGAAGTGGTGCAGCGGTTCGAGGAGTTCCTGCGCACGGCGCGGACCGAATCGGAGCTCTGGCCGATAACGGAGAACGTGCAGAAAAAGGGCGGAGGGGCGAAACGGAAGAAGGCGGAGTGAGCGTGGCGCAGGGAAGCCGCCAAACACCGATCCATTTTACAGAAGGTAACGAAGGAAACGAAGGTCACGGAGACGAACGTCTCTTCGTTCTCTTGCTTGTCTTCTGTTCAAACTCCGGAGTTTGAAGGTGCATACAGGGAAAAACAGGTTGGGGGATAGCAGTGCTCCCATGAAATTCATGAATCCGAAACTCACCCGTCGCGCCGCGTTGAGATCGCTGGGCATCGCGGGCGTCGCCGCGACCGCGAGCGCGACGGCCCCGCGCGCCTTCGCGCAACTGCGCGGTGCGGCCCCGGCCGCATCCACGCGCGCCATCCTCGATTATCTGCAAACGCTGCGGCGCGATGACGGCGGCTACGGCTGGGAAGACCAGGTGCTGTCGCACCTCACGCCGACGTTCGGTGTGATCGGTTGCCACCGGCTGCTCGACGTTGCTCCGCCGGATCGCGCGCGGCTCGCGCAATATGTACGCACGCACCACCCGCGGGAGCTCAAGAAGCTCGAGCAGGAGCGACGCGTCTTCGAGTTTCAGCAGGTGCAGGCGCTGGCGTGGTTGGGCGAGGACGTGGCGGCGTTTCGCGACACGATTGGCGCGTGGCAGGAGCCGCTGCCCTATCTGAAGCAGTACGAGCAGCACGGCTATCCGGTGTTTCAGTCGGAGCTCGGCGCGGTGCTTGCGCGGCCGCTGCTGGGCCTGCCGCTCGAGGGCATGGAGAAATTCGCCGCGTACATCGACGCGCGGCGCCGTGCCAACGGCAGCTTCAACAACACGCCCGCGGCCGATGGCGGCGACGGACACGTGATGAACACGTGGTGGGGGCTGCAGGCGTTGAAGCTTTTCGGCCGCGCGGGCGAGAAGCAGGCGGAATCCATTTCCTGGATACGATCCTGCCAGCGCCCGAACGGCGGCTTCACGTTCCAGCCGCAGCCGGAATTCGGCGGCGTGGACGACATCGCTTACACGCGCGCGGCGGTCCGCGGGCTCGCGCTGCTCGGTGCCGCGCCCGCGCGACGCGACGCGTGCATCGCCTATATACACTCGCTCGCGAACGCCGATGGCGGGTTCAGTGACCGGCCCGGCTGGCTGAGCAATCCGCTCGCGACCTTCTATGCGCTCGACGCGCTGGCGGCCTTGAACGCGCTCGATACGCTTGGTGCGATCCGGCGCCGCGCCGCGCGACCGCGCGTGACGCTGCCGTCGAACCTGAAGGTGTTTTCGATGCAGATCGAGTCGCACGGCCAGGGCAGCCCGCACGACGCGGTCGAGCTCGCGCGGGCGTTGAAGATCGATTTCTGGGGCGCGAAGAACGCGAAGCCGGAGTGGATGGCGCGCGTGCGCGCGATCGCCGGCGAGCGAAAAGTGCCGGTTACGTTCTTCACCGCGAACGAAGAGTACGGCACGTGGGTGAACGTGCCCGGTCTGGGAACGTATAGTCACACGAGCGATATCATCGCACCGGCCGGCGCCGAGATCGGGCCGCCGCTTGGCGTGCGGAGCCGGACGCCCTCGCCTGCGGTGACCTGGCCCGATTTTCGCGCGCGGCGGCTCGCGCCGCTCGAGCGCGCGGGCGGCCGGCTCGTCTGGCAGTTCGGCGAAAACGAGGAGCTCGTGCGGATGTTTTTGGACGACTCGGTCGAGCGCAGCGGCTTCGCGGCGATCAGCACGTATCACTTCGGCAATCCGGATTTCACCAACAGCGAACCGTTCCTGCATCGCTGGCGCGGACAGATTCCGTACATCGCGCTGCAGGATGCGCACGGCACGGAACCGTGGTGGTTCGCCGATATGACCACGGGCTTTCGCACGCTGTTTCTCGCGACCGAGCCGACGTGGGACGGCTGGTTGAATGCGTTGAAGAAGAACTGGGTCGCGGCGGCGCGGCACGACGTCTGGACGCGCGGGAAAACCTGGATGCACAGCGGCTCGCGCGAGGTGCTCGATTTCGTGCGCGCGCGCGAAACCACCTGGCGCTGGTGGGACAACCCCGCGATCGCGCGACCGATGGTCTCGCTCGTGGCGCTGACCCCGGCGGATGCGCTCGAGGCCGGCCGTCCGGAGCGCGGCGTGCTGTTGCGCGCGCGATGCGCGTGGACGAATACGCCCCAGGGGCTCGCGAAGGAACCGATCAGCGAGCTCGTGAGACTCATCGTCGACGGGCGGGAAACGAAACCGGAACTCGTCGCGCGCAAGCGGCCAAACGGACTGCACGAGGAGCACGCGCATCATCTGGCGCTGCCCGAACTCGCGCCCGGTCGGCACTCGGCCACGGCGGTGGTGCGCGTGCTCGCGACGAAGGCGGAGATCTCCCGCACGATCGAGTTCGCGGGGTGAAAACCCCGCTGCGCCCGGAGATCCGCGTGCGTCGGGAATGGAGGCGCGAAGCAGTCTGGAAGACCGCGCCACGCGTCATGCAACGACTCGAACGGACAGGGTCTCACGCGGATTGCAGCGGGGCAGGGCGGTGCTTTCTTGCGAACGTCGCCCTGACCCTGCGACGCAAACATCCCAACCGAATGAACCCTGATTGCTCACCCTATCATCGCGACGCGCGTTCCCTCACGCGTGCCGCGCTCGCCGCGACGCTGGCCGCTGCTCTGGCCGTGCCGCTCCGCGCGCAGTCCACTACGCCCGCTCCCGCCACCACGCCCTCCGCCAACGCCGCCGCCGCCGGCGAGACGATCGAGCTCTCGCCCTTCGAGGTGCGCGCCGACGACGATACCGGCTACCAGGCCGCGAACACCACCTCTGGCAGCCGGCTGGCGACCAGCCTGAAGGACACCGCGGCGTCGATCTCCCCGTTCACGCCGGAGTTCCTCTCCGACATCGCGGCGACGAATGTCACCGAGATGCTCGCCTACGCGACCAACGCCGAGCTCAACGCGGGCGACGCCGAGGGCGCGGGTTTCAACAATCCTCGCGACATCAATTCCGCCGGCGGCGAGCCGTTCCGCATCCGCGGCATCCCCGCCAACATCTCCACCGATTACGTCGAGAACGCCGCGCCGTCCGATCTGTACAACATCGAGCGCGCGGAAGTCGCGAGCGGCGCGAATTCCATTCTCTTCGGCTCGGGCGATGCCGGCGGCCTCGTCGCTCTCGCGACGAAGCGGGCGAATGTGAACCGCAACCGCTATGTTGGTCAGGTGCAGGTCGGCAATTGGGCGCACTATCGTTATACAGCCGACCTGAATCAGGTGCTCATCCCGAAGACCCTGGCGCTCCGGCTCAACGGCCTTTATCAAAACTCCAAGGGCTGGCGGACGTACGATTACGACGACCAGAAGCGCTATAGCGCAGCCGTCACGTATCGGCCCTTCTCGCGCACCACGATCAATGCTTCGTATGAAGACGGGCTCACCGAGAAGAGCCTCGGCATGCGCTGGAACACCAGCGATCAGTTCACGCTCTGGAACGCGACCGGTCGCACCGTAACGGATACATTGCCTGCGCCCGCGGCGGCCGCGGCGGCGCTCGGGCTCTCCGCCTTCAACGCGAACCAGCGGTTCACGTTTTTCACGCAGGACGGCACCGTGCACAACATGCGGAACGAGCTGCGCACCAATACCGCGCCGCAGCCGACGGGCACGCTCCTGCCGCCATCGATTTTCCCGTATGATATAAATTGGGCCGGCCCGACGCCCAAGCTCACGCGCGATTTCAACAGCGCCCAGATCACCGTCGAGCAGCGCATCACCGATGATTTCACGCTGCAGGCGGCTTATTTCCGGAACGAGACCGATGCGCGCGCCCGCTCGTTCGTCTATCAGAGCAACACGATGGATCTCTTCGGCGATCCGAACCTGAACATCCTTGCGCCCAGCGGCACCGGCACCGTGCCCAACCGGCACGCGGGCGATATCTATCTCGAGACGAACCAGAATGGTGACGGCACGCTGACCGAGAACGAGGTGAAGCGTCTCACCGCCGCGTATACATTGAACCTCGGAAAATGGTTCGGCATGCACCGGCTGGCCGGCATGTGGGAGAACGCCGTGCAGGATCGCAGCACGCGTTCGTACCGCGAGATCCTCGTCAACCAGAACAACGTTCCGGTCCAGAACGTAAACGCCCCGGAGAACGCGCAGAACCTCGTTTATCGCCGCGTGTACCTGACGGAGGGGGATTTCTCCACCTACGCGCTCCACGGCTTCTACAATCCGATCGCGCCCTTCACCTACCTCGGCAACACGCTTTCGTCGCGCTACGTCACGACCGGCGAGCTGCATGCGCAGAAAGACATCGATAGCCGAATGATCGCTTCGCAAAGCACGTGGTTCAACCGGCCCGAGGCACGCTGGTTTCCGCGCCTCTCGACCACGCTGGGTTATCGTCGCGACGAGATTCAATATTACGACACTACGTCCGGTCGGGTCGCCGCCGGCGATCCGCGCATCGCGGCCGGTGAGCGCATCCTGAACGAGGTCGCGGCGCGGCCCGGCTTCAATCGCAACGACATCACCGCCACGACGGTCACGGCCGGCGGCGTGTTGCAGATCACGAACCGCTTCTCCGTCCTATATAATCAGTCGACGAACGTCGGCGCGCCGCGCTTCGACCGCCGTATCCTGCCGGACGGTCGCATTCCGCCGACGCCGGAAGGCGAGAACCAGGAATACGGCGTGATGATCGATCTGCTCGGCGACGACCGGTATTTCGCGCGCATCAACTATTTCGATACGGCGCAGGTCGGCGATGCGGCCGTGTCCCCCAGTGGCGCCACCACGAACAACACGTCCGCGCTGGGCCGACCCGAGACGCTCGAGGTCCTCGCCGAGTTCGTGCGTACCGGTCGCATCACGCAGGCCGAGGCCGACGCGCAGAGCTTCAACTGGAACGCGGCGATCATCGACACCGCCACAACCGGTTATGAATTCGAGATCGTCGGCAACCCGACGCGGAACTGGACGTTCCGCGCCAATTACTCCCACTCGAAGCGCAACCGCGAAAATTTCTTCGAGGAAGGTCGCGCGTTCTTCGCGGTGAAGTTCGCGGAATGGCGCCAGCTTGCGGGCAACGACCCGGCCTTGCGCGAGTTTGTCGAAACGAGGATCGCGACGATTCAAACCGAGGAGATCGACGACCGTGCCGCCGTGCAGGAACAGGGCTTCGGCTCGATCCCGCACAAGGCGAGCGCGACGACGCGCTACCGTTTCTCCGAGGGCGCGCTGAAGGGTCTCTTCGTCGGCGGCGCGGCGCGATACCAAGGCAAGGTCTTCTCACAGACCGACACCGCGACTGGTCGCGATTATTTCGCCAACGAATCCCTGTACCTCGATGGCTTCACCGGTTATAAATTCCGGCTGCCGTGGAATCGGGCGCAAATGACGCTGCAGCTCAACGTCAAGAATCTGACCAACTCCTATCTCGCGTCCGTCGCGCGGTACAATTCCAACTTCAGCGGCCCGCGCCGGCTCTATTTGCGCGAGCCGCGCAGCTATCGGCTGACCGCGACGGTGGAGTTCTAAACCGTAGCATGGCGGAGGCCGGCGGTGAAAAGGTGCCGGGGCAGTATATGCGCCGGCCTCCCTCGCGGATAAATGCGCCCACGCCACGGCGCGGCGCGCATGCCGCGTGAAGCCAGCGGAAGCGATCATAGGATAGCGTAGCCGGCCTCCGGAGAGGCGGATGGGGGCCGGCCCACGGTGCCCTGCAGCCCTGCTCTCCCGAGGGGGGCCATCCCGGGAAACTCCAGGCGGCCGGAGGTTGTTATTCTCCGGTTTGCGGTCGCGACGCGATCACGTCGGGGCGCCGCAAAGGTCAGGAGATGGCCCGATGGCCCTGGGGCAGGACCGGTTTGTGGTGAACGCCATCAGAACGTGACACGGTTTGCAGTTGTTTCGGGTTCGGGATTCGCCTGAGTTCCGAGACCCCTGCCTGTGCCTGGATCAACTGTCATGGCTGCCCCCTCCGCCACGCCTGCTCCCACGCTCGCCAAGCCGTCCATGGTGGTGATGGGGCTGATGATGGCGGGCGCGGGCACGGTGGATGCGATCACCGCCACAATGCTGCCGATCACGGCGAAGCATTTTACGGACAACATCACGATCATTGGCATAATGGTCGCGCTGAACCGGGTCTGCGGTTTTCTGATCCAGCCTTACGCGGCGTGGAAAAGCGATGGTCACCGCAGCGCCGCGGGGCGTCGCAGGCCATTTCTGCTCGGCGCGTGGCCTGCGGTTTTCGTGAGCATCGCCCTGCTGGGGGCGATGCCCTTCATCGTGCCTGTCGATTATCAGCGCACCGCCTTGGTAGTGTCTGGGTTCTTCATGGTGAACCTCATCATGCAGATCGGCCTCGATGTCTGCTACGGCACGGGAGATCCGATGTATGGCGATACGTTTACCTCGGGCGAGCTCGGTCGCGCGAATGGTGTGCGGATGATCGTGACCGCGGTGGTCGGGGTCGGCATGACCTCCATCTTCGTGCCGCTGGCCGACACGCATGAGTTCTGGCCTTACGCGGGCGGGATGTTGTTCGTGGCGGGATCGTTTCTGGTGGTGCGATTCTGTATCCGCGAAAACATTCCGAGCGACCAGCCGCCGCGCCGGCGGTACAATCCGCTGAAGCCGCTCGTCGAATTACGCGATCCGCAGACGCGGAACGTCGCGATCTGCGGCTCCGCCGTGCTCGTCTCCCTGGCCCTGACCGAGATGCTGCATGCGCTGTTCGTGACGGAGACGCTTGGTTTCTCGAAGACGGTGCTGGGCAACACCACGACGGCTGCGTTGATCGTCAGCTTCGTCATGCCGTTTCCCGTGGGCTGGCTCGTGGATCGGATCGGGGCGCGCGTGGTCCTGATCGCGGGCTTCATCATGCTGGCCGTGGTGGAGTTGGCCTTCGTGTTTTGGGTCGAGGACCTCGTGTCCCTCACGCTCGGGCTGATTGCGTTCAAGGCCGCGTGGGTGATGGTGCATCTGCCGATCGTGCCGCTCATGTTTCATAACGCGCCTCCGGAGCGGCGGGGCTCGATTTTTGCGGCCGTGCAGATGACGCGCGCCGGCGTGACCAGCCTGGCGACGATTCTCGCCGCGCGGCTGGCGGACATCGCCGACTCGTATCGAATGTGTTACCTTGTCGCGAGCGTGGTATGTCTGATCGGGCTGATCGGGGCATGCCGGCTCGCTTCGTCGAAGCGCCCGCAGGTGGTCCCGGCGCTGGCGTGAAGCCGGCCGTGGGGCGGACGTCCTCCGCGGGCGAAACGGCTTCTATATTGAAAGATCGCGGTGGACACCGCACTCCGTTCCAGGCCACCGGCGGGCATTTTTCGTATACTATATAGCGAAGGACGACGGACGACTCCGCCGGTCACTCCACCGGGGTCTTTTCGGCCGGTCTGGTCTCAGCCTGCCGGCGGCGTTTGCGCGAAACCGGAAGGGGTGAAATGGATGCCCTTCCGGCGCCACGCCACCGCTGAATGCCGAGAGAAATCCAGAGGGCGGTGCGAGTCCGTCCGCAACTTTCTCCCGCGTCGTGCACGATGAGGATTGCGACAAATTTTCCCAGGTCCGAGGCCAGAAAAAAAGTGCGCTGGCGCCGATGCTGCTAGCGCATAGCTACGGTCCCGCAGGATGCACGTAGCCACATTTTGGATACGGAAAACTGCACGAATATATGAGGAATTTCCTGACCGTCAGACGGACAGGAAAGAAACGGAACAATCGCGGAGTCATTCGTTCTATCCGCACCTTCAAAGGTCACGGGGGAGGTCTGTTCCCCATCAAAGCAACCAGCTGTGAAAGCTGATGAGCAACCGAGTAATGAGTGAAGCTATAGCCAACGCCCGAATTCATCGAACCAGAGCGGAGTTCAAGGAAAGCCTGGACCTGCGGGAGGTGCTGCAACTGTTCCGAAACAACTTCGGGAAAATCTTCCTGTGCGTGGCGCTGACCGTGTCGCTCGCGTTCCTGTATCTGGATCACGTCCACCCGGTGTATTCGTCGTCCGCGTTGCTGGAGGTCACGCCGGGCAGCAGCGAGCACGGGGCTCCCACCGAGATCGAAACCGCCGAGACGTTGAAGACAGTGGAACTGAAAGTCGCGAGCCAGTCGGTGCTGCTTCAGGTCATCAAGGACAACGGCCTCGAGCACGATTTGAATCTCGGGCCGCAGCCGACGGACCTCTTCCGCTCGAATAGCGAAATCGTGCGTTGGGCCGGCGAGAAACTCGTGATGTTGCTGAAGCTGGCGAAACTCCCGGCGCTGGCGGAGCGCTTGCAGGCGGAGCCGGTCGAGGCGACAGCCGCAGTTTCGGATGCGGAGCTGGTCAAGCGTTTCGCGGAGAAGATCAAAATCAATGTGGTCCGCGGCAGCCGGTTGATTTCGCTGACCGTGACGGATTCCAGCCCGGAGCGGGCGCAGCACCTGGCGCAGTCGATCGTGAACGAGTTTTTCGCGCAGGCGCGCAACGAACGCCGGAAGGATTCGCTGGGCGCGCACGAGTTGCTCATGGCCGAGGCGAAGCGGGTGGGCGATGAATTCCGCGCTGCGCAGGAAAAACTCGAAGCCTATCGCGCGAAATTCAATGCGGTGTCATTACAGGAACGGCAGAACATCGTCGTCGAGCGGCTGCGGGATCTGAACCAACAGGTCGCGTCGGCAAAGAATGCGCGGCTCGCGCGCGCGGCGGAGCTCGAGCAGGTGACGCGGCTGGCCGACACGAATCCCGAGCAGTTGCTGAGCGTGCGGGGCATCGCCGATCTGCCGGAGGTGCTCGACCTGCGCAAGCAGGTGACCCTGAAGGAGGCCGAGCTCGCAACCCTGGGGCAGCGCTACGGTCCGCTGCATCCGACGATGATACAGGCGAAGAGCGAGCTCGAGGAGCTGCGCTCGTCGTTTGTCGGGACGATTCGCCGCGCCACGACGCGAATTCGCGAATCGCATGAATCGGCCAAGGCGATGGAAAAATCGCTGGAGAGCGCCCTCGCCCAGCAGGAGAAAGCCGCGCTCGAGCTCGATCGGATTGCGATTCCCTATAACGCGCTGCAACGCGAGGTGGAGGCGCACGGGGTGATGTATCAAAAGATCCTCGAGGATCTGAACAAAGCGAACGTCGCCCGCGGACTCACCTCGGCGAACGACGTCAACGGAATCGACATCCGCGTCGTCGAAGAACCGCTGGTGCCGATCGAGCCATCCGGCCCGCGGCAGAAGCTGTTGCTCGCGGTCTCGCTGGCTGCGGGGCTGTTCCTCGGCTGCGGCCTGGCGCTTGGATCTCACGCGCTCGACACGTCGGTGCGGTCGGTCGACGCGGCCGAGGCCACGCTGGGACTGCCGGTGCTCGCGACCGTGCCGCGGTCGCGCCACCACCGGCTCGATGGCCGACCGATTGTACTGCGGAGCCCGGGTTCGGCGCAGGCCGAGGCGTTTCGCTCGCTGCGCACCGCACTCGCGCTCACCGCGGGGCAGGAGGCCCGCTCGGTGCTTTTCACGAGCGCGGTGCCGGACGAGGGGAAGAGCTTCTGCTCCCTGAACTTTGCGGCGTCCTATACTCAACAGGGATTGCGCACGCTTTTGATCGATGCGGATTTTCGGCGACCCAGCTTGCAGCATCTGTTCTCCGATCCCAACGACCGTCCCAGCCTCACGGCCTGCCTGCGTGATCCGGAACTGTTTGCACAGGCCGTGCAAAAGACCCCGATCGAAAACCTGTATCGCCTCGGAAACTGGCAACACGAGCCGGGCAGTGCGGAACTCGTCGCGCAGACCGGAATGCGCGAGATTCTCCAGCGCGCCCTGGGCGCCTTCGATCGCGTTGTCATCGACAGCGCCCCGCTGATGGCAGTGAGCGACACGCTCTATATTGCCCGCAACGTCTCCACCATCTGTCTGGTCCTGCATGCGGGCCGAACGCCGCGCCGCGTGGCGAAACGCGCGCTCACCCTGCTCGAGGAAGTATCTAAGCGACCAGCTACGGGCCTGGTCCTGAACAAGATCCGCACCCGCAATTCGGCGGATCATTACTACTACTATAACGCGTAACGGAGTCGCCTCGAGGCCAGCCTCGCAACGGCCTGGCTGCTGCGCGCCGCAATGGCGGGAGGCCAGGCAGGAGCTCCAATCATCAACACCCGACAATATTCATGCTTCCACACGTCGTCGCCCGCAGGGACGGATATCTTCCGGCCGAGCAGAAAACCTCGAGTCGTCACGCGACGACTCGCGTGCTCGTCGCCGAATTGATCGGCGACAGCGTCGTCATCTTCCTCGCGCTGGCGTTCAGCAGCTGGCTGCGCTTCGAGACGCCGCTGGTGGAAATCGGCGTGGCTGCGCCAGCGATCCGCTGGACGGATTACCTCGGGCAGGTGGTGTTCGGCACAGTATTGTTCATGCTGCTGTTGCCGCACCGGCAGCTGTACGATCTGCAGCGCATCTTCCGGTTTCGCCAGGTCGTACTCGCGGTGATGAAGGCCGCCCTCACGTGGCTCGTCGCCTATATGGCATTGTCGTGGCTGCTGCGCACGGGCACGGACATCAGCCGCATTTATGTGACGATCGCGTTCTTCGTCACGACGACCACATTTGTACTCTGGCGCTTCCTGCTGCTCAAGATCGTCAGCGGCGAACCGATCGCGCAGCGCCTCCGGCAGCGCATCCTGTTTGTCGGCTGGTCGGATCACGCCCGCGTATTGGCGCAATCGATCCTGCGCGACGGGCAACATCCCTATGAAATTGCGGGCTATGTGCCATCGCGGCACGAAGGCGCGCGCAATGGCTCCTCGGTGTTCGTACGCAAGCTGGGCGGACACGACGAAATGCTCGATGTGCTGCGCCAGCACGACGTCGACATCGTGATGCTCACGGATGGTGATGCCTCGACCGATGAGACGCTCGCGCTCGCGAATCTCTGCGAGAAGGAGATGGTAGACTTCAAAGTCGTCCCGAGCTGTTCGCAGATTCTGCTGTCGTGCCTGAAGCTGCAGACGGTGAGCGGCGTCCCCGTGCTGGGAGTTTCATATTTTCCGCTCGACCATCCGTTCAACGTCGTCGTCAAGGAGGCGATGGATTTCCTCGGAGGGCTCGTCGGCCTTGTATTGAGCCTGCCGGTGATCGCGGTGTTCGGCTATCTGGTGCAGCGCGAGAGCCCGGGGCCGATCTTCTATCGTCAGCGCCGGCTGGGCCAGCACGGGCGGCACTTCTGGATATATAAAATTCGCAGCATGCGTCCCGATGCCGAAAGCGATGGCCGCGTGGGCTGGACGACGGCGGGCGATCCGCGCCGCCTGCGGGTTGGGGCCTTCATGCGACGCTGGAACATCGATGAGCTGCCCCAGTTTTGGAACGTCGTGAAGGGCGATATGAGCCTCGTGGGCCCGCGGCCGGAGCGGCCCGAGCTCATCGACAAGTTCAAGGAGGAGATCTCGCACTATAATGCGCGCCATAATGTGAAGCCCGGCATCACCGGTTGGGCTCAGGTCAACGGCCTGCGCGGCGACACCGACCTCAACGAGCGGATCCGCTGCGACCTGTACTATATTGAAAACTGGAGCCCGCTCTGGGACTTCCAGATCATGCTGATGACGTTTTTCCGGCACAAGAATGCCCAGTGAGCGGCGCGCCCCGTGCGACTCTGAACTATACGATTTAACCCACCCCGCCCATGCGCATCGCATTCCTTGCCAGCCAATACTTCGACCCCGACCATCCCCGGTCATGGTCCGGCCTGCCGTTTTTCATGCGGCACGCGCTCGAGACCGCCGGAGTCGAAACCGTGACGCTGTCGCCGCTCGACACGCGTCATACTCAACGTGCCGCGCGCTTCCTGTATTGGCGCTGGATGCGCGGGAAGCGTTATCTGAAATACTGTGACGCCGCGCTTCTGCGCAGCCATGCGCGCCAGTATGAACGCGGCCTGGCGGGTCTCGATGTCGACGCGGTCTTCAGCCCGAGCACCTGGCCGCTCGCGTATTTGGAGACGGACCTGCCCGTCGTTCTCTGGACCGATGCGTGCTTCGCGGGCGTGCTCAACTTCTATCATTCGTTCACGGATGTGGCGCCGCCGAGCGTCAATGCCGGCCACGCGATCGAGCAGCTGGCGCTGAATCGTTGTGCGCGCGCGCTCTATTCGACCGACTGGGCGGCGGATACCGCGCAGCGCTTCTATTTCGTGCCGGAAAACAAAGTCGATGTCGTGCGCTTCGGCGGCAACCTGCTCGAGCCGCCGAGCCTCGATGAGGCAACCGAAGCGGTGGAGCGTCGCGAACGAGCCCCGTGCCGTCTGCTGCTCGTCGGCGTGGACTGGAAACGCAAGGGCGTCGATATAGCGGTCGATGCGGTGAAGGCGCTTTCGGCCGCGGGGTTCGACTGTCGCTTGACGATCGTTGGCTGCAAGCCGCCGCGCGGCACTGTATTGCCGGCCTGCGTGGACGTGATCCCATTTATAGGGAAGGCGACGGTGGAAGATCGGCAAAAGATCAACGCGCTTTATGCCCGCAGCCATTTCTTCATTATGCCGACGCGGGCAGAGGCGTTCGGGATCGTCTTCGCGGAGGCGAGTGCGTTCGGCGTGCCGTGTCTCGGCACGAACGTCGGCGGCCTGCCTTCGGTGATCGAAAACGGCGTGAACGGGCAGCTCTTTCCGCTCGAGGCGGAGGGCGCGGATTATGCCGACTGGATACTGGCGGTCATGAGCGACCCCGCGCGTTATCGGGCGCTGGCGCTGAGCAGCGCCCGGCACGCCGCGCGGCATCTCACGTGGAAAGTCGCAGGCCGCCGGATGGCGGAGATTCTCGGGGAGATCACGCGTGAGCGTACGCCGGCGGTGGCCGCGGCGACGCGCGATCTGGAAACAGCAAGCCTTTGAATGATGGACGTTCCTGTGCCCACAATTGTCGCGCGGCCGGCGCGCTTCGCAGCGGCGGAGCGCGAGCGGACGCGCGAGGTCGCGGCCCCGCGCGATCGCTGGTGGTCGGTGTCGGGCGTAGTATCGTTTATAGCGAGTGCGACGACGGCATTCACCGTGTCGCTGGTGGGCGAGATGCCGCTCGGGGAATTCGTGCTGATGGCGGTGACGGGCTGGGCGATGTTGTGCGTCGTCTTCAACCACGCGTTGCCCGGGCGTTTGTTCAAATCGCGTTTCCTGTGGGCGCTCCTGATCGCGCAGGTTGTGGCGCTGGTGGCTTATATAGCGTCGGATTTCTATCGCGGGAGTTCGCCGCGCGATATGGCGCGCGGGTGGGGGAGAATGATTTTTCTGGCGATCGATCTCCTGGCGATCGCGTACCTGTTCAGCTGCTCGCGGAAAAACATCCTGTGGTTCGTGATCGGCCAGGCGGCCGGCGCGCTTGCCTATACGGCGCTGTACGGACCGTTGTTCGGCGACATGTGGAAATTCGGGGTCGGCCCGCCGGTCACGTTCGCGATCTTCCTGTTGGCGCCCTTGGCCGGGCCTTTCCTGACCGCGCTGGCCGCGGGCGGAATCGGAATGGCTCACTTCTCGCTCGATTACCGCGGACTCGGCGCAATCTGTTTTGTCGCGGGCGTGCTGACGTTGCTGCAGCGCCTGCCGGTGCGGTTCCGCTGGTGGATCGCGCCGGTCGCGTTGAGCGTTGCGGTCGCCGGAGTGTTTGCCGTCTACGAAGAGACTCAGCGGAAAAATCGCGCGACGCGTTCCGACATCGAGCGGACCGCGATGGTGACCGCCGCGAAGGAGGCGTTTGTCGAATCGCCGCTGATTGGCCACGGGTCGTGGTTCAGCAACTCCGATGTGTATGAGAACTTCGTGCTGATCCGGCACGAGGCGGCGAAGGCCGCGCGCGTGGGAGGCTTCGCTGGCGTCAACCAGGCGGCGGGAGGCGAAGCCCTGCATTCGCAACTGCTCGTGTCGCTCGCCGAAGGCGGCCTGTTCGGCGGCGCGTTCTTCCTGGTGTTCGGCGCCGGGCTGCTGTGGGCACTGTGCGACACGGTGCTGGTCAAGCCGTGGCACCGGCTCGCGCCGATCTATCTGCTGATCCTGCTGCTCGCGCTGTGGAATCTTCTCTTCAGTCCGTTCTCCGGGGCGCATCGCGTCTATATAGCGACCGCATGCGGATTGATTCTCCTGTTGAGCTCGCGTGGTTCACGGTCATCGGGGCCGGAGTTTCCCGCGGCGGTCGAAACCGAGCCCGAGGCTGATGACTATAAGATCTCGGGTTCCGATGTCGCGCAGCTGAAGCGTTGAAGCAAGCCATGGCCCTGCTCCTGAAATTAAAGCAACGTGCGCAACGGCTCTCCGGCCGTTCGCGGGCGGTGGGCATGTTCTTCGCGACGTCGCTGGCGGCGCGTGGGGTCGGAATTGGCTGCCAGCTGCTTCAGGTGCCGATTGCGGTGCACGCGCTGGGCGCGGAGGCATTCGGACTATGGATGACGCTGACGAGCGTGGGCGCGATGTTGTTGTTCGCCGACTTTGGCATGGGGCAGGGGGCGCAGAACAAGATGGCCGAGGCGTTTGCGCGCGGCCAGGTGAACGAGGCGCGGGTTTGGTGGGAAGCGGCTCTGGTGTTCCTGGGCGGCGCCAGCCTGCTGCTGGCAGGCATTGCGCTGCTGGTCGCGCGCGCGATCGATCCGACGGCGCTCTTCAACCTCGTGGATCCCAACGTGCAGGCGGAGGCGCGTGGCGCGGTGGCGGTGACACTCTTTATATTCTGCCTGAATATTCCGCTCGGACTCGCACAACGACTGGCCTACAGCCGGCAGCGCGGGTGGATGCACAATCTCTGGCAGGCGGGCGGAAGCGTCGCCGCCCTTGGCGGCACGCTGCTCGGCGTGTATTTACGCTGGCCGCTCGCGGGCATCGTGGCCGCGGCGCAACTCCCGCTTGCGCTCGCCAACGCGGGCCTGCTTGCTGTACAACTTCGGCAACTCGGCTGGGCGGATCTGCGGCGCGTGCGTTGCGGGTGGACGACGATGCGGGAGCTGTGGCGGCTGGGCGCGCATTTCGGCGTGCAGCAGGTGCAGCTCACGCTGTACGTCTCGGTGCCGCAGGTGATCATTTCCACGACGCTCGGCGCGGCGGCGGTTACGCCCTATAATCTCGCGCAACGCCTCTTCAGTCTCTTCACGATCATACAGAACGCGTTCATGCTGCCGTTGTGGCCGGCGTATTCGGAGGCGAAGGCGAGGGGCGAATTCGATTGGATCCGGAGGACGCTCGCGCGGTCGCTCGGAGCCACCCTGATTTTCACGCTGGTGCCGATGGCGGTGGGCGCGTGGCTCGCGCAGCCGTTGATCGCGGCCTGGGTGGGCGGGTTCTCGGCCGGTGGTGCGACGGCGCGCGTCGAGCTGCCGTCGACCGCGCTCGTGTGGTTGATGTTCGGCTGGAATGCCCTCGTGTTTATAGGACAGCCCTTTGGCTATATGCTCGCCGGCGTTTCGGAGGTGAAGCGCCTCACCCAGACCTCCGTCGTCAGCTCGCTCGTCAGCCTGCTCCTGATGACGGCGTGGGTGGAGGGCTATCGGCAGGAGGGCGTCGTGGCCGGCATGGTCGTGGGGATCCTGCCGTTTTTCCTGTGGGGAAATATCATCGAAGCCCGGCGGGTGCTGCGGCGGTTTCCGGAGCGGCCGGCCGCTGATTCCGCGTTGATCCACGCCCCGGTGGCGGCCCAGGGCGGACCATGAGAAACCGCGTCGTTACCGGGAAAAAACCGATCGAAACCGAACTCAAATTTCATGCCTGAAACCATCACCTGCCACGCCACTGCTCCGGTCGCCGACGCGACGGGACCGCGGATCGCGCCCGCGCCGGATACGAGCCGGATGCTGCGCGTCACGCACATTTCGACCACGGATCTCCGCGGCGGGGCGGCGCGGGCGGCGCATCGTCTGCACCGGACCCTCGGCGCTGTCGGTGTGCGTTCACACATGCTCGTGGCGCAGCGCTTCAGCAACGAGGCGGACATCGTCGAATATAATCCGTTTACACCGGCCCCGGCCTTTCTGGGGCATGTATTCTTTCGCGCCAGTCGTCGCTGGCACCGACCGCCGGTCGGCCGTGCCGGAGCGTACTTCTCGCCGGACTGGACATTCACCGGCTGGCGGCTCTCGTCCCAGGTTCCCGCCTGCGAGGTCGTGAATCTGCACTGGGTCGCCGACCTGCTCGATTATCGCACCCTGCCCGAGCTTACCGCGCGACGTCCGGTGGTGTGGACGTTTCACGATATGAATGCGTTTACCGGGGGCTGCCATTATAGCGGGCTGTGCGAGCGCTTCACCGAACGCTGCGGCTCGTGCCCGCAACTGATGACGACGACGACCGACGCCGACATGACGCGGCGCGTGCTCGAGCGCAAACAAGCGGTGCTCGCGCGGGTGTCGCGGGCGCGGCTCACGGTCGTGTGCCCAAGCGGATGGCTGGCGCGGGAGACGCAGCGGAGCGCGTTGTTTCGGGAGTTCGATGTGCGGGTGATTCCGAACGGGCTCGATCCGCACGAGTTTCGTCCGATGGACCGGCTCGAAGCCCGGCGCCGGCTCGGGCTTCCGCCCGATGCCCGCATCGTGCTCTTCGTGGCGGACCTCATTGCGGACCGGCGCAAAGGTTTGCGACTGCTGCTCAAGGCGTTCGAGGCGATCCGCGACATCCCCGGGCTTCTGCTCGTGACGCTCGGTCGCGGGAATTATGGCGCGCTGGCTGCACAGCCGACGCACCACCTCGGCGCGCTGGATGCGTCCGACGATCTGCGCGCTGCCTATAGTGCGGCGGATGCGTTCGCGATGCCGTCGCTCCAGGATAATCTACCGAACACGATTCTCGAGGCGATGGCCTGTGGCACGCCGGTCGTGGGATTTGCCGCGGGCGGAGTCGGCGAGGCGGTCGTGGATGGGCAAACGGGCTTGCTCGCGCCGACGGGGGATTTTGGTGCGCTCGCAGAGGCGCTGCGACGAATACTCGAGGATCCGGGTTTGCGGCGCACGCTCGGATGCGAGGGACGCGCGCGAGTCGAGCGGGATTACGCGATCGATCTCCAGGCGCGGCGCTACGCCTCGCTCTATCATGAAGTGCGGGAACGGGCGGGGAGCGACGAACGCGTCCATCCGCGATACAACGGGAGGGATGAATGAAATTGCGAAATCGTATAATGATCGTGCCGGTGTTGCTGACGCTGACTGCGTTCGTCGGAGGCAACGCAGCCGTTGCGGCAGAGCAGGCCGGATCTGATAAACGCTTCGGCGTAATGACCCACTATGCGCACGGCTGGGATCAGCGCAGCATTCCGTCCATCCCGGCGGCAGGCATCGCGAGCGTGCGGGACGAACTCTATTGGCGTGAAGTCGAGCCGGAGAAAGGCGTGTTCCGCTTTCCGGCCGTTTTTGACAGCTATATGGCGCGGCTCGCGCAAGGCGGCGTCGAGCCGTTCATCGTACTGAGCTTCGAGAACGGGCACTATGATGACGGGGCGACGCCGCATACGGATGAAGGCATCGCCGCGTATGCACGCTATGGGGCGGAGGTGCTCCGGCATTATGGGCCGCAGATCAAAGCGGTGGAGATCTGGAATGAATATAACGGGACGTTCGTCAGTGGCCCTGCGCAGGCGGACCGCTCCGGCACGTACCTGCGAATGTTGCAGGCCGCTTACACCGAGCTGAAGCGTACGCGGCCGGATGTCGTGGTCGTCGGTGGCGCGACGGCAGGCGTGCCGCTCCCGTATTGGGAGAAGCTGCTGCAGGGCGGCGCCCTCGCGCACCTGGACGTCGTGTCGGTGCATCCGTATCGTTACGATTCGCCGCCGGAGGGTATCGAGACGGACATAGCCGAACTCGCGGCGCTGATCGCCCGTTATAACAACGGCGAACCGAAACCGATCTGGGTCACGGAAATCGGGTGGGGAACGCAGGCGGCGGTCGCGCCCGGCGACCTTGCGATCGACGACACTGTACAGGCTCAGTTCCTGGTGCGCGCTTACGCGTTGCTCTTCTCCGCCAAGGTCAAGCGCATTTTCTGGTATCTATTGCGTGACTACGAGGAGTTCGCGATGGGGCTCCTGCGCAACGACGCCGCGCTTTCGCCGAAGCCTGCGTATACGGCGATGGCCAACATGATCCGGCAGCTGCATGGCGCGGAAGTCGTGGGCCGGGAGCCCACGTTGTCGGATCTCTATTCGGTGCTCTTTCGCGGTCCGGACGGAAAAGAGGTTCGCGTGCTCTGGTCGCTGCAGGCCCGCACGCTCGCGCTGTCCGGGGTGACCGGAGTCGTCGATCTGATGGGACGGCCCCTCGGCTATTCCGGTACATTGCGCGTCGGACCGTCGCCGATCTTCGTCACTGGCACGATGCGGGGCCTGCCCGTCGCGACCGAGAAAGTGGTGGCGGATTCGCGGCAGGGCTTTTCGGCAATGCAGGGCGAGCGAGGGTGGAGTTACGGCTTCGTGAGAGGCACGGGCGATGTGTACGAACCGTTGCCGGTGAACCAATCCGACGACTGGCGCGCAGCGTGGCTCGGGCCGGCGCCGTATTTATGGGTGACGGCGGCGGATCAGCACCCGTCCGTGATCGGTGGCGTGCCGGTCGCCGTGGTGCGGCGCTGGAAGAGCGACCACGAAGGCCGGGTGCGGGTCGCGGGAAGTTTTCGCGGCGGAAAATACGGCGGTGACGGTGTCGGTGTGGGCATCGTCATCGATGGAAAAGCGCGATTGAACAAGATCCTGAGCCGCGCGACTGCGGTGTCGGAGACCTTTGATTTCACCCAGCGGGTGCAGCCTGGCACGACGATCGACTTTTTCGTCAACCCGGGCCCTGCCGCCAGCATCGACCACGACGCTACGGCCGTCGCGGTCACGATCTCAACCACGGAGCGATGAATAACACGACCAAGTGTGAGGCGGCCGTTTGTCATCCATTAGATGACAAACGCATCCTGGTGGTGACGCCGACGCTGGGCGATTCGCCGTTCCTGGCGGAGACGGTTGCGTCGCTGGCGGCACAACGGGTGCGGATTCTTCATGTGATCGCAGTGCCCGCGGCAAAGGTGTCGCAGGTGCAGGCCCGGTTCCCGCACGCGCATGTCTGCGCGGATGCGGGGCGCGCGGGCGGAATCTATGGTGCGATCAATGCGGGGTTGCACGCGGCGTCCACACTTGGTGCGTGGGATTGGTTCACCTATATCAACGACGACGATACGCTGTTGCCGGGCTTCAGTACGATGCTCGAGCGGCATGCCAGGCGGGATACCGCGGAACGCGAGGGCGTGCTCTACGGCGATGTCGAATTGATCGACGAGGAGCGGCGGCGCCTTTCCCGTATCACGACGGAGCCTGACCCGCGCTGGCTCCCGGCGTTGTTGCAGCAGGGGATCAGTCCGCTGATGCAGCAGGGCATGCTGTTCCGACGCGCGGTCGTCGAGCGTATCCAAGGTTTTGATGCACGCTATCGGCTTTGTGGGGATCTCGATTTCTGGCTGCGCGCCTATATCAACGGCGCACGGTTCCGCCATTATCCGCTGAGCATCGCGCAGTTTCGGCTGCGACGGGGACAGCTTTCGGGCAACACGACGACGACGGAAGCCGAGCAGGACGAGATCGTGGCGCGACACCTGCCTCAGCCCGAGCCGGCGCTCAGGAAATACTGGGCGCGCGTGAAATACCGCTGGTACAATCTACCGCGCTACGTGGCACGACTGCGCACGCGTGGATTTCAGACGAGCTATCAACTGCTCCGCACGGAGAGCGCCCGCCGATGAAAGCGCCGTCCCTGGAAGTTGTCGTACTGAACGACTACGCGACCCTCAACGGCGGCTCGACCGCCGTAGCCATCGCATCGGCGCTCGGCCTCGCGGAACGCGGCGTGCGGGTGACGCTGTTCACGTGCGTCGGCCCGGTGGCGCCGCAACTGCGCGACGTGCCGAACCTCGAGGTGATCTGCCTCGAGCAGGCGGAGATCGCGAAGAACTCGAATCGCGTGCAGGCGTTCGTGGGCGGCTGGCGCAACGCGGAAGCGGTGCGACGCCTGCGGGCGTTGCTCGCGCAAAAATCGCCGTCGCGCACGGTCGTGCATGCGCACACGTGGATGAAGGCGCTGTCGCCCTTCGCGCTCGAGACCGTGACGCGGCTCGGGTTCCCGCTGGTGCTGACGTTGCACGACTTTTTCATCGCGTGTCCGAACGGCGGCTTCTTCGAGCATGGTGCCGACGCGCTGTGTCGGCGCACGCCGCTCTCGGGCGCGTGCTGGCGTTGCAACTGCGACCGGCGAAACTACGGGCACAAGCTGTGGCGAAATCTGCGGACCGTGCTGCAGAACGCGGTGCTCGATGTGCCGTCACAGGTTTCCCACTACGTCGCGGTCTCGCAATTCAGCCTGAACATCCTGCGGCCGCATTTGCCGTCGGACGTGCCGGCGACGGTGGTGCGCAATCCGGTCGATTGCGAACCGGCCGAGCCGGCGCCCGTGGCGGAGAATCGCGATCTCGTGTTTGTCGGCCGGTTTGAAACGGAGAAAGGCGTGCGCCTTTTTGCGGAGGCCGTCCGTGCAACCGGAGTGCGCGCGACCTTCGTCGGCGATGGCGCGCTGATGCCGCTCGTGCGCGAGCTGTGCCCTGAGGCGCGGTTCACGGGCTGGCTCGATCGCACGGGAATCCGGCGAGAAGTGCGGCGGGCGCGGGCGCTGGTGTTTCCGCCGTTGTGGTATGAAACGCTTGGGCTCGTGGTGATCGAAGCGGCGGCCGAGGGCGTGCCGGCAATCGTGTCGGATGGCTGTGCGGCGACCGATGCCGTGCGTGACGGCGTCAACGGCCTGCACTTCGCGCACGGTTCGGCCGACGCGCTTGGCCGGCAAATGGTGGCGCTGGCCCGGGACGGAGCGGAGGCCGGGCGGCTCGGGGCGGCGGCGCATGCGTGGTATTGGGCGCGGCCATGGTCGCGGGAGCGGCATGTCACGGAGTTGCTGGGGATATATAATAAACTGTCGGACGTGCCAGCGCGCGCGACGCAAAGGAAGGATGACTATTATGAAAGTGCTGGTCGTGTCGGAGCCGGGAGTTGACGGTGTGTTTCGCTATGTGGAGGGGCTGTGCCGATTTCTCTGGGAGCAGGGCGCGGAGGTGCACTTGGCGTACTCCGATCGGCGGGGCAGCGAATCGCTGCTCGAACTCGTGGACGAGGTCGGCGAGCGCGGCGGACGAACGCTGAACCTCGGGACGTCGAACCGGCCGTCCCTCTCGGATGCACGGGCGTTCGCGACGCTGCTCGGGCTCGCGCGAGCGGTGCGGCCGGATGTGATCCACAGCCACAGCTCGAAGGCCGGGTTTCTCGCGCGGACGCTGCGCTTCTGCGGGATCCGCGCGGTACAGTGTTATCATCCGCATGCCTATGTCGGCATGCGTCCGGTGCCAGGCCGGTTTGATACGATCTATAATCTGGTGGAAAGCGTTCTCGGGCGGGTGGCGAACACGATCGTGGTGTCGGCCGACGAGGAGGCGTTCGCGCGCCAGCGATTGCGGCTGCCGGAGTCGCGCGTGCATATGATCACGAACGGCGTCGATCTCGGGGTGTTCTCACCGGTTTCGCCGGCGGAGAAGCGGGCGCGGCGTGAACACCTCGGCGTGCCGGCGGACGCGATCGTGCTGGGCTCCATCGGGCGTTTGTCCGCGCAAAAGGATCCGATCACGCTGTATCGTGCGTTCCTGCGCGCGGCGTCGGAGCGGCCGGTCGTGTTGCTGCATGTCGGCATGGGGGAGCTCGATGGCGAGATCGACCGGCTGGTGGCGGGATCGGGGTCTGTACAGCGGGTGTTTCGTTTTCCCTATACGTCGACGCCGGCGGACTTCTATAAGGCGGTCGACGGGTTCATCCTGACGTCGCGCTATGAAGGCTTTTCGATCGCGGCGTTGGAGGCGGTGGCGGCCAACCTGCCCCTCATTCTCAGCGATGCGCCGGGGAACCGCGACCTGCTGGGGCACGAGCTCTCGCATTGCTGGTGCGCCGCGCCGGGTGATGTCGACGGGTTCGCGCGTTGCATCGTCTCGTGGCACGATCGTATCGCCATGGCGGGACCGGGCATGGATCCGATCAATCACCGGCAGATCGCGCGGCAACGCTTCGAGCGACGCGATCGCTATGGTGACGTGGTGCGCTTATATAGAGCGTTGCTGGGCGGGCATCACGCCTGGGATGCGCGGCCGCCGGTGAGCGCATCTGCACCGGCAACGGAAGAGTTAACCACTAATGCACACTGATTCAGGCCAATGGGGAGCACTCGAACTTACGCACGGGCGCCGATTGTTTTCCTGACACCAAGGGAGAAGTCCTCTTGGAGGCGTTTCTCTATTAGTGCTCATTAGTGTGCATTAGTGGTTCACTATCAGAAGCGGCTTTCCGCGACGGTGATCACATCGCCGGGTTGTATCACCAAAGCGGATTCGGCGCCGCCGCTGGCCATCTTTTTCGCGTTCAAGGCCCACGTCTGTGCCTTGCCGGCGACTTTGCGCATGAGTGTGACCTTGCCCGGATTCGCGATGCGGGTGTAGCCGCCGGCCATGCCGATCGCCTGAAGAACGGTTACATCCTGCTGGTCGGGCATGTCATAGGAGCCGGGTTTCTGCACCTCGCCGAGGACGGTGAAACGGCGCTTCGAAAATTCCATCACGGTGACGTTCACCTGCGGGTTGATGAGGTAACCGCCGGCAAGCCGGTCGCGGATCGCGTTCGCGGCGGTCTGGGGCGTGAGGCCACCGACCGGCACCGCGCCGACGAGGGGAAATATGATCGTGCCCTCGTTGGAAACGCGGAGCGTGGATTTGAGATCCGGCTCCTGAAAGACGACGATCTCGAGGATGTCGGCGGGCAGAATCTGATAGTCGCTGCTGATCTGCGCCGGCTTCACCGCGTCGCCTTCCACGTCGCGGGACTTCGCAGCGTGCAAGGTCGACGTGCCGCCGCCGGTGATCAGGGCGGCGGCGACGAGCACGCAAACCAGCGCGAGCCGGGCGATGGGCTCAGAACAGGAACGAAGCCGCGAGCGTGACCAGGCTCTGCTCGAACTCGAAATTGGGAAGCGTGGAATCGTTTTCGCGATGCTCATAGGAAAGTTCGACGGTGCCGCGGCGACTGACGTCGAGCGACGACGACGCCTTGTAGAAATTGAAGTTGTCGCGGCGGGACACGATGGCAGTGGGGACGTTGTTTTCATATTCGTTGCGCACGTGGCCGCCGAGCAAGGACACGTAGACGCGCTGGAGAAAGCGCTGGCGGACGCCGGCTTGATAGAGCGTCGCAACCACATTTTCGCCCGAATATTGGGCGGAGCTTTGCGTCTCGCGGCGGGCGGCGACGTTGAAGCGAGTGGCGTCGCTCGCCTCGTAATCGCCGCTGAGCGAGAACACGAAACGCGAGCGATCGTCGATGTCGCTATCATATTGGCGGAACTCCTCGCCAGCCTGGCCCGCGAACGAAATCTTGGCGGTCGGCTGATACTTGATCTGTACAAGCGGCTGTTGATAGGTCTGATCGGCCCCGCGGTCGACCATCAGGTAACCCGCGGTGCCGCCGAGACCGAGAGTGGTTTTCGGGCCGATTTGATAATCGAGGAACGTGGTGCCGCGGACATCGGTGGAGGTATTGCCGCCGGCATATTCCGAGCGGTTCGCGTGGCCGCCGAGGCTGCCGCGAATCTTGCCGGTGAGCGAACGCTCCCCGATCGCATGCGCAGTGTAATACGTCTGCCGCACCCGGCGGCCGAAATCGAGATCGACGTCGGTGACGCGTTGAAAACGAAACTCGCCCTGCGCGTTCCAGAGATCGCGCTCCTGGCGCGCCGCGAATCGCACGTCGTGGTTCACGGTGTTCTCGTCATCGAAGTCGCGAAAGAAAAGTCCCTCGGGTGTGTAGCTCGCGAAAGCGTAATCGCGGCGCGGCAAATCCTCCTCGCCGGTGCGCGCGATGAAGTGAGGAATCGCCGCATAGGGCGCGACGGCGGTGCGGAAATTTCCGATGCCGAAGGCAAGGCTCGGCGCGACGGCGAAGATCATGTCATCGAGTTCGTTGTCCGGACGAATCGTGATGTTGTCGTCGTAAGTGGCGCGGAGGGAGAGGCGGCCGACGAACCGCCATTGCGAGACGTCCTCCTCGAAGCGGGTGCCTGGCGTCGCGGGTGCAGCGTCTGCCCGCGGCAGGCTGGGCTCATCGGCGGCCGCGTTGATATTCCTCGCTGGGTTGGCGTTCGTGGCTGGAGCGGCCGGAGTTGCCGTCGTGGTTTGGGCCGCGTTGGCGAAGGTGTTGAGCGCGACGAAAAGCGCGCCGGCAAACAGACATGGGAACGTCGCACGACGCCGCGGGCGGGCGCGCAAAATCGATCCCGGGCGAGGGCCGGTGTAAGCAATATTCATGGTGTTTCTCCCCTGTGGCGGACCGCGAACCTCACGCGGCCGGCGGGGCTTAGATGCGGCGTCGCAGAATGGGTTCCGCCGGATTTCAGCTCGCGGGTTGCGAGTGCGTTACGACGGAGCGACACCGGTCGAAAGGCCGCATTCTGCATGGCCAGATGGTACCCAACAGCTCCCACAGCCGATCGAAACTTCGCTCGATTATCGCGGTCCACCCGAAGCCGTTCACGGCTAATTTCCTTGGGCCGTGTGTCCGCTCATTTGTCGGAGGTTCATCATGCAAAATCTCGTTTCTTCCAGCGTCGAGCCGACCGCGACCCACGCGGCCTCAAAGTCCTTGCGCCATGCATTACGCTATATCAACCGGTTCGGGCTGAAGGCTGGCGTGCAGGCAGCGCGAGTGCGCGCGCGGTCGCCGGAACCATTGACCGTGCAGCTGCCGGGCGTGACACATCCGTTGTGGGTGCGGCCCGGCACGTCGGACGTGGAGACGTTCGACGAGGTGTTCATGGCGAGCGAATACGACGTGCAATTGCCGGACTTCGCACCGCGTTCTATTTTGGATCTCGGCGCGAACGTAGGTTACACGTCGGTCCTGTTCGCGGTGCGCTGGCCGGAGGCGAGGATCCTCGCGGTGGAGCCGGCGACGGACAACATGGTGTTGTTGAAGCGCAATACGGGCCCGTATCGCGGCGTCACGGCCATCCGGGCGGCGGTGTGGTCGCGGCCGGCGGAGGTCGCCGTCACCAATCCCGAAGCCGCGGCCAACGCCTATCGGATGAGCGACGCGAGCGGCGGCGCGGGCGAAGAGCGGATCCCGGCCCACACCGTTGGGCAGTTGATCGAGCGGCTGGGGTGCGCGCGGCTGAATCTGTTGAAAATGGACGTGGAAGGCGCGGAGGCGGAGATTTTTCGCGGGCCGCTCGAATGGCTCGACCGGGTCGACGTGATGGTGGTGGAACTGCACGACCGGATCGTGCCGGGCTGCGCCGCGGCGCTTTACGACGCGTTGCATGGACGGCATTTCCAGCAGGAGATCGTCGGCCAGAATCTCGTGATCGATCTGCGGTGAGCGACGGCTAAGCCGGGGAAGAAACGAAACGGGAAACTGTATTGTGCCGGTTTCCTGTTGCGCGGCGGGGAAGGGATGCACACAGGTTCGAGCCGTTGAACAAAATCGGCAAAGATACCGTCACGCAGCAAATGGTGGCCGACGCGGCCGGCGTTCACCTCTCGACCGTGTCGCTGGCGTTGCGCAACGACTCGCGGTTGCCGGAGGCGACGCGCGTGCGCATCCGGGCCGTCGCGCAGAAGCTCGGCTACGCGCCGAATCCGCTCGTTTCCCTGCTCATGTCGCGCGTGCGGCGGCGCAATGCCGGCTACCGTGGCACGCTCGGCTATATACACACGGTGCCGGAGGGCACGCCGAAGCTGTCGGGTTATGTACATCGCAATTTTGTCGGCGGTGCGCGCCGGCGGGCCGCGGAACTGGGCTATAATCTCGACGAGTTTTTTCTGAGTGATGCGGGCGCGGGCGCGCGGCAGATCATGCGGGCGTTGCAGGCGCGCAGCATTGCGGGGGTCGTCATCGAGCACATGCCAAGCCCGCTGTGTCCCGCCCGCCGGCTGCCGTTCGATGTCACGCCGTTTGCGACCGCGTCGCTCGGCGTGCCGCTGGCGGATCCGCCGCTGCACTACGTCGCAAACGACCAATATATGCGCGCCATCATCGCCGCGCGCGAAGTGCTGGCGCTGGGCTATCGGCGGCCGGGGCTGGTGCTCGTGAATGCGTTCGACAGCGCGATGGCGCATCGCTGCTCGGCGGGTTTTTGGGCGGTGCAGGAATACATCGACGGCATCGTGCGGGTGCCGATTTGCCGGTTGAAGGGGAGGGAAGAGCGGACGTTCCGGACGTGGCTGGAGCGCCACCAGCCGGATGTGGTGCTGACGACCCACGATTCCATTCCCGAGTTGATCGGCGCGCTTGGGCTGCGGGTTCCCGCCGATATCGGCTGGGTGCACCTCGACTGGCTTCCGCAACTCAAGCCCGCGGCGGGCGTATATGGGAACAGCGAGCACACCGGTGCCGCTGCCGTCGAGCTGGTCGTGTCGCAGCTCCATCGCGGCGAAACGGGGCCGCCGCGCCATGCAATGCATTATCTCGTCGCCGGCTCGTGGATGCCGGGCCGCACGATTCGAAAAGTCGGCCCGGCGCTCGATCTCGACACTTCGTTTTTCTCGGACTTGGTGCGGGTGTGAAATGGAGGTGGCCTGGTGGCTCGGGAGCGGGCGTGTAGCGCCGGCGGTGGGGCTGGCGCTCCGAGCCGGCCTGGGTTGCAGGCTGATTTGCGCGCCGAGGGGACAAATTGCGATATAACTCAGGCCGCTTCGGAAAAGCAGCCCCACCTGTTCTATAGTCTATCTTCTACGCGGTGTTCGTATCAGATCGCCGGCCGCAGCGATTTCCCCTCGAACCAACGGCCGGGCAGGAGCACGCGTTTTACGACGTAGGGCAGCCCGCGTTCGTTGTGGTTGAGCTGCTCGACGACAAGATCCACCGCGGCGGAGCCGAGCTCGGCATCCTCGAAAAGGAAGCCGGAGACTTCCAGGGTGCGGTCATTGACGTGCGGGCGAATGACGCCGATGTCCTCGGGGATGCGCAACCCGGCGTCGCGTATCCAGAAAATGGGGTCGTCGTAACTCGTGATCACGACTTCGGGCCGGTATCGTTTGACCCAGGTAAGAAACGTCCCCGGTTCCCAGTGCTCCGCGAGCAAGGGAGGCACGTGGTCGCGGCGGGGCCATTCCGATTGCGAGCCGAGGAACGCGGAGCGGTGCAGGTTCTGATGCGCGTGGTCGTGCTCGCAGGTGATCGCGAGGCCGATCCGGCGGTAGCCGCGACCACGGCAGCGGTGACACGCTTCACGTACCGCGCGGTAGTAATCGCCCACGGTGCGATGCAACTCGTGGCCGACCTCGGTCCGCCCGATCGCGGCCAGTGCAAATGCCGACCAGTCGAGCTGCCAGTGCGGTTCGACCATCTGGTTTGCGCCGAGGATCACCCCGAGGATGCCGCGCGCGGTCAGGATCTCGCTGAGCCGCCGGCCACCGACCCCCTCGACATGCATCGAAAACCATTCCAGCTGGTAGCCGAGCGCTTCAGCGCGCCGGCGTGCACCGATGAAGATCCGGGTGTTCTGCGTGTTGGCCTTGCTGTGGGCGGGCGATTCGCCGAGGCCCGCAAACGCGATCGTGCCGGCAAACCCTGTGCGCCGGCCCGCGCGCAGCTGCGCCATGTGCGCGACGATCAGAGGATTTGGCCGGTAGCCCATCTCTTGTGCGAGCTGTCGCAACCGCTCGCGGGTGGCCGGCGAAGCATCGGCATGGCCGCGCAACGCAAGCGATACGGTCATCTTGCTCACGCCGGCGCGGCGCGCGATATCCTGCAACGTGACGGGGCGGGCACGGGACATTTTTACCAGTAAAGATTCAGCGAGGTCGCCCGACGAGCCCTATCTCGCGAGTGTCCGGCCAACGCAGCGGGCGGACCACCGTTGCCGTTTCTCACCCACCACCCCTCCGTAAGATGAAAACTCTGTTTCGCGCCTGTGTGCTGCTCAGCCCGTTCGGCCTTTCATTTACCGCTTCGCTTTTAGCCCAGGCGGTTTCACCGGCGCCGGCCGCCTCCTCTGCGTCTGGCCAGACGGCTGGCGACGACGCAGTCATCCTGAGTCCCTTCGAAGTTTCGACGGGCCCCGATGAAGGTTATGCCGCCCGCGAGACGCTCGCCGGCACGCGCTTCAAATCCGAGCTCAAGGACGTGCCCTCACAGGTCTCGATCATGACGAAGGAGTTTCTGGACGATATCGCCTCGGTGACGATGGAGGACGCGTTCCGCTATTCGGCGAACATCGAGAACACGACCGAGTTCACGTCGGCCACGACAGCGGGCGGAGACTTCAACACGGGCGTGCTCAACACACGTGATTCAGGCCGCATTCGCGGGCTCACCGCGCCCGGCATCACGCACGATTTCTTTCAGACCAACTTGATGCAGGATAGCTATAATATCGAGCGACTCAGCATCTCGAGCGGTCCCAACGCCATTCTCTTCGGCAACGGCAATCCCGGCGGCATCGTCGATACCGCGTTCGTCCGCGCCAATGTACAGCGGCCGCGCTATCAGGTCAGCCTGCGCACCGACAATTACGGGTCGCTCCGCGGTTCGGTCGATCTCAACCAACCCTTCGTCAAGAATGTGTTCGGCCTGCGCTTCGCCGCTTTGAAATCGCACCAGAACCACTGGCGCGAGCCAGGCGGGCGTGAGGACTCGCGCTACTTTGGCACGTTCACGCTCAAGCCGACGAAGACGACGACGATCCGAGCCTATTACGAGGACTCGATGGTCGACCAGACCACGCCCCGCAACGTGCGCTTCGGCGATCAAGTCACGCCCTGGATCAACGCTGGCCGCCCTGCCTTCAACAACGGGCTCGATAATCCCTCGGTCGTCGACGCCTCGAACAGCGGCATCTTTGCGCGCAACACCTCCACGCGCAACGTCCTGATCCTCGGCGCCGCGGCGGATGATCCTTATATGATCTGGGGTTCCGGCGGAGGCGTGAATATAGCGCTGCCCACCACGCGCTACTCGGTGAACACCATCGGTCCCGGCAGCACGCCGAATCAGGTCGGGGTCGATTCTCACATTTATAGCCTGCCCAATAACGAGGCGATCTCGCCGTTCGATGTCAGCGTGAACGGCAATGGCACGCGCAATCTCACCTACGGCAAGATCTGGGGCGCCGCCATCGAGCAGCGCCTGCCCGGCAACGTCTTCGTGCAACTGGACCATAACCGCGAGAAGGTGAAGCAGCCGATCGCCGATTTCGTGCGCGGCATCCAGTCCGCGGTCCGCGCCGACGCGAACATGTACCTGCCCGACCGCGTCACTCCCAACCCGAATTTCGGCCGCTACTATGTGGAAGGCCAGCCGCGCGTCTTCAGCTTCCGCTCCGAAAGCGAAGAGTCCCGTGCGATGGTGTCGTACGAGCTCGATCTCACGGTGCGCGACAACTGGACGAAGTGGTTTGGCCGGCATCGCATGGCCGCGATGTATCAGCGCTCCGAGTCGATGGGAGTCCAGCAGGAGAGCGTCCCGCGCATCATCCCGGCCGGCACCTCGTTCGCCGCGGCGCTCGACGGCTGGGGCGGCCCGGCGTTCAATACATTCAGCTTCCGCACCTATCTTTCCGACCCGACGGATTCGAGCACAGGCAGCACCTACCATGTTACGCTGCCCTTCGATCCGCTCCGGACGACGACCTATACAATGCCCGACGGCGGCACGTACGTCGCTGGCTATAAAAATCCGTATGGTGGCAACGGCGCCGCTCAACTCGTTAACAATCTCGCCGAGGGGCGCGTCTTCGCGCTGCAAAATTTCTTCCTGCAGAACCGGCTCGTGACGAGCTTCGGCTGGCGCCACGACAGCATCCGCCAGGCCACGCGCGTGCTGCAGCGCAAGACCGCCGCAGGGAATTCCGCGTTCGAGAGCATTCATGATTTCGATCCTCCGCAAAACTGGACCGAATTCCGAAAGGGCGACACCAACACTCAAGGCGCCGTCCTTCACATCCTTCCCCGCTGGGTGTCCGTTTTTTATAATCAATCCAGCACCTGGAACCCGCCGACCGGGCTCATCAACCCGGACGATGGTACGCAGATCCCCGGCGCCACGGGTGACGGCAAGGACTACGGCATCATGCTTCGCCTGCTCGATAATCGAATTTCACTTCGGCTCAATAAATACGAGAACACCTCCGGCCCCGCGTCGAACAACGCCTATCGCAACGCCATCATCCCGGTCGTGCAGAATATAGAGAACACGCTCATCGATCGCACGGACGACGGCACCGTCAATGTTCCCCGTCCCCAGTTCTACGATCCTGAGCAGGGCACCTATACGCTCAGCGGCCTGCACAGCGATCTCGTTTCAAAGGGCTATGAAGCCGAGATCGTGGCCAACCCGCTCCGCAACTGGCGCCTCTCGCTGAGCGGCGCGAAATCGACCGCCACGGCGTCCAATATTGGACGTTCCTGGGTGAACTTCATCAGCCAGCGCGCGTCGGTCTGGGCCGCAAATTCCACGCTCACCGGCCCCGGCGAAGGCAATACCACGATTGCCAGCCGCTATCTGAATATCATCCAGGTGCTGAATCAAATGGCGGAAGCCGACGGCCAGAAGGTCGAGAACGGCCGCGAATGGCGCGTCAACCTGGTGACCCGTTATGCGTTTAGCGAGGGTGTGCTGCGCGGTGCGTTTGTCGGCACCGGCTACCGCTGGCGTTCGCCGCAGGTGATCGGCTACCGCGCCGCACTCGTGACCAACAAGTTTCCGCTCCCCGGTGCGCCGGCGGAAGTGCTCGTGCCATCGCGCGAGGCCCCCATCGAGGGCAAAGTGATGGCCGAGACCGAGCTCTTCTTCGGCTACAGCCGCCGTATCGGCAAGCGGGTGAACTGGAGAGCACAGCTCAATATTCGCAATGTTTTCGACAACGAGGATCGCGTGCAGCAACGCGCCAATATCAGCGAGGGCTTCGTGACGGTCTACTCCGTTCCGGAACCGCGCAGCTTCATCCTGACCAATACGTTTTCGTTCTGAGTTCGATCTGATTTAGCACGGGCGTCGCGCCCGTGATCGACGAATCCACGGGAGAAGCGCCCGTGCTACGCGTCAGCCATGCCCCTTTTCCAGTGAAGCTAAACCCCAACCCCCCCCATGAAATATCGCGATTCCTTCACCGTTAGATTTGCCGTACTCGCCGCTGGCATTGCGGCACTGAATGTTGCTTCCGCCGGCACCATTACCAACGCCACCTCCGCCGGCACCATCTGGCGCGACGCCGGCAACAACACCGAGATCATCAACAACTGCGGCAACGTCCTCCAGGTCGGCAGCACGTTCTATTGGTATGGCTGGGATAAATACGCTCACACCGTCAATGTCTATACGTCCACCACACTCGGCTCCGATAGCTGGACCGAGCACTCCGGCACTGGCTTCCCCATGTTCGGTTCGGGCTTTCACGGCCGTCCCGATGTGATCCGTCGCAACGACGGCACCTACGTCATGGTCGTCGAGTTCTCTTCCGGCCCTGGCCGCAACGGCCTCGAGTATCTCACCGCATCGTCGCCCACCGGCCCGTTCACCAGCGTCCTCAAGGAAGATTTTGTCATGGACGGCAGTGGCAACCTCACGATCACGATGGGCGACAAGGGCCTCTTCCAGGACGACGATGCCAACAAGACCGTCTACCTACTCTGTACAAGTGACGATGGCGGCAACACCAACGGCACCCACAAGATCATCCGGCTGAACTCGAATGCGATCGGCCAGGACGCCGTGATGAAAACATGGACCGTCACGACGAATCGCCGCGAAGCCCTCGCGATCTTCAAGCGCAACGGCACGTATTATATGACGAGCTCCGGCACGCATGGCTGGAATTCCGGCGCCACGTGGTACAAGACCGCGAGCACGATCGGCGGCACCTGGACCGCGTGGGCCAACGTCCCGACCAACCCCAGCTCGACCAATTCTTATAACACGCAGCACGACTTCATCCTCACGGTCACCGGCAGCAGCGCGACGTCCTATATATATCTTGGCGATCGTTGGAGCCAGGACACGGGCGTCGGCTATGGCCGCAATGCCTGGTATCCGCTTTCGTTCGACGGCAGCGGCGTGCCGACGATCGAGGGTGACACGACCTGGTCGATCAATCCCACCACCGGCGTGATCAACGGCGCCCCGCAAACGATTACGTTCTCGCCCGTGAAGGATGCGATGGTGAAGGCCGCCGCCGCCGGCTCGAATTTCGGCACCGCGAACCAGCTCCAGGTCTCCGGCCAGAGCAGTTTCCAGAAACAAGTTTTCCTCCAATTCAACGTCACCGGCATCCCGAGCGGCGCGACGGTGACCGGCGCGACGCTGCTCATCGCCGCGCAGACGACCGGCTCGAGCCGCCCCGTCACGGCGAAAGCCGTCTCGAATACCTCGTGGTCCGAAACGGGCATCACCTGGAGCAACAAGCCCGCGCTCGGCTCGACGCTGGCCACCGTCTCGAGCCACACCGCCGGCGTCGATTCGGCGTGGAACGTCACTTCGCACATCACCGGCAATGCCAACAAGACCATCGGCCTCGACTCCACTTATTCCGGCGACACGAATTTCCACTCCCGCGAAGCGACCGACGCAAACAACCGTCCGCTCCTTCAAGTAACGTATCAGCCCTGATGTGACGTCCGCCTGCGCGCCGTAGTCCTGCTCGGGAGAGCAGGGACCGGCGGCAGTTCTCGTGCCCACCCGCTCCCGCCTTTGCCGAGGCGGGCCACTGAAATTCACGTCCAATCGCTCCGATGAGACATGTCGCTTTCGCATTCGCCGCTTTCGTTCTTACCTTGTCGCCGGTCTCCGCCGACACGCTGACCTTCGCCCCCACCAAAGACGTCATCGCCAAGGAGAAATTCCCGTCCACCAATTTCGGGACCGACCCGAATCTCCAGACCTCGAACCAAACCGGTTACAGGAAGGTCACGTTCCTGCAGTTCACGGTCAGCGGAATTCCCGCTGGCGCCACCAATCTCACCGCACAACTCGAGCTCCGCTCTCAAACGACCGGCACGAGCCGCTCCGTCGCCGTCCACGGCGTGTCCGCCACCGGCTGGAGCGAGACCGGACTCACCTGGAGCAATCGTCCCGCGCTTGGTTCCACGCTCGCGACCGTGTCGAGTCACACCTCGGGTCAGGACTCGGTTTGGGCGGTGACTGCTCACGTGACCGGCAACGGCACGTTCGCGCTCGGACTCGATTCGACGTTCTCCGGCGACACGACCTTCGGTTCGCGCGAGTCGTCGACTGTGCCGTCCTTGGTTATCAACTACACGGTCGCCGCGCCGCCCACCGTCTCGTTCAGCTCCGCGGATTGGAACGCCTCCGAGGCCAGCTCCGGTCCCGCTGCGCTTCAGGTCGTCAGCTCGGCCGCCGCGCCCGCTGGCGGCCTCGTCGTTCACTACGCGATCTCCGGCACGGCGGAATCCAATCATAACTCCCACGGCGCGCCCGACTATATACTCTCGCCGGCGAACGCCACCGCGACCACCGGCAGCGTGACGATCCTTGCCGGCGCGACCTCCGCAACGCTCACCCTCACGCCGATCCAGGACACGAACTTCGAGGGCAACGAGACCGCCGTCTTCACGATCACCTCCGACGCCGCCTATAATGTCGGGTCCCTGCGCAAGACCCAGATTGTGATCGCCGATAACGAGACTGCGCCCGTGCCGAATCCCGACCACGCGGTCGGCGATGCCGGCGGCTGGATCGTGCCCGTGTCCGGCGTGTTCCCGAACAGCGAATGCTCCGGCATGGCCGCAAGCCGCAATTATCCCGGCGTCGCTTGGTATCATCGCGACGGCACTCAGAACACCGCCGATCCGCGCGAGAAACTCTACGCCATCGAGGTCAGCAACGGCACCGACAACGGCCAGGTTATAAAGACCATCGACGTTCTCGCGCCCGCCGGTTGGTCGGGCACGTGGAAGAATAATCAATGGGAAGACATGGCGATCGACCCGGACGTCCCCGGCACGATCTGGATCGGTGATATAGGCAACAACGCCAACCCGCCCACGCGCACCGACGTCGCGCTCTTCAAGCTCACCGAGCCGAACCCCTACGGCTCCGCGACGAGCGTCACGCCGACCGCCTACTACGCGCGTTATCCCGGTGGCGTCGCCGCCAACGCGGAAGTGCTCTTCATCTTCGAGGGCCTGCCGCACATCATGCTCAAGGAGAGCAATCCGCGCATCTATCGCTCGCCAACCGCGACGCTCTCCACCGTCAAGGCGAGCCCCACGATTCTCGAATACGTCGGCACGCTCGTGAACGGCGGCGGCAACCACTCCGTCGGTTCACTCTCCTTCGACCGTCGTCGCATCGTCCTCGCCACACACAACGGCATGTGGGTCTACGCGAGCCAGAGCGGGCTCGATCCCGCGACCACCACGCTCACGCCCGCCCAGGCGAAAACCTATATACAGGATCTGCTCTGCACCCGCGATCCCGTCTGGGCGCTCAAGCACAACGGCGGCCGCCCCGATCCCGAGGCGGGCAACGGTTCCGTCGAGGGCGGCTGCTTCGTCGGCGACGGCCACGACATCCTCTTCGGCAGCGAGGCCCGCAACGTTCTATATCTGCCCGCGTGGTGGTATGAGACACAGCCGTCGCCGATGCCCTCGGTGCCGACGGGCGAGGTCGCCAATAATCGTTTGCCGCTCGCGACGCTCGTCGGGCCCGGTTCCGGCACCACCTTCAGCAAGGCCGTCACCTCTGCGATCACGTTGCGCGCGCTCGCTGCCGACTTCGACGGCACGGTGGCCAGTGTACAGTTCTACCGCCAGCACAGCTCCGCCTCGTCCCGCACCTCGATCGGTGCCGGCACACTCGCCAGCGGCCAATACTCCGCGACGTGGAACATCTCCGCTGTCGCCACGGGCGTTTATACGCTCTCCGTCGACGCCACCGACAATGCCGGCGGCGTCGATTCACATGCTTATACAATCACGATCAACCCGTGAAAAAAGGTGCGCTATGAAAACGCCGCATTCTCTCGCGTTGTCCATGTTCCTCGTCGCACTCGCCGCTCCGCGCGACGCTTCGGCCGCCGACTACAACCTCGCCGTCAATTACGGCAGCGACCTCGGTGCAATCAGCCCCGAAATCATCGGCTTCAACGCCATCTACTGCAACGAGCCCGACGCCCAGTGGCAGAATGGCGCGGGCAACATCCCGACCCTCCTTGCCTCGATCAGCACCAAGCTCGTCCGCTTCCCCGCGGGCACCGTCACGACCTTTTATCATTGGACGAATCCGCACGGACAGGGCTGGGCCGACAGTTGGGACCCCAATTTCAATCCGGCCAACAACAAGCCTGCGTCCGCCACGATGAACATCGATGAGTATCTCGATTACGTCCTTGCGCGGGGTACCACGCCACTCGTCGGCATCAACATGGGGTCGGGCAAGCGTTTTAATCGCGTGCAGGATGGCATCAACGAAGCGAAGGCGCTCGTGCAGCACTGCCTGAACCGCGGCGCCAACGTCAAATATTACTACCTCGATAACGAGCCGTATCAGCCCGACGCGAATTATCCCTTCACGCCCGAGGAATACGCCGAGCAGATCAATCTCTATGTGCCGGCACTGAAGTCGGTCGATCCCACGATCAAGATCATCGTGAACCTGCATCCCTCGCCGACGAAGACCGCCTATACGCGCACGGTCGTGCAGCTTGCCGGCCAGAACATCGACTTCGTCGATCTTCATTTCTACTGGCGCTTCAACACCGCGACCTTTGCCAACTGGACCGCCGAGCCGCGGATGACGAACCAGGGCACGCAGCCGTATTCGGCGCAACGTGCGATCTACAAGCAGATGTTCGCCGACGAGGGGTTTCCCAACATCGAGCTTGCCGTCCTCGAGTGGAACGTCGGCCCCTACGGTTCCGGCAACCCGCATCCGACCGAAGCGCAGACCGCGTTGATGGTCGGCGAACAGTTCATGCAATTCATCCAGTCCGGTGTGAAGCTCGCGTGCTTCTGGCCGTTGCACTGGGAAAGCGGCGACTGGACGCGTGCGCTCATCAGCTCCGCGCAAAGCTACACGCCGAACAAGGTCTACGACATGTTCCAGCAGTTCGCGACCATCCCGTGGCGTATGCAGGTTTCAAATACACTGTCGGGTTCCGCCGCGCAGGATCGCCTCGCCTACGTGTCGGTGAAGACCAACGACGCGAAAACCCTCTACGTTTATCTCATCAATAAAAACCAGGCCGCCGCATCGTCCACCGTCGATCTCGACCTGAGCGCCTTCACGGGTTTCGACGCGCAGTCTGCGGTCGGCTTCGAGGCGACCGACACCTCCGTCGGCCCGCTCGCGATCCATTCGATCCCGGTGACGAAGACGGGCTCGCACGTGACGTTCACGATGCCGAAAAACTCCTTCGCGAAGGTTACGATCTCGCGCCCCGCGCCAACGGTTACTCTCACGTTCGCGCCGGTGAAGGACGCGACCGTCAAGGTCGCCGCACCGTCGAGTAATTTCGGCGCGACCGCCAATATGCAGGTCTCCGGCCAGTCCAGCTTCGTGAAGCAGGCGTTTCTCCAGTTCAATATCACCGGCATTCCCGCCGGCGCGACCGTGACGAGCGCGACGCTGCTGATCACCTCGCAGACCACCGGCGGCAGCCGGCCCATAACCGCGCACGCCGTCTCGAATACCAGCTGGAGCGAAACGGGCATAACGTGGAACAACAAACCTGCGCTCGGCAGCTCGCTCTCGACGGTATCGAGCCACAGCGCCGGCGCCACCTCGTCGTGGAGCGTCACCAGCGCGGTCACCGGCAACGCGAACCGCACGTTCGGCCTGTCGAGCACCTACCCGGGCGACACGAACTTCCATGCGCGCGAGAGTGGTGGTGCGACCGCGCCCTCACTCGTCGTTGTATATCAACCGTGACCCTGTACGCAGCCTGCCGTCACGTGCGTCCGAACGCGCGGCCAAGCTCGCCGCCTGCGCCTCGATCCGATCATCACTTTCCAGCGCCACCCCCCGCAGAACCCGATAATACAATGAAAGACACCCTCCGTTACCCCTCGCGAGCGCACGCTCGTTCGCTCGTCCGCCTCCTCGCCATCGCTGCGCTCGCCGGCCTTGCCTCCAGCTACGCCGCCACTGTCAACGGTACCTTGCAAAAGGACGTCGCTGCGAAGGAGGCCACGCCTTCGACCAACCACGGTTCCGCCAACAATATTCAGGTCTCGAATCAATCCGGATATAAGAAGATAATATACGTTCAGTTTTCCGTAAGCGGCATCCCCTCCGGAGCCACCGGCATTTCCGCGCAGCTCAAGCTGCGTTCGCAGACCACCGGCACCGGCCGCTCGATCACCGCGCACGCCGTGTCGAGTACATCATGGACCGAGTCCGGCCTCACGTGGAACAACAAGCCCGCGCTCGGCACTTCGCTGTCCACGGTCTCCAGCCACACTTCGGGCGCCGACTCCGTCTGGGCCGTCGGCGGGCACGTGACCGGCAACGGGACGTTCGCCATCGGGCTCGATGGCACATATTCCGGCGACACCACGTTCTCCTCGAAGGAGGGCGCCATCGCCCCCGTCCTGGTCGTCACGTACACGCCGCCGTCGAGCAGCTATAATGTCTATTGGGGCAACACCCACGCGCACACGACCTATACTGTTTCACACGGCAGCGTCCCGCCGGACAACGGACCTCCGATCGAGCACTTCAACATCGCGAAGAACTCTGCGAACAATATGGATTTCTATGTCACAACCGATCATTCGCAGGAGACGAGTTTCGAGCCCACCAGCGCCAGCAACGCCGCCTGGCTCGATTCGAAGGCCGATGCGGTCGAAGCGACCGACAGCGGCTTCGTGGGCCTCCTGGGTTACGAGCACTCCGAGAATAACGGCGGCCCGAACCCCGGCAACGGACACATCAACGTCATCAACACCAATACCTATCTCGATGCCCTCGAGACCGGAATCGATTTGCCGTATCTCTACAACTGGCTCGCGAACACGGCGCAACCCAACGGATCGGGCCTGCCCATCGTCGCGAGCTTCAATCACCCCGGCACGACGCAATATAACAATTGGGCCTATCGCACCGCTGCGGTCACGGACATCATCACGCTCCTCGAGGTGATCAACTCCAACGACGGTATTCATGAAGCCGCCTACCGCGCCGCCAACAACGCCGGGTGGAAGGTTTCGCCGACCTCCGGCAACGATAACCACGGTTTCTGGGGTATGAATTGGAAGGGCACGGTACACAATTCCCGCGTCGGCGTGCTGGCGACCGCGCGCACCAAGGCCGCGATTCTCGACGCCATGAAGAACCGCCGCACCTTCGCCACGCGCAACAAGAACATGGCGCTTCATTATACCGCGAACGGCACGGTCATGGGCTCGACGTTGAGCAGCCCGTCGACGATCACGTTCGTGGTCACGGCCAACGATCCCGATACCGGCGTCTCCGACGATCGCATCACGTTGATCGAGATCGTCGATCCGACCGGTGCGGTCGTCGCGAGCACGACGCTCTCGACCTACAGCACGGTCTGGACGTCCTCGGCGGTGTCCGTATCCGGAAAAAAATACTTCTACGTCCGCGCCCGCAACACCGGCAGCGGCACCGCTTCGATGGCCTGGGCCGCACCGATCTGGACCGGCCTGTAAACACCACGGGCTTTCAGTCCCGACGCCCGATTGGCCTGATCGCATGACGCGTCCGCGTTTCCTCGCCTGCCTGACGCTGTTGGCTGCCGGAGTTCTCTCCGGCAGCCTCTTTGTCGATGTATATAAGCATCGCGCGGACGCTCCGTCGCAGTCACAGTTTGCCAACCGTACCGCAGGCGTCCCGCCTGCTTCCAGCGAGCGAGCCGTAAAAAACGCCGTCCCCATTTCATCGTCTAGCCGCGAAACACCCGCGCGCTCCTTCGCATCCGCTGCCGCCGCGCCTGCCGACCTGGCCGCGGAGCTGCTCGCGTGGCAGGCATTGCCCGACGACTCGGCCAAGATGGAACTCGCGATCGGCCTCGGCTTCGAACTCGCCAGTCTCGATCCTCTTGCCGCGATCGCCCGTGTGACGGCGCTGCCGGAGAGCGTCGCGCGCGCCTGGTTGCTGGCCGGAGTCGTGCAAACGTGGGCCGCACGCGAGCCGCACGCCGCCGCCGCATGGGCGGCCGCATTATCCGACGAACGTCTGCGCGCCCAAGTCGCCGGCAGCGTCGTGCTCGCTTGGAGCAGCGTGGATCCCGCAGCCGCGACCCAGTGGGCGGCCAATCTGCCCGGCGAACGTGCCGCGCCGGCGCTGCAGCGCGGCATCACGCAATGGACGGGTGGCGATCCAGACGTCGCGGGCCGGTGGGTGGCCGCGCTGCCGCCCGGCGCCACGCGTGACCGCGCCGCGGCCGCGCACGTGGAGGTGCTGCTCATTGAGAATCCGCGCGCCGCCGCCGTCTGGATCGACAGTCTTCCTGCGGTCGAACAGCCGCTGCCGCTGATCGAAACCGTCGCGCGCGCGTGGCTCGCGATCAACCCCGCGGCCGCGCGGGCCTGGCTCGAGCGCACGTCGCTGCCGCCAGATCGCCGGCAACGCCTGATCGCCGCGGCGACCGCCGAAGTCGCCGGCAACCCATGATTTCATGATTTCCCCGCGACGCCCGAATGTCCTCGTGTTTTTCACGGATCAACAGCGCTGGGATTGCGCCGGGTTGCACGGCAATCCCCTCGATTTGATGCCGAACTTCGACCGTCTCGCACGCGCGGGCACGCATCTTCGGCACAGTTTCACCTGCCAGCCGCTGTGCATGCCGGCCCGCGCCGCGTTTCAGACCGGCCGCTATCCCTCGCAACTCGGCACGTTTCGTAACGATTGCCCGCTGCCGCCCGGCACGCGGACGCTCGCGCATCAATTCGGCGCCGCCGGTTATCGCACCGGCTACATCGGAAAATGGCATCTCGCCCCGCGCGAGTTGAATGGCGCCGTGCCGAAGTATCTGCGTGGCGGATACGACGACTGGCTCGCCGCGAACGTGCTCGAGCTCGTGTCCGACGCTTACGATTGCCGCCTCTACGATGAGGCGGGCGCGGAGCACCGGCTCCCCGGCTACCGCGTCGACGCGCTCACCGACGCCGCGATTCGCTACATCGCGCGGCCGCGCGATCAGCCGTGGTTCCTGTGTCTTTCGTTTCTCGAGCCGCATCATCAGAATCACCGCGACGACTATCCCGCGCCGCACGGCTATGCGGAGCGCTACCGCGATCGCTGGCTGCCGCCGGACCTGCTCGAGCTCGTCGGCAGCTCGCGGGGGCACTTCGCCGGATACTGCGGCATGGTGCGCCGGCTGGATGAGGCGCTCGGCCGGGTCTACGATGCGCTGCAAAGCCTCGGGCAGCTCGAGAACACGATCCTCCTCTTCACCTCCGACCACGGCTGTCATTTCAAGACCCGCAACGACGAATACAAACGCTCCCCGCACGAGAGCTCGATCCGGGTCCCGACGATGCTGCACGGCCCCGGGTTCATGGCCGGCGGCGATCGCGAAGAGCTGGTGAGTCTCATCGATCTGCCGCCGACCTTGCTCGACGCCGCCGGGGTCGAAATCCCGCCTGCGATGCAGGGCCGCTCCCTGCTACCACGGCTGCGCCATGCCGACGCGCCCTGGCCCGATGATGTGCTCGTGGAAGTGAGCGAGGCGCAGAGCGGTCGTGCGTTGCGGACGCGCCGCTGGAAATATTCCGTCGCCGTCCCGGAGGCGGAGGCCGCCGCCGCCTGGCACAAACCGGCGTGGCCGACGTACACCGAGACGGCGCTCTACGATCTCGACGCCGATCCTTCCGAGCTCGTCAACCTGATCGGCTTGCCTGCGCACGAGACGGTCGCGGGCGAGTTGCGCGCGAGATTGCTCGACCGGATTGAGCAGAGTGGGGGAGACGTGCCGGTTATCGTCCCGGCGCCGCGCGCCATCCTCGGGTGCGGGCCCATCGACGAGACTGTGTTGGCGTCCCCGGAGCCGGCGCAGCCATAGCGCAGCCGTCCCGCCTGCGCAATTTCCACCGGCGCGCCGCGGGCGCGAGTCATCCCGGCGCTGCCCAGCCGGGCTACACGTTGGCAGGGCCTCTCTCACGGGGTTGCGGCTGCCGGCTTGGGGGATTTCTCCCGTGGCCCGGCTCGGAAGAGCCGGGATCGCGCGCCCTCGGATCCGCCTTCAATCTTCAGTATATTCAGTTGACACCTTCGCTCGGGTGGAGCCCTGATCGCAGCCGTCATCGCGTCGCCCCTTCCATGAGGAGAGTTGTCCATAATGCTTTTCGTTGCTCGACGCGCCCACGGTTTTCCGAGGAGCTTGGCGGCGTGACGTCTTTTCGGCCTTACCTCTTTCCGGCCTTCGCGGCCTTGTTGCTGGGCTCGGGTGCAGCGCTCCCTCTTGCTCGCGCGGCCGATTCTCCGCCTCCGCCGGCCGGCAACGAGGAAGTGCGCCGGATCATGGAGACGTTTGGCGGTCGTGGCGTGCAGCGCGACGACACGAAGCCGCTCGCTCCGGAAGAGGCGCGCAAGACGCTCGCGCTCCGCGAAGGCCTGGTCGCCGACCTCATCGCCGCCGAGCCGGCCGTGTCGCAGCCGCTCTATATGAGCTTCGACTCGCGCGGCCGGCTCTGGGTCACGCAATACATCCAGTATCAATACCCCGCCGGCCTGAAAGTCGTGAGCTACGATCAGCATCTGCGCGCCGTGTTCGACAAGACTCCCGAGCCTCCGCCGCGTGGCGTGAAGGGCGCGGACAAGGTCACGGTCCTCGAGGACAAGGATGGCGACGGCACGTTCGAGACGCAGCGCGATGTGATCACCGGCCTGAACATCGCCACCGCGGCGATCAAGGGTGGCGGCGGCATCTGGGTGCTGAACCCGCCTTATCTGTTGTTTTATCCCGACGCGAACGACGACGACGTGCCCGACAGCGATCCGAAAGTCTGCCTCAGCGGTTTCGGTCTCGAAGACACGCACTCGGTCGCAAACAGCCTCCTGCTCGGGCCGGACGGCTGGGTCTACGGCGCGGTCGGCAGCACGACCACGGGAAACGTCAGCAGCCGCGTGACGAAGAACGTGACCTTCGTGGGCCAGCACATCTGGCGTTATCATCCCCAGACCGAGGTCTTCGAGATCTTCGCTGAAGGCGGCGGCAACACGTTCAGCAGCGAGATCGATGCGCAGGGCCGCGTCTTCAGCGGCACGAACGGCGGGCAGCGCGGCATGCACTACGACCAGGGCATGCACGGCGCGAAAAACTTCGGCAAACACGGCACGCCGGCGAACCCGTACGCGTTTGGTTATTTCGAGCACATGGCGACGAAGGGCGACGGGAAGCGCTTCTCGCAGGCATTCGTGATCTACGACGGCGACCTCATGGCGGCCGAGCTCGGCGGCCGGATCGTGGCGCCGAATTCACTGCACAACTTCGTCTACGTCAGTCGCAGGATTCCGGATACGTCGACTTTCCGCGTCGAGGATGAGGCGCCGCTCCTGCGCAGCACCGATCGCTGGTTCCGCCCGGTCGACGCGAAGGTCGGTCCGGATGGCGCGATCTATCTCGCGGATTGGTACGACACGCGGCTGAGCCACGTGAGCCCGGTCGACGACTGGAGCAAGAAGGACGGGCGCATCTATCGCGTGCGGCCGGCCGATGCCTCGATGCGCCGCGAGCCCTTCGATCTTCATACCGCGCCCGCCACCGAGCTCGTGAAGCTCCTGCAGCATCCGAATAAATGGTTCCGCCGGCAGGCGGCGCTCGAGCTGCACTGGCGCGATGAGAAGGCCGTCCTTCCTGCGGTCGAGAAACTCGCGCGCGATCGGAACAACCCGCACGCCTTCGATGCGGTGTGCGCGCTCGATCTCCTCGGCGGCGTGAACGACGAAGTCGCGTCGGGCTTGTTGCAGCATCCCGATCCTTATGTGCGTCGCTGGATCGTGCGCCGCGCCGGCGACGATCGCGAGGTGAGCCCGGGGCTCGCCGCCGCGCTCACCGCACTCTCCGCGCGCGAGGCGCATCCCGAAGTGCGTACGCAGCTGGCCGCGACCGCGCGCCGGCTGCCCGCCGCGGCTGCGCTGCCGATTGCGCGCGTGATGTTGACCCGCGACGAAGACGCGTCGGACAAGCGTCTGCCGCTCATGCTGTGGTGGACGCTCGAGTCGAAGGCGGACACGGACCGCGCGGCGTTGCTCGCGTTGTTTCAGGATCCCGCGCTCTGGCGGCACCCGCTGGCGCGCAGCCACGGCGCGCATCACCTCGCGCAGCGTTGGGCGATGGCCGGCGGCAAGGAAAACTTCGACGCCTGCGCGAAACTCCTCGCCCTCGCGCCGCGGCCCGAGGATCGCGTGCTCGTGGTCGAGGGCCTCGCGGCCGCGTTCGAAGGCGGTAAGATTCCCGAGCTGCCCGCGGCGCTGGCGGGCGCGTTGCAGGCGCATCTCGCGAGCAAGCTCGACACCGATCTCGCGCTCGCGGTGAAGACCGGAAATCCGGACGCGGTGAAGAAGGCGCTGGCCGTTATCCGCGACCCGAATGAACCGACCACCAATCGCGTCGCGCTCGTGCAGGCGTTTGCCGAGGCCGGGAATCGCGAGGTGGTGCCGGCGATCCTCCAGGTGTTCACGCGACCGGGCGCGTCGAATGCGATCGTGCGACAGGCGATCCTGCCGTTTGCCGCGAAGTTCGACGACGTCGCGCTCGCGACGACCGCGCTGAAATCCTACGAGTCGCGCTTCTCGCAGACGCAGCCGCTCAAGGATGCGACGCACCGCATGCTCGCGAGCCGGCAGGACTGGGCGAAGCTGTTTCTCGCGGAGATCGATCGCTGGATCATCAAGGCGAAGGACGTCGCGCCCGACGTCGTGCAGCAACTCGCGTTATATCGCGATCCGGAGATCGAGCGGCTCTTGCGCAAACACTGGCCTGCCGCCGTGAAGTTGAGCAGCCAGGAAAAGCTCGCGGAGCTGCAGCGTTACAAGGCGGTGCTCGGTGGCGCGGCGGGCGATGCCGCCAAAGGCAAGGCGCTCTTCACGCAGCGCTGCGCGGCGTGTCACATGCTGTTCGATGAAGGCGGCCAGATTGGCCCGAACCTCACCGGTTACGAGCGCAACAATCCGGACTTCTGGCTCATCGGCATTCTCGATCCGAGCGCGGAGATCCGCGAAGGCTTCGGCGCCTATACGGCGAAACTCAAAGGCGGCCAGACGCTGATCGGCATGCTCGTGCAGCAGGATGCGTCGAACGTCGTGATCAAGGATATGGCCGGCCAGCAACACACCGCGCGCGCGAGCGAGGTGGAGAAGCTGGAAGCGTTTCCGCAGTCGTTGATGCCCGAGGGCCTGTTCGGCGGCCTGAGCGACACCGAGCTCCGGGACTTGTTCGCGTACCTGATGAAACCATGACGCCGCCCAGCGCCTGCGCCTGCGGCCGCGCCCCCCGATGTCATCCATTAGATGACAAACCGGTTTGTCATCTAATGGATGACATTCGGCGGGGGCGTGCTGGTGGGTTCACACGCGGCGGGCATGTGTTCCTGTTTCCAACTTCGATCTTTCCTCTATGAAAAAATATAATGTCGCCATCATCGGCTATGGCTGGGTTGCCACCGCGCACATCCAGGCGATCAACGCCACGTCGCACGCGCAGGTCACTGCGATCTACTCCTCGCGTCCGCAAAACGACGCCGAGCTGAGCGTGCGCCACGGCAGCCCGATCACGGCCTATACCGATCTCGAGGCGATGTTGAAGCGGGGCGACATTCACGCGGTTTCGATCTGCAGCTACCCGAGCCAGCACGCGCAGCACGTGATCGCCGCGGCCAAGGCGGGCAAGCATATCATCCTCGAGAAACCGCTCACCCTGTCGCTCGAGGACGCGAGCGAGATCGAGCGCGCGGTCAGCCAAGCCGGCGTGCAAACCTGCGTGTGCTTCGAGTGCCGTTTCTCCAGCCAGTTTCAGGTTACAAAGTCCGTCATCGACGCCGGCCTCCTCGGCTCGATCCATTACGGCGAGGTCGATTACTATCACGGCATCGGCCCGTGGTACGGCCAGTTCCGCTGGAACACCACGAAGGCGAACGGCGGCAGCAGCCTGCTCTCCGCCGGCTGCCACGCGATGGATGCGCTGCTCCTCTGCATGGGCAATGACGTCGAGTCGGTCACGAGCTTCCAGACGCGTTCGAAGAACGAGGTGTTCGCGAAATATGAATACGCCACGACCTCCGTCACGATCTTGAAATTCAAGGACGGCCGGCTTGGCAAGGTCGCGTCGGTGATCGACTGTATACAGCCGTATTATTTCCACACGCACCTGGTCGGCAGCGAAGGCTCGCTGCTGGATAATAAATTCCACTCGAACAAGCTCGGCGGGCTCAACAAGCACGCATGGAGCAATCTCTCGATGAAGATGCTGGATTCGGGCGATGTGTCGGATCACCCGTATCAGTCGCAGTTCGAGGCGTTCTTCGCGGCGCTGGACCGGGGCGTTGAGATGCCGCTGACGAGCCTGCGCGAGAGCCTGCGCACGCACCGGATCGTGCTGGCCGCGGACCGCTCGGCCGAGACCGGACGCGAAGTAAAGATCAGCGAGCTGAAATGAGTCGACGCGTCGCCATCGCCATCGCGGCTCATCCGGATGACATCGAGTTCATGATGGCGGGCACGCTGCTCCTGCTGCGTGCCGCCGGATGGGAGACGCATTATATGAACGTCGCGAACGGCTCGTGCGGCAGCATGAATACAAATGCTGCCCGCACGGCGGTGACCCGCCGGCGCGAGGCCCAGGCGGCGGCGCGAATCCTCGACGCGCATTTCCACGGGAGCCTCGCGAACGACGTCGAGATCTTCTATGAGCCGAAGCTGTTGCGCCGGCTCGCGGCGGTCGTCCGTGAGGTGAAGCCCGCGATCGTACTCACGCATTCGCCGCAGGATTACATGGAGGACCACATGAACACCGCGCGGCTCGCCGTGACGGCGACGTTTACCCGCGGAATGCCGAACTTCGCCACACAGCCGCGGCGCGTCCCGTACGCGGGCGATGCCACGCTGTATCATGCGTTGCCGCACGGCCTGCGCGACGGGCTCGGGCGGCGCGTGCGGGCGGAGAGCTTTGTCGATGTCACGCGCGTGCACGCGACCAAGCTCGCCGCGCTCGCCGCGCATCGCAGCCAGCAAACCTGGCTCGATGAGACGCAAGGCATGAGTTCCTACCTGAAGACGATGGAGGACACCGCGCGTGAAGTCGGTACGATGTCGCGACGGTTCAGACTGGCGGAAGGCTGGCGGCGGCATAGCTCGCTCGGCTTTTGCGCCGACGAGGCCGATCCGCTCCGGGATGCGTTGGGGAAAAACTACCGCCTTAATCCGGCCTATGGAAAAGACTAAGCCGCATCCACGCAGTCGAGAGCCAGGGGCCGGGAGTCCAGCGCCAGACGGGATGGTGAACGAAACCGTTCCGATCCTTTGGCGCAAAGCGCGGACTCTCAGGCTCTCCGCTCTAGACTCTCGACTCTCAACTGAATTTCTACGGCTAAGAGGTTGGGCGTTCAAGAAGTCCCGTGGAGCAGGTGCTTGCTATAATTAGCGTCTATTAGTGTGTGTTAGCGGTTAAAATATTCTATCATGCCCCGAAAATTCAGTTCCATCTCTCCTGACTGGTGGGATTACACGACGCTCGACGCCGGCATCATTCGCGATGCGGCCAGCCTCACGATCGACCAGTTGCGCGGCCTTTCTCGGCCCGGGTTCCGCGTCGTGATGTACGATACGCTCGAGGATTTCTATCTTGCCGAAGCGCTCGAATACATCGCGGCGTGGAAGCAATCGACCGCCGATAATCCGGTGGGCGTTTGCGGCCCGATCGGCCCGACCGAGCAGTTGCCGCTCGTCGCGCGGCTGGTCAACGAGCTCGGGCTCTCGCTCAAGGACGCGCATTTCTGGGGCATGGACGAATGGTTTGAAAACGGCCGCGAGGTTCCGGTGACGCATCCGCTCTCCTTCGAGCGAGCCGATCGCGAGCTGTGTTTCGACCGGATTCGTCCTGAGCTCGCGATGCCGGACGCGCACCTGCATTTCCCGAAAGCCGATACGACGGCGTATCGAAAAACCTGGGACGGCGTGCGCTGCGCGGTGATGCAGGGCGGCCAGGGCGACACGAAGCACTGGGCCTTCAACGACCCGGTGCGTCGCGCGGGCGCGCATCAGGAGGAGCCGCCGACGGCGGCCGAATATCGCGCGCTCGCGACGCGCGTGGTCGATCTGCATCCGCTGACGCTCGCGCAGAACGCACGCACCTCCGGTGGGGGCAATATCGCGCTGGTGCCGACGCAGGCGATCACGGTCGGTCCGGTGGAAACGTGGCAGGCGGAGAAGGTGTCGATCTGGCAGGCGGGATTTCACGACAACCCGTTCGGCCAGCGGCTGAGCGCGTTGATGATATCACAACGCATCGTCGACAGCTCGGTGCCGATGTCGCTGCTCGCGGATCATCCGAATGTACAGTTCAATTATTATAGGCCCGGTGTCGGGACGTGCCAGGTGGAAATGCACTGAGGGGTCCAGAGCTGAGAGCTGAGAGTCTAGAGCCGAGAGCTGCGGCAAGGGGATGTTTGGTGTTCTGCTCCAGACTCTCGGCCCTGGACTCTCGGCTCACTTCCGCACCTGCGCCACGAGCTTCCGTACACTTTCAGCGATCGTGTGCTCGACGTCGTCGGCCCAGCGGTGAGCGGGCTGACCGTAGACATACATCGAAGTATTGCCCTCGTAGCCGCTGCGGCCGGGCGCGCGCGGCGGTTTGTCCTCGGCGAGCACGCGCGCCGAGGGAATGTAGGCCATGACGTCGTTGGCGTAGCCGGCGACCCAGGTTTGCGGGCCGAACTCGGCTTTGAAACGCAGCGCGTAATCGACGACGACCTCGCCGCCGAGCGCGATCCAGAGTTGTTGTCCGCCGAGGTGCCATGCCTGTACAGGATACGGATAAGCGCGGGGAAGTTGTTTTCCCGCCTTGGTGTCGGCCAGCAGCCGTGCGGCCCAGCGCGATAGCGTCGTGGGCTGCTTGCCGGCCGGCACGAGCGCGAGTTGCTCCAACTCGGCGGCGGTGGGAGTGTCGCCGTACTTCAGGCTCACGAGTTCGTGCGCCATGTTCAGCGTGGGCGGGAGCGTCGCCGGATTTTGCAGCAGGACCTCTTCGACGGCCGCGGCGAGCATCTCGCCGTAACGCTCCGCGAGGAACACGTCGCGACGGGGGAGCGGATTCTGATCGGCGCCGCAACCGGAGAAAAACATCGCCGCCGCGCCCGGATGATTGCGTTCGAGGGCGCGCTGCGCGAAGCCGGCGTAATCGCCCGCCCATTGGTAGAAGCTCAGCGTTGTATTGTGGCACGCGTAGCCGAATACCACGGCCTGCAGCGTGCCGTTGGGCCGCGTGACGGTAAGCACCGGGACGCTGTGATCGGACGGGCCCTTGAGGGCGTTTTGCTCGCGCAGCTTGCCGACGCTGCCTTCGGGGTTGTTGCGGCGGTTGACGGCGAAGCGCGTGATGCCCTGGCTCGAGGAGAGCCGGGCGGGCGCGAGGGCGGCGAGGGCCTGGCCCACCGTTTCCACGATCTTCGCCTCGAGCTCGCTCGAGTAGCGCTCGATCAGCGGATGCTGCGACGTCGGCATGGCGGAATACGCGTCGTAGAGCGCGCCGCGGAGGACGGGCGTGCAGTGCGAGTGCGACGCATGCAGCATGATCTGCGCAGGCTCGAGCCCGAACTGCCGCTTCAACTCGGCGCAGGTGTGATTATAGATCGACTGCGGAATCCCCAGCAGATCACTGCTCAATACAATTCCGCGCCGGCCGTTCCCGTCTTCCAGCGCGAGCACCTTGACGAAGAGGGGATGCAAGGCGCCCTCGGCGGGACGATTCCGCCCGCCGTAGCCGGACATCCACAGCGCGGCCGTCGGAGTGATGTCGGTCGTGGCGACACCGGCTTTCCACGTCGCGTCTGCGGCGCGGGCCTGCACCGCAGCCAGGCCGACAAGGAACCCGAGCACGAATCGAAGCGAGGCCGCGCGGAGGAGATTCGCGAAGGACATGCCCTCAATCGGGCGCAGGGAGTCTCTGGCGGCAAGAAGTTTTGTGCTGCAATATTCACAATCTTCGGATTGGACCGAAAGCGCCCGGGGCTTGTGCTCCGGACCTTACCCCTCCCGCCGTATGCCCCTTCCCCACGCTTGGTGCGCGTTCGCACGCGACTGTGTGCGCTCGCTTGTCGCAACCGCATTTATCATTTCCGTAGGCATGGCCGCGGAATCCCGCGATGCCCGTGGGATCATTCAGGGCCGGGTTTTCAACACGACAACCGGCGAGTACCTCGAGCACGCCCGTGTGACGATCGAGGGCACCGGCTTCGAAACGCTGACGGATTCGGCCGGTCACTATACATTCGGCGGGGTGCCGGCCGGCGAAGTGCGGGTAAGGGTATTTCACACCGGAGTGGCCGGTGAGACGGCGACCGTGGTCGTTACTCCCGGGCAGCGGGTCGAGCGCGACTTCAATCTCGCCCGCCCCGACGAAAGAACGCCGGCGGGCGGCGTCGTGAAGCTCGGCAGCTATGTTGTTTCCACCTCGCGCGAGATGGACGGTGCGGCCATCGCGATCAACGAGCAGCGCTTCGCCTCGGATATCCGCAACGTGGTCGCGGCGGACGAATTCGGCCCGATGGCCGACGGGAATGTGGGTGAGATTCTCAAGACCGTTCCCGGCGTCGCACTGGATTACGTGGGCGGTGCGGCGATGAACATTTCGCTGGATGGCGTGCCGCCGGGCTATGTGCCGGTGACGATGAACGGCTTCTCGCTCGCGAGCACGACGGCATCGAGCCCGACCGGGCGCGATGTCGAACTCGTGAATGTCGCCACGAACAATCTTGCGCGAATCGAGGTGCTGCATTCGCCGACGCCGGAGCAGCCCGGCAATGCACTCGCCGGCTCCGTCAATATGGTGCCGCGCGGAGCCTTCGAGCGGGTGAAACCTGTCCTGCACACGAATTTCTACCTGCTGACGCGCGACGATGTGCGGGACTTCCACGAGACGCCCGGCCCCGGCCTGGGGTCGACCCGCAAGGTGCGGCCGGGATTCGACTTCTCCTATGTCGCCCCGGTGAACAAGAAATTCGGCTTCACCTTGTCCGGCGGCACTTCGGAGCAATATCAGCCGACCTATTTTGTACAGACCACCTGGCGGGGCGTGAGCGCAGTGACCAACGGAGCCGCGTTTCCCGATACGACACCCGACAAGCCTTACCTGACCAATTACCTCATCCGCGACCAACCGCGCATGTCGCGTCGGTCATCGGCGGGACTCACGCTCGACTTCAGGCTTACGCCCGCCGACCGGATCTCGCTCTCGTTTCAAGCGACGAAATTCGATGCGCAATATAATCAACGCGACCTGACCTTCGCGATCACGCGCGTGTTGCCGGGCGAGTTCGATACCACCTTCACCCATGGCGCAGCCGGCGCTGGCACGCTCACGCTGTCCAACGCGGGCGATCGGGACCGCCGCAATCTCTCTCTCTCGCCCTCGATCGTCTACCGGCACGATGGACCGATTTGGAAGATCGAATCCGGGGCGGGCTGGTCTTTGTCGGAGAGCAAGATTCGCGATCAGGGCAAGGGTTTCTTCAACTCCGTCAACGCGACCCGTACCGGCGTCACGATCAGCTTTGATGACATCTTTTACCTCCGTCCGCGCAGCATCATGGTGCGCGACGCCGCGGGCGCTCCGGTGGATCCGTATCGAGTTGCCAACTACAACATCAACAGTGGCGGCGGCAATCGCTACGGGGCGGACACCGTACTCGGCGTCGGTCCGGGCGAAGGCATCGCCAATCGCACGAGCGATGTGCACCGCAGCGCGTATGCGAATTTGAAACGCGATTTCGTCGTGGGTGTCCCCGTGACGCTCAAGGCTGGTATCGATGTGCGGCAGGCGATCCGCGACTACCGCGGCGGAGCGACCGCGCTGGCGTTTGTCGGGGCCGATGGCCGCGCGGCTTCCGGCGACGAGAATGCGGCGCCGTTCTACGATCCGGTTTACTCGGCGCGCGACGGCGTGTTCGGTTTCCCGCAGACGGAGCGGATCGGCGGCGGAGCGTTGTGGGACTTTTACCGCGCGAATCCGCAGGCGTTCACGAAGAACGACAACACGATCTACCGTTCGGCCGTCACGCTCTCGAAACACGCGGAGGAGGTCGTTTCCTCGGCGTACGTGCGCGGGGATGTCGCGCTGCTCGACCGCAGGCTCAAGCTGACCGGCGGGGTGCGCGCGGAGCAGACGAACGTCGAGGCGGAAGGGCCGCTGGCCGATCCGACGCTTAACTTCCAGCGGCGGCCGGACGGCACGATCATTCTCGGCGCGAACAACCGGCCGCTGCCGATCGTGCCGCCCAGCGATGCGCTCGGCGTGTCGCGGCTCACGTTCATCGATCGCGGAGCGCGCGCCGAGAAGGAGTACCTGCGCTGGTTCCCCAGCATCAACGCGAGTTACGGCCTGCGGGAGAACCTGATCGCGCGTGTCGCGTACTATCATTCGATCGGCCGGCCGAATTATAATCAGTACGCCGGTGGCGTCATGCTGCCCGACGAGTCGCTCCCGCCGAGCCCGACGAATCGGATCACGGTCAATAATGTCGGGATCAAGCCCTGGTCCGCCAAGTCGGTGAAGGTGTCGCTCGAATATTATTTCGAGCGCGTGGGCTTGATCTCGGTCGGCGCGTTTCGGCGCGATTTCGAGAACTTCTTCGGCACGACGCTGTTTGCGGCCACGCCCGAGTTCCTGGCGCTCTACGACCTGGATCCGGACCAATGGGGCGCTTACGACGTGAGCACTCAATATAACGTTTCCGGCCCCGTGCGGATGGAAGGCTATAATGTAAGCTATAAACAGGCACTGAGCTTTCTGCCGCATTGGGCGCGGGGGGTGCAGGTGTTTGCCAACGGCGCGGCGCAAAGGGCGACCGGGGAGGAGGCGGACAATTTCGCCAACTACATCCCGAAAACCGCAACGTGGGGTTTCAGCTTCGCACGTCCGGGCTACAGTCTGAAAGCGACGTGGAACTACAAGAGCCGGCACCGGCGTGCGGCAGTCACGGGCCGCGGCATCGAGCCCGGGACGTATGCCTGGGGTTCGAAGCGGCTCTTCATCGACCTGGTCGGCGAGTATCGGCTGACGAAGCATTTCGCGCTGTTCGCCAACATTCGGAACCTGCGCGACACGCCCGAGGATTTCTCGCGTGAAGGGCCGAATACGCCGGAGGTCGCCCAGTTCCGCCAGCGCGACCGCTATGGCGCGTTGTGGATCCTCGGTTTGAAAGGGACTTTTTGAAGACGCTGATCCAACGACCACAAGGAGGCACAGCGCGGCACAGCCGCAGCCAAATCAAAACCACGGAAGGAATGGCCACAAAAAGGCTCAAAACGCGCGAAAAAAATACCGGCTCGTTTTGCGCGTGAGGATTCTGCGGGATAGCACACCAAAAGGTACAAAATGATGAAGGCATGTCGTCGTAGTTGGATCGGGAGTGTTTTGTGCCTTCTTGTGCCTTTAGGTGGCGATGGATTGGGCGCGGCGGAGAAACTGCCGTCACTGGATGAAGCGCTCGAGGCACGGCGCGATGTATGGGGAGAGGCCGCGATGGCGCAGCCGAACGGCGCGAGCTATGAATTCTTCGCGCCGCTCCTGCCGCCGCCGCGCTATGTGAATGCGGATTTCCGGTACTATCCGATCGTGCTCAGCGCGCCGAACGCGACGGTGAAGGCGCGGCTCATCTCGAACGGCAGCGGCGTGAACTTGCGCGGCGGTGCGCGCAGTTGGAACGATATCGGCGCGCCGTTCACGTTTCGCGTCGGCCCGGACGAGCTCGTCTTCGGTACGTTTCGCGACCGCACGAGCGAGCCGACGCTGGCTGAAGGCTATCTGCCGATTGCCGAGATCCGTTACCGGCACATCTCGCCGGTGCAGTCGGAAGGGGCGGTGCCGTTGGCGCAGGTTCGCCCGCGTCGCACACCGGAGATCTACCGGCTCGAAGCGTTTGCGAGCACGGCTCCGGGGCTCGCGGAGCAGGGCGTCGTGTGCGTGAAGTTCACGCTCGCGCAGGGCACAAACGGGTTCGTTTCGGTGAATTGCGACGCGCGCGAGGCGGTCGCATTTGTCGAGGGAAAGCTCACGAACGAGAAAGGGGAGACGCTCGCGATGTTCGACCGGAACTGGCGTTGGGAACGCGGCGGGGCTCGCGTCCGGCTGACGGCGGACCGCGCGGTAACGCTTGCGATCTTCACCAAGCCGCTGCCCGCGGGCGCGCCGTATCCCGATGTTAACTACGATGCGCAACGCGCGCGGTGCGTCGAAACGTGGAACAACATCCTGTCCGCCGGGATGAAGGTTGCGGTGCCCGAGCCGGTCGTGAACAACGCGTGGCGGCATCTGTTGATACAGAATTTCGCGCTGATCCACGGTGATCGGATGCATTATAGCGCCGGCAACCAATACGATCGCCTGTACGAAGGCGAAGGCAGCGACGCCGCACTCGCGATGATGAGTTGGGGGTACGAGGCCGACATGCGGCGACTGGTCGTGCCGTTGCTGGATTATACACGCAAGGGGCTCGAGTATCATCAGGCCGGATTCAAGCTCATGGATGTCTGCCGCTATTACTGGCAGACCCGCGACGCGGCGACGGTCCGCGCGCTCCGACCGCGCTGGGAGAAGGAGGCGAAGCTGATCGTCGAGGGCCGCACAGGGCCGCACGGATTGTTTCCGCCCGAGCGCTATACGGGCGACATCAGCACGCCGGCGCAGCCGGTGAACGCCAACGCCCACGCGTGGCGCGCGCTGCGCGACTTGAGCGCGGTGCTGGCGGAGATCGGTGAGACCGAGCTGGCGCGGAATTATGCGGAGGTCGCGGGCGCGTTTCGGAAGACGGTTCTTGCGGCGATCGAGGCGAGCGTGCGCCGCGAAGTCGCGCCGCCGTTTGTGCCGGTGGCGTTGTACAGCGATGAGCCGGCCCACGACCCGATTATTCGGAGCCGCATCGGCAGTTACTGGAATATCATTATAGGCTATACCATTGGCAGCGGCATCTTCCCGCCGGGCAGTGCTGAGGAGCAATGGATTCCGCGTTATCAGGAGCAGCACGGCGGGATCTTCATGGGCATGGTGCGCTCGGGCGGCGACGAGTTCAATTTCTGGACCGGCGCGGATCGCGTGAACCCGCTCTATGGCACGCGCTACGCGCTCGACACGCTGCGGCGCGACGATCCGGAGCGCGCGCTCGTGAGCTTCTACGGCATGCTGGCGCAGGGTTTCACGCGCAACACGTTCATCAGCGGGGAAGGCAGCTCGCTCACGCCGGTGGATGGCGACGGGCGCATCTTTTATTGTCCGCCGAACAGCGCGGCGAACGCGCACTTCCTCTCGATGCTGCGCCACGTGTTGGTGCAGGACTGGGATGAGTCCGACGATGGCGCGCCGGACACGTTGCGACTGCTCTTCGCGACGCCGCGGCGCTGGCTCGAGGACGGGAAGACGATCACGGTCGAACGCGCGCCGACGGCATTCGGAGCTGTTTCGGTCGCTGTGGAGTCGCGGCTCAGCGCGGGTGAGGTGATCGCGCGCGTGGAGTTGGCGGAGCGTGCAAGACCGGGGCGAACGCTGCTGCGCGTGCGCGTGCCAGAGGGGTGGCGAGTGGTGGACGCGCGGGTCGGGGACACGACCGCTGGGCAAGCCTTGGCGGTCGATGAACGTGGCACGGCCGATATCAGTGCGCTGAGCGGGGCGGCGACCGTTCGGTTTCGGGTGAGGAAACTTTGAGCGGGCGGCTCGGTGCGCCGGGCGTTGGCGGTTGCCAGCGGCGGTATGATTCCTCGAGCGCCCGAACTTGGTGTGAACAGGTCAGGTTCGTCAGCGGCCAATCCTAAAAACGTTTTACAGAAGAGAACGGAGGGAACGAAGCGCCGAGTCGTCGGGTGGCTGAGAATAGTCAGCACGTTCTCTGAGCAAGGCTTTCAAATCCGAGGATGGGTTTGGGCCGAGGGCACGAGGGCGGCAATTGGGGCGGCCACGCGAAGGTAAACAGTGAGCGTGACCCCCTTCGCTCCCAGGCGAAATCTATTCGCGAGCGCTCAACTGAGCACGGAACTCTGCATCCGGTTCGGTAAGGGGACCGCGTTGGGCATTGAGCGTATTCCGCTTTGCCTGCCCGGCGCCACGCGGCGAAGGCGGCGGGAGTTCTGCGCTACCGGCGGGCGGCGTCGCTGGCGAACATCTGCTCGAAGGCTTCGATGTGCTGGCGGGCGTTTTTGAAATAGGCGTCATCGTCGTCCCAGAATTGAGCGAGCTCGCGGACGCTTTGCTCGTCGTGGCGCTTGAAGAGCGTGGCGGCGCGGACCGCTTGCGAGCGGCGCAGGCCTAACTCGCGCAGGACGTCGATGCCGAGATCGAGGGAGCTGCCGAGCGTCTCGCGGTAGAACGACTGGATGCCTCGTTTCTGGTATTCGTAGGCGTGGACGCGGCCGACGGCGCGCGCGAAGATCTTCAGGTGCGGGAAATGTTTCTGCACCGTTTCGACGAGCGCGACCGACTTCTGCTCATCGTCGATGGCGATGATGATGATTTTCGCCTGGGTGGCGCCGGCGGCATAGAGGAGCTCGAGGCGGGTGGCGTCGCCATAGAAGACCTTGATGCCGAGACGGCGGACGATACCGACCTGCTCGGCGTCGAGATCGAGCACGGTGGTGCCGATGCCGTTGGCGCGCAGAAGCCGGCCGACAATGTGTCCGAAACGGCCGAAGCCGGCGATGAGCACGGGATTGAGCTGTGAGGCGGCGTCGATCGGATCGGCGGCGCGGGCCGGGCCGCGGGCCTGGGCGAAGCGCCGCTGGACGAAGCGCGCATGAAGCAGGAAGAGCAGCGGCGTGACCGCCATGGAGAGCGCGACGGCGGCGACGAGCGGGGCGGCTTGAGCGGACGTGAGCACGTGCTGGTTGACGACGAAGGAGAGGAGGACGAAGGCGAACTCCCCGCCTTGCGCGAGGGCGGCGCTGAAGAGCAGGCCTTCGGGTGTAGTGAGTTTGAAGATACGCGAGAGCGTGAAGAGCACGGCGAATTTCAGGAGGATCAGGCCGGTGACGAGTGCGGCGATCGTGGCGGGCTGGGCCCGGAGGAGAGGGAATTCGAGACTCGCGCCGACGGTGATGAAGAAGAGACCGAGGAGAAGGCCCTTGAACGGTTCGATGTCGGCCTCGAGCTCGTGACGGTATTCGCTGTTGGCGAGGACGACGCCGGCGACGAAGGTACCGAGCGCGGCGGAGAGGCCGACGAGCTGCATGACGAGCGAGATGCCGATCACGAGGAGGAGCGCGGCGGCGGTGAAGAGCTCGCGTTGCTCGGTGCGCGCGATGGCCCGGAAGATCGGGTTGATGAGATAACGGCCGGCGAGAACGATCGCGCCGACGGCGCCGAGAACGAGGGCGGTTTGCTGCCAGCCCGGCAGCGCGGCGATGGCGGTGGCATGGGCGGGCGCGGAGGCGGAGCCGGAGGGTGCGATGGCAAGGAGCGGCAGCAAGGCGAGGATCGGAATGACTGCGATGTCCTGGAAAAGGAGCACGGCGAACGACGCTTCCCCGGCGGGGGTTTTGAGGAGACCGCGTTCCTGCAGTGACTGGAGAACGATCGCCGTCGACGACATGGCGAGGATCAGGCCGGCGGCAAACGCGACGCGCGGTTCGAAGCCGAGCAACACGCCGAGCGCGGTGATGACCGTGGCGGTGCCGAGCACCTGAAGGCCGCCGAGGCCGAGGAGCTGCGAGCGCATCGCCCAGAGGCGCGTGGGTTGCAGTTCGAGCCCGACGAGGAACAGCATCATCACGACGCCGAACTCGGCGAAGTGCATCACGTGGCCGGTACCGTCGCCGACGAGATTCAGCGCGTGCGGACCGATCAAGGTGCCGGCAAAGAGATAGCCCAGGACGGAACCGAGCCCGAGGCGTTTGGCGAGCGGCACCGCGATCACGGCCGCGACGAGATAGATGAACGCGTGGTAGAGCACGGAATCCATGCGGCGGAGTGAAGCCGAAGTTGTGCTGCGGAAGAAGGCGGAACGTGCGCTGAGGGGCCCGGCTCGCCCGACGACGGATGGGGCGGGCGAAGTTGCCAAGCCGGCGGCTTGGAGCTTCGGGCGGCCTTGCTCGCCCCCACAAGATTCACAGAGCGCGAGATCGCGCGAATGGGCGCGCCGGGAGCCGCTGCGGAATCACTTCAGCTGCGGCGGCACGTTGCCATAGGGCCACGGCTTGCCGGGCTCCTTCAGTCGGACGAACTCGGGCGCGGGGCCGGGCGTCAGCTCGTGGGCGAGCGCGATGCTTGTAACCAGAATCTGGCGACCGGCACCGGTCTCGAGGTTGCTGTAGGCAGTGAGCCGCGTCTCGTAGCCGCCGCCGGTGGCGCTGAACGCCTCCTCGGTCGGCACGTAGCCGACGCAGCCGTTCGCGAGCTCGACCGGAAACGTGAAGGGAAAGCGCGAGCGTTTTTTGATCTCCAGGCCGTAGGCGACGAAATACTCCGCGGGATTGCCGACGAGGAGCGCGGGGCCGATTTGCAGTGCCTGCACTTCCACTTCGGCGGCCGGCTCGGTCGCGAGGATGTGCGTGAGCATCAGTGTCTCCTTGGCGAAGAGCCAGTCGCTGAGATCCGGCGGACGCTTGCCGCGGGCGATGATCGCGCGAGCGTTTGCGATCGTTTCCGGCGCGGGGACACGACGTGCGACCGACCAGGATTTCCGGCGCGCGGCGAGCGGGATCTCCGCGCTGCGCGGGACGCTCACGAGTACCTTCACCGCTTCCGCGCCGACGCGGTGGCCGATGAACTGCGCCCAGGCGTTGCTGGTGCGATATTCGTAAGGACTCAGGCTGTCGACCTGCCCGACGTCGCCGCACGGCGCGGCGAGAAAAAGTACAGGCGCGCGCGAATCGAGCGCGCCCTGTACGGTGCGTTCCATATAGTAAATCCAGTTGGCGGAAATCCCGCCGGTGCTCGTCGTCGCGTGACACGAGAAGTTCACGATCGAGCCGATCAGCGTGCCGCTCATATCCCAAGCGCCGATCACGCCGACTTGCGGATCGATCGGCCCGGCGTAGTCGACGATGTCGGGATTCGAGAGGCCGGGCATCGTCCAGGTCTGGCCGTTCTTCATCCGCATCCGGCGGTTGAACGCCGCCTTGTCCTCGTGCCCGAAGCCGAAGCCGAGCTGCGCCGGCACGCGGTTCGTATCCGCGGCGCGGACACCCTGCACGATCTCGTGTTGCACGCGCTGCAGATACCCCGCATCGGCGAGCGACGATTCCTCGTAGGCGAGTGTCCGGATGTCTTCCGGCGCAGTGTCGTATTGCCCGGGCTGCACCATGCCGACGGGCCCGGACGAGTGCGAATGCGTCGCGGCGATCATGACGGCACCGGCGGGGATGCCGGTGAGCTTTTCGATCTCGGCGCGGGCCGCGAGCACGACGGGGCGCGGCACGAAGAGGGCATCGACGCTGACGAGGGCGAGGCGGCTTTGGCCGTCGTCGAACACGGCCACGCGCACCTTGCACGGATCGTGGAAGCGCGTGTGCAACACCTTCCCGTAACCGCCGGGCCGCTCCATCCCGATGCCGGGCGTGATGTCGCGCTCGGCGAAGCCGGCGTGGAAGCCCGGACCGGCGGCGCGGGCGGTGTGGAGGACGACGAACGCGAGTGCGACCGGGATAAACGCGCGGAAGGTCGTCATGCGTTTTTCTGGGGGCGCTGGAGTCTCGCGCGCAATCTCAAACATCGGCCGGCGGAAATGCCAGCGCTCAAGGCTCGGGGGGATCGGCGGCAACTGGAGTGCCGGTTCATCCCGCCTCTCCCGAGGCGGGCTACAAGAGCACACGCTCGTTGCGGAAACCGAGACGCGCCCGGGACGGCAGAGTTTATTGGATCGGGCTCGACGGACTGCGTCGCTTGTCCGAGGCTGCGGGCTCGGAAATTCCCCTGCCGAAAGAACGGCGTGCGTTTCGATTTCGCCGCCGCGGGCCAACCCCTCCCCGAACCATGGAAATGCGCGCGAAGAGCGAAAAAGAGCCGCCGATTCAGGCCGTCGCGCGGTCAGGCGTCGCGACGAGCAGGCGCACGTGGGATGCGTGGCTTTGGGGCGTCGCCGGCGCGATGCTCGGGCTGCTGATGACGGGTTGGTGGCAGCGGCCGAGCGTGCGCTGGGGCACGCCGTCGCTCGCGGAGCGTTTCCTCTCGCCGTGGGATGTATTTCCGCAGGCGCGTTTGCCGCTGCTGCCGAAGGCGGACGTGCACGCGTTGTGGTTCTTCGATGCGAACGAGGGTCTCGCGGCGGGTGAGAGCGGCACGTTGCTGAAGACGGGCGATGGCGGCCGCACGTGGACGCGCGCAGCCATGCCGCGTCACGTGTATTCGCGCGGGATCAACGCGCTGATCTTCGACGCGAAAACGGGCCGCGGAGTCCTGGGCGGCAATGGCGGGCTCGTGATGGCGACGAACGATCGAGGTGCGACGTGGGTCGATGACGGGGTGCTCGAGCGCGTGCCGGCAGTCGCGGAGGCCGACGTGCATGCCATCGCAGTGGATCCGCAGGCAAACGCGGCGCATTTTGCGACGAGCAAGGGGCTGGCCGGATATGTCGGCGGGGGCGGCGCCGGGTTCGTCCTGGAAGAGCGCGCGGATGCGGTGGTGGCGATTCGCGACGGGTTGGCCTGGCTGGGGCCGGGCGGCGTGGCGATCGTGGGGCTTGATGGGCGGGGTGCGACGAAAGCGCCGGCGAGCGCGGATGCGGGAGGCGTATCCATGTTGGCAGCACGCGACGGCCGGATGCTGATCGCCGGGCCGAAGCGGATCGCGTGGCTCACGGTGCCCGCGATCGAGCGCTCCTACCCGCAGCAACAACAAGTCAAAGGGACGGTGCAAACGGCGGCGGCTTCGTCGCCGTCGTCACTGGTGATCGAAGCGGAGAGCGATCTGGACGGGACGGAATTTATGGCGGTGACGATGACGAGTGGATCCGACGCGTGGCTGGTGGATCGCGCGGGCGGCATTTTCCGCGCGGCGCTGTTGGAGCGCGGGCGTGCGTCGGTGGAGCAGGTTGGGAGTCTCGGCCGGGCGCTCTATGCGCTGTGGGTGTTCTCGGATCGCGAAGTGATCGTGGCGGGCGAAGACGGCGCGATGTTCAAAACGCGGGATGCGGGCGCGACGTGGGAGCCGTTGACGCGCAACTGCTGGCCGGAGGAGAAATGGGCGTCGCTGTTTGCGCTGCATCTGCCGGCGCCGTGGTGTTGGGTGGGGCTCGTGGCTCTGAGCGGGCTGGGGTGGGCGCGTTGGCGGCGGCTGCCTCCGGTGATCGAGGAACGCGATGCGATCGCGGGCGAGCTGGCGAGCGACCGGCCGCTGGCGCCGGGCGAGATCGACCGGCTGAATTTTCAGCCGCTCGTGCAGGGGCTCTCGGCGTATCTGCGCAACACGGCGACGCAGGCGCCGTTGACGCTCGCCGTGACGGGCGCGTGGGGCGTGGGCAAGAGCTCGTTCATGAATCTGCTGCGCGGCGACCTGGAGAAGCGCGGGCTGTGCGCGGTGTGGTTCAACGCGTGGCATCATCAGCAGGAGCCGCAGATTCTCGCGCCGCTGCTACAGGCGATCAAGGACGAGGCGACGCCACCGCTGGTGTCGGAGCGCTTCGAGGTGGCGTTGCGTTTTCGGTGGCGGCTGTTCTGGCAACGCGTGTCGTCGCAGCGCTCGCTGTTGCTCGTGGTCTTTGTGCTGGCGTGCCTTGGCGCCGGGGTCGGGCATGCGGTGGAGTGGCAGCTGCCGTTCGCGGCACTGAGCGACGGGCTGCTGGGCCTCGGCGACAGCAAGACGCTGGTCGAGAGTGTCGGCCGCGTCGTGGGCGGAAGCTCGTTCGTCGGCACGGTGGTCGGCCTGCTGGTTTTCGTGTGGCGCGCGCTGTCGACGATCGGGGTGAAGCCCTCGGCGCTGCTGGCGACGGAGTCGGGGAAATCGAGCGCGCATGCGCTGACGGCGCAGGCGACGTTTCGCCGCGAGTTTTCGGCGCAGTTTCGCGAGGTGACGAATGCGCTGAAGCCGTATCCGCTCGTGATCTTCATCGACGATCTGGATCGCTGCGAAGTGGGCAAAGTTTTCCAGATTCTCGAGGCCATCAATTACATCGTGAGCAGCGGCGATTGTTTCGTGGTGCTGGGCATGAGCGAGGAGCGCGTGCGCGATTGCGTGGCGCTGGGGTTCAAGGATCTGCCGGTGGATTTTGCCGAGGCGGACGAGCGGGAGGAGCGGGCTGGTGAGGGTAAACCGGAAAACATGGACGAGGCTGTGCCGACGGATGCCCGGCGGGAGGAGCGAGCCACGGAGACGTGGGCGACGCAGCGCCGGTTTGCGCAGCACTATCTGGAAAAGCTGGTGCAGCTGCGCGTGGAGGTGCCGCGCGGCAATGCGAAGACGGCGCAACATTTCGTCGCGCTGCGCAGCGTGGCGGATCAGCCGGACGGGAAGGCGCAGGGGGCGTTCGTTGCCGGTGGAGCGAGTGTCGGCGCGGGCGGAGGCGCGTTTGGACGCTGGCTGCGCGCGCGGAAGGTGGCGGCGATTGCGACGGGTCTGGTGGCGGTGTCGGGCGCGAGCGCGTTTCTCCTTGGGCATCTGCTCGCGCCGGTGATGCCGCAGCAACCGGCCGCAGGCACGGGGGATGGCGTGCGTAACGAGAAGTCGGATACGAACGGAATCGGAGCCGGAGCCGGGCAAGCCACGGGTGGCGCGGCGGCTGCCCCAGCGGGCAATGCGGTGGCCGGAGGGGCAGGGGCAAATGCGCAAGCGAAGGCGCCGGTGGAAGCGCGGTTCCGGGAACGCGGGTTGGGCACGGGGGCGACCGAGCCGGGCAGCGATGGGCGCTGGACACGGGTGGTCGGCGGGCTGGCGGCGGTGACGGTCCTGTTGACGGCGTGGGTGGCGCAACGCAACTGGCAGCGACGGCGCGAGGTCGTCACGCGCGACACATTTGAATTCAAGGAGGCGACGGTGCGGTGGGGTGCGGCGCTTTATGTGCTGCTCGGCAGCCGGCTCACGCCGCGGGTGCTGAAGCGTTTCAAGAATCGCGCGCGGTACTACGCGATGATGCGCGCGACGAGCGGGCCGACCTTTCCGCTGCACGGGTTGAGCGATGCGGGTTTGGTTGTCCTCGCGGCGCTGGAGCAGGCGGATCTTGTCGTGGAAGGGGCGCCGCCGCGGCTCGATCTCGAGCGGTTGAAGCGGTCGGCGCTATCGGTGGCGCTGCAGTCGGAGGCGATCGATAGCTTCGGTGCGCTGGCGAGCGATCGCGAGGCGGGCGAGGAGTATACGCGGGTGGCGCAGGCGTTGCAGCGGGCTTAGCGATGACGGGATGTCAGAGGCGGCCGGAGGCGGCCGCGGTCCCAGCGGGGTTGGCGTTCTTGTCGATTCGACGGCCGAAGCCCCAGGAGAACGCGGCGTGCAGGTGCTCGTGTCCGCCGATGCGCACGCCGTGAAACATCGTCTCTGCCATCGTCGTCGAGTTGAGGAGTCGTGCGACGTCGATCATCAGCTCGGCATCGGCGACGAGGCGCTCGACGTCCTCGCCGGGATAGCCTGCCCAGTATTTCAGGTCGTGGAGAAAGCCGGCGGAATAAATGCTGATGCCTTTCCACTCGTCGACCCAGCCGGTGCAGCCATCGCTTTTGAACGGGAGTGGGGGCGGATCGCGTTCAATCTTGGTCCAGAGTGCATGGAGGCCGTAGTGCGCGCAGATCGTTTTGATCGAGGGGAGGTCTACGATCTCGCCCATGGCGGGAAGCGGGAAAGCGGAGGGAGGATGGGCCATGGGGTGAGGAATCGAAGGCGGCCCACGAAACACACGAAAGGCACGAAAGGGGCAAGCGCCGGGAGGGAGGCGGCGATTCCATGTGCGGTGGCTTCTCGGTCGGTTCGTTCATCCTCCGTTAATCCTCCGTTAACCCTCCGCTCATCCTCCGCTAAACCTCCGCTAAACCTCCGCTCGAGGTTCGCTGGAAGTCCGTGCGGCGGCGCAGACTGGATCGGTGAACTGCGCGCGGTCCGCATCAGTGCCGCAGGGACGAAACATTCGTTGTTCGGTTTCTCGGGCGGTGGGTATTAAAGATCAAAAAGGAGCGACACAATGGGTGAAACTGGGCCAGCGCGTGGGCCTGGGAACAGTCGATTTTCTGTGCGGTTTGGGCGGGGGCTGGCCATTGGTAGGTGCAGATGGTCGCGATACCCGATGATCTCGAGTTGCTAAGGCGCTACGCGCACGAGCGCGTGAACGATGCGTTTGCGGAGCTGGTGCGGCGGTATCTCGGGCTGGTTTATCATGCGGCGCTGCGGCAGGTCGGGGGCGATGCGCACGCGGCGGAGGAGGTGAGCCAGCGGGTGTTCACGTTGCTCGCGCGGAAGGCGGGGACGTTGAGCGGCCACGCGACGATCGTGGGCTGGCTGCATACGACAACGCGCTGGATCGCGCGCGAGACCGTTCGCGCCGAGCGGCGGCGACGCGTGCGCGAACAGGAGGCGTATCTCATGAGTGAACTCGCGAAGCATGACACAGCGGCGGCGGAGTGGGAGCGGCTGCGGCCGGTGATCGATGAGGCAATCGCCGGGCTGAACGAGTGCGACCGGGAGGCGGTGTTGTTGCGATTCTTCGCGGGGCTGCCGCTGGCGCAAGTGGGGGCCCGGTTGAGTGTATCCGAAAACACAGCACGCATGCGCGTGGAGCGGGCGCTGGAGAAATTGCAGGCGAGGCTGGTGCGGCGCGGGATCACATCGATCGCGGCGGCGTTGGGCGGAGTGCTGGGCGGCCAGGCCGCGACGGCGCTGCCGGCAGGAGTGATGAGCGGGGTCATGGCCGCGGCGCTCGCGCCCACCGGCGGAATCGCCGCGGCGGGTGCGGGCGGGTGGATGCTTTTTATGACTGCGTCTAAAACAATCTGGACGGCGGGCTTCGTGTTGTTGCTGGCGAGTGGCGGCGTCGCGTTTTGGGAGATGCACGGACGGGCGGCGGCGCGAGCCGAAAAGGATCTCGCGCAGGCCGACGTGGCGGTCGCGCGGCGAACGCTCGATGACCTGGAGCGGCGCGTCGCGGCGGCGAGGCAGAACGAGGACCGGCGAGCGGCGCAGCCGATACCCGTCGCGGCGACAGGCAAAGCACCGGCGACTTCGGGAGCGGCGGCGGTGGCGCTCGCGGCGGCGGCGTGGGATCCGGTGGACGAAGGCCGCGGGCTGATGGAGCGGCATCGGGCGTTGAGCGAGGCGGTGATCGCGAAGGCGGATGCTCAGACACGGTTTCGTTTCGAACGCCCACTGCAGCAACTCGGGCTCTCGGCGCGGCAGATCGACGCGTTTGTGGTCTTGATGCGGGAATTCAGTTTCCAAGGCGCACCGTTTGGACCGAACGGGATGATGTATGCGTTTCCGGCGGGCACGGGCCTGGAGGTGGAGGAGACGCAGCGTCGATTGAAGGAGGTGATGGGAGCGGAGAACTACGGAAAGCTCGCGGAGGTGCACCGCGTCGCCAATGCCGCTCAGGCGGCGGTCAGCCTCGCGAGCAAGCTGGCACTGACGGACGAGCCGGTCACGACCGAGCAGACCGATCGGTTGCAGGAATTCCTGCTCGGCAACCGAAACCTGAGCGCGAAAAAGGGCGAGTCCGACGTGAACTGGCCGACTGTGATGGCGCTGGCGTCGTCGATTTTTTCGGTGCGCCAACTCGATGGGCTCGCTCGCGTGCGGGCGGAACAAGAACGCATGGCGGCGGGGTCGCGACCGATGCCATCGCTGACGCGGAAACAGGCTGGCAAATGATGAAAGCGCAGACGTTTTTCCTGGTGGTGGTGGGGCTGGTCGCGAGTGCGGCGACGATCGTGGCCTGGCGTGCGCGGCAGGCACGGATACTCGAGGAGGCGACGATTGCGGTGGCGAGACGGGACCATGCGGCGTTGGTCGGGCGCGCGGCCGGGCTTCGCGAAAGGCTCGCAAAGGAGCAGGAGCGGGCTCGCGCGGCTCAGGCAGTGCGGACGCCGGCGAGGGTGGTCGCGCCAGAAATCCGTGAGGCGAAAGCAAAGCCCCGCGAGCTCACGGTGAGCGATGTGATCAAGCTGTACCAGCAGGAAGGCAACCGGCCGGAAGCTCAGGTGCGGGCTCTGGCGGCGCGGCGCGCAGGACTCACGGAGCGCTTTGCGCCGTTTTATCGGCGGGCCAGGCTCACGCCGCCGCAGATCCAGGCGTTCGAGGATATCTGGATGCGTCGCGACGAGCGGCACGGCGATTTGAATGCGGCGGCGCATTCGCAGGGGCTCTCGCTGAGCGATCCGGGAGTCGCGAGAATGCGCGGCGAGATTTATGCGGAACACGAAAAGGCGCAGCGCGCATTGCTGGGCGACGTCGGCTACGGTGAATTGCGTGATCACGAACGCTCGATGGGCGCGTGGGACATGGTGCGGCACCTTTCGGCGGCGGCGACGGTACGCGGCGTTCCGTTTTCGACCGAACAAATGGATCGATTCGTTAGGGCGACCGTGAACGCGAGCGACAGCTATCGAAAGGGCCAGAACGTAAGCACCGGTGAGGTCGATTGGGGGGCGGTGTTGGAGCAGGCGGCGGGTTTTCTCTCCGCGTCGCAGCTTGCGCTGGTGCGGACGAGCGAGCCGCCGGGTGGCGGGATTTTCGGTGCGCGCTGGAACAGTGAACTGAACAAGGCGACTCGCGCGGCGAAAGCGGGCGGCGGTTAATCACGTTGCGTCGCGGCGAAATGGGCGCGGTCGGATCCCTGCTCTTTCCGCGCGGGGCTGCGTCGAGCGAGCGGAAACTTGCGTCGGGCGCGCGCTGGGATTCGCATCGCGGCATGCGCGCGTTGCTTTACCCCGAGTTCGATCGCATCGAAAACGCGGTCGTGCCCGAGCCGCCTCCGCCGCGGTCGGATGAGGTCACGCTCGCGGTCGCGGCGTGCGGGATCTGTGGGAGCGAGCTCGAGGCGTTCAAGCATCACAGTCCCCGACGCACGCCTCCGCTCGTGATGGGGCATGAGTTTTGCGGCGTCGTGACGGAGCTCGGTTCCGCGGTGAATGGCTGGGCGCGCGGGGCGCGGGTCGTGAGCAATGCGCTGGTGCCGTGCGGGCGCTGCGTGCGCTGTGCGCGAGGGGATTCGCATCTGTGCGCGGAGCGGCAGATCTTCGGGATGAACCGGCCGGGGGCGTTTGCGGAGCGCGTCAATGTGCCCGCGCGTTGCCTGTTGCCGTGGCCGGAGGCTCTCTCGGCCGAGGAGGCGTGTCTGGCGGAGCCGCTCGCGAATGGGATTCACGTGGCGCGGCTCACCGAACACCTGCCGTGCGCGTGGGCGCTCGTCGTGGGCGCGGGGCCGATCGGACTGTTTTGTCAGCAGGCGCTGCAGGTGTTGCGTGGCGCAAGAGTGGTCGTGGCGGATTTGAACGAGCAGCGGCTCGCGGTCGCGCGGCGGCTGGGTGCCGTGCGCACGATCAATGCGGGGAGTGAAGACACCGTGGCGATCATGCGTGAGCTCACGAGCGGCGAGGGCGCGGACGTGGCGGTCGACGCGGTCGGCGCGGGCCTGACGAAGCGCACGGCGCTGGCGGCGGCGCGGCCGGGTGGCGCGGCGGTCTGGATCGGGCTGCACGAAAACGCGATGTCGCTCGACTCGTTCGACGTGACGCTGCCGGAGAAGAAGGTGTTCGGTACGTATGCGGCCACGCGCGACGACTTGCGGCTCGCGCTCGAGCTCATGGCGACGGGGAAGGTCGACGCGAAGACGTGGACGACGCGGTTGCCGCTGGTGGAGGCGGAGCAGGCGTTTCGGCGCGCGCTCGCGGCGCGCGGGGCGGATATCAAGATGATCGTGGGTCCGTGAGCGATGGAGCTACGACAAGGCGGTTTTCCTTTTTCACAGAGGGTCGAACCGGGAAATACGGAGGAAGTCCTCCGTCTCGGTTCGGCTCGGTCCTCCTTCTGTGAAAGGTCCGATCCGAAGCGGATATCGAGCGGCTGCCGGCGCTATTTTGCGCGCGGGATGAACTTTCCGGAGACGGTGTTGAACGAGTCGTTACTGTTCTTCCCGGTGAAGATCATCGTGAACTGCGTGCCATTGCCGTTCATCCATTTCGAGGTGAACACCCAGTGGAAGGTGGTGACTTCGATCACGCCCTCGCCCCAGTTTTCTTCGTAGGCCACGGTCGTCCACGGGCCCCAGGGCTCGGGCGCGTCGAAGAGGCCGAACTTCCCCGAGTGCGACAGCGTGTGCTCCGTGGTCAGGAGGTAGCGGCCCAGGCCGCGATTGTGCGTGACGCTGAGATTCCAGCCCACGCCGTTGGTGTCGGTGAACACGGGCTGCTTGCGCGCGAGATCTTTCGTCCACGTGGGCTGGCCGTGGGCGAGACCGGCGAAGAATTCGTATTGGGAACGATCGAGGATCGCGTCCTTCGGCACGCGCGAGAGGTGCAGCCGGCCGGGGGCGTGCACGTCGAAGCTATGGCCCGGCGTGCGTTTGGATACGCCGGGACCCCACACCGGTTGTATATAGTAGCTGTAGACATAGCCGTCGCGCGCGCTGGCGTAATCGCGGCCGAAATTCAGGAAGGTCGGAATCGTGAGGCCGTCGCTGTATTCAAATTTCCAGTCGGCGAGCTGCCAGGTGGCGCCGTGGTCTTTCGAGCTCGCGATGCGGCAATCGGCGAGGTGCGGGTTTGGTTGCGGTGCGACCCACATGTAGAGCACGCCGCCGACGGACAGGATGCCGTAGCTCTTGCCGCCGAAGGTCGAGGGCGCCACGGGCTGAAAGCCGCCCCAGATGTTTTTCCCCGTGTAGGTCACGGCATCGGGGCCTTCGATGCGGGCGACGCCGAGAAGGACGCGGCCTTTGCCGTTGCTGCCGCCGAAGCCGCCGCCATCGCCCCAGGCGGAATAGAGATGGCCGTCGTCGCTCCAGGTGGTCGGCCAGTTGTCGCTGCCGGGTGCGTGCCGCTGGTGAGTCTTGAAATCGAACTCGACGCGTTCGATCACGGGGCTCGGCGGATAGGGTGGTTTGGGCGATTCCGTGGCCGCGAGCGCAGCGGTTCCGCGGGCGGCGAGGGCGGAAGCGAGAAGGAGGAGGGCGAGACGCATGGGGAATTTGAAAGCGGCAGAGTTGAACGCTGAGAATTGACTGTCCAGAGCCGACCGCGGAATGGCGAAAACCACGAGCGGGACGAGCACGCTCCGTGGCGAGTTGTTCGCGAGCCTCGATCGTTCGAATAAATCCTAGCAACGCTCCCGCCCGCGTGTTCGTCTGGCCGGTCGATAGACTCACTGTCGTTCGCTTTTCTCATGTCACTTCCTCCTCGTCGTTGGTTTCTCTACACTGTTGTCGCGCTGGTTTTTGCCGTGGGCGTTTGGTATTTCGGTTTCCGCCCGCAACCGGCCGCGCCCCGAGGCAGCTTCGGTTACCGCATGCGTACCAGCACGACTCCCATCCCGGTGCGCGCGGTGGTCGCTCAACGTGAGAACCTTCAAGTGCACCTGCGGGCGATCGGAACCGTCGTGCCGCTCAACACCGTCACCGTCCGCAGCCGTGTCGACGGCCAGTTGTTGCGTGTCGCCTTTCAGGAGGGTCAGGAAGTCAAGCAGGGCCAGTTGCTCGCGGAGATCGATCCCGTTCCGTATCAGATCCGCCTCTCGCAAGCCGAGGCGCAATTGCGGCAGAACGAAGCGCAGCTGAAAACCGCGAAGGCCGACCTCGAGCGCTTCCGTCAGTTGAACTCCCAGGCACTCGTGACGGCACAGCAGCTCGAGGCGCAGCTGGCGCTTGTCTCCGAACGCGAAGCCGCCGTCGCCGCCGATCAGGCGCAGGTGCGCGATGCGCGCCGGCAGCTCGACTACACGAAAATCGAGGCGCCGATCGCGGGAAGGCTCGGCATGCGGCAGGTCGACGTCGGCAATCTCATCCGCCCCAACGATGCGAACGGGCTCGCCGTGATCACGCAGACGCGGCCCATCGCGGTGTTGTTCACCGTGCCGGAGATCGATCTGCAGAAAGTCCTCGAGCCGATCCGCGCCGGCGAGAAGCTGCCGGTCGAAGCCTGGGATCGCGGCGAAGCGAAGATGCTCGCAAGCGGTGTCGTGAAGACGATCGACAACCAGATCGACCTCACCACCGGCACGCTCCGACTGAAGGCTGAGTTTCCCAATGCCGACGACCGCTTGTTTCCCAACCAGTTCGTGAACGTGCGGCTGCGCGTGACGACGTTGCAGGATGCCGTCGTCGTTCCCGCCGCGGCCGTGCAGTACGGTTCGCGCGGCACGTATGTCTATCTCATCAACGAGCAGACGCAGGCGAGCGTGCGCGATGTGGTGCTCGGGCCCGCGGATGGCGACCGGCAGTCGATCGCCAAAGGACTCAAGGCGGGTGATCAGGTGATTCTCGAGGGGCTCGACCGGCTGCGCGAGGGACGCGCCGTGGTGCCGGTGACCGACGAAGCGCCAAAAACCTCCGCCACTCCCGCGGCTGACGCCGCCAGGAAAACCGGTGGCGAACCCGGCAAAAAGGGTGGCAAGCGCAAGCAGACATGAGTCCCTCCCGGCCATTTATCCTGCGTCCTGTCGCGACCTCGCTGCTGATGGTCGCGCTGCTGCTCTCGGGCATCCTCGCGTATCGCCTGCTGCCCGTCGCCGCCCTGCCGCAGGTCGACTTCCCGACGATCCAGATCTTCACCTTTTACCCGGGTGCAAGCCCGAGTGTGATGACGAGCTCCGTCACCGCGCCGCTCGAGCGCCGGTTCGGGCAGATCCCGGGCTTGAACCAGATGTCGTCGACGAGCTCGGCCGGCGCCTCGGTGATCACGCTGCAATTCTCGCTCGAGGTTTCGCTCGGCGTGGCGGAGCAGGAGGTGCAGGCGGCGATCAATGCGGCGGATAACCTCCTGCCCAACGACCTGCCGACGCCGCCGATTTATCGAAAGGTCAATCCCGCCGACACGCCGATCATGACGCTGGCCGTCACGTCGTCGACGATGCCGCTGCCGAAGGTACATGATTTGGTGGATACGCGCATCGCGCAGAAACTCGCGCAGATTCCCGGCGTGGGCATGGTGAGCCTCGCCGGTGGCCAGCGGCCCGCGGTGCGCGTGCAGATCGATCCCGGTGCGCTCGCCGCGCGCGGCCTGAATCTCTCCGACATCCGCTCGGCGATCGCAGCGGCGAGCGTGAACGGCCCGAAGGGAAATTTCGACGGCCCGGTGCGCACCATCCTGATGGATGCCAACGACCAGCTCCGTTCGGTGGAGGAATATCGCAACTTGATCATCGCGTGGCACGAAGGCGCGCCGCTGCGGCTCGGCGACGTCGCGCGGATCGAGAACGCCGCCGAGGACCGCCGGCTCGCGGCCTGGGCGGACAACCTGCCCGCCGTGCTCGTCAATGTGCAGCGCCAGCCCGGCGCGAATGTCATCGAGGTCGTCGATCGCGTGCAGGCGCTGCTGCCGCAACTTTCCGCGAGCCTGCCCGCGGCGGCGGAGCTCACGGTGCTCACGGATCGCACGCAGAGCATCCGCTCGTCGGTGACCTCGGTGCAGCACGAATTGATTTTCGCGGTGCTGCTCGTGGTGCTCGTGACCTTCGTGTTTCTGCGGAATTTCGCGGCGACGATCATCCCGAGCATCGCGGTGCCGCTGTCGCTGGTGGGCACGTTTGGCGTGATGTATCTCGCGGGTTATTCGCTGAACATCCTCACGTTGATGGCACTCACGATCGCGACGGGCTTCGTCGTCGATGATGCGATCGTGATGCTGGAAAACATCGCGCGTTACCGCGAGCAGGGCTTCTCGCCGATGGAAGCGGCGTTGAAGGGCGCGGCGCAGATCGGCTTTACGCTGGTGTCGCTCACGGTGTCGCTGATCGCGGTGTTGATTCCGCTGCTCTTCATGGGGGGCGTGGTGGGGCGGCTGTTCCACGAGTTTGCGATCACGCTCGCCGTCTCGATCGCGATCTCGCTCGTGGTGTCGCTTACTTTGACGCCGATGATGTGCGCGCGGATGCTATCGCACGCGCCGGCGCACGGGGCACACGGCAAGCCTGGGTTTCTCGACGGCATCATCGCGTATTACGGCCGGCTGCTCCAATGGGTGCTGAAGCATCAGGTGACCACGCTGCTCGTGACGCTGGGGACGCTTGTCCTGACGGCGGTGCTCTATCTCGCGGTGCCGAAAGGCTTTTTCCCGGTGCAGGACAACGCCGCGATCCAGGCGGTGACCGAGGCCCCGCAGTCGATCTCGTTTTCCGCGATGTCCGAGCGGCAGCAGGCGCTCGCGGCGAAACTCCTCGAGGATCCGGCGGTCGTGAGCCTCTCGTCGTTCATCGGTATCGATGGAACGAATACGACGCTCAACAGCGGCCGGATGCTCATCAACCTGAAGCCGCATCGCGAACGCGATGAGACGGCGCTCGAGATCATCGATCGCATGCGCGCCAACGCCGCTGCGGTGGAGGGCATCACGCTTTATCTGCAGCCGGTGCAGGAGTTGACGATCGAGGATCGCGTGAGCCGCACGCAGTTCCAGTTCACGCTGACCACGCCCGACGAGGATGTGTTGCACGACTGGCTGCCGAAGCTGGTCGAGCATTTGCAGGATCTGCCGGAGCTGGCGGATGTCGCGAGCGATCTGCAGGTCCGCGGTTTGCAGGCGTATCTGGAGATCGATCGCGATGCGGCGAGCCGGCTTGGCGTGACCATCGCCGACATCGACGACACGCTCTACAGCGCGTTTGGGCAGCGGCAGGTTTCGACGCTCTTCACGCAGGCGAGCCAGTATCGCGTGGTGCTCGAGGTTGATCCGCGGCTGGCGTCGGGGCCGGAAGCGTTGACGAGCGTGTTTGTGCGTTCGCGGACGGGGCAACCCATCACGCTCTCGAGCATCGCAAAGGTGGTCGAGCGGCCGGCGACGCTGCTCATCAATCACGTCGGGCAGTTCCCGGCAGCGACCGTATCGTTCAACCTGGGCGCGAACGCGTCGCTCGGCGAAGCGGTGAGCGCGATCGAGCGTGCGGCGGCGGAGCTCGAGCTTCCGCCCTCGATCGAGATGCGTTTCCAGGGCGCGGCGCATGCGTTTCGCGATTCGCTCTCGAGCACGCTGTTCCTCGTCCTGGCTGCGGTCGTGACGATGTATATCGTGCTCGGCGTGCTTTACGAGAGCAGCATTCACCCGATCACGATTCTCTCGACGCTGCCGTCGGCGACGGTGGGCGCGTTGCTGGCGTTGTGGCTCACGGGCCGGCCGCTGGATATGATCGCGATCATCGGCATCATTTTGCTCATCGGCCTGGTGAAGAAGAACGGCATCATGATGGTCGACTTCGCGCTCGAGGCCACGCGCATGCAGGGTCTTTCGCCGCACGATGCGATTTATCAGGCGGCATTGCTGCGGTTCCGGCCGATCTTGATGACGACGCTGGCGGCGCTGTTTGGCGCGTTGCCGCTGATGTTTGCGTCGGGCTCGGGCGCGGAGCTGCGGCAACCGCTCGGCCTCGTGATGGTGGGCGGTTTGCTCGTGAGCCAGGTGCTCACGCTGTTCACGACGCCCGTGGTGTATTTGTTCTTCGACCGCCTCGGGCAGCGCGGCAAAGTGCGGCGGCCGCGTGCCGCTGCGGCGATCGGGGAACGCGAACTGGAGCCGGTGAAGTCATGAGTGCCGCGTTCGGTAGCGCCGGCTTCCAGCCGGATTCATTAATCATGCCGGCAGGATGCCGGCGCTACTCGCCATGAATCTCTCCCGCCCCTTCGTCCGTCGTCCGGTCGCGAGCATCCTGATCGCGGTGGCGCTCGTGCTGGTCGGCGCGCTCGCTTACGGGCTGCTGCCGGTCTCGCCGTTGCCGCAGGTGGATTTCCCGACGATCCGCGTGAGCGCGTCGCTGCCCGGAGCGAGTCCGGAGACGATGGCGACCAACGTCGCCGCGCCGCTCGAGCGCGCGCTGGGCGCCATCGCGGGCGTGACGGGCATTTACTCGGACAGCCGGCAGGGCTCGACCGGCATCACGCTGGAGTTTGCGATGAACCGCGACATCAACGCCGCCGCGCGCGATGTACAGGCGGCGATCAACGCGTCCCGCGGACAATTGCCGGCGGGCATGCCGGGCAATCCGAGCTTTCGCAAAGTCAACCCGTCGCAGGCGCCCATCATGGCGCTGGCGCTGAGCTCGCCGAATCTGGCGCCGGGCGATCTCTACGATGTCGCCTCTACGATCCTCGCGCAAAAAATCGCGCAGATCGCCGGCGTGGGCGAGGTCTCGGTCGGCGGCAGCTCGCTGCCGGCCGTGCGCGTGCAGCTGAATCCGCACGCGCTCTCGCACTACGGCATCGCGCTCGACGAGGTGCGACGCGCGATCAGCTCCACCAACTCGATGCGGCCGCGCGGCACGATCGAGGATGGCGACCGCCAATGGCAGGTGGACATGAGCGGCCAGTTGCGGAAGGCCAAAGATTATCTCGGGCTGGTCGTGCGCTATCGCGATGGATCGCCGGTGCGGCTCGGCGATGTGGCCAAGGTCACCGACTCGGTCGAGGATCGCTACAGCAGCGGCTTTCATAACGACCGTCCGGCCGTGCTGCTCCAGATCAGCCGGCAGCCGGGCGCGAACATCATCGCGACGATCGATGCGATCAACGAGCAGCTGCCGGCGTTGCGGGCGCTCGTGCCCGCCGACTCGGATCTCGCGGTCGTGATGGATCGCTCACCGGGCATCCGTGCCACGCTGCACGAATCGCAGCGCACGCTCGTGATCGCGGCGGGCCTCGTGATGCTGGTCGTTTATCTTTTTCTCGGCAGCGCGCGCGCGGCGCTCATCCCGTGCCTCGCCATTCCCGTGGCGCTGATCGGCACGTTCGGCGTGATGTATCTCTATGGGTTTTCGCTGAACAACCTATCGCTGATGGCGTTGATCGTCGCGGCGGGCCTTGTCGTGGACGACGCGATCGTCGTGCTGGAAAACATCTCGCGGCACATCGAGCGGGGGCTTTCGCCGTTTCGCGCCGCGATGCGCGGCTCGAGCGAGGTGGGCTTCACGCTGCTCGCGATGACGCTCTCGCTGGTCGCGGTGTTCGTCTCGATTCTGTTCATGGGCGGCCTCGTGGAGCGGCTGTTCCGCGAGTTCTCGATCACGCTCGCGGCGGCGATGCTGGTTTCACTGGCGGTTTCGTTGACGCTCACGCCGAGCCTGTGCGCGCGTCTGCTGGCGCGCAAAGCGCACGCGCCGACCGGCTGGCTGCATCGCCGGACGGATCGCGCCTTCGCGGCGGTGAAGGGAATTTATGCGCGCTCGCTTTCGTGGGTGCTTGCGCACGCGACGTTGATGCTCATCATCCTCGCGGGCACGATCGCGCTGAACGTCGCGATGTATATCACGATCCCGAAGGGCTTCCTGCCCTCGCAGGACACGGGGCAGCTGATGGGTTTCGCGCGCGGCGACGACGGGTTTTCCTATCAGGTCATGCAGCCGAAGATCGAAGTCTACCGGCGGATGATCATGGCCGATCCGGCGGTGCAGGATGTGATCGGATTTTCGGGCGGCAGCAGCGGCATCAGTAATTCGCGCATGATGATCCGGCTGAAGCCGCTGAAGGAGCGCAAGGTGTCCGCGATCGACGTGGCGAACCGGCTGCGGCTGAACGCGCCGCCGGTGGCCGGCGGCTCCGTGTACCTGGGTGTATCGCAGGATCTGGATACGCCGCGGATGTCCGACGGCGGCTCTTACGATCTCACGTTGATGACGGACGATCTCGCGCTGTTGCGGCAATGGGCGCCGAAGGTTTCGGTGGCGATGCAGGACTTGCCTGAGTTGTCGGAAGTCGACACGCCGCGGGAAGGTGGCACGCAGCAGGTGTCCTTGCAGATCGACCGCGAGGCGGCGCGCCGGCTCGGGGTCGACATGCAGCTGATCAACAGCGTGCTGAACAATTCCTTCAGCCAACGACAAGTCGCGACGCTCTATGACCGCCTGAATCAATATCGCGTGGTGATGGAGCTGGAGCCGCAATACACGGCTGATCCTGCGGTGCTCGATCAGGTGCAGGTCGTCTCGGCTGACGGCACGCGCGTGCCGCTCTCGGCCTTTACGAAACGCGAGTTTTCGCTGATCGACGATCGCGTGCGGCACCGCAGCCAGTTTGCCGCGGAGAACGTGGGATTCTCGCTGGCCGAGGGCGTGTCGTTGCAGCAAGGCCTGGCGGCGATCGACGCCGCGATGGCGAAGATCATGCTGCCGACGCAGATCCAGGCCACGATGTCGGGTACGGCGCGGACATTCCAGTCGAGCCTGCAAAACCAGCCTTTGCTGATCCTGGGCGTGCTCGTCGCGGTCTATCTGGTGCTCGGCATTCTCTACGAGAGCCTGATCCATCCGCTCACGATTCTCTCGACGCTGCCATCGGCGGGCCTCGGTGCGCTGCTCGCGTTGCGGCTGACAGGCACGGAATTCACGCTGATCGCGCTGCTCGGGCTTTTCCTGCTGATCGGTATCGTGATGAAGAATGCGATCCTGATGATCGACTTCGCGATCGCGACGGAGCGGCAGAACGACCTCTCGCCGCGCGAGGCGATCTTCGAGGCGGCGTTGCTGCGGCTGCGGCCGATCCTGATGACGAACTGCGCGGCGCTCCTCGGGGCGCTGCCGCTCGTGCTCGCATCGGGTGAGGGCGTCGAGATGCGCCGCCCGCTCGGGCTCGCGATCGTCGGCGGCCTGGCGGTCAGCCAACTGCTGACGCTCTACACGGTTCCCGTGGTGTACCTGTGGTTGGACCGGGTGCGGCTGCGTTTTCGGCGGCCGCGGGCAGCGCCGCTCCAAGAGGTGCGCGCGACGCCGTGAGAAGCGGGAGTGCCGGCGCGAGGTCGGCGGGTCGCGTTACTCGCGTATCCGAAAACTCATCACGCCATCACGTCACGGCCCCTCACTCGACGGGCATGGCGCGCTTGGTCTGCTGCTTCTCCCGGATGCCTTGCAGACGCTGCGCGATTTCGGCACGGGCGTTCTGATTGGCCTCGAGCAGGCGCGTGATGCGCGCGGAGCTCGGGGAGGCGCGAAGCTCTTCGTGCACGCGGGTCAGGACGTGCGCCGAACGTTCGAGCCGGATGATCGTTCGTTGATGGGTTACTCGCGGTTCTCGCGCCATGGGGCGCGGACCTTCGGAGTCCGGTGCGCCGGGTGCAAGCGCTTCGAAAGCGGCTCAGGACACAGTCGCGCAACGAGAGGCGGTTACGACAGGATACTCATGACACACGAAAGCGCGCCCGCCGGCGCGTGCGATTACGGCGCCACTTCGGGCGCAATCTCGTCGGGGCGCGTGATCCCCGGCGGCAGCTCGAGAATCCGGATGTTGCGGAAATGGATCTCCGCGCCCTCGGACTCGAGGCAGAGGTATCCTTTTTTCACAGACGATTTGCTGATGCCGTTCACGAACTTCCCGTTGATCGCGAGCTTGATCACGCCGTCCACGCACACGACGTCGTAGGTGTTCCACTCGCCCTTACCCTTGCAGCGATTCTCGAACGACATGCTGCGCGTGCCACGGGGATTGTCGGGTACGACGGTGAGGCCGTTGGCGCCGAAGAGTTCACCGGAAACGTACCCGGGATGACGCGGCTTGCCGTCCTTGTCGCGGTTGAGATTCGGCCACTCGAGCTCGAGCATCTGGACCTCGCAGCCCTTGGGGAGGGTTTTGCCGGGCGCGGGCACGCCCTCGCTCCACACGAACACGCCGGAATTTCCGCCCGCCTCCATGTGCCGCCACTCGATGTGGAGGACGAAGTTTTCGTATTGTTTGTCCGAGCGCATCACGCCGATGGGCTGCCCGCGGCAGACGAGCAGACCATCGCGCACGCTCCACGTATCCGGAGCGGTGTTCACGTTGACCCAGCCGGTGAGATCCTTGCCGTTGAACAGCTCGCGAAATGTCGGCAGTTCGGCGGCGGCAGCGAGGTTTGCGGCAACCGCGAGCGCGGCCGCTGAGAGGAGAGAAGAGGGGAGTTTCATGGGGAAGGGATGCCGCCAGCGTGACGGGCCGTGCGAGACGGAACGATCCAAATTTCCTCGGAGCGACGGGATGGCGGATGAGCGCCGGGGGGCCAGGCGCCGCTACGCGACGAACGCGTTCTGGTCTCCGCAGGGGACCTGTTTCCCCGGCTTGTGAACTCGTCTCCAGAGCCGTCGATTCGTGGAATCTCAACCCATGAAGATTTCGCTACCCCCGCTTCTCGCCCTCGCCTGCCTGTTTGCCGCCTCGTCCGTTTCGGCCGCCAACGATCCAGCGGCGTCCATCGCGAAGGGCCCGCGGCCGAAGCTCGTCTTCCCCAAGACCGTCGATCTCGCGGTCGATACGCCGCGGCACGTGATCGTCGCGCAGGGCGACGCGACGACCTATCAAGGACATCCGACCACGGTGCTGCTGCCAGATGGCAAGACGATGTACTGCGTCTGGACGATCAACCACGGCGGGCCATGCGGTCCCCTCAAGCGGAGCGACGATGGAGGCAAGACGTGGTCCGAATTGCTGCCGGTGCCCCCGAGCTGGAAGACCGTGCGGAATTGCCCGACGATCTACCGGCTGACTGACCCGGCGGGGGTGACACGGCTCGTCGTCTATGCCGGCGAAGGTCCCGATGGCGCCATGCACGAGTCGCACTCGCTCGACGACGGGAAAACATGGACGCCGATGCGCAGCCTCGGGCTGAAATGCGTGATGCCGTTCTGTACAATCGTGCCGATCGAAGGCGGGAAGAAGCTGCTGGGACTCTCCAACACCCGCCGGCCGGGAGAAACGAAGGAGGTCCGTTCGAATGTGGTCACGCAGAGCATCTCCACGGATGGCGGGCTGACTTGGTCGCCATGGCGCGTGATTCTCGACCTGCCCGGTCTGGTGCCCTGTGAGCCGTGGGTCGTGCGCTCGCCCGACGGCCGGCAACTGCTCGCGCTGATCCGCGAAAACGCGAAACGCGCCGCGCTCTATATGACGAGCAAGGACGAAGGGAAAACGTGGTCGGCGGCGAAGCCGTTGCCGCCGGGACTTTATGGTGACCGTCATGTGGCGCGTTACGCCGCCGACGGGCGGCTGGTGGTTTGCATGCGCGATACGGGCGGCAGTTATGGCAGCCCGACCTCCACGCACTTCATCGCGTGGGTGGGCCGCTATGAAGACATCGTGAACGGCCGCGACGGACAATATCGCGTCAAGCTGCTGCATAGCTATAAAGGCGGCGACAACGGATATCCCGGACTCGAACTGCTTCCCGATGGCACCTTCGTCGCGACCACTTATATCAAATACCGTCCGGGCCCGGAGAAGAACTCCGTCGTAAGCACGCGCTTCGCGCTCGAGGAGACCGACCGGCTGGCGGCGGGTATTGTTTCCAAGCGATAGCGTGATTTGAAGTAGTAGCACGGGCGTCCCGCCCGTGGTCCGGACCATGGGCGGGACGCCCATGCTGCTCCAGGCAATCGCCTGCAAGCAGGCTCCTGCATGACGGGTGCAGAGTCCGTCGAAATTCGGTCTCCCGAGGGGACCAGAACGAACGACTTTCCAGTGCCAACGGCGAGGCGTTCGCTGCGGCTCACCCTGCAGCAGCCATGTGCGCTGCGAACCCAACCCTGATCGATCCTGTCCTCACCGATGAAACCGTCATTCCTTCTCCACGTACTGCTTGGCGCTGGCCTCGCGGCGAGTGCCGCCGCGCAGCAAGCCAGTCCCGTTTCCACCAAGCCCGCCACCACCGACGCAGCCAAGGACGAGGCGGTCGAGCTGTCGCCGTTTCTCGTCCGTACCGATCGCGATCGTGGTTACTCGGGCACGACCGCGCTCGGCGCCTCGCGGGTCGCGCTGCCGGTGTCGGATATTCCCGTGTCCGTCATCAGCCTGACGGAGCAGTTCTTCCTGGATCGCGCTGCGATCGACGGCATGGAAGTGCTGCCGTTCGTCTCGGGCATCCAGGTCAATGCCGACGGCGCGCCGGGCCAGGCGGGGTATTCACTTCGTGGTTACGCGAATGTCGGCCTGCGGATTCGCGACGGCCTGCCGGAGAAGCTCGAAGGCGTCGATTATGCCTTCGACGATGGCGCATCCTACGAACGGCTCGAGGTCATCAAAGGCCCGGCCGGCACGCTCTACGGCACGACGAGCATGGGCGGGGTGGTCAACAAGATCAGCAAATGGCCGAAATTCACGCCGCAGACAAAGCTCGAGCTGCAGGCGCAATCCTATGACGAGTTTGTGCGCGGCATCGTCGACACGACCGGGCCGCTCGACGAGAACACCGCCTATCGCGCCGTGCTTTCGTCGCGCGTGGGGCGGCGCTACTATAACGACGAGGCGCCGAACGACTTCACGACCATGCTGCTCGCGTTTACGCACCGCGTCGGCGCCGACCGGAGTGGCCGGATCTGGGCGCGCGCGCACCATTTTCGTTTCGAGCTCGATCGGGAAAACGGCCCGCAGTTCATCACGGGTTATCTCGATGGGACGAATCCCTCGGCGGCTCCGCTCGTGCGCGATCCGAAATTCGCGGTGCCGATCGATGCCCACCTCACGCCTGACGGCACGGTCTCGATCGCCAATAACTATAGTTACGAGGGCGGCTACGAGCAGACGTTTGCCGGGCCGTTGAGCGGCGACTGGACGGTCCGACTCGTCGGTCGTTTCACGCTCGGCAAGGGCGACAAGTCGCCGAGCGGCGCGCTGAGCAACCCGGTGCCGGTCGACGCGAACGGCGCGATCGTGCGCTACACGAACGCTGCGGGCGCGCTCGTCAATGGCGACTTCCGCTTCATCTCCGCCGCCGATCCGCGGGTCGCCGACTGGCGCTCCAATCTGACCATGCGCGAATTTTCGGGCTATAACAAAGGCAGCGGCGCGTACCTCGACCTGGTGGGCGCCTTCGCCACCGGGCCGCTCGAGCACAAGATGGTCATCAACGCCCAACTCGATCGCGCCGAGTTCGAGCGCGCGTTCTTCTTCTGGCCAGTCCTGAATCCCTCGAACACGACCGCGGTGGCGAACTCGTTTTCCCTGCTGCGGCCCGACTACTCGGGTTACAGCCTGGAAAGTACGAAGGCGGCGCGGCCGACGCAGTTCAACGCCTTCAACGGCCACAGCGCCAGCACCGGATTCGCCGGCGGCTTTCAGGACAATATCAACGTGCTCGACGATCGTTTGATCGCCGTCATCGGCGCGCGCTACGACAACGTCGACACGACGAGCTACACCTTCCACAGCGCGCAAAGCATCGCGCAGGGGAAGTTCGTGAAGGATCCGGCCACGGTCGCCCAAGTCGGAAACCAGGAGTGGACGTTTCGCTATGGGCTTGTGGGTAAACCGCTCCGCGGGCTGAGTGTCTTCGCGCAAGTCGGCGAGACATATATTCCCATAAACCGGCTCGACTCGAGCGGCGTGAAGTTTCCGAACCAGCTAGGCGAGATCAAGGAAGCGGGCATCAAGCTGGATCTTTTCGGCACCCGGCTCGTCGCGACCGCCTCGGTCTTCGACATGGAGCTCACCAACGTGCTCATCTCGGTGCCAAATCCGCCAGAGCTGGGCGGCGGGCTCGTGACGGTGCCCGCCGGCACGCAAACCTCCGACGGCTTCGAGATCGACCTGACGGGCGAACCGGTCCGCGGGCTCAACGTCTCCCTTGCCTACAGTAATCTCACCTCGACGAACGAAGCGGGCCGGAGCTTTCGCGGCGTGCCCATTTCCGCCGCGTGGTCGGTCCTGGGGAAATATCGTTTTCAGGAGGGCTCGCTCAAGGGGCTGTTCGTCGGCGCGAGCTGGCGGCATAACGGCCAGCAGGCCGGCGACGCCACCAATACGTTCTACCTCGACAGCGCGGACCACTTCGACGGCTTCACCGGCTACGGACGCGGCCGCTGGGGCGTGCAGTTGAACGTGCTGAATCTCACGGACACCGACGACATCGCCGCGGTGGTGGGCAATACCGCCGTCTTCCGGGCGCTGCCGCGGATGTATCGCGTGACGTTCCGCTATACGTTCTGAAGGGACTAAAGGACTAAGGTACCAAGGGACCCAAACCCCAAACCTACAGCGCGCACCTTACCGCCATTGCGGTTGGGTGAAGGCGCCGTTGAGGGCGATGTCCCATGCTTCGAGCCGGATCCACTTGGGCGAGCCTTCGATCGGCCACTCGAACGTACGGCGCTCGAACTCGCGCGCGTCGGACGCGGGAATGACCCGACGCGTCACGTCCTTGCCGTCCCACGATACGAGGAGGATCTGCGCCAGCGGAAACGTCCATTCGAGGTCCGCCGTCGCCTTGCCGTTTTGTACAGTGAAGGAGTGAATAAGGACTTCGCCGGTGGTGGTGAAGAAATCGCCCCGGCGCAGTGCGCCCAAAACGGGCGACCAATCGTCGGCGGTGGGCATCGCGTCGAGCGCGAGGTAGTTTATATTCATGTGTCCATAGAGCTCGTGCGTCGAGTCGAGCGCGAAGGTGTCCACCTCACCGAGGATTTGTTTCCGCTGGCCCCACGTGTTCATGTCGTCGAGGAGATCGAGGACACGCACACCCAGTCGCGATTCGGAAAGATCCCCGGGCATGGCTTTCCAACCGCCGCCCAGCCACAGGTCGGACTTGTACCATTCTGCGTTCCGGTAGGAATCGGGGACGGCGAAGGATGCCTTGATGCGCGGATGCGCCGTCCAGGCCAGCGCTTGCTCGCGCTGGAGAATTCCATCATGTCGGCCTCGCTGCCGGCGCGATAGACTTTGCCGTAGGGCGGAATCTTTTCGACCAATGGCACGCCTGTACCGCGGACCAGCGTAAGATATACAGGCTTGGGAAATAAATATAGCCAATGGCCCGGCGGAGTGCCCTGGCGCGACGGTTTGTTCAGGTGGGCGTTGGCTTCCTCGCCGGGTATAAAAACGAGACGATCGTCGGAATATTTGCGGCAGACATCGAACATGGCCTGGAGCTGGGGCAGTCGCCGCGGACCGGGATCAGCGGGATTCCCGTCGCCGTGGAATTCGGCGAGGTGGACGAGATTGACATTCATGGCCTTGAAGACCTTGACCGCTTCGGGGCCGGTGGGCGTTCCCGCCAGTTCATTCATCGCCAGCCGCACATGCCAGTGGCTCGTGAAGGTGAAGCGGCCATCCATCGGCTTGAAGGCATCGCCATGTGTATAGCGCTTGATCCGCTCGAGAGCGATCTCGGGTTTCGCCGTGGATGCGAGTATAAACGCGCTCATGCGCTGAGTCTTGCCGGCCGGCGCGTCGAACCACGGAATATAGGCCCCTTCATGGCCGGGACCGCCGGCCGGATCCTGCCGCAGGCCGAAGCGGTTGTTTCCGACCTGCGCGAATTTGAAATTCACCGTGTGATCGCGGGGAAAGAAGAACGCGTGCGGAGCGGGAAATACGGCGACGGATCCCGCCGGCGCCTCGCCGAAGATCGCGCGATTTCGCACCGCGACGGGGTGTGACGCGCCGTCGGTGCGCGTGCGAACCCAAGTGTCGTCGACGTTCTCCTTCCAGGCCGCGCCCGCCCATTCCCCCTCGAGTGCGAAGTCGTATATATAGGCTACGCGTTCCTGGGTGAGCGACATGGCTGCCTCGACATGCAGGAACGGGCTGCCGGCGTAGATCCGCATCACTAAATCGCCCGCGAACGGCCCCGCCGACAGGCCGGCGAAATGGAGCGCGGCGCGATTCCCGGCGCTTTCCACGCGGACGGATTTCAAGGCGAGCGCCGCTTCGTGGACGGCCGTCGGGCGTGATGCCGGTTTATCGAAAAAGATATAGCGTTCAGCCGGCCGCTCGATGCGCGAGCCGGTCGTGACGGTGAATATCGGGCGCACGTTCCGCGTCACGATTGCTCCGCCGGACTCGATGGACTCGAAGAGCGGCCTCGCTGGGTCGAGCGACAGCGCGACGGCGTTCCGTTTGCCCTCGTCGGCCGGCCATTCGACACGAAGAGAATCGTCGCGGCGGGTGATCTGGATCCCGCACTTGGGATCGAACTGTGAAAGGTCGACGGGCGCAGCCGAGGCAAGCGCCAGTACGAGCGGAGCAAGGAGAAGGGTCATCTCGCGGAAGGGGGTTTGGGGCCGGCTAAAACGTAGGCCCAGCCGTTGCCCGCTGACGACTGGAAATCTACAGAACCGCCGGCGAGCGGTGACCGCCGACCGAGGCTCGCGAGCCGGATCGGTCTCCGCAGGAGACCAGGTTGCGCAGCTTGAGAACACCGGGCGCCGCTCGTCCGCTGCCCCGACTTTCCCCCGACCGTGCGGGCAGACCGGCAGCCCCCTTTTTAATCCGAAAACCCAAGCTACCTCGCCTATGAACTACCGATTTTCCGAGCACTTCCCCCGTGCAGCCGCGTGTGCCGTCGCGGTGTGTTTTCTTCCGCTGGTCGCTCACAGCCAGGCCGCACGTTCCGAACCGGCGCCGGTGCGGCCAGCGGCACCGCCGGCGGCTGAGGCCGTCATCGAACTGAGCCCGTTTACCGTGGAAGCCACACCCGACAACAGCTACGGCGCGCTCAATTCGAATTCGATCACGAACTTCAACACCGAACTCGAGAAGCTTCCGATCTCCGCGGACGTGCTCACGAACGCGTTCATGGAAGATACGAATAGCACGACGCTCGAGAATATGTTGCGGGAATATGCGGCTGGCGCCGGCACCGGCTCCGCGGCGGGTGACGTCGGCGGCATTCCGGTGAACAATCCAATGGATCGCGGGGGCGGCGACAGCGTGTCGGCGGGCGTGCAGTTGCGCGGTCTCGGCGCCGCCGTGGTCAAGCTGGATGGCTTTATGCCGCCGGCACCGGCGGGCACCGGGCTGAACAGTAATTTTGGCACCGAGCGGGTTGAGGTCATCAACGGCCCCCAGGCGCTGCTCTATGGCAACGGTGGCGGCGGTGGCGTGGTCAATATCATCTCCCGGCAGGCGCGCTTTGGCCGTCGCCCGTCCGGCTCGCTCAAGCTGCAGCTCGACCACTATGAACACGAGCTCGCGCAATTCGACTATAGCTTGGGCAACGACCGCGTGGCGTTCGTGCTTTCGTTGTTGCACCAGGATCTCGGCGATCGGCGCGACAATATAGGCGGGCCACTGCAGGGCGTATATGCTCAGCTCGCCTTCAAGGTCGGCGGCAATACGATCGTGCGGTTGACCGGCAAGCAGACCGAACTGGACCGCTACACCCAGCAGCCCCTCACGTTGAACGCCGGTAACGCGACCGCCGACGCCCGCCATGGCCAGCGCATCGCCTATCTACTGGCGACGAATCAGATGGAGGCGAGTGCGACGGGCGCGAGCGGTGCGGGGGTGATCGGCAACGGACATGTCAACTGGGACAACGTCGACTCCTATGGCGGCCAGCTCCGCCAGGAGCTCACGACGGCGAGGCTCGCGCAACTTTCGGCCGAGACCAACTGGCGTCCCTGGCTCTCGACGCAGCTTTCGGTTGGATACTGGGAGAAGGACAGCAAGCTCGGCTATGGCAGCGGCGTGACGTTCTATGCGCCGAATGCCACCGCGAATCCGTTGCCCGGGGAGTGGACCGTTGCCGCCGCTGGCTCGGAAGGCGGCGCCTATTCCAACCAGCCCTCGGACTCACGCTCGCTGCGCTTCTCCGCCCTTGCCACGCACGATGTGTTCGGCGGCCGCGGGCGCAGCCAGACGATTGTGGGCGTGGACTATACCAAGGGGAACTTTGCCAACGAGAGCTGGGCCTATTTCGAGGCCGATGAGAATTACGATCTCGTCTACAATCCAGATGGCAGCCGCATCCGCCTGGGGAATCCGAACCCCTACTGGTCGGTGAGCAATGGCCTCGTGAAGTATCCGTCTTATCCGGTCGGAACGCCGCGGATCACTTATGGCGGCAAGAATTATATTATTCAGCAGAATAACCTGACTGATCCGGCGTTGGTATCACCGACCAATCCGCAGGGCGTCACCGGCACCGAGCTCTATATTCACAGCCGGGCGATCAGCGAAGGCGCGTATGCCGTCAACTATACGCAATGGGACGATGGCCGGCTGACGACGCTCCTCGGCGCCCGCTATATGTCTTCGGACAACCGGCAGTATCCTTCGACCGCGATCCCGGCGAAAGAGGCGGCGGACAAGAGCCTGAGCTTCGCCGTCGGGGCCAACTACAAGCTCGCGTCGTGGCTGCGACCCTACGTGGTCGTTTCGGACACCTATAATCTCCCCGGCATCCTGCTGACGGTGCCGGCGGACCCCTTCGGGAACCCGGCAGGCGTCTCGCATTCGCTCGGCGAGGAGCTCGGCGTGAAGCTCAGCGCGTTCAATGGAAAGCTGTCGGGGTCCGTATCCGTTTATGCGCTGCAATCGACGACCGAGCCCTACGCAGTGTTGAGCCAGTTGCGGGACAGCATCAATCCCCCCGGAATCAACGGCCGCCATCTCGGTGCGACCGGCACGGTGATTCCGATCGACCGGAAATCGCGCGGCCTGCAGGCGGCGCTCACCGCGGCGCCGTCGAAAAACTGGCGGATGCGCCTCTCGGCGGCCTTTGTGCAAGGGACGATCGGCAACGATACGAGTTTTGAGCCGGTCTATAACGACCAGTTCCACGTCAACGCGCAGGGGCAGGTGACGTACGCGAATGGTACGGTCGTCTATGTCCATCCCACGACCACAAGCACCAATCCGGCCCCCGGCACTTCCGCCAACGCTGGCTATGTGCCACTCACGGTTGCGAAGCTGAGCGACCCGAATGACCGCTATTATGCCAATCCGGATCCGACCACCGGCCGGCTGTTGAGCTCTCGCGGTCGCAATGTCCTGAACAACACCAGTGCCGCGAGTGTACAGGCCAACGGCTGGATCAAGACGGGCGTCACGGGTCTGCCGATCTCCGAGCTGCAGATTGCCGGTATTACTCCGGCGGATACGATCGTGACGTCCCGCGCCGGGGACCGGACGACAGGCTACCCGGAACTCAGCTTCAATTTCACGAACATGTATACGTTCTCGAGTGGTCTCCTGAAGGGGTTCCGGGCCGGCGGCACCGTCAGCGTGGCCTGGCGGCGGGGTGACTATTATTACTATCCGGATGGTTATACTCCTGTAGCCCGCCGCGAGCTGTTTTCCCGTCCGACGGAAGCGCGACTCAACGCGATTCTCGGCTATGAGCGCAGGTTAAAACGGGTGACCTGGTCGACCCAGCTGAATGTGGATAACGTGTTCAATGACTATGAAGTGTTGATCCGGCCCAACGCGGTCGTCGGCTATTCGGGTGTAAATACGGCGGTCTTCACGGCGCAACCGCGGACCTACACGTGGACGACGACCTTCAAGTTCTAGGCTGCCTGTCGCACGACAGGGGGCGTGTGGCTGCGCGGAGCTGACGCGGGGGGATGCCGGGCCCGCGTTGGCTCAGCGCGGTGTGGAGAACAGTGTCCGCACCGGGCGAGGCGTCTCGAAAGGACAGGGAAAGGGAAGGCTGCTGCGAGCCGGTTGCGTCCGGCGCGCACCTAAACACTCGCGGACAGGCGCGTGCAGGGGGAGTTGGATTGCCATCGGCAACACTATATAGGTGGCGGCTGCGATCGAAGTCGACGCACTTGATCTGAATCAATTTCGCATTATTTTGACTTTGGCTTCCCGGGTGGCGTGCGATTTTTTTCGAGGGATGCAAGCTATACGAAAGCGCATTATTCGCCGTCGGCCGCCGAGCGACGAACGCGCTTTGCACGGTTTCACGGACCCTAAAATCGCAAAGACCGTCGCCGTCGTGGGATTCGTCATCTCGGCCTTTATTGGCGGGGTTGTATTGGTGATTCGTGGCTTGGCGTAGATGTCGGTTATCTTGTTTTCGCCGCCTGACTGGCTGCTTCATGATGAGGAAGCGGTTGCCGATGTGTATCCGCTGAGCGTCGCGGAACTGGATCGGATCGGAGGCGGGGCTTTAGGCCCCGAGGGACTCGGCTTTCAGCGCCCGTGGCAGTTGCACCGTCCGCTGTGCCCCTTCGCTTGAGATATATCGGCGCACTTGCTCACAACGGCGGATTTCCCCTTGCTCGCATGATGGTTCGGCAATCCAGCTCCCGTCCCGTGCTGCTGGTGGATGACAGTCAGGAGGATACATTTCTCATGAAACGTCTGTTGAGAAGCGCGGGCGTCCCAGATCCGATCGTCAGTCTCGATGGCGGCGAGGAGGCCATGGCATATCTCCGCGCCGCGCTCGAGCCGGGCGCTGGGCTTTCGCTGCCCTGCGTGGTGTTCTGCGACATCAAGATGCCCGTGCAGAACGGTTTCGATCTGCTGACCTGGATCCGCCGGCAAGAGGCCTTCAGGACGCTGCCATTTGTGATGCTTACGGGGGGAGATGTGCCCTCCGATCGCAAACTCGCCCGGGAGCTCGGGGCCAATCATTTCCTGGTGAAATACCCTTCGGCCGCGGTGCTGAAGCAGGTGATCGATGAAGTGTGTGGTAACGAACCGGCGGATGGCTGAACGCGGCCGAAGTCGGTGGGTGGGTCTCCATCCCGGGGGGAGACGAGCAAGAGGTGTACGCTCACCTTCGGGCTGAGTCTCCGCTGCGGCCGGGCCGGGTCTGTGACGACCCCGCTCTCTGTTCAGGTCTTGTTGGAGCGGTTCTTGTCGATTAGCGCACCGATGATCAGGCCGAAGGCGCACAGGCGCACAAGATACACCGAAGGGTGCGCCTCGGTCACGCCGCGCCCCCAAACCAGTAGCACGCGTTCGGCTGCGAGCATGAGAAACGCGGCGGCAAACCACACGAAGAGCCGGTCGGTGGTTTTGCGCCAGAAGCGCAGAAAAAATAATGCCGACACGAGTAGCCCAAGGAGAATCGCTCCCGCGAGGACCAGTTGGATTTCGAAGGTGCTCATTCAGCTTTTCCAGACGAGTCCATAAAGCAGCAACGCCACGGCCAGAAACGTCATCGCATTGCGGGCCAGCAGGAGGTCCACCCCCGGGACCAGCACCAGATCGACGAACAACAGCCCATTCGCGATCGCGAATCCGAAAAACGACGCGCTCGTCCAGAACAGCAATCGTATGCCTGTGCGGCGATAATTTCGCCACAAGAGGCCGAAACAGAGCAGGCTCGTCCCGGCGCACAACAGATAGATGAGTTTGGCGATCATGGTTTACCGCGAAATCTTGAACGCATCGGAGAAAGCCCGCAGGTCATCCGACCGGTCGGCGTAAATGAGCTGGAGTACGCTTACTCTCCGGGATCGATACGCTTCCGCCAAGCCGGTTATTTGTGCTTCCCGCTCTGGCGAGGCAGCGCGGTATTGATACGTGCGCGGCGAGCCCTGCTTCACGGTCAGCGTGCCGATAGTCGCGAAGTGCTCCAGTTTGGCGGTGATCGAAGGAACGCTGCTGCAGATCACCTCCTGAACTTCGTCTGCAGTCCATACCCGCTCGCGTTCGCGGTGCAGCAACAGCAGCACCTCCAGCGCCTCCACGGACAGGATATGTGTCGTGATGAACGCCCGCACTTCGCGGGTTATATCCTCCAGCGCCATACCCTCATCCTCACTGCGGATGGCCCGAGGGCAAGTGCTGAGAAACAGTGCGTTCACCGCGCGAGTTTTCTGCGTGGCCAGATCCGCAAGCAGTTCGGAAACCCGATCCTGGGGCAGGCATTGGAACTCAGAGATCGACAACCCGAACTGAAAAGCCCGACGCCGCCGGGCCGTACCGAAAGATCCAAGTCCCCGCCGCGGAGTTCCCCATACCGGGACCGGCGAATGCCCTGATTTCCAAATGCCGCCGCATCGGCTTTACTGAGGTTTAGCCCAAAACTGGTTATGGACCCTATTTTCAAGGCTTCCTGTCCGCCCCTCAACCCCGACGATGAGCTTCTGCCCCTGCTCCTGCGCGTCGCCCAACGCGCCGACCAGCTGGCGCACACCGCGCCGCATAATGCCACGCGGGATCGCGAGACTTGGGAGCGCGCGGAATCGGAGTTTCTCCCTACGCTTGCTTTGCCTGCCGTAAGCAAGCGAGGAAACTTGGAATGGCCGTCCGGTAATTAAAATAGCGCTCCTCTTTTTGGGAGCGCCTGTCCGTCGGCTGGCGAGGCGGCCCGATTTTTCATGCAAAACACAGCTCCAATTCTCGTCGTCGACGACGAACCTGAAGACACCTATTTTGTGCGCCGCGCGCTCAAGGCCGCGGGCATACCGAACCCCGTCATCGGCTGCGGAGACGGTGAGGAGGCCGTGAGTTTCCTGGAGAGCGCCAGATTCGGCGGCCAATTTCCGTGCCTCATCTTTCTCGATCTCAAGATGCCCCGAATGAACGGATTCGAGTTCCTGACTTGGATCCGCAGCCACCCTGAGTTTGCTGGGCTGAAAGTGGTGATGCTGTCCAGTTCGGAGCTGGAGGAGGATCGGGCCCGTGCGCTCGCTCTTGGAGCGCATGATTACCTCGTGAAGTTCCCGTCGCCGGAGGTGCTCGCGAAAATGATCGCCGAAGCGCTGCCGGCGGGGCGAAGCGCGGGCGAGGCGGGCTGGCGCAGGTGAACCTGGTGGCGCTTATCTCCAGGTCGACGGGTTCAGTGAACCAAAACTCGCCCCGTCATGAGTTTTCATCCGTCGACCTACCCCAATTTTATTGCGGCGGCCGCGCCGGCCCAAGAGCGCCTTTTCCTTCAATATATCGGCCCGCGAAATGATTTCGATATAATCATCATCGGGTCCGGGATCGGCGGCGGGGTCCTGGCCGACGACCTGGCGGATCGACTCGGCGGACATAAACGCATCCTCGTGCTGGAGGCCGGGTCATTCATTTACCCGACGCACGTCTATAATCTATGCCGCTTCTCGAACGCCAGCGTCGCGAGACACTTTGGCTGTGACACCTTCTGGCAGTCGGGAAATGAGCACGCGCAGCACTATATAGGAGAAAAGCCGCAGCTCAACTTTGGCGGCCGGTCGATCTTCTGGTCGGGCTTGATCCCGTCGATCCAGGACTGGGAGCTCGAATTTTTTCCGCCCCGCGTGAGGCAGGACCTGCGAGGCGGGCTGCTGGCCCGGGCCGGCGCGACGATGAACGAATCCCGATCGATGGGCTCCACGGCACAGGCAATCGTCACGAAGCTGCGACAAAGCCCGCTGGCGCAGGATTTCGTTATCGAGCAAACCCCGCGCGCGCTGCATCAACCTTATCTCGAGGCTGACGGCACGCCGAAGGATCAGTTCTTCACGGAGCCCACCGGTGTGTTCAATACGGCCGAGCTGCTTATAAATCAGGCCGGCCTCACTCCCGGCGTGAGTCATGGCGATTACGCGGGACTGCAGATTCTCCTCAATCATTATGTCGAAGACATCCAGCATCATGGAGGGCACTACGAGCTGGTGACGCGCAACACGCTTAACCATGGAATCCGTGTTTTCCGGGGAACCACGATCGTCCTCGCCGCCGGATCGATCGAGAGCCCAAAGCTCCTGCGCCGTTCCAGCCTCTACCCGGGGTTGCCCGCCTCGGCCATGGCGCATCTGGGGCGCGGATTGACCGATCATCCGACCTCCAACGAGACGACGACGTTTGTCACTCATATCGGTGAAGTGCCCATCCCGCGAAGTGCGCACGCGAAAATTGTATTCTACTCCCGCGGGCAGCGCGACGGGGGGCAGATTCGCTACCCGTTCAACGTCGAGATGAACGTCAATCACGAGTACTGGCATCTCCGCGAAAACGACCCCGGTGCCAATAATTCGGATGCGTCTTCGAATGGCGGTGCCGACGGTTCGTCGCGGGTCGATCTCAAATTCAGCTTCGGCAATTGCCTGGATAACGACAATGAAGTGAAGCCGGCGCCCCCTTATGGTTACGTGCCTGAAATCAGTTTCCGCAACTTGAGTTGGATGGATCATCTGGCGGGATCTCGCTTCCGCGCCCTCGCTGGCTGGCAGAAAAATCATCAGGAGATCTTTGCCGTGCTGAATCACGTGCGAGGGCAGATATTCTCACAGTTCCAGAACCATGGACAGCCGGCGGCGCAGAACGAGCACTACGGAAGCGGTGGGAAAGGTTTCGGTTGGGGGACGGTGCACCACGCCGCCGGAACGCTGCGCATGCCGTACCGACCGCAGCTCGACGCGCCGATCGATCATCAGTCGGTGGTCGATGAGGATTTGCGGGTCGCTGGAACGGATCACGTTTATGTCTGCGACATGTCCGTGATGCCGTTCAGCTCCGCGGCCAATCCCGTGCGCACGCTCGTCGCGCTCGCGCTTCGGCTCTCGCGGCATTTCGGGTGACGGAAAATCGAAGCGGCGCCGGCACTTTGATGGGCGTTCTGCGGTGGCCCGATTTTCGTTCAACGATATCGGCGAAAAAAAATCTCCGAATTGCTGGCGGGCGTCGTCGGTGTCGTCTGAATCGAGCCAATCATGAAGCTCCCCCTTTTCGCCCTCGCGGTGCTTATCGTGCTCCCGTCATGCCTCGTCGCGGCCGAGTCGCCCGCACAGCCCGCGAGCCCGAGCGGCACCGCGCCCTCGGCCGCGGTCGACAAGCTGCCGGCCCGCAAAAGTAAAGCGGCCGCGCGCAAGAATGGAGGGAAGGCAGAGGCCACGACGATAAAGCCGGGCCCGCATGCGCAGATGGATGATCCGCCGCCGGCGGCCGGCGCGCGCGGGCAGGGCGTGACGGCGCCGATGAAGGGAGAGCGGATTGTATTCATCGGCAACGGGCTCGCGGAGCGCGATGTCTATTACAGCCGGCTCGAAACCGAGCTGCACCTGCGTCATCCAGAGGCGCAGTTGTTCGTTCGGAACATGGCGCGACCGGGCGACACGCCGGGATTCCGGCCTCATGCGGCGCGCGTCTCGCAGTGGGCGTTTCCCGACGCGGAGAGGTTTCGCCCGGAGTTCGCGCAGCACAACGGCAAGGGCTTCTTTCCCACGCCCGACCAGTGGCTCTCGTTTCTGAAGGCGGACACGATCGTGGCGTTCTTCGGCTATAATGAATCGTTCGACGGACCGGAGCGCGTGGCGAATTTCGAGGGTGAGCTCGACGCGCTGGCACAGCATACGTTGAGCAAAGCGTACAATGGCCGCGAGGCGCCGCGGCTGGTGCTTGTGTCGCCGATCGCATTTGAGAATCTTTCCGCCCGGCGCGACCTGCCGAACGGCGAAAAGGAGAATGCCAACCTTGCGCTCTATACAGCCGCGATGCAGCGCGTGGCGCAGAAGCACGGGTTGACGTTCATCGACCTGTATCATCCGACGTTGCGGCGCTATCGGGAGGTGAAGTCGCCCTTCACGATCAATGGCTTCGCGCCAACCGACTCCGGGTATCGCGAGCTTGCCGTGCTGCTGGCCGACGGACTTTTCGGCCCGGCCACGAGTCGTTCGAAAGCCGATCCGGCGCTCGCGCACAGCGCCGTGAAGGAGAAGGACTGGCTGTGGATCAATGATTACTACCTCTTGAATGGTGTACACACGCACGGGCAACGCTACGCACCCTATGGTCCGCTGAATTATCCCGATGAGATCCAGAAGACCCGCGAGATGATGGCGCTGCGCGATGCGGCGATCCATGACATCGCGGCGGGTCGCAGGACGAATCTCGTCTTCGATGACACGACGACGCATGCGCTGCCGCCGGTGCCAACGAATTTTCAGCCCGGCGGGGCGATGGGCACGGATGTCTACCGAAGCGGTGACGAGGTGATCAAGAACCTCAAGGTGATGGACGGCTTCAAGGTGGAGCTGTTCGCATCCGAGCGTGAATTCCCGGAGCTGACGAATCCGGTGCAGATGTCCTTCGACAATCGCGGCCGGCTCTGGGTCGCGGTGATGCCCACGTACCCGCACTGGCGGCCGGGCGATCCGCGGCCGAACGACAAACTGCTGATCTTCGAGGATACAAACGGCGACGGCCGCGCGGACAAGCGGACGGTATTCGCGGACGGGCTGCATCTCCCGATCGGCTTCGAGCTCGCGCCCGAAGGCGTCTATCTTTCACAGGAACCGAACCTTTGCCTGTTGGTGGATGATAACAACGACGACCGCGCGGACCGGATGGAGATCCTGCTGCACGGCTTCGACACGCATGACACGCACCACGCGATCTCTGCGTACAGCGCCGACGCTTCGGGGGCATTTTACCTCTGCGAAGGACGCTTCCTGCACTCGCAGGTGGAGACGCCTTATGGCCCGCGGCGCTGCAACGACGGCGGCGTGTGGCGCTTCGATCCGAAGAGTTTCCGGCTGGAACGCTATAGTCAGGCTGATTATAATAATCCATGGGGCATCTCGTTCGATTATTGGGAGCAACTCTATATCTCGGACGCGTCGGATGGGATGAACTGGTGGGGGCTGCCGGTTTCGGCGAAAATGCCCTATGGCGTCGAGATCGAGAAGGCGCTGCCGTTCGTGCCGAAGCGCTCGCGGCCGACCTCGGGCACGGAGTGGGTGTCGTCGCGGCATTTTCCGACGCATCTGCAGGGGCACTTCATGATTTGTAATTCGATCGGGTTTCTCGGCATCAGCTTCGGTGAGGTGAGGGAGGACGGGGCGGGCTTCACCGGAAAACTGGCCGGCGATCTCGTCTCGTCGAACGACCCGAACTATCGGCCGGTGGACCTCGAGTTCGCGCCGGACGGCTCGCTGTATTTCATCGACTGGCACAACGCGCTCATCGGCCACATGCAGCACAATGCACGCGATCCGAATCGTGATCGGGATCATGGGCGCATCTATCGGATCACGTATCCGAGCAGGCCGCTGGTGCAGCCGGCGAAGGTCGCGGGGGCGACGATTCCGGAGCTGTTGGAAAACCTGAAACTGCCCGAATATCGCACGCGTTATCGGACGCGCCGTGAGTTGCGCGGTCGGCCGGCAGCGGAGGTGATCCCGGCCGTGAAGGCTTGGGCGGCCAAGCTCGACAAGGCCGATCCGAATTACGAGCACCACCTGTGCGAAGCGATGTGGGCGACGTGGGCCCAGAACCGGCCGGACGCGGAGCTCATCCGGCAGGTCCTTGGCGCGGAGAAACATCAGGCGCGTGCCGCGGCGGCGAGCGTGGTACGGTTTGCGCACGACAAGCTGCCGAACGCGACCGAACTGCTGCTGCAGGCGGCGCGCGATTCACATCCGCGCGTGCGGCTGGAAGCGATCGTCGCGGCCTCGTGGCTCGACAATGCGGAGGGCGGGCGGATCGCGCTCGAAGCGTTGAAGCTCCCCCTGGATCCCGCGATGGGCCCGGTGACGAAGCGGATCCTCGAGCATACGTTGAAGGACGACATCGAGGACCTGCGGCAGGGCGACACGCTCGATCTCGCCGGCAATCCGAATGCGCGCGAGCTGTTTGCGGGGACGTATGTATTTCCGATGCCGCCGAAGACCGATGCGCAGAAACCACAGGGGCCGACGCGGCCGCTGAAGGGCGAGGACTTGCGCGTGTATAGAATCGGGCAGGAAGTCTATCAACGTGATGCACATTGCGCGACGTGCCACCAGCCGAACGGCCAGGGCATGCCGAACATTTACCCGCCGCTCGCAAAGAGCGAGTGGCTGGATGACGACGAGCGCTTGATCAAGATCACGTTGAAAGGCCTGTGGGGGCCGATCGAGGTGGCAGGCCAGCATTTCGACCCGAGCAAGGGCGTGCCTCCGATGATGGGTTTTGGCGAGATGTTGAACGACAACGAGCTCGCGGCGGTGCTCAGTTATATACGCCAGTCCTTTGGCAACGACGGCGACCTCGTGACGGCGGAAGCGGTCCGGAAAACACGAGAGGCGACGAAAGGCCGGGTGAATTTCTACACGACCGAGGAGATCCTGAAGCAGCATCCGCTCAAGGCGCGGTGAAGGGCGGACCGCGGGCTTGGGAAGCATCTGGCGCTGGAAAAAGCTTGGGCGAGACGCGGGGAGCGACGAATCTCATGCGCATGAGAATTTGTTTCGTCGGCTTGGCGCTGTACCTCGGTTTGATCGTGGCCCGGGGCGCGGAGCCCGGGCCCGTGCGTGCGACTGCGACTGCGGTCGCGATCATGCCCGTTATATTCAATACTGCGTTCGAGTCCGGATCGATCGGGTTGATCGAAAAAATCGGCGACGACGAATACCGGCTGAACATTCGCGGCCAGCAAGACGCCTATGGCCGCAACCGGCAGGCGACGTGGTTTTATTTCCGGATGGAGGACGTGGCGAACCGCGAGCTCACGCTGCGGCTGTCGGCCTTTCGCGGGGAATACAACCATCGTCCGGCAACCCCGGCCGGACCGTGGTTTCGGCCGGTGTTCAGCACCGATGGCGTCCACTGGCGGCACATCGAGGAAGCGGCGTGGGATGCAGCCAAGGCGGAGCTCACCCTGAAACTGCGCGTCGCTGCGAATACCCTATGGCTTGCGCACATCCCGCCGTATCCGCATTCCCGCGTGCTCGGATTGCTGGCCGACGCGAAGAATTCGCCGCATGCGAGCGTCGAAGTGATTGGGGAAACTGTACGCGGCCGCCCGCTGCATCTCGTGACGGTCACCGATTTCGCGCAGACCCAGGCGGCGAAAAAAGTGGTGTGGTTGCAGGCCCGCCAGCACGCGTGGGAGTGTGGCACCTCGTTCGTGATGGAGGGCGCGTTACGCTTTGTACTCTCCGAAGACCCCGCCGCAAAAAAACTCCGCGAAGGCGCGATCTTCAAATTTGTGCCGATGATAAACGTGGACTCGGTCGTGAGTGGCGAGGTGCGGGGCAATGCGAATGGCTTCGATCCGAATCGCCAGTGGGACGAAGTCGATTTTCGCGATCAGCGCTGGCTCGAGCGCAATCCGGAGATCTGGTATATAAAGAAGGCGCTGCTCGCCCAGCATGCGCAGCAGCCGGTCGACCTGGCGATGAACCTGCACAATACCGAGATGAACGAATACCTCGAAACCATGGCAGACGACGAGCCGCAGCAGGCGATGATGCACCGGTTGTTTGCCGAACTGGTGACGCAGACCACGTTCGATCCTTCGCGGCCCAAGCTCACGATCTTCAGCCCGGGACCGGGAAACACCACGAACAGCATCTGGCGGGAGGCACGCGTTCCGATGATGCTCCTGGAGCAACGGATCGGGCCGAGCCGCAAGCTCGGGCGCATCGTCACGACCGAAGACCGACTGGAGTTTGGCGCGCGCTTGATCCGGACGATGGCCGAAGTCGTGCGATAAACCGGTGCGATGATATATATAACGACCTCGTGAACTCGTCTCTTCGGATTATCGCCCTGACGATCGGCTGCGTAAGCGTGGCGATCGCGGCGGCTGCGCCGTTTCCGACGGTCTTCGACACGGAAAGGGCGACGGACGGACCGATGCCGGCGGAGCGGGTCGCAGCCGGGATCGAACTGCCGTCCGGCTTTCGGGCGACGGTCTTCGCGGCGGAGCCCGATGTCCGGCAGCCGATCGCGATGGCCACCGATGCACGGGGCCGGCTCTGGGTGGCGGAGAACTATACGTATTCCGAACGCGGGGTGGATTTTAACCCCGAGCTGCGCGACCGGATTATTATATTGGAAGATGCGGACAACGATGGCCGCTTCGACCAGCGTACGGTGTTCTGGGAAGGCGCGCAAAGGCTCACGAGCATCGAGCTCGGGCTGGGCGGGGTGTGGGCGCTTACGTTGCCGAATTTGGTTTTCCTGCCGGATCGCGATGGCGACGATGTGCCGGACGGCCCACCCGAAGTGATGCTCGAGGGCTTCGACTTCGCGCGGAGCCGCCACAATGTCGCGAACGGCCTGCGCTGGGGGCCAGACGGCTGGCTCTACGGTCGCCATGGCATCACGAGTCCCTCGTATGTCGGCCAGCCCGGCGCGCTGCAGGAGCAGCTCACCCATGTGAGCGCGGGGATCTGGCGGTTTCATCCGCAACGGCGCACCTTCGAGGTCGTCGCGAACGGCACGACGAATCCGTGGGGCATGGATTGGGATCCGCACGGCGAGCCGTTCTTTATCAACACGGTGATCGGTCACCTCTGGCATTTGATACCGGGCGCACATTATAAACGGATGCACGGTGACGATCCGAATCCGCGGGTATATGAGCTCATCGACCAACACGCGGATCACGTGCATTGGGCCACAGGCGAAGACTGGCGCGGAGCGCGCAAAGGCCTGACCGATGCGACGCTGGCGGCGGGCGGAGGACACGCGCACGTGGGGCTCTTGATTTATCAAGGCGCGCAGTGGCCCGCCGAGTGGGCGGGCAAGCTTCTCACCAGTAATTTCCACGGCCGCCGCTTGAACGTCGAGCGGCTCGAGCGCGCCGGCAGCGCGATCGTCGGGCGCCGTGAACCCGACGCGTTTATATTCCCCGATCTGTGGTTTCGCGGGCTCGATCTGCTGGCCGCGCCGGATGGGGGAGTGTTTATAAGCGATTGGAGCGACGCGGGGGAATGTCACGACACCGATGGCGTCAGCCGCACGACGGGGCGGATATATAAACTGAGCTATGGCGAGGTGAGGCCGCGCGATCACGGCAATCTCGCACAGCTGCCGGCGCGCGAGCTGGCGCGGCTGCAACAGCATGCGAACGACTGGCTCGCCCGACAGGCGCGGCGCGTATTTGCCGATCGGGCTGCGGCCGGGATTGATCTGCGGGATGGATTGGCGGAGCTGTCGCGTATCGAAGCCGATGCGCGCGAGTCCGTGCCTCGGCTGCGGGCGCTCTGGGCACGGCACGTCGCGCAGGCGAGCGAGCCGGCGCGACTCCGCGAACTGCTGGGCGACGCGGACGAGCATGTGCGGACGTGGGCGATTCGCCTGCTCGTCGATTTGCGCGACGCGAATGGCGCCGATTTTGCGGCGCTCGCCCGCGACGATCTGCCGCGGCTCGCGACGCGCGAACCGAGTGCCCGCGTACGGCTCGCCCTCGCCTCGGCGCTGCAACAGGTTCCCCTCGAGGCGCGCGGCGGACTGGCATCGGCGCTGGTGGAGCGCGCGGAGGATGCGCATGATCACAATATCCCGCTCATGCTGTGGTATGGGATCGAGCCGCTGGCGTCGGCGGAGGACGAAACCTTTGATCGGCTGCTCCTGGACGTGCGAATCCCGCTCGTACAGCGTCTGGGCGCGCGCCGGCTGGCGGAGGACATCGATTCGCAGCCGGAGCGGCTCGACGCATTGCTGGTCGCGATTGCGCGGGGAGGCTCGCTGGAGAGCCGGCGCGCGGTGATCGAAGGGATGACCGCCGCCTTGAGCGGCCGGAGGCAGGCGCCACCGCCTCCGTCGTGGGTAAGTTTGCGGGAGCTGCTCGTTGCCGGTGGTGATAGTATACTACGCGATTGGGTACGCGACCTCAGCGTAGTGTTTGGCGACGGTCGTGCGCTGGATGAGATCCGGGGGATTGCTCTCGACGAAACCGCCGAGGCCACGAGCCGGCGCCGGGCGCTGCAAACTCTTATCGACGCGCGAGCGCCGGACCGGCGCGAGATCTGCGAGCGACTGGTGCGCGTCCGCGGTCTCTCGGGGCTGGCGGCGTCGGGCCTTGCGCAGATCGATGACCTCGCAATTGCCGACCGCTTGATCTCCGCGTGGCGGCAGATTCACATGAGCGAAAGGTCGGCGGTGCTGGCCGCATTGTTGTCACGACCCGCGTGGGCGGCAAAGGCGCTCGATGCAGTCGCGCGGGGCGTGCTGGCGCGGACGGATTTCACGGCTGTACACATGCGACAGATTCGTGCCTTTAAAGAACCCGAGCTGACGCAGCGTCTGGCCGCGCTGTGGGGAGGAGACAGGGCGCGAAACGGTTCCGATCATCTGCGGGTGCTCGAGCCGTGGAAGCGCCGGCTGACTCCGGAGGTGCTGGCGGGTGCCGATCTCGAGCGCGGCCGCACGTTTTATCAGGCGATCTGTGCGGGATGTCACAAGCTCAACGGGCAGGGCGGCGAGATCGGCCCCGATCTTACGGGCTCCGATCGCGGCAATCTGGATTATCTGCTCGAGAATATATTGTTACCCAGCGCGGTCGTGCCCGAGGTGTACCGGCAGACGACGTTGACGATGAAGGATGGCCGGGTGCTCGCCGGCCTCGTGCACGGCCGCAGCGGGCAGACGTTGAAGCTGCAAACCATGGGTGAGACGCAATCGATCGACGTCGGCGATATCGCCAAGGAGGAGCGCTCGTCGCTTTCGCTGATGCCAGAAGGTCTGCTCGACGCGATCGGCGAAGAGCCCGCGCGCGATTTGATCGCGTATCTCATGGCGAAGAACGCGCCCGCGACGCCAAGATGAGCGGGCTGTTTCTTCCTATATTATTTCGGTCCAATCTACTATTGTTACCTGACCCATACGGCCGACGATGAACGCCTCCTCCTCCGAATTATCCCCGCTGAATGGTCGGTCGCCCCGCCGAATGACACGGCGCCAGGCGCTCGGCGCCCTTGGTGCGCTCGCGCTGCCCTGGGATCAACTACTGGCACAGAGCACGAGGGCGCAGCCGGGAGCGGCCGCCGCGTCGTCGGGTGGGGGCGCGCCCGCGGAATTGCCGCCGGACTTGGTGAATATCCATCCGACGATGCAGTGGATCGCGAATGAGCGGCCGCTGCGGCTTTCGTTTCTAGATGCGCAGTGGGGGGACCTCGACGGGTGGAAGCAAGTGGCGCGACCGGAATTTCGGCGGCGGCTGAGTTATGACCCGACGCCGCAGCCGATGCGCGCCGAGCTCGTGCGGCGTGAAGAACGCGAGGGTTTCACGATCGAGGTAATCAACATCGATGCGACGCCGGCCTATACAATTCCTGCGCGGGTGCTGGTGCCAAAGGGCCGGACCGGCCGGTTGCCAGCGGTGGTGGGACTGCATGCCCATGGCGGACGTTATGTGTGGGGGCACGAAACGGTTATCTCCCATCCGAACGATTCGGCGGAGTTGATAAAGAAGCGGGATGACACCTACGGCCGACCGTGGGGGGAAGCACTCGCGCGTCGTGGCTATATTGTAATTGTGATCGACGCGTTCTATTTCGGTGAGCGGCGGTTGCGGTTTGAAGACATGGCGCCGGATCGTGTCATTTCGGAGGCGCGCGATGCGTTCAAAGCCGCGCGCGCGGCTACGCCCGGCTCCATGGAGTGGCACCGGGGGATCAACCGCGGGTGCACTCTCTATGAGCACATCACGGCGAAGAACCTGATCTCCGCCGGGGCGACGTGGCCCGGGCTGCACACCTGGGACGACATGCGGACGGTGGACTACCTGTTGACCCGATCCGATGTTGACCCGGAGCGAATCGGCGCTGCCGGGCTATCGATTGGCGGGCTGCGCACCGCGCATCTCATTGCCGCCGATCCGCGCATTAAGGCGGCCTCGATCACGGGTTGGATGACGCGTTTTGCGGATCAGCATCGGAATCATCTTCGGAATCACACATGGATGATCTTTGTTCCCGGCATTTATAGCGCGATGGATTTTCCTGATATTGCCGCGCTGCATGCTCCCGGAGCTCTATTGGTGCAGCAGTGCAGTCGGGACCTGCTTTATCCGCTCGAGGCAATGCAAGGCGCCGTCGACAAGCTCGACCGGATCTACGCCAAAGCGGGCGTGCCCGAACGTTTCCGCGGCACGTTTTACGACGAGCCGCATGTGTTCAAGCCGCACATGCAGGACGAAGCGTTCGCGTGGTTCGATCGCTGGCTGTGACGGGCGGCGCGTTGCGCCAGACTGAGACCGCGCGGGCGCGAATTGGACGCCGCGAGGCCGTGCGTGCATAAAACGCGGCGGCTAGGTGCGTGCTCAATCAGCAGCGCGCAAGGCCGGGCGGTAAACGTTTACCAAGATTCCTTTTGGAGTGGGCCAGCGCCGTTGCTAAGTCCTGTGCAACCCCGTCTCCGCAGCGTTCCCGTCTCTATCTCTTCGGCCTGTATTTATTCGGGCATTCCCGTCCCACCCTTCAGCCACCTTCCACCCGCGCCTTCGTCGCCGATGCCGGCGGTTTCGCGCGTACGCTCTGCTTGACCGGCAAATCCGCTCCGTACCCACACCCAAATCCACTGACCTGAATGAAACACTACAAACTCCCACGCGGCGTCGGCCATCGACTGCCCCTCGCGTTATGGATCATGCTCGCAATTGTATTTTCGACCGCACTCCGGGCGGCCCAAGCCGATCAGGGCGTGGTCATCGGGCGCGTCACCAATGAAGCCACGGGGGACGTGTTGCCGAACGTCGTCCTTGCGGTGGAGGGCGGAGGCCCCGGTGCCAGCACGACCACCGACGTCAACGGCACCTTCCGGCTCGCGCTACCCGCAGGCGAGCAACGCCTCGTCGTTTCCTATCCGGGCCTGGATACGCAACGCGTTTCCGTGGTGATTTCTCCCGGGCAGAGTATCACGCGCGACATCGGGCTGAACTCCTCGCTCTATAAAATGGATAGCTTCGTGGTGAAGGGGCTGAGGGAAGGCCAGGCCGCCGCGATCCAGGAAGAGCGCCAGGCGGCAAACGTCCGCACCGTGGCGGCGATCGATGCGTTCGGCAATCCCGCAGCTGCCGTGGGAGAGCTGCTGCAGCGGCTCGCGGGTGTGTCGGTGGATGGAAGTGGCGGTGAGGTGGGAGCGGTTTATATCCGTGGCATGACGCAGGACTTTTCGTCGCTGCTGGTCGACGGTGCCCAGATCGCCGTTTCGGGCGGCACGGCAATCAGCAATGGCAATGTGTATTTCGGGCAGGTGAGTACGGGCACACTTGCGTCGCTCGAGATCATCAAGGCGCCGACGCCCGACATGGACGGCAATGCGATCGCGGGCTATATGAACCTGCGCACGAAGCGTGCGTTCGATCGCACGCCCGGACGACGCATCACGCTGACGGCTGGCACGGCATGGGGAAAAACTTATCAGGACGGCAGCGTGCCGTTCAAAGACCGGCCGGAGCTTGATCTCATCAACCTCAGCTACTCGGATGTCTTCAGCGTTTTCCGCGGGAAAAATAATCTCGGGGTTGTCGCCACCTTTACGCGCAATATCGGAAACTCCGTCATCAGCGAATATGGTCCTCGCCAGGCGGCCGCGGCGCAGAACGCCTACTTCGTTTTCAATCCGGTCGGCGGCGCGCCGGTTGAACCGCTGCTCCGCGCCTATGGCGCCGGGCAGTGGGGCAGCGTCGGCCACCAGAGCCCGGTGCTCAATCTCGGGCTCAACGCCGATTACAAGGTCGATGACGACACCACACTCTATGTAAAGAGCACCTACAACCGGGTGAAGCGCCGCAGCGGATCCTCGCCGTCCTATTTTCGCTGGAAGCTCTACACTGCCGCGAACTCCGCGAACTTCCTGCCCGGAAGCACCTATGATGTGGTCGACGCGCGCAACGGTACACTCGATCTTGAGTCCGTGCTCTATATTCGCGAAAGCGAGAGTGTCACCCTTTCCGGAGGACTCGAGCGCAAGCTATTTTCCGGCACCGGCAAGTTGAATCTCGATGTGAACTATTCGAAGAACCGCACGCAGTACCCTCGGCTCAACCAGCTCGGCGCACGGATGAGCGGCGTGAGCTGGCGGCTGGATCGTCGCGGGCGCGACGACTGGGATCCGCTCGTGACGCAGACCGGCGGCGCCGACTGGAGCGATCCCGCGAGCTATACAGTGCGACCCAACTCAGAGCTGATCAGCTACTCGGCTCCCGCCCAGCGCTCGGGCGTCCGACTCGATTTCGAGAAGGAATTCGCCACGGATGCGCCGACGAGCATCAAGCTTGGCCTTAAACAGGCGAATTTTGAGCAGACCGCGAATCGCGACCTCAATTATTACACGTATGCCGGTCCACCGACGACCCCTGCCACGGGCGGCACCACCCCGTATGTTGCCTATAATATGAAGATGTCGGAAGGCCAGTACGGTCCCTTTCCGTTCCTGCAGCTGCCGCAAACCGGCATGGGCGGCGATGTGTGGGCGGACCCTTCCAACTGGACTCAAACGCCGGCCAATATCTGGAATACGGTTTACCAGTCGCAGTTGAACGACGCCGCGTTCGAGGAGACGATCAACGCCGCGTATATTCAGGGCAACGTCCGCATCGCCCGGCTGCGTATTCTTGCCGGATTGCGCGTCGAGGAGACGGAGACGAGCGGCACGAACAACATCCGGGTCTCCGACAGCACCAATAATAATCTCGCGACCGCGACGCCCGAGCAGGCGGCCGCGCGCGCCCGCGACAACTTCCGTGGCAAGGCCACGCAAGGGACGAAGTATCGCAATGTTTTCCCCGGTGTACATTTCGTTTACGAGACGCGCGGGGGAATACAGGCCCGCGCCAGCTACTCGACTTCAATTACGCGGCCGGTTCCGACGCTTCTCTTGCCGACGTTTAATCCGAACGAGCTCACGCAGCGGATCTCGGCCGGCAACCCGGCTTTGAAACCGTATACGTCGGATAACTTCGAACTTTCGGTGGCGAAGTATTTTTCCGGCGTGGGCCAGGTTTCCGCCGGCGTCTTCCTGAAGGAGATCAAGAACTATTTCCGCTCCTTCCAGACCACGATCGGGACGGGCCCCAACAACGGCTTTGGCGGCGAGTATGAAGGCTGGACGCTCACGCAGAACCGCAATGTGGGCGGGGCGCGCATCCGCGGCATCGAGCTGAATTATCAACAACAATATAGTTTCCTTCCCGGGTTCTGGCGCGGGTTTGGTTCGTTTGGAAATTATACCTACCTCGAAACGTTCGGCGACTTCGGCTCTGCGACTGGCACGACCACGCGCCTGCCGAATCTCACGCCGCACAGCGCCAACGCCGGCCTGACCTATCGCGGGCAGGGCTTCGACTTCCGGCTCATGGCGAACTATCGCGGCGAGTTTTATCGTAGCACCGCCCCGGGCAACTTCGGCGCCGGCGCCGGAGCGATGCCCGGGACGGGCGTCTTCAATGTCTATCAGCACTCCCGGCTGCTGTGGGACTTCAAGGCGCAGTATACGATCAACCGCACGTATTCCGTCTACTTCGATGTGTACAATCTCACCAACGACGGCACGAATAACGACTATCTCCACGCCTTCGATCGCGAGATTCCATCATATACGGCCGTCGTCGGCACGAGCTTCAAGCTCGGCGTGACGGCGCGTTTCTGAGCGGATACCACCGGGAGCACCGCGATCCCCTCTGCATGAAGAGCGCGGCACCTCAGGGCGTCGTTACGCGGGTTATGCAGAAAAAGGACGCGGGCCTGGCCGAGGGGTAGAATCAGGCGGCGCCGGGCTGGTTTTCGGAACCGGAAGATCAGAAAGGCCGGGAAGTATCCTCCCGGCCTTTCTTGTCTTCCGGTTCCGTCGTGTTGGGTGGGGGCGCAGTCTGATCAGGCAAGGCCCTGGCAATGGCGCTGTAAATTTTACATTGATCTTGAAAACACGATACAAGCACCCAAGATCGGAGGCTCGGAACGCGTCTTCGGCTGAAAGAGATCGCCTCTCAGCCCGCCGGCGAGCGCGCCATTTAACCCCGCGTCAGTTACCCTCGTTTACCCCGACCTATGTCTAGAATACGATCTGCTTCCCGCGTCGTTATTGTTGCCGCTCTGCTCGCGGCCTGTTTGGCCCCGGCCCGTGCCGCCGACTACGACCTCACCGTCAATTCCGGCAGTCTCGGCAACCATGTTTATCCCACCATGTTTGGCACGAATGTCGTCTACAACGCGCTGGACGTCTCGCAGTGGCCCACGTTTCTCAGCACGTTCGACGCTTTGGGGATGGAGACCCTGCGTTATCCCGGCGGCACCGTGACGGAGGCGGATTTCGACTTCAAGGATTCCAACGGACCGACGGACGATTACATCTCGCTTTCGATGTTTCTCCAGGCGGCGGAGGACCATGATATCACACCGCTGCTCGTCGTGCCGACGAAGCGCTTTCGCTCCAATTACAGCACGACGGGCGCGCAGTACGCGAAAGACTTCGTCAAGGCGGTGAATATAGATCACGGCGTTTCCGGTGGAGAGCAGTTCGGCACCACCCAGAAGGTGGAGATCTGGGAGCTGGGTAATGAATACTATACGGACAACTCGGGCGGCACGCCGCTCACGCCCTGGCTCTACGGCACGATTGCCAACACGTTCGCGGGCGCGATGAAGACCATCGATTCCTCGATCATTCCCGCGGTGCAGTTCAAGCGCACGGACATGACGGGAGCGCAAACGATCGCGAACCAGCTTACGGGCGGCGCCGTGGAGGCCTGTCTCACGCACACGTATCCCACCACGAACTCGGGCATCCCCACTGTCACCACGCAAATCGTGAACGGCGCCAACAAATTCTCGCTCGAGCCGATGGTCACCGAGTGGAACATGGGGAGCGATTCGGTCGATCCCGGGCTGGTGCTCGCGAATTATATTCCGAAGCTCTTCCGTGCGCTGGTGAATGCGGGCGTGACGATCTCCACGCAGTGGCCTTTGATGTGGCACAACAACAACGTGAATTCGTTGCTGGCGCAGAATACCGGGGTGCTTCGGCCGCCGGGTCAGGTTTTCCAGTGGCTCAGCCAGACCGCGAAGAACCGGAAGACGGTCGGCACGAATTCGTCTTCCAGCGAGATCGAGTGCGTGGCGTTCAAGGATGTCGCGGCTGGAAAGCTGTCGATCCTGGTGCTCTGCGGCGCGAGCACGTCGAATGCACAGGTGGCACTGACGATCAATGGATTCGGGAGCACCTTCAGCGTCGCTTATGCGAAGCGCTATTCGGCGGCGGGAGGCTTCGGCACCGAGACATCCCACACGCCCGCCGTGCTCGGCAGCATCACCCCGGCGAAGAACGGCAATCAGCTCTTCTTTACGACGAACAAGCTGTCCAAGCAGGAAGTGATCCGCATCGACCTGATTCAATGAGCGGTAGCATCGGGTAAACTCGGGCGCTGGCGCCGGCGGGCCGGAGAGGACCGCCGGCCTCCTTCGTCCGGCCCGTGACGCCACATCCGATATCGTCCCCGGCGATCAGACGCCGCTCGAAAGCATCGCGCGGCGTCTCGCTTCGATCTGGCGGCGGACGGCTCGGGCCGTGTCCTCGGAAATCGGATACAGGCATAGCAACAGCATGGCCGCCCCGATGCAGACGGTGGGAACCACCGGGAAAAGGATTCGCAGCCAGAGGAGGGTTGCTTCACTTTGGGCGCTCCCGCGGGCCGCTTCGTAGCCGGACCACAGCAAGATCTGGCCGGAGAGGAAGAACGCGACGGTGGACCCGGTTTTCCTCATCCATTGCGCGATCGCGAGCAGCAGACCGGCGCGTTGCAACCCCGTTTGCGCCTCGTCCCAATCCACCGTGTCGGCGATCATGGAACCCATCAGCACCCAGGCGGGCGCCATTCCGGGGGATTGGATCAGCGACACCACCACCTGCAGCCAGGGATAGGCCGGTGTATAGCAGAACCATTTGCAGAGGCTGGCAACCAGAGCCAGGCTGAAGCACAAAAAGAGCGTACGCTTCTTGCCCCAGCGCGTCGCGACGGCGGTCATGATCGGCACCCACAGGAATTTCGCTCCGTACAGCAGCGTGCCCTGTACTCCGGCGATCTGTGCGGCGGCGGCGGCATCACCGCCGTTGACGTGATAGATGTTCACGTAAAGCCCCAGTCCCTCGGTCATCAGGATTCCCGGTCCGAACAGAACCATGAGCGCCGCTATAATCAGGAAGGGGCGGTTGCTCAGCGCGGTGCGGAGCCCCTGCCACAGAGGAATTTTCCGTCGTGAATGCAGGGCGGCCTCCACGGTGTCGGTACGTTCACGTACAAAGATCGCCGGAAGCAGTCCCGCTATGATTAGTACAAGGCCGACGCCGATGCCGACATAGCGAACGCCCTCGACCGCGTCGGCAAACACCGGGAGCTGGGTCGCCCAATATAACCACGGCATCAGCAGCGCACCGAATGTCGCTATGATGGAACGCGCCGCCTGCACCCGTGTGCGCTCGTGATAATCCGGCGTCATCTCCACCAGGAGCGCCTGCCATGGCACGGTAAAGAAGGCGCTCGCGGTGAAGAACAGGAGGGACGTCGTGAGGAAATGCCAAAAATAGTAGTCGGGGCTCATGCCGCGCGGAAACCACCAGATGGCTGCGAACAACAAACCCGATGCGACCGACGCCACCGCCATGTGCGGCCGCCGGCGTCCGAAACGCGAACGCGTCCGGTCGGATACGGCTCCGACCCACGGATCAATGAACGCGTCCCAAAGTCGCGGAATCGCCAGCGCGAGGCCGACCGCGGCGGGGCTCACACCGAGGCCGATATTGAAAATAGGGTAGGCGATCTGGCTCGATGCGTGGGTGGCGAGCGTCTCGTGAATGCCGCCCATGCCGGCGGCGATCTTTTGCGGATGCGCGACGCGATTCCCGTCGGTCGGACCCAACGGTGTCTGTTCGGTCACGCGCACGTGGACAGGTGAGATTGCGAGCGGAGGAGGGGCGTTTTCCGTCCGTGTGCTCGCGGCCGATTGGCGCCGAGGTGCGCCACGCGGCGCCCGCCGTTCCGCGCTGGCCGGTCGCACTCCATTTCCGTCGCGCAGAGGGTGGAGGCGCAGGATGGAGGCGGGAGGATGAGCATGTCGTGGGGAGACCGCAGCCGCGCAGGGGTGACAGCCCTCGGCACGGCAAGTGCCGCGAGCGCACCTGCGCGAGGCGCGGGAGATGTTCATCGTGGCGGCGCCGGGTCACGTCGAGACGGAAGACGCGGGGATTGCCGCCGGTCGGACGCGGTGGGGCGGACCCCGGTGGGACCTGTCGCGCGACGTCAGAGGCCGCCGGTGCGGGTCGCCACCGATTTCCGTTCGATGATCGTGGTCTGCATGATCATCTCGGTCATCTTCCGCGGCCGATTGGCGACCAGGTCCAGCATGTGCGAGACGGAGAGTTCAGCGAGCTCTTGGAAAGGCGCGGTGACCGTCGTCAATGGAGGATCGAGCAACTCCGACCAGCCCGGGTTTTCGCCGCCGATCAGCGAGATGTCGGCGGGAATTTTCAGGCCGAGCATCTTCTGGATGATGTGCGCGGCCTCGACCGCGAGTTTCTGCTGACCCGGGAGAAAGATCGCGTCGGCCTCCTCGTCGATCACCCGTTTGACGGCCGCATACAGAAGCGTGCGCGTTTCCAGCAGTTCGACGCGGGACGGTTGCAGGGGATGTCCGGCTTCGCGGCATGCTTCCGCATAGCCCTGCATCCGCAGGATGTTGGTGCGGCTGGAGGGCGGCTGCGTGCCGATCAACCCCAAACGGCGGTGGCCGCGCTCGAGAAAATATTCCGCGACCATCCGTCCCTCCGCCTTGTGGTCCCAGCCGACCACGTGAAACGCCTTGTGGAAATCCGCGGTATAATTGATCGCGATGATGGGTGTCTCCTTGAGCGTCGCCACGGTATCGAGGGCGAGCGGTGACCAGCTGGCCGAAAAAATCCCGTCGAACAGCCAGTGGCCGATCTCATCCGCCTGCCGGTCGGTGAACACCGACAACGCACAGCCGTGCCGCGAAAGTGTATAGAGCAACTCCTGCACGAGGATATCCACGTAGCCTCCGCCGACGATCTTTTCGCGGTCAGGCACCAGGATCGCGAAATGCTTCCGGCGGGTGGGACCGCGTGGCCGCATGCCGAGGCGCCGCGAGATCGTCATCACCCGCTCGCGCGTCTCCTCGTTGATGTTGTGCGCGTTGTTCAGGGCCCGGCTGACCGTGCCGATCGAGACCTTGGCCTCGCGGGCAATATCGTGGATGGTGACCTTTTTCCGGGGGGATCGCAGGCGGGTGGAGGGCATGGGGGAGGCGGCCGACCGCCAAGGTGAACGCTGCGGCGCGCGGGTAAAGCTAATCTCTCCACTGATGTAAAATTTACAGTCATCAGGAAAATCATGTTGCCTCCGCCGGATGTTTTTATGCTCCTGCCTTGGCCGGCTGAAGCCCGCCCGATCCTGGCTTTTCGCGCCCCGCCCGCCATGGCGGACAAGACAAGGCCCGCATTGGATTGCCCCTATTTCCCATGACAAACCGTTCCCCCGCTCCGCGCACGCCTGACTCCGTGTGCGCCCACCCCCTCCCGGTCGCACGCGCGAGTGTGCGGTCCGGAGCGCTGCCCGCAGCGCTGTTGTATATACTCGCTTCGCTCGCCGCTTCCGCCCAGGTCGCTCCGGCCACCGCTCCGGTGAAGGGACCCGAGGAAGAGGCGGTGGCGCTGAGCCCCTTCGTCGTGAGCTCCACTCAGGACGTCGGCTATCTCGCCGGCAGCACGCTGGCCGGCAGCCGGCTCAACACGGCGATCAAGGATACCCCGGTCACGATCGATGTCTTCACCCCGGAACTGCTTCAGGATCTCGGCGCTACCTCGCTGGAAGAGGCGATGGCGTACGCGAACAACCTGCAGACGGATGAAGGCGACACGGACCGCCTGATCAACGGCGACTCCCAGGTTTCGCCCCGCGCGGCGTATCAATTTCGCAGCCGCGGATTCCTCGGCACGCGGGCGCGCAACTATTTCGAGACCGAGCTCCCGCTCGAGCTCTATATGGCGGATCGCCTGGACGAATCGCGCGGGCCCAACTCGATCCTCTTCGGCATCGGCTCGCCGGGCGGCATCGTCAACATCACCACCAAGTCGCCGCTCAACCACAACGCCCTGCAGACCGAGCTGAAGACCGGCAGCTGGGATCTGTTTCGCGCCACGGTGGACGCCAACTACGTGCTCGTCCCCGACAAGCTCGCCGTGCGGATCAATGCGATGTACAACGATCAGAAACACTGGCGCGACCATCTGTTCACCGTGAAGCGCGGCGCGAATTTCGCGGTCAAATGGCAGCCCACGCGCAAGACCATTATCAACGCCGACTATGAAGAAGGCGACCTGCGGGGCACGATTGTACAGAACTTTTCGACGATCGACCGGCTCACCGCCTGGATCGCCGCCGGCTCCACGATCACGTCGACGACCGGCACCACCGGAGTATCGGCCGCCGACCAGGCGCGGGCCTTGGCCAAGTTTGCCGCCGCCGACCGTTTCACTTACGTCGCCAACCAGGGTATTCTCTATAACGCCCGCCATGAATATACGAGCAACGGCTCGCAACTCGGCGTCGAGACCACCGGCGTACCCTTTGTGCGGAATAATGATTTGATTCCTTACAAGACCAACTTCGCGGGCCCGGGCGCTCGCGCGAACCACAACTATAGGGTGGGCCAGTTCACGGTCGACCAGATCATCAACGACATCTTCTCGGCCCAGGTCGCATATTATCACGAGGAGGGCAGGTGGAAAAACTATGATGTCAACGCCGGCACCGTGGCGATCAGCTCCACGGTGCGACCGGACCCCAACAAATATTATCGCGCTCCCACGGTCAGCTCGGGCCAGCTCTTTGCGCTCGATGGCTTCACGTTCGAGCGGGACGCCACGGGCACCCTCAATCCCAATGTCGGCCGGCCCTATTTCGAGGCGAACTGGCGGCGTCGCCTTTCCACCATGGATAGCGATACGGTCCGGGCGACGCTTTCCGGCTCCTTCGACTTCGGCGCCGTGCTCGGACGTCATCGTATCGCCGGACTCGTCCAGCGCCTCTGGAAAACCAATTCCTTCAATTCGGCGGTCGAAACCTTCGTGGGCAATCCGGCCGGAACCGTCACTTCTCCGACCGCCAATAATAATCGCCTCGTTCGCCGCCAATATGGCACCTACGGCGATTCCACGTCCTTCTCCGCGCCGGATTGGAGCACTCGGCCGAACATCTCTATAAATTTGGGCGGAAAGACCTATGTGACGGACTTTGTGCCGGCCCAGGCCCCGCTCCGCTCGGAGCGCGTCGTCGACAGCTTTATTCTCGCCGACCAGGCGAGCTTCTGGAATTCGCGGATCGTCGCGACCGCGGGCTACCGGATCGACAAGCTCAGGCAGGATCGGACGGAGACCATGTTCGATCGCACGGGCATTTGGGCGGGAACCACGGGCATTCCCGTGCTGAACCCGAACGACGTCACGACGTTCAAGTTCGAAGGCAAGACGCGGACGCTCGGGCTCATGTTCCATTTGACGAAGTCGGTCTCCCTCTTCGCCAATACATCGGAGAACATCGGCTTGCCGGACTTCACCTTCGTGCTCGGGCCCGATGGCACCGTGCCGCCGCCGCCCGAGGGCAAGGGCATCGAGGGTGGTGTACAGTTGACGCTGTTCAAGGGGCGCCTGTTTGGCCGGGTCACGTATTATGATACAGAGCAGATCAACGTCACCAACGGGATGGGCGTGAACAACGCCTTTACGCCCAGCTATAATTACATCCTCCAGACCGTCGCGCCTTACTACAACGCTGCGCAGCTCGAGAAATACCCGGACCTTCGTCCGGTCTCGCAGGCGAATGCCGACACCGTCGATTCATCCTCCAAGGGCGTGGAAAGCCGCTGGATTCTGAATGTCACCAGCAAGTTCCGGCTGCTGGCCAACTACTCCTATACGAGTCAGGCGAAGGATAACCCCTACCGGCGCACCTATCCGCTCTATCAGCAGTTGACCCAGTTCATCGCCGACCTGGATGCCGCCAACCCCAACGCCGCCGGGCCGGGGTTGGGCGTCTCCGGTTTGACGACCCGGAATCCGAGTCCGCCCGGGCCCGACACGGAAACGATCGGGCAGGAGCTCGCGTTTCGCCTGGAAGATCTCGACAGCCGGGCGCTCGATTTTGTACAGGCATCGGGAGCCCGGAAGCACAAGGCGAGCGTGACCGGTGTATACAGTTTTTCCGAAGGCCGTCGCAAAGGCTGGGCGGTCGGCGGCGGTGCGCGTTACCAGAGCGCCATGCTCGTCGGCTACAAGCCCTCCACGGGCGAGCAGTTCTACGGCAACGACTCGTTCCTGATGGATGCGATGGTGCGCTATTCGACGCGTTTCCAATTGATGGGCAAAGGCACCCGGGTGGATTTCCAGCTGAACATCAGAAACCTGCTCGATAACCAGGATCTCCAGATCAAACGCACCACGGACAATCCCGCGGATGTATTGCGCTGGAACTTCCAGACGCCGCGGGAATTCGTCTTCTCGACGACGGTGAAGTTCTGAGCGCGGAGCACGAGCACGAGCACGAGCACGAGCACGAGCTACGAGTCTGAAGAGCCGGGCACCATCGAATCCCGGCTCTTGCCGCCCGTCTGCCAGCGGGATCGTGTCCCGCCCAATGCGACTCGGGTCCGCTCAGGGGCGAGGGGCGGCCTGGGTCGCTTCGGCGCCGGCGCGGTTGCGGGCGACCACCTCCACGTTCCCGACTGATTCGCTACCACGTTTGCGGTCGTGCGATAGATCCACATGCCGTGGTCCTTCGCGGCGGAGCCTGATTCGATGGCAGCTCCGTTTAGGTCGCGGATGCGGACGGTGACATCGATCACTTCGATCGTGTCGATCGCGAGGATCTGGATGGTCCGGCCGGCGTGGCCCGCGTGGCCGGAGAGATCGATGGAATCGATGGTCGGTGGCGTGAGGAAATTGGAAATGAGAAGCGTGTTCGGCGGACGCTTCTGCTCGACGCCGAGCTTCCGATAGACGAGTTGCTTCAGCGGATCGGCGAGCACAGCACTCGCGTAGGTCTGCGCCGCGCGGAAGCGATCGCGCCCGCCCGACTGCGCCGGGGAGGGGTGGTCGCTCTATGGTTGCGCGTAATTGCGTCTTGAAGATCAGCCCACTCAGCTCCGTGTACTCTCGGAACTGCCCATGAACACGCAAAAAACAGGCAAGGTAATGTTGTTATGTCTTCTTGCCATCCTCTCCGTTGGGCAAACGACGACCCCGGAGCGCAGCCTGGATGGCCTGCCTCTCAAGGCGGAGGTTGGGCAATTGAGATTGTACAGTGCGGATGGAAACCGATACATTCTCGCCCATGGCAATGCGATCGTCGCAACGCGCATAAAGGTCGACGGCCAGGATGAGTTTAGTGCGTTTGATCGGGGGTTTTTAGCGCATCAACAGAGTTATGACGCCAGAGGGAAATCCCAGAAATCGTTTAAACATGTCGTTCGCTCAGGAGGAGGCGTTGGCGTATACATCGATCTCGATGGGGACGGTTTATTTGAACAATACTACGATATTGAAAAGCGAAAGCGGTACGGCATCGAATTCACTGAGCGACCGAGTAAACGCTAACGGGCCGAGCCTCAGACCCGTTTAACCACGGAGGGCACGGATGACACGGATTCGATCCTGCCCTTATCCGCTAAAAGAGGCGAGGAGACCGAAGGAAACCGCAGGGAGAACGAGGTGAACGCCTGCTTTTCAAGAAGGGAGCCCGGCAATCATGGCACGCAGGAAATAAGCGGCATCCTGATCCAAAGGCTCTCGAGCTTCTGCCGCAACCGCGGCAAAGATCCTCTCTTCATCCGCACCAAATGCTTCGACCAACTTTACGGCCTGACGCATTTTATCGGTAAGTTCGGTGAATTCCGCCCGCGTTGCTACGGTGGGGTCGTGCCCTCCCACATAATAGGTAGCGTCGAAAGCTCGCAGCTTGTCGATGACGGAAAGCAATCGCTGGGCTGTGTAGCAGCGCTTGGGTCCATAAACCGCATCGTACAGGCAGTCGCCCAAAAACAGCACGCGATCCGGCAGAATGAACATGACCGACGAATCTGCCGCGTGATCGCCGCCAACATGCTGAATCTGGCATGTCACAGCGCCTAGTCTCAGTTCCAGTGAATCATTAAATATAATCCCAGGCTGGGCAATGCGTACCGTTCGAGGCGCAGGCAGCTCCGCTTTGAGGTCCTCCGCGCCTGCGACAGTCTGTTCGCCAAGCGCAATATGCTGTTCAAGCCCTGCATCGCTCCAATCTCGCGTCGCAAGTTCCCGCAGCTTCTGTGCAGTCAAGCTCTGTGCAATTATGTGCGCGCCAATTTCTGCTGCGCCGAACACATGGTCCCAGTGCCAGTGTGTCAGCGCAAGATAAGTGGGCGACGAAATCCCATGTGTATTCAGCTCGTGGAGGAATTGGCGCGCATGAGCGTCTGAGGCGCCCGCATCCAGCATCAAGGTGTCATTTGTGCCGACGACTGCGCACAACGAAGGACGGTCAGGCTTGGCGGGCGCCATGCAATAAACGTGATCGCTGATTTGACTGAGAGTGCCTTTGGTCATCTTGCTCTAACGCATCCTTGTAGATATTTAGCCTATGTCAAAGATGAGCCGCGCTCGCTGCAAGGTCGAAGACCTCTGGTCTTTGCGAAAACCTGTATCACTTGCCCCGCTGTTACCGCTCGCCGGCGAGTTCAATAAAAGTCCCGGTGGCATATGATGCTTCTTCGGACAGCAGCCAGCGCGGGGGCAAACGGAGTCAGGCCGATATATGCATACTTCATATTTCGGGCGCCCGGTGGTCGAGCGGTTGAACCGCCCAACCGAACCCACGCGCGCTCTCCCCGAACCTCTCAAGCCCAGAATATACAAAAAACGGCCTGACCCCGTTTAGCCGCCGCTGCGTGTGTCACAGTCCTTACGCACTGCGCCTCCTCGACAACCGAACCTTTTTTGGCCGCGACGTGAGTCGGTATTTCTTCGATCCTGCGGCCAACACTTTCACCACGGACGCCAGCGACGGAACCTTAATTCAGCGCATCTGTATTGTTCTTGCTGGGAAAGCAGCAGATCCCAGGTCGACTTGAGGCGCGCCATAGTTACTCCACGCTGAGAAACCGGCATCGACAGGCAAATGTTGTGGCGAACTTGGAGTCGCGCCATCGTGGTTACGCGCATGCGTTTCGCGGACTAGATTCCGGGCGTGGTTCGACAAGCGCCGATGTTTGTCCGGTGCCCCTCCCAACGTGCTTCGGCTCCTGCGAGTGCAGGGTAACCCGAACTGACCCTCTTTTGGGGCTGCGCTGCTCTCTGCGCGTTGAAAAACGCAATCGACTTCCAATCGACAAGCATCTCGCGGGCTCCTCTGCTCAAGCTATGTCCGTCGAACTCTTCTTTGCCATCGTCGGCACACTTGCTGGTGTCCTCGGTCTTGCCGTCGCTACCTACTACGGGGCCATGTCGCTGGGGCTCAAATCCGGCACTCGCGTGCGCGGCACATATAACAGCGTTAGCAGCGTGGAATGCGAAGATAAGTATGTGTCCAACGTTACGCTCGAAAACCTCAAAGATCGAGCCGTTGTGATCTTTGGGATCTCCCTCCAAGTCGGCCGCAGCAACTACATCGTGCTCGACGAATTTGATGATGAACCACTCATCCTGCAGCCGTTTCAGGCGGTCCAACGCAGTTACGGACCCATCATCGACTATACCGTCAACGGGCAGCGAATAATGTTCAATAGCCAACTCTGGGACAACTCGGTCAAGAAGCGCCTCGTGCTCGATACAAGCGACGGCAAATACATTGTTAAAGAGTCGCTACGACCCTGGAAGGTCAGCCATGAAGCGATGCGAAACGACTACACCGCCGTGGCGCACGCACGGCGCACGACCTACAAGGGCGAGACATACGGCGGAAACGTTAAGTTTCTTATACACATCAATGCGGATCAGCCGGATGAAATTGTCGTCCCCTTGCATCGACATGAGATGTCCTACCACAAGTTTCGTGGGTTTTCTTTCACACCGGCAACGCTGCAAACCAAAGAGACGCTGCAAGCATTTTTGGAGCAGCAACGTGACGGTGGTAAATTTACGCCGAAGGACTTTTTCATCCTAGACCTTGACGCGAGCCGAGCGAAGCAACACTGGTTCACGAGTCCCTCGCCTACAATGGAGGCACCAAACCTGTCTTGGTATGAATACCATGTTGAAGGCAGGCGCGCGACCAAGCAGCACTGGAAGACGATTCGTGAGAACAACGAACAGGTGCGCAAATCGAAGGAGGAGCAGGCGGCGCCGCCACAGCCCATGTCACCGCAGGATTCGCAAGATGGCACCGTGATCTAGGTTTCGCGGCTCGTATCACGAGTCCGACGAAACGTTCATCCTGACGTCTCCTGGCTCAAGGGCCCGCCTCTGGTCGATTCAGGACGACTGGATAGCCGGCGCGACCTAATGACCCTTAGCCGCTGCACGATGACTTAGCGTTCGAAGCGAAATTCATCCGGATGCCGCACCATTTGCTCGAGCGTTACATGGCACAGATCGGGGCGCGATTTCAGCTGAACTTTCAGCGTGTCGATAGTTGCCTGGCTTGCTGCACAACCCACGATGACGGCGTTCAGCATTGCCGGTGGAAATGACGCTATGGTGCAATTCGGATCTGCCAAGTCATGGCCACCTTTGCCTATATATCTAATTTAGGCGAACCTCCTTCTCATAGGACCATGGAAATGACTTCACGAAAAGCCCATTCCTCCCATCGCCTTCGAGGTTGGCGCGGTGGGCACCATAGTTGACGTCGCCGATGTCGCGGTGCGGAAATCTTGCCGGTTCATGCTCGGCAAACCATGGGTGCGCGTCGTTCAACTCATACGCGAAGCCCTGGTGGGAGTCAGCGTAACGCCCCATCATCACCGCGGCACCTGTGGATCCCGGGTCCGCGCGAGAAAGGCAAAGCACTTGGAAGTGCGCGTCGAGATCAGCTAGCTGCTTTTTGATCAAGGCGGTTTTCGCCAGTCGCTCGATGATTTGACCAGCGATGGCCGCGCCCCGCATGGCCGTCCGCTACGCTGTGCCAAGCTCCCGCTTCCACGTGTTTACCGGTTTCGCTTTTTCCGACAGTGCGTTTAACCTGCCGATCTCACCATTCTCCCACCCGGTGGCGCTGTTGTGCGAACTGCTCGCGGTCTCCACCTCACCGCGCCTCAGATAAATTCGTGTCCGGCACACGCAAAATAGCTCCCAGATCCGCGCTGCTGACCATGCTCGCATAGCGCGCGAGAAAGCCATTCTTCACCTTGCTGGGACGGGGACGCCAGGCGCCGCGCCGCTGTTGAATGACGGCTTCGTCGACCAGCAGACTCAAACGGCGCGAGGGGATATCGATCTCGATCAAGTCGCCGGCCTCGATCAGGGCGATCGTCCCGCCGGCGGCAGCCTCAGGCGAGACGTGGCCGATGGCCCCGCCGCGAGTCGCTCCCGAAAATCGGCCGTCCGTGATCAATGCCACGGAATCGCCCAGCCCGCGTCCGGCCAGGGCTGCCGTGGGAGCCAGCATTTCCTGCATGCCGGGTCCACCCCGCGGTCCCTCGTAGCGGATCACGACCACATCGCCGGCCTTCACCTTGCCGACGAGGATGCCGATGCGTGCATCTTCCTCCGCTTCGAAAATGATCGCCGGACCGCGGAAGACCATCATCGACGGAGAGACCCCCGCGGCCTTCACCACCGCGCCGTCGGGCGCGAGATTGCCAAACAAGACGGCGAGCCCGCCGCGTGGCGAATACGGCTTGTCCAGTGGACGGATCACCTCGGCGTCAAGCACCCGGGCCGGGGCGATTCGTTCACCGAGGGTGCAGCCGCTCACGGTTTGAGTGTCCAGATGCAAGAGACCAGGCTGGGTGGACAAAGTCTGGAGAATCGCGGAAATCCCGCCCGCCCGGTCGATGTCCTCCATGTGATGCAGGCCCGAGGGCGCGACCTTGCAAAGGTGTGGGACCCGGTCGGAGATGGCGTTGATCTCGTCCATCCGCAGCTCCACCCTCGCCTCATGCGCCACCGCCAGGGTGTGCAAAATGGTGTTCGACGAACCGCCCATCGCCATGTCGAGCGCGAGGGCGTTTTCGAAGGCGGCGCGCGTGAGAATATCCGACGGTCGGATATTGCGGCGCACGAGCTCCACGATCGCGCGTCCGGCTTCCTCGAAGAGTCTATCGCGTTGCGGATCGGTCGCCAAAATCGAGCCATTGCCCGGCAGCGCCAGCCCCAAGGCCTCGCAGAGGCAGTTCATGGAGTTGGCGGTAAACATGCCCGAGCACGAGCCACAGGTCGGGCAGGCATTGCGCTCGATCTGGTCGAGTTCGGTTTCGGTGATCGTGTTCTTCGACAATTGCCCGACCGCCTCAAAGACGGAGGCCAGGTCCAGCGCCTTGCCCGTCGTGGGATTCCGTCCGGCGCTCATCGGACCACCCGAGACGAAGACCGCCGGGATATTCACCCGCGCTGCCCCCATCATCATACCGGGGACGATCTTGTCGCAGTTGGGAATGCAGACCACACCGTCGAAGCAATGGGCCCGCAGCATCGTCTCGATCGAGTCGGCGATGATTTCGCGGGAGGCCAGGGAGTATTTCATGCCGCCGTGTCCCATGGCGATGCCGTCATCCACGCCGATGGTGTTGAACTCGAAGGGCACCCCGCCGGCGGCCCGGACGGCCGCCCGAACCTTGTGTCCCACGACATCGAGGTGCGCATGACCGGGGATGATCTGCACGAAAGAGTTCGCGATCGCGATAAACGGCTTGTTCCAGTCCTCCTCAGACTGAATCACGCCGGTAGCGCGCAGGAGACTGCGGTGCGGGGCGCGCAGACTGCCGCGCTTGATGGTGTCGCTGATGGCCATCCCTCATCATAGCGGCGAAGCACGTATAATAAAATTACGGTTTTTGCGGGTTTATGATACCGTTTCGGTATGGATTATTCTTTGCGGGAACTGGAGTGTTTTACCGCGGTGGCGGAGGAGCTGTCGTTCACCCGGGCGGCGCAAAAGCTGCGCCTTGCGCAGCCGCCACTGTCCCGCCACGTGCATGCGCTCGAAGAAAAGCTCGGCACGCCTCTCTTCGATCGATCCGGACGGAAAGTCGCGCTGACGGCGGCGGGCGCGCTCTTCCACGAGCAGACGCGCACGGTTTTGCCCCAGTTGCTGCGCGCGGGAGAGGCCACGCGGCGGTTCGCGTCGGGCGAGACCGAGCGACTGCGACTCGGCTTCGTCAGCGCCGTGTTGAGTCCCGAACTAGTCGGGGTGCTGCGGCTCTTTCGGGAGCGGCATCCATCGGTGCAACTCCTGGTGGAGGACTGCCCCCCCGCCGAGCAATTGGCGGCGTTGAACCATGGGACATTGGATGGCGGCTTCGTCGGCCTGCAGCCCCGCGAGCGAACTCCGGGAATCGTCTTTGCCCCGTGGCGTCAGGAGCCGCTGGCGGCATTCGTCCCCTTCGGTCATCCGCTGTCCACCCGGCCGGCCATCACCCTGCGCGAGTTGGCCGGAGAGGCGCTGGTGGCGGTGTCGAGCGAAGCCGCCCCGACCTTTTCCACCTTCCTGCGCGAACTCTGCGGAGCCGCCGGCTTCCGCCCCCGCATCGTTTTCGAAGCTCCCCGCGCCCAAGCCGTCGCGGTGATGGTGGCCGCCGGCGCCGGCATCGCCGTGCTGCCCATCTCTCTCGCTCGAGTAGTAGGCCACGCCGCGGCCATTATTCCGCTCAAAAAAGCACCCCTCGTGACCCACGTCTTCGCGCGGAAAGCCGGGACGGTCTCTCCCGCGATGAAGCAATTCACGGGGTTGTTGCTCGAAAAGCGGAAGGGGTAGGCGGAGGCCGCGAAACAGACGATTTGGATCGAAGCTGTTTTAAGGACGCCGTGACACGAGCGCGACAAAGGTGTGAGTGGAGCGACACTCTGGTTTTTCGGAACGGTTGCTGTTTTGCCCAACGCGGACCCCTGCGCCTGCAAGCGACGGGGCGACGCCTCCACTTACAGCGCTGGGGAGTTTCGATTGAAATGTCGGGGAACGGGTTTCGCTAGGCCTATGACGTTCGTGGTGGCCAAGCCCAGCAAAGCGGAAGTGCGGCGGGAAATCCGTGCAATCAAGGAGACGACGCGCCGGGTCACCACGTCGCCGGAGGTCGCCCGTGCGTTTCTGCTCAAGAACGGTTTTATTACCCGCCAGAAGAAGCTGAGCGCGAAATACCGCTGAAGCATGTATGCTTCGGCGTCCGTGCTGGGGTTTCACGGGTGCGAGAAAGCCGTCGGAGAAAAAATTCTCCGCGGCCGGCAGCCGATCGGGAGCCTCGCGGGCTCCGAAGCGCCGATCGCCACGCGCGGGCACGAAAAAACCCGCGGTCGCGTCAGCGCCCGCGGGCATTCCTTTGCCTCTCGCCGCTTGGACGAGAGAAATGGTGGAGGTGGCGGGAGTTGAACCCGCGTGCCCCTGACCTTCGCGCACCGCGTCTACCTGTGATAGTGCAACTTTGATCTCATCGATGCCACGCCATTGCACGCGCTGAGGCACCGACCAGTCCCCGGATGGAAGATACGGCGTACGGTCCGCGAACCGCTCCATACGCTATTCCTGCTGTCGTCGTTAGTTCCAGCTAGCAGGTGTCGCTAGACCAACGTGACTGCACTTAGGCAGCCAGGGGCATTTCTTCAGTTTTGCCGTTTATTTGTTTCGCAGGGGATTTAACGAGAGACCCACGACTCTCGACAGGCAGCGGCGCACTCCAACCAAGGGTAGAATCCAGAACACCCCCTAAAGAGACTAGAGACCAGAGACCAGGGACTAGAGACCCACGAGCCCGATCTAGGAAAGGGAAAGGTGGCGAGGGACGAGGGCCGGGCGCATTCGCCACGGCGGTTCGTCACTCGCGGATTGGTGTGCTAACCAATCAAAGAACAGAACCACACACCATGCGCGGGATTTTGGTGATTGCAAGGGTCGCGCGCACCGGGGCGCAGACGGGGCCGGCAAGATGCCGGCGCTACGTGGTTAAACCGAGCAGGCCGCGCGTGAGCTGGAAGTCCACGAAGCCTTGCGCGTTGGCGACGGGCACGCGTTCGCGGCGTGCGACGGCGGCGATCCAGCTTTCAATCGTCGCGATGTCCGCGCCGACTTCTCCGGTGAGGAAGTCGTCGATGTCGTCGGCGGGCAGCCGGCCGCGCTCGGCTGCCTCGGCGAGTTGGATCACCGGTATCAAGGGATGCCCCTGCTGCGCGTGCTGGCCGACGATCGTGAGCGCGAGATGCGCGCCGCAGCCGCCGAGGCCGGTGAGATTTTCGACCCAATGATCGGTCTCGGTCGCGATCACGTGCAGGCCGGGAGTGGTCAACGGCTGGCCATACGCGAGCGTCGCGTGTGGCGGAGTGGCGCCGAGGAGCGCGGTGCGGAAAATCGGATTGCCGAGGAGTGGATCGCTCTCGGGTAACAGAATCGAGCCGCCGGCGCGCACGGTGGCGGAGGCGATCTGCGCGAGGGCGGTCGCGGTGGGCGCTGAGACGGGTGCGGCGGTAAGCAGGGCGAGGGTGAGCGTGAGCGGGAGGGTGAGCGTGGAGGGATCGGGGGGCGGCGTTGGGGAGTGCTCAAGGTCTAGTGTTGAGCGCTTAACGTTTAACGCTGAACGCTGAACGTTTAAGTCGGAGGGCGGCGGTGAGGTTGGTGCGTTTAGGGGCGGGGCGCTCGTGCCGCTTAGGCGCTCGCTGAACCAGGCTTCGATTTTCGTAATGGCTTTCTCGATACCGCCGTCGAGCTGGACGCTGGCCCAGCCGTAACGCTCCAGCGGCAGCGCGGCGGCTTCGAGCTGACGGCGCATGACATCGTTGGGGATTTTCTCGCAGCCGTGTTCGAGCAGGAGTGCGGCAGCGACGTTCGGGTGCGTGAGGTAGCCGCGATAGGTGCGCTCCAGCAGCCGATACATCGTCTCGCCGCCGAAGCCGCAGCCTTCGGTGTGAGTGAAGGCCACGAAGCGTGAGATGCCTTGTTCGCGGCCGAGTTGTTTTGCGTTGAGGCGTTCGGCGGCGAGGCGCGCGATCTGGGTCGCGCACATGCTGGTCGGCAGGATGAGTCCGACGTGTTCGGTGGCGCTGGGGAGCGGAGGCGATGAAGCTGAGAGCTGAGGGCTGAGAGCGGGGAATTGAGAGTTGAGAGTTGAGAGTGGTACGCCGTCGGGCGCGGGGCGGGCGCGCAGTTCGGTGAGGTGCGAAGTGTCGGTTTGCGCCCAGTTGCGCCAGAGTGAGACTTGCGAGTGGCCGGCGTGCTCGCCTTTCGTTTTGCGGCCGGAAGCCGTTTCGATCACGAGGCCGAACGACTCGGCGGCGAGGGCGGACATGGTTTCGCCGTCGAGATAGCGGCCGGCGTTGATGTCCATTTCGTGGATCAACAATTCATGCCGCCGCGTGGTCGTCGTGATCTTCAACGTCGGGACAAAAGGGAAATTCGTGATCGAGCCGTTGCCGGTGACGAAGAGGATCAGGTTGCAGCCGGCGCCCACCTGGCCGGCGATGCCTTCGAGATCGTTGCCGGGGCCGTTCATGAAGGTGAAGCCGGGCTCGGCGATGTCGCGCAGCGGTTGCGCGTAGTCGATCACCGTATCGATCCGGGTGCGCGGATCTTTTTTGTGTACAGCGCCGAGCGATTTGAGCGCGATATTATAGAGGCCGCGGTATTTATTGCCGGCGGAGGGATTGCTCTCGGGCGTGAGACCGTGCCAGCGGAGTTTCTCCTGGAAGGCCTCGATCCGGTCCATGAACGCGCGGGCGGTCGCGAGGTCGCGCACGTTTTGCAGGAGGTAACTCTCGGCGCCCATGGCTTCGTCGGTCTCGGTGAGGACGCCGGTGCCTCCGTGTTGGATCAGCTCGTGGACGATCGCGCCGGCGAGTGGATTTCCGGATACGCCGGAAAACGCGTCGGAGCCGCCGCATTGCAGGGCGATGCGCAGCTCGCTGAGCGGCTCGGATGTGCGCCGTTGCGCGGCGGCTTCCGGGAGCCAGGCGCGCACGATCCGTTCGCCGTCCGCGAGACCGGCGGCGAGCCCGGAGTCCAGGGTGAGAAAATGATGCGGCACCTCGTCGATCGGGTAGCGATGCTCGCGCATGAAGGCGTGCAGCCGGGTGTTGGTGATCGGTTCGACGCCGTAGTCGATCGCGATGACCGCCGCGACGTTCGGGTGCACGATGAAGCCGCCGAGCGTGCGGAGGATCTCGAGGGTGTTGTTCGGTTCGCCGGTGCCGCCGCCCTCGGTGTGCGCGATGGCGACGATGCCGTCGATGGCCGGATGTACGCGGGCGAGCGGTTGGAGTCGGGCGGCGAGCTGGCGGGCGAAACTCGCGGTGCGCGAGGTCGTGCCGAGGATCACGATGGTGTTGCGCGTGCCGACGCCGCGCGTGCCGGGACGGCGGTAGCCGAGGAAGGACTTTGGAGCGGGGGAACGCTTAACGTTTAACGCTGAACGCTGAACGCTGAAGTCGGAAAGCGGTGGGCCGCTGGGCGGGGTCGGTGAGGGCGGATGATCGGTGGCGAGGAAGGTGGTTTCGTCGAGGTGGTATGGAGTGAGGTGGTCGACGAAGTTGGGTTGCGCGGGGAAGCGGGCGCCTGCGACGCGACGGAGCGCGAGCGCGTCGAGCATCGATTGGTTGCAGACGTAATCGCCGGGAGCGATTGGCGCCAGCGCGCGGCCGAAAGGCAGTCCCCACGAGAGGAGTTCGCCGCCGACAGCGATGGGGTTCACGGCGAACCGATGACCTTCGAGCACGGTGTGCGTGACCGCGCATGAGCCGGAGGAGAAGGCGAGCGTCTCGCCGGCATCGATGCGGCGGATGGCGATCGCGACGTTATCGCCCGGAGAGGGAAGCCGCGAGACGCTGTCGAGGGGAAGCGGAGTGGACACGGTGCGGCAAAGTGAATCCGGGGTGCGAGGGGTGTCGAGTGCGGGGCATGAGGCGACAGATGCAGACGGGGGCGCCCGCGATCCCGCGGCGGATGCTACGGCCGCAGGAGGTGCTTCACCACGGGCCAGTCCGCGGGAGCGAGGTCGATCGCCGCCAATTCGGCGGGGAGAACCCAGCGCAGGGCAACGTGTTCGTGCGGTTGCGGCAGCGGGCCGCCGTCGCCGAGTAGCCGACAGATGAACGGAATCATGGTAATGACCACGGTGCCATAATCGTGCGTAAACGATGGCAGCGCCTGCACGAGGGTGATGGCGCAGCCGAGTTCTTCCTTGATTTCGCGGGCCAGGGCGGCGGCGGGATCCTCGCCCGGCTCGACCTTGCCGCCGGGGAATTCCCATTTGAGGCCGAGGTGTTTGTGGGCCGGCCGCTGGGCGATCAGGAGGCGGCCGGCACCGTCTTCGATGATGGCGCAAACGACGGGAATCGGCGGAGGTGCTGAGGGGGCCATGCGGAGTCTCAGCAGCGCGAAGCGGGCGCGGATTGGCAAGTCGGAGGAGTGTTGCGGTGAGGATCGAGGCTGCGGTAACGCTGCAACTTTTCGGGCGGTGCCGGGTTTTCCTCGCGTGAAAACCTTTCTGAAAGTCCTGTTGCTGGTGATCGTCGCGTTGATCGCGATCAAACTGCTCCCGCTGACGATCGGCCTGGGCTTCGTGCTCGGGTTGCTGCTCGTCGGCCTGGCGGCTGTCGGGGTCTCGCTCGTGGCAGGTGTATCGGTGGTCGCGCTCGCGCTCGCGGCCGTGCTCGCCCCGATCTGGGTGCCGATCCTGCTCCTGGTGGGACTGATCGCGTTGATCCGGCGCGCCACGAGGCGCAGCGCGGCGTGAGGCTTTGATTTTCGGGCTGGCGGGCCGGGACGCGGGCGGTTTGCTCGCGCTGCATGTCCGCCGAGCTTCCGTCCAGCGTCATCGCCAGCATCTTTTTCGTGGGACGGAGCGGCGGGCAGGTGAAGGCGCTCGGCGGATTCCGGAAAGGGCATCACACGGTGCCCGATGCGGCGAATGCGACGACGAATGCGTTTCTCGGCAAGATCTGTGAACCGGAGCTCGCGGCCGAGGCGGAGGCGCTTTTCCAGGAGGTGCGCGCGGGGCTCGGCTACAAGCGGAAGGATATCTCGCTGAGCGTGACGGCGCCGGTCGCGACGCTCGCGGCGCGGGACTTCCAAGTGGAGATTCTCTACGCGCTGGAGGAGGCGGATCCGGCGCGTTATGCGGTGACGACGACGATGCGCGAGCTGCGTGATCTGGAGGTATCGCGGGGGGAGGCGTTCGCGGGAATCTTCGGGGGAAAGTTCGCGGAGATTTCCTTCGCGTTGAAGAAAGGAGCGCGGGTCGAAGCGGTGATCGACGCCATCGAGGCGCTCGATGGCGAAGGCGGGCTGGGCGTGCGGTATCCGTCGGATTACTCCGATTGCACGATCAGCGTGGAAGGCGTTGATGCTGTCGTGCGCTGCACGGGGGCGTCGCTGGAAATGGTGTTTCCGCGCAACGGGGGGCCGGCGGAGCTAGTCGACGCGTTCCTCGCGGTGCGCGACGCGTTTCGGATCAGCAAACCGCTCGCGGGGTTGATCGCATAGACGGGCGGGGCCGACGGCGGCGCTGCCGGGATCCTGGCCCAATGCGGGTCTTCGAAAATCGAGTGGTGCGCTGTGACGGTGCCGCGGACGGTTTTTCGTGTGATTTGCGGTGCGGGTGCGTGAGGATCGCCAGAACGCATGTTCCGAATTCAGACTTATCTTCGCGAGATTCGGCCCACGCTGGCCCTGGCGTTGCCGATCGTCGTGGGGCATTTGAGCCAGATGCTGATGGGACTGACCGACAGCCTGATGATCGGGCATGCCGGCACGGTGCCCCTGGCGGCTTCGTCGTTTGGCGGTGGTGTGTTTTCGGTTTTTTACGTGGTGGGAATCGGCCTCATGATCCCGGTGGCGGTCTTTGTTTCGCGCGCCCGTGGGGCGGGAAATCCGTTGGAGGCGGGCGAATATTTACGGCACGGGATCGTGTTGGGCGCGCTCTTCGCGGGGTTGGAGACGCTGGTGATGGTCGGGGTTGGCACGCAACTGGAGCGCTTCGACCAGCCGCCGGAAGTGCTGGCGATCGTGCGGCCCTATTACCTGTTGCTCGCGGCTTCGCTGGTGCCGGTCCTCATCTATATCGCGTTGCGCGAATTCGCGGAAGCGATGGGGCATCCGTGGGCGCCGATGTTCATCATGCTGGCGGGGGTGGGGCTGAATGCGGCGCTTAACTGGGTGTTCATATACGGGCATCTCGGCATGCCGGCGCTGGGGCTCACGGGGGCGGGGATCGCCACGCTGCTCTCGCGGGTGATCGGGGTGCTGGTGATTTTCGCCTGGCTGCGGCGCGATCCCAAGGTGCGTGCGGCGTGGCCGGCGCGCTGGTGGGGCGGATTTTCGAAAACGCGTCTCACCGAGATGCTGCACTTGGGAATTCCGGCGGCGGGGATGTTGTTGTTCGAAAGCTCGGCGTTCGCGTTTTCGGCGATCATGAACGGCTGGCTGGGGGCGGTGCCGCTGGCGGCGCACCAGATCGCGATCAGTGCGGCGTCGCTGACGTTCATGGTGCCGTTGGGGCTTTCGATCGCGAACGGGATGCGGGTGAGCCATGCGGTGGGCGCGGGCGACCGGGCGCGGCTGCGGCCGATCGCATTTTCCACGATGGCGCTTGGGCTGGTGGCGATGGTGGTTTTTGCGATCGCGTTTGCCGTGGGCGGGCGGGCGATTGCGGCCTGGTACGTGAGCGACAGCGTGGTTATCGCGCTCGCGGCGCAACTGCTGATTGTCGCGGCGTTCTTTCAATTATTCGACGGCGTGCAGGTAATCGCGGCGTCGTCGCTGCGGGCGATTTCGGATGTGAAAGTGCCGGCGGCGATCACGCTGGTGGCGTATTGGATGATCGCGCTGCCGCTGGGCTACATCGTCGGCGTGCGCGGGCCGTGGGGCGCGGTGGGCGTTTGGACGGGGATCGCGGGCGGGCTCGCGTTCGCGGCGGTGTTCCTGACGGTGCGGTTTGCGCGGCTGACGCGCGTGGCGCCGGCCCGGCGAATGTCATCCATTAGATGACAAACGAGAGGGAGCCGTGAGGTGGTTTGGAGCGCGGATTGCGCGGCGTTGCGCAGCGCGGTGGCTCAGGTTGGGAAACGGGTCTTGATGTCGGTCAGCGTGAGGCCGTCGATGCGAAGGAGTTTCTGCCGCGAGGTATCGCCGCGGAGGACGGTGACGGCGCGGCGCGGGAGGCCGAGCGTCTCGGCGAGGAATTCGCAGAGCACTTCGTTGGCGCGGCCCTCCACGGGTGGCGCGTGGACTTTGACTTTGAGGGCGTCGCCGAGCCAGCCGACGACCTGGCTGCGCGGGGCGTTGGGGATCGCTTTGATGGCGAGCGTGCAGGAAGCGGAGGACATGACGGAGGGTGGCCGCGAGATGGCGCGGTTGGGGCGGGCGGCGCAAAAATGGAGTAACTGCTCAGATGGGTTCCGGTGCGCCACTTGGTGGGAGAACGCTGAACGCTCAACGTGTAACGCTGAACGCTTAATTCCGGGGCCCCTGCGACGACAGGCAGGCTTTACTCGAGCGCTTCGGCGAGGGCGGCGATGATTTCCTCGGCGGGTTCCGTGCCGCAACACAGGCGGAGGAGATCGGGGTCAAGACGGCTCGCCGCGAGCTCGGCGATGCCGGCGGGGGTGGTCACGAGGTCGTAGTGCGCGAGGTACATGAAGGGACAGATCAGCGTGGTCTTCATGCCGAAGCTCGGGCCTTTGGGGAGGCGCAGGCGATCGTAGAAAGGCTCCATCGTATTCGTGCCGCGGAGCGTGAAGGAGATCATGCCGCCGGTGGCATCGGGCGCGCGCGCGAGGCGGAGGTAGTTTTCGCGCGAGGCGGGATGCAGCGCCCAGTAGACATCGCGGATCTTCGGGTGGGATTCGAGGAATGCGGCGACCTTGGCGGTGTTGGCGTGGATTTGCGCGAGGACGTTTTCCGTTTCGCCGATCTGTGCGGCGAGGCGGGCGAGATCACGCGGGTAAACCGGCTCGAGCTCGGCGGCGGCTCGGCGGCGGAGCTCGGCGGCATCGGCGCTGGCGGGATTGATCGCGATGAGGCCGGCGGTGAGATCGCCTTCGCTGGCGGTGTATTTGGTCAGGCTGGACACGACGGCATCGGCGTGCGGCAGGAGCTCGAGGTTGAAGATCGAGGCGACGGACGGGTCGATGAGCAGATGGGCGCCATGCAGGCGACAGAGGGCGGAGAGCGCGGCGACGTCGGGCGTTTCGATGAGCGGATTGGTCGGGACTTCCGCGATGACGCCGGCGATCTGGTGGCCGTGTTTCGCGAAGATGCGGGCGAGGCCTTCGCGATCGAGCGGCTCGCGGACGTAGACGTAGTCGGCGGGGGCGGCGGTGAAATTCTTGAGGACGGCGATGGTGTCGAGGTAGAGCCAGCCGAGTTGCAGCCAGACGGTGCGGCCGCGGGCGGCCTGCAGATCGGCGGAGGCGCGGAAGGCGGCGTAGATGGCGTTCATGCCGGACGGCGCGAGGAGCAGGTCGGCATCCGTCGTGCCTGGCAGCGCGCGGCGCAGCACGCGGCGGACTACGGCGCCGGAATCACCGCGGTGCGTGTCCTCGGCGAATGGCGCGCCGAGCAGGCCGAGGCGGACGAGGTGATCCTCGGCTTCGCGGGAGGAGATGAAGCCGCCGATGTTCTGGAGAAACGTTTTCGCGCGGGTGTAGAGCGCAGGTGACGTGGCGTGGGCAACGCCGGAGAGGGCTTCGTGGGAAATGGTCTCGACGGGAGCATCGTCCGCTGCGGCTTGAAGATGGGTGGCGAGGGCGTGCGCCATCCGCGGAGAACTCGTGAGCCACACGGTGCGCCCGGCGAGCGCGGGCGTGGTGGCGATGAGATGCGCGGCGAGCTGGCGGGCGAACGGATGCACCACGAAGCGCGGGTAGCCCGAGGTAAGCTGGCGCATGGTCTCGGGGTTTTTCTCCTCGTAGCCGCGCACGTCGCGCATGGTCGGCAGGCTGCACGACACGGCGTGCGGGCCCGGCGGGATGCGTTGGCCGAGAGGGAGAGGAGGAAAGACCATGGGAAAAGAGAGAGTTGCGAGATGAGAGTTGAGAGAGGGGAGCCGAGGCAATGGGAAGATGTGTCGTGCGTGTCATGGCACGAATCGTCACGAAACGGATTGCCGGCGGGCGCGGGCTGGTTGCTAGTTTCGCCCGATGAAACTTGTCTCGTGGAACGTCAATGGCGTGCGGGCGGCGCACAAGAAGGGGCTGATCGACTTCATGGAAAAGGTGCAGGCGGATGTGATCTGCCTGCAGGAGGCGAAGTGTCATCCGGGCGATGTGCAGCACATCGCGTGGCCGCACGGCTACGAGGTGTTTTGGAATCCGGCGGTGAAAAAGGGCTACAGCGGAACGGTGGTGTTCACACGGACCAAGCCGAAGGATGTGACGCTCGGGATCGGCATGAAAGGGCATGATGACGAAGGGCGCGTGATCACGGTGGAGCTGGCGGATTTCTATCTGCTCAACGTGTACCAGCCGAACTCGCAGCGCGGATTGACGCGGCTGAAGTATCGGACGGAGGAGTGGGATCCGGCGTTTCTCGGCTACCTCAAGAAGCTGGAGAAAAAGAAGCCGGTGGTGTTTTGCGGCGACTTGAATGTGGCGCACACGGAAATCGACCTGACGAATCCGAAGACGAACCGGCGCAACGCGGGATTCACGGAGGAGGAGCGGGTGAATTTCTCGAAGCTGCTGGCGAGTGGATTTGTGGATACGTTTCGCGAGTTCGAGAAGGGGCCGG
>JAKFEQ010000048.1:0-52726 GCA_036675625.1 Opitutaceae bacterium | reverse complement strand
TCGTCAAACATCAGCGCAGCCGACGCCCGTTGATCCTTGGGAGTTGGAGCTTCCCCGGAACTGGGTTCTTGGTGCCTGGCGCTTCACCGGACGGTGACCACGATCTTCCCGAACTGCCCGCCACGCTCCATCAGCGCAAACGCCTCCGCGGCGCGCGCCAGAGGAAATATCTCGCTCACCACCGGCTTGATTTTGTGCTCCGCGACAAACGCGTTCATCGCCGCCCAATCCGCCGGCGAACCCATCGTCGTCCCAAGGAGCGAAATCTGCCGCCAGAACACCTTGCGCACCGGCAGCGGCGCATCGCCGCGCGTCGCGCCGTAAAACACCACGCGCCCGCCCGACGCCGTCACGTCGATCAGTTTTCCGAATCCGTCTCCGCCCGCGCTGTCGACCACCACGTCGAATTGTCCGGACGCCTTCACCGCATTCGCCGCCCAGTCGGCGTCGCGATAATCGAAGCCTCCTTTCGCGCCGAGCTTCACGGCGCGCGCGATCTTCTCCGCCGAGCTCGACGTCACCCACACCTCCGCACCGGCTGCGAGCGCGAACTGCAACGCAAACAACGCCACGCCGCCGCCGATGCCATTCACGAGCACGCGTTCGCCGCGCTGCAACTGCGCCCGCGAAAACAACGCGCGATAGGCCGTTAGTCCCGCGAGCGGAAGCGCCGCCGCCTCTTCCCAGCTCAAGTGCGCGGGCTTCGGCGCGAGCTGCGCCGCCGGCACCGCGATGCGCTCCGCCAGCGTGCCGTCGCGCGGCAGTCCGAGAATCGAGAACTTTGCGCCCTGCACGCGCTGATCCGCGCCCCAGTCGAAACTCGCATTGATGATCACCTCGCGTCCGCGCCACGATGCGTCGACGCCTGCGCCGAGATCGACCACCTCCCCTGCGCCGTCCGACCCGGGCAGACACGGCCATTTCAAACCGGCATACTGCCCCGTCTTGATCCAGACATCGCGGTGGTTCAACGCCGCCGCCCGCAACGCCACGATGACTTCGCCTTCGTCCGGCTTCGGCTCCGCGAGGTTGACGATATTGAGCTGATTAACCGCGGGTAGTTGGAGGGCGCGCATGATGAGAACAAAGGTTTGGGCTGTAAGCGGTACGCGTTAATTGTTTCTTCGCAAACGCGGACATGCTCGTCGCTTTCCACAAACCCTACGGTGTCCTCTCCCAGTTCACGCCCGAACCGGGCTCGCGCTGGCGCACGCTCGCCGATTTCGCGCTGCCGAAAAACGTCTACGCGCTCGGCCGGCTCGATGCCGACTCCGAGGGTCTTCTGCTGCTCAGCGACGAGCCGGGCCTGAACACGCGGCTCCTCGACCCGAAACACGCCCACCGACGTGAATACTGGGCGCAGGTGGAACGCGTGCCCGCGGCCGATGCACTGCGCCGCCTCGAGCGCGGCGGCATCGATCTCGGCGATTATCGCACGCTCCCGTGCCGCGCGCGCCTCCTCGATCCTCCGCCCGACCTCGCCCCGCGCGACCCGCCCATTCGTTTCCGCAAAAACGTCCCCGACGCCTGGCTCGCCCTCGAATTGATCGAAGGCAAAAACCGCCAGGTCCGCCGCATGACCGCCGCCGTCGGCCACCCCACGCTCCGCCTGCTTCGCGTGCGCATCGGCGATTTCGCACTGGGCGACCTCGCCCCTGGCACCTGGCGCGAGCTCAACCCGATCGAACGTGCTGCAATCTTCGCTTGAGATGCGGCTCCTCTCTCCGAGCGCGGCCCGGTTTGACCAGAAAACCGCTCACACCCGCACGACCACATCCTCGACCCTGAACCGCACTTTCTTTGCCGTCGCATATTTGTCGTCCGGCAACCGGTAACCCGCCGCACAAGCCACCGCCGTCGCGTAGCTCGTGCCGCTCAGCCCGAGAATTTCATCATATTTCTCCGGCTCGATTCCTTCCATCGGACACGTATCCACGCCGAGGAGTGCAGCACTCGCCATGAACTGTCCGAGCGCGATGTAGATCTGGTGCTCCTGCCACGCATCGAGCGTCCCGGCCGCACGCGCCCGGTCCAGATTCCGCATCGTCATCACACGGAATTTCTCGAGCGATTGCACCGCCGCCCCCGTGACTTCCGCCATGCGCGCGATGTGCCGGTCGACATGCTCCGCATCGATGCCCCGTCGCACCGCGATCGCCACGAGGTGCGAGCAATCGCCAATCTGCGCCTGCCGATACGACACGGCCTGCAGTTGTGATTTCACTGCCGGATCGGTCACGACGAAAAACTTCCACGGCTGCAATCCGATCGACGACGGCGCGAGCACCAGCGACTGCTCGAGCGCCTGCCACACGTCCGCGGGAATCATCTTCGCCGGATCAAACTTCTTCGTCGCGTAACGCCAGTTGAGAGCCTCGACGAGCTGTTGCGGGGGAATGGGAGTCGGCACGGGCAAAACCTCCAAGTTCCATGCCGCAAGCTCCAGAGAAAATTAAGCGATCCGTAAACGAACGAGCCGGCGCACGTTTCCCCCGACCGAACACGAGGGCCCACACGGCGCTTTTCCGACGGGCGGGCTCCGGCGCCGCAGCAGTTAAGCGCCAGCAAAATAGGTCCGAATGGGCGACGTCGCCAGCACGCCACATCGCGGAGAATTTCCCATAGCCCGAGTCTCTCGAGACGGGTCTAAAGGCCAACGAAGTCACCCGCCGATGATCCCCGCCTTCAAAACAACTGCGCAAGAATGCGCGCCCGAGTTTCCCAAGCGCCTCGTCGCAAAAGGAGCCGTGCTGACACTCAATGGCGAGGCCAGCGGGCCGATCCTCGTGGGCGAGTGGACTCCCCTGACAAGCAGTCGCGTTTTTTTATTTCCGGCGCATGGCGAGGAGGGCGATGAGCAGATCCTCGAATTTGATCGGGCCGTACTGCTCGACACCCAGATCGTCGGCTTCATACGAGGCAGCGATTTGGTTGGCCAATTGGCCGCGATCAGCGCCGCGGGTCTCGACGATCCCGATGACTACCGCGTCGCGTGGCAGATCTGGCAGCACGTCTCGCCGATGATGCAGGAGAAGATCGACCAGCTGAGAGCGCGCAGGGATCCGGATTATTGAATCCAGAAAGGTTGCCCCACCTTACGCGCTCACCACGCCCGCATGTATTGCACGGGCGCGGAGGGTGCGGGGCGGATCTCGAGCTCGTGCGCGGCGCGCAAGGGCCAGTGTGGATCGCGCAACAACTCCCGTGCGAGCAGGACCATGTCGGCCTGTGCGGCGCGGATGATTTCATCGGCTTGTCGCGGCTCCGTGATCATGCCGACTGCCGCGGTCGCGATTCCCGTTTCACGCCGAAGCCGGTCGGCAAACGGCACCTGATAGCCCGGCCCGATCGGGATCTTCGCCGCCAACGCCGATCCACCCGAGCTGCAGTCGATCAGGTCGACACCCTCGTCTTTCAGCCGGCGCGCCAGCTCCACGCTCTCGTCGACCGTCCAGCCACCGTCCACCCAGTCCGTGCACGAGAGCCGCACGGTCAGCGGCAATCGCTCCGGCCAGACGCCGCGCACGCCCCGCACCGTCTCGAGCAGGAAGCGTATCCGGTTTTCGAATTCGCCGCCGTAGCGATCGCTCCGCCGGTTTGAAAGTGGTGACAGGAACTGGTGCCCGAGATAGCCGTGCGCCGCGTGCAACTCGACCCACTCGTAGCCGGCCGCGACTGCGCGCCGCGCCGCGGCCACGAAATCCGCCTGCACGCGTGCGATCTCGTCGGCGGTCAGCGCATGCGGCACCTTGTCGAGCGCGCCGCCAAAAGCCACCGCGCTTGGCGCGACTGGAGGCCAGCCACCCGCGTCGTTCGCAAGATGCCCCCCGCCTTCCCAAGGCCGTGCCGCGCTGGCCTTGCGGCCAGCGTGCGCGAGCTGGATTCCAGGCACCGCGCCCTGGCCTGCGATGAAGCGATTGATCCGCGCCAGCGGCTCGATCTGCGCGTCCGTCCAGAGCCCCGCGTCGCCGGGCGTGATGCGGCCCTCCGGCGAGACGGCGGTCGCCTCCGCAATCACCAACGCCGCGCCACCCCGCGCGAGCGCGCCGAGATGCACGAGGTGCCAGTCGTTCGCCAGACCTTCGTCCGACGAATACATGCACATCGGCGAGACGCCGATGCGATTGCGGAGCGTGATCGACTTGAGCGTGAACGGTTCGAACAGATGAGCCATGGCGCGTCGCGTCTAGATGAGTTTCGCGTTGAGCGAGATCTCGGCTTTCAAGAGGCGCGAGATGGGACAGCCAGCCTTCGCGCCGTTGGCGATCTCCGCGAATTTCTCCGGCGTGATGTTCGGGATCTTCGCCTCGGTCGTGAGATGAATCTTCGTCACGGTCCAGCTCGTCTGCGGATGATTCTCGAGCGTCGCCGCCGCCGTGGTCGAGATCGAGTCGGGCGTGAAACCCGCTTTCCCTAGCTCGGCCGAGAGCGCCATGCTGAAGCAGCCGGCATGCGCCGCCGCGATGAGCTCTTCGGGATTCGTGCCGGGCCCGTTTTCAAAACGCGTACCGAAGGCGTACTGCGTGTCCTTGAGGACGGTGCTGTCGGTGGAGATCGTGCCGCGACCCGACTTCAGGTCGCCGCGCCAGATGGCGGAGGCTTTGCGTGTAATCATATTAGTATCGTTGTGGTTGAGGAACGGAGACGGATTGAACTCACCCGGCGCCAAAGCGCCACCGCTACCGCAAGATCAGGGTTGGTCGCGCTCGCCGACGTCCCAGGCGATCAGGACGACGAGCGCGACCAATACGGCGATCAACGGGATCATGGTCGGCGGTCAACGCGCGGTGTAGCCGCCGTCGACGAGAAGATCCACACCCGTGACGTAGGATGCGCCCGGCGAGCTCAGCCACACGACCGCGCCGGCGATTTCCTCCACCGTCCCGATCCGGCCCGCCGGAACCTGCGTGGCGATTCCCTTCTTGCCGTCGGACTCGCCGGCCCCGAACGCGCGATCGAGCATCTCGGTCTGGATCGGCCCCGGCGAAACGACGTTCACGCGCACGCCTTGCTGCGCGTACTCCAGCGCCGCCGACTTGCTCAGGCCGACGACGGCGAACTTGCTCGCGACGTAAACCGCGCCGCCCGCCACCGCGACCGAGCCGAACGCGGACGACGTGTTCACGACGGAGCCGCCGCCGCTTTTGATGATGGCGGGGATCTCGTGCTTCATCGCGAACAGCACGCCGCGGACGTTCGCATCGAACACGTGGTTGTAATGGTCCTCCGTCTGCTCGGCGGTCGTGAGGCCAAACTGGCCCTCGACGCCGGCGTTGTTGAACGCGACATCGAGCCGGCCGAAGTGTTCGACTGTGCGCGCCACGAGCGCGGCCAGCTCGGACTCACGCGTGACGTCGGTGCGGACGAAGAGCGCTTCTGCGCCGAGCGCCTTCAACTCGGCGACGACCGCGGCCCCTTCTTTTTCACGACGACCGGCGATGACGACGCGGTAATTTTCTTTCGCAAACGCGAGGGCGGAAGCGCGGCCGATGCCGGAGGTGCCGCCGGTGATGAGTGCAACTTTTGAGGGCTGATTGGATTTCATTTATTTTGGATGTGGGAGACGAAACGAGAGGAAGATATCAGCCGCGAAGCGCGGCGGCGTCCGGATGTTTCCGGGGCAATTTTTGTTTTGGGAGGAGGAGCGAAATGCTGGGCGGCCGCCTCAGTGGCGCGCGACGGTGTCGAGGCGCGGCGCGCGCCAGCCACCGCCGAGGGCCTTGATGAGCGCGACGGATGCGTTGAGCCGCAGCGCGCCGAGGTGCGCCGACGCGCGCTCGGTCGCGAGCGCGGTGCGCTGCGCGTCGATGACCTCGAGAAAGGAAACGAGGCCAGCGTCGTAGCGCGTCTGCGCGAGCGCAGTGGCGCGGCGGGCGGCGACGAGCGCGCGCTCCTGCGCGGCAGCTTGCTCGGCGAAGAGCCGCGTGGCGGTCAATGCATCCTGCACTTCGCGAAACGCGACGAGCACGCGTTGCCGAAAGACGGCGACGGCTTCATCGTGGACCGCACGGCTGCGCTCGAGGTTGGCGCGATTTCGGCCGCCCTGGAAAATCGGCAGATAAAGCGACGGCCCGATCGACCAGATCCGCGAGTCGGCCTTGAAGAGCCCGTCGATCTCCGCGCTCGCATAGCCCGCGCTGCCGGTGAGCGAGATCGCAGGGAAGAACGCCGCCTTCGCGACACCGATGCGCGATTGCGCCGCGGCGAGCGCCCGTTCGGCCGCGGCAATATCAGGGCGGCGCTCGAGCAACGCAGCGGGCAGGCCCGGTGGGACGGCGGGGGGCGTTGGGAGCTGAGGGTTGAGAGTTGAGAGATCGAACGACGGCGCAGGGGCGCCGAGGAGCACGGCGAGCGCGTTTTGCAGGGTGGCGCGACGGTTCGCGAGCGCGGCGGCTTCGGCCTCCGTGGTCGCGAGCTCCGTGTCGGCGCGGGCCACGTCAAGCTCAGCCGCGGTGCCGTTCGCGAAACGGGCCTGCGCCAGCTCGCGCGCGCGACGGCGCAGGCCGACGCTGTCGCGCAGGGAGGCAAGCTCTTGATCGAGGGCGCGGAGCGAAAAGTAACTAGCCGCCACATCGCTCGTCAGCGCGAGGCGCACGCTCTCGAAAGTCGCCGCCGTCGCTTCCGCGTCGGCCCGGGCGCTGGCCGTGAGATGACGCACCCGGCCGAACAGGTCGACCTCCCACGATGCGCTCAGCGGAGCGCGGTAGGTCGTCGTGAGCGTATCCGGAAAGACATTATCCGTGGTTGACGATGCGCGCTCCCGGAAGACTTCCCCGTGCGCGGCGATTTGCGGCCAGTAGTTGCTGCGCGCGATGCCGGCGGCGGCGCGCGCCTGCTCCACGCGGGCAGCGGCGGCGCGGAGATCCTGGTTCGCGGCGAGCGCGCGCTCGATGAGCTCGTCGAGCGCTGGGTCGCCGAAGAGCTTCCACCACTCGCCGCGGGCGAGTGCATCGGCCGGCTCGGCGACTTTCCAGGCGTCGCGAAACTCCGCGGGCACTTCGACCGTTGGCAGCGGGTGTTTGGGTGCGGCGGCGGCGAGCGCGGTGGTCGCGGCAGCGACGAATAGAGAAAATGTTTTCATGTTGGGTGGATCGCGGGTGGTGACTCAGCGGGCGGTGAAGCCGCCATCGACGAGCAGATCGTGGCCGGTGACGAACGCCGCTCCCGGCGAACAGAGCCACACGACCGCGGAGGCGACTTCCTCGGGTGCGCCCACGCGGCCGACCGGATGCAACGCCGCAAAAGCCTGCTTGGCCTCCGTTTCGCCGTGGCCGAAAAACGTGTCGAAACTCGGCGTCACGATGCCGGCGGGCGACACGCTGTTCACGCGCACGCCTTTTGGCGCGAACTCGAGCGCCGCGGATTTGGTGAGTCCGATGACGGCGTGCTTGCTCGCGGTGTAGAGGCCAACGTTCGGAAAGGCCACGCTGCCGGCGACCGACGCGTTGTTCACGATCACGCCGCCGCCGTGGCGCAAGAGCGCGGGAATCTGATGCTTCAACGCATAGAAAACGCTCCGCACATTGGTATCGAAGACCGCGTCGTAGGTTTCCGGCGTTTGCTCGGGAATCGTCGCCGCCGGGCCGATGATCCCCGCGTTGTTGAACGCGATGTCGAGCCGGCCAAATGTCGCGACCGCGCGCTCGACGAGCGCGACGTGATCGGCTTCGCGCGTGACGTCGGTGCGAACGAAAATCGCCTCACCGCCGGCCGCCTTGATTTCGGCGACGGCGTCGACGCCTTCCTTTTCACGACGGCCTGCGACGACCACGCGTGCACCCTCACGGGCAAACGCGAGCGCGGTCGCGCGACCGATGCCCGAGGTGGCGCCGGTGACGAGCGCGACTTTGCCGGCAAGCGAGGCGGTGGGAAAATTGTTTTTCATGGGAGAACAGAACTGAGTTTCAGGCGTGTTGCGGTGCGATCGTCGGCGCGGCGGGCGCGGGTTTGCGGAGGCCGAGTTTCTCGAGGACGACGTAGAACACCGGCGTCAGGAAGAGCCCGAAGAACGTCACGCCGATCATCCCGGAGAACACGGCCACGCCCATCGCGCGGCGCATTTCGGAGCCGGCACCGGTGCTCACCACGAGCGGGAATACGCCCGCGATGAACGCGATCGACGTCATCAGGATCGGCCGCAGCCGGAGTCGCGCCGCATCGAGCGCGGCGTCGACGATCGTCGCGCCCTCCTCGCGGCGTTTCACGGCGAACTCCACGATCAGGATCGCGTTTTTCGCCGCGAGACCGATGAGCACGATGAGGCCGATCTGCGTGAAGACGTTGTTCTCGCCGCGCGTGAGCCACAGGCCGAGCAGCGCGGAGAAGAGCGCCATCGGCACGATGAGGATCACCGCGAACGGCAGCCGGAAGCTCTCGTATTGCGCGGCGAGCACCAGGAACACGAGGAGGATGCTCAGCGGGTAGACCCAGAGGCCGGCGTTGCCCGCGAGGATTTTTTGAAACGTGAGCTCGGTCCACTCGAGCGCGATGCCCTTCGGCAAGTGTTCGTCGGCGAGTTTCTGCATCAGCGCCTCGGCCTGGCCGGAGCTGAAACCGGGCGCGGGCGCGCCGCTGATCTCCGCGGCCGGATAGCCGTTGTAGCGCATCACGCGCTCGGGCCCGTAGCTCTCGCGGACCTTCACGACGGAGCCGAGCGGCACGAGTTCACCGCGGTCGTTGCGGGTCTTCAGGCGCAGGATGTCCTCGGGGCGGTCGCGGAATTCCGCGTCGGCCTGCGCGACGACCTGATACGTGCGGCCGAAGCGGTTGAAATCGTTCACGTAGAGCGAGCCGAGGTTGATCTGCATCGTCTCGAATACGTTCTGCAGCGGCACGCCTTGCGCCTTGGCCTTCGCGCGATCGACGTCGGCCTGGAGCTGCGGGGTGTTGACCGTGAAGCTCGAGAACATGCCCGCGAGCTCGGGCGTCTCGTAGGCTTTTCCGAGCAGGGTCTGCGTCGCGCCGTAGAGCGCATCGAGCCCGAGGTCGGCGCGGTCCTCGACGTAGAACTTAAACCCGCCCGTGGTGCCGAGACCCATGACCGGCGGCGGCGGAAAGATCGCGACAAACGCGTCTTGAATCTCGCCAAATTGTTTCTGCAGATCCTGCGCGATCGCGCTGCCCGAGAGCTCGGGAGACTTGCGCTGGTCGAAGGGCTTCAGCCGCACGAACACGATCCCACTGTTGGTCGAGTTCGTGAAGCCGTTGATCGAGAGCCCGGGGAATGCGATGGAGTAGTCGGCGCCGGGGTGCTTGAGCGCGATCTCGCTCATCCGGCGGATCACGGCGTCGGTACGATCGAGCGATGCCGCCGATGGCAATTGGGCGAACGCGATGAGGTATTGCTTGTCCTGCGACGGCACGAAGCCGGTCGGGATCTTGTTGAACGAGAAACCGGTGAACGCGAGCAGCCCGACGTAGACGAGAAGCGAGAACGCGGAGAACCGGATGAGGCGGGCGACGCCGCGCGAATATTTCTGCGCCGACCAATCGAAGAACCGGTTGAACGGACGGAAGAGCCAGCCGAGGGAGCGATCCATGATCCGCGTGAGCCGGTCCTTCGGGGCGTGATGGCTGCGGAGGAGCAGCGCACTCAGCGCGGGCGAAAGCGTGAGCGAGTTGAAGGCGGAGATCACCGTCGAGATCGCGATCGTGATGGCGAACTGCTTGTAGAACTGGCCCGTGAGGCCGGTGATGAATGCGGTCGGAATGAACACCGCGGAGAGCACGAGCGCGGTCGCGACGATCGGGCCGGTGACCTCGCGCATCGCCTGCTTCGTCGCCTCGAAGGGCGTCTTGCCGAGCGCGATGTTACGCTCGACGTTTTCCACCACGACGATCGCGTCGTCGACCACGATGCCGATCGCGAGCACGAGGCCGAAGAGCGAGAGCGCGTTGATCGAGAACCCGAGCGCGTGCATGACGGCAAACGTGCCGACGAGCGAGACGGGCACCGCGGCGAGCGGGATGATCGAGGCGCGCCAGGTTTGCAGGAACAGTATCACCACGAGCACTACGAGGACGATCGCCTCGAGCAACGTGGTGACGACGGCCTTGATCGAATCCCGCACGAAGATCGTGGGATCGTAGACGATGTCGTAATCGAGCCCGTCGGGGAAATTCTTCTTCAGCTCCGTCATCGTGGCGCGCACGGCGTCGGAGGTGGCGATGGCGTTGGATCCCGGGAGCTGCGCGATGGGGAGCGCGACGGCGGCCTTGTTGTTGAGGAGCGAACGCAGCGCGTAGTCGGAGGCGCCGAGCTCGAGGCGCGCGACGTCGCGAAGCTGTACGCGTTCGCCGTGCGTGCCGGTTTTCACGACGATCGCGCCGAACTCCTCCTCGGTGGTGAGCCGGCCCTTCGTGTTGATGAGGAGCTCGGTGTCGCTGGGCTGCGAGACCGGCTGCTGGCCGACGGCGCCGGCCGCGACCTGGACATTCTGCTCGCGGATCGCGGCGACGACGTCGGAAGCGGTGAGGCCTTTCGCGGCGACCTTGTTGGGATCGAGCCAGACGCGCATCGCGTAGTCGCCGGAGCCGAAGACGCGGACGTCGCCGACGCCGTTCAACCGGCCGAGCACGTCCTTCACCTGAAGCGTGGCATAGTTGCGGACGTAGATGTCGTCGTAACGGCCGTCGGGCGAGAAGAGGTGCACGACCATCAGGAGGTCGGGCGAGGTTTTCTGCGTGACGACGCCGAGCCGGCGGACCTCCTCGGGCAGCTTGGGCAACGCCTGCGCCACGCGATTCTGGACCTGCACCTGAGCGTTATCGAGGTCGGTGCCGAGCGCGAACGTGATGGTGAGCGTCATCACGCCGTCGCTCGTCGCCTGCGAGAACATGTAGAGCGAATGTTCGACGCCGTTGATCGATTGCTCGAGCGGCGCGGCGACGGTTTCTGAAATGGTCTTCGGGTTCGCGCCGGGATACGTCGCGCGAACGACGACGGTCGGCGGGACGACTTCGGGGTATTCGCTGACGGGGAGTTGCGTGAGCGAAATCGCGCCGACGAGAAAGATGATGATCGAAAGCACCCCGGCGAAGATCGGGCGCTTGATGAAAAAATCGGAGATGTTCATGACGTGGGAGGGCAAGGCAGTGGCCTGGAGCCGGACGTGGGGCCCGGCCGTAAGGGAAAAATGGAGACAGGAAGGGAGCGGCTGCCGGAAGGTGGGGGCTCCGCTCTGCGAGCGGGCCAGCGTTCAAGGTCGATCCGGGCACCGAGCGTGCGAATCTCGCTGGGCCCAGGGCCGGCTCGGAGAGCCAGCCCCACCCTCAGACAAGTGAGGCGTTAGCGTCGCGCGACCTTGGCGGGGCTGGTCGGAGAGGCGGTTTCCGCGGCCGCGAGCCGCTCCGGCGCAACCGTCATGCCCGGCCGGATACGCTGGAGGCCATTGACCACGACCTGGTCGCCGGCGCGGAGGCCATCGCGCACGATGCGTTTTCCATCGACGGAGCCGCCAAGCTTCACGGTGCGGTAGACGACCGTGTTGTTCTCGCCAAGGGCGAACACGAACTTCTGGCTCTGGTCGGTGCCCACGGCACGATCGCTGATCAACAGCGTGCTGCGCGGGGCGCTGATCGGCACGCGCACGCGCGCGAACAGGCCGGGAATCAGCGCACCATCGTCGTTCGGAAAGACGAGCCTCAGCAAAAGGGAACCCGTCCCGGGATTGACGCGATTGTCGGCCGACTCGATGTAACCACGCCGTGGATACCCGCTCTCGTCCGTGAGCTGCAGCTCGACAGGAATGCGGCCGTCGGCTCCGGCGAGGCGATTCTCACGGTGGAGGCGGTTGAACTTCAGCAGCGTGCCCTCGTCGAGGTCGGCATAGACGTAGGCGGCGCCAACGGAGACGATCGTGGTGAGCAGCGTGGCGCTACCCGGCGCGCCGGAGACGAGATTCCCCGCCGTCACCAGCGCGCGGCTCACGCGGCCGGCGATGGGGGCGCGCACTTCCGTGTGCTCGAGGTCGAGTTGCGCGGTGGCGAGCGTGGCCTCCGCGGAGGCCACGGCGGCGCGGGCCTCGAGCGCACGAGAGCGCCGCGCCTCGGCTTCTTCGCTGGAAATCGCGGCCGCTGCGAGGAGGTCGGCGGCGCGTTTCGCCTCGCTCTCGGCGACGGCCGCGCGAGCGCGGGCCTGCTCGGCCTGCGCCCGGGCGAGGTCGAAACGCGCGCGGTGCCAGCGGGGATCGATCGTGAAGAGCACGTCGCCTTTCGCCACGAGCTGGCCGGCTTGGAACCGGACTTCCTCGAGATGACCGGACACCCTCGGGCGCAGTTCGACGGTTTCAGCCGCGTCCACGCGACCGGTGAGTTCTTCGTATTCGGTGATGAGTTTCTCTTCGACGGATGCGACAGTGACCTTCGGAGGAGGGACCGACTCAGCCGCGAAAACCGAGGAGACGGAACCGGCCAGGAGAGCCGAAGTGGCAAACGCGAGGCCTGCGAATTGGCGCGATGCAGAACGCGCGGGACGAACGGGAACGGAAACGGACGATATCATGGTAGTGGGAGGGAAATGCGAAAGAGACGAAGCGGGCCGGTGGATCTTACAGGAGGCGGACTAGTCGCGGTAACGCGTGAGCGGCGGCTGCAACCGGTCCAGAAGGTGAGGATCCCACCAGCGGGTGGGCGGCGCGTCGCTGCGCAGGGAACCCGTCAGCGGGCGCAGTCCGCCACCGCGCGTCGAGCGGCGGAAAACGGGTGAAAACTGGGCGCGGGAAACGCTGGACGAGAACGGGGAGCGGGCGGTGCGATTGGGTCGAGTATCCATGGCGATCTGATCGGGAGAAAACGTTATAGTTGACTAGTTATCTAGAATAAGGCCGAAAAAAGAGCGCACGGGAAGGTTCGTGCGCGGCACACTAAGTGGAGATTGTAGAGAGCGTTACGTGGATTCAGCAGCCGATCCGATGGGCTTCGGATCCGGGCCGCGGCCGGTGGTCGGCGGGCTTCCCATCGGCGGGCTGGTTGCCGCAGCGGTGTTTTTAACCCGCAGCATATCGAATCCCATCCCGGCCAGGTTCTTGAGGAGCTCAGGATCGTTCATGATGCGGGCCTGACCCACCATACCCTCTACCAAAGCTGTGAGCATCTGGGCCTTCCGAATCGGATCGCATGCTTCGATGGATCCCTCAGCCACGGCGTCGCGGATGGCGGATTCAAGATAGCGGCGCTCCCGGGAGACGATCTCGCGGATCTTTCCGCAAACATCGATCTCCTGCGTGCTAATCTCCGACCCGACCGAACAGAGCGGGCAGCCTAACACCTTGCCGGTGTCGTGCTTCACCTTGCACTGTTCAGCGTAGGGCGACTCCAAATAGCTTCGGATCCGCTCGATCGGTTCCACCGAAGGGGAAAAACGCGCGTCCAGTTCCGGCTTCCAGTCATCGCGCCACATTTTCTCGAGCGCAGCGACAGCAAGCGAGGCCTTGGAATCGAAGAAGTAATAGAAACTCCCCTTTTTCACCTCTGCACGTTTGCAGATATCGTCGATCGTGACCGCACCGTAGCTCTCCTCCCACATGAGGTCGAGGGCGGCTGTCATCAGCCGTTCGTCAGCATCCGAGGTGCGTCCCATGAGAAAAGGAATAGTTGACCATACGTCTAGTGCAAGCGTTTTTTTTCACGGCCCTGCGGCCCAGGGCCCCAAAACTTGTTAGAATTAGGAAACGAGAGGTTGGAATTCGGCGTGACGGCGAATGAACAGCTCGACGTAAGAGCAGGCCGGCACAACGCGGAGCCGTTCCTGTTTGGCATGTTCGAGTGCCGCGCGCACGAGCTTTTCCGCGATCCCGCGCCCGCGCAGCTCGGGCGGCACGAAGGTGTGCGTCATGACGATCTCGCCATCGCGCAGCGTATAATCGGCAACCGAAAGCCTTCCATCCACTTCAGCCTCGAACCGGTGCTCCGCGGAATTATGCCGCACCGTCACGTCCTCGCTTGTTGGTTTCATGGCGGACACGTTCGCCGCGTCGGGCGCCCAAGGCAAACGCGGCGGAGGCTTCAATGCGCGCGGAATTCCGCCTGCCGACCTCACGATTCGCGTCCCCAACGCTGCGCGAGCACGCCGCCCACGATCAGCTGCAACGGATGATAGATCATTATCGGCAGCAAAATCAGCCCGAGCGCCGGATGCGCCCCGAAGATCAACTTCGCCATCGGCACGCCTGAAGCCAGGGTCTTCTTCGAGCCGCAGAAAATCGCCGCGATCCGGTCTTCGCGCGAGAAGCCGAGCGCCCGCGCCACCCGCGATGTTATCCACAGCACGAGTGCAAACAATGCGACGCACAGGAACGTGACCCCGAGCAACTGCCCCACCCCGTTGCGCGACCATACGCCTTGCGCGAACGAATCGCAGAACGACGTATAAACCAGCAGCAGAATCGTGAACCGATCGACCAGCACGAGCTTCGGCCGGTGTCGCATCGCAAACGCCCCGAGCCACGGCCGCATCGCCTGCCCCATCGCCAGCGGCAACCCCAGCCATTGCAGCAAGTCCATGATCACCGGCGCGAGCGCACGCGTTTCGCCCGTCGTCTTCATCACGAATGCGATCCACAGCGGCGTGATCACAATCCCGATCAGACTCGAGAGCGTGGCATTGAAAACCGCACCCGCGACATTCCCGCGCGCGGCCGCCGTCATCGCCACCGAGGACGACACCGTCGACGGGAGTGCGCACAAAAAGAAAATCCCGATCAGCAACTCGGGCACCACGCGTCCCTCGAGCACGGCGTTCAGCACGAGCCCGATCAGAGGGAAAAGCACAAACGTGCAGCCCTGGATCAAAGCGTGCAGACGCCAGTTCAACGCCCCCGCACGCAGCGCGACGAACGACAACGTCAGTCCATGCAGGAAAAAAATCAGCGCCACGCCGGCCTTCGTGACGAGCTCCGGATGCATCCAGCCGCCGGATGCGCCCGGCTCGGGAAACGCCCACGCGAGCACCGTCGCGAGCACCATGCCGAGGAGGAACCAGTCGGGTTTCAGCTTCATCGCCACGACGGACTCAGCGCGCTCCGGTGAAACGCGCCCGGACCTTCGCTCCGACCGCCGCGAGCTCCTCACGTCCTTCGATCCGCAGCAGCCATGCGAGCCCGCCATACAACGCGACGCCACCGGCAATCAGCAGCACGAGCGCCAGGGCATCGAAAAGTGCCGACGCCGGCAGCGCTCGTGCCCACAGCATCCATCCTCCCGCGACTGCACCGCCCATGAGCGCGGCGGCGAGGACGACTTTTATCAGGTCGCCCGCCACGGGCCGGAAGTTCAGCCCCTCCCGCTTGCGCGCGAGATGCGTCTGCAGGTACACCGCCTGCACCACGACCGCGATGTTGCTCGCGATGGCGAGCCCCACGGTCCCGAGCGGCCCCATCAACGCGAAGCTCAGTCCGAGATTCACGAGGAAACTGATCAACGCCGCATGCACGGGCGTCGTCGTATCCTTCTGCGCGTAGAACGCGCGCAGCGCGATGCTCACAAACGAAATGAACGGCAGCCCCAGCGCGCACACGATCAACACCGGTCGCATCATCGCCGTATCCTCCGCCGCGAAACCTCCGCGCTGAAACAGCAGCCGGATGATCGGCGTCGCGAGCACCATCAACCCTACCGCCGCGGGCACGTTGATCACCAGGATCAGCCGCAAACCCTTCCGATACGACCGCGTTAGATTCGGCCAGTCGCCGGCTGACGCGTGTTTCGCGATCAGCGGAAAAACCACTGTCGCCACCGCGATCGTGAAGATGCCGATCGGCAGCTCCATCAAACGCGTCGCAAGATTCAGCACCGCGACCGCCGACTCGTTCAACGAAAGCCCGATAAACTTCGAGACCGCCATGTTGATCAGATAGATCGCGGACCCGAACAGCGTCGGAACCATCAGCCGCGAGATCTGCCGCAGCGCGTCGGTGATGCGCAGGCTGAAGCGCGGCCGCCAGCCTTCACGGATCAGCGCGAGCGCCGGCACGGTCATCTGCAAAAATCCGCCCACCAGCGCGCCGCCGCACAACCACAACATTTGCCCTTCGCGATCCGGCGACCAGCCGCGCCACGCTGCGCCGCCGAGCATCGTGATCATCGCCAGGTTGAGCCAGATCGGCGACAGCGCCGGTTCGAGAAACCGGTTCAACGTCTGCAAAGCCGCGCTGAACGCCGCCGCCAGGCTCACGCAGATCAGATAAGGAAAAAGAATCACCGCAAAATCCGCCGCTTCGAGCCAGCGTTGCGCCGTGGCCGGCTCGATCCCGAGACGCGGCGCGTGCACGGCGAATTGCGCGCCAAGCATGATCGCGGCCATCGAGCCCACGACAATCATGCCGCTCACGACGAACAGCCAGCTCGCGACGGAGTTCACGAGACCGAACGCGCCGTCGCGACCGCGGGCCTTCACCTCGTCGCTCAGCGCCGGCACCAGCGCCGCCGTCATCGCGCCTTCAGCGAGCAATCGCCGAAACAGATTCGGCAACGTGAACGCCGTGTAGAACGACGAGGCGAGCGCGCCCACGCCAAACACAGCCGTCACGAGCATGTCGCGCCCGAGCCCCAGAAACCGCGACACCGTCGTCGCCGCCGCGACTACGCTGATGTTTTTGAAGCTCTTGGACACGCGACCGAATGTGCGGGCGCGGGCCACGCGCGGGCAAGCACCTTGGTGCAGCAACGGCCGGTGCAATTACGCCGTTTGGGCACCAGCCGGGAAACATGACCCGCCCAGCTCGCGGCGGTAATTTCCCTCCCTGCACGCCAACCACGTGAAAACACCCCGCCGTCACCGCTCCAGCTTCGGCAACGGGACCTGCTGCGTCGTCCGCAAATATGCGATCAGGTCGCGCACGTCGTCTTGCGGGAGCTGTTTCAAGAGACCTTCCGGCATCATCGAAGCGGGCGATTGCTCGCGCGAGACGATCTCCGCTTTCGCGATCGGCATCGCCTCCGCCTGGCCGACGAGCCGCAGCCGGATCGCACGCTCGTCCTCGCCCGCCAGCGTGCCGCCAAGCGTCCGGCCATCGCGCGTCGTGACTGTCAGCAACTGGTATCCGTCGAGAATGACTTCGCTCGGATTCACGATCTCCGTGAGGATGTAATCGAGGTTCGCGCGATTCGATCCCGTGATGTCGGGGCCGATCGTGCCGCCCGCGCCATATAATGTGTGACACGCCGAGCACGTCCGTTCGAACACCGCCCGGCCATTCGACACGTTGGCCCGCGCCAGCGTCTCATCGGTCAACTGCCGCTTCAGACGCAGGATGTCAGCCTGCTTGTCCGCGGCAGGTTGCGCGATCGGCCCCCAGAAATCGACGAACGAAGGCCCGATCACGCGCTGGAGCTGACGCGCAGAAAGAGCCGAGATGTCGCTCTTCGGAATCGTGCCGCGTTTCAACGCGGCGACGAGCGGCTCCGCCGTGGTTCTGCGCGCCGCGAGCGTGAGAATCGCCTCCGTCTTGTCCGCAGCGGACCATCCGTCGTAGCGGCGCAGAAGCTCCCGAGAAACCTGCGCGTTGTCGAAACCCGCCAGCGCGCGAATCGCGTCGCGCCGCAGCCTCGCATCGTCGAGCAGCGCGATCGCATCCGGTAGCGCCGGCCCGTAGCCGTCGCGCGCGAAGGCGTGCAGGATTTCGCGGCGGCGCTCCACGGGAGCCGAAGCATCGCGCAAGGTCGCGAGCTGCGCCGCGGTGGCCTTTGCATCGCCGAAGAATTGTCCGATCTCCGTGAGCAACGTGCGGACCGCGGTATCGCTGGTGGCAGCGAGCGCGGCGTCCACGGCGCCCCAGTTTTTCGGCGCGGTCAGCTCCCGCCGGCCAAATCCCGCGAGGCCGTCGCGCAGTCCTTCAAGCAGCGGGCGCTGCACGCTCACGCGCGCCGCAGCCGAGCTCGTGAGCGCAGCCGCGACCACCTCGAGTTGCCTCCCCGCGGTCGCGCGGCGCGCGATGAACTTGCTCACGAGCGGCATCTCCGCCTGCGTCGCGAGGGCGAGCGCTCGTATCGGGTCATCCACTACAAGCGGTTCGACCGCGAACCAGATCATCTTTGGCAGATTGTGATCGGTCGCGTCCTCACCATGGCGCAACAACGCTTCGGCAATCGGCCAGCGTGCGGCAGGCGGCAGGCGTTGCAGCGCCGACGCGAGGTAGACGCGCACGACCGGCGAGGGATCGCTGGTCGCGAGCGACGCGAATTTCTCCAACGCGCGCGCACTCGGCGCCGCATCCTCGCAGAGCAACTGCACTGCCCAGGCGCGCACGTGAGGCGCGGCGTGTTCGAGCAGCGGCAGCAGCCGGTCGGCCGGCAGATTCTGCGTCACATGCAGCGCCCAAAGCGCGCGCAGTTTGCCGGCCGCTTCAGGCATCGCGGAAAACATTTCCCAGAGCCGCGCGGTCACGCGCGCATCGAGCCGGCCTTCCGCGGCGCGTTGCTGCAGAAGCACGCGCGCGCGCCGCACATACCAGTCGTTGCGGTGCAGCTGCAGCTCGACGAGTTCGAGGTCGGATTTCGCCGCGAGATCGATGCCCGTTTTTCCACGCACACCTTTCGGTGCGAGGCGAAAGATGCGGCCGGTCGCCTTGTCGTGCACGCTGTTGCCGCAGATGTCGGCATCGTGCCAGTCGAGGATGTAGACCGCGCCGTCGGGCCCGGTCTCGACGCTGAAGCCGACCCACTGCGGGTCGTTTGCCAGCAGCATGTCGCTGCCGTGCCGGCCGATGAACCCGGAGCCGTTCGGCTCGAGCGTGTCGGTGAGCAGCGCGTGCTCGTGAATGTTGGCCATGAAAATCCGGCCGCGATAGTCACGCGGAAACTCGTCCGCGAGATAGATGCGCGCTCCTCCGTGCGCCGAGCGATGGCGATGATCCGCGATTGTCGTGATGTCGGAATAGACGTGGGGGTTGATGTGTTTGCCGCCCTGCCGGTGATAGATCCCGCCGGGAATCACGTGCCACAGATGCGGGATCACGCACGCGGTGATGAACATCTGCCCGTGGTCGTCGAAATCGAGACCCCACGGATTGGAGAAGCCGTGCGCCACGATCTCGAAGCGATCTTTCGTCGGATGATAGCGCCACACGCCGCCGTCGATATACTGCGGATCCTTCACCGCCGGCTTTTCCGGAAACGCCTCGCCGACGCGGTAAACGCGGCCGCCGTCCGCCGGCTTGCCGACGCTAGAGCGCGTGGCGAAGCCCTGGCAGCCGTAGAGCCAGCCGTCCGGCCCCCAGTTCAAGCTGTTGAGCGTCTCGTGCCGGTCCTGGATTCCCCAGCCCGTCAGCCGCACCTCGATGTCGCGGTCCGCGCGATCGTCGCCATCGCGGTCGGGCACGAAGAGGAGATTCGGCGGCGCACCGAGCCACAGTCCGCCGAAACCGACCGCGATCGCGGCGGGAAACGGAATGCCCTCGAGGAAGACTTTGCGCGTATCCATTTTTCCATCACCGTCGGTGTCCTCGAGGATGAGGATGCGGCTGTCGCCGAATTTCGAGAACCCGACGCGCCGCGTCTCGTAGTCGCGATTCTCCGCCACCCACAGGCGTCCGCGATCATCCCAGCAAAACGCCATCGGTTGCGTGATCGCCGGTTCCGAAGCGTAAAGCTGCACGTCGAACCCGGCAGGCACCGTCATCTTTTCGATCGCCTGTTCGCCGGTGAGAAAGACCGCCTTCTTGCCCTCTTCGCGCGCGAGTAGCCAGGTCACGCTGTCGGAGCGTTCGCCGGTGTAGGCGCGCCACGCGGTATCGAGGGCCACGTCGTTGAATGCGCCGGTATAAACGACGAGCTGATGCTGGAACACCACCGGCTTGCCGCGCGCGATTTTCCATTCGCCGAGCTTGCTGCGCGTCGGGCCCACCCCGAACTGCGCGTCCACCCGCCACGGCAGCGGGTATCCCGGGTTGAGCGGATGATCGAAAATCGCGATGTGCGCGAAGTCATCGCGACCGTCCAGCTTCACGCCAAGATCGAGCCACACCGCGCGCTGGCCGTTCGCGCGCTGATCCCGCTGGCGGATGCTGTTCACGACCGAGGCCTCCTGGCCTTTTTTCCACGGCATCCGCACGAAAAGCCCGCCGTAATCGAACTCGGCCATCACGAGATCGACGCGCGCCTCGCCGGTCCATTGAAAATCGAGCAGATAGCGATCGCCGATGTCGCGCATCGACCAGAGCTGCGTTTCGCGCAGCAACGGCTCGCCGTCCGCGCCTAGCAGTTCGTAGACGGTCGACCACTTCACTTCCTCGCCCTCGGTCACCACCGCGCCACTCGACACGTGGCGCCAGTACCCCGCGCCAGGATGCGTGAAGAAATCGCGACCGTTGATGCGCGTGAGTCCCCAGTAGATGCCGGTCTGGTGTTTGTGATGCGCCGGGCTCATTTCCGTGAGCACGCCTTTCCCGTCCGGCGCCACGAGAGGATGAAGATACGGCCGCATGTCCGCGCCGGCGTGCTGCGTCAGGATGGGTTTCGTTTCGCCCACGCGATAAATGGAAATGGTCTGGGCCCCCGGATCCTCACGCACCACCAGCGGCCGCGCGCCCGCCCGGGAAACACCCAGCGCGCCCAGCACGAAAAGCGCACCGCAGGCGGACGCCCGAAATAAGAAAGCGACGACGGAACGGAGAAACGGGGTTGCGAGCATGCGACAAAGAGGAGGGTGCTCGCACGACGCACAACAGCGAAGGAGGATGCAGACCACGTGGGTAAACACCCCACGGGGGCGGGCATTCTTCGTGCCTTGCGGGCGCGTTGACCGGCCCCTCGCCTGTCTTCAAGTCGCACGCGCCGGCGATGCGACATCTGGCCAGACATCCGCCCTGCCCCTGATTCAGATCCGCGCCGGAAAAAGATTGTGAGGCTGGTTTTGCCTCTAATCTAATACGCGTTAGTTAAATCTTGTCCCCTCTGCCCTTTTACTTTCCATGACGCCCATTCCGTCATCATGCAAATACGCATGAGAACCGCTCCCGCTCAATCCGCTGCCGACTATCTCGGGCGCCACCCTGGCCTCCGCCGACGCTACGCTTACGTGGGCACCGGCGGGCGGGTGCGCATGTTCCTCGATCCGGTGGCCACGCGTTTTTCGGACGCGGGCGAGATCGTGGCGCTGTGCGACTCCAGTCTCGTGCGCGCCAGGTATCACGGGCACCGGCTGCAATCGACCTTCGGCTATCCTGCGGTGCCCGTCTTCGCGGCCACGGATTTCGGTCGCATGCTGCGCGAGACTCGGCCCGATGTCGTCATCGTTTGCACCATCGATAGTGCGCATGACGCCTACATCATCGAAGCCCTCCGAGCGGGCTGCGATGTCATCACCGAAAAACCCATGACGGTGACGGCCGGGAAATGCGCTGTCATTTGCGCGGCGGTCGAGGAGACGGGCCGCGCCGTGCGCGTGGCTTTCAATTACCGTTGGTCGCCAGGAGCCACCAAGGTCCGCACGTTGCTCGCCGCCGGCACGATCGGGACTGTGCGCCACGTGACAATGGAGTATCTCCTCAACACCAGCCACGGAGCCGACTATTTCCGCCGCTGGCATGCGTACAAGGAGTGCTCCGGCGGGCTGCTGGTGCACAAATCAACTCATCATTTCGATCTCATCAATTGGTGGATAGACGCGATTCCAGAGCAGGTATTTGCGCATGGCACGCTCGCGTTTTATGGTCGCCAGAATGCCATGCGACGCGGCGACGAGCAATGGACGCGTTATCCCCGCTATCTCGGCCAGCCGGTGAACGGCGACCCTTTCAGCTACGATTACACCGAGTCGATGCTGCAGGATCTCGACTACGAGCGGAATCTCTACCTCGGCGCCGCGGAGCGGGAAAGCGGCTACATCCGCGACCAAAACGTCTTTCGCGACGGTATCACGATCGAGGATACGATGAACGTCCTCGTCCGCTATCGCAGCGGCGCCCTCGCGAGCTACTCGCTCAATGCCTACAGCCCGTATGAGGGTTATCGCGTCGGGTTCACCGGCGACCGCGGCCGGATCGAGTACCAGGAATTCCACGGAGCGCACATTCCGGGAACCGGTCGCATCGGGGCGGAACATGCCGGCACGGCCGAGCCCGAACTGCGCGTGTTTCCCCATTTCCAGGCGTCCTACCCGGTCGCGATCGACCGCGCCGAGGAGGGTTGGCACGGCGGCGCCGATCCCCTCCTGCAACAGCAGATGTTCGCCGCCCACCCGCCGGCCGATCCGTTTGCTCGCAACGCCGGTCACGAACAAGGCGCCGCCTCCATCCTCGTCGGCATCGCCGCCAATCAGAGCATCGCCGAGGCGCGCCCCATCAACGTCTCGCAACTGGTCTCGCTGCGCCCCGCCGCGACGCGGTTGTCCGAGCTCGTGTAACCACACCTCGGATACAGTCCGGCGGCACCCGGTGGTAGTTTTTTCCCGCAAACCATCATTCCGAAACCGTCATGACCAACCAACATTCCCCACTCCGTCTTCGGCGTCAGCACGGGTCGTTCACAACCACCCTCGGTTCGTTTCTGCTCTCGTCAGCTATCACCCTGGCCGGCTTCGCGCAGGCCACGCCTCCCCCGTCGTCTCCTCCCCCCGCCGATGACGCGCTGGTCCTCTCGCCCTTCGAAGTGCGGGCCGACCTCGACACCGGGTACCTCGCCACCAGCGCGCAATCCGGCACCCGCCTGCGCACCGACCTGAAGGACATCGCCTCGTCGATTTCCGTCGTCACGAAGGATTTCATGAACGACATCGGCGCGAAGGATCTGGAGAGCCTGCTCGTTTATACGCTCGGCACCGAAGTCGGCGGGATCAACGGCAACTTCTCCGACGCCGGCGTGGTGAGCAACCCGAACGGCAACGAGGTCGACTACGATGCCGCCTTCGCGAGCGCCATGCCCAGTACCCGCGTGCGCGGCCTCACCACCGCCGATGTCTCGCGCGATTTTTTCATCACGAGCATCCCCGGCGACAACTATAACGTCGAGCGCGTGGAGATCAGCCGGGGGCCCAACGCCATGCTCTTCGGCCTCGGCAGCCCGTCCGGCATCATCAACTACAGCCTCGCCAAGGCCGACCTCACCCGCCGCAAGACGGAGGTCGAGCACCGCACCGACATGTACGGCACGCAGCGCGGCGCGCTCGATCACAACCACGTGCTCAAGCGCGATGTCCTCGCGCTCCGCCTGAACACGATGTGGGAAAAACAATATTACCGCGTCGAGGAGGCCTTCGAAGAGGACCGCCGCATTTCCCTCACCGCGACGTTCCGCCCCTTCAAGCACACCACGCTTCGCGCCAGCGCCGAGATGGGTGGGATCGAGTCCAACAAGCCCGAGATTCGCCCGCCGACCGATGCCTATACACAATGGTGGAGCATGGGCCGCCCGACCTATAATCCCGCGACCGGCGTCGCCTCGATGCTCGGCACGCCCGCCCCCGGCTGGCCCGCTCCGGTCGTCAACGGCGCCTTCGCCGTCACCGGCTCCAACGCCCTCGCCGCGGGCCGCGCCGGCAACAGCAACTACGTCAGCGGCCAGATCGGACCCATCACGCCGGCCCAGCGCCAGATGATCCTCGTCTATAATGATCCGAACAGCAGCACACCCAGCCTGGGCCTGCCCGGCCAGCCCGACGTCGTCGGCATGCGCGGCGGCAATATCAACTTTTTCCGCGTCGGCCCCACCGGCGCACTTGTCACCGACCAGATGCGCGGTCTCCGCGAGATGAACCGGATTCTGAACAACGTTTTCCATTCCGACGACATCACGTTCGGCTTCTGGAAAGCCACGCAGATCACCGATCCGGCGATCTTCGACTTCTATCATCACATGCTGCACGGCCCCAATAAATACGAGTGGGCCGATTTCGATTCTTATAATATCACCCTCGAGCAGCGGTTCCTCGAGGGCAAGGCCGGTGTCGAGGTCGCCTTCAATCGCGAGACGCTCGACAACGGCTCGGCCATGGCGCTCGACAGCGTGATCAGCGGCTACACGTTGCGCGTCGATATCAACACCCACCTGCCCAATGGCCAGCCGAACCCCAACTTCGGCCGCCCGTTCACGACCGGCTATTCGCGCTTCAGCGTCCGGGCCTACGATCGCGACGCCGCCCGCGCCACCGCCTACTACGATCTCGATCTGCGCAAGGTTCGCGACGGCCGGCTCGGCAGGTTCCTCGGCCGCCACATGCTCACCGGCACGCACACGCGCCTGGACAACGTCACCCAGACACAGAACAACAACTTCGTCTTCAACTCGGGCACCGACTACAGTCTCGCCGCGCGCGGCCAGATCACGACCGCCAGCAGCGCCGGCCGCGGCGCGCCGATCCTCCGCTACGTCGGCCCCAGCGTCGCCGATTCCACCACGCCTGTAACCGGCGCTTTCGCGATCCCAACCGGTCAGTGGCCCGCGCACGGCACCACCGTGCCGCTGCTCTGGTATAATGAACCGCCGAATGCCAACGCCCCGATCGGCACCTGGGAGACGCGCGACTTCACCCTCTTCTCCGCCAGCCGCCAGAACGCCGAAAACGTCCGCCGTTTCGCCGCCGCCACGCGCGAGAAGATCAACTCCAGTGTCGCGATCGCGCAGAGCTACTGGCTCGAGGGCAAACTCGTCAGCACCCTCGGCTTCCGCCGCGACGAGGTCGAGACGTTCAACGCCGGCGCCCCTCCGGGCAATGCCGCCCTCGGCACCGTCATTATAAACGACACCTTCGTCCCGCGGCCTGTTACCAAGCAGACCGAGGAAAGTTTCAACTGGGGCATCGTCGCGCACGCGCCCGACTTTATTCAGCGCCGCCTGCCGTGGGGCACCGAGCTCAGCGCGTTCTATAACAAATCCGACAACTTCCGCCCCGCCGGCCAGCGCTATAATATCGCAGGCGCTCCCATTCCCGCCGAGACGGGCGAGACCCGTGAATACGGCGCGATGATCTCCACCTTCAATGGCAAATTCGTCCTCCGCATGGCGAAGTACGAGACGACCTCCGGCCTCTCATCCTCTCTCGTCTCCGGCCTCGTCACCCCGCTGAACAACGTCTCCGACACCGTCGACAACGTCCAGTCCGCCAACCTCCTCGGCCTCAACGCCAACAACCCCGCCGGCCTCGCCGCGTGGAACGAGTTCTACAACGGCCCGGTCGGCCAGATGATTCGCGAGACATTCCGTTTCCGCGAAACCGGCACCGATGTACAGCACGACCGCCGCAGCGGCGAGGTCGTCGCCACCGCCGACGTACTCTCGAAAGGCACGGAATTCGAGCTGGTCTATAACCCGCTCCGCAACTGGCGGCTCTCCGTCAACGTCGCCAAAGCGGAGGCCATCCGCACCCAGGTCGCCACCGAGCTCCGCGATCTCGTATTCAATACGTTGATACCTCTCTCCGCGGGCCCCGCCGGACAGCTCCGTTCGAGCGAGACCAACGAGGCGGTCAACTTCGCCGGCAACGTCCGCACCAGCATCTACAACCAGCTCGTCGCCTCGATCTCCGAGGAGGGCGCACCCACGCCCGAGCTGCGCAAGTGGCGCTGGAACGCCGTCACCAATTACTCGTTCACCGAGGGTCGGCTCAAGGGCTTCGGCCTCGGCGGCGGCGTGCGCTGGCAGGACAAGGTGGCGATCGGTTATCCCGTGATCGTCCACCCCGACTTCGGCAACGTGTCCGATGTGCGCCATCCGCACTACGGCCCGACCGAGACGAACTACGACGCCTGGGTCAGCTACGGCCGCAAGTTCCGCCACTTCAACTGGCGTGTGCAGCTCAACGTCCAGAATATTGGCATCGGCAACGAGCTGATTCCGGTGAACGCGCAGCCCGACGGCTCGATCGCCGGCTGGCGCGTCCGCCCCGCGCAAACCTGGACGCTGCGCAACACGCTCTCGTTCTGAGCTGAAACGCGAAACCCGGCTCGCCTGCGCAACCGCCGCAGGCGGGCGGGCCCCACGCAAACCGGCACCCGCGCGCCGGCGATTTCCCCGGTCCAGCCCGGGATCACTTACCTTCGCGCGCCCACTGCTTCATCAGCGCTATATTCTTTTCCGTCTCGCTCTCGCCCGTGCCCTTCTTCCCTCGCGCCCCGACGTAAGCCACCATGTCGCTGTCATACATCTTCTCGGATTCCGGACCGCGATCCTTCGTCTCGACAATCCAGCGATCGAGCTGCGCCCGCATTTTCTTCAGCGCCGCCTGATGGGCCGCGGCACCCGCGAGATTCTTCACCTGATAACGATCGGTCGTCCACTCGTACAACTCCTCCTCGGGGCGCGTCGGGCTGAAGAGCAGTTCCTCCTGCAGCGGGTTGAGTTTTCCCGCCGCGTGCAACGCCCGCAGCGTTTGCACGATCGATTTGCCATCCTTGTACGCATTCGGCTGCAGGTGCGGCCGCCGGGGGTAATAATTCCGGATATAGAGATAACGGTCCGTACGGACGCTGCGGATACGCTCGACCGTCTCGTCGCACCGGTCGCGCGCGGCATACACCGCGTTTCTCGGCTTGTAGTCTTTCGCAAAGACGTTCTTCGCCTGCATCACGGAAGGAATCGAAATGCCCGCCGCCGCGAGCGAGATCGGCGCCAAGTCGATCAGCTCGATGAGATCGTCGCGCACCTTGCCCCGCTCGATTCCCGGCCCGCGCACCACGAACGGCACATGCGTGCCTTCATCGTAGAGAAATTGTTTTCCCCGCGCATGGCTGATCCCGTGATCGGTCACGAAGATGATCAGTGTCTGCTCCAGGATTCCCTCCCGCTCCAGTCGCGCCACGACCTCGCCGACGTGTTTGTCCGTCAGCCGCACCGTGTCGAGATACGCCGCCCAGTCGCGCAACAACACCGGATCGCGCGGATAATATGGCGGCAGCGTCACTTTGTCCGGATCGGTCGCGTGGCCAAACTCCGCCTTCGCCCGCTCCGCGAGTCGTTGTGCGCTCTCGTCTTTACCGCCGCGCAGCTTTCCGCCCGGCAGCTGCACTTGCATGAAGAACGGCTGCCCCGGCTTCCGACCCGCCCAGTCGTTCGCATGATAGATCTTCGGATCCCACTCGAAATTATAGTCCGTCTTGCCCAGGCCGGCGCCGCCCTTCTTCCCGCCCTTGGCCTTGCCGCCCCGCGGTTCAGCCGGCAGCCCGCTGCCGATGCACGTGTAATATCCCGCTTTCTGAAAGAGCGCCGGCACCGGCACGCCACCGTCCGGCAGATGAATCTTCTCCGTGCCGCGGCCGCTGCGATGCTGATGCGAACCAATCGTGGTTTGATACATGCCGGTGATGATCCCGGAACGTCCGGGCGAACAGACCGGCGCCGTCGCAAACGCCCGGCTGAATTTCGTGCCTTCGCGCGCGAGCCGGTCGATGTGCGGCGTCGGAACCAGCGTCTCGCCGTAACACGCCATGTTGGCCGACATGTCGTCGACCATGATCCAGAGGATGTTGGGTCGCGATTCGGCCGCGTGCAGCGTCGAAGCGGCGGCGATCAGCGCCACCGCAATAAGGGATAGGATGCGTTTCATGGGGTTTCTGCACTCACGCTGAATCCACGTCCGCGCGCGCCGCAACTCCACTCTCGTGCAAGCCGTCGGATAATCGCGAACACCGCAGAAATGAGCACGGAGTCTTCGCGCAAAATCAACCCGCGCACCAATCGCCGCTTTGACACGTCCTGCTCTCTTCCCTCGCCTGTTCCCGATCATGATTCTCCCCCTCCGCTTCCCACGTGCACCGCTCGTCCCGCTCTTCACGATGGCCGTCGCCGCCATCGCGTTTCCCGCCGGGCTCGCGGCGCAGGCCGCGAAGCGCACCCCGAAACCTGCCGCTTCGACTCCCCTCGCCGCGTGGGTGGAGCCGGACTTCCCGTTTTTCTCGTCCGTGCTCGACGCCCGCAAGAACGGTGCCGATCTCATCGCCAACAACCTCACGCCGCGCGGCATCATCCTGAATCTCGGCCACGATTGCTGGGCCTGTTTCGATCCCGATCTACTGCGCATCTCGGCAATCTGGCGCGGCCCCGGCGTCACGCCGAAGGCCCTCGCTCCCGGCTCATATCACGACGTCACCCGCAAGACTCCCGGCGGTCAGAAGCTGTTGCCCGAACCCGACGGTAAGGTCTGGCTCGCCAACGGCATCTATCCCGGCTGGCAAACCGGTGCCGGCCTCTCGCTCTCCGATCCGCGCGAACCTGCGCCATCGCCCGAGGAAATCGGCCGTGGCGCCATCACCGAATCCCTCGGCCGCTTCGAAGCTCTCCGTCTCGTCGGCCACAACGTCATCCTCGAATACACCGTCGCCGGCACGAGGATCCGCGAGCAGATCACCGCCACGAAACGCGACGGCAACCCGGTCGTCACGCGCACGTTCAACGTCGATCCGTCGCAACACTCCCTCCTCCTCGCCCTCGGCGCTGTCGCTCAAAACGCGCACGTCGCTTCCGCCGACGATGCCGCGCTGCCACGCATCGCCCTCACTGCCGGTCGCATCGCCACCGCACGCATCCCCGCCCGCGCGGCTGCCCTCCGCTTCGCCGTAGAGCACACGCCCGACTCCGTTCGCACGGTCGCCGCCGCATCGGCCGCTTTTGCCGGCGCCGCGCCCGCTCCGCGCTGGCCGCAGGAACTCACGAGCTCGATCAAACTCTCGAGCGCCAGGGACGCCTTCGTCATCGATCACGTTGCGCTGCCGTTCGACAATCCATGGCGCCGCGGCCTCCGCCCCGCCGACGTCCAGTTTCTCAGCGACGGCACCGCCGTCCTCATCACGCTCGACGGGGATGTGTGGATTGTCCGCGGGCTCGGCTCCACCAACGGCCATGCCGCCACCTCGCCGATCCGCTGGAAGCGCTTCGCCTCCGGTCTGCATGAACCGATGACGATCGCGATCCGCGATGACCACATCTACGCGTTCGACAAGAACGGCATCTGGCGCCTGCGCGACACCGACAACAACGGCGAGGCCGACGTGCACGAGATGTTCTCCAACGCCTTCGCGCAGACGGCCGACATGCGCGAGTTCCCGTCGCAAATCCGCAACGCCCCCAACGGCGAGTTCGTCATCGCCAAAGGCGGGCAGCAGGCCACCACGCTCGGCAAACACAACGGCAGTGTCCTCCGCATCTCCGCCGATGGGCGCCGCGCCACCCTGCTCGGTCACGGCTTCCGCCAGCCCAATATAGGCGTGAATATCCGCACCGGTCTCGTCACTTCCAGCGATCAGCAGGGCCAATATATACCCTCCACGCCGCTGCATATTGTCCGCGACAACCAGTTCTACGGTTATCTCGCCGAATTCCTCCCCCGCGAACAATACCCCGCGCCGCCCGCCGAGCCGCTCACCTGGATTCCCCACGCCGTCAACGCCTCCGCCGTCTCACAGGTCTGGCTGTTCAACGCCCGCCTCGGTCCGCTCAACGACAGCCTCGTCCACATCGGCTTCAACAAGCCCGAGCTCTTCCGCGTGATCTTCAACGATCGCGGTTCCCGCCCCCAGGCCAGCGTCGTCAGCCTCACCCGCGCCTTCGAATTCCCACCGCTCAACGGCTCGGTCAATCCGGTCGATGGCCAGCTCTACCTCGCCGGTTTCCAGGTGCTCGGCTGGGGCAACGTCCTCGACACCGTCGCCGGCCTCGGCCGCGTGCGCTACACCGGCGCGCCCGTCACCGTGCCCCGCGAGATCGTACCCATGGACCGGGGCGTGCTCCTGCGCTTCGATGTCGCACTCGACCCGAAGAAGGCCGCCGATCCCGCCAGCTACTCGCTGCAAAGCTGGAGCTATAAACGCACCTATAAATACGGCTCGCCGCAATATAAAGCCGACGGCACGCCTGGCCAGGACGCCCTCACCGCCAGCGCCGCCTATCTCTCGCAGGACGGCCGCAGCGTCTTCGTCGCCGTGCCGGAAATGAAGCCCGTCATGCAGCTCCGCATCGGCTGGTCGCTCGCCACGAACGAAGGCCTCGGCTTCGAGGAGAACGCCTACACCACGCCCTACGAGCTCGCGAAGTTCGACCCCAAGGCCGAGGGCTTCGGCGACATCGCCATCGACCTCACGCCGCGTGCGGCCGTCGCGCAAACCGACACCGGCCCGGTCACTGTAGAGGAAGGCCAGCGTCTAGCGCAGCTGTTCGCCTGCGTCGCGTGCCACTCGGTCGACGACGCCGGCATCGTGAAGGCCGGCCCGACGTGGAAAAGCCTCTACGGCTCCAACCGCGCGGTTTCGGTCGGCGGCAAACGGCAAAACATTCCCGCGAACGATACCTATATTCGCGAATCGATCCTCGATCCCACCGCGAAGATCGCCGCCGGTTTCGAGAAGGGCGAGTACGCGATGCCCAGCTACGCCGGCGTCCTCGCGCCCTCGCAGATCGAATCGCTCATCCTCTATATAAAAAGCCTGAAATAGGTGGACCGAATGAGGTGGGGCTCCGCTCTCCGAGCGGGCCTGGGTTATATTTCCAACAAAAATCCGTGCCGCTTCACGCGCGCCCCGCACAAACCGCTTTCACCGCCGCCTCTTCCCGCCTATACCCACCCCATGACTCCGCGCTCCATCCGTCTCGCCGCCCTCGCATTTGCCGTGGCCGGCACACTGCTCATCGCCCTGAATCCACCGGCTGCCCACGCCGCGATCCCCGGCGTCACCATGCCGCCCGCCAACGACGGGAAGCTCCGGATCATCGCCTTCGGCGCGCACCCCGACGACTGCGAGATCCAGGTCGGCGGCTCGGGGGCATTGTGGGCGAAGCAAGGCCATCACGTGCTCTTCGTCTCCGTCACCAACGGCGACATCGGCCACTGGCGCGAGGCCGGCGGCCCGCTCGCTCAGCGCCGCAAAGCCGAGGTGGACGCCGCCCACAAAATTCTCGGGATTCAGGGCGTCGTCCTCGACATCCACGACGGCGAGCTCGAACCCACGCTCGAAAATCGCCGCACCATCACCCGGCTCATCCGCGAATGGGACGCCGACCTCGTCCTGGGCCCGCGGACCAACGACTACCACCCCGATCATCGCTATACGGGCGTGCTTGTGCAGGACGCCGCGTTCATGGTGATGGTCCCGTTCTTCTGCCCCGACACCCCTGCCATGAAGAAGAATCCGGTCTTCATGTATTACACCGACCGCTTCCAAAAACCGAGCCCGTCGAAGCCCGACATCCTGATCTCGATCGACTCGGTCGCGGAGAAGAAACTCGACGCCCTTGGTGTCATGATCTCGCAGTTCGCCGAAGGCGGCGCCCTCGGCCACGCCGGTCTTTATCCCGCCGATGCCGCCGGCCAGCAACGTCGCCAGCGCGAAGTCCGGCAGCGTTTCACCCAACGTTTCCAGGCCACCACCGCGCGTTTCCCAAAAGAGCTCGCCGCGTGGTACCCGGGTGAAACCGCGAACAATGTGAAACAGTCGGAAGCCTTCGAAATCTGCGAATACGGCGGGCAGCCCAACAAGGACGAGCTGCGCCGGCTGTTCCCGTTCTTCAACTAAGGACGGAACGAGGCAGTTGAAAGTTGGGGCGGGGAGATGAGGGCGAGGAGCTCAGAGCTAAGAGCTGAGAGCAAAGCCAAACGGTGAAGCCCCGCCTTGCGCGGTCCGCTGCCTCCAAATCCGAAGCGGACCGCTCAACGAATCTTGGCGTCCGGCAGCTCCTGTTTGATGCCTTCGTCGAGCGGCATCTTGTCGTTCGCCTCCGTCAGGCCCGTGGCCCGCATACGGCGGGCCAGCTCGGCCTTGAGGTGTACCACCACGCCGGCGTATTTCGGGTTTTCGACCAGGTTGTGCCGCTCCTCGGGATCGAACTCGATGTTATAGAGCTCGGCCAGGTGCCGGTCGGGCTTTCCATCGCCGTGCGGATAACGCACGTATTTCCAGGAATCGGTGCGCACGCCGCGCACATTGGGCGTGTACGGAAACTGCTTCTCGTAGTTGTAGTGGTAAAACCATGACGTCCGCCATCCCGAGTCGCCGCCCTGTGTCAGCTTCACCCAGGAGCGGCCGTGAATTTTCCTCAGCGCCGGCGCATCGCAGAGCTCGAGCAGGCTCGGCGCCATGTCGATCGTCAGCACCTGCTGCTCGATGACCTTCGGCTGGTCCGGCGGCGTGAGGCCTGGATAGCGCACCAGGAGCGGAATCCGGATGCTCGCCTCGTGCATCGTACGCTTGTCGACCATGCCGTGCTCGCCGTTGAGGATGCCGTTGTCGCCCATGTAGACGATGATCGTGTTGTCGAGCTCGCCGCGCTGTTTGAGCAGCTCGTACAGCCGGCCCACGCTGTCGTCGACGGACAGCAGCGTGCCCCAATAGGCGCGGGTCATCGCCTCGAAATCCTTCACCGCTTCCGGACGGTCATCGGGAAATTTCTTCCGCCATTCGAACAGCGGCCCGTAGATCCCATGCCATGTGTAAAGCCGGTCCTTGATCCAGGCCGGCTTGTCCTCGAGCATGTAAGCGGTTTCCGGATACGGCACGCGCACGCCGTCGAAGGCGTTCTCGTATTTCTTCTCGGGGAAATAAAAACTGTGCGGCGCCTTGTGTCCGAGGATCAGGCACCACGGCTTGTCCTCGCGCGGCCGCTTGACGAACTCCTCGGCCATGTCGGTGACGACCGTCGTGTAGTAGCCCTTCACGACCTCGCGCTTCTGGCCGTTGAAGTTGAACTCCGTGTCGAAATATTTCCCCTGCCCCTTGTGCGTGACGAACCAGTTGAAGCCCGGCCGCGGCTCGTCGTTGTTTTCCCCCATGTGCCATTTTCCGATATAGCCGGTGTCGTAGCCCGCCGCCTGCAGCACCATCGGGAAGCTGCGGAAATTCGAGGGATAATCGGTGAAATTATCGATCACGCCGTGCGTGTGCGCATAGACGCCGCTGAGAATGCTCGCGCGGCTGGGCGAGCACAGCGAGGTCGTGCAAAACGTGTTCTTGAAATACACGCCCTCGCGGCCGAGCCGGTCCATGTTCGGCGTCTTGAGGTGCTTGTTGCCGGCGAGCCCGAGCGCATCGGCTCGCTGGTCGTCAGTGAGGATGAAGAGCACGTTCGGGCGCTTCGTGGCCGCGAGCAACGGCAGCGCGAACGCGAGGGCGGAGACGGCAAACAGGCCGCGGACAAGTGGAAGCTTCATGATATCGCGAGATCTGGAGGAGGCGTTCGAAGGCTTATTTCTGTTGGTTCTTTTTCTTCCCTTTGCCGGCCTTTTTCCCGCCGCCACCCGGCCCATTGCCGGGGGCAAACAGATGCGGCGGGCGCGTGCCGGAAAATTGGTTCAACACCTTTTGCAGCGCGTTCGCGGCCGCGGCGGCGTCGCCCGACAGATCGGCCACGCGCAGCGGCTTCGCCTCGAACCAGTCCGCCGTCAGATCAAAGAAGCGGCCGTCACGGTACAGCTTGTGCGTCGTGCTCATCGCCGCTTCCCACTTCGGATCTTTGCCGCCCTCCGGCGAATACCAGAAATACAGCCAGTCGCGCGGCTGCCCCGCCTGGCCGAGCAGCTGCGGCAGAAAGCTCCGGCCATCGCGCGACGCCTCCGCCGGCACCGTCGCTCCGGCGACTTCGCAGATCGTCGGCAGGAAGTCCACGCTGCCCACCAGATCGCGATTCACCTGCCCCGCCGGAATGCGCCCCGGCCAGTTCGCGATGAACGGCACGTGCGTGCCGCGCGCCGTGCTGGTGCCTTTGCCGCCTTTGTAATCGGTGTTTTGGAAACGCGACGTTACGCTTCCGTTCGTGCCGTTGTCGCCGAGGAAAAGCACCAGCGTGTTTTCCCGCAGCCCGAGCGCGTCCAGCTTCGCGATGAGCCGGCCGATCATCGCGTCCATGTAGGCCGTCATGTCCGCGAAATGCTTCGTGTTCTGGTTCACGCGCTCTCCGCTCGCCGCCGGATCCCATTCCGGGCTGTCCGGCGTCGGCTGAAACGGATTATGCGTCAGCACCATCGGATAATAGAGGAAGAAGGGCCGGTCCTTGTGACGTGTGACGAAATCGAGCGCGAAGTCGTTGATCAGCGTCGGCCCGTATTCGCCCTTCGTGTAATCGAGCTCCTTGCCGTTCCGCTCCAGCCCCGGGTTCGCGTAGCGCGGCGGCCGGCGCGTGTGCTGCCAGAGCAAGGCGTCGTCGAAACCGAAATGCTGCGGCGCATCACGCTCCTGCCCCAACTGCCACTTGCCACAGATGCCGGTCGCATAACCTTCTAGCTTCAAGAGGTGCCCGAACGTCGTGGCCTTCCGATCCAGTGTGCCGAAATCGACGTAGTTACGAACGTTGTAGAGCCCCGTCATGAGCTGCACGCGCGTCGGCGTGCACAACGGCTGCACATGACAACGCTCGAAACGCATCCCGGTCGCCGCCAGCCGGTCCAGATGCGGCGTCCGATAGGACTGCCCGCCATTCGCCGTCACGCACTCGTAGCCGAAATCGTCGGCCATGATGAGAATGACATTCGGTTTGCGCTCGGCGGAGAATCCCGCGCTCGCGACAAACGCCATCACCATGGACACGAGCACGGCACGAAAAAAAAGGGGGCGAGACATGAGCGGCAACGGGGTTCGGCAGCGCCGCTTGTTTGGCCGCGATCCATCCGACATCGCAAGGCTTCTTTGCAGGGCGAAGCCGCCCTCCGCCACGATCCGCGGCAGAGCGCGCAAACCACTCCAGCGAGTCCCGCGCGTTGTCACCGGCACCCGTCGCGCAAGTGTTCCCCGAGCCGTCCGCGCAGAGAAAATTCGGAACGGTCGCACGCCGCGGCTGACATTCAGGGCCGGCGTCGCGCACCAACGATGCTGCGCGATGCGAGCGTTTTTCGCCTGAATCCTCTCGTCACTTGCGGACTCGTCGCACGCGCGCCATTCTCCCGCATAACCGAACATGAGCAGATATTACGGCGGCTCCTCCGAGGAACATCAGCCCGTCACCTGGGTGAACGGCTACGCGATCTACGCGGCGCACTTCGTCGTGCTGACGTTCGTCGTGTCGATGCTCGCAACGACCCTGCTCATGGCGACGCGTCTCGCCGGCGCCCTTTCATGGCTGCCGTTTTCCAGCGGGGAAGTGCTTCAGGGCCAGGTCTGGCGGATCTTTACCTACGGCTTCGTGAACCCGCCCAGCCTCTGGTTCGTGATCGATATGGTCATGATCGTCTGGTTCGGCCGGGAGCTGGAAAAGTTCTTCGGCCGCCGCACCTTCTTCTATCTCTTCGGCGGCATCTACCTGCTGTCCCCGCTGCTGTTCACGATCATCGGCATCTGGCGCCCGATGAACCTCATGGGCGAGAGCGGCGCCTTCGCCCTCTTCATCGCCTTCGCGACGCTCTACCCGAACGTCCCCCTCCTCTTCAATATCCTCTCGAAATGGGCCGCCGCGGTTCTCGTCGGCATCTACACGCTCATGCATCTCGCCTCCAATAACTGGACGCAGCTGCTCACGCTTTGGGCGACGTGCGGGTTCGCGTTTCTCTTCGTGCGCTTCCATCAAGGACTCATCGAGCTCCCCCGGATCCGTCTCTGGCAGCGGAAACCCCGCCTGCGCGTGCTGCCCGACCCCAAGCCTCAAAAACGCGCCCGGGCCGAGAGCTCGACGATCATCTCCGCGCCGAGGACCGATGCCATGGCCGAAGTCGACGCCTTGCTCGACAAGATCGCGACCTCCGGCATCGCCAGCCTGACCCCGAAGGAACGCGCCAAGCTCGAGGCCGCCCGCGAGGGTTTGATCAAGCGCGGCGCCCACCGCGAGTGACGCCGGCCTCGATCCAGAAGCGGGACAGAGGCTGACCAGGCGCACGAGGGACTGCTCGTCTTCGCCTCGCCTCGATTCCATCAACGCGATCCCGCCGCGGCCGTCGCGCGATCGTAGCTCACGCGATAGATTCGCCCGTTCTCGTCGTCGCTGAACAGCAGGCTGCCGTCCGCAAGCTCGAGAATCCCCGTCGGCCGCCCCCACACCTTCGGCTCTTTCGCATCAAGCACGAATCCCGTCACGAAGTCCTCGTAATAACCTTCCGGCCGGTCCTGCGCGTTGAACGGAATATACACGAGCTTGTAGCCCGATGCCTCCGCCCGATTCCACGAACCGTGCAGCGCCACGAAAGCGCCGCGCCGGTATCTCTCCGGGAAAACGCTCCCCGTGTAGAATGTCAGCCCGATCGCGGCACTGTGCGCCTCGAGCAGCACGTCGGGCGTGAGCGTGCGCGACGCCAGCGCGGGATTTTCGCTGCGGCCGTTCTTCGCCCGGCGCGGATCGAGCAGATCCGCCCGGAGATAGGCAAACGGCCAGCCATAGAAACCACCCTCCTGCAGCCGGGTAAAATAATCCGGCACGAGATTGTCGCCGAGCCGATCGCGCTCGTTGACGACCACGTAGGGTTCCTGCGTGCGCGGATGAAAAGCCAGGCCGATCGGATTGCGCAGCCCCGACGCAAAGGTCCGCACGCCGCTGCCATCCAGGTTCATCACCACCACGCTCGCGCGCGGAGCGGCTTCGACGTCTACATTCGATTCGGACCCGACCGTGACAAACAGCTGCTGCCTGTTCGGCGCCAGCACTACGTTGCGTGTCCAATGCTGATTGTAGCCGCCGCCGGGCAGCGCATGAATCGGCTCGCCGTTGCCCTGCAACTCGTCCTGCCCGCGCTGATACGGATAACGCTTCACGCCGTCCGTGTTCGCGATGAACACGACGTCGTCGTGGAACGCGATGCCGAAGGGCTGCCTGAGCCCGTTGCGCCCGCTGCCAAAACGCTTCCGCTCCTCGGCCACGCCGTCGCCATCCTTGTCGCGCAACAGCGTGATGTCGTGCCCCCGCTTTTGCGTCACCAGCACCTCGCCGGCCGGCGTGCGTACAAGCCAGCGGGCCGATTCCACGTTGTCCGCAAACACCGTCACGCGAAATCCCGCCGGCGCATGCAACACCGCCCGCGCGGGCGGTCTCGCCGTCGTCGGACGATTCGTGACACTCCCTTTTTCATTCGGCGGCGGCAGATCCGAGATTCTGATTTCGTGCCGTCGCGGCGTGACGTGTTTGGTGGCGATATCCTGCGCCGCGAGAACCTCCGGCGCCCCGAATATAGCGGCGCACGCGACCGCGGCGCGCCGCCAACTCTCATGGCGTTTCATGGCCACACTCTATTCCGGAAACCACGCCCCCGCCATCGGAGGACGGAGGCGCCACGCACTGGAAAAAGCCTCCGCCCGCTCCGTCGGGCTTCACGGAAGCAATCGACCAATTCAGGCCCGGCGCGAACCGAACGATCATGACGCGGCTCCGCACGAGGTCCGCGCCTCCTGATGAGGCAGCATTGCGACGCATGCATGCGGAACTTTCGCCCGCCGATGGGACACTGTTACGGAAGCCGCACCGCGCGGGACTCCCCGCCATGAAATGGTCGCTCAAACTAGGCCGCTATGCCGGCGTCGACGTCTTCGTTCATTGGACGTTTCTCATTCTGCTCGGATGGATTTTTCTCGCGCAGCTCAGCGCCGGGCAACCCGTCGCGGCGGCGCTCCGCGGCGTCGGTTTCCTGCTGGCCCTGTTCGGCTGCGTCGTGCTGCACGAGTTCGGCCACGTACTGACCGCGCGGCGTTATGGCATTCGCACGCGTGATATCACGCTGCTCCCGATCGGCGGCGTCGCCCGCCTCGAGCGGATGCCGGAGGAGCCGCGGCAGGAGCTGTGGGTCGCCCTCGCCGGCCCGGCCGTCAACCTGGTCATCGCCGCGGCAATCTTTATCCCGCGAGCGTTTCTGGGTGGCGCACCGCAGGAGTTCGAATTCGCCGGAGGGATCGCGTCCGGAGATTTCATGGCGCGCCTGATGTCGCTGAATATTTTTCTCGCCGCCTTCAACCTGCTGCCCGCGTTTCCGATGGATGGAGGGCGCGTGTTGCGGGCTTTGCTGGCCACGCGGCTCGGCCGCCGCCGCGCCACGCAGATCGCGGCCAATGTCGGCCAGGCCATGGCGGTGCTCCTCGGTTTGTTCGGGCTGCTCTTCAATCCGTTCCTCGTGATCATCGCGTTCTTCGTCTATATCGGCGCGAATGCCGAGGCGCAGATGGTCGAGCTCACCAGCCTTATTCGCGGACTCACCGTGCGCGATGCGATGCTGACCCGTTTTCGCACCCTTGAACCGGACGCCGCGCTTTCAACCGCGGTGGCCGAGCTGCTCTCGGGTTCGCAACACGATTTTCCCGTGATCGAAAACGGCGCCGTCGTCGGCATGCTGCGCCGCCGCGATCTCGTGAAGGCACTCAGCGAGCGCGGCGCGAACTCTTCCGTCAGCGAGGCGATGAGCCGCGAATGCCATCCTCTGGAGGCTCACTACGCATTGGAAAAAGCATTCGAGAAACTCCAGCAACGCGACTGCCCGGCCGTGCCCGTCCTCGAAGACGGCCGGCTCGTGGGCGTGCTGACACTCGAGAACGTAAGCGAGCTCGTGATGGTGAACACCGCGCTGGAGCGCAAAGACGAGCGCACCCGGGCGACGCACGCATCGCTGACGTTCGGGCGGTGACGCTATCCATCACGACCGCCGTCCGGCCACATCCGGAGCGCCATGAAAACTCACGCCGCTTTGCGCGTGCGCGTGCGTGTCCGGGCCCCTTGTTTCGCGGCCCGCGAACGGTCCCTTGGTCCGCGACGCCGCGCCGCTTGCTTCGCCTGGCGCGAAAGCGCGGAGTGCGAGGCCGCGGCGCGGCCTTCTTTTTTCAACGCCTTCATCCGCGCCTGCGAGCGCTTCGGCGACGGGCGCCGGCCGCGCGCACCCGCTTCCAGGTCGCGCCGCGCTTTCGCACTGACCGTGCTGCGACCCCTCGGCGGCGCCAGCGGCACACCAGCCCGGCGGGCCTCGGACAACCCGATCGCGATCGCCTGTTTCGTGGAGCGCGCGCCGTGTTTACCCTCGCGGATGTGATGAATCTGTTCGCGGACGAATTCGCCCGCCTGCGTCGACGGCGCCTTGCCTTGCGCGGCGTCGCGACGCGCCCGTTGGAGAGTCTTCGGTTCTGGCATGGGAGGAGGATTGTTTTGTTTGTGCGTGGATTCGTCGACGGCGCGTCGTATTCACGGAAAACGCCACGAGCCGCCGGCGGGTTTCAACCTCGCTTGGCCGGAGGATCGCCCGGCCGCGTGTCGTGCAGGATGCGGCCATCCTCCGCGACGTGCAGTTCGTGGGTCGTGCGACCGTCGCCCAATTTGACCTCGTAAATTCGCTCACCACCGCGGCGTTCGATGTCGATGTCACTGATTGCATGATCACGCGCCTCGCGACGGATCGTCGCTTGCACGGCGGGTGGCGTATCCTCGAGTTGCGTGCCCATGAAAAGGCGCCGAACGCTGGCGCCGAATTCCCCGCCGCGCGGTTCTTCCGCCCGCACGGTGGTGCCGTCCTCCGCGATGTGGATCTGCGGATTTCGCCCTGCCGCCTTGAACTCCACTTCGTAAACCGTGCGCCCCTGCCAGATCTCGCGATCGATGTCGGCGATCTGCCGTCCCGCGGCCGCACGCTTGATGGTTTCGCGGACAGCGGCCGGAAGCGTTTCGACCGGAATCATCGGGTCGAAGCCGCTCGGGGGAATGCCAATCCCGTCGTAGGACTCGATGATCGGTGCCCGCTCGACCGAGGGAGGAACGCCCGTGCCGGCAAGCACGAGTCCGTCTTCGGTGATGCGGAAGCGCGGGTTGATCGCGTTCTTTCGCTCGAGCTCCACATCATAGACGGTGCGGCCATCGATCACGCGCCGGTTGATCGTTTTGACGGGCTCGCCCTTCGACGACTCGGTGAGCGCGCGTTGCACGGCGGGAGGAAGCTCGGCGTCCGTCACGCGCTGCGCACCTTGCCCACCCGTCGAATCAGGAGCGACGGCCAGCGCCGCCGCGAGGAAGAGGGCGTTCGCTTTCATGGTTTGGCAACCAAGCCACCGAACACCGCGCTGCGCAATCGGGCCCCTTCCGCGTTGGCGATCCGGAAACGAGCCACCCGGCGCCGCCGCCTTTGCCCGATCGCGCCGCGGCGATTTTCCGACCCGCTGCAATTCAGGCACGCATCCCGCGACGGTCGTGCCGCATTCTCCTCACGCCGACGGCAGTTCGATCCAGAAACGTGTTCCCGTTCCGTTGGGCGAGGGCTCCACCCCGACCTTTCCATTCAGCCGCTCAACCGACCGGTGTACGATCGGCAGCCCGATTCCCGTACCTTCGTAGCCGGCATGAAATCGTTCGAAGATTCCGAACACTTTCCCGCGCGACTCTTGTGGAATTCCGAGGCCATTGTCTGTGATGTGCACGACCACGCGTAAGTCGGGGCCTCGCGTCGCGGTGATCTCGACCCGCGGGCGCACGCCCGGCGCGACAAACTTGATGCCGTTGCCAATCAGATTCTGAAAAACCACCTGCAGCAGCGTCGGATCGCCCAACACTTTCGGCAACGAAGCCGGCACGACCACCTCCGCGTCCTTCTGCCGGATCTCCGCCTCCATAAAGGCCGTCGTCATGCGCAGTACGTCTTCGAGCGCGACCGGCCGGAGTTGCAGCTCCTGCCGGCCGATCGAGGCATACCTCAGCAGATCGCCGATCAATATATCCATTTTTTCCACGGAGCCCTGGATGCGGTCCAGGTAACGCTTCCCGTCCTCGGAGATCTCCGCCTCGCAGTCTTCCCGCAGCGCCTGGCTGAATCCGGCGATTCCTCGCAACGGTCCGCGCAAATCGTGCGCGACCGAATAGTTGAAGCGCTCCAACTCCCCGTTGAGCTGCTCGATCTCGATGCGGCGGGCTTCGCTGCGCCGCGCTCCCTCCACCAGCCGAAAGACCTTCGGCAGCAGGGGAAACAGCGCGAGCGCCGTCGCGACCGAGGCCGCCGCGGTCACCACTTTCACGTAACCAGACATCCAATACATCGGCTCCCAGATCACCCAGACCTCCATGAAGTGCGTGAGACCGCACGAAACGATGAACAGCCCGAACGCGAGGAACACCCAGTTGAAGGGAATGCCCTTGCTCGCCTTGTAAACCAGGTAACCCAGCGTCGCCGAAATCGACACATACGCACTGCCGATCAGCAGATCGGAAACGACGTGAAGCCAGATCAGCGTCGGCTCGCGCTGGTAGCAATATTCGTGCGCCATCCCGATGCGTTTGAACACCGAGATGTCGAGCGCCTCGAAAGCGAAAATGCCGCCCAGCACCGATGCGACTATGCCGACACTCCAGCGAAACAACGGCTTGGTGAACCAGCGCGCCGTTGCGATTTCCGCCTGGGGTTCGGTCATGCCAGAATGGGTTTCGATCCCACGTTGAACTCGACCCACCACTCGTGCAGCGCCTTCACCATCGCCTCGAGCCGGCCGGAGGCAGTCGGCTTGATCACGTAGGAATTCGCCCCCAACGCATACGCGCGCTCGATATCCTGATGGAGCCCCGAGGATGTGAAAACCACGACCGGCAGTCGCGCCCGCGTCGGCGTATCCTGGCGCCATCGCAGTACGGCGAAGCCGTCCTTCCGCGGCATCTTCAAATCGAGCAACACCACCCACGGGCTCGGAAAACGGGACCGGTCCGAATAGGCACCCCGCCCCTCGAGATACGCAATCAACTCCTCCCCATTCTCGACGCGCACCATCCTGAACACCGACTTCGCGCGACGCAACGCCCGCTCCAGCAGCAGCGCATCCGTGGCGTCGTCCTCGGCTACCAGCAACACCGGCGTGGTCATTTCCCTTTCCAAGCTGTCTGTATCCAAGATGCAAGCACCTGCGCAAAAAAAAATAGCGGGGCGCTCCCGCCGCACGGCATTCGGCGCCGGCGATTCTGCTGCCGGTCACGCGCGAAACCTCGCCCCCGCCACGCCCGCATCGGACCTGCGTAACCAGTCTACGGATACGTCCGCCCGCCACCACGCCACGACGTCGGATGTCACCTCGCTGCCCGCCCCATCCGCCGCGCCCGATCGCCTCGCATCGGCTCCGATCGCGCGGCGACGCAGCAGCTGCAACGTATGCCACTTCGATCGTCGGCCCGACATTTGCAGAGTATTTACAGCGCGTAATGGAACGACCGACCCAGCGACCCATTATTCTCCCTATTTATTGCTCATGAAAGCCTTGCTATGGTGTGGAGGTCGTTTCTCGGTGCAGTGGGAGTCAGGACTTCCGATGTCTCGGGCGGCAAATTCGGCTCTGCAATTTCCCCCATGCCTCGACCCGTTCCGCCGCTCGCTTTCCCCGTCGCCCCGGTCGTAGCGCGGGAACGCACGCCACCCGTCCGCTGAATCGTCATGGCCAATCACCTCGCGATTCATTCCTTCTGCCAGTCGCTCTCCGAGTACCTGTCGCAGCGCCACGCGACCTACTCTCCACCGCCCGGTGTCCCCGCCCTCCCTTCCGCGAGCTTCACTGTACTCAGTTCCTCGAAGTTCAGTTCCTCCGACCCCATCGCCGACGGCACCGTCTCGCTGTTTCTCCATCGCGTCACGATCAACAATCACCTGCGCAACATCCGCGCGACGCCCGCCATCGGCCCGCTCGGCCTCGACCTCCACGTGCTGCTCACGATCTGGGCCGACGATGCCGACGACGAACACATCCTCCTCGGCTGGGCGATGCGCGAACTGCACCAGCACGCATTTCTCGATCGGAGTACGCTCAGCGAGGTCGGCGGCTGGGCCATCGACGAACAGATCCACCTCGCCCCCGCCGATCTCCCCCCCGAGGAGATGGCGCGCATCTGGGAAGCCGCCCACCGCGGCTATCGCTTGAGCTATCCCTTCGTGGCGCGCGTCGTGCGTATCGGCCCTGACATTACGCCCGACGCCGCCCCCGTCGTCGCCACGCGCCTCACCTACACCGACGATCTCACGGAGACCACATCATGAAGGAACGCGTGGAAACCCGGATCCTCGGCGCCATCCGCTGGATCGATGCCGTCACCCAGGCGCCGATCCCCCTGCCGCTCGTCGCTCGCAGCGACACCCTTCGTTTCACGCGCAACCTTCGCGGCCTCTCCGTCATCACCCACGCCGACGGCCTCGAGACCCACACACCGATCTTCGATCTCGACACCCTCCCCGCCGAAGACGTCATCAGCCCGCTGAGCCTCGCTCGCGAGGGCGAGGTTCACGACCCGAGCGGCACTTACCTGCCCGCCCGTTTCACGCTGCAACTCCCGCGCGATCCCTCGCCCGACTTGCTGCCGCCGGACAATCACCGTCCGCCGAATTCCCTCTTCACGCCGATCGACATCGCGCTGCTGCCTTCGCCCGCCGCCCGTCTCGCCGCCGGCGCCGCGCAGGTCCGCGTGCTCGTCCTCGACGACGAAGGCGCCCCGATCCCGAACGCCCTCGGCCGCGTTGTCGCCGTATCCGATGACTCGATACTAGGCTGCGGACTCTCCGATGCCCGCGGCGAGATGCTCATCGCCGTCCCCGGCCTGAAACATTTCGCGCCCGGTGCGACCGAGGACGAAGTGGTGAGCGTCGAGACCGAGGCGCGCCTCGAGATCATTCATCCGCCCGCCGATGAAACCGTCGTCGACTGGCTCGCATTGAAAGCCGCCACCGTCGCCGCAGGCGACACCGACCCCGCGCCGCTGCGGCTCAAACCCGGCGTCCTCCTCAGCCGGCGTTACCCCTTCACGCCCTAAGCTCTCCGCCCTCCGCCCTTCGCTCTCAGCTGCGTTCTCCCCCATATCAACCACCCATCATCATGCCAGAATACCTCGCGCCCGGAGTCTTCGTTGAAGAGACCAGCTTCCGGAGCAAATCGATCGAAGGCGTCAGCACCAGCACCACGGCCTTCGTCGGCCCGACTCGTTCCGGCCCCGTCGGCATCATCCCCGAGCTGCTCACGAGTTTCGCCGACTTCGAGCGCACCTACGGCGGACTCAACGACCTCGGCGCCGCGCCGACGACCAACTACCTCGCGCACTCCGTGATGGCTTACTTCAACGAGGGCGGCGCCCGTCTCTACGTCGCCCGCGTCGCCGGAACGTCCGTCACCGCTTCGGGCGCCGACCTCGTCGCGACGAAAACCTCGAAGTTCGTCGCGCGCTTCCCCGGCGCCGACGGCAACGGCACCATCACCGTCGCGCTGCAAGGCATGCCGACGACCATCAAGGCCGCCGCTTCCGCGATCGACGGCAGCGTCATGCGCGTCAACACCGCCACTCCGGTCATCCTCGTGAAACAATCCGGCGTCTGGCGCAAATCCGATGGCACCGTGAACACCTTCGTCGCGCAAAACGAAGTCGACGGCATGGAGATCCTCACCGCCCGCGTCGTCACCACCACCGCCGATGGCCAGTCCACCGAATACGACGGACTCGGCCTCGATCCCCAGCACAAGCGCTACATCGGCGCCATCCTCAAAAAAGATCCGCCCACCCGCGCCGAACAACTCGCGCTCCAGTTCGCCTTCGACGTCGGCGCCAACGTCACCGCGTTCGAGCTCACCACCGCCTTCGCCCCCGACGCCGGCAGCACCGTGAAGACCATTCGCTTCACCGGCGCCGGCACCACCGCCGGCACCGACACCACGCCGACACTCGCCAATTATCAGGACGCCCTCGCGATCCTCGAAGGCCTAGAGGACATCTCGATCGTCGCCTCGCCCGGTCACACCGAGCTGCCCTCGATCGCCGACAGCGTCGCCGGCGCGCTCGTCTCGCATGCCGAGAAACGCCGCTCTTATCGCATCGCCGTCCTCGACGTCCCACTCTCGAAAAAAACCACCGGCGACGCCCGCGCCTACAAGGGCAAGATCGATTCGAAATACGCCGGCCTGTATTATCCGTGGGTCGTCGCACCGAATCCCGATTTCAATCCCGCGTTCCCCAGCGCGCCCGCCGAGATCACACTCCCGCCCTCCGGCTTCGTCTGCGGCATTTATGCGCGCAGCGACATCGAGCGCGGCGTGCACAAGGCCCCGGCCAACGAGGTCATCCGCTCCGCCCTGCGCTTCGACAAGCTCGTCAACACCGGCGAGCAGGAAGTCCTGAATCCGCTCGGTATAAATTGCCTCCGCTTCTTCGAAGGCCGCGGCCATCGCGTCTGGGGCGCGCGCACCACCTCGTCCGATCCCGAGTGGAAATACATCAACATCCGCCGCTACTTCCTTTACCTCGAACACTCGATCGACCGCGGCACGCAATGGGCCGTCTTCGAACCGAATGGCGAGCGCCTGTGGGCGAACATCCGCGAGACCGTCGCGAGTTTTCTCCACAACGAATGGGTCAACGGCGCGCTCCTCGGCGACAAACCCGAGCAGGCGTTCTTCGTGAAATGCGACCGCTCGACGATGACCCAAAACGACCTCGATAACGGCCGCCTCATCTGCCTCATCGGCGTCGCCGCGATCAAACCCGCCGAGTTCGTCATCTTCCGCATCGGCCAAAAAACCGCCGACGCCCGCACCTGACCGGGTGGGGCGAATCGCCCTGGTGAGCCGCCGCGCGACGCTCCGCCAAACCGCCCTCCCTCTCCGTCTCTCCATCTCTTCCCTCTTCACCTCCGTCCCCTCCCCGCCATGCCACGCAGCACTCCCTACGGAGCCTTCAATTTCTCCGTCAACCTCAACTCCCCCGGTGTCGATCCCGACTCCGAGCTCGGCGGCTTCTCCGACGTCTCCGGCCTCGTCACCGAGACCGTCGTCGCCGAATACCGCAACGGCAACTTCCGCGAGAACCACGTCAAAAAAATCCCGCTCATGCACAAGGTCGGCGATGTCACGCTCAAGCGCGGCGTCGTCGACTCGAACGAGTTCTTCGCGTGGATCAAGCAGACCCGCGACGAGGGCTTCAAAGCGAAGCGCGATGTCACGATCACGCTGCGCGATGAGACCGGCGCGCCCGTCCGCAAGTGGAGCCTGCAATCCGTGCTCCCACTCAAATACACTGGCCCCACCCTCGCCGGCAAAGGCGGCGACGTCGCCATGGAGGAACTCGTCCTCTCCTCCGAGGGCATGCAGATCGAATAACCGCGGCCGCCGCCCGGCATGTCCGGTCTCCTCTTCAAAACCGCCGCGCCCGCCGCGACGTCGTCCCCCAACCGCGCCGATGTCGTGTGCTTCATCGGCTTCGTCGCCCGCCGCACCGCCGCGCCCTTGCCGTCCGGCCTGAAGACCTGGCTGCAGGAGCACGGCTGGCGCGCCTCGGGCACGTCCGTCTCCGACGACGATGCGCTGCTCAACACGCCGGTCCCGCTCGACAGCTTCGAGGCCTTCGACCGGCTGTTCGCGTGGGAAACGCGTCCGCCCGTGCCGCACGCGTTTTCGTTCACCACATGGATGGGCGCCGCGGTCCGCTCGTTCTTCCGCCAGGGCGGCGCCCGCTGCTGCGTCGTTCGCGTCGGCGACCCCGGCGTATTCACAACTCCACTACCGCCCGCCGCCGGCGCCACCGATCCGCTCACGCCCGAGCAACGACTCCGACTCGGCAAACTCCTTCCCGGTTTCCGATTTGGCACGCCGCCGTCACCCGCCGATCCCTCCACGTGGAAAGGTATTGGCACGCTCCTCGGCCTCGACGAAGCCGCGTTCGTCTGCTTCCCCGATCTGCCCGAGCTCGCCGCCGACGCCGCACTCGAACCCGCCGGCCTCGCACCGCTGCCACCCTCGCCCGAGGTGTTCGTCGAGTGCACGCCCGAGCTCACGCCGCCCCCGGAAGAGGTGCGTCAGATTTCCTCGAGTCCGGCCTGCACTGAGCGCGGCTATCTCGCGTGGCGTGAAGCCGCCCGTCACGCCGCGACGTTCATTCGCACGCATCGTCGCGACGTGCAGCTCCTGCTCGCGCTCCCGCTCCCATCGCCCGATCTCGCCTCGGCCTACACACGCAATCTCGACCACGACTCGAACGTCCTCGGCCTCGCCGATTCCATCGACGACCCCGACGGCCTCGCGAGCGCGTTTCTCCAGCTCTGCTACCCGTGGCTCTCGACCCCCGGCAGCGAGGCGCTCCCCGGCGGCATCGAGACGCCCGACGGCACCTTCGCCGGCGTGCTCGCGCGCACGATTCCCGAGCTCGGCGTCGCGCACAGCATCGGCCGCCAGATCCTCCGCGGCGTCCACGGCTTCGAGCCCGCGCTCACTGTCGCCGATCTCGAACTCGAAACGCCCAAGGGCGGCTCACCCGCTCTCATCCACCGCGTCTCGCTGCTCGGCCGCACGCCGGATGCGCCGCGCATCCTGTCCGATGTCACGACCAGCACCTCGGTCGTGCATCGTCCCGCGTCCGTCGGCCGGCTCACCGCCGCGATCCTTCGCACTGCGCGCCACCTCGGCGAAAGCATCACCTTCGAGGCCTCCGGCGAAGCGCTCTGGCAACGCATCCGCACGCAGCTCGACCGGCTGCTCTCCGATTTCTACGCCGCCGGCGCGTTGTCCGGCGCGACCGCGGCCGACGCGTATTCAGTTCGCTGTGACGCCACCACGACCTCGCAGAACGACCTCGATAACGGTCGCGTCGTCGCCGAGGTCCGGTTCGCCCCCTCGCATCCGGTCGGCCTCATCGTCGTCGTCCTCGCCCTGCGCGAAGGTGGCGTCGCCGCCGTCGAAGTCCCCGCCTGAGCGCCATGGCCGAGTCCGATCACGTTCCCGTTGGCAATTTCCGCTACGAGCTGCTGTTCACCGAGAACAAGCTCAGCGCCAACGAGCCCGCCGAAAGCACCACACCACTCGCCGGGGGCGCGTTTGCCGAGTGCACCGGCCTCGAGGCCACGATGGAACCGAAGGTCATTCGCGAAGGCGGCAACAACTACGGCGCCCACCAGCGCGTGGGCACGGTCACGTTCGCGACCGTCATCCTCCGCCGCGGCATGACGCTCAACGCCGACCTCTGGAAATGGTTCGAACAGGTCACGCTCCGCGGCGCTTACACGCTCCGGATGGATGTCGCGATCCGTCATCTCGATTTCGATGGCACGACCGTCGTCCGCACGTGGCATCTCGATCGCGCGCTGCCCGTGAAATTCAAATCCGGCGATCTCAACGGGAAGGGTGCCGAGATCGCCATCGAGGAACTGCACCTCGTTCACGAAGGGCTGAAACTCGCATGATCAAGGCCCAGGAATTCACGAGAGGTCAGTTCACCTACACCGGCGCCGATGGCGCGAAGCAGGAGGTGAAGGTGGACTTCAATCCCGCGTCGCTCGACTACACGCTCACGATCAACGCCCAGGGCGAAGGCGGCCAGACGCAACAAGCCGCGAGCGTCGCCAGCGCGAAGCTGAACCTCGAGCTCGTCTTCGACACGACCGACAGCGGCGACGATGTCCGCACCAAGACCAACAAGGTCGAGGTGATGCTTCGCCCGCAAGAAGCGCAGGTTCCCGCCAGCAGCAACGGCCCGCAGCACGCGCCGCCGATGGTCACGTTCGAATGGGGCGCGTTCAAATTCGTCGGCATCGTCGATTCATTCAAACAGACGATGGATTTCTTCGCGCCAAACGGGCTGCCGCTGCGCGCGACCGTCGTGCTGTCGATGAACCAGCCGAACTACCAGTTCGATCAGCAGGGCGCCAGGAACGAGAAAGGCGAGCCCCTCAACGCCGGCGTCGACCAGGCCTTCGTCCTCCCCGACGGCGATCCCTCGCAACTCGCCGCCGACGCCGGAAATCCTTCCGCCGCCCGCGGCATCGCGGCCGCGAATGGCCTCGAAAGCCTCCGCGGCGCCGCCGGTGGCGCCATTGCGATTGGCGGCAGCGTTTCGATCGGCGCGCCCGCCGCGTTCTCTTCCGGCGCGAGCGCCAACATCGGGCTGGGTTTTAACCTCGGTGGCGCCATCTTGGCCGGCGATAGCTCCAGCTTCGGCGGCGGCGCATCCGCCGGCATCTCTGCCACCGGCGGCGCCTTCGGCGGTCTCCACGCCGGCGCGAGCACCGGCGCAGGCGGCGCCAACTTTCTCGCGCCGGCCCGATTGCTCGCCACCGCATCCGCACCTGGCATCGCGCCCGGCGCACTCTTCGACGTCACCGGCCGCGCGATCGCGCAAAGCGCCAGCACCTTCAAAGCCGACGTCGGCGCGCGCCGCCGCCTGCGTTTCGACGAACCCTAGTCACAACGATCCTGTTGATCGGACTCTCCGCCCTCAGCGCTCAACTCCGAAACTCTCAACTCTAGCCCTCAGTTCCGAACTCTCAACTCTCAGTTCAGCAACACCCGGCCCATGCCCATCATCTTCGACGAGGTCACCGCGGACATCACGCCGCCCACCCCCACGACCAGCAGCAACGAATCGCGCAGCGACAACGCGCGCCCCGCCGTCGATCCCGCCTCCCTCGTCCGCGAGCTCCAACGCCTGGCGGAACGCGCCGACCGCCTCAACGCCGACTGACCGCGTCCCCACGTCCCCATGCCGCCTCCCGCCACCGACGAACCCCGCGTCTACGTCGCCACTCCGACCGTTCGCCTGAACGATCAGGAGCACGAGCGCATGGCGTCGCTCATCACCAGCATGGTGATGAATGAACAGGAAGGCGGCCTGTCCTCGCTCGAACTTCGCGTCTCCAACTCCGCCTCGCTCACGTCCGGCTCCGCCGAATACGCCTTCGATGCCGGCGGCGAGCTCGCCCTCGGCGCCGCGCTCGTCATCGGCGCCGGCGATGCCTCCGCGCCCGTCGAAATTTTCCGCGGCTTCGTCACCGGCATCGAGGGCATCTTCAATCAGGACGGCCCGCCCGAGCTCGTCATTCTCGCCGAGGACGCGCTCCAGAAAGCACGCTGCCACCGCCGCACGAAAGTCTACGAAGACATGTCTCTCGCCGACATCGCGCGCCAGATCGCCAGCGACCACGGTCTCACGCCGCAGATCGACAACTGCACCGAAAACTTCGGCACCCAGGTTCAGCTCAACGAGACCGACCTCGGTTTCCTCCGCCGGCTCCTCGCCCGCATCGACGCCGATGTCCAGGTCGTCGGCACCGACCTGCAAATCTCCCCGCGCAATGACGTCCGTCGCGGCGAGCTCGAGCTCGCCCTCGGTGAAGAGCTGAAGAGCGCGCGCGTCCTCAGCGACCTCGCACACCAGCTCACGAAATCCACCGCGAAAGGCTGGGACCTCGGCGGAGGCTCACCGCTCCGCGCCGAAGGCTCCGACCAGGCGGTCGGCCCCGGCGCCGGCCGCAAAGGCAGCGAGCTCTTCTCCAGCACACTCGGCGATCGCACCCATCACACGTGCCACCTCGTCGGTTTCAACCAGAGCGAAGTCGACGCGATCGCCAACACGGTCCGCACCCGCCGCGCACGACGTTTCCTTCGTATCCAGGGAATCACGACAGGCAGCCCGTCGATGCGCGTCGGCACGCACGCGACCGTCACCGGCATCGGCGAATGGTTCTCCAACACCTACTATGTCACCGCCGTCCGCCATCGTTTCGACCTGACGACCGGCTACCGCACCGAATTCGAAGGCCAGTGCGCCTTCCTCGGCGAAGGCTGAACCATGCCCGCCCTCGACGCCCATCTCTCCCCAACTCACGCCTGCCACCTCGCGAAGGTCGTCTCGGTCCAGGACCCCGACCGCCTCGCGCGCGTGAAGGTGCAGCTCCTCACCGTCGACGGCGAGGGCGAGGCTGAGATCTGGGCGCGCGTCGCCGCGCCCTTCGCCGGTGCCGACCGCGGCGCACTCTTCATCCCCGATGTCGGCGACGAGGTGCTCGTCACGTTTCTCGCCGGCGACTCGCGCTTCCCGATCGTCATCGGCGGGCTCTGGAACGGCGCCGCGAAACCGCCCGAACAATTCGCTGGCGACCGCGTCGATCGCTGGACCATCACCGGCAAGGCCGGCACCCGCATCGCCATCGTCGAGGAAACGAGCGGCTCCGCGAAGATCGAATTCCAGACGCCCAACGGCGTCAGCGGCACGCTCACCGATGGGAGCGGCGGCAGCATCCAGTTTCAGGATACGTCAGGCAACAGCATCACCATCGACACCCAGGGCATCACGCTCCAGGCCGCCTCGAAAGTGAAAGTCCAGGCCAGCCAGGTCGAAGTGCAGGCCGGCATGGTCAAGGTCGACGCCGCGATCTCGAACTTTTCCGGCCTCGTGAAATGCGACGTGCTCCAGGCCACCACCGTCATCTCGACCACCTACACGCCGGGCGCCGGCAACATATGGTAAGCGCCCCCGCAGTGCAGACCGGCCATGGCCACGAGGTGGAACTCGCGGGCGCCTGGCCGTTGCGCCCCGACGGCGCGCCCTCGATTCTTCAGCGCACCGACGAAGATTTCCTCCCCGCCCTGCTCGGCGACCTCGCCACGGACGACGCCCCCGCGCTCGTCCCCAGGCATCGCCCGCCCACCGGCAGCGAAGGCATTCTCCGCCTTTACCAGCCCGTCCACCAGGCCTTCAACCTCGCGCTCGTCGAGGCGCATTGCCTCACATTCGGCACGCCGCGTCTCGATGCCCGCCAGATCGAATCTGCCGGCCTCGTCGTTCGTCGCGTGCGCCACGACGCCAAAGGCACGAAGTCCTACGATGCCTGGTGCGCCACGAAAAACCTCGTCGCCGGCTGGACTCCGCTTCCTTCACTCGAGCATCCCGATCACGCGCGCGATCCCGATCCTGCCCGTCGCCGCACCGCGCGACTCACGGGCAATCCCGCGTTCGATCGCACGCTCGCGCCCACCGATCTTACCGCCGAGGAAACATCCTCCCTCTTCGTCGCCCCGCCCGACACCGCCGCCGCGACCAAACGCACGCTCCTCTACGGCCTCATTCCGGTCACGAGCGCCTCCCGCGCCGGCGCGTCACCGCAAGGCCCCGAGCCCGACGCCACCGAGTGGAACAAACACCTCTCGCCCCTCCTCCGCACCTCGTCCGCCCGCACACTCTGGCCGAAAGGCAGCTCCACCCTCAACCGCACCGACCTCAGCGCGACTGTCATTCTCAACACCGACGAGTCGATCAACACCAACCAAACCCGCTTCGTCCTCCTCGTCCGCCAGCTCGCGCAGGAGTTCAGTCTCCTCCGCCCCGTCAACCTCGCGACGCGCGACGCCCTCATCGCGAAGCTCAACACCCGTCAGGTCGTCCTCGTCGACGACTCCACGCGTCCACTCGGCAGCTATCTCGTTTCCGCCGCGCGTCTCTATTTCGAGAAACCCGAGCCCACGCCCGAAGCGCTCACCGTCCTGCGCCCGCAAACCTGGCCCGAGATCACCTCCGCGTTCGCCGGCGACATCGCCGCAACCCTCCGCCAGATCGCCAACGAAACCGTACTCGGCACCTTCACCACGCAAAATTCCGGCGGCCGCTACGACGACCCGAAGGCCCGCTACGTCATCCGCGCGTTCATCCGCGTCCGGCAGCCGCGCGATTGCCCGTCGAAGATCGTGTGGAGTCCCTACAGCGAGGAGTTCCAGATTGCCCCGTGGTACGAACCCGGCCCCAAGGGTCCCGTCCCCGTCGCACTCCCCGATCCGTTCGACCCCGCCTTCCTCAACAACGCGAAACCGAACGTCGCGTTCAACGTCCCCGCCAAGCTCGCCAACGTCCTCAACCAGGACCCGAAGAATTTCTTCAACGGCAACGCCGGCTCCGGTTCCGGTTTCACCCTCGATTGGATCTGCGGCTTCAGCATCCCGATCATCACGATCTGCGCGTTCATCATGCTGAACGTCATGCTGAACCTCCTGAACCTGATCTTCCGCTGGCTCCCCTTCGTAAAGATCTGCGTCCCCTTCCCGCGCCCGAAATGAACCACCACGTCCCCAGCCAAGCGCGACGCGGTCACATGCTGCGTAGCCCTGCTCGGGTGAGCAGGGATCGTCGGGAGAACGCACCCGAGAAAATCCCGGCCCTCCCGCGGCGGGCCATGGCA
>JAKFEQ010000086.1:0-1576 GCA_036675625.1 Opitutaceae bacterium | reverse complement strand
CCGTAGCTGGAAGTGATGAAAACCACGTCCTTGAAGCCCGACTCGGTGTCGATCGTGAACATGACGCCGGCCGCGCCGAGGTCGGAGCGCACCATGCGCTGCACTCCCGCCGAAAGCGCGACGTTGTCGTGCGCATAGCCCTTGTGCACGCGGTAGCTGATGGCGCGGTCGTTGTAGAGCGAGGCGAAGACCTCGCGCATCTTGGCCAGCACGTCTTCGATACCGACCACATTGAGAAAGGTTTCCTGCTGGCCGGCGAAGCTCGCGTCGGGCATGTCTTCGGCCGTCGCCGAGGAACGCACTGCGAAGGACCCATCGGCCTGGCCTTGCGTCAGCGCGGTGAACGATTTGCGGATCGCCGCTTCCAGGTCGGCGGGAAACGGCTGGGCCTCGACCCAGCCGCGGATCTTCGTTCCCGCCGCGGCCAGCGCGCGCACGTCGTCGGTATCGAGCGAGGCCAGTTGCGCATTGATGCGATCGGCGAGGCCGTCGTGGCTCAGGAACGCGCGAAACGCATGCGCCGTCGTCGCGAAGCCGCCGGGCACCCGCACGCCCGAGGCGGCAAGTTGGCTGATCATTTCGCCGAGGCTGGCGTTCTTGCCGCCGACCGCCTCGACATCGGTCATTCTCAGGTGTTCGAGCGGGACGACCAGGGCGGTCGAATCAAAGGTGGACATGGTGGGAAAGCTCCGGGAGGTGATGAAACCGGGTCATCCGCGTCATGTCCCACGACATGCGGCCAGAAGGCTCGACGCTCACCGGCCGCGCTCACGCCGTCTTTTTCTTTTTGTGTCGGCGCGGGGCTCATGGTGTGGCAGCGGGGAAAAGTTGATTTAGATTGTACGGGCCCGATTCCGTGCGTTTCCTCTCACAGCCTATGCCTAACCGCACCGTGTTCTTCGTCTCCGACGGCACCGGCATCACCGCCGAAACCTTCGGCAATTCCATCCTGGCGCAGTTCGCGGCCAAGCCGCGCCATGTGCGCCGGCCCTTCATCGACAGCGCGGACAAGGCCCACCAGGTGGTGCGCGAGATCAACGGCACCGCCGAGCGCGAGGGCAAGCGTCCGATCGTCTTCACCACGCTGGTCGATGCGGAACTGCTCGCGCTGGTTTCGCAGTCGCACGGCATGGTGCTCGACATGTTCCGTGCCTTCGTCGAGCCGCTGGAGATCGAGTTCGGCGCCAAGTCCAATCACCGCGTCGGGCGCTTCACCGACGCTTCGCAGAGCCAGGAGTACACCGACCGCATCGAGTCAATCAACTTCTCGCTGGCACACGACGACGGCCAGTCTTCCAAGAACCTCGACATCGCCGACGTGATCCTGGTGGGCGTGAGCCGCTCGGGCAAGACGCCGACCTCGCTCTACCTGGCCATGCAGCACGGCGTGAAGGCCGCGAACTATCCGCTGATCCCCGAGGACTTCGATCGCGGCGCACTGCCCAAACCGCTGGCGCCGCACCGCGCCAAGTGCTTCGGCCTGACCATCGCGCCCGAGCGGCTCGCGAAGATCCGCCACGAGCGCCGACCCAACAGCAAGTACGCGTCGCTGGAGAACTGCCGCTTCGAAGTGGAC
>JAKFEQ010000027.1:0-53897 GCA_036675625.1 Opitutaceae bacterium | reverse complement strand
ACTGGCGGTCAGTGCATCGACCGCGCCCTGCTGCTCGGCGTTCAGGAGATGCGGCTGCGCGGCGACCAGCTCGCCCGCATCGTGGTCGTCCGCATACGCCACCCGCTCGATGCGGCGCGACTCCTCACGCACCACGCCGCGCTTGACGAGGCTGTTGACGACGGCCGCCGTCGCCCCGAGGCGCGACAGCACCAGGCCCTTGGCTTGCGGACGAAACTGCTGTTCGAGAAAGCGATAGAGTTTGGCCTGGACCGGCGCCCGTTTTTCGAGCGCTGCCAGCTCTTCCAGGGAAAGTTTTTGCGCGATCGAAAGAAGCTTCTCCTGCTTGAGACCGGCGCCTCGCCGCACCGCGACCGGAATCATCGTCTCGATGATGCTGTCGAGGCCGCACGCATAATAACGCGCCATCCACCGCGCCAGCTCGAGCAGGTCGGGCGGCAACGCGGGAAACGGATACACCACTTGCGCGATCGATTTCAGTCGCTCGATGGGAAAATCCTTCGGCGCGCCGATCTCCCCGACGATCCCGAGCTTCAACGCGTTAAGGACCGGCATGCGTACCAGCGTGCCCACCGCCACCGATGGCGCCAGATTCTCCGGCACGCGGTAGTGCAGGAGCTTGTCGAACCCGGCCAAAGGATGAACCCCGACGATCATTCCGCGCAGATTGGGAGTGCCCGAGTCCCACCCGCAACCCTCCGTTTGCCGCATCTGCCACGAGGGGCGCTGGAGGCACGCTCCCCCTTGACACACCCGCCGGGCACCGCGAACAGTCCCACCGTGAGCATCCCCGCCGCCCGTGAAAAATTTCGCCGCTTCCTGACGCAAAAAGGACTGCGCGCGACCGACCAAAGGCTGGCGATTTTCGATGCGGCATTCGCCCAGCCCGAGCATTTCACCGCCGAGCAATTGCTCGATTACGCCCGCGCCATCGACGACTCGGTCTCGCGCGCGACGGTTTACCGCACGCTGCCGATCATGACCGAAAGCGCGTTGCTGCGTGAGGTCGACATCGGCTCCGGCGAAAAATTCTACCGGCCGAATCGTGAAGGCGACAGCACTCAGATCGCTCAGGTCGTGTGCATCGACTGCGACAAGATTTTCGAGATCAGCGCGCCCTTCATGTCGTGGTATGGAAGCACGGTTTCATCGAAGCTCGGTCTCACTCCGGTGACGCAGCGGCTTCAAGTCAGCGCGCACTGCAATCAGTTTCGCGAAACGGGCTCCTGCCCGCGCCGCACTTGAATTCGCGCGTCCCTCAGATGCTCAAGAAAGACTTTCACGACCAGGAGTTCGAAACCCGTTTTTTCGAGTCCGTCTTGCGCCGCGATCCCAGCTACGCCGACGTGGTTGAAATTCTCGGTGGTCTTTACACGCGTCAGGGCCGGATCGCCGATGGTCTCAAAATGGACCGGAAGCTCGTTAAGCTTCAGCCGGAAAACGCGACGGCCCACTACAATCTGGCGTGCAGCCTCGCGCTCTCGAAACGGAAAAACGACGCGCTCCGCGAGCTGCGGGAGGCGGTGCAACTCGGTTATCGCGATTTCGATTGGATGCAGCAGGACCCCGATCTCGAGGCGCTCAAGCATCATCCGGAATTCCAGATGCTGCTGAAAACGTTGAAGCCGCAGAGCTGAGGTACGTGCTCACCGCAGCCCGAAAATCTGCTGCAGCACCGTCTCGAGGTCTTCCCCCACCGTCCACGCGCCGCGCCGCAAGACCGCCAGGCTTCTGCTGCGCTGACGACGCGCGATATCCGCATTCACCTCGATGATGCGCGGCTGCTCCCGCGGCAGTCCCGCGACTTCGCTGGCGGTCAGCGGAGTCCAGGAGAACGGTACGCCCGTCCAGTTGAAACGGATCTCCCAGCCACCCACCGGCCCGATCGGCCGCGGTCGCGTCAACAACGACGGATAACGGAGGACGAAATCCGGTGTGCGCAACGTCGCGATCCGCAGCCGCACCACGGTCTCCATGCGCTCGAAAAAATCCTGCACGGTGGTGATCCGCCGTGCGCGCCAGTCGTTGTAGAAGGCGAGCGGGTCGATGCCGTGCAGATTCATGCCGTTCCACATCCCATGCTCGTTGCGGCTCCCGAATTTCCGGCGGTCATACCACGCCTGAAAATCCCGCGTCGCCGCGACGCCAATTTCGAAATGCAGGTGCGACCGGTCCTTCGGGATCATGTAGCCGCCGGAGCTGTGCCCCATCGTGCCCAGCTCGGCGCCGGCCGTAATGCTGGCGCCGATACGCAGGCCCGGCGCGATGCGAGCCAGGTGGGCATAAAGCGTGTAAACGGCCGGCGTCACGCCGGGATGTTCGAGCACGACGTAGCGGCCGTAACTGCTGTTGCCGGCCGCGGCGCTGATGTGCCGCACCACGCCCGCCATCGCCGCCAACACACGGTCGAGCGGTTCCCCGCGGCGATCACGCGCAAGCGGCTTGATATCGATGCCTTCGTGAAACTGCCTGCCCGAGCTGCGCACGCCGCCAAAGTTGCCCGACTGGGGATCGCCGGAACCGGCATGCTGGAGCCATTGCGACGAGGGCTTGCCCTGCGCCCACGAGGGATTCGGCGTCGGCCAAACCAGCTCGAAACGCTCATCCGCGCCGTGCGCGAGGGTCACGGCGAGCGCGAGCCCGATCATCCACGCGACCGGCTGCCACGCGAACTGGCTCGCCGAAAATCGTGTCCGGCTCCGCCTCATCCCTTGCGCCGGAGCTCCCGCTGAAACGCCGCGAAGCTCTTTTTCAAATTATCGACCAGTCCCGGCAATTCGGTGTCGGGCAGTTCGACAAAGACAAACACCACGCCGTCGGTGATCGCGCCGTCGATCCGTCGCGCCCCGAGGAACACATCGTCCACGACCAGCACGAGCCGCCGCCCCTGGTGCGAGCCCGTCATCCGATAGAAGTCGCGCGCGGCGCTCGGCGTCAGTTGAAACGCGAGGCATTGGCCGAGGTCCACCTGCACCAGCTCGACCGCCACGATATCGCTCTCCGTGATCACCGGCTTGGTATTGACCGTCAGCCGCACGCCACTCTGCGGCAATACGACCGGCGTTCCGTCCGCATGCTCGGCCGCCTCGAGAAAAAAACGCGCCCACGTCGGCTTGTAGTCGGTCGGCGCTCTCGCGGAACTGCACCCGCCCAACACGAGAAGAAGGGCGGCAAAAGCGCCCGCGAGACGGCCGCTCATGGGCGGGCCTTTTCCACGCGCACACTCCACGCCGCGCCGGAGCCGATGCCGTGTTTCCCGGCAAAGTCCCCCATGTTGAGCGCGAAGGAGACGTTCATGAGGCTGTTGAGGTAGAGCAAGGGCTCGCCTTCCGCGACGTCCCCAAACGTTTTTGCATACGGCATTTCTCCCGCGAAAATCGTTTGGCCAGCGCGCATGATTGTAACGCGATACCGCCGGCCTGGCTCGGGCGCAAGGCGCGCGAACAATTCCTCACCGAGATTCGTCCACACATTCCCGAAGCGGAAGTCGAGCGCCGGCACCGCGCCGATCAGCGCACCTCCCTCGAGCCGCGCCCGCTCATGCGCCACAACGACAAACTTGCCGGCCGGCAGCAGCGGCCCGACTTCCTCGAAGCGAATGACGCCCGCGGCGAGCCGGGCGCCGGCATACGCGAAAATATCGCGACCATGAAACGTGTACGACCGCTCGGAGCCGGGCCGCCGGTTCTTCGTTTCGTCGATGATTCGAATCTCGGCGATCCCCAGATCCTCGGCCACGAGCGTGAACGTGCCATTGTTCGGCCCCACGAACAGGTGCCCCGAACGCGACTTCAACACGATTGACGTGCGCTCCGTGCCGACGCCCGGATCGATCACCGACACGAACACCGTGCCCTCCGGCCAGAACGGCGCCGCTTGTTTCAATCGATACGCGCCTTCCCAGATGTCGAAGGGCGTGTTCTCGTGCGACAGGTCGTGCACCGGCAGCCGCGCACTCACGCCCACCGCGATCCCGCGCATCGCCGCGACCGCCCCATCCTTCAGACCGAAATCCGTCTGCAAAACGAGCGCGTGTTCGGCCGCGCCGAGGAGTGGCGCGAGCATCAACGCGATCGCGGCCCAGCACGCCTGCACCCCGCGAACGCTCATGCCGTTTCCACCAACGGCTCGAAAGCCGCCATGATTTCAGCGCCGATCGAATCGGCCACGAGCCGACCGCGCTTCGTCAACTTCACCACCGAGCCTTCCCGCACCAGCAGCTCGGCGGCCGCGAGCGTTGCCAGCGTGTCATCGATCACCGGCCACGGCGCGTCGGGCGCGCGCGCCTGCCACGTGGCAAGATCCACGCCCGCGTTCATTCGCAGCCCGAAGATCAACGCATCTTCCGCGCGCAATTCCGGCGTCAGCGCCACGCGATCCTCCGTCAGCCGCACGCCAGCCGCGATGTCCGCGCGCCATTTCTCCAGGTCCGACACATTGGCGCCGCGCCAGCCGCCGTGCTGCGACGCGGCGGAGGGACCGAGGCCGATCCATTCGTTCATCCGCCACGTATTCAGATTGTGAAGACACTCGTGCCCGCGCCGCGAGAAGTTTGCCACTTCGTATTGCGCGTAGCCCAGCTCCGCGAGTTGCGACCAGGTCGCCTCGTAAAGCGCTGCCTCGTGCTCCGGATCGAGCTTCACCCGGCCTTGCGAGAGCTTGAGCCAGAGCTTGGTGTCCTCCTCGAACGTGAGGCAATACGTCGAGATGTGATCCGGCCCGAGCGACACCGCTTCGCGCACATCGCCCGCCCATTCCGCCGCGGTCTGGCCGGGCAGCGCGAACATCAAGTCCAGGTTCACACTACGGAAACCGGCGGCGCGGATCCGATCATAGGCGCGGAAAATCTGTTCGCGCGTATGCTGCCGCCCCAGCGCATCCAGCAACTCGGGCTGGAAACTCTGCACGCCCATCGAGACGCGCGTGACGCCCGCCTCCCGCAGCACGCGCAACCGCTCTTCGGTCACGGATGCCGGTGCGAGCTCGATCGTCCATTCAGTCGGAGCGCCACCGAAACGCGCGCGCACGATGTCGGCGAGGCGCGCGAGATCCTTGGGCGCAAGCAAGCCGGGCGTGCCGCCACCCCAGAAAACTGTCGTCACTGGCCGCGGCCACGCGACGAGATCTGCCTCGCGCTCCACACCAAAAAGGAACTGTTTCACACCGTCTGCGGTCGGCTTCGTCTGATAGAATGCGCAGAAGTCACACGTCGACGCACAGAACGGGACATGCACGTAGAGTCCCAACGCAGTTGGCGTTTCAGCTTTGGCTTGCTCTGTCAGTAGACCACTCATTACTAACGCGTTTCTGCTCGGTTTTTCACTCTAGGACCCAATGCACACCAACCGAATTTCTCCCGCGAGAAAAATTATCGTCTGGCTCGCCTCCCTGGCCTGCCTCGCGCTTCTCGTGGGCTGCGAAAGCGTCACGTTGACGAACCTGACGCCGGCGTCGATGCCGGAAAACCCTTCGCAGATCTACACGTTCAGCCTGCGCGTTTCCGCACGCTCGAACACGGTGTCGGGGATCACGCCGCGCATCATCGTCGATGGCCAGAACTACGCGATGAAGCCCAGTCCGCTCGGCCAGGGCATCTACGACTTCGAGTTCCAACTCCCCGCCGGCCGCGACCAGATCGCCTACTACTTCCTCGTCAACTACAACATCGAGGGCAACAACGTCGCCACCGCGCAGGAAGCCTACACCGGCGTGCAGACCGTGAGCATCGTGCGCCGCTATGTCCTCTCGCTCGAGGTCAACCGCGGGCCGATCGGCGCGCGTGTCAGCGTGCTCGGCCGCGGCTTCACGCCGCAGGATGTCATCGCGTTCAATGGCACTCCGACCCGCACGCAGTTCGAATCGCCGAATTCGTTGAGCTTCTACGTCCCGGCGCTCGAGCCCAACCGCAACTATCAGGTCACGGTCCAGAGCCCCGCCGGCGATTCGCCGGTCGGCACCTTCCGCATCGACGCCAGCAACCTCAGCGTCTCGCCGACCTCGCTCAATCTGCGTACCGGCGAACGCCAGACACTGACGTTCACGCTGCCGAACGCAGCGCCTGCGGGCGGCACGCTCCTCGATGTCACGACCGATATCCCGGAGAGCGTGATCATGCCCGAAGTCGTGGTGCCGCAGGGCCAGACATTCGTGTCCGTCACCGTCGAAGGCGGCACGCCGGGCAACGGCAATCTCTTCCTCAAAGGCTACGGCTCGGGCGAAGTCACGATCCCCGTTTCGGTCGCGGCGCGCTAGCGCAGGCGTCCCGCCTGCATCCGTATGTAGCGCGGGCGTCTCGCCCGTGATCATGGGCGGGGAACGCGTCGAGCACGGCGCAGATGACGCTTTTCCGCCGTGACGCAGAGCCGATGCAGGCGTCCCCCCTGCGTTACTTCCCCAGCTCCAGCACGACGATCACTGGCCGGTGATCGCTCGCCTCGCGGACGTTTTCGCCGTCGTGGATTTTCGCCGCTCCGCCTTGGACCGCGGGAAGCAACCCCGGCGACACGAAGATGTAGTCCGCGCGCGAATACGACTCCTCCTTGCGAAACGCATGCGTCCACAACTCGCCGCGCGAGTCGGCCGCCGGCAGCAGCCGCGTGATCTCGGTCTTGCCGCGCTTCTGCAGGGCCGCCAGCGCGCGACTCGTGCGACCGTCGTTGCAGTCACCGAGAATCACAAACCGCGCCTCAGCCGGTTTCGGAAATCGCTGCAAAATCCGCTCGCGAATCGCGGTCGCTTCAGCCCCACGCCGCACCGCCGACATCGGATCGTCTGGGCGATCGGTGAAACGACTCTTCAGGTGCACGGCGAACAGGGTGATTTCTCCGCCAGACGTAGCGACGCTCACCTCGAGCACGCCACGCTTCACCGTCTCCTGGCCGCCAAAATATCTGAACTGCAGATCCGCGTGCGTGACCACCTGACGCAACGGTCGCTTCGAGAGGATCGCCACCCGCCGATCGGCATCCGCAGCTGAGGCGAGCGCCGCATGCGGATACTCGAAGCCCTCCGCTTTCAGGTCGCGTCGCAGCTCGTCGAGATACGGCTGGTCGCCCATCTCCTGCAACACCAGGACATCCGCGGCGACCGCGCGAATCACAGCGCGCAGTGCACGTTTCTCAGGCTCGGGTTTCGGGTACTCCTTGCGATAGCCCGCTTCCGTCATCCGATTCGCCGGCCCGTAGTTCTCCAGGTTATACGTGGCGAGCGTGAGCGTCTCCGCCCGGGCACCGCCCGCCCAAAGCAGACCGACGGCTAGAAAAAGGCCGCGCCGCGCACGGAAAAAGGCCGCCGCTTCTATGTGCATTCGCGCGTCTCGTTTGCGGGCAGATTCCGGCACTCAGCCGGCCTTCGTCAGCGCCGCCTCGCGCTCCGCGAGCGTCGGATGCGAGTAGTAAAAGCCGCTGAACCAGCGATGCGGCGTGAGGTTCGTGAGATTTTTCTGCGCGAGCTTCCGCAGCGCACCAATCATCGAGACCGGCCCGCCCATCGCGTCGCGGGCGAACGCGTCGGCCTCGTATTCATATTTCCGCGACAGCAGGTTGCCCAGCGGTCCGAACCAGAACGTCACCAGCCCGCTGAGCAGGCCAAACAAGAGGAACGACGGCGCGATCTCGCCCGGAGGGAAACCGAAGGCCGTGTTGAACCACGTGCTGCGCGCCAGCCACGCGATCGCCGCAAAGCCGCCAAACATCAGCGTGGCCGACAGCGCGATCATCTTGGGAATATGCCCCCGCCGATAGTGGCCGATCTCATGCGCAAGTACCGCCTCCAGTTCCTCGGCCGTCAGTTGCGCAATCAAGGTATCGAACAACACGATCCTTCGAAATCGCCCGAAGCCGGTGAAATACGCGTTCGAGTGGCCGGAACGTTTGGAGCCGTCGATCACCTCGATCGTTTTCGCGTGAAAGCCCGTGCGATCCCCGAGCGCCAACAACCGCGTGCGCAGTTCGCCCTCGGGCAACGGGGTTAGCTTGTTGAAGAGCGGCAGGATCAGTTTCGGGTAAAGAATCAACATCAGGAGCTGGAAACCGAACATCAGCCCGAACCCCCACACCCACCAGAGGTCACCCGCCCAACTCACCAGCGAAAGCAGCGCCCACAACAGCGGGAACCCGATCGCGAACATGAGCAGCAGGCCCTTCACCTTGTCCATCACCCACAAGCCCGCCGTGCTCTTGTTGAAGCCGAACTTCTGCTCGAGCCGAAATTGCTCCCACCACTCGAAGGGTAACGAAGGAATCGAGATCAGCACGCCCGCGATCAGGATGAACAGCGTGCGCGTCCAGACCGAATCCGGACCGCCCCACCCCGCCACCTCGGAATACAGGGCCGGCAACACGCCGCCGAACAACACGAGCGCGAGCACCAGCGTGTCGAAGACTTCGGTGATCATGCCGAAGCGCGATTTCTCCAGCGTATAGGCGACCGCCTTCTTGTACGTCGCGGCATCCATGATTGCGCTCACGGCCGCCGGCGGCGTATCCGCATGCCGGCGCACTTCGGCGCGATTCAAGGCGGAGAGAATGAGATCGGCGATCAGGCGCAGCACCATGAGTGCCGCCGTGATCGAGAGAACGAGAGCCATCGCCCCAATCCATGCGAATCGCCCGGCGCCGCCAGCCCAAACTCGCCGGACTCCGTCCGCGGCAGCCATTCCGTTCCCCGCGCCCGCCTCAATTTCAAAACCTTCCGACCCAAAGATGGTTTGAAATGGTTCCGCCGGGTCGCATCGTGCCGCTCGTGGAAGCATCGGAAGCCAAACTCAGCTTTGAAGCCGCGCTCGGTAAACTCGAAGCCATCGTCGAATCGATGGAATCGGGCGAAGTGCCGCTGGCCGAGTTGCTCGCCAAGTTCGAGGAAGGCACCAAGCTGCTGAAGGTGTGCGAAACCCGGCTCAAGGACGCCGAACTCAAGATCGAGCAGCTCAAAAAACAGAAGGACGGCACCGTGACTTTCGAGAAATTCGAAGCCGCCCGGGAAGACTGAGATTCCGCCGACCGCTTTTACGCCACTGATGAACGAATCGTCCCTTCCGCCCTCGTCTCCTCCCCTGCTCGCCTCGATTCGCGGCCCGGAGGACGTCAAGGCGCTCAACCCCGCGCAACTCCCGCAGCTCGCGCAGGAAATCCGCGAGGAGCTCATCTCCGTCACCTCCAGAAATGGCGGCCACATCGGTCCCAATCTCGGCGTCGTCGAGCTCACGGTGGCGCTCCATCGCGCGTTCAACTCGCCGGAGGATCAGTTCGTCTTCGACGTCGCGCATCAGGGCTACGTGCACAAGCTGCTGACGGGGCGTGGCGGCGAGTTTTTCAGAAAACTCCGGCAGTCCGGCGGCGCGAGCGGGTTTCTTTATCGCAGCGAGAGCGTGCACGACGCCTTCGGCGCGGGCCACGCCGGCACCGCCCTTTCCGCCGCGCTTGGCATGGCGACGGCACGCGACTTGCGCGGCTCGGCGGAACACGTGGTCGCCGTGTGCGGCGACGCGGCATTCACCTGCGGCATCACCCTCGAAGCACTCAACAATGTCGTCAGCTCGACGAAGCGGCTGATCGTCATCCTCAACGACAACGAGTGGTCGATCGCGAAGAACGTCGGCGCGATCTCGAGCTACCTGAATCGCATCAGCACGAGCCGCACCTACAACAAGCTCCACCACGACCTGGAGGCGTTCTTCAAGAGCTTCCCCGTCGGCGTGGAGATGAATCGCGTTTATCACAAATGGAAGCGCGAGACCAAGGACTTCATCGTCGAGTCCTCGTTGTTCGAGAAATTTGGGCTCCGCTATCTCGGTCCGGTCGATGGCCACAACTTCGACGCACTGCAGAAGAACCTGGAGTTCGCAAAACACTGCGATGTGCCGGTGCTCGTTCACGTGCTCACGAAGAAGGGCAAGGGACTCGAGGCCGCCGTCGCGCATCCCGAGAGGTTCCACGGCGCCGCGCCGTTCGACCCGATCTCCGGCGAGAACAAGAAGGCCGCGGCGGGCACCGCGCCGAACTTTCAGGACGTTTTCGGACAAGCGTTGACCCGCTTCGCGCGCGCCAATCCCAAAATCGTGGGCATCACCGGTGCGATGCCGAGCGGCACCGGCCTCTCGCACCTCGCCGCCGGCGCGCCGCAGCAATTCTTCGACGTCGGCATCGCCGAGGAACACGCGGTGCTATTCGCCGCCGGCATGGCGACGAAGGGTTTCCGCCCGGTGTGCGCGATCTATTCGACCTTTCTCCAGCGCGCGTACGATCAGGTCATCCACGACGTCGCGCTGCAGAATTTACCGGTGACGTTCTGCATGGACCGCGCGGGCCTGTCGCCGAACGACGGGCCGACGCACCACGGCTTGTTCGATGTCGCATATCTCCGCTGCGTGCCAAACGCCGTCGTCATGCAGCCGAAGGATGAGGACGAACTCGTCGACATGCTGCACACGAGCCTGCAATTGCCGGGTCCCGGTTTCATCCGCTATCCGCGCGGCACCGGCACGGGAGTGAAAATCAAGGACGAGCCCGCCGTGCTGCCGGTCGGTCATGCGGAAGTGTTGCGCGAAGGATCGAACATCATGATCTGGGCACTCGGCACGATGGTGCAGGATGCGCTGAAGCTCGCGGAACGGCTCTCGGCCGAGGAGAACATCTCGGTCGGCGTCGTGAACGCGCGATTCGTGAAGCCCCTCGACAAGGCGCTGCTGCTCAGCCACGCCGCGTGTATCCCACTTCTGGTTACGATGGAGGATCACGTGCTCGCCGGAGGCTTCGGCAGCGCCGTGCTCGAGGTGTTGCAGGAAGCGGATTGCCCCACGTCGGTCGAGCGCATCGGCTGGCCGGACAAATTCGTCGAGCACGGCACGAGCACGGAAATCCTCCGTGCCGCCTACGGATTGTCCTCCGAGGACATTCATCGTCGAGTCCTCGCGCGCTGGAGAAATCTGCGCGAAGAGCACGTCGAAGCCGACGTGTGAGGGTACGGGATAAAACATGAGGCGGCCGCACCGCCTCGAGTGGCGGGGCTCCGCGCTCCGGGCGGGCCCGGCTTTCCGGGATCGGAGCCGACCCCAAAACGACAAACGAGCCGCGCCCCTCGAGGCCGGCTCGGAGAGCCAGCCCCAACCCGCCGCCCGAACGCTCAACGCGATAACTCGCAATGAGCTCCGCAAAAAAAAAGCGCCGCAACAAAGCGGCGCTCCAAATAATAAATGGAAGCGGATCCCGTTTAACCCGCTCTTACCTCCAAACGCTCAGCTGCTATAAAGCTCGGCGGGAGTAAAAAAACGCGCGAGTTCGGCCTGCGCGTTTTCAACGCTGTCCGATGCGTGCACCACGTTCTTCATCATCTCCGTGCCGAAATCACCGCGAATCGTACCCTTGGCCGCCTTGCGCGAATCGGTGGGCCCGAGCAGGTCGCGAACGCGTTGCACGATGTTCTCGCCTTGCAGCGCCATCATGATCACCGGACGTGAACTCATGAACGCCTCGATTTCCGGGTAAAACGGCTTGTCTGCGACGTGCGCGTAATGCTCGCGCAACAAGGCCGGCGAGAGGCGCCCCATCTTGCAGCCGATGACATCGAAGCCCTCGGCCTCGAACCGGCTCAATACTGTGCCCACCACGCGCTTCTCCATCGCGTCGGGCTTAAAGATTACGAACGTTTTCTGCATAGAATCGACCAACGTAGGCCTCGGCGAAGGTTTGGAAAGCGTAATATCAGGCAGCCCGAAACGACGCGTCGGACACGCAATCCGCCGCGGCCGGGACGCGCCGCCTGCGCGTCCAAATCCTCCGCGTCCGCGGCCTGCATCCACGGCCGCACCCGTCCCCGCCTCCGACTCGACACCCGCTCCTCAGAGCATCGCGCGCAAGGCCGTCTCGAGTTCCGGATACCGAAACGCATAGCCGCTCCCCAGCAGCTTTTCCGGCACAGCCCGCGTGCTCGCGAGCAGCGCCTCATCCGCCATGCCTCGCCCGACCGCGAGTCGCAGCGCGACACGTGGCACCGGCAATACCGCCGGCCGGTGCAACACCCGCGCGAGCACCCTCGTGAATTCCGCGTTCGTCACCGCGCCGGGCGCGACAATATTCACCGGCCCGCGCAAGCCCGCGGTGCCGAGCGCATGCTGGATCGCGCCCACCACGTCGTTGAGACTGGCCCAGCTCATCCATTGCGTCCCCGACCCGAGCCGGCCGCCCAGGCCGAGGCGAAACAGCGGCAGCATCCTGGCCAGCGCACCGCCGTCGCGCGCGAGCACCAACCCGAAACGCATCAGCACGGTTCGGATTCCCGCCCGCGCCGCGCCTTCCGCATGCGTTTCCCACGCGAGGCAGACTTCCGGCAGAAATCCGTGGCCGATTCCCGCCGCTTCCGTCAGCGGCTCGTCACCTCGATCGCCGTAATACCCCACCGCCGATGCGCTGAGCAACACAGCCGGTTTCCGCGCGAGTTTCGCCACCGCGACCACCAGGGTGCGCGTCGCATCCACGCGACTGCGCAGGATGCGTTCGCGACGCGCCGCCGTCCAGCGTCCCGCCCCGAGGTTCTCACCCGCGAGATTGATCACGCCATCGACGCCTTCGAGCCGCGCAGAATCGATGGCTCCCTTTGCCGGGTCCCAACCGATTTCATCCCCCGCCCGCGCATCCCGTCGCACGAGTCGAAACACCTCGTGTCCCGCCGCCCGCAGCGCCGGCCCAAGCGCGCCTCCGATCAGGCCCGACGCGCCGGCAATCACGATTTTCATGCGTCAATCTCCTCGAAACGCGCCGCCAGTCCTCCCGCGCGCAACTCGCGAAACGCCGCGAGCGCCTCCGCCCGCACCGTGTCATGGTCCACGATCGGACGCGGATAATTTTCGCCGAGGCGCACGTCGGCCGCCGCCAGCACCTCAGCCGGCGCGGTCCACGGCGCGTGAATATACTTCGCGGGCAGCCGCGCCAACTCCGGGAGCCAGCGTCGCACATAGTCACCCGCCGCATCGAATTTTCGCCCCTGCAGCACCGGCGCAAAGATCCGGAAGTACGGTGCCGCATCCGCGCCGCAACCTGCGCTCCATTGCCAGCCGAGCGTGTTGTTCGCGAGATCAGCGTCGACCAGCGTGTCCCAAAACCACGCCGCGCCCTCGCGCCACGGCAGCCGCAGATGTTTCACCAGGAACGACGCGACGACCATGCGCACGCGATTGTGCATCCAGCCTGTCCGCCACAGTTGCCGCATGCCGGCGTCGACGATCGGATAGCCGGTCTGCCCGCGCTGCCACGCGCGCAGCCGCTCCCCACCCGGATCCGTCGCCCACCGGAAGTTCACGAACTCATGGCGCAGCGGCAATTCCGCCGTGTGGGGAAAATTGAACAGCAGATGATACGCGAACTCCCGCCACCCGATCTGCGTGAGAAACACGCCCGCGCCCTTGCTCGGAGGAAACACCCCGCTCGCCGCCCCGCTCTTCCGCACCGCCGCCCAGACCTGCCGCGGACTCATTTCGCCGAAATGCAGATGCGGCGACAAACGCGATGTGCCCTCCTCCGCCGGCTGGTCACGCGCCGTCGCATAGTCGTCCATCGCGCCGGAAACAAAATCATTCAACCGGCGCCATGCGCCCGCCTCACCCGGCTGCCACGTCTCGGAGAACTCCGCCGCCCATCCGCCGCGCGGCAGCAAGCCCAGCTCCGCCAGCTCCATCGAGCGCGGCCAGTTCGCCGGAGCTGGAAAGAGCTCCGGCCCGACCTTCAACGGCGGGGCGACATGCAGGTTCAGGCAGTGCCGCCAATACGCGGTGAAAACCTGGAACGGCCGTCCCTGCTTGTTCGCGATCTCGTGCGGCTCGTGCAACAGCGTCGCCGCAAATGTCCGCACCTCAAGGCCGGCGCCCGCCAGTTCGGACTCGATCCAGCTGTCGCGCGCGACCGCGGGCAGCTCGTATCGACGATTGAAATACAGCGCGCCCGCGCCCGTTTCGCGTGCCAACTCTCGCAGGGCCGCCTCGCTCTCGCCCTTCCGCAGCACCAGACGCGAACCGCGCTCATGCAACGCGCCCGCGAGCGCGGCAAGCGAATGGTGCAGCCACCAACGCGACGCCGCGCCCGGCCGCCAGGTGCACTCTCCGGCATCGTCGAGGATATAGACCGGCACGATCGCCGCGCCGGTGGCGCGATTCGCGGCCAGCGCGGCATGCAACGCCGCGTTGTCCTGCAACCGCAGATCCTGCCGAAACCAGAGGAGGATTGGGTTCATCGTAGCGCAGGCGGCCGGCCTGGAAGGATCGAGGGAGAAAGCGGACGGCGCGCCCGCGCACTGTCAAAGCGCTTCTTGATACATGCGTTCGTAAGCCGCGGCGGCGAACTCCCACGAAAAATCCTTCGCCATCGCGCGCTGCTGCACCGCCGCATAACGCCGTTTGTCGGCGAACAGGATCAGCGCCCGCTGCAACGCATCGCGCACACTCGCGGCGTTCGGCTCGCACATCAGGCCCGTGCCCGTTTCCGGATGCTCATCGGCGTCCACGACCGTATCGACCAGGCCGCCCACCCGGCTCACGACCGGGATGGTGCCGTAAACCTGCGAATACATCTGGTTCAATCCGCAGGGTTCGAAGACCGAGGGCATCACGAAGAAATCGCTGCCCGCCTCGATCAAATGGCTCATCGGTTCATCGAGCTTGGCGCACAGGTGCACCTTGTGTGGCACCGACGCGGCGAGCTCGCGCAGCTCCGTCTCCATGCGTTTGTCGCCCGATCCCAGCACGACCAGCCGAACCTCGTGCGCCAGGAAGAAGTCGCGATTCGCCAACACGAAATCCACGCCCTTCTGCTCCGTCAGCCGGCACACCATGCCGAAGATCGGTCCCTTGAAATCGGTCGCGAAGCCGGCGCGCTTCAAGAGCTCCGTGCGACAGATCTGTTTTCCGCTCAGGTTCACGCTCGAATAACGCGCCGGCAGCAAGGCATCGACCGCTGGATTCCACACCGCGTTGTCCACGCCGTTCAGCAGACCGACGATATCGTCCGCCCGCGTCTGCACCACGCCGTCCAGCCCGCAGCCGAACTCCGGCGTCTGAATTTCCTTCGCATAACGCGGGCTCACCGTCGTAACGCGATCGGCAAACAGAATGCCGCCCTTCATCAGGTTGATCTGCGAATAATATTCCAACCCGTCCACATGATACAGCTCGTCGGGCAGATTCGTGCGCGCGAAATATTTCGCCGGAAACACCCCCTGAAACGCGATGTTGTGGATCGTGAAAATCGTCTTCAACGCCAGCGTTACACTGTGCCGCCGCTCCGCTTCGCGCAGCATCACCGGCAGCACAGCCGCCTGCCAGTCGTGGCAATGCACCACGTCCGCCTGCAGATCGCCGATGCGCAGCGTCTCGACCACGCTCTTGCAGAAGAAAATAAACCGGTCCGCGTTGTCCTCGAAATCGCGCTCGCCGTTGCCATAGGCGTTCCGACGATCGAAGAATTCTTCGCGGCAGATCAGGTAAACCTTCAGGTTCTTCCGCGGCGAAAATACCCGCACCTCGCCCGACAGAAACTGGTCCGCCAGCTCGATCTTCAAGCGCAACGTCCGCTGCGCGCCGGCAGCGTCCTTGTGCTCGAGTGCGGCGCGGTAGCCCGGAAGGAAAACGGCCACCTCGTGGCCCTTCTCCGCCAGGGCAGTACCCAGCGCACCGACGGCGTCGGCCAGGCCGCCCGTCTTCATGTAGGGGAACATCTCGCTCGCCACATGGACGATTTTCATCGCCGGCAGCTAAGTCAGACTGTTCGGTAACGCCAACTCCAAAGCATGGAAGGCGCGACGCGCCTCGAACTTATATCATGTCACTCCGCGATCGACTGCTCGCCCTGCTTCGCGAACCCGCCTACTCGCCGGCGAACGAATTCGACCTCTCCCGGCGGCTCGAGCTCAAGAAACGAGACCGGCTCAACCTCGCTCATGAGGTTCGAATGCTGCTGAAAAGCGGCGAGTTCGTGCGCACCGGCAACGGGCGGATCGCCCCTCGCCACCAGCAGGCCGGCGCGAAACCGGCCGCGGAACGCCGGGCCATCTTCACTCCCACGAAACGCGGCGCCAAGATGCCGCCGCCCGAAGATCAGACCCCCAGCTGGCTTCCCACGCCCGAAGAGGCGCATGTCACTCCGGGCACACCGGGGAAACGTGGCGCCGCCGCGCGCAGCCGAAAAGCGCCCGAGCCCGCTCCCGTCACACCCCCGAGCCGCGAGCGCCGGCCGGCGCCGAAGAAAGCTCCGACTCCGGCGCGCGGCCACAAACCACCCGCGCAACCGTCGCTGGAGATCCTGCCGAAGGACAAACTCGCCGCGCCCGCCGAGCTTCCGCGGCTGCGCCCAGGCGAAGTGGTGGGGCGGATACAATTTCGCGCCGGCGGCTCTGCCTTTATTGTACGCGAGAGCGTGGTCGGCGAAGTCGCCGAGCCGGCGTTGCAGGTTTTTCCGGAGGACACCGGAGTCGCGCTCCCTGGCGATCGCGTGCTCGCGCGCGAGTTTCCCGGCCGCAAGGGCCGGCGCAAAGGCGAGAAGATCGGCGGCGTCACCCGCGTGCTCGAGCGGATGCGCGATACCATCGTCGGCGATCTGCGCACCGGCCGCCGGGGCTTCATCGTCCAGGCCGACGACCCACGTTTCAGCTATGAGATCCAAGTCTCTGATCCCGCCAAAAGCGGCGTCAGACCGACGCCAAAACCCGGTGACAAAGTCGCGGTCAGGCTCGGCGACTGGAGCCGGCGCGACGCGCCGCTGACGGGCACCATCGTGTCGCGGCTCGGCCGCACGCATGAACCGCGCGCCGAGCTGCTCGGCATCTTTCTCAAATACGAGCTTTCGACGCAGTTCCCGGCCGAGGTCGAGCGCGAGGCCGCGGCCCTGCCCGATCGCGTGCACCCGAGCGAATGTGCACACCGGCTCGATTATCGCCACCAAGCGGTGTTCACGATCGATCCCGACGACGCGAAGGACTTCGACGACGCGCTCTCTTATGAACAACTGGGCAACGGAGATATCCGCGTCGGCATCCATATCGCGGATGTCTCGTCCTACGTGCGCGCCGGCTCCGCCCTCGATCTCGAGGCGCAACGCCGCGGCAACTCGACCTATCTCGTCGGCGTGGTCGTTCCGATGCTGCCGGAAAAACTCTCGAACGGCCTCTGCTCGCTCGTCGAGGCGCAGGACCGCTTGTGCAAGGCCGTGTTTCTCACCTTCGACAAAAAACTCCGGCTAAAGGACACGACCTTCGCGAACACCGTCATCCGCAGCCGCAAGCGGCTTACGTACAAGCAGGCCTATGCGTTCATGTTCGAGGACGACATCGAGCGCATTCGCAATCTGCCGCTGCCGCCAAAACACCAGACAGGCTCCACCGGCCGCGCGCTGCGCGAATTGAGCGACGCCGAGATGCGCGATCTGCAGACGTGGATCCGTTCGCTTTGGAAAATCGCAAGCAAGCTCCGCCAGGATCGCATGGCCCACGGCAGCCTCGATCTCGACATGCCGGAGACGAAAATCTTCGTCGACGAAGACGGCTACGCGGATCGCCTCGAAAAAATCGAGCACGACGAGAGCCATCAGCTGATCGAGGAGTTCATGCTCGCCGCCAACGAAGCCGTCGCGCGTCTCACGCGTACGCACAAGCTCCCCTCGCTCTATCGCGTCCACGACGAGCCCGACGTCGAGAAACTCGAGGAGCTGCGCAGTCTGCTGGAGACCTACGAGATCCGCGTCGGCGACCTCACACACCGCGCCGAGCTCGTGCGTTTGCTCGAAGTGCTGAACAAACACCCGCAAGGCTACACGCTGCGCACGCAGCTGTTGCGGAGCCTCAAGAAGGCGGTGTATCGCCACACGCCCGACGGCCATTTTGGCCTCGCGAAGAAAGACTATACACACTTCACCTCGCCGATCCGCCGCTACTCCGACCTCGTCGTGCATCGCGTCTTCGACCATTACCTGGTCAAGCATGGCGGACAGCCACCGCCGCCCGGCATCCACGGTCCCGCCTACGACCTGCCACGCGTCGCGCGCATGGGCGAGCATCTCAGCCTCACGGAGGTGAACAGCGCCGAAGCCGAGCGTGACAGCGTGAAGGTGAAGCTGCTCGAGTTCTTCGAGCGCGAATTGAACAAGCGGCCAAAAACGAAATTCGCCGCGATCATCACCGATGTGCGCGCGAACGGCTTCTTCATCGAGCTTACCGAATCGATGACGTTTGGCTTCGTCGCCGCGAGCGCGCTGCGCGACGATTATTATTCGCTCAACAACTCCGGCGACGCGCTCGTCGGTCGCAAGCGGAAGAAGCGCTTCGAAACCAACCAGCGGCTCGCGGTCGTGGTCGAAAAAGTGGATCGCTTCAAGCGGCTGATCGATTTCCTGCCCGCGTAATTTGACGCCGAGCGGAAATCGGGCCGATTGATCGCCTTCCCATGAACCACTTCACCTTCCCGCAGCACTTCCGCGCGCTCTATGACAAAGCTGTCGGCCTCTACGCCAAAGGCCAGCGCGGCTCCGACACTTTCTTCAACGCCGACGAAACCGCCTGGCTCGCGGCCAACGGAATCACGCCGCAGCACCTCTACGACTACGCCGAGGATCACAACAATTACGAGGGCGAGCCCGGCCCCGATCACGCGTTGGCGATCGAGCTCATCCGCCGCGATTACTTCCTCAACGTGCAGCGCGGACATAGGTCGAAGAACACACTCGACGACGCGACGCTGCCCGCGAAAACCGATGCCGTGCGCGGGATCGCCTGGCTCCCGCGCCTCCTGCCGAAAGCGCAGGCAAAGCTGCGCGGCGAGCTGCCACCGTCGCTGATGTTTTGTTGCGGTGGCGACCGCGCGTTTTTCAAGGAGCACAACATCCTCCCCGCCGAGTTTCTCAGCGCCGTATGGCGCAATGAAAACAATCCCGACGCGCTCATAGAATGGGTGGCGCAACGCTCAGCCGCGCGCTGAATCCCGTTTCTTGCGAGCGGCTGCCACCCTGGCTCCCCTTTCGTAGCCCGCCTCGGAAGAGGCGGGACCCGCACGCGATAAAACTCGCGGCCATGAAACGGTAGGAGCGGCTTTACCCCGCGATCGATCGGAGACCTCTCCGCCGAAAATCGCGGGATAAACCCGCTCCTACGGTTCACCCGTTCTGCCGTCGGAACTCATGCCGGGTCCTGCTCCCGCCGCTCTCACGCAAGCGACCCCGCCCGGCCCACGCCGTATCCGAAAACTCGTGACGTCAGCGCCGGAACGATTTCGTGAAATCTTCCGTCGCGGCCTGCACCACTTTCTTCTCGTGGCGTGACTCCGCGATGAGCTGGTTGAGCTTCTGCTCCCACGCCGCGCTGTCCATCGGCAGTTCCACGGTCTGGTTGATCAGCGAGGAATACAGCAGCACGTTCGCCAGCTCCACCGAGCCCATGCCTTCGGCCCCTGGCGCGATCAACGGCGTACCGTCGAGGATCGAATCCACGAAATTCTGGAGCAGGATGCCGTGCGGATTCGGCGCCGTTTCGAACGGGATCTCGACATTCCACACCTCGGGCTTCGCAAAGCCGCTCTTCGAAGTCTTGCTGAACTTGAGCATGTCCGCGTCGTTCCGCGTGAAGCTGAGCTTGTTGTTTTCCAGCACCACTTTTCCGCGCGTGCCGCAGATCTCGAAACGATTCGTGCCGGGCGATTCGCCAGTCGACGAGATGAACACACCCGTCGCGCCGTCCTTCCATTCCAGATACGTCGTGATGTTGTCCTCGACCTCGATGTTGTGGAATCGGCCGAGCTGGCAGAATCCGCGCACCCGCGCCGGCATTCCGCAAAGCCACTGGAGCATGTCGAGCTGGTGCAGGCACTGGTTGAGGAGCACGCCGCCACCCTCGCCCTTCCACGTCGCGCGCCAGCCGCCGCTCGCGTAGTAGGCCTCGGTACGGAACCAGTCGGTGATGATCCAATTCACGCGCACGACCTGGCCGAGTTCGCCGCTCTCGATCAGCTTCCGGATCTTCTGGTAACGCGGTTCGACGCGCATCTGAAACATGCCCGCAAACACCTGCTTCGGGTGTTGCTGCGCAATCGCGATCAGCCGCTCGGCGTCGGCCTTGTGGGCGGAAATCGGCTTCTCGACCATCACATGCAGCCCGTTTTTCAACGCGTCGATGCCGATCGTCGTGTGCAGGAAATGCGGCGTCGCGATCACCAGCGCGTCGATCGCCCCGGAGCGAATCATCTCCTCGCAACTCGCAAAGGTTTTCACCCCCGGCTTGTTCTTGAACGCTTCGAGACTCGGCGCGTAGGCATCGCTGACCGCCGTCAGCGTACACCGCGAAATCTTGTTATCCAGCAGGTAGCTGGTGTGGAACTTTCCGATGTTGCCCAACCCAACAATGCCGAGGCGAACGTGTTTCATCCGCGCGAGTAACGACGCCCGCAAAACCGGCGGCAATGTCTTTTTGCAGCATCCTCGTTCGCTTCCTTGCCGCGTCGCGCAGGCGGCGCGTGGGCTGTCCGCCCCATGACGACCTGGTCGCGTTTCCCAAAACGGGCCGGAGGCCCGAAATCTCCTATCGTCCGCGCGCATGGATTCGTTAATTACAAGCGGGAGATTTCCGATGAGGCTCTCCCTTGTGCCGCGGCGTGGCGCCGTCCATTAACGGCATATGATCTCCACGCTTCAGCCGCTGATTATTGCCGTGGACGATGAGGCGGACGATATATTCTTCCTCCGTCACATCCTCCAGAAGTCCGCCGTCCCGCACCAGTTCCAACCGTTCTCCAATGGCGAGGCCGCCACCATCGCGCTCTCGGCGTTCGGCAACGGCGATAGTCCGGGGAATTTCCCCCTGGTCTGTTTCCTCGACATCAAGATGATCGGCATGTCCGGCTTCGACGTCCTGCGCTGGATACGCTCCCAGAAGAGCTTGGATGCCCTTCCTGTCATCATGTATTCGTCGTCGGACCATCCCCAGGATGTGGATATGGCGCGCGAGCTCGGCGCCCAGGCGTACGTGAAAAAATATCCCTCCATCAGTGCGATGCAGACATTGCTCGGGGAGGCCCGCGAGTTTGCCGCCGCGGTACCACCGAAGAAGACTTTTCTCCAGTGGCATTACCGCTTCATCGACGCCAGCGACGCCGTGCCCGCGAAATGATTAGGTGTGCGCCTGGGTTGTCGGGCCCAGCGCCGCATGTGCCGGCCGATACAAGCCCTATACTGCCCGTTCGCCTTCAGGTAAGAACCCCATTTGGCCGTCGCCCGGATCGTGCTTTATTCAGTCACAGCGCCCCGGGCGGCTTCCGCCTCCACAACCGCATCTCCCAGGCTTTTCTCCGTGCCCCTGCACGACGATTTCCCGTCCATTCCTGCCCGCCGTCCACTCTTCATGGTGGACGATGAGGAGCATGATCGGCTGATTTTCAGCCGTTTGCTCAGCGCTGCCAGGATCGCAAACCCCAGCCGCGTTTTTCCGCGCGGCGAGGATCTCATCGACGCGCTGATCGAAGTGCTTCGTGGTGCGCCGGCGCCGCTGACATGCTTTATCGACGTAAAGATGCCCGGCATGACCGGCTTCGACGTGCTCCGATGGATACGATGCCAGCGCCCGCTGGATTCTCTCCCGGTGGTGATGCTCTCCTCGTCGGAAGAGCCCCGCGACCTCCATGAAGCGCAACATTTCGGCGCGCAGTGCTACGTCGCCAAATTCCCCGATCCCGCACACCTCCATGCGATCATCGAAGAGGCGGAACGCGTCGCCGCCGCGACCGCATCAGGTCCATTTAAGCTGCCCTGTAATCTGCTGCTGACGACTCCACACGCCGTCGTCTGAGGCGGATCCTGCAGGTATATCCGCCGCCCGGCGGATATCGCTGTATAATGTATGTACAGCGTCTCGATATAGCTAACCCGCCGCTCGAGTCGTATTTTTCCGGCGCGAGGATTTGCTGCGACTCGCTGCGCCTTTGCTCGGTGCCGATGAGCGTGAACGCGCCGATACCGGTTTCGCTTTCGTTTTCTTCGGCCGCTGCCCGCCACTACCGGCCGATCGCGTCGCACCTGACGGCTTGCCCGCGCCGGTCGCGCTGCGTTTGCGGGTCGGGCCGCGTCGCGCCGCCGTTTCCGCCGGCCCCGGTTCGCGCTCCTGGTCTCCGTTGCGCGTTGCCGTCGCCACCACGCCGGCCCCGGCGGCACGGCCCAACGCATCGCGCTTCCGCGCGCGGCCGTTCAGCTCCACCGGTTGCGATATCTCGCGCAGCGTTGTGCCGCTGAACGCCGGATTCGAGCTCACGGCAATGTCGCCAAGCGAGACAATACCCACGAGCCGCCTCGATCGATTGACCACCGGCAGCCGGCGGATCTCGTTTTGCTGCATCAATCGCGCCGCTTCTTCGACCGCTTGATCCGCAAAAATGTGGACCACCATCGGCGTCATCACCTCGCCGACCGCAGTGGTGTTCGGATCACGTCCATTGGCAATGGCCCGGATGGCCATATCGCGATCCGTGATAATTCCAGCAATCCGGTCGTCTTCACACACCGGTAGCGCACCGACATTCAGCTCCCGCATCAAACCAGCTGCTTCCACCAACGTATTCTCGGGGCCCGCACAGCGCGCATGCGCCGTCATTATTTCGTGAACTTTCATGCGGTCACACCATAGCTGCAAATTCTCATTCCCACCATCGGGCCATCAGCCGATGCGCGGGTGAGAAGTGCGCTTGAAGGAGCGTGGGAAACGGCCCCACCCGCCCCTCGGCTCAGCGCATCGCGCCATCGGATTTCCTAGCGGTGATTACCCGCCGGATGTTCCGAAACGCATCGCCAGCGGCACGTGAGAGTTAGCCCAGGGTTAGGGGATTCCCGATACCCGAACATGGGAGGCGCCGGATTCCCCTGCGTCGCGTGTTGGCGTAATATAGCATCATCGGGTACACTGATCGCTTTCCTTATGAAAACCCTCATCGGCATCGTCCTCATCGTCGCTGGCGCCATTATCTTCTTTCAGGGCCTCAGCCGCAAAGATTCGCTCGCCGGCGAAGCCGCCACGGCTGGCGCTAAAATCGCGAACAGCATCGACGGCGGTGCGCGCACGCCACGCCACGTCGGCTATATGGTCGCGGGCGGCGTGCTGGTGCTCGTGGGCGTCGGCGTCATCGCCCGCCGCACGCCTCCCGCCATCCGCTCCTGAATTTTGCCACCGGGTGCGTCCGGGCATCCGCCGCATAATAATCGTCCCCGTCGTTGCGCGGAATCGCGTAACACGGGGGCATTATTTTCGTTGCCCGACTGCGTTCTCCCGTTCTTGCGCGTCCGCCCGGATCCGACACATCCGCATGCAGTCTAGCTAGACGGCCGGGTCGCACGCCACGCCGCGCCACCCGGCACGGTCGCTGCATCATTGCACGCTGCGGATCTCCGCCGGTCCGAGCACCTCGGGCGATAGGTTCTGCGCCGAGTTGATCAGCCCGATGTGAGAAAACGCCTGCGGAAAATTACCGACCAGCCGCCGATTCTTCGGGTCGTATTCCTCCGCCAGCAGTCCCAGATCGGTGCGCATCGCGAGCAGCTTGTTGAACAGATTTCGCGCCTCGTCCGACTCACCCATCAGGTGCAGGCAGTCCACCAGCCAGAACGAGCACGGCAGAAATGCACCTTCCCCCGGTGGCAGCCCATCGATCGTCCCGGAATCGGTCGGATGATAACGATAGACCAACCCGCCAAACACGAGCTCGCGCCGTATCGCCTGCACCGTCCCCACCACCCGCGGATCCGTGGCGGGCAGGAAGCCCACCAGCGGAATCATCAGCAGACTCGCATCGAGATGCTCCGAATCGTAGGATTGCGTGAAGGAGTTTCGCGCCGGGTTGAAGCCGCGCGCGCAGACGTCGTTGAAGATCGCCTCGCGCAGCTCGCGCCATCGCTCGACTTCGCCCACGAGATTGAACTCTTCCACGGCCTTCACCGCGCGATCGACCGCGACCCAGGCCATCACTTTCGAATGCGTGAAATGGCGGCGCGGTCCGCGGATTTCCCAGATGCCTTCGTCCGGCTCGCTCCAGTGCTTCTCCACGAAGTCGACGAGGTGCCGCTGCAGGTGCCACGAATTCGCCCCGGTGCGGATCCCCACGCGCCGCGCGAGGTGCATGGCGTCCATGATCTCGCCATATACATCGAGCTGGAACTGCTCCGCGGCCGCGTTGCCGATGCGCACCGGCCGCGAATCCTCATAGCCTTTCAAATGTTTCAGTTCGAATTCGTGCAGGCTGCGCTCACCGGCCGCCCCATACATGATTTGCAGCTGCGCCGGATCACCCGCCACCGCGCGCAACAACCATTCGCTCCACGCCTTCGCCTCCTCTGTATAGCCCGCCTCCATCAATGAATATAGCGTGAACGTCGCATCGCGCAGCCAGCAGAAGCGATAGTCCCAGTTGCGCACGCCTCCGAGGTGCTCCGGCAGCGAGGTGGTGGCCGCCGCCACGATCCCGCCGGTCGGAGCATATATCAGCGCCTTCAACGTGAGCAACGAGCGCATCACCTCGTCGCGCCATTCGCCATGAAATGTACAACGCGCGCACCACTCCCGCCAATACAGCTCGGTGTGCTCCAGTGCCCGCATCGGGTCGATCGCCTCCGACGGCCGCTCGTGCGAGGGATGCCAGTTGAGCACAAAGAACTTTCGCTCGCCTTCCCGCACCGTGAAGTCGGCCACCGTCGAAAGGCCCTCGCCATGCGTCTCCACATCTGAACGCAGGTTCAATGCATCCGGTCCCGCGACGACGTTGATGCCTTCCGCGTCCCGCCATACCCACGGCACCGTGCGACCATAATCGAACCGCACGATCAACTTCATGGTCATCTCGACCGAGCCGCGCAACCCTTCGACTATGCGGACCACTTCGCGGAATTTCGCGTGCGGTGGCATGCAATCGATCAGCCGCACCGCGCCGGTCGGCGTCTCGAAATCCGTCTCGAGGATCAGCGTATCATCCCGATAATGCTGTTTTCCCATCGCCTGCTCCGGATCGCTCGGGCCGATGCGCCAGCACCCGTTGTGCTCCTCGCCGAGCAGGGCCGCCATGCACGCATTCGAGTCGAAACGCGGCAGGCACAGCCAGTCGATCGAACCGTTTCGCCCCACGATCGCGCACGTGCGCATGTTCCCGATAAAGCCGTATTCCTCGATTTTCATTCCGCGGATGTTTGTAGGCGCACCGCGGCTAAAGTTTCCCGGAATCGCCGCCCGCCTCAGACCGCGGAACGTCCGTCGCGTTCTCCGGGCACGCCGGATTGCTCCCATTCGCCACGCCACAACACCGCCGCTGGCGCGATCATTTCCGCTCCTGACGCACCACCGAAGCGCGATTCGTTGCTGCTGAGCACGCGCGTCCAGTGCCGGGTGTCGTCCGGCGCCGCAAACTCCACGCCCTTCCGCCACGAGACCACGAGCACCCAGTCCCTCTCCGGCTCGTGCCAACGCAGCGCCAGCCCCGCTGTGCCGAGCGGGTCGACGCGCCAGGTGTTGCGATCCGGCGACTGGAACAACGCGTGCCGCGCGCGCAACCGCAGGCATTCGCGATACAGCGCCAGCACGCCCGCGTGCGGCTCCCGTTCGCGTTCCTCCCAATCCAGTTTCGCCGCCAGAAAGGTGCTCTCGGCCTGCGGGTCCGGCATTCGCGCGAGCATGGCTGCAGGATAGGTCGCTCCATAATGCTCAAACTCGTTCATCCGATACTTCGCGATATTCCCCCCGAGTTCTCCCGGGTGATCCGTGAAGAATGCGAATGGCGTGCGCGTCGCCCATTCCTGCCCCTGAAACAACAGCGGCGTATACGGCACGAGGCACAGCAGCATCGACATCGCACGATATTCTTCCGGCGAGATCATGTCGCTCAACCGATCGCCGAGCGGCCGGTTGCCGACCTGGTCGTGATTGGAGATGCAGAACACAAACGCCTCCGGTCGCAGGTGTCCCGCCGCGGTGCCGCGCGCGCGGTTCCAGCTCTTGAAATGCTGTCCGCGATAATACCAGCCGTGGCGCAGCGTCTCCACCCATTCGTCGAGCACGCCCGTGTAGTTCGCGAAATGCGCCTCGTGCTGCCCCGTGAGCGCCACGCGCATCACATGGTGGAAATCATCTGCCCACATCCCGTCCACGCCCCAGCCACCTTCCTCACGCGCCGTGAGAATCCGCGCATCGTTGCGATCGTCTTCCGCAATCACAAACCCGCCGCGCTCGTGCGCCGCCGCCGCGACCTCGGCCACGACATGCCCTGGCGAGTGATCCACGATCGCATGCACCGCGTCCAGCCGCAGTCCGTCGACGCGATAATCGTCGAACCACATGCACGCATTCTGCAGGAAAAATTCCCGCACCGGCCCGCTGTTCGGCCCGCTGAAATTCAGTGCCGCTCCCCATATGCTGCCTTCTTCACGATGAAAATAATCGTCCGAGAACGTCGGCAGCACATTGCCGCACGGCCCGAGGTGATTGTACACCACGTCCATGATCACCGCCATCCCCCGCGCATGCGCCGCGTCGATCAGGGCGCGCAGATCGTCCGGCTCGCCATACGTGTGCGACGGCGCAAACAACATCACGCCATCGTAGCCCCAGTTGCGCCGGCCCGCGAACTCCGCCACCGGCATCAGCTGAATCGTGTTCACCCCCAGGTCGGCCAGCGCATCGAGTTTCGCCACTGCAGCGAGGAACGTGCCCTCCGCCGTGAACGTGCCGATGTGCAGCTCGTAGATCACGCGCCCGCGCAGCGACGGACGTTTCCAGCCCGCCGCGCGCCAGCGATAACGACTCGCGTCGACGACCTGTGAGGGTCCCTCCACTCCGCGGGGTTGAAAACGTGTGGCCGGGTCCGGTGCGAGCCGATGCTCGATCTGGAACCAATACGTGTCGCCCGCGCGGCCATGCTCGTCGCGCCCGTGAAGAAACCCACCGCCCTCCGGCTCCGGCTCGAGCGGCACGTAACGCGTCGTTGTGCCGTCGCCCGTCACCACCCGCACGTCACGGTGCTTCGGCGCCCAGACACGAAACGTCACGCCATCGTCCGTCAGGTGCGCGCCCACGGGGCGGGACGACCATCCCGGACGAAGCGCGATCGGTTTGAGAGTCGGCGTGGTGAGCATCCGTCACGACATCGTAGCGAAACAGCGCGGCACGTTCCCTCGGACCTGTGATCGAAAAAGAATCAGCGGCGCCTCGAAGTGACCTCCACCTTACGGTCGGACGTGCCCCGGCATCGCCCCCGGTGGCGCGGCGCGCGTCCGGCGACCTCGCACATCGCGCGCTTCTTCGACTGTGCCGCCTCGTTGCTCGAACAACACGAACGATCGGTCGCGCATCAGATGCCCTCCGCCGGCCTCGCGGAGCGTACCCTCGGAGACAAATCCGTTTTCGTCCGCCGTATCGATCAACACCTGCCAGCGCACGTTGGCATGGCCGGGAAGTGTGATCTCGAAATCCTCATGATGGGCGTTGAAGAACATCAGGAACGTTCCGTCAGTGATAGGTTCACCTTTAAAGCCGAAGAGCTGCATCGCATCGCCGCACAGCATCAGCCCGAGCACTTTCGCGTACCCCGTGTTCCACGCCTCGTCCGTCATCTCGCTGCCATCGGCATTGATCCACGTGAGATCCTTCATCCCGATTCCATGTAGATCGTGCCCCTTGAAAAAGTGCGGCTGGTGAAAGATCGGATGCGCCAGTCGGAACCGGATCAACTGCGCGGTAAATTCCTCCTGCCGCTGCGCGTGTTCGTCGCGATTCCAGTCGAGCCAGCTGATCTCGTTATCCTGACAATAGGCGTTGTTGTTCCCGCGTTGCGTGGCGCCGTATTCATCGCCGCCCCGCAACATCGGCACGCCTTGCGACAGGAAGAGCGTCGCGAGGAAATTCCGCATCATCCGCCGCCGCAGCGCGCGCACCTCTTCCGGTGCATCCGGGCCTTCATGACCGCAATTCCACGAGTGATTGTTGTTATCCCCGTCCTGATTATTCTCTCCGTTCGCCTCGTTGTGCTTGTCGTTGAACGAAACCAGATCGCGCAGCGTGAACCCGTCGTGGGACGTGACAAAATTGATCGAGGCCGTCGGCGTCTTCCCGTTCCAATGATACAGATCGGAACTGCCGCAAAGCCGGTACGCGAGGTCGCCCATCCTGCCTCCGTCACCCTTCCAATAGCTGCGGACCGTGTCGCGATACTTCCCATTCCACTCCGCCCATAGCACCGGAAAATTGCCGACATGATAACCGCCATCACCCACGTCCCACGGCTCCGCAATCAGCTTCACGCGCGAGATGACCGGGTCCTGATGAATCACGTCGAAGAACGACGACAGCAGGCTCACGGCGTGCAACTCGCGCGCGAGGGCCGGCGCGAGGTCGAAGCGAAACCCATCGACGTGCATCTCCTTCACCCAGTAACGCAGGCTGTCCATCACGAGCTGCAGCACGTACGGATGCGGCACGTTGAGCGTGTTTCCCGTGCCTGTATAATCCATATAGTAACGCGGATTGTCGGGCACGAGCCGGTAATAGCTCATGTTGTCGATGCCACGAAAGCTCAACGTCGGCCCGAGCTGATTGCCCTCCGCCGTATGATTATAGACGACGTCGAGTATCACCTCGAGGCCCGCGGCATGCAGCGCTTTCACCATCGACTTGAACTCATCGACCTGTCCGCCACCGTCGCCAACGCTGCTATAGGCTGCCTCCGGCGCGAAAAATCCCATCGTATTATAGCCCCAATAATCGATGAGCCCCTTGTCGAGCAGATGCTTCGATGTGATATAGTGATGCACCGGCAGCAGCTCTATCGCCGTCACGCCGAGCCGCTTGAAATACGCGATCGCCTGCGGACACGCCAGGCCGGCATACGTCCCCCGGAGCTCCTTCGGAATCGCCTCCCATAATTTCGAAAACCCCTTCACGTGCACCTCGTAGATCACCGTCTCGTCGAGCCGGAGGTTGGGGTTCTCGTCGTGGCCCCAGTCAAACGCCGCGTCGATCACCACGGATTTCGGCGTGCGCGCGGCGTTGTCGCGTACATCGCACGACAAGTCCTCCTCCGGATGTCCGATGGTATAGCCGAACATCCCTTCCGACCAGTCGACCCGCCCGGAGATCGCCTTCGCGTAAGGATCGAGCAGCACCTTCTTCGGATTGAAGCGATGACCTTTCGCCGGCTCGTAAGGTCCATGCACGCGATAACCGTACAACTGCCCCGGCTTCAGGTCCGGCACAAATCCGTGCCAGACATGCCCCGCCCGCTCGGTGAACTTCACCCGCGCCGTCTCAACTTCGCCGAGCTTGTCGAAGAGACACAGCTCGACGCCGACCGCGTTCTCGGAAAACAGCGCGAAATTCACGCCGTCGCCCATCCAAGTCGCGCCCAGTGGCGTGTGCCACCCCTTCCAGAGCCGCGTGCTCTTGACGCTGCGCTTGAGCGGCGGTGCAGCCGGGGTACCGAGCGCAGGCGGCACCGCCTCCGCGGTGGTCGGTGCCGGCGATGATCCCGGCGGGCGCGTCGCTGCGGCGACCTGCGTGCGGGCGTCGGGCACGGAACCTGGCTTGGCGGGTTGCGGAGCAGGGGCGTCGATCGACGGCATTACACCAATGTAACCCATGCACCTCGTCTCGCGAAATCCAGTGAGTTGCTACCTCTGCGCCCGTGCTTTCTCCGGTTCACCAATCGGAAAATATCACTCTGCACGCGCGCATCTCGCCACGCTTCTCTTCTCGCGACTTTTGCGCCTTCCTCCGCACATTCCACCCATGCCGCCGCCCAACACCCGCGACCGCTTCCTCGATCTCCTTCGTGCCGCCGTCCACGACACGACCCTTGTGAAGCTCACGCTCGGCAAACCACGCGGAGCCGATCCGTCGCTGCGCAACCTCTTCGTTCGCCCAGTCACGCTCAAATCCGGCCCGCATTTCGCGTTCGTCTGGCGCCACGCCACCCGTGACATCACCAAGAACCACCCGCCCACCGAGGCCCTCGCCGCGCTCGAACCGCTCATCGGCCGCGATTTTCTCGACGCCCATCTCTTCACCTCCACCCAAACCGCGCAGTTCGAGTCGAAACCCGATGGCACCGCCCGGCTGAAAGTCAGCCAGGCTTCACCCGCATCCTCCGCCCGCGCAGCTGCCGCATCCGCTCTCGCCGCCGTCGCGCCCGCAGCCACCGCGGCCCACGATCGCCCCAAATCACATCTCATCGCGCCCACCGCGCCCTGGCTTCGCTCGCTCGGCGTCACGAACGATCGCGGTCACCCGCGCGAAGGCATGGCGGATAAGTTTCGTCAGATCCAGAAGTTCGCCGAGCTGCTCACGCACCTCCTCGACGAAGCCTTTCCGCCTGGAACGACTCCGACTTCCACATCGCGCTCGAGCTCCGACGCCCCGCTCGTCCCGTCTCCTCTTCGCCTCGTGGACATGGGCAGCGGCAAAGGCTACCTCACCTTCGCCCTCGCCGATATTCTCGGCGCGCGCGCCGAAATCCGCGGCATCGAGGTCCGCCCCGAGCTCGTTGCGCTCTGTAACCAGATCGCGCGCGACCAGGGCTTTGCACCACGACTTTCCTTCAGTTCGGGCACGATCGCCGACGCCCCGCTGGCTCCCGGCGAATGCGATGTCTTGATCGCACTTCACGCCTGCGACACCGCGACCGATGACGCCCTCGCACGTGGCATCGCCGCCGGCGCGCAACTTCTCGTCGTCGCGCCCTGTTGCCAGAAGGAGCTCCGCAAACAACTCCTCGCGCCGCCCGTCCTCGCGGCCGCGCTCCGGCATGGGATTTTTCAAGAGCGCCAGGCGGAATTCGTGACCGACGCCCTCCGCGCGCAACTCCTCGAATGGGCCGGCTATCGCACGAAGGTCTTCGAATTTATCTCCACCGAGCATACCGCGAAAAATCTCATGATCGCGGCGATCAGAACGCGCACGCCCAGTCAATCCGATGCCGTTGTCAGTGAGCGCCTGCGGGACTTCGCCGCCTTCTACGGCATCAAACATCAACGCCTCGCCGAGCATCTCCAGGTGCCGCTTTCCTTGGGCACCTGAACGCGTCGCGGGAGTCAGAGCGCGGATATGAAGCTCCGCCGCGCCGTCTTCATCGCCACGTTGGCCGCCATCCCCTCGCTGTTCGCCGCCGAGGCCGGAATCGAGTTTTCCGGCATTCTGACCGCCGACGGCAAAACGCGTCTCGCTCTCACCGACACTGCCTCCAAGACGACCACCTGGGTCGAGGCCGGCGGTGTGTTTAACGGCTACACCGTCGCCCGCTTCGACGCCAAGGAAGAGGCTGTCTTCCTCAAGAAGAACGGACAGGAAATCCGCCTCGGCCTCGTGCCCGAAAAAACGTCCGAAGCCGCGACCTCACCCGCGCCATCTCCCGGTCCCGCCTCCGTCGCGGCAGCCACCACCCCGACCGCCAACGCCGTCCGGACCAACCTCCAGCGCCTCGCCCTCGCGGCCCGCCGCGTCCAGGCCGAACGCGGCGTCACGACCGTTTCGTTCGCCGACCTCGTAGGCCCCGGAAAACCGATTCCCGAGCTCTCTCCCGTCGCAGGCGAAAATTATTCCACCCTCCTCTTCGGTCCGAACACCCCCGCGATCAGCGTGACAACGACCGATGGCACGACGGTTTCAGTGGACCTCCCTCCCGCGCCAACCGCGGCGCAGCCCGCCGCAACTGCCGCGCAAACTCTTCCTGCTCCTACCGCACCGCTCACCCCGGCGCCCAACGCCTCGACCGCAGCCGCGTCCGCGACCGCCACTCCGACCCCGCCGACAGATCTCACCGCTCTGCCTGCGCCAACCGCCACGCCCGCTCCGCCCGCCCCCAACGCGACCGCCACCACCAGCCTGCCGCCCGCTCCCGAGGCACCGGCTCCTACCGGTCGTGAGTCGTCGGCCGCCCCGAGTTATACCATTCAAGGCGGTGACACGCTCGAGAGCATTGCCCATCTCAACGGCGTGACCGTGCAGCAGCTGCACAACTTGAATCCTGCGTTAAGTGGAAGCTCGCTCCGGGCCGGCCAGACGATTCGGATCCGGTGAAATGACCTGGACCGAGCTCGACTGGCACGCCCTCGACCGACTTCGCGAACGCTTCCTGCACGGCACTGCCGCGTCCGGCCCTTACTGGGAAACGCCCGCCGATCTCGCGAACTACGACTTCACTTATGGTGAGCGCATCGGCTGGAAATGGGACCACGTCCTGCGCGAGTTGCGGCTCCGCGGCTGGGTGCCACCATCCCGCGCTGTCTTCGACTGGGGCTGCGGCAGCGGCATCGCCGCACGGCGCGTGATCGATTTCTTCGGCGCCGATCAGTTCGACTCCCTCACCGTCTGGGACCACGCCGCCCTCGCCTGCGACTACGCCTCCGAGACCGCCCAAGCCGCCTTCCCCCATCTCCGCATCGCCCAGGCCACGCCCGGTCTCCTGAATTCGGATACGCCGGTGGGTCTGCTCGTGATCAGTCACGTGCTCAACGAGCTTCCGCCTGAAGCGCTCGCCGCCCTGCGCGCGCTCATCGCCCGCGCCACCGCCGTGCTCTGGGTGGAGCCGGGCACGCGCGATATCAGCCGCCAGCTCGGCCAGCTGCGCGACGAATTGCGCGATACGTTTCACCTCGTCGCGCCGTGCACCCACGAGCTCGGCTGCCCGATGTTCGCCGAGGGCAACGAGCGGCACTGGTGCCACTTCTTCGCGCCGCCACCGGCGGAAATTTTCGCCGACTCGAACTGGGTGAAGTTCGGCCACCGCGCCGGCATCGATCTGCGCAGCCTTCCCTATTGCTTCGTCGCCCTCCAACGCGACGCGGCGCCGGCCTTGGCCGAAGGCTGCTCGCGCATCATCGGCCGCCCGGAACATTTCAAACCCTACGCCCGCTGGCTCGACTGCAGCGCCACCGGCTTGATCGAGCTCGAACTGCCCAAACGCGCCGCCCCCGCGCTCTTCAAACAACTCGATCGCACGAAGGCACCGCTCGTCTACCGCTGGCAGCGCGAAGGCGACAAAGTCACCGGCGGCGAGCCCGTCGCCGAGCGATCAATCGGAGAGCCCGCAAAACACACGAATCACATGGAATAAATTCGCCCGAACTCGGGCGCGGCGCGACTCGCACTCACCGGAAACGCAGCGCCAACAGCCTTTCAAGACCGCCGCTCACGCGGTTTGAATTTCGTGTGCTTCGTGTATTTCGTGGGCAATTCCTCTGTCCGGATCTTCACCCGCGCACCAAGCTCACTTCAGTTCCCGAATCTTGATCGAGCGAAAACTGACCACGTTGCCGTGATCCTGCAGCGCGATGTGGCCCTTCGAAAGTGACGCAAATTTCGGCCAGTCCTTGAACTTGCTGTCCGCGATCGCGGCCTTCCCCTCGGGGCTCGCGAGATCGAGCGCGATCACGCGTTTGCCGTTGAGCCAGTGCTCGACCTTCCAGCCCTTCACGATCAGCCGCGAGCTGTTCCACTCGCCCACCGGCTTCACGAGATCGCGCGGCGCTTCCGCCCCGATGTCGTAGAGCGTCCCAGCGAGGTGATTGCCCTCCACATTGTCCTTCGCGTCGATGTTATCGAGCACCTGATACTCCGGACCGGTGCGATAGCTCGCGCTCTCACCGAGTCCTACACGATAGATCACGCCGCTGTTTCCGCCCGAACTGATCTTCCATTCGAACGCCAGCTCGAAGTCGGCAAACTCCGCCTTCGTCATGATGTCGCCCGCCTTCGCCGCAGTCAGCGTCAGCGTGCCGTCCTGCACTTTCCAACCGGCGCCGATCGCCTCGGTTTTGTAGCCGCGCCAGCCGTCGAGCGATTTGCCGTCGAACAATAATTTCCAGCCGGAGGATTTTTCTTTGGCCGTCAGCGAATTCGGCGTCGCCGCCGTCATCGGGGATGCAATCAGCGCAAGAAGCGCCAGGACAATGAAAGGGGTTCGGAAGTTCATCGGTCCACGGATTACGCGGCGCGTCTCCCTCAAGCAATCACGTCTTTCACCACGTGCCCGTGCACATCCGTCAGCCGGAAATGCCGGCCCTGCGTGCGAAACGTCAACCGCTCGTGGTCGATCCCCATCAGGTGCAGAATCGTCGCCTGCAGGTCGTGTACATCCACCGGGTGTTCCGCGACATTGTAACCCAGTTCGTCCGTCGCACCGAGCGAATGCCCGCGCTTCACGCCGCCGCCCGTCATCCAGATCGTGAAACACCGCGGGTGATGATCGCGCCCATAAGTCTCGGCCGTGAGTTTGCCCTGCGAATAATTCGTCCGGCCAAACTCGCCGCCCCACACCACCAGCGTGTCGTCGAGCAGCCCGCGCTGTTTCAAATCCGTCACCAGCGCATAGCTCGCCTGGTCCACATCCGCGCACTGTCGCCGGATTTGCTTCGGCAGCGCACCGTGTTGGTCCCAGCCCGGATGATACAGCTGTATAAAACGCACGTCGCGCTCCGCGAGCCGTCGCGCCAGCAGGCAATTCGCCGCAAAGGTCCCCGGCGTGCGCGCGTCCTCACCATATAGCTCGTAGGTCGAGGCCGGCTCGCCCGCGAGATCCGCCACCTCCGGCACGCTCGTCTGCATGCGATACGCCATCTCGTATTGAGCGACGCGCGACGCGATCTCCGGGTCGCCCAGCGCGTCGAACTGCTGCGCATGCAACTCCGCCAGCCGGTCGAGCATCTGACGCCGCGCCTTCGGCGGCAGGCCGTCGGGATCGCGCAGATACAATACCGGATCGCCGCCGCCACGAAACTGCACGCCCTGGTGAATGCTCGGCAGAAACGCATTTCCCCACAGCCGCGAATAAAGCGGCTGATCGATCCGGTCCTTCGAAATCAACACGATGAACCCGGGCAGATTCTGGTTCGCGCTGCCGAGCCCGTAGCTCAGCCACGAACCCATGCTCGGCCGCCCCGGCAATTGATGTCCCGTCTGAAAAAACGTGATCGCCGGATCGTGATTGATATGCGGCGTCTGCATCGAGCGGATGAAGCACAGATCATCCACCAGCTTCGAAGTCCACGGCAGCAACTCGCTCATCCACGCGCCACTGCGCCCGTGCCGCTCGAATTTGAAATGCGATCCCGCCATCGGCAGCTGCGCCTGATTCGCCGACATCCCCGTAAGCCGCTGCCCCATCCGCACACTCTCCGGCAGATCCTGCCCGTTCCGCTCGTTCAACAGCGGCTTGTAATCGAACAGATCGAGCTGCGACGGCCCGCCCGCCATGAAGAGATAAATGATCCGCTTCGCCCGCGGCGCGACATGCGGCTGCGCCAGCACGCCCCCGAATGGATTTGTGGATACACCCGACGCGCCGCTCAACGACCGCGGCAGCAATTGCGACAACGCGATCCCGCCCAGCCCGAGCGCGAACTTCCCGAAGAAATCCCGCCGCGTCATCCCCACGTTGATGTGATCGCAGAACATGAAAGGTCGAATTCAGCTCCCGCTTGATTGTAGCCCTGCTCGGGAGAGCAGGGACAGATCGCAATTGATCCTCGGGCTCTCCCTCCCGCCGCTCACCGGCCGAGCCACGACCTGTATTAGTCTCATCTTCATCGCCGCATCACCGCCTCGTCATGGTTGAACAGCAAGCTGGCGACCATCGTCGCCGCCGCGAGTTTTTCCTGCGCGAGCGTCGCATCCGCCGGCGCCTCGCCGACCTGGATCAATTTCCCCGCCGCCTCCGGCTCCGCCGCGAAGACCGCTTCCTGTTCCTCCAGCGCGCGCACCAGCACCGCGATCTCGCCCTCGCCCGGCGTGCGTCCCGTCACCAGCCGAAACCCGAATCGCACCTGCTCCACCACCGTCGCACCGCCTTCTCGCAACATCCGCGCGCCAACCTGCCGCGCCGCCTCCACCAACTGCGTGTCGTTGAGCAACGCGAGCGCCTGCAGCGGCGTGCTCGTGGCTTGCCGCGTCACCGTACAGACGGAACGGTCCGCCGCATCGAACGTCACCATCGCCGGATGCGGCACCGTGCGTTTCCAAAACGTGTATAAACTTCTTCGATACAGCCCGTCGCCCGTGCTCTGCTCGTACTTCGGCCTGCCCATCGCGATCTCCTCCCAAAGTCCCGCGGGCTGATAAGGCTTCACCGGCGGCCCGCCGACTTTCTCCACCAGCAGCCCGCTCACCGCGAGCGCCTGGTCGCGCAACATCTCCGCCGTGAGCCGCCGCGCCGGGGCGCGCGCCAGCAGCCGGTTCTGCGGATCGCGCGCGAGCACGTCTGGCGTCGCGCGCGACGACTGCCGATACGTCGCCGAAAGCGCAATCTGTCGCAGCATCGCCTTCACGTCCCACCCGCTGCGCACGAACTCCAGCGCCAGCCAGTCCAGCAACTCCGGATGCGTCGGCGTGCTGCCCGTCACGCCAAAATTATCCGCCGTCTCCACCAATCCGCGCTCGAACATCAGCTGCCAGAGCCGGTTCACCGCCACCCGCGCCGTGAGCGGATTCGCCGGATCGACCGCCCACTGCACCAGACCGAGCCGGTTGCGCGGCGCCTCCTTGCGCATCGGCGGGAAAACGGCCGGCGTCGTCGCGGAGACCTCCGCTCCACGTTGATCGTAGCTCCCCCGCTCCAACACATACGCCGGCCGCGGCTGCGGCAGCTCTTCCATCACCATCACCTCCGCGACGGCGTCGTAAGCCTTCACGTAATTTCGCCGCAACACCGCCAGCGCTTCCAGCTCCGCGCGCACTCCCGGCGCGACCGCGCGGACAAAATGCTGCTTCAACGTCACGCGCTCCGCCGCCGTCAGCTGCGCCGCCGGTCGCGTCCACGCCGCCATCAGATCCTTGCGCTCCGCCAGTTGCGCCGCCTCGAGCGGCGAGAGCTCACGCGCGAAGGCCTTGAGCTCGTCAACGTATCCGCCCTTGAAACCGTGGTCGCGAAACCGATGCCCGATCAACAACGGCGGCTGCGTTTGACGATCGTAAGTGATGTCGCCGGCAAGCTTGTCGCGCACGACCTCCACCGTCGCCGGTTCGCCATCGATGTAGATTCGCGCGCCCGCCGCCGTACTCGCACCGTCGTAGGTCAGCGTCACGTGCGTCCACTTGTCCGGCGCGAGCGTAGCGAACGAGACCACCTTCAACGAGCTCCCGGGCCAGTGCCGGTGCAGCGCAAACGCCACGCGTCCGTGCTCCAACACCAGCTCGTAGCCGCGGCTCCCCGCGTCCGTGTAAGCCATGCTGCGATGAAACACCGTCGCGCGCTCCGCCGCCACGCCGCCCGGGCGCAACCACACACTAAAAGAAAACGCATCGCCGCGCGTGAACACCGGTGCGTCTGCCACCGCAAAGCCATCGTCGCCCGTCAATCGCGCCGCACCGCCACGCCGCCCTTCACCGATCGCGGCATTATCCACCGCGGTCGCCGGCGCGCAAAAATTCGCGCTGTTCGGCGTCCCTTCTTCCCCGAGCACATCGAAGTCGATCGCAAGCACCGCATCATCCACCGCGGGTGCCGCACCCGAACGCGCCTTCGTTAACCACCCTCCGAAATCACGCGCCGCCGCCTCGCGCGCGGCCGCCACTCGCGCCTCCTGCGCTTCAAGGCTCCATGCCATCGTCACCAGCGCCGCCTGCTCGTCCGGCGTCGGCAGCTTCAGCACCGGCGGCGGCATCACATCCGAGAAATTCTTGTACGAGATAGCGCCCGCCTCATCGATGTTCTGGAAGAACGCCGCGAGCGCATAGAAGTCGCGCTGCGTGATCGGATCGAACTTGTGATCGTGACAACGCGCGCAATCGAGCGTCAGCCCGAGCACCGCCGCGCCGAACGTCGCGACGCGGTCGTTCACATAGGCAACGCGATACTCCTCGTCGACGATTCCGCCTTCCTCGTTCTGCGCATGCAGCCGGTTGAACGCCGTCGCCAGCCGCTGCTCGCGCGTCGCCTCCGGCAGCAAATCGCCCGCGATCTGCTCCGTCAGAAATCGATCGTAACTCAGGTTGCGGTTGAACGCCGCGATCACCCAATCGCGATACGGCCACATCGCGCGCGGCCGATCCATCTGGTAACCGTGCGTGTCCGCATAACGCGCCACATCGAGCCAGTCCGCCGCCATTCGCTCACCGTAACGCGGCGACGCCAGCAATCGGTCCACCACCTTTTCAAATGCATCCGGCGCCCGGTCCGCGACAAAGGCATCGATCTCCGCCATCGTCGGCGGCACGCCCGTCAGATCGAGCGCCACGCGTCGGATCAACCGCTCGCGATCCGCCTCCGGCGAAGGCGAAAGCCCTTCCTTCGCCAGCCTCGCCCGAACAAATGCATCGATCGGATTTAATCGAGAGGCGCGCCCAAGAGATTCTGCCTCTCCCCTTCTCCCTCTCCCGCCCTTTCCTCCCGGAACCGCCGGTATCATCTCCGCCTTCGGCGCCGCAAACGCCCAATGCTCCGCAAACGTCGCGCCTTCGCTCACCCACTGTTTCAGCAACGCTCTCTGCGCGTCGGTGAGCGTCCGTTTCGACTCCGCCGGCGGCATCCGCTCGTCGTCATGCGGCGAAAAGATCCGCGCGATCAACTCACTTTCGTCCGGCTTGCCGGCGACGATGATGCCTTCCTTCCGCTGCCCCTCGCGCGTGTCGAGCCGCAGCTTTCCCTCCCGCGCCGCCGCGTCCTGGCCGTGACACTGAAAGCAGTTCTCCGACAAAATCGGCCGCACGTCGCGACCGTAATCGATCGGCGCGGCCACGCTTCGGCCCGCGAAAAACACGAGCACCGGGAACGCAATTCGCAGAGAGGGGAACAAGCGCACACAGCGTGTTTGCCTTCGATCCACGCGCAACATTTTCGGTGCCCGCGGCGCCGCGGACGCATCTCGCGTCATCGCCGGTAGGGACGAGCGGCCCGCTCGTCCGCAGACGCGCGAGCTGCTCCCTACCTCGAGAAAAACTCAAAGACGCACCGTCACCCAGCCGGTGCCGCCTGCTTCCCTTCCGTGTAGTCCGTGTGATCCGTGGGCAAAATCCGGCGTCTTCACACCCGCGCCGACACCGTCGCTCGCACGACATCGACCATCCGTTTCTGGCGCTCGGCAACCGTCGCCTGAATCGCTCGCACCTTCGCTTTCGCTCGCGCCGGATCCTTGTGGATCGCCTCGAGCCGCGACCAGAGCTGCGCGCCATCGGTCTCGTCGATTTCGAAGAACCAGTCCTTCGCGCCAAAATCGCGATACATCTGCCCCTTGCACGTGTCCGTCGGCTGCCGCACGTAGAACGTCGGCGTGCCCACATGCAGCGCGATCAGCGGCGAATGACACTCCACGCTCACCACGCACTGCGCCTTCGAGTAGATCGACGCCGCCTCGTCGGGCAGCCAGTAACTGTCGCGCCACACCACGTTCTTCTTGATCTCCGCGGGCAAGGGATCGACGAGCACCTCTTTGCCCATCTCGACCTGATACGTCATCTCGGCGCAGACCATCACCTTGTTTCCCGTGCGCTTCACGTAGGAGACAATCATGTCGCGCAGCTTCGCATGATCCTTCTCCGTCGTGCGGTCGTTGATTGCGTCTTTGATGTAATCCGACGCCACGCGCTTCGTGTTCCGGATCTTGTAATACGGCGTGTAGCGCAGCCGCGGAATCACACTGATGAACTTTCCCTCCTCCAAGCCGTTCGCTTTCAGCCACGCATAGCCTTTCGCATCGTCGCGCAGGTGCATCCCAAGTTGCGCGTCCGGCCCGAACTCCAGGATCGGCGTCTTCACGCCCTGCTGCTTCAGGTAATCGCGCGAGATCGTATCGCGGCAGAAAAAGAACGCCGCGCGATCCATGATATAGCGCAGGTCCGCCGGCAGGTGCGTCGCGGGTAGTTTCAACGCCCGCTCGCGGATGCTCTTCAACGTGCCGCCTTCCGGATCACGGTCGCCACCGATGCCCGAGATCGGATCCGTGCTCACGCCAAACACGCCCACCGGCTTGCCCGTCTGCTTGTGGAACGCCACCGCGTGATTGCTCGCCGGAAACCCCGAACCCGAGCCGCTCAGATAAAGATCCGTCTCGTCCCACGCCTTCGCCAGTGCCGGATTGTTCGGCTTGTTGTCCTTGCCGAGGCTGCCTTCGACGATCTTCAGCCGCGGGTATCCCGCCGTCAGCAACGTGCGCGAACCATGTCCGAGGTTTCCCGGCCACAGCGTGACTTCGGCCTCCGGAAAATATTTCTCGATCAGACTCAGCGCGCCGGGCGTGTGCCCGATGTCGCCGATGTTTACGCTCTGCCACGAGCTGCGCAGCAGGATGCGCGGCGGGCGGCCGGCCTTCGCCGCGGCCGCGAACAACGAGGGAAACAGGGCCATGCCCGCGGCGGCGGTGGCGGACGTGTGGAGGAAATGACGACGATTCATGAGGGATTTGTTTAAGACTTTTGCAGTCGACGCATTGTATTCAAAACGCGGGGACGCTCGTGCGGCCCACGGCCCTTAAAACGTGCCTTTGACGCCAACGTTCCAATACGAGCGATAATCCGCCCGGCCGCGCAGGATGCGATCGCTCGGCGTACTCGGTCCATAGGTCACGGTGTCGTCGATCGCCTCGTTCACATTCCGACCGCTGACGAACACTGAGAAACGACGCGTGAGACGATATTCCGCCGTGAGGTCCGCACTGCGACGCGGCAGCAGATACGTGAACGTGCCGGGCTCCACGCCCGCATTCGTGATCTGCCCCTGCTTCACGCGCCCCTTGAGATTCACCGCAGCGCGCACCGTGAAGCGCGCGCGACTGAACGTGACGCCATAGTTGATCGTCTTGCCGACGAAGCCGCTGAAGCTCGCCATCTCGGAACCTTCCAAGTGCTGCAACGTGATGTTGCCGAAGACCGTCAGGCCCCGCGCCCAACGCGGCAGAAACGTGAGGTTCTGACGATAATCGAACTCCGCCCCGCTCACCCGCGCATCGCCGACATTCATCCGCGTGCTGACTTCATAACCGAGCGCCGCGCCGTAAATCTCCGGATCCAGGCCCCACGGCTCGAGCACATCGTCCGTCGCCGGCACGATCGACGTCCCCCAGAAATCCGTAATGTCTCGCCGATACAGACGCGTCGACAACACGCCGGTCGACGGCTCGTTGAAATAGTATTCGAGCGCGACGCCGAAGCTGTCGGCATACCACGGCTTGAGTGCCGGGTTCGAAAGCGTGAGTCGGCGGGAGGTCGACTCGGTGTCGGGCAGGTTCATCGACGGCATGATGTGCGTGAACTCCGGCCGGCTGATCGACCGCGCAAACGAGAATCGTGCGATCAAATTGTGCCGGATGAGGAAGGCGCCGTTGAAGCTCGGGAAAAAGCCATCGTAGGACTTGTCCGTGTGCGCGCCGCGCTCGATGTAGGCGAGCTCGGAGCCCGCCAGCGAATTCAGTGAAGCGATCGCCACCGGCCGGCCGGCGGCATCGCGCACAATCCGTCCGCTCGCGTCGCGCTGATAGATGAGCGTGGGATCGATCAACGGTCCGTCGCCCACGTCGTCAGTACGTTCATAGCGCACGCCGCCGGTGAGTTGGAGCCGGCCGTTGAAGAGTTTCGTGTCCAACCGCACGTAAGGTGCCGTGATCGTCTCGGTGATGACTTTCGATCCGTTCACCTGGCTGCGATAATAGTTCATCTGGTTGGTCTCGGTCGCGACGAAGTGTGACGGATTCGTGCGAAACGTGTCCCCAATGGCGGCGAGGTTCATCCACTCCATCTTTTTGCCGAAGAGCAGTTCGCGCTGGGAGTAGACGGGATCGAACCATTGGGCCGCATTATCGTCCGCGGTGCGAATGATGCCGTCGGCGCCCATGTGCGTGGCCGCATACGTCGAAGTGCCCAGATCGCGGCGCTGCGACCGCAAGTCGAAGCCCGTCTTCACCGCGACCGGCAACACGAGATCGAACTCACGCCGGGCATTGGCCGACAGGCTGCGCACGATGTCGTAACCGTCGATTTTCGTCCCCTGCACGCTCTCCAGGTTGTAGTTCTCGATCTGATACGGATCGACCTCTTCGCCGGCGGCGTTCTTCACCGAGATCACGCCCGGATGGTCGAAATTCATGTCTTCGAAACGAATGGTGAGATTGCGGAAGTAGGCGTTGTTCGACTGGAAATACCCCTTGTCGAAATTGCGATAGTGGTTCGAGGCGCGGGAGAAGGCGCTGTTGACCTGCAGTTGCCAGACCGGTCCGTTGTGCTTCCAGCGCAGGCTCGGCATGTAGGTCGTGCCGTCTTTCTGCCGCGCGTCGTAGACCGTTTGTGCGAAGCCCGTGCCGGGCGCTCCCTGCGTGAAATCCGGGCCGAACGACGCAACCCGGCCGACGTCGAAGTTCACCTGCCGCACCCAGAATTCCGCTTTGAAATACGCGTATTGGAAACCGAACGTGAGCACATCGCGGTCCGAGATCCGCCAGTCGGCGCCGACGCTGATCGAGTCGCGCGTGCTGATCTTCGGCCGCTCCTGGATGCGATGCCGGACGAGGTACGGTTTGTCGGGCGTGGTGGCGGGAAAGTTCGCGGATTGCCCCGCGATCGTCGGCACCCAATCCATCGTGGCGCCCTGGCCGTTCGCCAGCGCACGCGTGCTCAGGCCACTGACCGTATAGCCGAAATTCTTCGTCACCGGCACGATGGCGCTGAATTCGAAGTTCGGTTCGAACGGGTAGTCCTTGTCCGCAAACGGACTCGGCACCTTCTTGAGCTCGAAGTCTCCGCCCTTGAACGAGAGGTACGTCTTGACGCTGTAGATCGGCCGCGCGCGCTCGAACGCGCTCTTGCTGATCAGGTTCACGGTGCCGCCGATCGCGTTGGCCGGCGTATCCGGATTCTGGGAACGCGTGATCTCCACCCGCGACATGCTCGTGATCGAGATCTGCTCGAACTCGACCTGCCGGCCACCGCCCGACGAGGCGGCGCTGGCGAGACCGTTGCCGTCGACCATGATGGGCGTGGAACCGGGCGGCACACCGCCAAGCGAAATGCTGCGACCATCGCTGCCATCGCGGTTGAGCGTCACGCCCGGGAGAAATTTCGCGAACTCGCCCACGTTGCCCTCCGCGATGTCACCGAACGAATCCGTCGCGACGACATTCTTGATCTCGGAGGAGAAGCGCTGCTCGTTCACCGCGATGTCTGAAGCCGCCATGTCGCGTTGGGCCGCGACGGTAAACGCATCGAGCAACACCGTCGCATCCTGCCCGGTCGAACCGAGATTGAAAGTCCGCTCCGCCCGACCGCCAGACATCACGTTGACCGTCTCCGTCGTCGCCGGAAAACCGGTGTACACGACCTTCACCGCGACCTCGCCCGCCGGCACGCGCGGAAACTGATAACGCCCGTATTCGTCGGTAAACGTCTCGAGTCGGTGCGCTTCGATCGCGACGCGCGCGTTGTTGACGTATTGGCCGGTGCTGGCGTTGAAGACGCGGCCTTCGATCGAGCCGGTGCCGGCGGCGCTGCGCGTCGATGGATTGGCGGGATTCGACGCATCGGCGCCCACGAGAGACGTGACGGCGGACAAAGCGAGAACGACGGCGGAGAGCATCCGCCCGCCCCGCAAGGGAGAGCTTGGTTTGGTCATAGGGGTTCTACAGGTCTTCCGCAGAGACGAGCGAGCGGCGCGTTTCCGCTAGAACTCCGAAGCAGTTTTTTTTCGCTGAGTGAGTGCGGACCCGGCTCTCCGAGCCGGCCTGAGTTCCAGCACGCGTCCGCCGTCTACGTGTGAGTCCCCCAGCACGAGACCAATCCAGGCCGGCTCGGAGAGCCGGGCCCCACCAAAAGCGAAACGCCCTCCGTCCAACTAAAACACGCCCTTGATTCCGACGCTCCAGTTCGCGCGATAATCACCGCGCGTTTCGAGAATGGAGTGTCGCGGCGTCGAAGGTCCGTAATCCACCGTGTCGTCCGTGGCGCCGTTCACATTGCGCGCGCTAGCGAAGAAGGAAAAGTTTCGCGTGAGCCGATACTCGAAAGTCAGGTCCGCGCTGCGCCGTGGCAAGATGTAGGTGTACGTCCCCGGCTCGGCCCCCGCATGCGTGACGGCTGCGTCGCGTTGCAAGCCGCGCAGATTGAAACTCACGCGCGCCGTGAATCGCTCGCGGCTGAGGCTGATGCCGTGGTTGATCGTGCGCGGCACGAAGCCGCTGAAATCCGCCAGCGAAGGACCGTCGAGATGCTGGAGTGTGAGGTTGCCGAACACCGTCAGCCCGCGCGCCCAACGCGGCAGAAACGCCAGGTTCTGCCGGTAATCGATCTCCACGCCGCTCACGCGGGCGCGGCCCGCGTTGGCGCGCGTGGCGATCGAGTAGCCTTGCTCCGCACTGTAGATTCGCGGATCGATGCCATAGTAACCGAGCAGCTCGTCGGACACAGGCTGCGTCGTCACCTGCCAGAAATCCCGGATGTCCCGCTGATACGCGCGCAACGAGATCACGCCGGTCGAGGGCGCATCGAAATAGCATTCCAGGGACAACCCGTAGCTGTCCGCCTCCCATGGCCGCAGGTCCGGATTCGTGACGGTGAGCATTCTGTTCTCCGTCGCCGGATCAGGCAGGTTCACCGTGGGCAGGAGGACGCTGAAGCGGGGGCGTGCGATCGAGCGCGCATACGAAAAGCGCCCGAGGAGATTCGGCCGAAACGCAAACGTGCCATTCACGGTCGGGAAAACGTTGTCGTAGCTCCGCCTCGAGCGTACGCCCCGCAGCACATACGCGAGCCGCGTGCCGGCGAGCGACACCAGCGGCGCGACCGCCACCGGCTGGCCCGCAGAGTCGCGAACGATCTCGCCTGCCGTATCACGTTGATAAATACGCGAGGGATCGACCAGCCCGCCGATCCCTTCGTTGGCCGTGTGCTCGTAACGCACGCCCCAGGTGAGCGACAGCCGGTCACCCGGAAGCCGCGTATCGAAACGCACGTAGGGAGCCGTGACCGTTTCCTTGATCGACTGCGTGCTCGTCACGATGCCTCGATGATACGCCGCGGCCTGCGCCTCGCTCTGCGCGAAATGAGTAGGCTGCGTCCTGTATGTCGCGCCGATCGCGGCGAGATCGAGCCACTCCATCGGCGGAAAGCCCAGCGGCAGCGACCGCCGGGAATAGGCCGGATCGAACCACTGCGCGGCATTGTCGTCCGCCGTGGCCGGAATCCCGTCGGCGCCGACATGGGAAAACGAGTTGCTGCTCCGGCCGATGTCACGCTCCTGCGCGCTCCACGCGAACCCGGCCTTCACCGCGACCGGCACGCGCCAGGCCAGCTCCCGGGCAACGTTGGCGTAGAGGCTGCTCACGACGTCGCGGGCGTTCGACTGCGTCGAGCCGGTTGATTCCAGCGTGTAGTTGGCGATCGAATACGGATCGACAGCCGCGCCCTCCGCGTCCGTCACCACGATCGCGGCCGGCCGCACGAAGCCGGCATGCTCGAACCGCACGGTCAGCCTGCGCTGGGCGGCGACGTTGCTCGACCAGAAACCCTGGTCGATGTCGCGGTAATGATTCGTCGCCCGGGAGAGCGCGCCGCCGCTCTCCCACGTCCACACCGGCCCCCGATGCCGATAGCGAAACGTCGGCATGAACGTGGTCCCGGATTTGTCGCGCGCGTCGTAAATGCTCCGCGTCAGTCCCGCGCCCGGTGCACCTTGCGTGAAATCCGGCCCGAACGATTCCACCCGCCCAACCTCGAAGCTGACCGCCCGGCCCCACCAGGCGCTGTGAAAATAAGTGTATTGCAGGGCAAGCGAGAGCACGCCGGCCTCACCGATGCGATAATCGGCCGAAATCCCGATCGACTCGCGGTTGCTGAGCTTCGGGCGGTCCGAGATTCGATACCGCACCAGATACGGCTGGTCGGGGGTCGTGGCGGGAAAATTCGCCGAAAGCGGCACGCCGTGCGGCACCCAGTCGAGCGTGATGTTCTGGCCGTTCGCGTGCGTGCGCGTGCTGAGCGCACTGACCGAGAAACCAAAATCGCGCGTCACCGGCACCACCGCGCTCAACTCGAAATTCGGCTGCACCGGATGGGACTTGTCGCCCAGCGGCCCCGGCTGCCGCTGCAGGCTGAAGTCGCCTTCACGAAACGAAGCGTAGGCTTTGAACGCATAAACCGGCCGCGCGCGCGCGAAGGCGCTCTTGCTCACGAGATTCACGGTCCCGCCGATCGCATTCGCCGGCGTATCCGGATTCTGGGAACGCGTGATCTCCACCCGCGACACGTTGTTGATCGAGATCTGCTCGAGCTCGATCGTGCGCTCCGGATTCGACGATGCGGCGCTCGCGATGCCGTGGCCGTCGATCAGGATCGGCGTACCGTTCGGCGGCACGCCGCCCAGCGAGATGCTGCGGCCGTCGCTGCCATCGCGATAGAGCGTCACGCCCGGCAGAAACTTCACAAACTCCCCCACGTTCCCCTCCGCGATGTCGCCGAACGAATCGGTGGAGACGACATTCTTGATGCTCGACGCGAACCGCTGCTCGTTCACCGCCAGATCGGAGGCAGCCATGTCGCGATTCGCCGCCACCGTAAACGCATCGAGCGTCACCGTCGTCTCCGGCCCCGAAGTCGATGTGAGCCGCAACGTAAAATCCTGCGTGAACGTCTGCCCTCCGATCATCTGTAGTTTCTGCTCCCCGACGGGAAACCCCGTGTAGAAAAAACGGAGCGTTGTCTCGCCGGCCGGCACGTTCGTGAAACGAAAACGCCCGTGCTGATCCGTGAACGCCTCCAGGCGGTGCGGCGCGATCGTCACGCGCGCGTTGTTCACATACTGATCGCTCGTCGCGTTGAAGACCCGCCCTTCGATCGTGCCGCGCGCATTCATCCCCGCTCGCGCCACTCCTCGCGCGCGCGACGCCACCGGCTCGCGACGAACCGCCAGCGCGCCCGTGTCGCCATCCTGCACCACGCGCAACTCCGTCCCCGCCAGCATGCGTTCGAGCGCCGCGCGCGGTGACCACTCACCAGTCACCGGATTCGTCCGGACTCCTCGCACCCGATCCACGGGATAGACGATCTGCTCGCCAGACTGCTCGGAAAACCGCTTCAGCGTCACGGAAGCGTCATCCGCCGGAAGCTCGAAGGTCCGCGCGGGCGCGCTCGCCCCATGGCCCGCTGAGATCAGCGCCACCAGCCCCATCATCAGGATCATCCCGCGGACGCCGTGCGCGCGTCGGATCGGATGGCGTGATGCGGTCATGGCGTTGGAAATGCGTTCCGAACCGGAAGAGCGCGAGGAAAACGCCCGTCAATTTGCGGCCGAGTTTGCTCCCGCAAAAAAATGCGGGCCGTGCTATGGCGCCCGCCGCAACACCAGCGCGCCATCGTTACGAGGCTCGACGGCCACTCCGAAGCTCAACTCGAGCAACCGTGCGAACGCCTCGACGTTGTCCGCCCGAAACGTTCCGCCCACCCGTACACCCGCGATTGCCGGGTCGCCGATCACAAGTTGCCGGCGATTTCGCAGGTTGAACTCGGTCACCACTTCCGAAAGCGGCAGCTCTTCAAAGGCGAGTCGCACGCCCTGCCAGCTGAGCGCACGCTCGATCTCGCGCGCCCCCACCGCCTCGACCGCGGGAGCTTCGCCTCCCGCGCCGGTCTCCACTCGCGTCCGATGGCCCGCAGCCACGGACGTGGGCGCAGGGACTGCAGGCGGCGCGTCGTTTTCGCTCGCCGCCGACGGCCGCTCGACGTGCACCAAACCCTCGGTCACCAAAACTTCAACCGCGCCGCCATCGCGCCGCACGTTGAACGCCGTGCCGATCGCACGGACCGCCACGCCACCCGCCTCAACGATGAAAGGCCGCCGCGGATCCTTCGTGACGGTGAAATACGCCTCGCCGCGCACGAGGCGCACGCGACGTTCGCCCGCGGAAAACGCCGTCTCGATCTTGCCCTCGTGGTTCACTTCGACCTCTGAGCCATCCGCGAGCACGAGTCGCTCGGGCGTAGGAATCACCCGAACCGCGGGCACCACCGCCGCTGTCGCCGCCCCGGTCGGAAACCGGTCACCAGCTGAGGGCGCGGAAGGCGGCACGAACACGCCCATCATCAGCGCCGCCGCCGCCGCGAGCATCGCCGTCGCGGCACCGGCCACCGCGAAGGAGCGTCGCCGCCAGAACGGTCGCGCTTGCACGAGCAGATCGGGATTCGGTTGGCGGCTGTGCGCCGGTCGCCATTCCGTGAGCACATTGAGCGCGGCCCAGGTGTTTTCCAGTTTCTTCAGCGCCTGGCCGTGACGCGGATCTTCGCGCAACCATTGCAGAAATTCGTCCTGCTCGGCCGCCGTCAGCGCGCGATCGCGCCGCGCCAGCCACGCCGACGCGGCGGCCGCAATGGCATCTGGGTTTTCCGGCGATGATGATGGATGCTCGGGCATGGGCGCGTTCAGGGTAGACCGTGGCCAGCCAGAAACTCCGCGCAACGCCGCACGCCGTTGCCGACCTGCGCTTCGACCGTGTGCTCGGAAATGCCGAGCTGCGCGGCGATTTCCTTTTGGGAAAGACCGTAGATTTTTCGCAAGGTCAGCACCTGGCGGCAACGCTCGGGGAGCGACTGTATGGCTTGAGTCAAGAGTTCGAGTTCCTGGCGACGCCCGACTGTTTCGGACACGCCTGGCTTGTCTTCCAAGACGTGCATGCCCTCGAATTCCGCTATCGGCTCGAAACCGATTATCTGGCGGTGACGGCACTCGTCGACCGCGAGATTGCGCGCCGTGGCGAACAGAAACGCCTTCGTCGAGGTGATGTGGACGCCGGCCTGTGCGCGCAGGACGCGGACGTAGGTTTCCTGCACGAGATCGTCGACATCGGGCAGCGTGGGAAACAAACCGCGGAGCCACGCACGCAGAGCGGGCTCGTGCGGCAGGATGTTTTCGGTGAACCAGCGGTTCAATTCAGGCTCGGGGGATTTCACGGGGCGCCCCGATGCAATGCCGCTCGCCGTCCAATACAAGCCCGCGCTTCGAACGGACCTCCGGGAAATCATCACGACTCTTATCCACCACAAACTAGCGAAACGGCTTTCGGTCTCTCGCTGTTTTCAGTGGGTCGATGGCTCCGCGGTCGGAAGCCCCGAAGGGGCGATATTCGAAAGCCCAGGGCAACGCCCTGGATTTTCGAATCGGGAATTTTTCCTCAAGGGGCCCACCAGCGCCCTACGCCGCCCCGCCTCACTCCTTCGAAAGCACTTCATCCAAATTGAGAATCAACGAGCACAACGCCGTCCACGCCGCATGCTCCACCGGCTCGAGCGCCTCCGGTCGCGGCGCCTCGCCCGCCGTCGCGAGATTCTGCGCCGCGGCGCCATCCGCCGCAAACTGCCCCCGCAGCTTCGCCAGCCGCGCGAGCAGCACGTGCTTCTCTTGTGGCTTCGGCAGCCGCGCGGTCGGCAGCCGAAACGCCGCCTCCACGCGCGCCTCGTCGGTCTCCGCCGGCGTCATGTTCTCCGGGGTCTGCGCGATCACACGCTGCGCCAGCACGCGCGCCGCCTCGACGTAAACCGGGTCGTTCAGCGTCACGAGCGCGTGCAGCGGCGTGTTCGTGCGCGCGACTTTCACCGTGCACACCTGTCGCGCACCCGCATCGAAGAACGTCGTCGGCCCCACGATCCGCCGCCAGAACACGTATAAGCTTCTTCGATACAGCGCATCGCCGTGATCCTGCTGATACGTCTTCTTGCCGAACGTCGCCTCTTCCCAAATGCCGGCCGGCTGGTACGGCCGCACCGCCGGACCGCCGGCAAACTCGACCAGCAATCCCGCCGCCGCCAGCGCCTGGTCGCGAATCATCCACGACGGCAGCCGGAAGCGCGGACCGCGCGCCAGCAGCCGGTTCTCCGGATCGCGCTCATGCTGCTCAGCCGTCGCCCGCGAGGTTTGCCGATACGTCGCGCTCGTCACGATCGAACGGTGCAACGCCTTCATATCCCAGCCGCTCGCGACAAACTCCGTCGCAAGCCAGTCGAGCAATTCCGGATGCGACGGCGGTTCGCTCTGCATCCCAAAATCCTCCGCCGTCTTCACGAAGCCCGTCCCGAAAAACGCCTGCCACGCCCGGTTCACCGCCGTCCTCGCCACGAGCGGATTCTCCTCCGACACGAGCCAACGCGCCAGATCCAGCCGGTTCATTCGCGCCGGCGGTACGGCCCCAGTCGCGTTCGCCAGCGACTCGTCTCCCGACAGCGTGCCGCTCCGTGGCGCCGTCTTGCTCAGGAACCCCGGGGCCGCTCCAAACACCTGCACGTCCGTCTTCGCCTCGTAGTTGCCCTTGTTCAGGATGAACGTCTCACGCGGCTCCGCGATCTGATCCATGATCATCACGCGCGTGATCCGGGTGTTCGCATTGTCGCGCGCCCGCACCGCATCGAGGTGTTTTTGCAGCAGGTCCGCATACGCCGGATCCGTCTCGCGGAAATGCGGAATCGCCTCGAGCAGTCCGTTCGCGTTGCGCCGGCGCGGCTCCACCTTCGCGTGCGTAGCCGGTAGATTTCCCGGCAACTGCGCGGCTTCCGGCGAGTCGATCAGCGGCTTCCCTTCCGGCCGCGGAAATTTGATGAGCTCGAACGCCACGACCTCCTTCGCGATCTCATCCAGCCGCGCATTCGTCTTCTTCAGCCGCTCCTTTTCCTCCGCCGTCGACATGTCCATGACCGGCGGAATCTGCCCGCCGCCCTGGTTGCGCCCCGTCTCCGACATCTGGTTGAAGATGTCATACAGCGCGTAGTAATCCTTCTGCGTGATCGGGTCGAACTTGTGGTCGTGACATCGCGCACAGGTAAACGTGAGCCCGAGCCAGACCGTCGCCGTCGTATCCACCCGGTCGAATACGTTTTCCACCCGAGTCTCCTCCGCGATCCGGCCGCCTTCGCCGTTGAACATGTTGTTCCGATGGAAGCCGCTCGCGATCTTCTGCTCCCGCGTCACATTCGGCAACAGGTCGCCCGCCAGTTGCTCGATCGTGAATTGATCGTAGGGCATGTTCGCGTTGAGCGCATTCACGACCCAGTCGCGCCACGGCCACATCGTCCGCTCCGGGTCACCTTGAAATCCATTCGTGTCGGAATAGCGGGCGATATCCAGCCAGTCCCACGCCCAGCGCTCGCCATAACGCGGTGACGCCAGCAACCGGTCCACCACTCGCTCGTAAGCATCCGGCGCGCGATCCGTGAGAAACGTCTCCAGCTCCGCCGGTGTCGGCGGCAATCCCGTCAGATCGAGCGACACCCGCCGCAACAGCGCCGCGCGATCCGCCTCCGCCGCCGGCTTCAATCCCAACGTCGCCAGCTTCGTCCGCACGAACGCATCGATCGGATTTACCCGAGCCCTGGGCTCTAGAGTCACCGTCTCCCTCTGTCTCACCGTCCCGCCCTCCTGCAAAACCGGCACCGCCGGCCGCACCGGCGGCGAAAACGCCCAGTGCGTCCCCCATGGCGCGCCGCTCGATATCCATTTTTTCAATACATCGATCTCCGCCGGCTTCAGTTGCCGGTTCGATTCACGCGGCGGCATCACCTCGTCCTCGTGCTCGCTCGAGATGCGCAAAAACAACTCACTCTCCTCCGGCTTCCCGGGCACCACCACCGTCACATCGTTCTTCGTCCGAAAAAGTCCTTCGCGCAGGTCGAGCCGCAGATCCGCCTCTCGCGTTCCTGCATCCGGCCCGTGACACCGGAAACACGCGTCCGACAGGATCGGCATCACCTGCCGGCTGAAATCGACCGCCTCCGCAGCCCGCGCGCCCGCCCCGCCCGCCAAAGCAAACGCCAGTGTCAGCAGGCCAGGCACGGCACGGACATTGTTCTTGGGCAGGAACCGCATCACGGCGGGAAGGTTTCGTCTCATGGCGAGGTTGGCAATCTTCACGCCAAAATCCCCTTCACGACTTCCCCATGCACATCCGTGAGCCGGAATTGCCGACCCTGGAATCGGTACGTAAGCCGCTCATGATCGATGCCGAGCTGATGCAGAATCGTCGCCTGCAAGTCGTGAATGTGCACCGGTTTCTCGATCACATTGAAACCGAACTCATCGGTCGCCCCGTACGCGATTCCGCGCTTCACACCCGCGCCCGCCATCCAGAGCGAGAACGCTTTTCCATGATGATCGCGCCCATATTTTTCCCGGTTCGCCGCACCCTGCGCATACGGCGTCCGCCCGAATTCCCCGCCCCAGATCACCAGCGTGTCATCGAGCAGACCGCGCTGTTTCAAGTCGCTCACGAGCGCCGCGCTCGGCTGATCCACGTCGCGCGCGATGGCCGGCAACGAATCGTGCAGCCCGCCGTGATGATCCCAGTCACGGTGATACAACTGGATGAAACGCACCCCGCGCTCCGCCAGCCGCCGCGCGAGCAGGCAGTTCCGCGCAAACGAGCCCGGCGTGTTCACACTGCTGCCGTAGCTCTCGAGCACATGCGCCGGCTCGTTCTCCAAAGCCATCAACTCCGGCACGCTCGCCTGCATCCGATACGCCATCTCGAACTGGTTGATCCGCGTCTCGATCTCCGGATCGCCGCTCTGCGCTTGCTGGAGTCGGTTAAGCTCCGCGATGCCATCGAGCATCCGCCGCCGGCGCTCGCGGGACACACCCGGCACATCGTTTAAGTAAAGCACCGGCTCGCCCGCACTGCGAAACTGCACGCCTTGGTGCGCGCTCGGCAAAAACCCGCTGCCCCACAAACGCGCCAGCAGCCCCTGCCCTGAACGCTTCGCGTTCACCGATACCAGCACCACAAACGACGGCAGATTCTCGTTCAGCCGCCCGAGGCCGTAATCCACCCACGCCCCCATGCTCGGCCGACCCGGCAACTGGCTCCCGCTCTGGAAAAACGTGATCGCCGGATCGTGATTGATCGCCTCCGTGTGCATCGAGCGCACCACGCACAACTCGTCCGCGATCGCGCGTGTGTACGGCAGCAGATCGCTGATCTCCGTGCCGCATTTCCCTCCGCGCTGAAACCCAAACTTGCTCGGCTGCAACGCGAGCCGCGCCTGCGCCGCCACCATGCCCGTGATCCGCTGTCCGCGCCGCACCGAGTCCGGCAGGTCTTCGTTGAAGCGCTCGCTCAGCAGCGGCTTCGGATCGAGCAGATCGAGGTGCGACGGCCCGCCCGATTGGAAAAGACAGATCACGCGTTTCGCCTTCGCCGGAAAATGCGGCAAACCGCCAAGCGGAACCGGAGGGACTGAAGTCGCCGCGAATACATCCGGGCGAAACAACTGCGCCAGTGCCGCCGCGCCCACGCCCAGCCCCGCCTGCGCGAGAAACTCACGCCGCGTGTGAACAGCTTCGTATCGATTGCAGGCCATAATTATTATTTTCGTCCCACTTCTCCCTCTCTTCGTCCCTTCGCCCCTCCGCCCCTCCGTCAATTCTTCGTGATCGTTTCGTCCAGGCTGAGAATCATGCTCGCCACGCCTGTCGCCGCCGCGAGCTCCGCCGGCGGAATCGAGCCGTCCACCGCCGACTTCCCCACGCTCAACAGCGCCCGCGCGTCCTCCGGTTCTTCCGCAAAATCCGCGCGCAACGCCGCCCACGCCCGCAGCAGCACCGCGATCTCCTCGCCCCGCGGCTTCCGCCCTGTCGCCGCCTGAAACGCCCACGCCACACGCCCCGCATCGTCGCCCGGCGCATCGCGCAACATCCGCGCCGCCAGCCGCCGCGCCGCCTCCACGTAGCCCGGCTCGTTCCACAGCACGAGCGCCTGCAGCGGCGTGTTCGTCCGCGACCGGTCCACCGTACAGAACTCCCGGTCCGGCGCGTCGAAGGTCGTCATCGCCGGATGCGGCACGGTGCGTTTCCAGAACGTATACAGGCTCCGCCGGTACCGGTCCGAGTCGCTGCTCTCGCCCCAGGTCGACCCCGGATAGGGCGCATCCACCACCACACCTTCGTAGAGTTTGTCCGGCTGATACGGATACACGCTCGGCCC
>JAKFEQ010000044.1:0-55566 GCA_036675625.1 Opitutaceae bacterium | reverse complement strand
CAATGCCGGCACCAACATCGGCGCGATCCTGTGCCTGCTGGTCGTGCCGTGGGTTTACGGGCGGTTTGGCTGGGAGAAGACATTTTATATCACGGGCGTGACCGGCTACGTCTGGTTGCTGGCGTGGTGGTGGCTCTACGAGAAGCCGGAAAAACACCCGCGGGTTTCGCCCGCCGAGCTTGCGCACATTCGTGGCGGCCACGCCGCGGAGCTGCCGAAGACGCAGGTGCCGTGGCTCGCGCTGCTGCGCTATCGCGCGGTGTGGGCATATGTGTTTGCCGGCATCCTGGCCGGTCCGGCGTGGGGCGTGTATCAGTCGTTCATGCCCGATTTTCTGCACAAGCGCTTCAACCTCTCGCTGCAGGAGACGGGCAACTGGAGCGCCGTCTTCTTTGCGATCGCGGTCGCGGGCGGCGTCCTTGGCGGCTGGCTCGCGGGCCGGCTGATCGCGCGCGGCTGGAGCATCAACGCCGCGCGGAAGCTCGCGCTGCTCGCCTGCGCGCTGTGCGTCGTGCCGGTGTTCTTCGCGCCGTTTGCCGGCAGCGTGTGGCTCACCGTGCTGATCGTCGGCCTCGCCGGCTCGGCGCATCAGGGGTGGTCGGCCAACCTCTTCAGCTTCGTCTCCGACACCGTGCCGCGGGATGCGATCAGCTCCGTGGTAGGTCTCGGCGGGTTCGTCTCCTACTTCGCCGGCGGTTTCGTCAACGGCATCACGGGCGAGATCCTGCAGCGGACCGGTAGCTACGTCCCCGTCTTCGGCTATATTTCCGGAATGTATCTGTTGTCGCTCCTGATTCTGCATCTGCTCGTGCCGAGCATCGGCGCGCAAAAACGAACCGCTGCCGGATGAAGACCGCGGCTCGCAACGTTTCCACTCACCGCGCCGTCCAGCCCGCTGCGGGCGCGCCAGCGCCGTGGTATCCAGATTGTGGCGACGACACCTACCGGAACCCGGTCCTGTTCGCCGACTACTCCGATCCGGACGCGATTCGTGTGGGCGGGGACTACTGGCTCACGGCTTCCAGTTTCAGCCACGTGCCCGGGCTGCCGATTCTCCATTCGCGTGATCTGGTGAACTGGTCATTGGCCAACCACGCCTTGCCGCGGCTGCTGCCGGAGGCGCATTTCGCCCGGCCGCGGCATGGCGAGGGCGTATGGGCGCCTTCGATACGTTTCCATCGTGGCAGGTTCTGGATCTACTATCCGGATCCCGATTTCGGCCTTTACCTCGTCACGGCAGACGATCCGCGGGGACGGTGGTCGGAGCCGGTGTTGGTGAAACCCGGCAAGGGGCTCATCGATCCGTGTCCGTTTTGGGACGAGGATGGGACAGGTTACCTCGTGCACGGGTGGGCGCACAGCCGGGCGGGCGTCTCGAACCGGCTCACGCTGCACCGGCTCGCACCGGACAACCGCAGCGTGCGCGATGCCGGCCGCATCGTGATCGACGGCGATGCGCTCCCTGGCTGCCACACGCTCGAAGGGCCAAAGCTGTATCGGCGAGGCGAATACTATTACATCTTCGCCCCCGCAGGCGGCGTCGCCGAGGGTTATCAGGCGGTGTTTCGGGCGCGATCGATCGACGGCCCTTACGAGGAGCGGATCGTGCTGGAGCGCGGCTCCACGCCGATCAACGGCCCGCATCAAGGCGCGTGGGTCGATACGCCGGAAGGCGGCGACTGGTTCCTGCATTTCCAGGAAATGCCCGCGTATGGACGCGTCGTACATTTGCAGCCGATGCAGTGGTGCGCCGATGGCTGGCCCGTGATCGGCGACGATCCCGATCACGATGGAAAAGGCGAGCCGGTGCTGCGGCACGCGAAGCCGCGCGTCGGCCGCGGACCGGTAAGCGCGCCGGTCGCATCGGACGATTTCGATGCCGCCGAGCTGGGTTTGCAGTGGCAATGGCAGGCGAACCCCGCGCCGGATTTTCACTCGCTGACGGCGGCGCCGGGACGCCTGAGGCTCGCCTGCATCCCGGACCAACCGGGAGAGAATCTCTGGAGCGCGCCGCAGCTGTTGCTGCAGAAGGTTATGGGCCCCGCACTTGTCGCCACCGCGAGGTTGCGTTTCTCACCGGCGGACGAAGGTGACCGGGCTGGTCTCATCGTGTTTGGTTTCGATTACGCGTGGGTGGGATTGCGGCGGCGAGATTCCGGGATGCAGCTGGTGCTGATGCGATGCCTCGCGGCCAATGAAGGCGGTGTGGAAGAGGAAATGTTTTCCGCGCCGTTCGCCGGAGAATCGGTTCAGCTGTGCGTGATAGTCCGGCGAGACCTGAGTTGCGCGTTTGCCTGGGGCGTGGATGAAGGGGAACTTTCCGCGATCGACGCGCCCTTCCGCGCGCGATCGAGCGCATGGGTCGGAGCGAAGGTCGGACTGTTTGCGTCCGCGATGTCCGCCGCCGCCGCCCGGCGCGGTTACGCGGACATCGACTGGTTTCGGATGACAGCGCTGTGACGGCCTGGGGCGATACGGACGCTTCGCCTCACACTGCGGGCGACGTGATCAATCGACGGCATCAAAGCGCGAACTCGGCAGCACCCGCGAAGCGGGCCCGGCCGGAGGTCGGCGATATCGGCGCGCCGAACGTGAAGCACAGGTTATTCAGATTGGGTGAGCGTGAGCGGCAGTTCACGGACGGTGAATCCCGGGACCAGCATCGACACGTGCGATTGGGCGAAGCCGCTGGCGGGGAGTCGCTCACCGCGAGGCTTCCGTCCGCATGAGTGGATGGAAATTCCACTCGCCATCGGGGCTCGTTTCCTCAGCGCTCGTTCCGGCAACGACTTCGACGACCCCTTGAAGATGCGCACCACCGCGGTGGGTCGCCGTCGCTCGCTACAACCTCCTCGAGCCTCGCTCCTCATCCTTACGAATACATTCCGGTTCTGATGTGATCCGAAAAAGGCAGGCGAGGTGTACCGCCGAGCCGTGCGCGCTCCCAACAGCAATTTTGCCCCGGCACTCCGTCGGGGCGTAACCGCCAACCCATCCCAATACACTACCCCATGAAGATCTGTTCCTTCCTTCGCGGCGCCGGCTCCTCCGGAGCATTGCTTATGCTCGCCGGCTCGTTTGCCGGCGTGACTTCCTCCCGCGCCGCCATCCCGCAAACCGGATTGCGTGCTGCGTATTATTTCAACACCGGCACACCCAATGCGGACTCGAGTGGCAACAGCCCTTCGGCCGCCTCGAAGAACGGTGTCGTGCGCACAGCCAACCGCTTCGGCGTGGCGAACAGCGCCTGGGGCTATAATGGCACGGGCGCGCATGCGGAGATCGCCGACCACAGCAACTTCAGCGTCAATACGACCGGTTATCTCACCATCTGCGCCTGGGTCAAGCCGGTGGGGTCCTCGCTCAACAGCGCCGGCGAGCTGTTGTTCGCAGACACCCAGGGGTCGGGCTATGTATATTGGATGGGCAAGGGCACCACGTCCGGGTCGAGCGGAAACCAGGAATGGGCTTTTCGTATCTATAGTGCGGATAATACGGAAGACCGGCATAACCGGATGAGTTTCTATATCTGGCCCTATTTCGGCGGCCTCGGGCCGGGCTGCGCCGTTCAGGAGACTGTGACCAATGGCGGCTGGATTCACTATGCCGCCATCGTCAGCAAGCCGGAGCACAAGATCTGGTTTTATAAAAACGGCGTGCTCCGCAGCACCGCGAGCTTCGATTCGAGCTCCAGTTTTCCGATCGCGGATGGCGACCTCCGAAATGGCAATGCTCCGGTCCGGATCGGGACGCGCGACCTCACCAGCTTCTTGAAGGGGTCGGTCGACAATGTCCTTGTCTACAACCGCAAGCTGACCGGCACGGAGGTTCAGCAAGTATATAACGATACGACGAACTGATGTGTCGATGGTCGGCTCGAGCTCGAAGGCAGGCTGGCGGTTGGTTTTGATATCCGCCGCAGGGGTCGGGGTTATCGGGGCTGCAATCGCCCTGCTGCTCCTCGACGCACACCCTCGGGCTCCGTTGGAAGAGGGATTCGTCCGCCCGGGCGAATCGCGGACTGTGCGACGCTCATCGCGCAGTCCGTCCGTGCCGTCGATCGCGCCCGATGGCGGTGGCCGGCCTGTACAGGATGCGGCGGCGCCACGGCTCGGAATGGCAGGGACCGACTATGAGTTTCTGGGCCGGCTCGATCCGCTCGAAGCGCTGGCGATTCTCGATGGGCTGGAGACCGCGGATACGACATTTCTCTTCGAAGCGTATTCTCTGGTGCTCGAGCCGGGCTTGAGTCGCGGCAATTTCGACGCGATTCGTGCACTATTGGAAACAACTCCGCGGGCTGATGTCGCCCGGTTGCTGATTGCCGCCTTCTCGGATGTCTGGGCGCGCGTCGCCCCGGCGGAAACGGCCGCGTGGATCGCGGCGCTGCCGCCGGAGGCGGACCGCACGCGGGTATTGGGAGATGTGCTCACCACTTGGGCGGCCAAGGAACCGGAAATCGCGGCAGCGTTCGCGTCCGCGCTGCCGCCGGGGGAAGCGCGGCAAGTCGCGTTGAAGAACGTCATGTTGCAATGGCGCACGAGTGACCTCGCGGGCGCCAGCGAGTGGTTGAATCGTTCTGAACCGCACCCCGATTTCGATGCTGCAATCGCCGCGCTCGCGACGGATCCGCGGCTTGCCGCTGTCGATCCCATTACGTCGGTGGAGTGGGCTGAAAGTATATACTCGAAAAAGGTCCGGCTTGAAACTTTGGAGCATATTGCGCGCACGTGGGCCGAGCACGGCGCGCCGGGTCGTGCGGCTGAACTTTCTTTCAATGGCTCGCCGCCGTGATCAGGCAAGCTCCGCCCGCGGTCGTCATCACATCGACCGTGTGCGTTGCGGGCACCTGCACGTCGGCCAGTTTTGCACCTTCGGCCATCAGGGGCTTTCCGGCCGCGACGATCCGATAAAACGAATTTGGATTCACGCCGTTGGGGGCATTCTGTGCGACCGGCTTTGGCGTCGCGCTTCCGCGATCGGTCGTCGCGATCTTCACCGGTTCGGCCGTGCGCAGCCGCAGATTTCCGCCGAGTTTCGAACGCACCGCCGCGCGCGTGATCTTGCCTTCCGCCCATTCGAGATCGACCTCGAAGCCGCCGCGCGCTTTTAGTCCAGTGACTTTGCCACGCGGCCACGCCGAAGGCAGCGCGGGCAGCAGGTGCAGCGCGCCCGCGTGGCTCTGTACAAGCATCTCGGCCACGCCGGCGGTGTAGCCGAAATTGCCGTCGATCTGGAACGGCGGGTGCGCGTCGAACATGTTTCTATACAGTCCGCCGCCGCGTATATTGGTTTCCGACGTGCCAACGAGCGTGAAGAGGTTGCGCACGATTGCATAGGCGCGATCACCGTCGCGCATGCGGGCCCAGAAGTTGATCTTCCAACCCATCGACCAGCCGGTGGCCGCATCGCCGCGCAGTTCGAGCGTTCGCGCGACCGCGCGGAAAAGCTCGGGCGTCGTATCCGGGTTGATCTGGTTGCCCGGGTGCAATCCATAGAGGTGCGACAAATGCCGATGCCGCGGATCCTGCTCGGGATAATCGACGCGCCATTCCTGCAGCTGTCCTTTCGCGCCGATGCGATACGGCGCGAGTCGGGCGAGTTTCGTGCGCAATTCGACTGCGAGGTTTGCGTCGCGCCCCAGCAGCTCGGCGGCCTCGATCGTGCGCGTGAAGAGCTCGCGGATGATCGCGAGATCCATCGTGCAGCCAATGCTCATCGCGGCATTTTTCCCATCGGGGCCAATGAAATTGTTTTCCGGCGACGTGCTCACCGGCGTCACGAGTTCGCCCGTGCCGTCGCCCGCATCGCGCAGCCAGTCGGCAAAAAACTCCGCCGCGCCTTTCATGATCGGGTAGGCGTCGTTCGCGAGGAACGCCTTGTCGCCCGTGAACAGATAGCGTTCCCAGAGATGGCTGCTGAACCAGCCGCCGGCCATGTTCCAGAACGCGGCGCGGGCCGTGCCATCGACCGGAAACGCGTCGCGCCAGATCGTGGTGTTGTGATGCGCGACCCAGCCGCGCGCGTGATACATTTTCTGCGCCGCGATCCGGCCAGTCTGCGACACTTCCTTCAGCATCCGGAAAAGCGGCTCGTGCATCTCGGAGAGATTCGTGACCTCGGCCGGCCAGTAGTTCATCTCGGTGTTGATATTGATCGTGTAGGCGGACGCCCACGGCGGGATCACCTGATCGTTCCAGATGCCTTGGAGATTCAGCGGCTGCGTGCCCGCGCGAGAACCGGCGATGAGCAGGTAGCGGCCATATTGGAAACAAAGCGCCGCGAGCGCTGGATCTCCGGTCTCACGAAAAGCCGCGATGCGCTGATCGGTCGGGAGCTTCTCCTTCGCCGGGTCGCCGTCGAGCCTCAGGGCAACGCGATCGAAGAGCGCACGATAGTCCAGTACGTGACGCTCCCGCACGGCCGTGAATGATTGCCGCGCGAGCGCGCGGACCTCGCGCATCGTCCGATCCTTCGGATCGACGCCCTGCCGGCTCGGACTGCGGTCGTAGCCGTTGAAGCTACTGCCGGCGGCGAGGTAGAGCGTGGCTTCGGTCGCACCTTCGACGCGCAAAGCACCGTCTTCATGGATGACTTTGCCGTCAGTGTGGATCGCGAGGCGCGCCTCGAAGGCCATGCCCTTGAAATCGACCGCCTCGCCGTAGAGTGCGGTGCCATCATTTTCCCGGCCTTGATACGGCTGCGCCTGCGGCCGGCGCCTGCCGTCGCTGTCATAGAGTTCTGGATACCGGGACTGCTCGCCCGCCTGCTCGATGGTGCGCAGCGGCCGGCGTCCGACGTAGCCCGGCAATTGCCCGCGCAGCACGAGCTCACCGGCGGCGACCGAGGATTTGGCGGTTGGATGCACCGACGCAAACGACGCCTTGAAGCCGAGTGCGCCTGGCTGGTCTGCGCGCAGGCGGATCGCGATGACCTGATCCGGATGGCTTGCGAAAATCTCGCGCGTGAATGTGACGCCCGCGCGCCGATAGCTCACGCCGGCGGTGGCGTTTGCGAGATCGAGCCAGCGGCGGAAACTCGTGGTTTCGCCGCCCGCGACAAAATCGATGAACAGATCGCCGAGCGGCTGATAACACTGCTGGTTTCGGCCGAGCCAGTGTTTCGTGATGTAGGTATCGGCTTCGGAATTCTTGCCCGCGCGCAAGAGAGTCTGCACGTGATCGAAATCCTTCGTGATATCGATGGTGCGGAGATCGGCGGGCGGCTCGCCGGAGTAGAGCGTGTCCTCGTTGAGCTGAAGCCGTTCGCGATCGACGCCGCCGAAAACCATCGCGCCGATCCGACCGTTGCCGAGCGGGAGCGCATCGGTCCAGCGCTCGGCCGGCTTATCGTACCAGAGCGAGAGGCCGGACGAGGGCGTGGCAGCAGGATCGGCGGCGAAGGCGACACCCGCGAGCAAGAGGAGCGAAAGCAGGGGTTTCATAAAACGGAAACGTTTTTGAAACCTGAGACGGGACCCGGCTCGCTGGCGATGGAAAGGTGCGCCGGGTTCGGCCGGGGGGCTTCTTCCGCGGGCTAAATTCTCACTGCGGTTCGGTCGTGAGGAACTTCAACAGCTCCATCGCTTCGCGTTCGGGAAGCGCCTCGATCAGGCCTGGGGGCATAAGCGATTGGGGCGTTTTCGTGCGTTCCTTGATCTCGGTTTTCGGCACGTTGAGCGTGTCCGTGACGGTGCGCACCACGAGTGCCGTGTCGGTTTCCTTTTCGATCATGCCGGAGACAACGGAGCCGTCGCGTTTCGTGATCAGGTTGAGTTGGAAGGCATCGCCGACGACCGCGTTGGGATCGACGATATTCTCGATGAAGTAATCGATGCCGTTGCGCCAGGAGCCGGTGAGATCGGGGCCGAGTTTGCCGCCGGCGCCGTTCATGGTGTGGCACGCGGCGCAGACGTTTTCGTAGACCTTGCGACCGGCGGCGAGTTCGTACGACCAGAGCGGCGCTTCGCGATATTTCTGTCGCAGTGTGGCCATGGCGGCGCGCGTGGCGGCGGGCGATTCGGTGGTGCGACCCCACACGCGGTCGAGCATGGCGGCCACCTCGGGATGGCGGAGATTGCGGAGCTGGCGCGCGTGAAGGGCGGTGAGATTCTTCTTTTCAAACGCGCCCTCCTCGACGGCGCGGAGCAGGACGAGCGCGAGCGCCGGCTTGCTGGTGAGGGTGGCGAGCGCGGCGGTGCGTTCGCGGACATTGAAGGTCTCGAAGCGCGCGATGAGGCCGTGGGCGACGGCGGCGGAATCCGCGGCGTTCGCGAGGAGGGGGATGACGGAGCTGCGAAGCGTGGCGTCGCCGAGCAGCGACACGAGCAGCGTGGTCGACTCGGTGTCGCCGGCGCGGCGGAGGAGGTCGAGGGCGCGTTTGCGTTCGGCGATCGGCGTCGACGGATCGGCGAGTGTGGCGCGTGTTTTCGTGAGTACCGCTTGATCGCCGAAGAGCGCCGCGAGTTGCTCGAGCGCGGTGCGGGCGGCGACGTCAGCCGAGGCGATGGCGGAGAACCTGGCGGCGACGTCCGCCCAGCCGGCGGGCGGTTTGAGGCCGGCTTCGGATTCGAGGGCAAAAGCGAGGACGCGGAGGGCGCGGACGGCGATGGCATCGCTCCCGGCTTTCGCGAGCCGAGCCGCGAGCTGGTCGCGGCCGTCGTCGTTGCGGGCGACGAACCATTGAATGGAATCGGTCAGCGAAGGGAGCGGAGTCTTCGCGGCGAGATCGAGCGCGCGAGAAAGGTCGGCGGCGACGAGCGGCGCGGTGGCGAACCACAGCATTTTCGGGAGGTAGCGATCGGCGGCGTCTCCGCCGTGTGCGGCTAGAGCGGATACGATCGGCCAGCGGACTTCGACCGGAAGCGCGGGGACGATGGAGGCGAGGGCGAGGCGGACGGCGGGCGAGGGATCGGTCGCGGCGAGACGGGCGAACTCGGCGGCGGGCACCAGCGGTTTTTGCGGACGATCGGTGGCGAGCTGGATGGCCCAGGCGCGGACGACGTCGACCGGATGCGCGAGGGCGGCGGTGAGTTGCGCGCGATCGAGGGCGTTGGTGACGTGGAGCGTCCAGAGCGCGCGGAGTTGGTCGGAGACGGCGGAGTCGCGGTTTGTGGATTGGGCGCGGAGAGCGGCGAGCGCGGCGGGCTCGATGGCGCGGGCGGCGGCGCGTTCCTGCAGGAGACGGCGCGCGGTGCGGACGAACCACTCGTTCTTGTGCGTATGCAGCGCGGCGAGCTCGCGATCGGATTTGGCGTGGAGATCGACTTTGACGGGCTGGTAGGTGGCGGCCCAGGAGACGCGGTAGAGGCGGCCATTGGTGCGATCCCACACTTCATCGCGCGGGTTGTGGCAGTGTTGAATATCGCTCCAGTCGATCGCGTAGACGGCGCCGTCGGGACCGTATTGGAGATCGACGGGAACGTAGGTCGGGTCGGGTGCGAAGAGGAGATCGTAGCCGGCGTGGAACGTCTCGTAGCCGGAGCCCTGACGGACGTTGCGCTGCTGGTTGACCTGGTGGCCGTGGAGGTTGTGCGTGAAGAGATTGTCGCGGTAGATGTCGGGGAAGTTGTCGCCGAGATAGATCATCGTGCCGACATGCGAATGGCCGCCGTAGACGGCGGTCGTGCCGGGTTTGCCGGCGCCGCCTTCGCCGCTGTCGTAGCGGGCGGAGGCGTGGAGGAAGTTTTTCAGGTCGGGCGCGAAGTCGGTCGCACGGTTCGAGATGAAGGGTGCGAAATCGGAGTTGGCCTGGTTCCAGTAATGGCCGTTGCGGATGACGTAGCTCGTGCCGCCCTGGCCGTGATAGCTGCGGCAATGCGTCATGAAGAGCGCGCCGACGGCGTTGAAATCGAGGCCCCACTGGTTGCTGCCGCCGGTCGCGAAAATTTCGAATTCGTGGTGCACGGGATGATACCGCCAGACGCCGGCCCGGATCTTTTTTCGCTCATTGTCCGGCGCCTCGGGCTTGCCGACGAGCGAGTGCGTGAAGACGCCGTGGCAGCCGTAGAGCCAGCCGTCGGGGCCCCAGGTGAAACTGTTGAGCGTCTCGTGCGTGTCTTGAAAACCCCAGCCGTCGAGGAGGACCTGCGGCGCGGCGTCAGGGACGTCGTCGCGGTTCTTGTCAGCGATGAAAAGGAGATGCGGGGCGGCGCCGATGTAGACGCCGCCGAAACCGACTTCGAGGCCGCTGACGAGGTTCAGGTTTTCGGCAAACGTCTTCCTGGTCTCGAACGCGCCATCGCCGTCGCGATCCTCGAGGATGACGATGCGGTCCTTGCCTTTGCCCTCCGGTTGGCGGTTCGGGTAGCCGTAGGCTTCGGCGATCCAGAGGCGGCCGCGATCGTCGATGGCGAAGGCGATCGGCTGGCGGATGTCGGGTTCGGTCGCGAGAAGCTCGGCCTGAAAACCATGCGTGAGCAGCATGCCGCCGATGGCTTTTTGCGCGGCGGGATTTGCGACGGTGGACGATTTTGCGGGATTGGGGCGGAGGTGCCAGAGCACGGCGCTTTCGCTGGCGCGCGCGGTATTCTCGGCATCGGCGGCGCGGCGGAGGGGCGGGTCGCCGTTTTTGCGCGCAGCGCCGATGGAGACGGAGGCAGATTTCGCGGGGGCAATCGGAGCAGCCAATGCGGGCGGCAGCTCGGTCTTGCCGAGGTGCGCGAGCTGGAGGTTGCGAAACTGAACTTTCACCGGGCCGGGGCCGCTGTGCAGTTGGAGCGCGAGCAGGCCGGAATAATCGGCGGCTTTCGTCTCGTGATCTTCGAGGACGGAGACGCGCGTGCCGTTGATCCACACTTCGACGTGCGGGCCGGTGGCGAGGATGCGGTAGGTGTTCCATTCGCCGGCGGGTTTGGCGAGGGAGCGATAGTCGGCGGGCTCGCCGAACTTTTCAGTCCAGCGGCGACCGTCGGGCGCGATCGAAACGCGGGCGCCGCGTTCGACGAGGAGCTTGCGGCCGTGTTCGTCGTAGATGCGGCCGAGCCAGACAGCGCCCTGATCCATGTCGGCCTGGTAGCCGGCGGCATGGCCATCGGGCAGGCGTTGCGCGCGGAACTGGACGCCGGAGTTGGCGCTGGGCGCGCCGCTCAGGCGAAACTCGAGCGTGAGTTCGAAGTCGTGGACCTCGCCGCCGCTCCAGTAGAGGAACTCGTTTTTCGCGAGACGCTGGCCGGCGGCGATCTCACCGGTGATCGCTCCGTCCTCGATGCGCCAGGATTGGGTATTGCCGTCCCAACCGGACAGCGTGCGGCCGTCGAAGATCGGCTTGGGCACGGGCGGATCGGCGCGTAGTTGGAAAAGGGATACGAGGGCGAGGAGGGGGAGGAGGGAGAGACGGAGGGACGGAGAGAGGGCGGGACTGGAGAGCATGGTTTTGGGGCCGGGGTTTCTGGGCGGCGGAGAGTTGAAGGAGGGGCGGTCCGGGAGGCAAACTCAGGCGTTGGCCGATGGCACAAGGCAGGCGGCGGGAATGGGATCGGAAGCGTCGCGACGCGGAGCGGACGGGCTTCTCCCCCGCGCTGCCTTCTCTCTTTGCGGCTCAGACTTTCTTCTTCTGCTTTGGCGGTGGCGGGGTGTATTCGGGGCGCGAGGGATCGTATTTGGGATTTGGATGCGGCATCTGGGCGCCGACCTCCCTGCGCCAGGCGTGGAGGCGCTGGCGGAGCTCGTGGACTTTATTCGGCTGTGATGCAGCGAGGTCGCGGGTTTCGCCGATGTCGTCGCGGATGTTGTAGAGCTCCACCTTCATGTTTTTCAGGTCGTTGAAAAACTCGATCAGCTTGAAGTCGCCTGAGCGGATCGCGCTGTAGGGCATGGCACCGCCGAGCTGGTAGTGCTGGTGGTGCGGATAATGCCAGAAGAGCGTATCGCGAGCCAGGCTGCCGCCGCCAGCGCGCAGCAAAGGCACGAGGCTCACGCCGTCGCGCGCCGTCCGCGCGGCGGTCGCGGGCAGGCCGGCCATCTCGACCAGGGTGGGAAACAAATCCATCGTGATCACCGGGGCGGCGGAAACACTGCCGGCCTTAGTGACCCCCGGCCAGTAGACGATGAGCGGGACGCGAACGCCGCCCTCGTACGCGGAGGCTTTGCCATAGCGGAGCGGCGCGTTGCTCGTAGTGCCCTGCGTGATACGGCCGCCGTTGTCGGAGGTGAAGACGATGAGGGTGCGGTCGGTGAGGTTGAGGTCGGTGAGTTTTTTCCGCACCAGGGCGACGCTGGTGTCCAGACTTTCGGTCATCGCGGCGTAGGCGGCGTTCTTGTGGGTCATGCCTTGCTTGATCTTCCGCTGGTATTTGGCGACGAGGTCGGCGCGGCCCTGGATGGGCGTGTGCACGGCGAAATGAGGCAGGTAGAGGAAGAAGGCTTGGTCTTTGACGCTCTCGATATACTTCGCGGCTTCTTCACCGAGCCGGTCGGTGAGATAGTCGCCCGGCTTGCCCTCGGGCGTGAGCGTCGGGATTTTCCAGGGCGCGTGATACGTGGGCGGCGCGGCTTTGTCGGTGCCGGCGATGTTCACGTCGAAGCCGTGCGTCGTCGGATAGTACGCTTCGCCGCCGAGGTGCCATTTGCCGATGCTGGCGGTGGTGTAGCCGGCGGCCTTGAAGACCTCGGCGATCGTAGTCTCGTCGTGCGCCAGGTGTTTGGTCCAGTCGGGCACGAGCAGTTTGGGATTGTCGGGCATCAAGCCCGCGATCCAGTCGGTGACATGGAGACGGGCGGGATATTTGCCCGTCATCAGCGCGGCGCGCGTGGGCGAGCAGACGGTGCAGGCGGAGTAGTTTTGCGTGAACTTCATGCCGTCGCGAGCGAGCTGATCGAGCGCGGGCGTCTCGTAGAGATCGCTGCCGAACCCGGCGAGGTCGGTCCAACCGAGGTCGTCGGCGAGGATGAGAATGACGTTGGGTTTCTGAGCGGGAGCAGCGGCCGCGCAGAGGGAGAAGGCGAAGACGAGGGAGAAAAAAAGAGCGTGGGGTTTAGGCATGGGGAGATTCTTTAATGGCCACAAAAAGGCACGAGAAGTCACAAAAAAAGGGGCCATTCTTTTTGTACAACCTTGTGCTTTTTCGTGGTCGCGGGTGGGTGATTAAAAGCTGCCTTTGAGGCCGAAGGTCCACAGCGCGCCGAAGCGTTCGCGCTGGCGGAACTGGGCGTGCGCGGGCGTGCTTGGGCCGGCGATTTCGACGTCATCCGGAGTATCGTGGAGGTTGCGGAGATTGGCGAAGACGGCGAAGCCTTTGCGGAGGTGATATTCACCCTGCAGATCTATATAGAGATACTTTGAGCCCCAGGTATAGGTGCCCGGTTCAATGCTGTTGCCGGCGGCGATCGCACCGCGGCGAACGCGGCCGCGATAGCTCCAGTTCATGCGGACGTTGTATTTTGGCCGGGTGAGACTGATGCCCCAGCTGCCACTGCGCGGGGCAAAAAAGGCGCCCGTGAAGCTGCCGAGCGTGGGGCCGGTGGCGCGTTGCGCGCTGCCGTTGGCGAACACCTGAACACCCCGGGCCCAGTGCGGGAGAAACGTGAGCGCCTGCCGATAGCTGAGCGAGACCCCGGTCATGCGGACGGTGCCCTGTACATTGTGCTGCGTGGAGACGTCGTAGCCGCTGTACATTTCCGGATCGAGATCGTACAGTGCGAGAAACTCCGGCGTCACGGGAAACGCGGTCCCGCCGAAGAAGTCCTCGAAGTCGCGCACGAAACCGGTGAGCGAAACCTGGCCGACGCGCTCGAAATAGTATTCCAGGCGGACGTTGGTGGTCTTCGCGCTCCAGGCCTTGATGCCGGCGTTGTTGACTGTGATTCGATTATTCTGCGCTGGAGCGAGTCCGAGATCGGGCAGGGTGATGCCGCCGGCGTATTGATTGAAGTCGGGGCGGCCGACGGACCAGTAGTGCGCGGCGCGCGCGATGAGGTTCTCGCGGAGGTTGTAGCTTACGTTGAGGCTGGGGAAATAGCGGAAGTATTCCTTTTCCGCTTTCGTGCCGCGGCTGATGAACGTGAGCTGCGACATGCCGAGGGGGTCGCTCGTGATGAGGAGCGGGCGGCCGTTCGGGCCGAGGATCGGCTGGCCCTGGGCGTTGCGCTGAAAATTGCGCGTGGGATCGGTGAGCGGGCCATAAGCCTCGATGTTGGTCTGCTCGACGCGCAGGCCGCCGACGACTTTCAGGCGGCGTTCGAGCAGGTGGATGTCGCTGCGCAGGTAGGCGGCGGAGATCAGTTCCTCCGCCCGCTTGTTGGGTGCGATGAGGCTGCGGTATTGGGCGTTTTCGTTGAGGGCGAAGTGCGAGGGATTGGCGACAAAATGATCCCAGAGGCGTTCGTTGCTGATCCATTCGATTTTCGGGAAACCAAATGGCGCGGTGCGCTGGGAGTAGCTGGCATCGAGAAAAGGCGTGGCGACGTCGTCGCCAGCGGCGGGCGTGTTGCTCGTCCGGCCGTCGGGTCCGACGTAGTTGTAGGGCAGCGTGCGATCGGCGCGGAGATCGCGGATCGCGTCGCGGACGTCGAAGCCGGCCTTCAACGTGACGGGCACGCGGCCGTAGAAGCTGCGGCGGACGTTCCCGTAGAGCGTGCGGCGGATGTCGTCGGAATCGTTCTGCGTGTCGTTGACCAGCGTCATCGCGTAGTTGTCCAGCCGATACGGATCGACCGGCGTGTTGCCGGCTGCGTCGGTGACGCTGATGCTGCCGGGGCGCAGGTAGAAGATGTCGTCGAAGGCGATGGTCACGCCGGCGCGGGTGGCGGTGGAGTTGCGAAACGCGCCGAAGTCGGTGCCGCGGTTGTGATTGATCGCGCGCGAGTAGCCGGCGCCGGCTTCCATCTTCCACACGGGTCCGTCGTGGCGCCAGGTGAGCGTCGGCATGTAGGTGCGGTGGGTGCGGTTGTTGCCGGCGTTGACGCGGGTGAGGGTGCCCTGGCCCGGAGCGCTGTGGGTCGAGGTCGGGGTGAAGTCGCCCGGGTTCACGCGGTTGATGATGAAGTTGAGGTTTCGGAACATCCACTCGGCGTCGAAGGTGGACATCTGGAGGGCGAGGGTGAGGCGATCGTTGCGCGCGAGCTGGTAATCGAAGGTCACCCCGAGGGAGCGGCGCGTGGTGTATTTGGCGCCGTCCCGGATCGTGTACTGCGTCATGTAGGGCTGGTCGGGCGTCGTGTGCGGGAAGGCGGCGCCGTTGGTCGCGAGGCCGGTGCCGCGCCAGAAGGTCTGCGCGAAATCGAGCGACGAGTAGTTCGTGGAATCGCTGGCGGAGAGGGTGAAGCCGAAGCGTTTGTTCACGGGTACGACGGCGGAGAATTCCCAGCCCGGGTGGACCTTGCGGGTGCCGAACTCGCGCGGGCCGGGCGTGTGGTGGAACTCGATCGCGTCGTCGCGCATCATGAGGAAGGCGTTCCAGTTGAACACGGGTCGGGCGCGCTCGATCGAGCTGCGCGGGACCATGTTGACGGAGCCGGCGAGCGCGGAGCCCTGCGACTCGGGCGTGGGGGAATATTCGACCTCGATGCGGGCCATGTTGTTGATCGAGACCATGTCGAGGGCGACGGTGCGCGACGTCACGGCCTGGCCGGCGCTCGCGAGGCTGAAGCCGGAAATGGAGACGGGCACGTTGGCGGCGGGGACGCCGTCGATCTGGATCTCGCGGGCATTGCCGCCGCTGTAGCCGACGGTGACGCCGGGGAAATTCTTCATGAACTCGGCGACGTTGCCGTCGGCGATGCCGCCAAACTCGTCGGTCGACGCGACGGCCTTCATGTTGGGGGCGAAACGCTGTTCGTTGATGGCGATCGCGGCGCCCTCCATCTCGCGCGAGGTGCTGACCACGAAATCTTCGAGCTTGATGGCGCCTTCGGAACCGGCGGAGCGTTGGGCGCGCGAGAGCGAGAAATCCTGTTGCACGGTGCCGCCGGCGGGCACGGTGACGGTGCGGACGGGCGTCTCGGTGCCGGTGTGGGTGGCCTTCACGCGGGCCTCGCCGACGGGGACATGGGTGATCCGATACTGGCCGGCCGAGTCGGTGAACGCTTCGAGCGCGGTGCCTTCAATGATGACGCGCGCGAGCTCGACGTATTCGCCGGTGCCGGGGTTGAACACGCGGCCCTCGATGGTGCCGACGGCGGCGGACTGACCCAAAAGAGCGGGGCGGAGGAGCAGTGCGAGCGTAATGAGAAATGCGATACGGGCACGCGGGCGAACGATGCGGGGCGAGATCGTGAGCATGAGGGGAGCCGATGCGGTGGCGCGGCTGGTTTGCGGGCGCGGCAACGCTGGGAAAGCCGAGCGGGGCGCGCCGGGGTTGGGGTTGAAGAAGCGAGCCCTACTTTACGCTTTGTCGTCGATCCTGCCCATGAGAATTGGCGCAAGAATCATGAGAGAATTCACCGGGGCGGCATCACCGCGCACCTACGCACCTATGCGTATTCCGCGGTGGGAACATCTGGGGCAGAATGGCGGGGCTTCAGCTTACCGCTTCAACGTACCCTAATTATGAATACGAGATCATCCTTCCTGCGCTGGCGCGCGTCCGCTTTCCTTGCGGCCTTGCTGGCGGCGGCGACTGCGTTTGCCGGTGGCAAACAACTCTGGACCGCCAAACTTCCCGGCGATGCGAAATGGCATTCCCTCACTGGACTCGGCACGCTCGTGGTCGGCACGCCGGAATCGATCGTGGCCTACGATCCGGATACCGGTCAGCAGCTCTGGTCGCGGGCCGAGTTCAAGAAGAGCTCGCCCTTCAATGTGCGCGAGATTCCCGGCACGCCGTTCCTGCTCTGCAACACGGCGGACGGATTCGCGGGGCTGACGAAGACGACGTTTTTCCAGATCGATTATCTGACCGGGCAGACGGTGTGGCAGACGCCCGAATTGCACGGCCAGTATCTCGGCACGCTGCCGGTCGCGTCGAAGAGCCTCGTGTTATTCCTGATCAACGGCGCGGGGGCGGACGGCAAGGATCCGGGCACCTACATTCACGCGTATGATTTCGAGGGAAAGGCGAAATGGTCGACGCGGTTCGCGAAGAGCGGCGCAATCCAGCTCCATCTCGCGGACAACTCGGGGAAGTTTTTCATGACGAGCGACCTTTCCGGCTACCACGAGCCGGTCGTCGAGGGAGACACGATTTACCTGCCGTATCTGGGATGTCACGCGCTGGACCTGAACACCGGCGCGTTGAAATGGGCGGCGGAATTCGAGCCCGGGAACAAAGGCCTCAAGAAGACGTACGCGCCGCTGCGGATACACGGCGATCGCATCTATGGCGCGGGTGGCGGCAGCGTCATCGGCATCAACAAGCACACCGGCGCGATCGAGTGGAAGAGCGACCGCATCTCGGCTTACGCGGGCTTGCTCAAGGCGCGAAACAACGCGCTGGTTTCGCAGATCGAGATCGTGGGGGAGAAGGTCTTCGCGCGTTATGGGGGCTATTTTTCGAATGGCAAAACGGTGCTGCTGATGGAGCCGCTCGGGGTCGTGGCGTTGAACGCGGCGGACGGGAAGGATCTCTATAATTTCGACAAGGCGAAGGAGGGGCTGACGAACCTGATGGTGCTGCCGGAGACGAACACGGTGATGTTCGCGGATGCGCACCATCTCTACGGTATCGACATCGCGGCGGCGACGCCGGCGGAGACGTTCAAGGTGCCGATCGAGTTCAAGCGCAAGGTGGGCGGCGGTGAGATCGCGCAGATCGGGCTCGGCGCGCTCGGTGGCATCCGCGGGCTGGCGAAGGCGGCGGTCGCGCAGAACAAGGCGCGGCTCGATGTGCCGGTGGCGATCACGCGGCGCGGCGAGCGCGTGGTGGTGCAGGGCAAACAGCACGTGATGTGTTTCGATCCGGCGGGAAAGAAGATCGCGTGGTCGACGTATTGCGCGTCGCCGAGCGAGGCGTTTGGCATGACCGCGATGTTCGCTGTGACGGCGGCGCTGTCGCTGCAGGGAAATGCGATGGGGATCGCGGGCGGCGTCGGCTCCGAGACGTATAATCAGGGCGTGCAGCTCACGCACAGCACGCTGGACATCTACAACAAGCAGGCCGGCAAACGTAAGTCGGCGACGCTCGGCAGCGACAATTTCACGTTCATGCTGACGAAGGTGGAGGATGGAAAAAACAAGGGCGTCGGCCTGCTCGGGATCAATCTGGCGAATGGCGAAGGCGAAAAGAAATTCGTGCTTGGATCGAAGGAGCCCGACTACCGGGTCGATGAAGCCCTGGGCCGGTTGTTTTATTTCAAGGGGAAGAGCTCGATTGTCGCTTACGAGCTCTGAGTTCCGAGTTGAGAGATCGGAGCTCGGAAAGTCCGAGCTTTACGTTTCAGTTCACGCTTCAGTCTGGCCAAGCTCTCAGCTCTAGACTCTCCGCTCTGACCTGTCGGCCCTCGGCTTCCGACTGAGTTGCCACGGCGGAGCCGAGCGGCGTATCCGAAAATCTAGCACGCCAATGGTGCGCGGCCGTCCCGAGTCGGGGGCGGCCGCGTTTTTTGCGTCAGGTGGTGAAGTCGTCCGGCGGGTTTGCTGCGCTCGCGAGATGGACCGTGACGATCGAGGGGAGGACGGCGAACGCCTCGATCTTGTCGATCACCGCGCGAACTCCGATGCGCCTGGCTTCGGCGGAGATGTCCGGCGTGATGTAGCCGGAGGCGATCAGCACGGGAATATCGGGCCGCAATGCGAGGAGGTGCTCGGCGAAGTTGATCCCGGACATGCCGGGCATGGCGAGATCGGTGAGCACGAGGTCGAAGGCGTCGGGCGTGGCGCGGAACTGCGTGAGCGCGTCGGCGGGGTGGTTGCACGTCGTGACTTCGAAGCCGGCGCGGGCGAGGGTCATGCGGGCGACGAGCAGGATCGCTTCCTCGTCATCGACAAAAAGGATCCGTCCGATGCGGCGCGTGGGGACGGGCGCGGGCGGCCGGGGCGGTTCGGGGAGCGGGTGAGGCGCGCCGGCTGCCGCAGGAAAATAGAGGTCGAATGTGGTGCCCACGCCGACGGTGCTCTCGACCGCGATGGCGCCACCGCTGGCGCGCATGATGCCATGGACGACGGAGAGACCGAGGCCGGTGCCCTGTCCCTGGCTCTTGGTGGTGAAGAACGGATCGAAGATGCGCGGCAGCAGGTCGGCGGGGATGCCGACGCCGTTGTCCTGCACGCGCACGCGGGCGTAGCGTCCGGGCCGCAGATCGGCGTGCGGCAGCCGGTCGGTCTCGATGAACGTGCAGCTCTCGAGGGAAAACGAGATCCAGCCGGGCTGGTGGCCGAGGGCGTGCCACGCGTTGGTGCCGAGGTTGAGGAAGACCTGATGGATCTCGGTGGGGTCGGCGTCGACGGCGGGAGTATCGGCGGCGAACGCGACGCGGAGCTCGGCGGTGGCGGGGATGGTGGCGCGGAGGAGCTTGATGACTTCCTCGACGATGGGCTGGAGTGCGGTGACGCCGCGGTGCGCGTTGTGCGGGCGACTGAAGGCGAGGATCCGGCGCACGAGATCGCGAGCCCGGAGACTGGAGTTGTGGATCTGATCGAGATATGCGCGGAGCGATGGATCGGACCCCAAGTCGAGCCGGGCGAGCTCCACGTTGCCGAGAATGGCGGTGAGGATGTTATTGAAATCGTGGGCGATGCCGCCGGCGAGGGTGCCGACCGATTCGAGTTTTTGGGATTGGCGGAGTTGTTCCTCGAGCCGCGCGCGCTCGAGTTCGGCGTGTTTGCGGGGAGTGATGTCGGCCGTGATGCCGATGATGCGCGCGCGAGCGTCGGACTCCCCGTGCTGCTGCCGGTGGGCCTTGATCTCGAGCCAGCGCTGCTCGCCGCCGGGGAGGGTGAGCAGGTGCGTGTGGGAAAGGATGGGGATGCGCGATTCCAGCAGGTCGCTCAGGAGCTTGCGCAATTCGCCGGCGTGAGCATCGGCGAGACCTTCGGCGAGCGTGGCGGGATCGGGTGCGAGTGGGCGGCCGTAGAGCGTGTCGGCTTCCGGCGAGCCGAGGAGCGTGCGGCTGGCGAGGTCGATCTCCCACGAGCCCATGCGGGCGGCCTGCATGGCGAGGCGGAGGCGTTCTTCGTTTTCGCGCAGTTGCTGTTCGACGTGCATGCGCGCGACGGCGGCGGCGCACTGGTGGGCTACGGCGCGGAGTTGCTGCAGATCTTCGTCGTCGAAGCGGTGCGGCGTGTAGCTTTGTACCGAAATGATGCCGATCGTGCGGCCATCGCGCACGATCGGGACGAACATCATGGAGCGACTGCGGCGTTCCGAGAATCCCCAGGGGCCGAAGGCCTGCACGCCGTCGCCCGTCGGACTGTCGCGCTGAGCGAGCAGCGGGGTGCCGTCGAGGACGGGCTGCATATCGGCTTTGAGAGACCAGGTAACGGGCGGGAACGGCACCGGCGCGGTGCCATCCGGCGCGGTGTCTTCCATGTAGGCGGCGCGTGCGAGCCCGTCGGTGCGCTCGATGTGGACCAGGAAAAACGAGTCGTGGTGGAAGAGCTCGCGGCAGGCGGTGGCGATGGCGCGACCGAGCGGTTCGGGCTCTAGAGAGGCAGTGAGGGCGGTCGCGAGTCCGCGCAGAGCCTCCTGGGCGGCGGCGTGGCGGCGCGCCGCGGAGATGTCGCGGGCGATGATGGCGGCGAATTCGAGCCGGCCGTCGCGCGCCGGGTGGCCGACGAGCACGGCGGAGACGGGAATCTCGCGGCCGTCGGCGTGGCGAAGTGCGAGCTCGCCGTTCCAGGTGCCGTGGCGCTCGGCGGTGGGAAGCGCATCGCGCACGAGTTGCTCACGGGAGGTTGTGGCGAGGAGGGTGTCGGCGCGCGTGCCGGAGAGGTCGGCGTCGTGGGGCAGGCCGACCAGCGTGCGGCCGGCGCGGTTGAGAAAGAGCAGGCGGCCTTCGGCCTCGGAGAAGAGGACGAAGTCGGTGGTGTTCTCGAGCACGAGGGCGAGCCGGGCTTGGGCGGCGGCGAGCCGTTGCTCGCGGGCGAGCTGGAGACGGACCTGTTGGATCCGGCGTTGGCCGACGAGCCAGGCGCCACCGCCGATCAAGCCCATCACGGCAGCGGCGGAGGCGAAGCGAAACCACAGGGTCTGCCAATAAAACGGAGCGACGGAAAACGCGAGCGTGGCGCCGGTGCGGTTCCAGGCGCCGTCGCCGCCGACCGCCAGCACGCGCAACGTGTGCTCGCCGGGCGGAAGCTCGAAGAAGGTGACGTTGGATTCCGTCTGGGGATCGCGGGACTGGGGGACGCCGTTTAGAAGGGCGCGAAAGCGCTGCTTGGCCGGCGCGGAGAAATCCAAGCCGGAGAACTCGATCCGGATCGCGCGACTGCCGGCCGGGAGTCGAATGGCCCGGGGCGTCGTGGGGAGCACGATCTCGGTGGGTGCCAGGGAGCCGGGCGGAATGTAACTGAACGACTCGATCACGACCGGCGGCGGCTGCTCGTTGAGCACCAGTTGGGCGGGATCGATCATCGTGGCGCCGCGAATGAGGGCGAACCACAGGCGGCCGGCGGCATCGCGGATCGCGGCCGGCTGGGTGCCAAACGTGAACTCGAGATTGCGCAATCCGTCCTCCGTATCGAAAATCTGGAGACGCGTGGCCCCGGAGGGGTTCTGGATGAAGCTCCAGAGATCCGCGGGCCGGGCGCGCACGATCCGGCGTTCGCCGCCGAACCAGATGAACCCGTGAGCGTCCTGCACCATCGCGTGCACTGCGCCGCCGGGGATGGTGCCGGTGAGCGGAGCCGTGTGCAGGTCGCCGCGGTGAAACACCGCGAGCCCATGGGCAAACGTGCCGATCCAGAGCCGGTCTTCGGCGTCGACGAGCATCGTGCCGATCCGGGCACCCGACGCGAGGCGCACGAGCAGTTCCGGGGCGCGGTCTGGCGCGCAGGCGAACACCTCGTGATTCCGGGCGAGGAAGACCGTGCCGTCGCCGCGTTCGGCAAAGATCGTGGGGCCGCGTCCGACCGGCAGAGGAATCTCCTCCACCCGCTCGCCGGCGCGCCGCGCGACCAGCCGGTCGCCGCCGATCCAGAGCTGTTGGCGCGAGTCTTCGAAAAGCGTATGCACCGCGTCGCGCGCGCCGATCGGAGGCGTGGGGACGGGGATGAGTTTGCCGGCTTCCCAGCGGAGGAGACCGCTGGCGGCGGAACCGCACCAGACCGTGCCGTCGCGCGCCCGGAGGATCGTGCGGACATGGGCGGAGCCCGGCTGGCCGATGCGAGGCGTGGCGGACTGCGTGCTGGCGATGCCGTCGAAACGTTGCAGCTCGACGCCATTTGGCGCGAACAGGACGGTGCCGTCGGGCAAGGGCGCGATGGAGAGAATCTCTCGTTCCCCGATGATTTCGGGCTCGGCGAGATAACGGAAACGGACCGGGCGGAGCCGGGAGAAGCCGCCGACGCCGCTGCCGACCCAGACCACGCCGTGCGGCGCGGGATAGACCACACGTGTGCCGCCGGATCGGGGCAGGCCATCGGCGGCGCGCAGGTTGAGGACGTTGCCGTCGGGCGCGATCCGGTAGACGCCGGAGTCGAGCGCCGGCAGCCAGAGTGCCCCCGCGTCATCGACCGCGAGCTGCCAGAAAGCGCGCACCTCCTGGCTCAGCGGAAGGCGCGAGATGACGCGGCCGCCGCGGAGCCGAAGCACTTCGTTCGTGGCGATGAGGACAGCGTGGCCGTCACGATCCTGGCCCAGGCCGAGCGCGGGTTTGCTGCGGGAAAGGCCGGTCGCGAGGGTCTGCCAGGCGCCGTCGGAAAACACGCCCACGAAGCCCTGGCGCAGGGCGTAGAGCGTGCCGTCACCATCGTAGGCGCAGAAGGCGCCGCCGGTGCCGGGGATCGCGGGAATTTCCTGAAAAGCGCGGCCGTCGAATCGGACAGCGGTGCCGCCGAAACGGCCGAAGACGACACCCGCCTGCGGGTGGTCGGCGTAGCTACGCACGTAGTCGAACGTATCGCGCCAGAGCGGTTCGTCGGCCCAGGTGCGCCAGGTCGTTCCCTCATGCGACACGAGGCCGGCCATGGTGCTGAACCACGTGCGGCCCTGTTGGTCGCGATGCAGGTTGATGATTCCGGTGCGATCGAGCTGTGGGAGCTCGGGGGGAGCCCAGTGCCGGTAGGTGCGGCCGTTGTAGCGGACGAGTCCGCGGAAGGTGCTCATCCACAGGGAGCCATCCGGAGCTGGCACGATGCCGGAGCAGGAATTCTCGGGGAACCCCTCATCGGGGCCGGTGATCTCGACTTGGTAATGGCTGCGGAACGTCACCGGCAGCGGCCGCGCATCGAGCCACGAGAAGAGGGTCGCCAGCGAGAGCCCTAGCCAGGATCCGAATCGCACGGGCCGCGAAAGGCGAACAACGGTTTTCAAGGCGGAGCGACGGTTCAGCGATATCGGGTGGGTGCGGCTCGCGAAGCAGCAACGGTCGTCGAACCGACGCTCGACGGCCAGGAATTCCGACGCGGCTTTCAGCCAGGCAGTGCGACCGAGCGGGATTTCGGGTCGGGGTGCTGGCGGTAGAACAACGCGGTGTGGCCGACGGCGCTGATGAAGACGCAGCGACCTTCGTCAGCGATCTTTTCGCAGAGCGCGGCGCGCTCGTCGCGATCGGCGCCGAGGAAGCGGAGTTTCACGAGCTCGTGGGCACGGAGAAGTTTTTGCAGCTCGGCGAAGAACTCGGGGGTGAGCCCGCCACGACCGACCTTCAGGCCGGCATCGAGTGTCTGGCCAACGCCGCGGAGATAGGATTTCTGGGCGCCGGTGAGGGGAAATTCGTACATGAGTTGATCGCGGATTACGCTGATCGCGCAGATAAAGGCAGGGAAAATCTGTTGGGCGCCTTGCGGCGTAACGCGGCGGGGGTTCGCCGGAGGAGGTTTTGATTTCGCGAGGCTCTTATTCCGAGCGGACTACACATCAGGCGAAATGGTTTAGCGGGAGTTCCCGCCACTGGCCGGGGGCGAGGTCGTTGAGCGTGAGATCGCCGAATTTTTCGCGGTGCAGCGTCAGGACGGTGGAGCCGAGCGCGGAAAACATCCGCCGCACCTGATGGTAGCGGCCCTCGATGAGCGTGAGCGTGGCTTCGCGCGGAGATATGAGGGTGAGTTCGGCGGGGGCGCACGGGTTGGTTTCGCCTGAGAGAAGCAGCGTGCCGCTCGCGAAGAGCGGAACGAGTTCGGGCGAGAGATCGCGGTCCACGGTGGCGCGGTAGGTTTTCGGCACTTTATGTTTCGGCGAGGTGAGTCGATGGACGAGCGGCGATTGATCGGTGAGGAGCAGCAGGCCCGAGGTGTCCTTGTCGAGCCGGCCGACGGAGGTGACGAGCGGGTTGCGGCGCAGCCAGCGTGGCGGCAGGAGCGAGTAGATGTTGGGGCCCTCGCGTTCGTCGTGGGAACAGACGAGCCCCACGGGCTTGTGCAGAAGGAGGAGAAGGCCGTCGGGATGATCGAGCGGTTCGCCATCGACACGGACGTCGTCGGCCAGCGCTTTATGGCTGACGTCGTCGGCCGGTTTGCCGCGGACCGTGACATGGCCGTCGTCGATCCAGCGGCGCGCTTCGCGACGTGAGCAGTAACCGAGATTGGCGAGGAGTTGATCGAGACGGCGCATGCGGCGGGAGTGAAAACGAATGGGCCGGAAAGAGGCGAGGAAGCTGCGGAAGGAGCAAAAGGAAACGTGCGGGGCCGGCATCATGGGAGATGAATGGCGGGCCGAAGCCGCAACCGGCGGCGGTGCGACGGAATGGTTTTGCACCTCGGGGGGCGCTTTGCGGCTATCCAGAACCTGTCGTGGTGATGCTCATCTGGCTTCTTCTTGTGCTTGCGCTGGCCCTGCTTGGTCTTGGGGCGCTCACGGTTGTGCCCGCGCCCGACTGGTCGGCGTGGCGGCTGGCGGTGCTTGCGGGTGAGTTTGGGCACTGGCTGGCGGTCGCGGCGGCGGCGCTTGCGGTGAGCGCATGGCTGATGCGGAGCGGAGCGCCGGTGGTTTCGCTGGCGATTGTGGCGGTGTCGGCCGCGGCGGGTGCGCTGCTGCTCGTGCCATCGGTCCAGGCGTGGCGGGTGGGGCGGGCATTGCCGGAGAAACTCACGGCACAGTTTGGTGCGCATGCGCCGGGACGCGCGGCGTTTTCGGTGAGCGGATTTTTGCGTCGCCATCCGAAACCGGTGCGGATCGAGACGCGGCATGTGGCGCCGGGATTGCCGTTGGATTTTTACCGGCCGGCGCGAACCGACGGCCGGCCGGCGCCGTGCGTTGTCGTGGTGCATGGCGGCGGTTGGGACAGTGGTGACCGCGCGCAGCTGCCGGAGCTCAACCACTGGCTGGCGCGGCGGGGGTACGCGGTGGCGGCGATTTCATACCGGCTGGCGCCGGCGCACCGGTGGCCGGCGCAGCGCGAGGACACGCTGGCAGCGATCGCGTTTCTGAAGGCAAATGCGCCGGAGCTCGGCATCGATGCGACGCGACTTGTGCTGCTGGGGCGATCCGCGGGCGGACAAATCGCGCAGGTCGTCGCCTACACGGCGAACGATCCGGCGATCCGCGGGCTCGTGGCGTTGTATGCGCCATCGGATTTGTATTTTGGCTACGTCAACACGCACGAGGACGACATGTTGAAATCGCCGGCGCTGATGCGGCAGTTCCTGGGCGGTCCGCCGGAGACGATACGGGCGCAGTATGAGTCGGCGAGCGCGTTGAATTTCGTGTCGCCGCAATCGCCGCCGACGCTGCTGCTGCACGGGCGCAACGACGCGGTCTCGTGGTATCGGCACAGCGTGCGGCTCGAGGCGCGGCTCGCGCGGCACGGGGTGCGGCGAGCCTATGTCGCGCTGCCGTGGGCGACGCATGCGTTCGATTATAGTCTGCGCGGACCCGGGGGGCAGTTGACGACGTTTGCGGTGGAATGGTTTTTGGCCGGGGTCACGAAGTGATTTGAGGAAACGGCGGTGCGTGACACGGTGCGGCATGCGAAACCTGCTGTTTTCGGTCTTGATCGGAATATCGGCGGCGACGGCGCTGGCAGCTCCGGTTGCAGCGGATGCCGCGTTCGAGTCGCTCGCGAAGACGTTCATTGAAGATTATCTGAGCGAGAGTCCGGAGAGCGCGACGCAGCTCGGCGATCATCGTTTCGACGACCGGCTCACCGACTATAGCGCGGCCGCGATCGCGCGACGGGCGGAGTTGCTGCGGAAGCACCGGACGGTGCTATCGCGGATCGATCCGGCTGGCTTGACGGGCGCGAACCGAATCGACGCGCGGATCCTGGCGCTGGAGATCGACGCGATGTTGTTCGCGCTCACGGAGGAGAAGCCGCACGAGTGGAATCCCCTTTCATATAGCGACAGCCTGGCGAACAGCGTATATAGTTTTGTCTCGCGCGATTTTGGGCCGCCGGAAGAGCGGATCCGGAATGCGGCGAAGCGGCTCGCGGCGATGCCGCGCGTGATCGGGCAGATCAAGGCGAACCTCAAAAACCCGCCGCGAATTCACACCGAGACGGCGATTCAGCAAACCTCCGGTGCGATCGGTCTCGTGCGCAGCGGGCTCGAGCCGCTTCTCGAGCAAGCCCCCGCCCTGCGGGCGGAGATCGCGCCGGCGCAGGAGAAGGCGATTGCGGCGCTGACTGATTATAAGGAATGGCTTGAAACGTATTTGCTGCCTCGCGCGCACGGGGGATTTCGGATCGGGGCGGACCGGTTCCGGACGAAGCTGCGATTCGCGCTCGATTCGTCGCTCACACCGGAGGAAATCCTCGCGCGAGCGGAGAAGGAATTGGTGACGACGACGGAGGAGTTGTATGCGACGGCGCGGCCTTTGTATGAGAAATATTTCGGGAAGGCGGCCGGAATGTCTGCGGCCGGAAAGAAAGCGGGCGGGCCCGCGCTCCCAGAGCGGACGGCGATCATCAAGGCGGTGTTCGACAAGCTCGCGGAGAAGGCGCCGACGGATGACACGATCGTGGAGCGGGCGAAGGAGATCACGGCGGCGGCGACACGGTTCACGCGCGAGCGCGATCTGGTGACGGTGCCCGATACGCCGCTGAAGGTGATCGTGCTGCCGGAATTCCAGCGCGGCGTGGCGGTGGCGTACTGTGAACCGCCGGGCGCGCTCGAGCCGAATGGGGAGACGTTTTTCAAGGTGTCGCCGACGCCGGCGAGTTGGACGCCGGAGCGGAAGGCGTCGTTCTTTCGTGAGTACAACGACTATATGCTGCACGACCTCTGTATTCACGAGGCGACGCCGGGGCACTATCTACAACTGGCGCATGCGAACCGGTTCAAGGCGCCGACGCTGGTGCGGGCGATCTGGTGGAGCGGGTCGTTCGTGGAAGGCTGGGCGGTCTATTCCGAGCGGATCATGGCCGATGCCGGGTTCGGCGGGCCTGAAGTCAGGATGCAGCAGTTGAAGATGCGCCTGCGGCTGCTGATCAATGCGATTCTCGACAATAAAGTGCATACACAGGGAATGACCGAGGCGGAGGCGATGGCGTTGATGATGGAAAAGGGATTCCAGGAGGAAGGTGAGGCGGCGGGGAAGTGGCGGCGGGCGTGTCAGAGCTCGACGCAGCTCTCGACGTATTTCGTCGGGGGAATCGAGCACGACGATCTGCGCGCGGCGGCAGAGGCGAAGGCGGCGCGCGAAGGGCGGGCGTTTGATCTAAAAGCGTATCACGACGCGGTGCTGTCGTTCGGGAGCCCGGCAGTGAAGTATGTGCGCGGGGAGATGGGGCTTTAGAGACTGGAGACCAGAGATCCAAACCAACGGAGGGAATGGTCTCAAAGAGGCATAAAAAAGCGCAAAAACCACGCTGTTTGTTTTGCGCTTTTTTGTGCCTTTTTGTGGCTAAACTGCCTTGAGGAATTTCTGCGTTTCGGTGGTCAGGTGGCCTTGGTTTTGAGGCGCTGCTTGATGATTCGCGCGAGCTCGAGGGCGAGGAGCGGGCCGAAGATATAGACGACCTGCATGGGAAATAGTTTTTTGGCGGCGGCTTGATGATAGGCCACGAGCGCCACGGCTATATAGGCGAGGCGGTGGATGTTCTTCCATCGCCTGGCGCCGAGCCAGCGGACGGCGACGTGCAGGCTTGTGATCGTGAGCACGAATAAAATCGTAAAGGCGGCGAGACCGGTGAGCTGAAAGGGCTTTTGGATTTCCTTGAAGAAAGTATCGAAGCTCCCGTCGTAAACGTGGCGGACGTGCGCGGTCAGGTGGAGCAGCGCATAGGCGAAGGCACTTACCCCGACGAGGCGACGATGGCGGTTGAGGGCGAGCGCGACGCCCCATTTGGGGAATAATATACGAAGCGGCGTAAACGTGAGGACCACCGCGAGCAGAATCGATGCGATGAAGCCGAGGTGGAGGAGCGTGGATTTGAGCGGGTCGGCGTCGCTCGGGCTCGGCCGGAAGATCGGCCAGATTGCCCAGATGAAAGGGAGGACGAGTAGAGCCCAGATTACGGCTTTGGAGCGGAGGAGTTTTTCGAGGAGCACAGCCGGTGGGGACGCTCAGCGTTTAACGCTCAAGTGTCGAAGCTTCCTGCCTGAAAGTGAAGGGAGTGCTCTCGTCCGTTAATAATATTTCCGCAGGTCGAGGCCTTTATATAGGCCGGCGACTTCTTTTTCGTAGCCGTTAAACATAAGGGTTTTTTGGCGGCGGCCGAAGGCGCCACCTTCGCCGATCACGCGCTCGCTGGCTTGAGACCAGCGCGGGTGATCGACCTGCGGATTCACGTTGGCGTAGAAACCATATTCGCTGGCGGCCATGACCTGCCAGGTGTTGCGCGGCTGCTTCGCGACGAAGTCGATCTTCACGATCGATTTTCCGCACTTGAAACCGTACTTCCAGGGCACGACGAGGCGCAGCGGCGCGCCGTTTTGATTCGGGATCGGACGGCCGTAGATGCCGGTGGCCATGAAGGCGAGTTCGTGGTTCGCCTCGTCGAGGCGCAGGCCTTCGAAATACGGCCAGTCGAGACCGCGGCCGCGCTGGCCGGGCATGACTTTCGGGTCGTGCAGCGTGGTGAAGGTGACGAATTTCGCCTCGGGTTTTGGATCGGCGAGCTTGATGAGTTTCGTGAGCGGAAAGCCGTCCCAGGGAATCACCATCGACCAGGCTTCGACGCAGCGGAAGCGATATACACGTTGTTCCGCGCCGCCCATTTTCACGACGAGATCGTTGGCCTCGATCTTCATCGGGTTGTTGATGAGGCCGGTGATCTCGACGGTCCAAGGTTCGGTTTTCCAGCCCTTGTTGGCGTTGGGCTTGGGCTCGTGTTTTTCCGAGCCGAACTCGTAGAAGTTATTATAGCTGGTGATCCACTCGTAGGCCGTGGGTTTGAGCGCGGGGTCGCGAAAGGCGGTGTTCACCTTGGTGGGAAATCCTGCGGTGGTGGCGAGCGCGTGGCGCGGGAGGAGCGAAGCCGCGGCGAGCGTGGCGGCGCCGGCGCCAAGGGTTTTGAGGAAATCGCGGCGCGGGCGGAGGAGGTAATCGCGCTCGGGGGTGACGGCGGATTCGGGGAGTTCCCAGGGTTTTGGAGTGCGGATCAGCATGGCGATGGGAGGGGCGCGGAGGGTGGGTTATTCCGGCGGGAGAAAATATTCGCGAGTGTGGACGAAATGCGAGCGGACGCTGCGGCGAAGACGGGCGAAGATCCAAGCTCCAGGGAAACACCAGCGGCCAAACTTCAATTCGGGCGAGAACCTGACGTTGTGGAATTGGGGCGTTGAGAACCGGTCGTTCTCTGGATCTTGGCGCTTGGTCTTGGATCTTCCGCGCGCAGCGCGGCACTACCAATTGCCGCGGACGCCGCCGAGGAAGAGGCGGGGCGTGCCGGTGTTCACAAGGCCGCCGGCGGTGCGGCCGGTCTCGACGCGGGCGTTGCCGAGGTTCTCGAGCGTGATCCAGAGCTCGAGGTGCTTCGTGAGCGCGCGCGTCGCGCCGAGGTCGGCGATGACGACTTCGCCCAAGGTGAGCTGGTTCTCGTCGTCCTCGAACTGGCGGAAGATCCAGCGGATGCGTGGCGTGAGCGTGATGCCGGCGGGGGCTCGCCACGTGGCGCTGAGCGCGGCGCTTTCGCGCGGGACTTGGGCGAGGCGTTTGCCGACGAGGCTCGGTGCGATGGAGGCGCGACGGACGGTGGCGTCGTTATAGAGATAGTCGGCGTTGAGGGTCAGGGCGGCGAGGGGCGTCCAGCGCGCGGAGAGCTCGAGGCCGCGGACGCGCGTGCGGTCGAGGTTGAGCCGCTGGCGGCCGACGCCGCCAGCGGGAACGAAACCAAAAAGTGGATACGCGCCGGGACCGTGGACGAGCGTGACATTGCCGACGGCGTCGCGGAGGTCGTTGTGGAAGGCGGTGGCGCCGAGGGTGAGGAGGGGTGAGTTGAGTGTTGAGGGTGGAGAGTTGGGAGAAGGAGATCGGAGGAGACTCCATTGCGCGCCGAGCTCGGCGCTGCGGACGCGTTCGGTGGCGAGGGCGGCGTTGGCCTCGGTGATGTTGGGGCCGACGCGGAAGGGGCGGTAGAGCTCGTTGAGCGTGGGGCGGCGGAAGGCTTGCTGGGCGTTGGCGCGGAGGCGCCAGGCGGCGGCGGGAGACCAGACGAGGCCGGCGCTTGGGCTGAAGGAGGTGCCATCGCGATCGGCGTAGTGCTCGTCGCGCGAGAGGATGCCGGTGGCGCGATCGGATTCGCGGCGGTGTCCGTCGGATTCGGTCCATTGATCGAGGCGGGCGCCGAGGGTGGTGCGGAGGGTGGCGGTGAGAGCGCGGTCGTGGAGGGCGAAGAGGCCGCCGATGAGTTGCCGGCCGCCGGCGACGCGGAGTCGGGTGAAGTCGCCGGCGGAAAACGTGAAATGCTCGCGCGTTTCGCCGCGGACGAAGCGGGTGTCGGCGCCGAAGCTGGTGCGGGCGTCGCGCGCGTGTTGCCAGACGCCGGTCCACGCGGCGCCGAACGCGGTCGAAGGCACGGCGAACTGGTCGCTGGCGGGCGTCTCGGCGGTGCGGGTGGCGTTGACGCTGCTGAAGGTGGAGGCGAACGACTGGGTTTGCGCGTAGGCGGTGGCGTCCCAGGCGAAGCGGTCGAGCGGCTGGGCGGCGAGGGCGAGGGAGACGAATTTCTCGCGGGAGCCGTTGCGCTGGTAGGGAGTGCCGTTGCCGCGGCGTTCTTCGAAGGCGCGCGCGGTGGCGAGGAGCGCGAGGTTTTTGGTGAGCGATTGCTGCCAGCGGAGCGTGAGCCCGTGGTGCCGACTCCAGGCGGGAACGTCGATGGCGCCGCGAACTTCGGGTGCGACGAGGCGGAATCCGTCGGTGCCGAAGTCGCGGCCAAGAATCTGTAATACGCCTTTGCGGGTCGGCACGACGAGGGCGAGCTCGGCGCTGCGGGTGCCGTAGTCGCCGAGCGTGGCGGCGAAATGCAACGAGCCGGGGGATGCGACTTCGAGGCCGGTGCGCAGCGGGGCGGTGAAGATCTGAATGACGCCGCCGAGCGCGGCGTTGCCCCAGGCGGTGGCGCCGCCGCCGCGGACGATCTCGACGCGGTCGAGAGCTTCGCGCGGGAGTTTGCTCCAGGTGATCCAGCCGCCGAACGGGTCATTGAGCGGGACGCCGTCGAGGAGGAGCAGCGAACGGCTGGCGCCGCTGGGTCCGAGGCCGCGGAGCGAGACGCCTTGGGCGGTGGGATTGGCGGTGAAGCTGTCGCTGCGGCGGAAGAGGCTGAAGCCGGGGATGCTGCGCAGGGCGCCGTCGAGGGTGGCGGACGGAGTGTGGCGGAGCGCTGCGGCGTCGAGCGTGGTGAGGGTGGCGGCGATGCGTTGTGGAGATTCGGGAGTGCGCGTGGCGGTAACGACGACCGGGCCCAGGGTGCTGGTGACGGCGGGTGCGCTCGAAGACGTGGCGGGCGATTGGGCGTGAGCGAGCGGAGTCCACCCGGGGGCGCTCATTGCTACCAGGAGTGCGAGGATGAAGCGCGTGGAGAAAGGCAGCGAAGGCGCGGGGGAGGCGTCACGGAAGACGAACATACATTAGATAAAATTAGGTGCGCGGTCGGGAGACTGGATGGCGACTGCGCGGGATGGCAGGAAACTGCGACGGGCGGTGGAAGGCGCAAGGAGGGGGCGATGGAACGAAGGCGGTTTATGACGCGCGGCTTGGGTGGCGGGGCGGGTGTATTGCAGGTGGTGCGGGGCCGATGGCGTTACTATTTGCTCGGCAACCGCCGCGGCTTTTGGGATGGGTGGGCTTCCGCGCCGGGCGCGGAGCAATTATGTCACTTTGGGAATACAAGGTCATCACCAGCGGTAAGGGCGGATTCGCCCGGCCCGACCTGATGGAAAAATTTCTGAACGATCTCGGCCGCGATGAGTGGGAGATCATTCAGTTTCACACCCAGCCGGACAATTTCCTGGTGTTTACCGGGCTCGCGCGGCGCTCGACGCAGCGCGACTGGACGCTGGAGGATGCGGCGGCGGCGGCGGCGAAGGTCGAGGCGGAGAAGCTGCGGGCCGAGTTCGAGGCCAAGTTCAAGGCCGCGAATCAGCCGGCAAACCTCGCGGCCGAGGAGCGCGCACCGAGCTTTATCGAGGAGAAGGCGGCGCCGGACGACGGCTTTAGAAAACCGGTCGACACCTCGCACGACGACGAGCCGGAAGCGGTCGAGGACGAGAAGGACGACTGGGACAAGCTCACGGCCGCGGAGGAGGAGGAGCTGCCGACGTTCTTCGAGGCGATCAAGCCGCACATGCGGCGCAATCAGCGCGGGCCGGGGATGTCGGTGGGCGTCGATTACCTCGCGAAGAAGTGGGACCAGAACGAGGACGACTTGAAAGGTGCGCTGGCCGAGTGCGGTTTTGTGGTGCCGGAGGATGAAGATGCGAAACCCGAGTACCTCGAGTATGACGGCGACCTTTATTGGTTGAACATCAACCGCCGGGGAGAGCTCTGGATCAACACGAAGGAGAAGCCGCGCCCGGTTTTCCGGCCGGTGAAGGCGCAGAAGATCGTGGTTGAAGAGGAGCCGGCGAAATCACGGCCGCCGCAGCAGCAACCGCAGCCGCAGTCGGACGTCGGCGAGAAGCCCGAAAGATTTGAAAAGGCGGAGAACGGAGAACGGAAACCGGAAGGTGGAGAGCGGAAGGAAAATGGAGACCGGAAAGCGGAGACCACCGAAGCCGGTGCGGAGGGCGCGGAGGCTCCGGCGCAGCCGCAACGGTCCAAGTCGCAGGGCGGGCAAGGCGGCGGTGGTCCGCTACCGACTGGCGTGGCGTTACTCGACAAGATCCGTCCGCACATGCGTCGCAATCGGCGCGGAGCCGGAGGTTCGGGCAGTGCGAGTTTTCTGTCGCGTGCCCTGCGCACGAACGAGGCGGAGCTCAAGACGGCGTTTATCGCACTGGGGCTGACGATGCCGGGGACGCCGAGCGACAAACCTGTTTATACTGAAGTCGGCAATGATCTCTGGTGGCTGAATCTCGACTCGCGTGGCGGGTTGTGGATCAACGGGCGCGAGAAGAAACCGGGCGAAACCGCGGCCGGCGCGACGGAGGCCGGCGTGGAGCAAGCGGCGGAAGCGCCACAGACGGAAGGGGCGCCCGCGGAGGGGGCTCCGGGCGCGACGGCGACGGAAGTTAGTCCGACCTCGGAAGCGGGAGGCGCGGTTGAAGGCGCCGCGGCGGGTGTTCCGGTGGAGCAGGCGGCGGAAGCGTCGTCTGCACCGGATTCCGCACCGACAGCCGAGCCGGCTTCGGACGCGGAGACCGTTTCCCAGACAGAGCCGGCGCCGAGCGCGATGACGCGTTCTGAAGCGGAATCGGCATCGGAATCGGCACAGACCTCGGGATCGAGGGGAGACGTGGAGACGCCGATCGCCGATGCGAGCGAACGTGCGCGTGAAGTCGCGCCGATGGCGGCCGCGGAGCCGAGCGGAATGCCCGAGTCGAGTGCAAGCGCGGCCGCGGGGGAGAGCACGCCTTCGGATGCGAATGCGAACGCGGGCGCAGCGGTGAGTGCGAGTCCCAGCGGGGGCGGCGGCTTGCTGGCGGCGGTGCGACCGTTGTTGCGAGAAACGAAAACGGGCGCGAACGCCGCGAAGACGGCTCTTCTCGCGGAAGAGGCAGGTAAATCGGTCGACGATCTGATCGCTTCACTGGTCAGCGCAGGACTGAAGGTTCCGGAGAAGCCGCGTGAAAGGCCGATGCTTGTCGAGCACGCGGGCGAAGTTTTCTGGCTGAGCAAGAACGCGCGCGGAGAGCTGTGGCTTAATGCAAAGGCGGCGAAGCTCGCCGAGAAAGAAGGCGGCGAACCGGAGCCCGGCGGCGAAGCGGCGGATGAAAGCACAGGCGATGCGGCGGAGAACCCGAGCGAGGGAGGCGAGGGCGACGCGGAGAAAAAGCCGCGGCGCACGGGGGTTCGTTCGCGCAGCAGGAAGCCGGAGTAAGGCCGGCGTTCGGTCCGACCGGGCAATTTCCGAGGTGGGGCTGGCTCACTGAGCCGGCCTGGGTTGCAAGGGCGATTCGCCGCGGGAAATTCAGACCGGCCCGGAGAGCTGGGCCCCGCCATTATTTCTTCTGCGGCGCGGGCGACGGTGGAAATTGCACGTCCTTCGTGGCCTCGGCCATTTCCTTCAGCGCTTTGTCGAGCGCGACCTGATCGTCGCCTTGCGAACGGACGTGCGGGGCGCCGAACGAGAAATCGATCGTGGCGCCGTTTTGGATCGGGACCTCCATCCGCAATGGCGTGCGGTCCTCGCGCCGGATGGCGGCTGCTTGTTCAGGCGTGGGTCGCACGCTTCCCGGGATCGGTAGCGGCAGCGTGGGCATTTCGATTTTCGGCTGTGGCAGCTGAGGCGGCGGGATCTCGGGCGGACGATAGTCCTGGATGAGCCGGCGGTTCAAGGCCGGTTGCGCGGGCGTGAGCGTGGGCCGGATCGTCGAGTAGTAAAATCCCACGACGGCGGCGATGACGAGGAGGAGAAATGCGATCCGGGTTTTCACGACAGCGACGGCGAGGGGCCTGTCACGTTGACCAGACTTCAACTCAGCGCCAGCGCGATCACTCCTCCAGCCATGACCAACGCGGCCCACATGCGGCGGCGGCCGTCACTCTCTTTCAGATACCGGGCGCCCAGAAACGCACCGATCACGATGCTGACCTCACGCGCGGGCGCGACGTAGCTGACGGGCGTGAACGTCATCGCGGTGAGCACGAGCACGTAGGCGAGCGGCGAGAGCAATGCCATGCCGAAGACGTAGCGTTTGTGTTCGCGCCAGTGCCGCGAGACTTCACTCCAGCGGCCGAGGGCGGACGGCGTGACCAGCGCCAGCACGATGAATGCGGTGCCGCCATCGTAGAGCACGGGCGGAATCGCGCGCGTATGAACGCCCTCTCGATCCCACAGCGTGTAGGCGGCGATGAAGACACCCGTGATGAGGCCGTAGTTGATGGCCGTGCGGAGATGCGCGCGATCCTGGTGGAAGAGTCGCGTGCCGTCGGTGAGGACGAAAACGGATGCGACAATCACGAAACCACCGGAGGTACCGAGGAGGGTCGGCCGCTCGCCGAGAAGCATGACCGCTCCGAACATCGCGAGCAGCGGGCCGGTGCCGCGGGCGAGCGGATAGATGAGGGAGAAATCTCCGGTGCGATAGCTGCGTTGCAGGAAGAGCGAGTAGCCGGTTTTCAGCAGGCCGCTGCCGGCGATCCAGGCGAGATCGATGGCGTCCAGCTGTGGTGGATACGCGAGCGCGTAACCGATGAGCACGGGAACGTAGAGCGTGCAGATCACGGCGCCGACGAGCCACACGAACGGCAGGCCGCCGCCGGCGCGTTTCGCGCAGAGGTTCCACGTCGCGTGGAGCACGGCGGCGACGAGGACGAGCGCGAGGGCGAAGGCAGTCATTCGGGGAAGGGCGCCGCGTTTTGGGCGCGGTGGAAATCGCTTGGGAAAGGTTCAACGCTGAACGCGCAACGCTTAACTCTTAACGTTTGAACTTTTGAGGCGGACGGGGCGGGGCGCGCCCAATGAGGCGGGAACCCAGGCCCGCTCGGAGAGCGGAGCCCTGGGGCGCTCACCGGTTCGCTTCCACCTGCGGCTTCACGTGGGTGTTGAGCCAGTTTTCCATTTCCCAGAGCGTGTGGAGCAGGCTTTCCCGCGCGCGGTAGCTGTGCGATTCGTGCGGGAGGACGACGTAGCGTGCGTTCGCGCCGTGGCCTTTCAGGGCCGCGTAGAAACGCTCGGTCTGGATCGGGAACGTGCCGGAGTTGTTGTCGGCCTCGCCGTGGATCAGCAGGATCGGATCTTTGATTTTGTGCGCGTAGTTGAACGGTGACATCGCGGCATAAACCGCCGGTGCCTGCCACAACGTGCGGCGTTCGGACTGAAAACCGAAGGGCGTGAGCGTGCGATTATATGCGCCGCTGCGCGCGAGGCCGGCTTTGAAGAGGCGTGAATGGGCGAGCAGGTTGGCGGTCATGAAGGCGCCGTAACTGTGGCCGCCGACGGCGACGCGCCTGGGGTCCGTGACGCCGCGGCGGACGAGCTCGTCGATGGCGGCACGAGCGCTGGCGACGAGCTGCTCGATGTAGGTGTCGTTGGGCTGTTTCCCATTCCGGCCGACGATCGGCATCGCGGGATCGTCCAGCACGGCGTAACCGGCGAGGACGAACGGCAGTGCGGTCGTCGGGCTCACGCGCGCGAAGCGCTCGGGCGTGGCGCTGACCTGGCCGGCGGTGTCCTCGCTCAGGAATTCGCGTGGATACGCCCAGAGCAGCGTCGGCAGCGGGCCCTGGTCGGACGTGTATCCGGGTGGAAGATACAACTTGCCCGTGAGCGGAACACCGTCGGCGCGCCGGTAGCGGATGACCTCTGCGGCGACGCCGGCGAACTGCGGATATGGATTGGGAAACTTCGTGACGGCCCAAGTCTCGCCGCCGCCGAGCGGGTGCACGACGTAGTTGGCGGGGCTGGCGGGCGATTCGCGACGCAGCAGGAGCCGGGTGCGGTCGTGATCGATAAACGCGACGAACTCATCGTAATGCGGCGGGGCGGAGCGCCAGAGCCGGCGGGTCTCGTTTGTGGTGAGATCGAATTCGTCGACGAAGGGGCGGTCGCCGTCGGGCGAAGCGCCGTCGCCGGCGAGGTAGATCTTGCGGCCGTCGTCGCTGCGTTGGATCGCGAGCCGGCCGAGGGTGTTGCGCGCGAGGACAGGGCGGCCCGGGTCGTTGTAGCGATCCTGCGATGAGCGTTCGTTGAGCAACGTGGGGGCGGTGCCGGGCTGGCCGGGGGCGACGCGCCACGTGCGGGTGAAACGCGTGCGGTGCCAGTATTCGGTGACGATCGCGAGCGCGTCGTAGCCCCACGTGATGCTTTGGACGCGGAATTCGAACCGTTGCTGCTCGGTGGGCGCATCGGCGAACGGCGCGGCGTGGGTAAACCACGCGTCGCGTTTCGGCTCCTGCGAGTTGGCTTCGCCGCGGTCGAGGGCCTGCACCCAGCTGAGCGTGGCGGGTGCATCGGCGCGCCACGTGACCTGGCGCGGGCCGGGTCGGACGCCGCCGGTCGCGATGCCCTCGGCGAGGGGCAGGTCGGCGACGAGGCGCACGGATTTTCCGGTGCGATCGAGGATCTCGATGCGGGTCGGAAAACGCGACGAAGGGACGACGTAGGAAAAGGGGCGGTGCAGGGACTCGGCGATGACGTATTGACTATCTGGAGACGCGAAGGTGCGGGTGTAGAGCGCGGGCGGGCCGAAGTTCTGCAGGCCGCCGTGGAGGGAGACGAGGACGAGCTGAGACGTGCCGTAATGCTCGAGCAGCGCCTCGTCGTGCGGACTGGCGAGCAGGCCATCGTAGGTGCGGGCGGGCGCGCGGCGGCCGTGCGTTTCCTGCACGATCGGGCCGGAGGGAACGCGTGGCGCGACCGGTGCGGGAGGGCGGCCCTCCGGGACGCGATGGGCGAGGAGCGTGGTGGCATCGAGCCACGCGATGGGATCGCCGAAGGTGGCGTTGAGAATGGGCGGAGTGAGGCGCCGCGCCTGCGCGGTGGCGGTGTCGGCGAGCCAGAGCTCGATGCCGTCGGCGCGCACGACGGTGAAGGCGAAATGCTGTCCACCGGGAGCCCACTCGTAGTTCGCGATGTGGGCGCCGGGAGGCAGGCCGGTGATGCGGCGTTCGGTGCCGGTTTCGAGGGATTTGAAGACGAGGCCGGTGTAGGTGGAGAGGCGGCTCTGGCCGTTGTTGGCGGGATTGATCCGGAGGCCGGCGAGCCGCAGCTCGGGTTGCGCGAGCTCGGCGATGGCCGGCGTCGCGGGACGCTCGAGCAGCAGCAACTCGCGCCGGTCGGGCGTGAGGAGCGCGAACGGCGGGAGCGGAGCGTCGACGATCGCGGCGAGGGGAGCGGACGGCGTCCGATAGGTGACGGCCTCCTGCGCACGAAGCGGCGCCAGGAGGAGCAGGACGGCGACGGCGGCGAGAGCGGTCGAGGCGCGATGCAGCATGGGCGGACGCTGCGGTGGCGGACGCGCGTTGGCAATCGCGCGGCGGACGTTCGCCTGCAGTGGGCGAGAGCGGCAGGCGTGACGCGGCAGGCCCGCCGGCGCTTACTTGATCAGCTCGGCGACGAAGGCGCGCTCTTCGGTGAGCTCTTTGTTGGTCGCAGCGATCTTCGACTTGGCAAACTCGTCCATCACGTAGCTCGTGATGACCTCGTAGGCGCCGGGTGCGGTGGTGCGCACGGGCATGCCGGCCCAGACCTCGGGATCGAAGCCGTAGGCTCCGTTCGACTTTACAGCGATGGAGTGAATCTCGCCGGGCGTGACGAGGGAGCGGACGTGATCGACGAGGGCGTTGGCGGCGGAGGCGGCGGACGAGGCGCCGCGGGCGGCGATGATCGCGGCGCCGCGTTTGCCGACGACTTCGCAGAACGGGCCCTGCAGCCACGCGTGATCGGTGATGACCTCGGTCGCGGGTTTGCCGTCGATCTTCGCGTGCGCGAAGGCGGGAAACATCGTCGGGCTGTGATTACCGTAGATGAAGATGTCTTTGACGGTCGTGAGATCGACGCCGGCTTTTTTCGCGAGCTGCGTCTGCGCGCGGTTCTGATCGAGGCGGACCATCGCGGTGAAGCGATCGGGCGTGAGGCGTTTCGCCTGCGAGGCGGCGATCATGCAGTTCGTGTTTGCCGGATTGCCGACGACGGCGATGCGGGCGTTGTCGGCTGCGACCTGGTCGATGATCTGGCCTTGGGCGATGAAGATACGGCCGTTGTCCTTGAGCAGATCGGCGCGTTCCATGCCGGGACCGCGAGGCTTCGCGCCGACGAGGAGACTCCAGTTGGCGTCCTTGAATCCGACCTTGGCGTCGTCGGTGAGAACATAGCCCTTGAGCAGCGGAAACGCGCAGTCATCGAGCTCCATCGCGACGCCTTCGAGCGCCTTCATGGCTTTCTCGATCGGCGCCTCGAGGAGCTGAAGAATCACGGGCTGGTCGGGACCGAACATCGCGCCGGAGGCGATGCGGAAGAGGAGAGAGTAACCGATCTGGCCGGCTGCTCCGGTAACGGCGACGCGAATGGGGGATTTCATAGAAGTGAGATGTTTAGCCCACGGAACATGTGGAACACACGGAAGAAAATCTCCGGACGGGCGGTTTTAGCCGGGCGCGGGCGAAGGCAGCGAAAAACTAATTCACCGGCGAGCGTTCCGGGGCTGCGGCGGACGCTCAGCTGGGGCTGAACCGCGGGGCGAGCGCGGCGTGAAGTTCGCGGATCAGGTTCTCCGTGGTTGGCCAGTCGATGCAGGCGTCCGTGATGGAGATACCGTAGCGGAGTTTTTCCTTCGGTTGAGGGAACGGCTGATTGCCGGCGCCGAGATTGCTTTCGACCATCGCGCCCATGATCGAGGTGTTGCCGGCGGCGATTTGGCCGAGGAGCTCGCGGACGACCTCGGGCTGGCGTTCGGGCTGCTTCGCGGAGTTGTCGTGCGAGCAGTCGACGAGAATGGATTTCGGGAGCCCGGCCTTCGCCAGCAGTGCTTCGGTTTGCGCGATGTGCGTGGGCGAATAATTCGGGCCGGCGGTGCCGCCGCGAAGCACGATGTGGCAATCGGGGTTGCCGCGCGTGACGATCGCGGAAGCTGCGCCGTCGATATTGATGCCGAGAAACGTCTGCGGCTGGGCGGCGGCCTTGATGGCGTTGATTGCGGTGGTGATCGAGCCGTCGGTGCCGTTCTTGAAACCGAGCGGCATCGAGAGGCCGCTGGCCATCTGGCGATGGGTCTGCGACTCGGCGGTGCGCGCGCCGATGGCGGACCAGCAGATCAGGTCCGCGATATATTGCGGCGTGATTGGATCCAGGAGCTCGGTGGCGGTGGGCAGACCGAGATCGAGCACCTCGCGAAGAAACGTGCGGGCGGTCCGCAACCCCGCGACGATGTCGTGCGAGCCGTCGAGGTGCGGGTCCATGATCAATCCCTTCCAGCCGACCGTGGTGCGGGGTTTTTCGAAGTAGACCCGCATGACGATCATGACGCGGTCGGAGACCTCGCGGGCGAGGTCGGCGAGCTGTTTGGCATAGGCTCGGCCGGCCTTGAGATCGTGGATGGAGCACGGGCCGACGATCAGGAGAAAACGTTTGTCGTCCGTGAAGATGAGCCGGTGAATCTCGCGACGCGTGTGCGTCACGAAGGCGGCTTGGGCATCGGTTTTGGGCAACTCGGCGATGAGGGCGGCAGGAGACGGCAGGGCCCGCGTTTCGACGACATTGATGTCGGACGTTTTCTGCATGAACGGGCAGATTGGTTGGCTTCGCACTCGACGTGCAAGTTCCGCGTTCGTCATTCTGCCCGGCTCTTGCGACCGGATAAAAAAGTGGCCGGCCGCTTACCCCTAAGCGGCCGGCCTTTGCTTTCTTAGTTACCCCAAAACTCCCGCTAGGCGGGAGAAGTGTTAAAGTCGATGGGCAGAATGAATACGGTTTGCGCCGGTGCGGTCAATATCTAGTTTTCAAAATCTATCACTTTTTTGGTAACGCACTTTTTACAAGCAACTTGAAACCCATCAATATTTCTACTTCTCCGAGAGTTTTGCGGTGGCAACCGGCGGCCTGGCTGCGGGTTGCGGGGGCCGATGCGGCCACCTTCCTGCAGGGGCAGTTCACGAACGAGCTCCGCGATCTCGCACCGGGGATGGCGGCTTATGGGCTCTGGCTCACGGTGAAGGGCAAGGTGCTCGCGGATAGCTTCGTGGTGCGGGGGATCGCGGCGGCGGACGAATTTTGGGTGGGAAGCTATTTATCGGCGGCGGGCGTGATACGCGAACGGCTTGAAGGCTATGTGATCGCGGACGATGTCGTGATCGAGGATCGGACTGCGGACTGGGCAGGACTCAGCATCATCGGGGATGGCGCTGCGCGGCTGCTGGCGGAGCGGCGCGGAGGCGAGGTCGGACTTGTGTTTCCGGGGCGGCGGACGCGGGCAGAAAATATCGAATGGGTGATGCCGCAAGCGGAGTTCGAGGCGGCGAGGGAAATGCTGGGGGGCGTGGCTGGCTTGGTTGAAATCGATGCCGAGGTGGCGGAGGCGCGGCGGATTGCGGACGGGATTCCGGCGGTGCCGCGCGATATCGGGCCGGCGGATCTGCCGAACGAAGGCGGACTCGAGAAGGATGCGATTTCCTACACGAAGGGCTGCTATCTTGGGCAGGAAGTGATGGCGCGATTGAAGTCGATGGGGCAGGTGCGGCGACGTTTGCTGCGGGTGCACGTGGCGGCGGACGAACGGCCCGCGACGCCGGCGGCGGTTTTCAACGGCACGCGACAGGTTGGCGAGTTGCGGTCCGTCGCGCGCGATGTGGCAGGCGACGGCTTCATTGGGCTCGCGATGGTGTCGTTGCTGCACGTGACGGCGGACGCGAAACTCGCGTTCGCGGCTGACGCGGCGGCGAACATCCGTTTGTTGGACACGCCATGACGGAGCTCGAACAACTGACTCGGCTTTGCGAACAGCTCGGCGCGCCGCATGCGCAGGCTCGGACGATGGCAGCGCAGCTCACGAAACGCGCGGATCAGCTCGCGGCGGAGCGCGGGATTCCGCGGGAGGTCGCGATGAAAAGCCTGCTCGACGTGGTGGTGAAAGGACGTGCGGGCGAGGTGCCGGCGCAGTTCGCGCCGCCACCACGCGAATCCTGACCGCAAAATCAGGATGAACCGGCGGCACGCCGCGAAATCGAGTTTGACCGCGTTGCGTGACGTTTCTTCGCTGGCCGCCTCCCCAATTAGGAACCCCCGATGAACAAAGCCGCGCTCGTAGAGGAAGTGCAGAAACTATTAAATCATGGCACCTCCAAGGCCGCCGCGGAGCGCGCGACGGAAGCCGTGCTGGCGGCGGTGAAGCGTGGGCTGAAACGGGACAAGGAAGTGGCGATCGTGGGCTTCGGCACCTTCGCCCTGGCGACCCGGCCGGCGCGTAACGGCTTCAATCCGCACACGCAGCGGCCGATGAAAATTCGCGCGATGAAGACGGTGCGATTCAAGGCGGGCGCGGAGTTGCGCGGCTCCGTGTGAGCGACGCCGGTGTCGATCGGCTGCGTTTCTCGTTCGACGCCGGGCGCGGCGGGTTTTCTGTTGTCCGTCTGCATTCATGAAATCCGCGCTCGTCGAAAAATTTCGCGCCACGTTTGAGCGCCCGCCCCAAATTGTCGCCCGCGCTCCGGGGCGCATCGAGTTCATCGGAAACCACACGGACTATAATGGCGGCACGGTGCTCGGCGCGGCCATCGATCGCGACGTGTGGGTGGCGGTGGCGCCGCGCGATGACGGGCAGCGGCGCTTTGCGAGCGATCAACGCGGCGCGATCGTCAGCGTGCCGGCGGCGAAACTGGAGAAACTTTCCGGAGCGCAGAGCTGGGCGAATTATCCGCTCGGCGTGATCGCGGCGCTCCCGGAGTTTGGCCTGCGTGCGCCGGCGGGTTTCGATTATCTGGCGATGTCCGATCTGCCGGCGGGCGCGGGCCTGAGCAGCAGCGCGGCGATCGAGCTCTCGTCGGCCCTGGCGTTTGTCGCGCTCACCGGCGAGCAGCCGTCGCGCGAGACGTTGGTGAAGGCGGCCCGGCATGCGGAAAACAATTTCGTGGGCGTGCCGTGCGGCATTCTCGACCAGGGCGTGTCGGGCTTCGGGCAGAAAGATCACCTGGTGTTCATCGATTGTCGTGGGCCGAGCTTCGAGACGGTGCCGCTGCCGCCGGGCGTGCATTTCTGGATTTTCAACACGCACACGAAACACGCGCTCGTCGACGGCCTGTACGCGGCGCGGCATCGCGAATGTATGGAAGCCGCTAAGGCGCTCGGAGTTCCGCTGCTCGTCGACGCGACGCTGGAGTTGCTGCAGGCGCGCGAGTCCACGCTTTCGCCGGTGGTCGCAAAGCGCGCGCGGCACATCATCGAAGAGATCGGGCGCGTCACGGCGACGACCACGGCGCTGCGGGCCGGCGATCTCGCGGCGGTCGGCAAGTTGCTGGTCGCCTCGCACCGCAGCTCACGGCACTTATTTGAGAACAGCACCGCGGAACTCGATTTTCTCGTGGATACGCTGGTGGGCAAGGCGCACGTATATGGCGCGCGGCTGACTGGTGGCGGCTTTGGCGGCGCGGTGATGGCGCTGGCGTCGGAGAACTTTGGCGACGCTGATGCACAGGGTGTGGCGGAGGCCTACGCGGCGAAATTTGGCGCGGCGCCGGACATCCTGCACATGCGAACGGGTGACGGCGCGGCGCTCGCATGACGGCCGCGCAACTGAATCGGGCGCGGCGGTTGTTGTGCGCGTTGCAGGTGCACATCCGCGACACGATCGTGGCGGCGCGAGGGCGGGAGGGCCGGAAATTCGCCCGCATCGCAGGTATCACATCAGCGGATACGATCTATCACGTGGACAGGCTGGGCGAGCACGCGATCCTCGCGTGGTTGGAACGCCACTGGCCGCGCGGTTGGCCGGTCGAGCTGGTGATGGAAGGGCTGGAGGACGGCGGCTCGACGACCTTTCCGCGTGGGGTGCCGGTGGGGCGCACCGACTGGAAATGCATCCTCGATCCGATCGATGGGACGCGCGGGCTGATGTATGATAAACGCTCGGCGTTTATCCTCGCGGGTCTGGCGCCGCAGCGCGGCGCGCGGACGCACCTCGGCGATATCGTCGTCGCGGCGATGACGGAGATCCCGACGAGCAAACAGGACCGGGCGGATCAGCTGAGCGCGGTGCGGGGCGGCGGGGTGCGGGCGGAGACGCACGATCTGGTGCGCGGCACGCGGCGCAGGTGGACGCCGCGGCCCTCGCGCGCGACCGACTTCGAGCACGGTTTCGCGTCGCTCGCGCGTTTCTTCCCGGAGGGCAAGGCGCTGCTGGGCGCGGTCGAGGAAGCGTTGTGGCGTGAGCTCGGAGTGCTCGGCAAGAACGGCGGACAACTGGTGTTCGACGACCAATATATTTCCACCGGCGGACAACTCTTCGAGCTCATCGTCGGTCACGACCGGATGCTCGGCGACCTGCGGCCGCTCGCGTATGCCAAGCTCGGCCTGTCGAGCGCGTCGCTGTGCTGTCATCCTTACGACATCTGCACAGCGCTGATCGCGCGCGAAGCGGGCTGTGTGATCGAGGCGCCGGAAGGTGGGGCGCTGCGGCTGCCGCTCGACACTACGACGCCGGTGGCGTGGATGGGCTACGCGAACGCGACGCTCGCGCGCGTGGTGCGGCCGGTGTTGCGGAGGATTATCGCGAAGTATTTCTGAGCGCCGCAGGAGTATGACACCGGCTGTCAGGCTTGCGAAAAAGCGGCCGAAATTCGGCCCGCCCCCGTCTCAAGTGTGACACTGATGGGACACTGAACCTTCCCTGAGGGGAGAGTGAAGGAGGCCCGAACCGACCGGTGCGCGTGCTGTGACACGACGGCGCAGGTGTTGCACCCCGATTTATATGAGCCGGTGCTTGCGTAGAGTTTGGACCCTAGCAGCCCTCGCGCCTTGAGCCTTGAGCTCCGAGCGTGAAAACGACGGTAATGACGAAGCCGGGCGTCTTCCGAAGCCGGCGGCTGCACTCGTTTGGTTTCTCAGTGTCGCGGGCCCCCATGGCGGTCAGCTCAATTGAATAGAGTGCAAAGTGCAAAATTTGACCCCTTCCTGCCGCGGTGCCGCGTCCTGCCGCGGCCGAACGAGCGGACCCCTTCCGAACGAGCGATGGATCGGGGTGGCATGAGCGCGCTACCCAAGGCAATCGCCTGCAAGCAGGCTCCTACAAAAACGAACAAAGCCGCGACGCGAAGGGCGAGGCGGTTCAGAACAGCACCGCGAGGTCTGCGACCCAGTGCAGCGCGGCGTCGCGAAACACGAGGAAGTAGAGCGCGGCGGCGATCGCGAGCATCGGGCCGAAGGGCACATGCGCGCCAAACGCGAGTGGGGCGGCCTCGCCCTCGGGCGTCTCGGAAGGCGGTGCGACAGCGGCGCGGCGGCCGGTGATTTTTTCCCAGACGAGCGCGACCGCGAACCACACGGTGCCGACGACGGCGCCGCCGAAGATGGCGAACACGGCGCCCTGCCAGCCGCAGAATGCGCCGATGGCGCCGACAAACTTCACGTCCCCGAAGCCCATGGCCTCCTTGCGCAGCAGCACCTCGGCGATGAGCGCGATCCACAGCACGAGACCCGAGCCGATGAGGAGTCCTTGAAAACCGGATACGGCGCCCCGCAGGCTGTCGACGATGAAGAAATCGCTCGCGTGCCCGTGCAGCGCGGGCACCAACGTCGAGAGCAGCACGCCGAGCACGCCCAGTCCGATCGTGAAGACATCCGGGATGATGAAGTGATCGAGATCGATGAACGTGGCCGCGATGAGACAGCTGAGAAAAACCCAGCCGCACACCGCGACGAGCGGAGGGAAATTCAGCCAGCAGACGACGAAGAGCAGGCCGGTGAGCAGTTCGACGAAGGGATAGCGAAACGAGAAGCGGCGGCCGCAGCAGCGCGCTTTGCCGCGCAGCAGGATCCACGAGAGGATGGGGATATTGTCGTGCCACTTGATCGGCTGGCCGCAGCCGCAATGCGAGCCGGGCGTGACGATCGATTCTTCCTTCGGCACGCGGTAAATGACGACGTTGAGAAAACTGCCGACGCACGCGCCGACGAGAAACGCGGAGAAGGGAAAGAACCAGGGGAACGCGGCGGAAAACTCAGCGTATTCAAAAAGCATGGACGCGGCAGCTCAGGGGTGAATCAGCGGGAGCGGCTGGTTGCGGAAGCGACGATAAACCGTGAAGTCGCGGACATCGACGGTGATGATTTTCGCTTTCGGAAAGCGCTCGGAAAGGACGACGAGCGAGGCGTCGCCGGCGTCCATTCGCGGGTACTTTACGAGCAGCTCTTCCATGCGACCCGCGGCGCCCCAAGTCGAGAGTGGACGGAGGCGACCGCTGGCGACAAAACGAACGATCTGGCGGAGGCCCGGCCGGTCGGATTTCAGAAGATGGCAGGCTTCGGCGAGGGCAAACTCGGAGGTCGCGACAGGTTCATCAATGACCGACATGGCCTGCACGGCCCAGTGGTGCCATTGGTCGCTTGCGCTGAGGGCCGCGACGGGCGGACCGGCGTCGATCAGGTATCTAATCGCCGAATCCTTCACGCATGGAGAGATCGGACGGCGCGTTTTTCACCATGCCTGCATATTTCCGAACCCATTCGCCAAACGAAGGTCCGCGGCTGGGGCGGCGTTTGGCGGTTTTTTTCGGGGCGACGCGCGGCGTGCGAGTGTGCGCCTTCGATTTGCGGGCGGCAGGCGTTGGCATGAAGGGAAAGTCGGGGGATGCGGTGCGTAGTCAAGCGAGCGCCGCGCGCGCGGCGGCGGACATCGTGGGCGCGGTCTGCGTGGCCGGGATTCCACTCCAGATTTCCAAGGCTTTCGCGCCTTGATGCACGAGCATGCTGAGGCCGTTGGCGGTGCGAATTCCCAGCGCGGACGCGGCGCGCAGCAGCGGGGTCTGCGGTGGGTTGTAGATCATGTCGAACACCGCTGCCGGGCGCGGCAATACGGCGAGATCGATCGGGAGCGGGTCGGTGTCGCGCAGGCCGGCGCTGGTGGCGTTGATGATGATGGCGCCAGCCGAAAGATCGGCCGGTGGCTCGGAGGGCGCGAACCCGCGGACCGGAACGTCGCCGGCGACCGGCGCCAGCGTGGCGAGGAGCACGTCGAGATTTTCGCGGGTGCGATTCGCGATCGAGAGTGAAGCGCAACGGCGCTGCAGGCACTCGACGGCTGCGCCGCGGGCGGCGCCACCGGCGCCGAGGAGGACGATGGGGGAGCGGGCGAGGTCGAGCGCGAGCGTTTCGCGCACGGCGGCGGCGAGGCCGTAGCCGTCGGTGTTGTGGCCGCGCCAACCGCGCTCGGTCCAGAGCAACGTGTTCACGGCGCCGACGGGTTGCGCGGCGGGATCGATTTCGGCGACGCGATCGAAGGCGATCACCTTGTGCGGCACGGTGAGGTTTACGCCGCGAAATTGTTTCGCGTGCAGCAGCTCGAGCGCGCGGGGCAGATCGTCGGGATGAATCTCGAAGCGAACGTAGCGCCAGTCGGCGAAACGCGCGTCGTGTTGCGCGAGCGCAGCGAGGGCGGCGTTGTGCATCGCCGGGCTGATCGAGTGCTTGATCGGGTGGCCGAGGACCGCGAGCGAGGTGCCGGGGCGCGACCAGGTTTCGAGATCGGAGAGGGTGAGGATCGGATCGGCGGCGACCGGCATGGGATCGCGGATTGGCGGGCGGCGAGGACGGATTGTCAAACTCGTGGCGGACCTTCCGCCGGCCATGATGAGTTGCGACTGAAAACAAAAAAGCGCCCGAGCCGAAGCCGGGCGCCGAGGGAATTCACACTCCAAAATCCGAAATTCGAATCCGCAATCAGGACCGCGCGTGCTTCTCGTAGGTCGCTTCGAACTCCTCGACGAAACGGCCGAAGAGCTTGGCGCGCTCGGGTTCGCCGGCGGCGGTGTAGTGGTTCACGAGATTGCGGCAGCTGCGGCAGAGGACTTCGCGCACGGGCGTTGGTGATAGGTCATTTGCCTTGGGCGTGATGTTGTTGGCCCGGAGCAGATCGAAGATCTCTTCGCCGTCGCGAAACACGCCGCGATCGAAGGGATCGATGAAGAAGGGAAGATCGTCGATGAAGCAGCCGACGATGAAGTGGCCGGGCAGACCGACGGGCTCCAGGTCGATGCCGAGGCGTTCCGCGACGAGCAGGTAAACGACACTCAGCGAGAGTGGGATGCCGGTGCGCCGCTCGAGCACCTGATCGATGAAGCTGTTGCGCGGATCGGTGTAGTTCTCGACGTTGCCGTGAAAGCCCCACTCGTGAAACAGCACGCGATTCAGCACGCGGCATTTCTCGCGGGCGCTCGACGGCTCCACAATCAGCTCGCGGCAGCGCGTGGCGATGGCGTCGAGCTGGCGAATGACATCGCCCGCATTGAGTCGCGGCGAAACGGTGCGCGCGAGCAACAGCGCGCCGGACTCGAGCTCGTAATTGAGCGAGCGGATGAAGCCGCGGAATTCCGCGACGGGATCGGAGAACTGGAGCTCGTCCAGGAAAAAGGCGGCATGCCGGGCGAGAACGCGGTTGCTGCCACGCGAGACGGTTTGCAGGAACGAAGCGGAAGCGGGCCCGAGCTCCATGAAACGCGCGAGCAGCGCGCGTCGCACCGCGGGGCTCGTGTCGTCCAGCAGACTCAAAAAAGCCTCACGTTCACCCGCGTTCAGTGTGTCGATTTCCACGAGGCAAAGCGAAAAACTTTTCCCTACTGGCGCAATAGGGAAACTGACGATTAAAGGTAAAATTTCGGCCTGCGACCGGGTGCAAAAGCACGGGTGCGTGTAGGAGAAAAACGGACACGTCACGCGTCTTGCGCGAGCCGGTAAACGGGCAACCCATTCAGGCTCATGTAGTCGGTGCGCCGGGCGGAAAACCGAGCGCGTTTCGAAGCGCAGATTCGGGCGAATTTGGCGGTGGTGGGCGAGGCCGGCCCTCGGGTGAGCGAAGGACCCGGCGGGAAGACTCGATCCAGGCTGGGTCGGAGAGCCGGGCCACCACCTCGGAAAGGCTGGCCTGCGGCGCAGTCGTCAGCCGAAGAGGGCGTTCAGGAGCAGGACGAACAGGAAAATGTGGCAGAGTTGCACGATGACTTTGACCGCGAGAGCGGTGAGCACCGCGTTCTGCAGCTGCTTGTTGAAACAGAAATGCTGGATCGCCGGGATCATGATCAACGTGCCGATGCCGCTTTGCAGCGTATCCATTTGGCTGAGACCGCTGGTGAGCGGACCGAGCAATTCCAGCACGCCGTAGGACGCCAGGTCGATGCCGGCGATCGCGAGCACACCGGGCCAGAGCGCATCCATTTCCCAGTATTTGAAGGCGAGGCGGAGCGCGAGGAGCGTGATGCCGAAATGGAGCACGAGCGACACGAGCAACTCGCCGAAATTCAGCGCGTCGTCCTCATCGGACGCGTGAGCGTCGGACTCCTTCGTCGCCTCCATTTGCTCGATCTCGCGGCTGATTCGCTCCATCGGCGATGGCTCGTTGGGGGACAAGGTTGCGGCTGGCGGGGCTCCTGTCGCGGTGGTCGATCCGGGCGTCGCACGGGCGGCTGGGGCGGAGGCGGACACGGCGGGACTGGCTGGCACCTGGCTGCCGGCGGGCGGATGCGGGGGTGTCTCCTCGATGATCGGTGGCGGCAAAGGGAGTTTAACCTCGAAGACCTTGCCGTCGAGGAACGCGACACGGCCGCCTTTCGGATATTGAAAGATCTCGTGGTCGCCGCGCTTCACGATCGACGACGGTTTTCCGTAGCGGCGCAACACGTCGTCGCGGGGATCGCCGATCCCGACTCCCGGATCCACGGCAGCTGCGAGCAGGGTAGCCGACGCGAGCAGGACAAAAAGGAAGCGGAGGATCACTGCCGCGCAGCCTGTACGCCGCGCCGAGGTCGTTCAAGCCGAAGGTGGTAGCGATGGCCGCGCGCCAAACAAAGCGGTGCCGACGCGCACAATCGTGCTACCGGCGGCGACGGCCAGCTCGAGGTCGCCGGTCATGCCCATCGAGAGCTCGCGCAATGGCGTGCCGAAGCGCGCGGCCAGGTCGTCGCGCAGCGTGCGGAGATTGGTGAAGGTCCGCTCCGCGTGTGCTGCGGTCTCCGCTGCGGTTGCGCCGAGCGGCGCGATGGTCATGAGGCCATCGACGCGGAGATGCGGTTTGGCGAGCGCGGCTTCGAGGAGGCGCGGACCGTCGGCGAGGTCGGCGCCGAATTTGGCGGGGTCGTTGCCGGCATTGATCTGCAGGAGGACGGGCAGAATCTTGCCGAGCTCGGCGGCGGCGCGGTCGAGGTGGTTGACCAGTTTCTCGCTGTCGACGCTCTGCACGCGGTCGAAGTGCTGGGCGGCGAGGCGGGCCTTGTTCGACTGGAGGTGGCCGATCAGTTCCCAGCGGAGGTCGCGGCTCGCGGCGGCGATTTGGGCGCGCTTCTCGATGCCTTCCTGGACGCGGTTCTCGCCGACCGCACGCAAGCCGTAGCGTGCCGCGAAGTCGGCGGCGGCGGCGGGGTGCGTCTTGGTGACGGCGAGCAGTTCGACGGTTTCAGGCCGGCGGCCGTGCAGGGCGCAGATGGCGGCGATCTGGTCGCGAAGGCCGTTGGCGCGGCGGGCAAATTCCTCGAAGGTGATAACCATGTGCGGGCGGCGATTAGAAAGGCCGCGAAGGTTGACGACGAATACGCGTCGGCGCCAAGTTAAGAAAATCTACTTAATGGTTTACGGCCGCTGTGGAATTTCTACCCTGCGACCAACAACGCCAGCTAATCATGCAGATCGAAAACTTCAAAATCTTCGCGGATCTGGTCGAGACGAAGAGCTTCTCAAAATCGGCGAAGCTCAATGGCATCACGCAATCTGCGGTGAGCCAGCAGGCGCGGGCGATGGAGCGGCATTTCAAAGCGCTCCTGATCGATCGCAGTCAGAAACAGTTTCAACTGACGCGCGAGGGGCAGCGCGTTTACGAGGCGGCGAAGGAGATGCTGCACACGTACGAGAAGCTCCTTTCGGAGCTGCAGGAGATGAAGAAGGTGATCAGCGGCACGATCCGAATCTCCACGATTTATTCGATCGGCCTGCACGAGTTGCCGCCGTTCATCAAAAAATTCCTGCACGATTTCCCGTCCGTGAACGTGCGCGTGGAATACCGCCGCTCGAATCTCGTTTACGAGGACATCCTGCACAACTCCGTCGATTTCGGCCTCGTGGCGTTCCCGGTGAAGCAGCGGCAGATCGAGGTGCTGCCGTTTCGCAACGACCGGCTCGTGCTCATCACGCATCCGCAGCACGCGCTTTCGAAACGGAACGACATCGAGGTAAAGGATCTGGTGGGGCAGAAATTCATCGGTTTCGATCCTGACATTCCGACGCGCAAGGCGGTCGATGCGATCTGTCGCGAGCACAAGCTCGAGATCGAGCCGGTGATGGAGTTCGACAACATCGAGACGGTGAAGCGGGCGGTCGAAATCGACCACGGCATCGCGATCGTGCCGCAAGCGACCGTCTTGCAGGAGCAGAAGCAGGGCACGCTCGCGGTGCTTCAGTTCAAGGGCAAGGAGTTCAGCCGCCCGCTGGCGATCCTGCACCGCAAAGGTCGCGTGCTCACGCCGGCCATGAGAAAATTTATCGAGACGCTCGGTTTGGATTTGCCGGAAGCGCGGGAAAGCTGACCCGGGGGTTATGGGGCGCCCGGAGGACTCAGGACTCCGGGCGCGGACCCCCGAATTCGGCGACAGGACGGCGGACTTGCGGCTGGCGGATCGGGCGGGATTTCCGGGAAGAAAATTTGCCGTGGCTGCTCCCACGGGTACGATTCCCAACCTTCATTCATGAAACGAAATCATTTAGCCTCCATAATCTTCGCTGTCGCCGCCTCGATTGGGTTCAGCGCGTGCACACCGAGCAAGGAAGACAAGCCGCCGACACCCAAGGTTACGGCTAAGCCTGAAACTTCGGGCGCGGAAAGCAAAGCGGCTGCCGGCGCGATGCATGCCACGCTGCCAAAGCTGGGCGCGGCGCCGAAGTGGACGCTCAAGGATCTCAACGGCAAAGACGTCTCGTCGGACGAGCTGAAGGGGAAGGTCGTGGTCGTCGATTTCTGGGCCACGTGGTGCCCGCCATGCCGGGTGGAGATCCCTGGCTACGTACAGCTGCAGAACAAATACGGCAATGACGGGCTGGTAATCGTCGGCGCTTCCCTCGATCAGGGTGGACCGGAGGTCGTGAAGCCTTTCGCCGCCAAGGAGGGAATCAATTACCTGATGGTCATGGCGGACGAAGCGATCGTCGGTGCGTTTGGCGGAGTGGAGGCGATTCCGACCACCTTTCTGATCGATCGGAACGGCCAGATTCGCGATCGCAAAGTCGGCGCGGAACACACGGCCGAATACGAGAAGAAGATCGCGGCGGTGCTGGCGGAGAAGGCCTGAGGAGAGCGACCTGATTGTCGGAGGATCCTGCGCTCCGGCCGCGAGCGTTTAAAAACAGAAGGGGCCGGCGATAACCCCTTAACGCCGGCCCCAGTTTTTTCTGTTTTCCGGCCTTGCGACCAGTTCACGCTACCCAAAACCCTGCATGGGTAGGATCACCTTGAATTTAGCATCACGCGTGCCAGGGGGGCCGGCGATTTAAGAGAAAATCAGTCGAGCGCGAAGTTCGTGATCTGGGCCAGCTCGTCCGCGACGAGGCGATCGCTTCGGCAACGTGGCACCTTGTGCTGGCCGCCCCAGCGGCCGTGGAAACGCAGCCAATGCTCGAACACTCCGGGCATGACGAGGCGCACGACAGGTGCGTCGATGCTTCCGGCCTTCCGCTTGGCGGCGTACGTTTCGTTGACGCGCTGCAACTCGACCTCGAGCTCGGCCGCCATCTGCGGGCCGGTGGGCGTGGCGGTCGTGCCGGGTTTTAGTTCCACCCACCACTCGTGCCGACCGCGTTGCTGCCCCGTTAGATCGCTGCCGCCGAAACGTGGAGCCACGTGAAAGTTGACGATCGACCAGGCTTGGCGCCGACACAACGCGGCGAGCACATCGGTCACTTGCTTCTCGACCACCTGCTCGCCAAACGCGTTGAGCCGGAGCCGCGTGCCGCCGACGTAGACCAGCCGGTGCGGCTCCGTCGCGGTGAAGCGCACGACATCGCCGAGCACGTAACGCGCGAATCCACCCGGCGTGGTGAGCAATAGCGCGTAGTCCACGCCGGCTTTCACGTCCGCCAGCGGCAAGGCCCGCGCGCCGAGGTGCTCGAGACGGGCCTCGTCGTACTCGCTCATCGGCAGGAACTCGAAAAACACGCCGCGGTCGGCCATGAGGCGCAGGCCAAAACGCGCGTCTCCATCCTGCGTCGCGATGCATCCTTCAGTGGCCGCATACACCTCGTGAAGGGTCACGCCGGGCGCCAGCACGGCGCGCAACTGTTCGAGATACGGGCCGACCGGCAGGCCTGTATGCACGCAGCACTCGAGGTTGGGCCAGAGCGTCTGCAACGTCGCGACTCGCGCCTGGCCTTCGCCGCCGCGGGCACGCAACGCATCGGCGAGCGCGAGAAGCCAGGTCGGAAGTCCGGCCAGCAGCGTGACGTCGCGTCGGGCCGTGCGGGCGACGATCGCCTCGATTCGGGCTTCCCAGTTTTCATGGCTCGCGGCCTCGACGCCCGGTTCGTAAAGATGGCGCTCGGCCCATGCGGGCAGGTTCAGGGCGGCGATGCCGCTGAGCTCGCCCACGAACGTGTCTTTGCCGTTGGCGCTCGCGAGTGGCACGAGGGTGGGAGGACTGCCGAAAAGCAATTGCCGGCCGCGAAACGCACCCGCGTGTTTCGCGCGTACCGTATAATACAGCGCCGCATCGTAGCCCGCCCGTCGGACGTGCCCGAGCATCTCTTCGGTGACGGGGATGTGACGTGGCACACCGGTGCTGGTCCCGGCGGTGCGGGCAAACAGGCTGCAACGGCCGGGCCACAACACATCGGGCTCGCCGTGTTTCATCTGCTCGATCGCGGGCGCGAGGTGCTCGTACGTGCGCAGCGGCACGCGGACGCGGAACTGTTCGTAAGTCATCCGGCGCTCGATGCCGGCCTGTTTCCAGTAAGAGGTGCCGGCGAGTTGGGGGGTTAATGCTGTCAGTACCCGCTCCTGTGCGCCCACGGCACTGCGCTTCTGCCGCAGTTTCCATTCCGTCGCCGCGGTCTTGAGGCTCACACCAAAGGTATAAAAACTTTTGGGCCAGACCGTCATCGGAAGTGTCGCGAAGGCCACGCGGGAGGGACCGTCGTCGCAAGCGAATTCAACCGCCGTCCAGGACCCGTGAGGATCCATGGAGCTCCAGCTCCGCAACATCGAGCCAGGCACGCCTCATCGGTTTCGGGGTGCGGGTGAGAATTCTTTGGCGTTTGGAGTTTTGGCGTTTGAGATTTTCCACCCCGATGCCGCTCCCGCCGATTCTCTTCGAAGACGATTCGCTCGTCGCGTTCGACAAGCCAAGCGGGATGCTCGTCGCTCCCGACCGCTGGGACAAGACCCGCGAAAACCTGATGGGCCTCGTGCACGCACATCCGCGCTACGGCCACGGGGTCGCCAATGTGCACCGGCTCGATGCCGACACCAGTGGCCTGCTGCTCTGCGCGAAGACGAAGCCGGCGCTCGATTTCGTGACGGGGCAGTTCCAGTCGAAGACGGTTGGAAAAAAATACCATGCCATCGTGGCGGTGCTGCCCGCCGAGCACGCGATGAAGGTGATCGCGCCGATTCGCGACGCGGCCGGCGCGCTGCCCGATGCGTTCACGGTCGAGATCGCTCTCGGCGAGGACGAGCGGGAGCCGGGTCGGATGCGCGTCTTCAAGGGCCGCGGCGGCAAGGATTGCGTGACGGAATTTCGCACGCTCGAGCGCTTTCGCGGCTCGACGCGCCCGGCGCCCCGCAAGCCCGGCGCGGCAGCCGCGGCGGCGGGCGTACGTGCCGCGGGCTTCGCGTTCGTCGAGTGCCGGCCGCTCACCGGGCGCACGCATCAATTGCGCGTGCACCTCGCGGCGGCGGGCGCGCCCATTCTTTACGATCCGTTCTACGGCAATCCGGATGTCGTGCTTAAATTGTCCGACCTGAAGCGCGGCTTCAAAGGTCGCGATGAAGAGCGGCCGCTGATTGGCCGGCTCGCGCTGCATGCCAGCGAGCTCACGTTGAAGCATCCCATCACGCGCGAGCCGATCACGTTGCAGTCGCCGCTGCCGAAGGAGTTCGAGGTGGCGTTGAAACATCTGCGGCGATTCGCGCGCTGAGCCAATTTGCGCGCCATCCCGCGCGGCACGTGCACCAAAGGCTGGCGTGCTGCCGTCGGACGCATCACGTTGCCCAAAATCCCCTCATGAATCAGAATCATCCCATCCTCACGCGGCGCGCCGCTCTGAAGACCGCCATGCTTGGCGCCCTTTCGCTTCCGCTGCTCGGTTCCGTCGCTGCCGCGGCCGAGTCCAAGAACAAGAAAGGCACGAAGAAATCCGGCAAGGCCGAGAGCGCCTC
>JAKFEQ010000047.1:0-12281 GCA_036675625.1 Opitutaceae bacterium | reverse complement strand
CGGTTTTCAGTGGCGCGAACACGGGCCTGCATTTCTCGAATCCCGCGCACCTCGAGCTCCGCGGACTCGTCATCACGAAGCTCGCGCACAACGGCATCAACATCGACGACGGTGGCGGCGCGCTGGCGACCGGGGCGCGCGACAGCGAGCCTTCGACGCGACACATTGTACTGCGCGGATTGCGCGTCAGCGACATCGGCGCGGAGGGCAATCACGACGGCATCAAGTTGTCGGGGCTCTACGATTTCCAGGTGATCGACTGCACGATCGAGCGTTGGGGAACGAAGGGCGGGTCCGCGATCGACCTGGTGGGCTGCCATCGCGGGTTGATCGAGAAGAACGTGATCCGCCACATCGAGCCCGCGCCGCCGAATTGCACGGCAGTGCAGTGCAAGGGCGGCACGAGCGCCGTGACGGTGCGCGGAAACCGTTTCGAGCATGCGGGCGGTCGCGGCGTGAACATCGGCGGCGGCACGGGCCTGCAGTTTTTTCGGCCGCGCCTGCAGGAAGGCCGCGAGCACGCCGAGGCGCGCGAGATCACGGTCGAGGGCAACACGTTTGTCGGTGGCATCACAGCCGTGGCGTTTGCGGGAGCGGATGGGGCGGTGGTGCGTTTCAACACGATCGAGCGACCCGGGCGCTGGGCATTGCGCATTCTGCAGGAGAACAAGGCGCCCGGATTCGTGGCGTGTCGCAACGGCGTGTTCACGGACAACCTGATCGTGTTTGAATCGACGAAGTGGTCCGAGGGCGGCGTCAACATCGGCGGCGGCACGGCGCCGGAGACGTTCACGTTTGCGCGGAACTGGTGGTATTGCGCGGACCGGCCCGAACGGAGCGCGCCGAAATTACCGACGCCGGAGACGGGCGGAGTTTACGGCCGTGAACCGGCAGCGGCGAAAGGCCAGGCCGGGGCAGACGCATGGCGCGGGCGCTGATGCGGTTTTCCCTGGCGGATATTTCTCGCGGTGAAAGCGCAGCGACGGAACGAGCGCGCACGCGATGTACCGCCGATCCAGCGATCCACGACCCCTCTATCCTGCTACGGCAGCTTTCACCGCCTCCGCGTGCGGGCGGAGGCGGTGGTCTGGCCACGCGGTTGGCGTTAGGACGCGTTGGCGAAAGGATGACTCGACTCGGGCAACCGCTCGCGGAGGGGCATATCCCTCATCTCCCTAAGATCCCTCGTCGCAGCGCGCTGGAAGCGATCGGCGGGATGCGGGAGCAGGCCCGGCGCGAAGCGATTCAGGATGGTGCCGAGGTATTCGAGCGAGGGTTGTTTCGCGAGGTAGGCGTTCGCACTCAAAGCCGTCGCGAGCGCCACGTCTCCAGGATCGCTCGTGCCGGAAAGAATCACGACCTTGAGGTTCTTCAGCGCTTCCTGCTCGCGGAGCCAGCACAGCACGCTGAAGCCGGTGGCACCCGGCATGTTGATGTCGAGAAAAAGGATTTCCGGAAGGGCGCTGCGGCCGGCGTTCGCGGCGGTATGCCGCAAAAACTCCATGGCATCGTGGCTGTCGGAAAACGTCGCAATCGGGCAGGTGATGCCGAGCCGCCGCAGTTGGCGCTGAAGGATGAAGATGTCGTCCGGGTTATCGTCCACAATCGCGATGCGGCCGAAATTCCGGCGAGGGGTTTCGTTGAGCAATGCTGCCGGGGTCACGACAACAACAACTCAACGTCCCGGCAATTCGCTCAAGCGCGAAGCGCTCGGGGAAATCCGGATAGTTGTCTGCGGGAAAAGCGTTAGCCCTGTAACGCCGGCCGCCGCGGCATGTGGCGTAGAGGCGGCGGGCGACATGTGCATTGACGTTTGCCCTATCCGTAATGGCTGTGGCTCGCCTCGGGAGAGGCGGGATGAACGGGCGCACCCGAGGTGGTGTCGGTCCCTGCTCTCCCGAGCAGGGCTACGTGGATCGATGTCGCTGCTTCCTTCGGCGTGGCGTAGCGAAAATCGGGCCCGATCTCAGCGCTCGGCGAGGAGGGCTTCAATCCGCCGCAGCGTCGCCGGTTCGGTCGGATGGATTCCGCGAAAGCGCAGGTTTCCCGCGCGATCGAGCAGCAGGAAGTAGGGGAGGATCTGCGCGTGAAAACGCGTAGCGACGCTATCGCTTCCCACAGCGCGGTCGTGATGCACCGGCCAGGAAATCGCGTGTTGCGCAATTGCCTGCTCCGCCGCCGCGCGATCCTTGTCGGTGTTGATGCCGACGACAGCCAGGTTCGCACCATGACGCGTGAGAAGTTCCTTCAACTGCGGCACTGCCGCGGTGGAGAACGCAAACCGCTGGGCAAAAAAGTGGAGGACGATGACCTTGCCGCGGAAATCGCGCGGGCGAATCGTGCGGCCTTCAAGCGTGGTGAGCTCGAATTCGCATGGCTGGCCGATGGCCTCAAGCTGTCGGATCGCGGCGGCGACGTCACGATCTTCTGGATACAGCGCCCGCAGCTTCGAGATGGCTTTTTCTGGAGCTACGCTCAGGGCCGCATTGATCAGTGATTCGCGTGCCTGGCGTACCGCGAGGTGGTTCGCGGCGACGCCGGCCATTTCGTCGAGGAGCGCATCCTCGTAGCTGACACCGCCGAGTTTGGCTTTGCTTGCGGCGCGTCCATAGCTGAGACGAAGCCCGATTGCCGCGCGCTGGTCGGGAGTGAATTCGGGATCGTGTTCGCCTTCCGCGGGATCCCAGCCGGAAAGCTGTGCGATATGTTCGGGGGAGAGGCGCTGCCAGTGGCTCGCGGCCGCGAGCATCGCTCCGGCACGAATCGGCGGCGCAGAGAAACGCAGGCAGATGTCGCGACAGGCGCGTTGGAGCACGAGGAAGTCGCCGCTGTTTTGAGGGACGAACTTGCGCACTTTTTCCAGCGCGGAAGTGGCATCGTCGTCGGGACCGAAGAGATCCTGCGTCAGCGCAGGGGCGTTTGCGATGGGCGCGAGATTGAAGGTCTTGCCGCCGTCGAATCGCGACGCGCGGCTTTTTGCCTCTGCGAGCGGAGGCGCTTTCATGGCGCGACGATGATCGTCGGTGACACTCGGATCGGTCTCTTGCAGGCGGGTGGGCGCGTCACCTTCGGTGAGATATTGTGTGCCGAAACGCTGCGGCCGGCCGAGCGCGCGCAGGAACCGGTCCTCGCTCGCGGCCGCCAGCCAGAGGGCACGATTGTAGCCCTTGCTGATTGCGACGACGCAGAGCTCGTGCGCGAGCAGGTAGTCTTCGGGCACCTCGCCGTGTTGAAGGATCATCGCGGCATGATAGTAATCGACGCCGGTTTTGAGCTGATTGGTGGCATAAAGCTCCTTGACTCGTGCGAGTCGCGCATTGTCGCGCGGGCCGACGATCGTCCAGTCGATGCTCTTTCCGGGCGGTGGTTTGCGGTCCGTCTGGTCTTCGGCGTAGAGGCGGATGAGCTCCTCGTTGTCCTTCGGCGCCGGAGGATTGGCGGCAGTGGCGGCCAGGGGCGGGACGGCTCGATCTTCGGCGCTGTACGTAACCAACGGATACGCGAGCAGCAACGCGGCGCACGCGACGAAGCGGGGCGGTGTGATCATGGGGAGCCTAAGCGTAGATATTCAGTTGAGAGCTGAGAGTGTTGAGCTGGGATCCTGAGATTCCGCGCTTTGCGCCGGAAGATTGGAAGGGTTTCGGTTCACTCTTTCGTCTGGCTTTGAACTCTCCGCTCTTGGTCCTCGACGGCACAGACATGGCTAAGACGGAGGAGCGCGAGATTTCTTAGCCGCGACGATGGCTCACATCCGCCGCATGTGTTCGTGCCGATGTCGTCCGGCGTCGCATCATCTTCGAATGTGACGAGGCGGCGCTGTCAAATGGCTCGCAGGATTGGCGGGAATGATTAGCGGATGGGCATGGCCTCACGTTTTACCCTGGTCGTGTGTTTCAGCCTTGGAGTTTTAAGTGGTGCATCGGCGGGCGATGCGGCCGAGGAGCCGCGGGCAAAAATGCTGGCAACGTATTTCGCGGACGAGACAGCGCGCGTGCAGGCGCAGTCGCTCGCCGGCATCGAGATGCTCGCGGATTGGACGCGGCAGCGGGAAACGTTTCGGGCGCAACTGCGCGAGATGCTCGGGCTCATGCCGTATCCGGAAAAGACGGACATGAAGCCGACGATCACGGGACGGGTCGAGCACGAGGAGTTTTATGTCGAGAAGCTGCACTATCAATCGATGCCGGGACTCTACGTCACCGGGAACGTCTACGTGCCGAAAAATCTCCAGGGTCGCGCGCCTGCGATTCTCTATGTCTGCGGTCACAGCCGGGTTGTCGAGGGGAAGATCAGCTATGGCAACAAGACCACCTACCAGCACCACGGCGCGTGGTTTGCGCGGCACGGATATGTTTGCCTGACGATCGACACGATCCAGCTGGGCGAGCTCGAGGGCCTGCATCACGGCACGTATCGCGAAGGGATGTGGTGGTGGAATTCGCGGGGTTACACGCCTGTCGGCGTCGAGGCGTGGAACTCGATCCGCGCGCTGGACTACCTCCAATCGCGCGCCGATGTCGACGGGGAGAAACTCGGGATGACAGGCCGCTCGGGTGGCGGCTCCTACACCTGGTATACGGCTGCGCTCGACGAGCGCGTGAAAGTCGCGGTGCCGGTCGCGGGCATCACCGACCTGCGCAATCACGTCGTCGACGGCTGCGTCGCGGGCCACTGCGACTGCATGTATCTGGTGAACACCTACCGTTGGGATTATGCGAAGCTCGCAGCGATGCTCGCGCCGCGGCCGCTGCTCATTTCGAACTCGGACAAGGATGCGATCTTCCCGCTCGACGGCGTGGTGCGGCTGCACCGCGATGTCGCGCGGATCTACAAGCTCCATAACGCGGCGGACAAACTGGGCCTCCTCATCACGGAAGGTCCGCACAAGGACACGCAGGATCTGCAGGTGCCGGCGTTCCGGTGGTTCAATCGCTTCCTTAAGGGTGAGGAACCGCTGATTCGCGTCGCCGCGGAGAAGTTCTTCAAGCCGGCCGAGCTGAAAGTATTTCCCGAGTTGCCGGCGGATCAACGCACGACGACGGCGCATGCGTTCTTCGTGCCGGCGGCGGCGCCCGGCGTGCCGGCGAGCGCGGGCGAGTGGGAGCGGCAGCGCGCGGAATGGATGCAGGCACTGCGCGAAAAGTCGTTTGCCGGCTGGCCCGCGAAGCCCGCGGCGCTCCAACTCGAGCGTGTGGCAGGTGAGAACCGCGCGGGGCACACGATCGCGACGTGGGAGTTCAATGTGCACGAATCGCTGCGGTTGCCGCTGACGATTCACTCGCGTGCGGCGCTGGCGGAGGTGAAGCGCGTTTATCTGCGCGTCGTCGATCCGAAGGATCTGGAGAAGGAGAACGCGGCGGCGGCGAGCCTCGCCGATGTCGCGAGCGGGGAAGCGGCGGTCGTGATCTTTCCCGCGCGCGGACTGCTGGCGGCGGGATTGTCGCCGAAGGATCGAACGCAGAGCCGCCGGCGCTACATGCTGCTTGGGCAGACGGAGGATGGAATGACGGTGTGGGACATCGGGCGGGCGGTGGCGGCGTTGCGCGCGCCGGAGCTTTTCGGGGCGAAGCCGGTGCACCTGCAAGGGACGCGGCACCAGGCGGTGAATGCGCTCTATGCCTCCTTGTTCATGGAAGGGATCGCGTCGCTGGAGATGATCGCGCCGCCCGCGACGCACCACAACGGGCCGGATTATCTCAACGTGCTGCGCTTCCTGGATGTGCCGCAGGCGGTGGCGCTGGCCGCCGAGCGCACGCCGGTGAAGATCACGCGCGGCAATCCCGACGATTGGTCGTGGACCACGAATGCGGCGCGCACGCTGGGCTGGCCGGCGGATCGGTTGCAGTGGAAGTAGCGCCGGGTTCCGACTGCGGCTCTGAAACGCTCGACACCTCCGCAAACGCGCGCGAGGTTTGGCGGCTCGATCTGCCCCATGAAAATCCCCCTGTTCTTCCGTATCGCTTTCCTAAGTACAGCGGCGGCCGTGCTGGCCGGTGCGGTCTCCCGCGCCACCGCCGCGGCGCCCCGTTGGGTTTCACTCTTCGACGGCAAGACGATCGACGCCAGGACGTGGGTCGTGAAAGGCGGCACGGCGAACTACCGCGTCGAGAACGGCACGATTGTCGGCACGACGGTCGAGAAGAGCAAAAACACGTTTCTCTCCACGACGCGCGACTACGCGGATTTCGAACTCGAGCTGAGGGTGCTCTGCGACAAGGAGCTGAATTCCGGCATCCAGATTCGCAGTCATGTTTACGAGAAGCCGACGCCGCAGGCTTCGAAACAGAAGCGGCTCCGGGAAGCGGGTGAAGTCTACGGCTATCAATGCGAGGTCACGACCGCGGACAAATGCGTGTCGGGAAACTTCTGGGACGAGGGCCGCTGGACGAAGTGGCACGACGATCTCACGAAGAAGCCGGGAGCGTGCGCCGCGTTTAAGGATGGCGAGTGGAACCACTACCGGATTGTCGCGCAGGGCGACCGGATCCGCTCGTGGGTGAACGGCGTGCCGTGCGCGGATTTTCGCGATTCGCTCGACGCGAGCGGCTTCATCGGCCTGCAGGTGCACAGCATCCCGGCGGGCAAGGGGCCGTTCCAGGTTCGCTTCAAGGATATCAAGATCCGTGAACTGAAAGCAGGCGAAGTCGTGAAGTGAATGAAGTGCTGTGGGTGACACGTCCAATTTCCATGAATACATCCTCCCGTTTCTCGATTCTCGCGCGGCGGCTCCTGGTGAGCGTTGCGCTTTTTGCCACTGGCGTGTTGCACGCGGCGGCCAGTGGCGGCGACGCGTTTTTCGGTCGCTGGGCGCTGAGCCTTTCCAATGGCGCGGCCGGCTGGCTTGAAGTGGAAAAGGAGAAAGGCTGGTTCGACGCTTCGCTTCTCTGGGGTGGCGGCAGCGTGCTGCCGGTGGCGAATGTGGTGATCGCCGATGGCACACTGACGATCACGACGGTGCGCGAACTCGAGCGGAAGGACGCGGCGGGCAAAGTCGTCCGCAAGCAGCAGCTCGCCTCCACGCTCACGGCGCGCATCGAGGGCGAGACGCTCAAGGGCACGCGCGTCGACCCGCGGCCGAACGGCACCGGATTCAACCGCGTGGAGTTCACGGGCAAACGCATCCCGGCGCTGCCTCCTCGGCCCAACCTGGCGAAGGTGAAATACGGCGCGCCGATCCCGCTCTTCAATGGCAAGGATCTTTCCGGCTGGCGGATCAAGGATGCCGATCTGAGGAGCGCGTGGTCGGTCGAGCGCGGCGTGTTGATCAACCGTCCGCCGGAGCATCGCGAGGGCGAGCCGCGCGTGCGCACGGCGAATCTGCGCACGGACGCCGAGTTCGAGGACTTCAACCTGAAGCTCGAAGTCAACGTGCCGAAGGGCAGCAACAGCGGCGTGTATCTTCGCGGCATCTACGAAATCCAGGTGATGGATTCCTTCGGCAAGCCGCTCGACTCGCACAACATGGGTGCGCTGTATAGCCGGATCACGCCGTCGATGGCGGCGGAGAAGCCGGCTGGCGAGTGGCAGACGATGGACATCACGCTCGTGGACCGACACGTCACCGTCGTCCTCAATGGGAAGACGATCATCGACAACCAGCCGGCGCTGGGCTGCACGGGTGGTGCGATGTGGTCGGACGAGTTTCGTCCCGGCCCGATTTTCCTGCAGGGCGATCACGGCCCCGTTTCCTATCGGAACCTCGTGCTGCGGCCGGTCGTGAAGTGAGGCTCACGGGTGCGCCCCGCAGCCGGGGCGCGCCGCTCATTCGACGAGCAGAGGCTGAGTGCCGTCTGCCCGCCTTGGAGTTTGGCCAATCCCCGATGGCCGCGTTTGTCATCTAATAGATGACAAACGCATCTCGATCCCGCTGGTGCCTGCTTCTCTGAAAGCAGCGCTCCGGCGTCTACGAGCAGCGGGCGTAGATCTTCTGCAGCATCGTGACGGAGGCGTTGGGCGTCGCGCCGGCCGGGCGCGCGGGCGCGAGGCTGCAACGGAGGAGCAGTTGCTCGTTTTCCTTGTCGAGCTGGAGAATCTGGAGGATGCGCGCGCGTGTCGCTTCGAGTTGATCGCGCGTCTGCGGATCGCGGGCGGAGGCGGCCGGGACGGCGCGTAGCGCGGCGAGCGTGAGGTCGAGCTGCGCGAGCAGGGTGCGTTTGCGCTCGAGCAGAGCGGCGTCGGGCACGCGCTGCTGCTGGCGCAGGAAACGGTTCTCATCGAGCACGCATTGGTGAATCTCGTCGCAGAGGCGGTGGTGCTCCAGAATGGTTTCGAGTTGGCTCATGGGGTGGCGGCGGTGTTCGACGGTGTGGCTGATGGCACGCTCGCGGCGGCTTGTTTGGCGGCGGTGCCGAAGAAAGTGGTGATTTGCTGGCCGACGCGCTCGCGCCAGTCGAGATGTTCGATGCGCCATTTTGCCATCGTCACGAGCTCGGAGAAGTCGGCGGCGGGCGTGGCGTCGGTGGCGTCCACGATGGCCTGATACGACGAGCGGGCGCGGTCGGTGATCCCGAGCCGTTCGTAGCAGAGCGCGAGTTGATAGGTGATCGGGAGGCGCCAGGCGGGCTCGGGCGAGAGCTCGAGCAGGCCGGCGTAGATCGCGCGCGCGTTGAGCGGGTCGCCGGATTCGAAGAAATCGTTTGCGAGCTGGTTGCCCGTGCGGCGTTGCCAGTAGGCCCAGCGTTTCGGGTCGGTGGCGATGCGGGATTTCTCGGTGCGCAGCAGCTCGAGCGTCGCGGCAAACGCCTCCTGCGGCTGCTTCATTTCCCGCAGGGTGATCGCGAGCAGGTAGCGCGCTTCGGGGATGTTTTCATCATCCGGCCATTGCGCGATGAAGGCGCGCAACGTGGTGACGGCGCCATCGAGGTCGCCTTGCAGGCGCAGGGAATAGCCGGCCTTGAAATGCGCGCGCGCGCGATCGACGGGCGCGAGGTCGAGGAGGCGGAGCCGCGTGTAGAACTTGTTCGCCTCGGCAAACTCGCCGGCTTGGAAATGCGTTTCCGCGATTTCGAACTGGGCGGTTTTCGCGAGCACCTGATAGCGTTCGAAGCCCTCGCCCGGCAGCTTCAGCGTGGAATTGATGACGTTGTAGAAACGAGCGAGCGCGAGCTTGTGCACGCCGAGGCTGCGCAAGGTGCGGCCGAGCTCGAGCAGGGCGTCCGGCGTGCGATCGTCGCCCGGATAGTCTTTGAGAAAGCGTTCGTAGATCGCGGTGGCCTTCGTGAGCGCGCCCTGCCGGCGATGCATGTGCGCGAGGCCGAGCAGCGCGGTCTTGAGCTCGGTCTCGCCGGCTTGCGGTGCATTGAGGACCTGGCGATAGGCGATCTCGGCGGCGAGATAGTCTTCACGCTCGGTAAGGCTCGCGCCGAGATTGAGCAAACCGTGGACCTCGTCGCGCGCGCGTGGCGGCGCGGCGGGCACGGGCACGGGTGCGGGTGCGGGCGCGGTGTCGCCCTGCGGCGGAGAAGCGGTTTCCGCCCCGCTGCGCTCCGAATCGGCGACCGGGCTGCGTTTCGCCGGTTCGCCGTCCGGCGCGACGCGGTTCTCGGGCGTCGGGTCGGCGGTTGGCGAAGGCGCAGTCTGGACGCGCGACTCGGAGCTGGGCGTTGGCGCTGTTTTCTCCTCGGCCCGCGCCCGCGCCACCCCAAGCAACGCGAGCACAACACAGGCTTGGGCGAGCGCGAGGCGTGAGAGCGGACGACGAGGGCGGGTCATTTCGGCGATTGCGTGTAGGTGGCGGAACTTGGCGGCAACGTCGCGGCGGGTGCCGGTGCCGTGGGTGCCGCGGGGACGAGAAGCGTCACGTCGGGTGAGCGATGAGAAGATCCTGGAATCTGGAAATAAGGGAGAAAGTCCTCGGGACGGACGGTGGGTCGTGCGTTATCGGGCAGGATGGGCGGAGGCGTTTTTTCCGGTGCGGGCGCCGGGACAGGAGCTTGGGCGGCGGGCGCTTCGGGCTGTTCCGGCGGCGGGGCGGGCTCGATGCGCTCCTCGGTCGTGACTGCGGTCGAGCGGGCGGCCGCGGCATTCTCGAGGGCGACCGACGTTTCTGTGGGCGTGAGAGCGGGCGTCGGGGGTGCAGCCGCAGCGGGACGCGTCACGAGATCGGGCGGCGGGCTGGCATCCTGAATGCGCAGCGGCGGGGCGCCCAAATTCGGCAGGTAAGGAGTCACATTCGCATTTCTCAGGTCGAGCCGGCCTCCCGGCGTGCCCGAGTGCGGCAGCGCACGGACGCCTTCGGGCGCCAGCGCCGGCAGCAGGAGTAACGAAAGGCAATGCAATGCCCGTCGCACGCCCGCCGGCAAATGCGGTGGTTCGCGGTAATTCATTTCGTGTGCAGAGGTCCATTTTAGTGGATCGTCGTGATAATGCCCACGCGTTAAATCGGCACACGGCGCCGCTTCTGAAATGAATTTGCGGGCCCCGGAAGATCCGGTGGACCAGCCGGCGCGGATCCGCGGCCGCCCTGGTTCAAGCGCGGTCGCGGTTCTCGAGCAGCGCGCGCAACTGGCGCCCGATGTCGTCGAGTCGATACGGTTTCTGCACGAACGAGCGTTGCCCGAGCTGTTCGAACTCGGCGCGCGCTTCGGCCGTGAGATGGCCGCTGATCACCACGACCTTCAAAGTCGGACGACAGATTCGAATCACCTTCAACACATCGACGCCGCTGGCGCCGGGCATGTTGAGGTCGAGCAAGGCGGCGTCGAAAATCCGAGTGGTGTCGCTGAGGAGCTCGATCGCCTCGAGTCCCGAACCGGCCGTGCTCGTGCGATAGCCTTTCCTCGTCAGGGCGGTCGAGAGAAGCGCGCGCAATGACTCCTCGTCATCGACGATCAACAGGGATTCGGTGCCACCCGGAAACTCCGTCGGGCCAGCCGCCACGGTGATGGCGGCGGCCGTCTCGGCCAGGGGCAGGAAAACCTTGAATGTGCTGCCGCTGCCGAGCGTGCTCTCGACGTCGATGAAGCCGTGGTGCGCCACCACGATTCCGTAGACGACCGCCAGGCCAAGGCCGGTCCCGTGATTGCCCTGCTTGGTGGTGAAAAAGGGCTCGAAGATCCGCTGGCGCACTTCAGGGCGCATGCCGGTCCCCGTATCCGAAACTTCGAGACAGGCGTAGTTGCGCGTGGCGTCGGCACCCAGGTGTTGCAGGGAGGCTCCGGAGCGCACGCCCGTCGACAGGGTGATCGTTCCGCCCGACGGCATGGCGTCGCGGGCGTTCACGCAGAGGTTGAGCACGATCTGCTGGATCTGGTTCTGGTCGGCGAGCAGCGGCGGCAACCGATCCTGCAACGCGAGGTGGATCGTGACGGTGCGGGGAAACGTCTCGGCGAGCAGGTGGACCAGATCGCGGGCGAGCTGGTTGAGATCGACCGGTGAGAAGCGGACCTCTGTCTTGCGGCTGAAAGTGAGGATCTGGCGCACGAGACCGCTCGCGCGCTGTGCGGCGCGGTGGATCTCGCGGAGGCTTTTTTGCAGGACCGCGGGCTCGTGGGCGCCCTGCTGGCAGAACTCCGAGTAGCCGTTGATGATCGCGAGGAGGTTGTTGAAATCGTGGGCGATGCCGCCGGCGAGCGTGCCGAGGCTTTCCATTTTCTGCGCCTGCCGCAGCTCGTGCTCGAGTTTCTTGCGCTCGGTGATGTCCTCGCGGAGGCAGAGGAAGTTCGTGATCTCGCCGGAGGGACTCCGGAGCGAGGAAACTTTCACGGATTCCCAGACGACGCTGCCGTCGCCGCGGCGGGTGGAGAGCTCGTCGCGCCACACACCGCCGGTGCGGACCGTGGCCCAGAAGTTGTCGTAGGAGGCTTGATCCGGGTGACCGTCGCGCAGGACCTCGATGTTTTGATCGAGGATGTCTTCGAGCGTGTGTCCGCTGACCGCCGTGAACTTGGGGTTCACGTATTGTGGCCGGCCGTCGAGATCGGTGATGACGATCGAGACCGGCGATTGTTCGACGGCGCGGGAGAGCCGGTAATATTGCTCTTCCGCCATGCGCTGGCGCGTGATGTCACGGCCGACGGCGCGAATCGCGATGATGGCGCCGGCATCGTCGCGGAGCGCCGTCTCCTCCCAGGCAAACCAGCGGATGCCTTGCGGCGTGAGCCACCGATGCTCGGTGGCGGCGCGATGCGGCGGGCGGGCAAGCTCGGCCGCGGTGGTGTTGAGTGTGGGAGCGTCGTCGGGGTGCAGCAGATCGACGACGCACATGTCGGTAAACGTGGTCGTGGCGCGGCCGAATTTGCGCGCGAACGAAAGATTGGCGGCGAGGATGCGGCCGCTGAGAT
>JAKFEQ010000051.1:0-12656 GCA_036675625.1 Opitutaceae bacterium | reverse complement strand
GGCAAGCGAAGCGGAGATCGAGCGCCGGCTCGCATCCGAATCGCGCGCGGCATTTCACAAGCTGACGGATCTCGATCTCTATCGGCGACTGCGAGACAACGGCGCATTTGCGACGCCAATGGTCCGAAACTCTGCCTTGGTGCTCGATACCGGGGAACTCGCGCCGGCTGAGGTAGCCACCCGCATCGTCGCCTTCCTTCGGGGAACGTGACCACCTGCGGGTTCGCGCGGTCGTCGGGCTGGCCTCCTTGCCGTCGCACCGCGCCCGTCCGCGGCACGGAAGTTTCAGCCGCGGGCGCGTAGGCAGAAATTTTTCGTGTGTGCGCTCGTGATTCCGCCCACCCTGCTGGCGAACCCCTACCCCGCATGCTTCGCTTCCTTGGCTTCGCCCTGCTCACATCGCTCGCTTCGACTACCTTCGCCGCCGACCTCGGCGTGCGTATCCGTTTTGGCCTTACTGACGCCGGCAACAAGGTCTGGGATGGCAACGTGTCCGTCTCTCCCGGCACCGTCGAGCGGCTCGAGGGCTGGCGTTTCCAGGAATCCGACGCCGTCCTCAGCCCCACGAGTTGGAAGGCGTCCACGCGTCCGCTCACCGCGCGTCGCAGCAACAACCCGAAGAAGAACGCCAAGAAGAAAGGCCTCGGCTCCAACATGGCCGACAATGGCGTCATCCTGGTTCTTACCTCTGTCACCGATGCCTCGGTCGTCAAAGTCGAGACCAGGCAGGGCAAATTCGAATTTCGCCTCTCCGAGATTCCCTACGGCAAAGTGCTCGAGCGGCTCAACGGCGCGGTCGATGTCGAGCGCGTCGCCGCGACGCGACCGCTGACTTCGCAGCGCGACGATGATGACTTTCCGGCAATTGCCGTCGCACCGAACGGCGATGCGTCCGTAGCGTGGGTCGCATTCACTCCAGGACTCGACCGCAACGCGCGGGCGCGGCAGCTCGAACGCGCACCGACCGATTTCTCTTATCTCGCCACACCTCCCGGCGGCGACCGGCTCTGGCTGAGGACACAGAAAAACGGCGCGTGGTCTGAGCCCGTTGCGATCACGACCAGCGGGCGTGACATCTACAAATGCGCCGTCGCGATCGATGGCAATGGCCGCACGTGGGTCTTCTGGTCCGAAAACATCAGCTACCCCGCAACACCACTCGCGAACTTCGAGATCTTCGCCGCGAGCGTCGTCGCCGGCAAAGTATCCGCCGCCGTGAAGCTCTCCGATATCGCCGGCTCCGATCTCTCGCCCGTCGCGACGGTCGATTCGTCCGGCCGCATCTGGGTCGCGTGGCAGGCCGCTCGGGAGAATGGTTTCCGCATCGTCGAGCGTCACCAATCCAGCAACGGCACCTGGTCGGCGGAACGCGTTGTAAGCACGCAGCGAGGCAATTGCTGGGCGCCGGCGATCACGGCGGGCGCGGACGGCCGTGTCGCCGTGGCGTGGGACACCTACGACAAGGGCGATTACGACGTCTGGGTTCGCGAAGTCGCCGCCGATGGCGCGATGAAGGAGGCCCGGCCGGTTGCCAACACCGCGGACTACGAGGCGCGACCCGCGATCACTTACGATCGCGCGGCGCGCTTGTGGATCGCCTATGAACGCAGCGGACCGACGTGGGGCAAGGACTGGGGCGCGCTCGAGCGCAACTCCGGCATCGGTCTCTACCGCGACCGCCAGATCGAGATGCGCGTCCTCGCCGACTCCGGATGGCTCGAGCCGGCCGCCGATGTCGCCACGGGGTTGCCCGGCAATCGCGTTCGCCGTGGACCGCGCGCATTCCCCGTGCGTCGTCCCGAAGCGGATACGCCGGCCCGCAAAGCCGGCAAGGAGGCGGAGACCGTCCCCGCTGGAGCCTACAATAATATTGCGCGGATCGCGTGTGATCGCGATGGGCGGATCTGGCTCTTCGCGCGCAGTCGCGAAGGCACGTTTTTCACACCGCTCGGCAGCGTGTGGGTCAACTACGCGGCCGTCTACGACGGCGAACGCTGGACCGGACCGACGATCCTCCCGCACTCCGACAATCTCCTCTACAATTCTCCCGCCGTCGCCGCGCACCCCGGAGGCGGCTTCATCGTGGCGCATTCGAGCGATCACCGGCAGGACCGCTACATCCCGCGCACGGCTGCCGCCGGCGATCCGTTCGACAACGACATTTTCGTGAGCCGGCTCGAGATGCCGAGCGCGTCGATCGATTTGAAACTCATCGCCGCGAAAGCTCCGCCCGGAGATGCGAGCCCGAGTCAGGCCACGCTCGAAGAGCGCGCCGCCATCGAGCGCTCGCGCGCACAACGAATCACCTACGACGGCAAATCGCTCCGCCTGCTGCGCGGCGAGTTTCACCGCCACACCGAAATCAGCGGCGATGGCGGGAACGATGGCCCACTCGAGGATATGTGGCGCTACGGCATGGACGTCGCCGCGATGGACTGGCTCGGCAACGGCGATCACGACAATGGCGGTGGCCGCGAATACACGTGGTGGCTCACGCAGAAAACCACCGATGCCTTCCGGCTCCCGGGCCGTTTCGACCCGCCATTCACCTACGAACGCAGCGTCTCGTATCCGGAAGGTCATCGCAACGTGGTCTTCGCTCAGCGCGGCGTCCGCACGCTCCCGCGGCTGCCCAAGACCGCACCACAACCGGTGATCGCCGCGCCCGATACCCTGATGCTTTACGATTACCTGCGACACTTCCAGGGCGTCTGCGCTTCGCACACCAGCGCGACCGACATGGGCACCGACTGGCGCAACAACGCGCCCGACGTCGAGCCGATGGTCGAGATCTACCAGGGCGCGCGGCAAAACTACGAACGCCCCGGCGCGCCGCGTTCGCCGACCGCGAGCGATGCGATCGGCGGCTGGCGCCCGCTCGGCTTCGTGAACCTCGCGCTCAAGAAAGGCTATCAGTTTTCATTCCAATCGAGCAGCGATCACGGCTCGACGCACATCAGCTACGCGATGGTTTACGCCGAGGATACGTCGCGCGAAGCGCTGCTCCGCGCGATGCGCGCGCGCCACACGTACGGCGCGACCGATAACATTATCGCCGACTACCGCTGCACAGCCGGCGGGAAAGAGTACATGCTCGGCGATGCTTTCACCGCACAGGAACCGCCCACGTTGCGATTGAAACTGATCGGCACCGCGCCCTTCGCGAAAGTCACGCTCGTGAAAGACGACGAAGAGATTCACGTCGTCACGCCCAACAAGGCCGAAGTCGAGCTCACGTGGACCGACCCGGCACCGACGGCCGGCAGGACGAGCTATTACTATTTCCGCGGCGAGCAGTCCGATGGTGAGCTCGTGTGGGTCTCGCCGATGTGGATCACCTATCAGCTGGCGAAGTGACGCGAAGTGGAGCGGATCGCATGTGAACGTGTAGCCCTGCTCGGAAGAGCAGGGATCATCGGTCGCTCGCTCGCGCGCCGATCCCGCCTCTCCCGAGGCGGGCTGCGGGGATCGGTCATCGTCTTCGCGCTCCTCGCCGCTTCGATCGCCCGTGCCCACACTCCGGATACGAGCTACTGCAAGATCGCGATCGGCCCCGAGGAGGTCGCGTGCACGTTCACGTTCGATCTCGCCACGCTCGCGCGGATGACGCCGGTCGACGCGAATGGCGACGACCGCGTGACGCACGCCGAGCTTCTCGAGGCGACACCCGCGATCGACGCGTTTCTACGCCGGACCGTTTACCTCGAGCTGAACGAGCGCGACGCCGCGTTCGGCGTCCTCACGCCGCCACCGTGGTCGCCGGATGCGGGTGAGGCGATCGCTGCCGCAGATTTCGGACAACGGCTCGCTGCGTTCACGTTCCGCAATTCCGTGCTCCACGCGCCCGACTCCGTGGCGGTGACGTTCGACTTCTTCCTGGAGCTGGGCGAACGGCACACGGTACTCGGCAACTTCAATTGGAACGGCGGGGAAAATCCCGTCGTCTTCACGCGATTCGAGCCGGATTACCTCTTCGACACGGGCTATCGCGTGCCGCCCTGGGAACAGTTTCAGCAGTATCTGGCGGTCGGCGTGAGCCACATCTTTCTCGGCTACGACCACATCGCTTTCCTGCTCGCACTGCTGTTCGTGAAGCGGTTTGTCGACCTGCTGAAGATCATCACGGCGTTCACGATCGCGCACACGTTGACGCTTGCGCTCGCCGCCCTCGGCGTCGTGTCGCTTCCCTCGCGCTTCGTGGAGTGCGCGATCGCCGCGAGCATCGTCTACGTGGCGGCGGAAAATCTCTGGCGCAAGACCGACGGCGCGCATCGCTGGCGGCTCACGTTCGCGTTCGGACTCGTGCACGGCTTCGGGTTCGCATCGGTGTTACGCGAGCTCGGCCTGCCCTCCGAAGGGCTCGTGCGCTCGCTGCTGGCGTTCAACGTCGGCGTGGAACTCGGGCAGTTCGCGATCGCCGCGATGTGCTGGCCCGTGCTCGCGTGGACCAGCCGCCGACCGTGGGCCGATCGCGTGCGCTCGAGCGTTTCGTGGGTGCTGCTCGCCTTCGGCGCTGCGTGGCTGGTCGATCGCGCGTTCGCGCTCGGTTTCATGCCAATCTGATTTCGGCACCACGATCGTCCGAGGTGGGGCTGGCTCTCCGAGCCGGCCTGAGTTTCCGGGGTAATTCCGAACTAAACAGAGCGTCGTAAGTTATTGCGCATGACGACAAGGCCGTTAATGCTCATGGTCCATGCGACCGCTGGTGATTTCCGACCGCGAGGAGATGGTCCTTGCGCTCCAGGACGAGATTCGGCGCAGCCCCGATGCCCGATACGATCATCGGTTGCACGGGGTCTTGCTGGTGGCACATGGCTTGAGTTGTCGCGAGGTGGCCAAGCGATTGGGCGATGCGCCGCGGACCATCGAGAACTGGGTCCATCGCTTCGAACAGGACGGCTTCGCCGGCTTGGCCGATGGAGAACGCGAAGGGCGACCGACGCGATTGAGTCCAAAGCAAAGAGCGCAGGTCGAGGAGGCACTGCGGCGCCGTCCTGCCGATTACGGTCTTCCAGCTCAGTTGTGGGACGGCCCGTTATTATCGTCGTTTCTAAAGAAACAGTTCGGGGTGACGCTGCGCGTCCGACAGTGCCAGAGACTTTTTCGACGATTGGGTTTTCGGCTGCGCACGCCTCGGCCAGAAGTCGGCCAAGCAGATCCGGCCGCACAAGCGGCGGTAAAAAAAACTCCGGCTGCTGGCAGCAGATCCCGCCGTCGACCTGTGGGCGATGGATGAAGTTCACTTTCAGCAGCACGGCAGCCGATGCCGCATGTGGGTTCCGCCCGAAGTCAGAGATCCCGTGTGTCTCCATGCTCCGGTGCGGAAAAGTATCAGCTATTTCGGGGCGGTTCGCCTGCGAGACGGTAAGCTGTGCACTCTGCCGCCGTCCGGCCATTTCGATGCCCAGACTTGTTGGGAGTTTCTGCGTCACCTCCAGCGAGTCAGCACACGGACCCGCCGGCGTGTGGTCGTCATCATTGACAACGCCAAATACCACCACGCCACGCTCCATGCTGCCTGGCGTTTGGCGCAGCAACCCGACTTCACGCTGCTCTTCCTTCCTGCTTACAGCCCCCAGCTCAACCCCATCGAGCGGGTTTGGAAGCTGGTTCGACGCCTCTGGCTCCACAACCACTACTTCGCTTCCCTCACCGAGCTCTCCGTCGTCGTGGATGCTCAGTTCAAAACTTGGAATCGTCCAAACCACGTCCTCCATCGACTCTGTTCGATCAAGAACCATGCGCATTAACTTAGGACGTTGTGTTTAGATTCGAGCTGAACGCGAAGCCGCCTGGAACTCAGGCTCGCTCGGAGAGCGGAGCCCCACCCGCCTCACGGCAGCCACGGATACTTGCGCGGCTCCGGCTTTCGCTTCTCGCGTTGCGCCGTCATGAAGTGCTTCGCCTCATCGCTCATGTAATAGAGCATCGTCGCGTTGCCCGCGAGCTCCTGAATGCCGGCCTGCCCGTCGAGCTCCGCGTTGAAACCGCTCTTCAGAAGCCGGATCGCGAGCGGGCTCTTCTCGAGGATCTCGTTCGCCCATTTCACGCCCTCCGCCTCGAGCAGCGCGACCGGCACCACCGTGTTCACGAGTCCCATTTCGAGCGCCTGCTGCGCGTCGTATTGGCGGCACAGATACCAGATCTCCCGCGCCTTCTTCTGCCCGACGACGCGCGCGAGATAGCTCGAGCCGAACCCGCCATCGAAGCTGCCCATCTTCGGGCCGACCTGCCCGAAGATCGCGTTGTCGGCAGCGATGCTCAGGTCACACACGACGTGCAGCACATGGCCGCCGCCGATCGCGTAGCCCGCGACCAGCGCGATCACGACCTTCGGCATCGAGCGGATGAGTTTTTGCAGATCGAGCACGTTCAGCCGCGGCACGCCGGCTTCATCAATGTAGCCGGCATGACCGCGCACGCTCTGGTCGCCCCCGGCGCAGAAGGCGTATTTGCCGTCCGAATACGGCCCGGCGCCGGTCAACAGCACCACGCCCACGGCCGGATCCTCCCGGGCATCGGAAAACGCGTCGAACATCTCCGCGACGGTGTGCGGGCGAAACGCGTTGCGTTTCGCGGGCCGGTTGATCGTCACTTTCGCGATGCCGCCGGCTTTGTGATAGAGGATGTCGGTGTAGGTCTTCGCGACCGTCCATTCGGGAGTCATGCGCGCGGAGCGTGAAAAGTTTTATCGCCGTTGTCACGCGCACGTCGGCGGGCCCGCAGACTCCGCGCCCTGAAATCAAGCTGATTTCCACCCACGTCACGAAACTGCTTGGACCCACGCGCACATTCCCGACACTCATCGTTCTGTCGATGAGTGAACCTTCTCCAAAACCGGGTCGCCCGGGCGTGCAAGTCGCCCTTGGCCTCGGAGCACTGGGCGTCGTATTCGGTGACATCGGCACGAGCCCGCTTTACACGATTCGCGAGTGTCTCGCGGTGCTTCCGCCCGCAGAGCACGCTGTCGCCGTGCTGGGCGTACTTTCGTTGGTGTTCTGGTCGCTGATTTTTGTCGTGAGCGTGAAATACACGCTGTTTGTCCTGCGGGCCGACAATCGCGGCGAGGGCGGCATCTTCGCGCTCATGTCGCTCGGGCAGATCGATCGCGGAGCGCTGCGCGGTTTGAACGCCGGCATCATCATCGTCCTGCTTGGCGCTGCCATGCTTTGCGGCGAGGCGATCATCACTCCCGCGATGACCGTGCTCGGCGCGGTCGAGGGCATCAAGCTCGTCTGGCCGGGCGTCGATCATCTCATCGTGCCCGCTTCCTGTGTCATTCTCGCGTTGCTCTTCGCGTTTCAACATCGCGGCACACAGTTCATGGGAAAGATTTTCGGCCCGGTCATGCTGGTGTGGTTCGTCACGCTGGGCGCATTCGGGCTCTGGCGCGTGATCGAGGCGCCGATGGTGTTGCGCGCGCTCAATCCGATGCTTGGGCTGGATCTCCTGCTGACGCATCCGAAGGAAGTAACCATTCTCCTCGGGGCGGTCGTCCTGGCGTTCACCGGCGTCGAGGCGCTGTATGCCGACATGGGCCACTTCGGCCGGCGTGCGATCACGGTCGCGTGGTATGCCGTCGTGCTTCCAGGGCTCACATTGAATTACTTCGGGCAGGGCGCGTTTTTCCTCTCCGGTCGCAGCTCGGCCACGAATCCGTTTCTGGCGATCGCACCCGATGGTCCGCTGCGTTACGCGCTCCTCGCGCTCTCCGTCCTTGCCGCGATCATCGCCAGCCAGGCACTCATCTCGGGGGCGTATTCGCTCGTCCGACAGGCCATCCAGCTCGGATATTTCCCGCGACTCACGGTCAAGCACACGAACCCCGATCAGCGCGGCCAGATCTATCTGCCGCTCGTGAACGCCTCGCTCGCGCTGGGCTCGATCGCCACCGTGATCGGTTTCCAATCGAGTACGGCGCTCGCCGCCGCCTACGGCATCGCGGTCACGGGCACGATGATCGTGACCACGCTCGGGCTGTTCTTCGTCATGCACCGCGCGTGGAAATGGCCGCTGTGGCGCGCCTCGGCGGTGTGCGGCCTCTTCCTGATGGTGGATGTCGTATTCTTCAGCGCCAACCTCCACAAATTCGCCGATGGCGGCTGGCTGCCCATCTTCATCGCGACGGGAGTCCTCGCGATCATGGTCACGTGGAAGACGGGAAAGTCCGAGATTTTCCGCCGGATCTACGCCAACGAAATCACCGAATCGGAGCTCACAGACATCGCGTCGAGCAAGCACATCGCGCGGGTGCGCGGCACCGGGGTGTTCATGGCGGGGAATCCCACGGGCACCCCGCTGGTGCTGCTCCATCACGTGAAGGCGAACAAGGTGCTGCACGAGACAGTCGTGCTGCTCAGCATCATTACGCAGGAGATTCCTTACGTGCGTGGTGAAGAACGGCTCGACGTGCGCGAAATCGGCGAAGGCGTGTGGCGCGCGCTGGCCCGCTACGGCTACATGGAGTCGCCCGACGTCACGGCGTTGATCGAGGACATTCGCGCTCGCGGCGTGCCGCTGAAGCCCTCGGAGGCGACGTACTATTTCAATCGCGAGATGATCATCACCGGAGGCGAGGCCCGGATGTGGGAATGGCAGAAACATTTCTACGGCTTCCTCAGCCGCAACGCCCGCCAGGCCCGCGATTATTACCGCCTGCCGCCGATGCAGATCATCGAGGTCGGGTTGCCGATTCAGTTGTAAACACAGTCGCGCGTTCGCGGTCGGGTCACTACGCCGCCTGCATGTCGGAGTTTAGGTTCGGCGCGTCGGGCACCGTGAAATAAAACGTCGCGCCCTCGCCCTCCACGCCTTCGGCCCACACGCGACCGCGATGTTTTTCCATCACGCGGTGGACCGTGCTCAGGCCGACGCCGAGGCCTTCGAACTGCGAGCTGTGGTGGAGCCGCTCGAACGCCTGGAAGAGCTTGTGCGCCTGTGCCCGGTCGAAACCGGCGCCATTGTCGCGCACGAAAAACTCGTACTGTCCCTGCCGCGCCGTCGCGCCGAATTCGATTTTTGGACTCTCCTTTCGCGCCGTGAATTTCCACGCGTTGCTGAGCAGGTTTTCCAACGCGATGCGCAGCAGTCGCTCGTCGCCGTGGCACTCCAGCCCCGGGGAGATCGTCACCTCCACCCGCCGGCCGGGATTCGCCGAACGCAGGAAGCCCACGACTTCTTCCGCCACCCGCGTGAGATTCACCGTCTCGACATTCAGCTCCGCCCGCGAGATGCGCGCCATGCTGATGAAAGCGTCGATCAGCCTGTTCATGCGCTCGGCCGCCTTGATCACGCGCTCCAGCCGCTCCACCGCCGCGGCCGGATTGTTGGCCTGGCATTCCTCGAGCGCGATCTCGGTGAAGCCCTGGATCGCCCGCACCGGCCCGCGCAAGTCATGGGAAACTGAATACGAAAACGTTTCCAATTCCTGGTTCGCGACCTCCAGCTCACGCGTGCGCAACCGGACGTGCGCCTCCAGCTCGGCCTCGCTTTCCTTCCGCGCCGTGATGTCGATGCACGAACCCAGGTAACCGGCAAACCTCCCGTCCGTCGACAGCCGCGGCGAACCGCTCTCGATCACCCAGCGCAGCGCGCCGTCGTGGCGGCGCAGCCGGTACTCGATCGAATATGGATCCAACTGCCCCGCCGCGCCGTTCACCAGTTCCTGCCAGCGCAGCAAATCGACGCTCGGAACCCCGCTTTGCCAGCCTGCTCCCAACTCCTGGTCGAGCGGCCGCCCCGTGAATTGCAGCCAGGTCTTGTTGAAATAATCGCGGTTCAGCGCCTGGTCGCAGGACCAGATCAACGCCGGGGCCCGCTCCGCCACGGCGCGAAATCGCGTCTCGCTCTCGCGCACCCGCATCTCCGCCCCGCGCCGCTCCGTGACGTCGATGGTCACGCCGACCGCGCGCAGGGGATCGCCTGTCGTCGACTTGAGAAACATGCCCCGCGCCAGGACGTAGTGCGCCGGGCGCTCCGGGCGCGCCAGCCGGAACTCGATCGAGAAATCCGTCGAGCTCCGCGCCGCCAGCTCGATGCTCGACTTCACTCGCCCCCGATCGTCGGGATGCACCAGGGTAAAGAAAAGAACCGAGGAGATCGGGGTTCCCGGCGCGACTCCGAAGATCTCGTAGTTGCGCTCGTTCCACAGCACTTCGTCGCGGACGAGGTTCCAATCCCACGTGCCGATCTTTGCGGACTCGAGCGCCAGCCGCAGCCGCTCGTTGCCCCGATAGAGCCGGCTCTCGTTTTCCTCCACGCGCGCGAGCATCTCGTTGAACGCATCCGTCAGCGACCCGATCTCGTCGTTCTCCACCTTCGCCACGCGCACGCTGTAGTCCGCCTTCGTCCGCACTCCCGAAGCCGCGGCCACCAGCGCCTGCACCGGCGCCACGATCCGCTGGCTCAGCCACCCCGAGAGCAAAAATGCGAGCAGCCCGGACATCGCCGTGACGCCGAGCAACAGTAACCCGTAAACCGCGAGGCGCTCGCTGATCACACTGATGTCGGCGCGCACCAGCAACGTGCCAAACCGCTTCTCCTCGAAGACGGGAATCGCGATGTCCAACTGCGCGCCCGTATGAACCCGGCCGTCGGGCGGTGCGGTCAAGGGCGTGGAAGCCAACACGGCATCGCGACGGTACTCCGCGACTTTGGCACCGCCCACATTGTAGAGCGCAGCGGCCGTTACCGTCGGCTCCGCTTCGAGGGCCGAAAGCACCCGGGCTGCATCCTCCGCGTTGTCGAAGGCCAGGGTCGCCGAGCTGTTTCGCGCCGTAAGCATGCTCACCGTGTCGAGGTGCGAAAACATCGCTCGCCGGTACGCGACCCATTCGTAGGCGCCGAGCGTGATCGCCGTCGTCAGCAGGGCCACGATGCTGCACACCATCGTCAGCCAGGTCATTTTCTGGCGCAGCGGCGCGTTACGAAAGGCAGTCATTGGGCGGCAAGGCGCAGCAGTTGCGAACGGCCCGTGAGGCCGGACGCCTTGAGATTCTCGACGGAGATTCTCAGTCGTGTCTGCGACGGCTCGGACTCGAAACGCACATGGCCTCCGCGTTCGAGGAAACCGTCCGCGTCGCCAATCATCAAGATCGGCTTGCCCGCGGCCCGCCTCAGCACCGCGCCCTGCCGTGCATGGCTCTTCGGCAGGAAAATCACGTGGCACTTGGTCACGTCGTCGAGCGATTGCAGCCGGATCGGGCGGATCGGCCGGTCCGTGTCTTTCTCCCGGGCCGCCGCCGCATCGAGGTGCTCGTTGATCGGATCGCGGGGAAACGTCCCGATCACGAGCGGCGCCGCCGGATCGGCAAACGCCGTCTCGGGCCACGTGACGAAACGGATCAGGTTGAGCGTGAACGCGGCATACACTGCCTGCGTGCTCCCGATCGCAGGCTGCTCGGGCGGCACCGTTGCCGGCGCCGCCCGGACGGTCGCCTGCCCCACCAACGCCAGTCCGACGGCGCCAACCACAACCGCTCGCGTGTACATCGGCATCGTCATGTGTTTTTGACTGACGTGTTCCCTGCGATCTCCTGGTCGCACCTGCACCACCGATCGAATTCCGAATACCGCGGCCCCTCCAGCAAACGTTGGATCAACGTCCTCTCCGCCGACGGCCGGTTGGCAGAGACATCGCCGGGCCGCGTCCCATGGCCCCGCACGGCCACATCTACAGCCACTAACGCCTTCTTCCACCGGGTACTCACAGAACGCATACGATTGGCGCAGACGTTGAGGGGTCAAGGATTGGACGACCGGGTTTTACCCTACGGCGATGCCGATGTGTTTTTGAGTCCCATTGACGAATACTCGAATCCCCGTTGGTCGGGCGGGCCCACACGCCCGCCTGCTCGCCGTCCGTCGCCGGCCTTCGACGCCGCATAAGAGGTGCCTCATTATTCGCAATATTCGCGCCGCTTTTTCTCTCGCGGAATCGGCCTACGACGTGTTTCCAAAACCAACCCCGTTCGTCTCTTCGCCGATGTCCCAAGCTTCGAAGTCTACCCGCTGGCTGAAATTCTTGCTGCGCACCGTCCTCACGCTCGCCCTGCTCACCGGCGTCGGCTGGGGCGCCAAGCTCGCCTGGGCGCAGGTCAGTCCCGGCCTCTTCGGCAACAAGCGGCAGGACAAGATTCCAACCGTCAAGAGTCGCATCGCCACGATCTCGGAGGAGATCATCGCCGTGGGGCGTTTGCGCGCGGTGTTTTCGACCGAGCTGCGCTCCGAGATCAACGGCCGGATCGTCAAGATTCTCGGCACCGATGGCCAGAAGGTTGAACGCGGCCAGGAGATCCTGCGGCTCGATCAACAGGATCTCCTCACGCAGATCCAGGAGGTCGAACGCAGCATCGAGGCCGCCCGGCTTCGCGCGCAACGCGCCCGCCGCGACCACGAGCGCCTGCTCGACCTGCAGAAGCGCGGCGTCGTCACGTTGAAGGATTTCGAGGACTCGCGCATCACCTTCTCGCTCGCGGAAAACGACGCCGCCATCGCCGAGGCGCGCGCCGCCAATATCCGCGACAAGCTCACGAAGACAATCATCCGCGGTCCGCATGATGGCACGTTGCTGCTCCGCGATCTCACCGAAGGCCAGGTCATCACCGGCGCCGGCGCGCAAAACGGCGGCACGCTGCTCGGCGAGGTCGCCGACCTCT